>NZ_CP100401.1 GCF_024218795.1 Halorussus aquaticus
GACCGGTGCGCCGAGTCGCACCGAGGTGCGCGATTTGCTCGCGAATCGGGCGGCGTGGACGCTCTACGCCCTCTCGTTTCTGGCGTTCTCGCTGTACCTGTTCCTCAACAGTTGGCTGCCGAGCTATCTGACCGACCGCCTCGGCGTCTCGCTCGCGCTGAGCGGTCTGCTGACCGCGCTGTTCCCCGCGGTCGGCGTCGTCTCGCGGACCAGCGGCGGGGTCATATCGGACCGACTGTTCGGCGGGGAGCGCCGCCCGGTCGTCCTGCTGGCGTTCGTCGCGGCCGCGCCCGCCGTCACGGGATTCGTGGTCGTCACGCGGGTCGGTCCCGCTATCGCGCTGCTGCTCGTCGCGGGGTTCGCGGTCCAACTCACCATCGGCCTGCTCTACACCTACGTCGCGGAAGTCGTCGCGCCGACCGTTCGGAGTACGGCCATCTCGATGCTGACCAGCGTCGGCCTGTTCGGGGCGTTCGCCGCGCCGATAGCCGGGGGCGCGATAATCGACCGGGCGGGGTATCGCCCCGCGTTCCTGCTCGCGGGTGTCGTCGCGGTACTCGGCGTGGCGCCAGCGTGGTACGCCCCCGACGTGCGGTGACCCCAATCGCCGGAAGCCCTTTTGGTTCTGCGGGACGACTACCTCAGTTGCACGGTGGGGAATACCATGGCAGACAAACCACATCAGAATCTGGCCATCATCGGCCACGTAGACCACGGAAAATCGACGCTCGTGGGACGACTCCTCTTCGAGACGGGGAGCGTACCCGAACACGTCATCGAACAGCACAAGGAGGAGGCCGAGGAGAAGGGGAAAGGCGGGTTCGAGTTCGCCTACGTGATGGACAACCTCGCCGAGGAGCGCGAGCGCGGCGTGACCATCGACATCGCCCATCAGGAGTTCGAGACCGACGAGTACTACTTCACTATCGTGGACACGCCGGGCCACCGCGACTTCGTGAAGAACATGATCACGGGCGCGTCTCAGGCCGACAACGCCGTGCTCGTCGTCGCCGCCGACGACGGCGTCGCGCCCCAGACGCAGGAACACGTCTTCCTCGCGCGGACGCTCGGCATCAACGAACTCATCGTCGGCGTCAACAAGATGGACCGGGTTGACTACGAGGAGAGTCGCTACAAGGAGGTGGTCGCCGAGGTGCAGGACCTGCTGAATCAGGTCCGATTCAACACCGAGGACGCCAGCTTCATCCCCATCTCCGCGCTAGAGGGCGACAACGTCGTCGAGCGCAGCGGGAACATGGAGTGGTACGACGGCGAACTCGTGTTGGAGGCGCTCAACGACCTCCAAGAGCCGGAGCCGCCGACCGACGCGCCGCTCCGACTCCCGATTCAGGACGTGTACACGATTTCGGGCATCGGTACGGTCCCGGTCGGGCGCGTCGAGACGGGCATGCTGAACACCGGAGACAACGTGAGCTTCCAGCCCTCCGACGTGGGCGGCGAGGTCAAGACCATCGAGATGCACCACGAGGAGGTGCCCGAAGCGGGACCGGGCGACAACGTCGGGTTCAACGTCCGCGGCATCGGCAAGGACGACATCCACCGGGGCGACGTCTGCGGCCCGGCCGACGACCCGCCGAGCGTGGCCGAGACGTTCACGGCCCAAATCGTCGTGATGCAGCACCCGAGCGTCATCACGGACGGCTACACGCCGGTCTTCCACGCTCACACCGCGCAGGTCGCCTGCACGCTGGAGTCCATCGACCAGAAGATAGACGCCTCCAGCGGCGAAGTCGAGGAGGAGGACCCCGACTTCATCCAGTCGGGGGACGCCGCGGTCATCACGGTCCGGCCCCAGAAGCCGCTGAGCATCGAACCCTCGTCGGAGATTCCGGAACTCGGGAGCTTCGCCATCCGGGACATGGGACAGACCATCGCCGCCGGACGCGTGCTGGAAGTCACCGAGCGCTGAGTCGCCGAGAACAGTCTCGGCGAACACCGGATGACTTTACTACTCGGAGCCCCTCGTGTTCGATATGGGTTTTGGTAGCTACGACGAGTCCGAACAAAAGGACCAAGAAAACGACTTCGACGAGGACGACGGCGTGTCCGTCCACGAGAACACCCACGAAGGGGAAGTCTCGTTCGACTCGGACGCCTCACAGGACGAACTTCTCGACCAACTGAACGAGATCAAGAACAGCGGCGAGGACGACGAGGAGTAGACCGCCCCGAGAGGGGTCGCGGTGGTGAAGACGACGTTTTTCTGCAGTTCCATCGTTGCTCGTAGGTTCGGGCACGCAATCGTCTATCAGTCGGTCATCAACCGTCGGTCTCGGGCCTCAGCGTCGCTTCCGAAACCAGAGACGCGGAGACCGCCGCTAAGCGAAAATCAATTACAGTTGCTACGCTATCACGGACCATGGAGACGGACATCCTCGGTCAGTCCGAAGCGTCCCTGCGCCGGATGAACGTCGGCCGAACCCGAGTCGAGGCCGAGTCGTTCGAGGCGGCGCTGACCTCGGTCGTCGAGACGCCCGCGGTCGGGTCGCCCCTCCCGTTCGAGGGCGTCTCGCTGGCGGACACCGAGGTCGAACTCGACCCGACCCCGGCACAGTTGCGAGCGGCGAAGACCGGCGTGACCGCCGTCGAACTCGGCGTCGCCGACTACGGGTCGGTGGTCGTCCGGTCGTCGCCCGGCGGCGACGAACCGGTGAGTCTCTTCCCCGAGACCCACGTCGCCGTCCTGCGCGAGAGCGACGTGGTCCCGGACATGCCCGCCGCCTTCGAGCGACTAGAGTCCGTCTTCGCGGCGGGCGGCGACGACGTCGTCGTCGCCACGGGACCGAGCGCGACCGCCGACATGGGCGAACTGGTGTACGGCGCCCACGGTCCCAAGGCGGTCCACGTCCTGCTGCTGGAGGACCGATGAGTTCCGACCGCGCTACCCGGAAGGCGAAGGCGGCGGAGATTCGGCGACTCCTTGACGAGGAGGGCGACAGCGTCGCGGCGAACACCCGCGGCTTCAACGAGGGGCGCTACGAGTCGGTCGGGAAGTTGGACGACTACGAGGAACTGAAGACTGAGGCGCGGGCCATCAAGGAGGACGCCATCGAGCGCCTGCCGGACCTGATAGCGCGGGTCCGCGAGAGCGTCGAGGCCAACGGCGGCACCGTCTACCTCGCCGACGACGCCGCGGACGCGAATCGCTACGTCGAGGAGGTCTGCGAGCGTCAGAATGCGGAGACGCTGGTCAAGAGCAAGTCGATGACCACCGAGGAGATAGAGGTCAATCAGCGACTGGAAGACGCGGGCGTCGAAGTCTGGGAGACGGACCTCGGGGAGTTCGTGTTGCAGGTGGCCGACGAAGCGCCCTCTCACATCGTCGCCCCGGCCATCCACAAGTCACGGGAGGCCATCGCCGACCTGTTCAATGCCCACTTCGAACCCGACGAACCGCTCGAAACCGCCGAGGAACTGACCGAGTTCGCCCGCGAGTACCTCGGCGAGCGCATCGAAGACGCCGACGTGGGGATGACGGGCGCGAACTTCGTGGTCGCGGAGTCGGGCACCATCGCGCTGGTGACCAGCGAGGGCAACGCCCGGAAGTCGGTCGTCGCGCCGGACACCCACGTCGCCGTCGCGGGCATCGAGAAACTGATTCCGAGCCTCTCTGACCTCCAGCCGTTCGTGGAACTCATCGGCCGGTCGGGCACCGGACAGGACATCACCTCCTACGTCTCGCTGTTCAGTCCGCCGGTCGGGTCGCCGACCATCGACTTCGACGACCCTGAGACGCCGCTGTCGGCGTCCGGGGACCCCGACGACCGGGAGTTCCACCTCGTCCTCGTGGACAACGGCCGGACGGCGATGCGCGAGGACGACCAGTTGCGCGAGACGCTCTACTGCATCCGGTGTTCGGCCTGCGCCAACTCCTGCGCGAACTTCCAGTCGGTCGGCGGCCACGCCTTCGGCGGCGAGACGTACTCCGGCGGCATCGCCACGGGGTGGGAGGCCGGTGTCGAGGGGTTGGACACCGCCGCGGAGTTCAACGACCTCTGCACGGGGTGTTCGCGCTGCGTGAACCAGTGTCCGGTCGGCATCGACATCCGTGGATAAATACGGTGGTCCGCGACCGCATCAACCGGGGCGAGGACGGCGAGTTCGACTGGCTGGTGGAGGGGCTGACGCCCGACGAGGAACCGGGCGGACTGAGCCTCCAGAAGCGGTTCTTCGGTAACTTCTCGACCGTGGCGAAGGTCGGGTCGGCGCTGGCTCCGGCGTCGAACTGGCTCGCGGACACGGCTCCCGCGCGGTGGGCGATGGAGCGGTTTCTCGGCATCGACCGGCGGCGGGACCTCCCCGAGTTCGAGCGCGAGACATTCACGGATTGGTTCGCGGCCCGTGGCGGGTCGCGCATCTCGCCGACAGACGCCGACCGCGTCGCCGCGGTCTACCCGGACCTCTACACGAATCACGTGCAGGTCGAGCGCGGGAAGGCCGCCGTCAGGGTGCTGGAGGCGCTGGGCGTCTCGGTCAGAGTGCCAGCGGTGGCGTCGAGCGGTCGCGCGCCCCTCTCGCAGGGGATGATAGCCACCGCGAAGCGCCACGCAGAACAGGTCGCGCCCGCGCTGCTGGACCACGTCGAGGCCGGACGCGACGTGGTCGTGATTGAACCGAGCGACCTCGCTATGGTCGAGCGCGAGTACGGGAAGTTCCTCGACGACGAGCGCCACGAGGCGCTGGCCGACGGAAGCTACGAGGTACTGGAGTACGTCTACGGCCTGCTCGAAGAGGGCGAGGAGGACTCGGACGAGACGGTGAACGCGCTCACCCGCGGGGCCGGGGCGGAAGTCGCGTACCACAGCCACTGCCAGCAGCGCACGCTGGACCTCGAACCGTACACGACCGCCGTGCTGGAGGCGGCGGGCTACGACGTGCTGACCTCCGACGTGGAGTGCTGCGGGATGGCCGGAAGCTTCGGCTACAAGTCCGAGTACTACGAACTGAGCGTGGACGTGGGCGAGCAGTTGCGCGGCCAGTTCAGCGCTCCCGAGGCCGAGGACCGCCTCGTCGTCGCGAGCGGTACGTCCTGTCTGGAGCAGTTGGATTCGCTGTTGAGTCGGCCGACCCGTCATCCGGTCGAACTGCTCGACCCTGCGCGGTGACAGCCACACGGGCCGCACGCCGCCGAATCCGACTCGGCGGGTTGATGGGACGCTCTCGTAGGGTCGCACACCGCCGGTCGAAACCGGGGCGGATTTACCTTCGAACCCACTACTCGGCGGCGTGAAGAACGTCACGGACAGAACCAGCAACCCCTTCGGGATGACGCCGCCCTGCGACCACGGGTGTGGGTCGGCGGGCGACGACTCGGGCCCCCGCGCTGTCTTCGGCTACGGGGACGCCAACGCCGACTTCCACGTGGTCGGCGACCATCCGGGCGTCCACGGCGGGCGCGAGACCGGGATTCCGTTCACCGGGAGTCTGGCTGGCGAGCGCCTCCAACCCGTCTTGAACGAGGTGGGCCTGCTCGGAGACGCCTACAGCGACGAACCCGCGGCGGCGGACTGCTTCTTCAGCTATCGCCACATGTGCTGTCTGCCCAAGGGGCGCGCGCCGACCGACCGCGACTACGACGAACTGGAACCGTTCTTCGACGCCGAGTTGCGGGCCATCGCGGCACACGTCCTCCTGCCCGTGGGCGAGCGCGCGACCCGGTACGTCCTCGGGACCTACGCCGCCCGCGAGGCGCTGTTGAACGGCGGCGAGCGAGAGGACCGGATGGCCGACCTCCACGCCGACCACGTTCCGGGCCGGGGCTTTCTGGTCGTCCCGGTTCGTGAACCGAGCGAGTGGGACGACGGCGACGGCGAACGACTGGCCGCCTCGCTGGCCGACCTGCTGTCGTCGGACTACCGCCAGACCGCGGACCTCGGCCGGTTCCTCGCGGAACACGACACCTACGAAGTCCGGTAATCTGTCCCTCGATACGTCGGAAGCAGACGATTACGACGACTCGGACCGAGCCTCTGGGACGAGTCCGAGAGCGCCGAGGAGGCCACCGAGGACCATCGTCGTCATTCCGAACACGGCGACGAGTTCGTCCAGTCCACCGAACTGTGAACTGTTCAGCGAGACGAATCCGCCGAAGACGACTGCCAAGAGACCGAACCGATAGGTGCCACTCGTCATACCCACGGTCGGACACTCCGGGTAGAAAAGTACAACGGGACGAGACGTGCGTAACGAAGTCACCTCCATAGCGCAGGGACAGAGGAGACGATTCGGGAACTCCGGCGCTACGAGTACGTCCGCCCGCCGGGGACGATAACGTCGAAGAATCCCCTGAAGACGCCGATTACGAGTTCGAGTACCAGCGGGACGAGCGGAACGACGATGAGCAGTGCGAAGACAGCGCCGACGGCTACCGCCGCAATTTCGAGCGGAGATGTCGGCTTCGGAACGGCCATGAACGTCTCCACGACGGCATCCGCCATAACGGTGGCGTCGGGGACAGTGAATTAGAAGGAAGCGACGAGTGGAGAGTCGAGGGGGTATCCACAGGCCCGAACGCAGACGGACCCCCTCGAATCCGCAACAATAGCTAAGGACGTGTACGGGGTATCGGTTCTGGAGATGGCTCTCGATACGCCCGAGGACCTGTTCGAGTACGAACTCCGTGGGATATACTACGCCGAGCGTGAGTTGACCGACCTGCTGGACGAACTTCAGACCAGCGCGACGGAGGCCGACCTCGTGGACGGGTTCGCCGAACACCGCGACGAGACCGTGGTCCACGTCGAGCGCCTCGAACGCGTCTTCGACGTACTGGGCCTCGAACCGCACGAGCGAAACGTGCCGACGTTCGACGCGCTCCGCGAGGAGAAGCGCGAGGCCGACACCGACTCCCACGACGTGGCGGTGCAGAACACGCTCTACAACCACGTCGGTCGGAAGGCCGAGCGACTCGAACTCACCGCCTACGAGGGACTGCTCGCGCTGGCGGACGTGCTCGACGCCGACCCCGAAGCGGTGGACCTGCTCGAACAGAACAGAGACGAGGACCGCGAGGCACTCGACACGCTCGAATCGGTTTCGGAGGGCGGCGAGTTCGAGTCGTTCATCGACCGACTACTGTGAGAATCGAACGTCCGAAAGCGACCGGCCAGTCGCGAAAAGGGGGACAGACTACGAGTCGTCGGCGAACTCGGTCCCGCAGTTGCCACAGGCCATGCTCCGAGCGGGCAGTGCGCGCTGGGGCGTGACCAGACCGCAGTCGTCGCAGATGCCGTAGAGGCGTTTGTCCGGGTCGATACCGCTGACGAACTCCATCCGCACCCACGCGTCGGGGTTCGTCTCGTCGTAGAGTTCGACGCCGCCCTCGGTTCGCTTCCAGTTCACCGGGTCGGCGTCCTGCTCCCGTCGCTCCAGTCGTTCGCTCATCGCGTGGTAGAAGGGCGGACAGTATCTATCATAAAAGTTCCGTACTAATTTTCACTACGAGTGTACTCAAACTCCTCACGGCGGGCGAGGCCGGAGGGAACGACGGGAGAGAAAACGACTTACCTGACACGCGCGGAGTACGACCGTGAAACGGATTCAACTCGGAAACACCGTCTTCGAGGGACGGAACGACGTGTACCTGTTCGGGGACGACTCCGGACGGACGACGCTGGTGGACACGGGCGTCGCCTCGCCCGAGGTCCGGGAACAGTTACAGGACGGACTCGCCGAGTACGGCGTCTCGTTCGGCGACGTGGACGCGATTTTACTCACCCACTGGCACCACGACCACGCGGGTCTCGCGGGCGAGATTCAGGACGAGAGCGGCGCGACGGTGTACGTCCACGAGGACGACGCGCCGATGGTCGCCGAGGACGGCATGAACCACGAGACCGAAATCGAGGAGCGCGACCTGTTCGCGCGGTGGGGCGTCCCCGACGAGAAGGCCCACGAACTGCTCGACTTCCTCGGTCTCCACGACCAGATTCAGGGCCGGTCCCCGGAGATCGAGACGTTCGCGGACGGCGCTACGTTCGACCTCGGGAACGTCGAACTCGAAGCGGTCCACCTGCCGGGTCACGCCGCCGGACTGTCCGGGTTCGCACTGACGGACGGAGACGACCGCGAACTCCTCTCGGGCGACGCACTCCTGCCGAAGTACACCCCCAACGTCGGCGGCGCTGACCCCCGCGTCGAGGACCCCCTCGGTACCTACCTCGACTCGCTGGACCGAATTATCGAGAGCGACTACGCTCGCGCGTGGCCGGGCCACCGCGACCCCATCGACGACCCCACGGAACGAGCGCGCGAAATCGCCGCTCACCACCGCGAGCGGACCGAGCGCGTGCTGTCGGTCCTCCGAGAGCGCGGCGAGGCCGACGCGTGGACCGTCAGCGCCGACCTATTCGGCGAGTTGTCGAACATCCACATCATGCACGGGCCGGGCGAGGCGTGGGCGCACCTCGACCACCTCGACCGCCACGGTGTCGCGGAGCGAACCGACGAGGGATACGCGCTCCTCGACGAGGACCCGGACCTCGACGCGATGTTCGAGTACGGCGGCGAGAACGCCGAAGCAACCGGACCGAGTGCGGCGACGGAGGACTGATTGACCGTGACTACAGTCACAGTCTGGAACGAGTACCGCCACGAGCGTGAGGACGACGCGGTCCGCGAGGTCTACCCCGACGGCATCCACGCGACCATCGCCGAGTTCCTCGACGACCGGGGATTCGACGTTCAGACCGCGACCCTCGACGACCCCGAACACGGCCTGACTCGGGAGGTACTGGACGATACCGACGTACTGACGTGGTGGGGTCACGAGGCCCACGAGGAGGTCAGCGACGAAGTGGTCGAGCGCGTCCACGAACGAGTGCTGTCGGGGATGGGCCTGCTCGTCCTCCACTCGGGCCACTACTCGAAGATTTTCAAGCGGTTGATGGGGACGAGTTGCGGCCTCAAGTGGCGCGAATCGGGCGAGACCGAGCGAATATGGACGGTCGAACCCGGCCACCCCATCGCCGAGGGTATCGACGAGTGCATCGAGGTGCCCGAGACCGAGATGTACGGCGAACGGTTCGACGTTCCGGCCCCCGATACCTTGGTGTTCACGAGTTGGTTCGAGGGCGGCGAAGTGTTCAGAAGCGGGTGCTGTTACCGCCGCGGGTCGGGCCGAATCTTCTACTTCAGGCCGGGCCACGAGACGTACCCCATCTACCACCAACCCGAAATTCAGACCGTCGTGGCCAACGCCGTCTCGTGGGCGACGCCTGTCGATACGTAATCACTTTCGTTCGGCAACGCTCCGAGTTCGTCAGAACGGGGGTAAAACAGCTATCACCGGCGTCGTAATTGCTCTCGACCGCCAGTCATCGGCTCTATCGCCTGATTTTGTAAAGTTAAAGGAAGGAAACCATTTATTAGGTAGCCGTGATTCCGGCAAGACAGAGGATGCCGGAGGCGAACCCCCGTGTACTACACGTCGAGGACAACGACTTCTTCGCTAAGGTCACGTCCGGAATTCTCGACGACGAGTACGACATCGACGTGTACACGGTGGAGAGCGCGGAAGCAGCACTCGAACGATTGGAAACCAATCGGTTCGACTGCATCGTCAGTGACTACGACATGCCCGGCATGGACGGGTTGGAGTTACTGGACGCGGTCAGAGAGACCGACCGAGACGTCCCGTTTATCCTCCTGACCGGCGGCGGGAGCGAACAGATAGCCAGTAAAGCAATCTCGGCGGGTGTCACCGACTACCTCAAAAAGGGGACCGACCAGGAGCAGTTCGCAGTGTTGGCAAACCGCATCGAGAACGCCGTTTCGCGGCGGCGCGCCGAGCGACTGGCGAACCGTCAAATCGCGGTCAACGACCTCATCTGGGACGTGAGCCAGTCGATTTTACAGGCGTCGTCCCGCGAGGACATCGAGCAGATCGTCTGCGAGCGCCTCGCCGACTCGGGACCCTACCTCCTCGCGTGGGTCGGAACCGTGGACGAGGAGACTGCCACCGTTCGACCGGAGGCGTCCGCGGGCGTCGAAAAACGGTATCTCGACACCGTGATTCTCCACGGCGACCGGGAGGAAGGTGACAGCCTCCCGGTGAGGAAGGCGGTCGAAACCCAAGAAGTGCAGGTCAAACGCGGTGCGAGACTGAAAGAGCGGTTCCAGAACGAAGTCGACGCGAACGTCGAATCCTACGCCGTCGCCGCGGTCCCGCTCGTGTACGAGAACTGTGCGTACGGCGTCCTGAGCGTCTGGTCGGACGTCCGGCACGCGTTCGGCGAGACCGAGCGCCGCGTCCTCTCGAAGTTCGGGAACAACCTCGCGTACGCCATCGATTCGGTCCAGACGCGCAAGGAACTCGTCCGGCGCGAACAGCGACTACAGGTATTCAATCGAATCCTGCGACACAACCTCAGGAACGACCTCAACGTCGTACTAGGTCGGGCCGAGAACATCGCCGAAGAGTTTCCCCCGGCCGCGAACGAGGCGAGCATCATTCGGCAGAAAGCGAGCGAACTCATCGAAATCAGCGAGAAGGCGCGCGAGGTCGGGAAGACTCTCGACGGTGAGAGCCGGACGACCAAGCAGATAGACGTGACCGATTGCGTGAAACGAACCTGCGAGGAGTTCCGCCAGTCGTACCCCGACGTCGCGATAACTACCGAAACCCCACAGAGCGCAGTGGTGTACGGCGACAAGACGCTCGAAGCCGCGATAAGCGAAGTCGTGGAGAACGCCATCGAACACGGTGGCGAGCGACCGTCGGTGAGCGTGACGGTCTCGCCCAGCGGCGACGACGAGTGGGTGGAAGTGACTGTCTTGGACGACGGACCCGGTATCCCGGAGGAAGAGCGCAAAGTCCTCGCAGAAGGCGAGGAAACGGCTCTCCACCACGGAAGCGGACTCGGTCTCTGGCTCTCGAACTGGATCGTAGGCAAGTTCGGTGGCGACCTGACGTTCGACGACTATCGTACGAACGGCGGTGAAGTGACTCTGCGACTCCAGCAGGCGACCGAGGGAGTTTCACCGTGGCAAGATATTTCACCGTTGGGGAACGGATAAGCATTCTAGCGTAACCGTCGTCCGTCCGGGAGAACCACTCGTTCGAATCACCGACAAATATATACGAGGAAAGAGATTAATACAGACAATATGAGCACGAAATCGAATGGGTTCGTAGAACGATTCCGGCAACCCGAGTACACTGGCGAGAACCGCTGTACACCGTGTACTATCGTCAACGTCGTGATCGCAGTCGTGGCGAGCGGGTTCGCTTCGTACCTACTGACGCCAGTGGGTGGTGTAGTGGTGTTCGCGCTGTCGCTCGCGTCCATCTACCTACGAGGGTATCTGGTACCGGGGACTCCGACGTTGACGAAGCGTTACTTCCCCGACTGGGTGTTGGCGCGGTTCGACAAACTCGAAGACGAACCCGTGGAAGTCAGTGAGGACGAACGCGAACCGGAAGAAGTGTTGGCCGACGCCGGAGCGGTCGAACCCTGCGAGGAGATGGACGACCTCTGTCTCTCCGAGTCGTTCCGACAGACGTGGTACGACAACATGGAGTCCATCAAGTCGGACGGAACCGAGAAGAGCGACCTGAGTCACGTCCTCGACGTGGAGGAGGAGAAACTCACGTTCGACGAACACGACGAAGCGCTGGTCGCGCAGTACGACGGCGGCCATCTCGGACAGTGGGAGTCGCGCGCGGCACTCGTGGCCGACCTCGCGGCCGCGAAGGTACTCGAAACTCGCTACCCCGACTGGGACGCGCTGACAGTCACGAATCAGAGTCGCGTGCTGAGCGGTCTCCGAATCTTCCTCGACGCCTGTCCCGACTGCGGCGGCGACATCGCGATGGAACAGGATACCGTCGAATCCTGCTGCCGGACGATGGACGTGGTCGCAGTCAGTTGTTCGGAGTGCGACTCCCGAATTCTGGAGGTCGAACACGACCAGTAACCGTCCTTCGTGGCTGAGTTGGGACTTCGTGGTCGATATCCCACCTCCCCCTGCTTCAGCCCTCTCGTCTTCCCTGCTTCAATTTTCTTCTCTCCCGCCCGGTTTTCTCGATTCGCTACTCGACTGTTCTTCTCGAACTCGGACGGCGTCGTCGCGCGAAGTTTCGCCGACGTTCGACCCCACCGTTTCCGCTGTCTATCGCGGGCACCTCGAACACACCTCGACCCCGTTGTTTCCGCTGTCTTCCGACGGTTTTCGTCGTTCCCTTCGATTTTGGGTCGGCGGAACACCGTAGTTTCCGCTGTTTTCGACTCGGGTAACGGCGCTCCCAACACCAGTATTTCCGCTGTTAGGGCGGTCATCGAGTTTCTCTGTGACCCCACCGTTTCCGCTGTCTTTTGTCGATACCGGCGAGTTGAGGGGTCGGCGACCGCAACCGGATAGAATCGAAGATGCGCGAACGAAATGAGGGACGTGTTACCGAAAAAACAACGCACAGTTGACGGGAGACAGCGGAAACTACGGGGTTGGTTCGCAGGGAAGTCGGCGGTAAACAGCGGAAACGGTGGGGTCGACGCCGACGAGAGGAGATGACGGAGATAGTAAATACGGGAGGAAGAGAGTCAGTTCTCCGCGTCCTCGAACGTAGTCTGATAGTAGGGGCGAATACTCTCGTGGACGCCCGCGAACTCGATGGTGTCTTCGAGTGCAGTGACGACCAACTGGAGGTCCTGTTTCAGGGCGTGTTTGCGGTACTTCCCGCCGGACATGCCCTCGTTCTTCTCGGTCGAGGAGATGACTCCGAGCATGGCGAGGTCCGCGAGGTGGTCGCGCATCCGGCGACTCGTCAGGGGTTCGGTACCGACGTGGTTGCACAACTGTTCGTATCGGGGTCGGATGTCTCGTGAGCGGGCGGGCGTCTCTTCCTCCGCTTCGAGCGACGTGAGCGCGTAGAGGACGAGGCGGGCGTGTTCGGTCAGGTCGGCCACGCCCTCCATGATTCGGTCCCGTTCGAGTTTCTCCCGGGCCTCTTGGACGTGGTCGTCGATGACCTGTTCGACGGCCTCCTTGCGAGCGAGGTCCCCCGCTTCGAGGAGGAGGTCGAGAGCCTGTCGAGCGTCTCCGGCGTCCTGTGCGCCGTACGCCGCACAGAGCGGAATCACGTCCTCGGCGAGCGCGTCGTCGTGGAACGCGACCTGCTCGCGCTGACTGAGGACCTTCTGGAGTTCCGTGGCGTCGTAGGGTGGGAACGAGACTTCCTTCTCACAGAGCGAGGACCGAACTTTCGCCGAGAGCGAGTCGCGAAACGAGAGGTCGTTGGAGATACCGACGAGACCGATTTTGGCGTGTTCGAGGTAACCGTTGCTACGGGCGCGCGGAATCTGATACAGGATGGAGTTGTCGTTGATGTGGTCCACCTCGTCGAGAACCACGATGACGGTACCGCCGAGTTTGTCGAGTTCCTCCCAGAGGAAACTGTAGACCTGCGCTTGAGGATAGCCAGTGTTACTGATCTGCTCGGAGGGGTCACGGAGTGTATTGACCAACCGGACCGCGACCTGATAACTAGAGTTGAGACCGTCGCAGTTGATCTCGATGACGTTGAGAGAGATATCGTCGTACTTGGCGGCGTCGTCCTGCAGTCGGTTCAGGAGAAAGCGAGTGGCCGCCGTCTTTCCGACCCCGCTCTTTCCGTAGAGGAAGATGTTGGACGGAGCCTCGCCGTTGATGATAGGTTGGAGTGCGGCGTGGTACTCCTCTAATTCCTCGTCTCTTCCCACGAGGTTGTCCGGGGTGTACTCCTCGAGCAGGGCGTCTCGATTCTTGTAGAGGGAGTTATCCCGGTCGAAGCTAAACGATGACATGCGCGTTGCTTGAACGGACGGGGATATAAAGTGTCGTGGTTAGCGGCATGTCCGCTGTTTCTTCTGTCCCGAATATATTTATGGGTGAATGGAGCGGTGGGCATCCCCTGTTTCCGTTGTCCCGATTGACTTAAACACACACCCACCCCATCGTTTCCGGAGCTAACTGCGGGACGAGTGTGGGGTGTCACGTTGCTTCTGGATAAGAGGAAAAGTTTATATACTAATCTGTAAAACCATATCCGTAGTACAAATAGACAAAATAGACTACGGGCTCACTAGCTGGTGGAGAGATTCTGATCTGCTTTTTGCTCAGAGAGGGCCGCTAAAAAAGACGCGCTAGAATCGCTCGACGGTTTAACTAGGCACTCGGCAACATCTGACGACGTACCGACACGCTCTGCGGCCGAACGTCCGCTATCGTCATTCCGCGTTCCCTGCTCCGCGTCCCGCCTCGAATCACGCTATTTCTCCAAATTGACGCTCTCCGCTCGGGTTCCGTCACCGCTCTCACCGCCTCAATCCCCACCGTCCCCCCTCTCGTCCATCGAAACAGCGGAAACGATGGGGTGGGTGTCCCCTCCCCTCATTCGACGCGGACTCCGAGACACACGCCTTCGATAACAACGGAAACAGTGGGGTGGGTGTCTCTACGTTCGCTCGACCCGTGCCGACGTCTGATTACTATCACGCGTGCTACGTATCTCTGTCTCTCGTTGGACTCCTCTAACTAGTCGTTCCTGCACTTCTCCTTCGTCGTTGGACGCGGACGAAACCGTGGCAGGGATGTCGAGCAGACCGTAGAAACACGCTCGGAAAACGGACTACTGACGACCGAACCATCGGCGACCGGACCTTCGACGACCGGACCATCGGCGACCGAACCATCGGCGACCGGACCATCGGCGACCGAACCATCGGCGACCGGACCACGGACGATAGAGAGTCCAACCGCGGACCACTGGCCGACTGAGCCACAGAGACGGCGGATGGACAGCGGAAACTGTGGTGTATCTACGTACTAGTCTTACCTCACTCGCCGTCACTTGACCGTCGAGAACATCGGTCTATCGTCGGTTTCCGAGATAGTGGCCGAAAACTGCGGAAACGGTGGGGTCACGGACGTCGCTCTCGTTCGAGGGTCTCGTCTCGACAGTCTCCTATCCTCCAGTACCGGCCGTTTCAACGCCTCTGAGATGAACCCCGCCTCCGCCGAGACAGCGGAAACTACGGGGTCGCCGGAGCAAGTCGAGACACGTATTCTTCCGCGAACACTCCGCTTCCGTCAATTGTCCAGTAACTCGGAGTCACCGTCCGAAGGTAGTTTACCGTTCGGCAACGACGAAGAACGTCTCGGGGCGCTCGTCTGCGCGGAGCACCTCTAAGTTCGCCTTTTCGAGCAGTTCGACCGCGTCGTCGCGGTCGTATCGCTCCGTGACCGGCGGACCGCTCTCGCCGTCACCGTTCGCTGACCAGTCGGCGACGACGAAGCGCCCGCCGTCGGTGAGGACGCGGGCTACTTCGGTCTCCGCGCCGGGTCCGACTCCGGCCCCTGTGCCGTCATCTGCTCCGGTCTTTGCGTCGTCATCTGCTCCGGCCCCTACGCCGTCTTCTGCTCCGGTCTTTGCGTCGTCTTCCGCTCCAGCGCCTGCACTGTCGCCGTCTCCGGCGAACTCGTGGAACGTCATCGTCGAGAACGCGGCGTCGAGTTCGCCGTCGGCGAACGGCAGGTCCCCGACGTCGGCGGTCATCAATTCGACGTTCTGCGGGACACCCTTCTCGCGATACAGCTCGTGCATCTCGGCCTGCACGTCGATGGCGCGGACCTCACCGGCGAACGGGGCCACGTCGTCGGTGTAGAACCCTGTCCCGCTTCCGAGGTCCGCCACCGTGTCGTCCCGGTCGGACCCGAGAGCCAGCGCGCCGACCAGTTCCTCGCGCGAGAGGTAGCGATACCGCGACTCGTCTTCGAGTCTGTCGGCCGACTCGGGGTCGAACGTGTGGAAACCCATCGTCACGGAATCGACGGCCGACCACCTTAACAACTGCGTGACGTGGGGAAGCGATGCAAGACTGCTTGGACGCTAACTGTACCGCTCTACGAGTCTCGTCAGGTTCTCTTCGTCCTGCATGCCGACGAGTTGCTCGGCCTGCTCACCGTCGGCGAACAGGACCAAGGTCGGGACGCTCCGGACGCCGTACTGCGCCGCGAGACCCTGGTGCCGGTCGATGTCCACCTTCGCCACTGTCGCCACCGTGTTGGCGGCGACGGACTCCACGATGGGTTCGAGCATGTTGCACGGGCCACACCAGTCCGCGTAGAAGTCCACAAGTACCACGTCGTATCGTGTAGTAACGTCCGAAAACTGTTCGACGCTCTCGACGTGAACGGGTTCGTTCGGTGGGGCCGCGTCGTCGTCGAACTCTTCGGCATCGAGATTCCGGTCGGCGGAGAGATTCACATCTGTGTCGAGAAGTTCGTCGTATTTCTGCTCGCGGATAGATTCGAGTTCGTCCTCGCTCATCACCCGACAGTTACCACTCCACGGATTTAACCGCTTTGTAAAACCCACACAATACTCGCTAAGGATGTGACAGAGTAACGAACGACTCCGACCGGCCAGTACTGCGTAGTCGGACCTGCCCTACGCGCCGTAATCACCCTTCGTAACACCGTCACGGCAAAGTCACGAACGTTAAAATACCGTAACGCGCACAGTATCGTCTACGAGATGGACACCAATCCCGTCTACGCCCTCGCACCGCTCGCCGCTGCGTCGCTCTGGGGCGGGATGTACGTCGTCAGCAAGTGGGGATTCTCGGCGATACCGCCGGTCACGCTCGGGTTCCTCCGTGTCGTAATCGGGGCGGCGGTCCTCTTGGTGGTGGTCCGCCGCGCTCGACCCGCGCGAGAGTTCTCGCGCACCGACCGCCGCAGGTTCGTGGCCCTCGGCGTAGCGGTCACGGCGACCATCGTCACTCAGTTCGTCGGCACCGACCTCACGAACGCGAGTCAGGGCGCGCTCCTGACGGTCCTGACGCCGGTGTTCACTCTCCTGCTCGGAGTCACGGCGCTCTCGGAACCGATGACCCGTCGGAAGACCGGGGGCATGACGCTCGCGGCGGTCGGCACGCTGTCGGTCCTCGCGGGGCAGTACGACTTGACTCGGATGGCGTCCGGGAACGCCCTCGGTGTCGCGGCCCTACTGGTGGCGAGTCTGGCGTGGGCCGCCTACACCGTCTACGGGAAACCGCTCGTCCGGACTTACTCAGCACTGGAGACCGCGACCTACTCGACCGTCGCTGCGGTACCGATGCTGGGCGTCCTCGCGGCCGCGGAACTCGCCGTCTCGGGGTTCTCGCTCGCCGACGTGCCGCTCTCGCTTCCGGTCGCCGGGGCGGTCCTCTATCTGGGAGTGCTCTCGACCGCCGTCGCGTGGTACCTCTGGTACAAGGGACTGGAGTACGTCGATGCGGGGACGGTCGCGGTCTTCTTCTTCGTCCAACCGTTCGTGGGCGCGCTTCTCGGTGCGCTGCTACTCGGTGAGGCAATAGGAACGGACTTCGTCGCTGGCGGGGCCGTCATGGCCGTTGGCGTCTACATCGTCTCCACGTCTACTACCGCGTGAGTGCAGACCTTCGTCGCTATCCGGTTTTGCTGTGAACGCTCACCTTCGTCACGCTAAGATGCAGGTGACTCTGGTGAGTCTCTGGATACCGTGGCTACGCACTCGTGGCGACGACGCGGAACTGTCTGGCCGGTGCAGTATTCTCGAAGTCTGAGACGGACCGCCCGAGAAATCGAGCCGATAGGTACCGATTACTCAGACGTACTCTCCGTCGCTCTCGTAGACCGACGGGTCGTCCTTGTACTTGCGAGCGATCTCTTCGAGAGTTCTGAACTCGGCGTTCTCGTGGCCCTTCACGTACTGGATGAACTCTTCGAGGTGCGAAATCATGTGCGGGAGACCGTGGAGGTCAGGGTGTATCGTGAAGGTGTAGACGCCCGCCCCGCGACGGTCGTAGAGGAAGTCGAACTGCGCTCTGTAGTACTGCTCGTACATCATCTGCGGGTCCTTGTACCCGGCGTGGTAGAGCGGTTGCTTGATGAACAGCATCGGCGGGATGTCGTCGCGGTACCAACTGATGGGAATCTCGACCACGTCGGTCTCCTCGCCGTACTCGTACGGCTCCATCCACGTCTCGGCGTCTTCCTCGTACTGAATCGGCGTCCACTCGTCGCCCTTCCGCATCCATCCCGGTTCGAACTCCCGCTCCATCAGGCTACTGTCGTAGAGGAAGTCGTGTTTCTCCACGAGGTCGGGCGTGTTCTCGCTGAACTCCCACCAACTCGCCCGATGGCCGACCGGTCTCTCTCCAGTCACTTCCTCTATCAGCTCCATCGAGACCTGCAGAATCTCGTCTTCCTGTTCGCGCGACAGGTCCGTCGGGTTCTCGTGGGAGTATCCGTGGACGCCGAGTTCGTGCCCGGCGGCGGCGACTTCCTCGACGTTGTCGCGGAACGTGTCGATAGTGTGGCCCGGCACGTACCACGAGGTCCGGACGTCCTCGTCCTCGAACAGTTGCAGGAGCCGCGGAATCCCCTCGTTGCCCGCCGAAAGCCCGCGCGAGAGGTCGGCCGGTGAGTCCGCGCCACCGTACGACCCGAGCCAGCCAGCCACGCAGTCCGCATCGACACCAATCGCTACGTCGATGTCCCCCATATCTACCACTACATCGCACTCGCACCGAGTAATAGATAGTGGCAGGCGAGTCGATTCCCCGAATCCCGTCTTGCCTCTCCCCACACGCTCAAGGAGGCGGCCCGCGACGCGTTCCACATGAGCGACCCCCTCGAACTCGAGGACTTCTACGACCTGACGCTCCTGACCGACCTCGCCGTCTCGCCAGACGGAACTCGGGTCGCCTTCGTCGCCGACGAGTTCGACCGCGCCGAGGACGACCGCCGGAGTTCGCTGTTCGTCGCCCCGACCGACGGGAGCCGCGACTCCCACCGACTCTCGCGGGCCTCCGACGCCAGCGCCCCGGCGTGGAGTCCCGACGGGTCGAAACTCGCGTTCACCGCCGCTCGCGATACCGACGCCGAAATCGAGGTGACGCGCTCCCCCGACGGAGACGGCGACCCTGAACCGGAGGACACCGTGAGCGAGGAGGACACTGAGAGCAAGGACGACCCCCGGAGCGAAGCGGACGGCGACGAAGACGCCGAAAACGGGACCGAGAACGGGGCGACCGACGAACCCAAGCCGCAGGTCTGGGCGTTCGACCTCGAACGCGGCGGCGACGCGCGCCAGATAACCGACTTCGAGGAGGGCGCGAAAGGCTTCGACTGGGGTCCCGACGGCGAGCGACTCGTCGTCGCGGCCCGCGACCCGACCGACGACCAGCGCGAGTACCTGAAACACCGCCGGGAGGAGGACGGTCCGGTCGTGACCGAGCGGCTCCAGCACAAGTTCGACGGACAGGGCTGGTTAGACGACGTGACGACCTACCTCTTCGTCGTGGACTACGACACCCGCGAGACCGAGCGTCTCGACGACGCCTACGGCGGCGGGGCGCGCGAACCGGCGACGGGACTCCAACCCGCGTGGTCGCCGGGTGCGACCGACGGTGTCGTCGGGGGTGGCGCGACCGATGGCCCGTCGGGCGACTCCGACGGTAGCCGCATCGCGTTCCTCTCGAATCGCACCGACCGCCCCGACGACAACTACGTGATGGACGTGTACACCGTCGCCCCCGACGGGTCCGACCTCCGGAAACTGACAGACTCCGACCTGACAGCCGGGGGACTCCGGTGGCATCCCGACGGGGACCGACTCGCGTTCGTCGGCGGCGACCCCGAGAACTGGTACCGGCCGTCCGAGGTGTTCGTCGCCGACGCGGAAACGGCGGCTTACGAGTCGTGGTCCGGCGACCTCGACCGGACCGTCGCCCGATACGGTCGCCTCTCGTGGGACGGCGACGACCTGCTCGCGGCCATCGGCGACGAGGGACTGACCCGCCTCGCGCGCTTCCGCGAGGACGGCGACCCCGAGCGGACCTTCGGCGCGCAGGGACGGGACCGCACCGTCGAGGGGTTCGACGCGCGGGGCGGAACCGCGGCGGTCGTCCTCTCGGACCCGCAGAACGGCAAGGACCTCTTCGCCGCGGACCCCGCCGACCTCGACGACACCGTGTCCAGAGACGACACCGAAGCGGGTACCGACGTGGGGACCGGAGACGCCGAACCGACGCGTCTCACAGCCCTCAACGACGACCTACTCGCGGGCCGCCACGCGCCGGAGTCGCGCCGCTTCACGTTCGAGTCCGGCGGCGACGAAGTCGAGGCCATCGCCTACTTCCCCGACGATTTCGACGCCGACGACCCCTCCCCGCGACCGCTCGTCGCCTCCATCCACGGCGGTCCAATCTCCTACGACGCGCCGACGTTCTCCTTGAACACGCCTACCTGACGGGGCAGGGGTACGTCGTCGTCCGGACCAACTACCGGGGCAGTTCGTCCTACGGACAGGCGTTCAGCGAGCAGATTCGCGGCGAGTGGGGACCCCGCGAGACCGCCGACGTGCTGGCGGCGGTCGAAGCGACCGTCGAACGCGACTGGGCCGACCCCGACCGATGCTTCGCCACCGGGTTCTCGTACGGCGGTATAACGACGGGTTACCTCGTGGCCGAGAGCGACCGTTTCGCGGCTGCGGCGGCCGAACACGGCGTCTACGACTTCCGGTCGGCGTTCGGCACCGACGACAGTCACGTCTGGTGGGAGAACGACTTCGGACTGCCGTGGGAGAACGAGGAGGGGTACGACGTGGCCTCCAGCATCATCGACGTCGGCGAGGTGGAGACGCCGTTGCTCGTGACGGCGGGGGCGAAGACTGGCGGTGTCCGCCGTCCCAGAGCGAGCAACTGTACGTCAGCGTCAAGAAGCAGGGCGTGCCCGCGAGACTGGTCGTCTACCCCGACGAGCACCACAACGTCGGCGACCCGGACCGTGCGGTTCACCGACTCCGAGAACTGCGCGAGTGGTTCGAACGCCACGACCCCGAGTCGTGAGCGGACTCACTCGTCGCCGAAGACCTCGCGCTGGAGTTCCTTGCGATTGTACTCCACGAGCTGATACTGGGTCACCAGCACGGCCGCGATGACCATCCCGGCGGCGAACCCGGCGACGCGGACCATCGGCACTCCGTGGACGTATCCGTTGAGTAACTGTGCGAGACCGAGAAAGAGGGGGACGACGGTAGCGACCGTGGTGCGGACGGGCAGGTCGCGGAACATCTCCCAGAACGTGACGTTGTCGGTGGCGGCCATTCGGTAATCGCTCCTTGAAGGAGGGTTCGGGCAGGAGTGATTACCCTTTCGTATGTTGATTCCGACCGTTTCACCACGGTATTCGTCGTTGCGCGTCGCTCACTCCGGTCGCGCGACGTCACACCGACTGTGCGCTCGACCGGCGCACGTCCTCACTGTCGCTGGGTTCGAAGACGACGAGGTCACCGTCGGCGTGGACCTCGACACGACATCCCTGAAAATCGAAGACGACGCGACCCGACGTTCGGGACGCTTCGTTTCCGTGGTCCGCGAAGATACAGTCAGTGCGTCCGGGTCGATCGCGTCGTACAGTACGAAGTTCTCGGCGAGGGGGTCACGGTCCGCTACCTCGGCGACGGCCTCGACGACGGCCGTGCTGACGCTCCAGTCGGTGGACGGTACTCGGTACGCCGCACGCCCGTCTCGGTCGAGTGACGGCGCGCGCTCCGTGAGGCTCGGTGTGTCTGGGTTCATGCGTGGTGGTAACTCCCCCGCTCTCCGGTTCGACGTGTCTACTGGTCGAGTTTCTACCAGAAAAGTTTCACGATTTAGACTGTAAAAACGTGGAGTTGTAGCGCTGGCTATCCACTCGGATTCGGTACGTTCCTCCCGTCGGATTCGGTGGACGTCAATCGGCGTTGTACTCGGGGAGCGTGTCGTCCTGCATGACCGCGGTCCGGCCGCCGTCCACGAGGAGACTGGTCCCGGTCACGTAAGCGGCGTCGTCGCTGGCGAGGTAGGTGACCGCCCCGGCGACGTCCTCGGGGTCGCCGATGCGTCCCGCGGGGTGGATGGATTCGAGGTGGTCGCGCTTCTCCGCCGAGAGACCCGCTTCGGTGCGCTCCACTTCGACCCACCCGGGGTTGACGGTGTTGACGCGGATGTCCGGTCCGAGGTCGAGCGCCATCGCGCGAGTCATCCCGTCGATTCCGGCCTTGACCGCGTTGTACGGGAACATCTGGGGCATCGTCACGAACGCGTGGTTCGAGGAGACGTTGACGATAGCCCCCTCGTCCATGTGTTCCACGGCGCGCTTGGCCGTCAGCCAGTAGGCCCGGAAGTCGGTTTCGAGGACGAGGTCCCAGTCGTCCATCGTCGCCTCGGTGACCGAGGTGTTCGTCTCGACGCCCGCGTTGTTCACCAGCACGTCAATGCCGTCGTACTCCTCGGCGGTCGCGTCCACGAGCGCCGCGATGTCGTCGGGGTCGCGCATGTCGGCCCGCACGAAGGTGGCGTCGCCGCCCGACTCCCGAATCGCTTCCGCGGTCGCTTCGCCGTCTTCGGCGGTTCGTCCCGTCACGACGACCGACGCGCCTTCGCGTGCGAATCGTCTCGCGACGCCCTCGCCGATGCCTCTGGTCGAGCCGGTGACGAGAACCGCGTCGCCCTCGAATCTGTTCATAGGGTCGCGTTCGGCCGCCCCACGCTTGATTGCTTTCCTTCGAGCGCCGCCGGATTCCCGAGTGAACCTGACTGACACCGCTCTCCGCGACGAACCTCACCGACGCCCGCCCGCTCCCCGCCCGCCGGAACCCCCCGACTGCTCGCGGGTCCCACTGCTTCCGCGTCTACTGCTTCCGCTCCTATCCCCGGGTCCACCGCCGCTCCCGCGACCACCGCGTCCGCCGTCGCTCCGACGCGGACTCCTTCGCGGACCTCCGCCAGAAGCCCCTCGACCCCCGCCCGGTGACCTCGCGGACTTCGGTCCGCCGCGCCCGCTGGCGTTCGAGGGTCCCCCGGCGGACCGGTGAGGGTTCCGTCCCGCAGGGGCGTCGCCCGCGGGTCCGGCCCTGTCGGACGAGTAATCGACCGGAACGACGCCACCGCCCGACACGTTCGCGGATATCCACGAGAGGAACGCGTCGGGACTCCGCGACTGGGTCCACACCGTCCCCGGTCCCTCGAACTCCACGACCAGTCCTTCCCCGCTGAGGACCGTCGACGCAAGACCGCCGACGCGCCGGACCGAGTACCGAGTCGAGGACTCGAACGCGACGACGTGGCCGGTGTCCACGACGAACTGCTCGCCCGAGCGCAGCGGCACCTCGTCGATTGCCCCGAAACTCGACAGGAACGCGCTCCCCGGTCCCGTGAGTCTGAGCAGGAACAGCCCTTCGCCCGCGAAGAAGGTCCTGAACCCGCCGAACTTCGTGTCGAGTTCCACCTCGGGCGTTCCGGCGAGGAACGAACTCGACTGGACGAACAGCGGTTCGGTCCCGAGGTCGCGGGCAATCACGTCGCCGGGAAGCCGCGGCGCGAACGTCACCGACCCCGGTTCCCGCGCGACGAAGCGGTTCAGGAAGAACGACTCGCCGCCCAGCACCGACCGTTTGAGCGACTGGAGGAAGCCGCCGCCCATCCCGGTCTCGATGTCGATGCCTCGGGTGTGACCCAGCATCGCCCCCGACTCGGCCCGGACCGCTTCCCCCCTGTCGAGCGAGACCCGCAGTTGCGCGAACGTCGGCCGGTACGCTATCTCGTGTCGCATGGTCCTCCGGGCTACGCCGTCGGCCGACGTTATCCTGTGGGCCGGAGGCGGGGAACGCGTCGCGGCGGGTCACCCGTCGCGACGAGTTATTCCTTCGTCAGAATCATCGCCTCGCCCTCGGCCTCCTCGCCCACGCTGGCCGCGAACTGCTCGGCGTGCGCCCGCTTCACTCGTTCTCGCTCGTCGTCACTCAGTCCCATTCGCTCGGCGAACTCCGACCAGACGTGGTCCCGGACCGAGAGGTAGTACGCCGTCTCGCTCTGGGTGACGAGCGGGTCGCGGTGGAACTGCGTCCGGTACTCGTACACCAGACCGTCCACGGTCACGCCGTCGAGTTCGCGTACCGCCTCCTGCTGTCGCGCGACGAGTTCGCGGTCGGTCTCGTCCGTAATCTCCGGAAACGGGTCTAGTGGCTCGGGCATCTCACCACTCCGCGACGCTCCCGTCGTCGTGTCGCCAGACGGGGTTGTGCCAGTCCACCTCGCCCGCCACTTCGCGCACGACCGCCTCGTCGATTTCGACGCCGAGACCCGGACCGTCCGGGAGTTCGACGTAGCCGTCCTCGTACTCGAACACCGAGGGGTCCGCGAGGTAGTCCAGCACGTCGCTCTCCTCGTTGTAGTGGATGTCGAGGCTCTGCTCCTGAATCAGGGCGTTGGGCGTGCAGGCGTCCACCTGCACGCAGGACGCGAGCGCAATCGGACCGAGCGGACAGTGTGGCGCGAGCGCCACGTCGTAGGCCTCGGCCATCGACGCTATCTTCTTGACTTCCGTGATTCCCCCGGCGTGGCTCAGGTCCGGTTGAATCACGTCCACGGACTGGTCCTCCAGCACCTCTTTGAAGTCCCACCGGGAGTACATCCGCTCGCCCGTGGCGATGGGCGTCGAGGTGTGGCGCGCGATTTCGGGGAGCGCGTCGTTGTGTTCCGGGAGGACGGGTTCCTCGACGAACATCGGTTCGTACGGTTCCAGCGCGGCGACGAGTCGCTTGGCCATCGACTTGGCGACCCGGCCGTGGAAATCGACGCCGACGTCCACGTCTTCCCCGACCGCATCGCGGACCTCGGCGAGTCGGTCCTCGGCCTCGCGGACCTTCGCGGGCGAGTCGATTCGCTCCATCTCGGGCGTCGCGTTCATCTTGAGCGCGGTGAATCCGGCTTCGACCTTCTCGCGCGCGGCCTCGCCCACGTCCGCCGGGCGGTCGCCGCCGACCCACTGGTAGACCCGGACGCGGTCGCGCGCTCGGCCGCCCAGCAGTTCGTAGACCGGCGCGCCGTAGTGCTTGCCCTTGATGTCCCAGAGCGCTTGGTCGATGCCCGCGATGGCCGACATCAGGACCGGACCGCCGCGGTAGAACCCGCCGCGGTAGAACGTCTGCCAGTGGTCCTCGATTCGCAGGGGGTCCTCGCCGAGCAGGTACCCCTCTAACAGTTCCTCGACGGCGGCCCTGACGGTGTGGGCGCGGCCTTCGACCACCGGTTCGCCCCACCCGACCGTGCCGTCGCTGGTTTCGAGTCGCAGGAACAGCCATCTCGGAGGAACCTCGAACAACTCGTAGTCGGTGACTTCCATGTTCGCCGACTACGCAGGCCACGGCCTAAATCCTCGGGAACGCGCCGCCCGCCCGAACGTCGCCAGCCCGACACGAACTCGACCGTCGCGACGCTGTCGGTGGAATCACCCCACGTCCGACCGGACGAGAACAGACAGAATTAAACCCCGAAAATGTGAAAGTTCACGTTGATGGACAAACTCGACGGTGTCCCGCTCTCGTCGCTCCAGCAGCAACTCGACGCGGTCGAGAGTGCGAAGGCGGCGAAGCGCCTGATGGTCGCCATCGCCTACAAGGACGGCGTGCCGGTCTCGGTTCTCTCCGAGCGGTACGGCGTCCCGGAATCGACGCTGTACTACTGGCTCGACCGAATCGCCGACGAACCGCTCGCAGAGGCCGTCGAGGACGACGACCGACCCGGACGGCCGTCGGAACTCGACGCGGACCAGCGCGAGGCGCTGTTCGACGCCCTCGCGGACTCGCCCGCCGCGTACGGGTTCGACGCGTCGTCGTGGACGGCCCAACTCGTGCGGGAGTTCGTCGAACGCGAGTTCGGCGTGTCCTACTCGCTCGGGCACGTCCGCCGGTTGATTCGAGAGTCCGACGTGTCGCTGTGAGTCGCCGCCGGTGGCCGAGTCGGGCCGTGCCGTCTCTGCCTCTCTCACCCTGAACTGTCTCGTCGCTCGCATCACCGTCGTCGGGCGACGAGCGTCCCCGCGGCCGCGAGACCGACCAGCGCGGTCGTCGCCTCGCCAGCGAGCGACTCCGCGAGGTCGAAGGCTCCGTCGGTCCGGTCCGCGTCGTTCGGCGTCTCGGGGTCGTAGCAGAACGCGACTTCCTCGATGGCGAACGGTCGGCCGGAGTTCTGGTTCGTGGGTGCCTGCAGTTCGGCCCGCCCTGAGACGCCATCGGGGAACGCGTAGACGTTCGCACCCGGTCCGCCGCGGACGACGACCGCGTCCACGCGGAGCGTCGAGTCGAAGGTCACCGAGACCGGTTCGCCCTCCTCGTTACGCTCGACGTTCACCAACTCCACCTCGTGAGTCTCGCCCTCGACGGTGAACCGGAAGGTGTTCGTCCCGACCCGAGTGGCGTTCTCGCTGGTGAACTCGCCGCCTTCGTACGTCAGCGTCAGTCCGCGTTCGAGGCTCAAGTCCTCTTCACACCCGGTGAACCCGGCGACCGGACGCGGCGTGACGGTCGGCGCGGGGATTTCGGTGGTCGTAGTCGTCTCTGTAGTGGTCGTTTCGGTCGTGGTCGTCTCCTCCGTAGTTGTGGTCGTTTCGGTCGTCGTAGTGGTCTCGGCTGTCGTGGTAGTCGTCTCAGTCGTGGTCGTTTCAGTCGTCGTAGTCGTCTCGGTGGTTGTCGTCGTCGGGGTCGTCGTAGTGGTCTCCGTTGTCGTCGTGGTTGCGGTGGTCGTGGTAGTCTCTGTAGTGGTCGTGGTGGTGGTAGTCGTGGTTCCAGTGGTCGTCGTCTCCTCGTCCGCAGCGGTCGGACAGTCCGCGACGGCGACCGAGACGCTCTCTGTTCCGTTCACCGTCGCGCCCTCGCGGGTGGGCCTGACGACGTACTCTCCGGAATCGAGGTCGGTCAGCGCGCGCGACTGACCCGGCGGCACCGTCACTTCCTGTGCGAACTCGTCCGGCCCGGAGACGCTCACTCGCACCGCGCGCTGGCCCTCGTTGCGCAGCGTCAACGCCTCGCAGGCGTCGCTCGCGGCGACGACGTTCACCGCGGGCGGTTCCTCCGTGGTCGTCGTAGTCGTCTCTGTAGTGGTAGTTTCGGTGGTCGTCGTGGTCTCAGTCGTCGTGGTAGTGGTCTCGGTTGTCGTTGTTGTCGTCTCGGTCGTGGTGGTCGTGGTAGTCGTTATCTCTGTTGTTGTCGTCGTTGTTTCCGTCGTTGTCGTGGTCGTGGGCGTCTCGGTCGTCGTGGTCGTTGTTGGCGTTTCAGTCGTAGTCGTGGTAGTCGTCTCAGTCGTTGTGGTCGTCGCTGCCGCCACGGAGACGGTCGCGGTCGCGCGGTCGTTGACCGTCGCCGACCCCGGTTCCTCGCCGACGAACCCGGTCCGGGCGCGAACCGCGTAGTCGCCCGCTGGCAGGTCGTCGAGCGTCTCCTCGTCGCCCGGCCGCAGTTCCACCGTCTCGGCGAAGTCGCCGGGTCCGGTGACGTTGACCGTCACGTTCACGTCGGTCGGATTTCTGACGGTCAGCGACTCGGGGGCCGCGGACTCGACCTCGACGTTCGGGCAGTCGGCGACGCTCACGGTCGCCGTCTCCTCGCCGTTGACGGTCGCCGCGCCGCGGTCGTCCTCGTCCGCCTCGTCGTCTCCGCCGACGTCGACGCCGCCGGGCACCCACGCCCGGACCGCGTAGTCGCCGGGCGTCAGGTTCGAGAGCGACCGATTCTCGCCGGGACCGACCACCAACTCGCGCGTGGCGTCGTCCGGGCCGGTGACGTTGACCGTCACGTTCCGGTCGCTCGGGTTCTCGACCGTCAACGCCTCGCACTCCTCCGGACGGACTTCGACGTTCGGCGGTTCCGGTGTCTCCGTCGTTGTCGTCGTTGTTGTCGGGGTCGTGGTGGTGGTGGTCTCGGTCGTGGTCTCCGTAGTTGTCGTTGTTGTCGTCTCAGTGGTAGTCGTGGTGGTGGTCTCGGTCGTCGTCGGAGTCGTCGTTGTCGTATCGGTGGTGGTTTCGGTAGTAGTCGTGGTCTCCGTAGTTGTCGTTCTCGTCTGGGTCGTAGTGGTTTCAGTCGTAGTCGTCTCGGTGGTGGTCGTAGTGGTCTCGGTCGTCGTCGTTGTCGTCGGCGTCGGACACGCCTCGACGCTGATGGTCGCTATCTCGTCCCCGTTGACCGTCGCGGGCCGCGTCGGTTCGACCAGACCGCCCGCCTTCGCCTGCACCCGGTAGGTCCCCGTCGGGATGGCGAACGTCTCGACCTGTCCCGGGTTCAGGATGACGACTCTCGTCAGTCCCGACTCGCCCGTCACCGAGAACGTGATGCGCTCGGTCGTCGGGTTCGCCAGTCGCAGTCGCTCGCAGTCCGGCGACGAAGCACGGGCGTTCGGCGGCGGCCCCGGTTCCTCCGTGGTCGTCGTGATTGTCGTCGTCTCCGTCGTGGTCGTCGTCGGCAGTTCGAGCGTCGTGGTGGTCGTGGTGGTCGTCGTGTCGCGGTCCACGCAGTCCTCGAAGTCGGGGTTCTCCTCGGAGACCGTCTCGCCGTCGCGCTTGACTATCGCGCTCTCGACGACCTTCCCCCGGTCGTCTCCGGTCCCGAAGAAGACGTTCCGGCCGCGGAAGTTCCCGCGGAACGTCTGGCGGTCGCCGTCGGCGAACACCAGCGTCACGGCGTCGTACCTGTGGGCGGTCACGGCCACCTCCTCGCAGGCGAAGTCGAACTCCGGTTCGAGCGGTCGGGGCGTCTCGGTCGTGGTGGTCTCAGTCGTCGTGGTCGTGGTGGTCGTCGTCTCCGGTCGCGCGCAGGCCTCGAAACTCGGGTTCCGGCGCGTCACCGACTCGTCGTCAGGTCCCCTGACGATGGCGAACTTCACCACCTCGCCCTGATTGTCGCCGGTACCGACGAACTCCGCGCGGTCCCGGAAGTTCCCGCGGAAGGTCTGGCGGTCACCGTCGGCGAACACCAGCGTCACCGACCGGAACTCGTCGGCCTGCACTACGGCCTTCTCGCAACTCACGAAGAATATCCTCGGCACGAACGGTTCGTCCGGTCGCTCGGTGGCGGGTTCGCAACCGCTCGCGTCGCTGCGCCGGACCTCGAATCGGTTCGGCCCGTTGTACACCCGGACCTGCGTGACGACCTCGCCCGCGTTCTCACCGGTGCCCGAGAACGTGTTCGTCCCGCTGAAGACGCCGGAGACCGTCTGCCTGTCGCCGTCGGCGAACGTCAGGACGACGCGGGTGTACTGCTCGGCCGCCACGGTCGCCTTCCGGCAGTCGAAGGCGACTCGAATCCGGAGGGGTTCGGGCGTCGTCTCCGTCGCGGTGGTCGTCGTAGTCTCGGCCGTGGTCGTGGTCTCTGTCGTTGTCGTCGTGTTCGCCTCCGCCGGTTTCTGCGGGCAGTCGCCCTTTACGAGGTAGACCGACCCCGTGTTGACGCTGCCGTCGGTGAACGGCGCGCCCACCGAGAGGTCGGTCGCCGAGTCGTCGTTCACGTCGCCGCCCGCCAGCGCGAACCCCGCAAGGTCGCCCCTGACCTCGCCGCTGAACTTGGCGTGGGCACCCGACAGCGAGTGGCGCTCGGCTATCTGAGAGCCGTAGAGCAGGTAGGCCGCTCCGGCGTTCCTCGCGGTGCTGTTGTTGTACGGCGCGCCGACGAGCAGGTCGCCGTTACCGTCTTCGTTCACGTCACCCGTGCCCGCGACCGACCACCCGGCGTAGTCGTTCGCCGCCTCGCCGGGGAGCGCGGCGTCGGCCTCGGTCGAGAGGTTCACCAATCCCGAGAGGTCGCCCCCGTAGGCCACGTAGGCCGCACCGGCGTCGTCGGCGGGCACGTCGTGGAACGGCGCGCCGATAGCCACGTCGTCGCGCCCGTCGTCGTTCAGGTCTCCGGCGTCCGCCACGGAGAACCCGGCCCGGTCGTCCTCGGCCGGTCCGCGGAACTTGACCGGCGCGTTCACGAGCAGGGAGACGCCCGCTAACTGCGGGCCGTACTGGAGGTAGGCCGCGCCCGCGTCGGTGGCGGTCGAGTCGTTGCCGCGCGCGCCGACGAGGACGTCGCTCCCGTTGTCGCCGTCCGCGTCGAGCGCCGCCACCGCCGACCCGGCGTAGTCGTTGCGCGCCTCCCCGAGGTAGGTCACGTTGGCGGTTTCGAGGCTGTAGGTGCCCACGCGCGGCATGTACATCAGGTGGGCGGCACCTGCGTCGTCGGCGACCCCGTCGTGGTACGGCGCGCCGACGAGCAGGCCCGCGCTCCCGTTGCTCGCGTTCGCCATCGTGCCCAGCGCCCAACCGGCCCGGTCGCCCGCCGAGGCACCGTAGAACGTCGCGGTGGCGTACTTCAGTTTCACTACTTCGGGCAGGTCCGCGTCGCCGTAGACGACGTATGCCGCGCCCGAATTCGGGCCGTTCGCGTCCGCGAGGGGCGCGCCGACCGACACGTCGGCGTGGCCGTCGTCGTTCAGGTCGCCGAGTTCGACCGCGAACCCGGCGTGTTCGCCGGGCGCTCGCGCACGGAAGGTGACGTTCGCCTCGGCGAGTTCGACTTCGCTCAGATTCACCGGACCGTAGAAGAGGTAGGCCGCGCCGGAGTCGCTCCCGGCGGAGTCGTTTGACGGCGCGCCGACGAGTACGTCGGCGTAGCCGTCGCCGTTCACGTCCCCGGAGTCGGTCGACCACCCGGCGCGGTCGTTGCTCGCCGCCCCGGAGAGTTCGGCGTCGGCGTCCGAGAGGTTCGCGGCCCCGGCCGGTCCGCGCGGAATCGCGCCCCGGCCGCATCTGGTCGCCGGGTCCTGCTCACTCGTCCCCGCGTTCCCCCGTCTCGCCTCTGCGCCCTGTCTCGCCTCCGCGGTTTCCCGTGCCTGCGAAGACGCGTCCTCGCGAACGTCGGTGTCCTCGCTCGGGGGAGCGCCCGCGCTTGCGCTTCCGGATGCAGGCGCGCCCGCGCTCGCAGGGTGACCGGACGCCGCGCTTCCGGACACTGCTTCACCGGCGTTCTCTGCACCCCCGGCCACCGTTCCCCCGGCCGCGAGCGAGAGTCCGCTCGCGCCGACGACGCTACTGGCGACCAACAGCCACGCGATAATCAGCGCGTCCCGCCGCCGTGTCGTGTCGCCTCCCTCCCCGGGTGTCATTCTGTCTCGTCCGCGGAGTACCCCACCTCCGGCCTTTGTTATGGGGAGCGCAAGCAGTGCGTAACGTCGCGTTGCCCGGCCCTGTCCGGGCGACAGGGTCGGCTTATCGATAGCAGGCGTTGCGGTCGGCGCGGAGTCTGCTGTGCCGCCGACCGACTGTCGTCGCGCTCACTCGGACGCGTTCACCTCGACTCCCACTGCCGGGCGGCCAGCAGGAGACCCGCCAGCGCGACCAGCGCCGCGCCGACGCCGAATCCGGGGATAGGTCCTTCGGAGGTCGCGGTGGCCGTGGCGGTGTCGCCACGCATCGCCTCGTCGGTGGTGCCGTCGCCGTCTGCGGTCACTTCGCTCGTCGTTCTCGTCTCGGACGCCGACTCGCCGCCGATTCGGAGGAGCCAGCCGTCTCTGGCCGTCGCGCCGTCGCCGGAAGTCTGTCCGGCGAGCAGGTACCCTCCGCCGTGGGCGCGGATGGCGGGCCACGGCTTGTCCCAGCCGTCGGTTCCGTAGTAGGTCTGCCACTCGCTCTCGCCCGCGGCGTCGGTCGCCAGCACGTAGCCGTCCACGCTCCCCTTCGGCCCGGCGTCGGACCCGCCGGTGAACAGGAAGCCCTCGTCGGTGCGCATCGCCGAATCGAGCCACTGGGTCCCCTCGCCGCCGGGTTTGTGTTCCCACTCGACGGTGCCGTCGGGACCGAACTTCACCAGCCATCCGTCTCGTGGGCCGGTACTGTTACTCTCGGTCTCCCCGGCGAGGACGAAGCCAGCGTCCGCGTCCGAGGCGTTCGGTCCGGACGAGGAGGCCGACGCGGCGGCCCACACGTCGTCTCTGCTCGGGCCGCCCGCCGTGGCCTGCCACTCGCGGGTGCCGTCGGCGGCGAGTCGGAGCGCCCACGCGTCGTCGCTGTCGCCCTCGATTTTCCCGGCGAGGTAGTAGCCCGTGTCGGTGGGGACGATCGCCCGGAGGTAGCCAGCGTCGTAGCCCTCGGGGACCGGGTGGCTCTCCTGCCACGCCGTGGAGCGGTTCGCGTCGAGTCCGACCGTCCACCCCGCCGTGCTTCCGTCGCTGTCGGTCCACCCGGCGAGCAGGTAGCCGGTCGCGTCGCCCGCGTCGCGGCGCTCGACGGCGTAGAAGGCCCCGGAGCCGAGGGTCCGCTTTTCGAGCGTCTCGCCGTCGGCGCTCATCTCGACGACCCATCCGCTCGCGCCGCCGTCGTCGGTCCGGCCAGCGAGCAGGTAGCCCGAGTCGGTCCGCGCGACGCCCCAGAACCGGTCGGTGCCCGACCCGCCGAGGGTCTCGGCCCACTGCTTCCGCCCTTCGCCGTCCGTCTTGAGGACCCACCCGTCGCGGTTCTCTCCGCCGGTCCACCCGACGAGCAGGTAGCCGCCGTCGTCGGTCCGAACCGCGTCGGCGAAGATGTCGTCGCCGCTCGCGCCGTAGGTGCGTTGCCACCGCTCGGGGAGCGTCGGCGGTTCGCGCGCTTCGACTGCGAGCGTCCCGTTCGCCGGAGCGTCGTCTTCGACCGGGTGGTCTGCCCGGACCGACGGTGCGTCTCGGGTCTCGGATACCGCGTCTCGGGGTCTCGGGTCACTGTCCGCGGCCGCGGGGAGGGCCGCTGCGACCCCTGCGCCCACGACCAACAGGACCAGTGTCACTGCGAGTGTTCGCATGCGCGTCCCTCGGGGCCTGATTCGCTTTGTTATGGGCCGTCTGTAGCGACGTAGGCCGTACCTGTTGGATATTTATGGGAACTGTCGGTCACTCCACCGTGGCGTCGGGAGTGTCGTCCCGTACTCGTCGGCTCCAGCTGAACTCTCTCCCGACGAACTCGGCGAGAAGAAGCGATTGCGATGCCGACACGGAACGACACCCCCGACTGAGACCTATCTGTTCCCGACCCCGTGGCTATACGTCACCGCCGCGAGACCGCACTGGTATGACTCAGACCGCACTCGCGTTCGCGCTCGTCGCCATGCTCGCGTGGGGACTCTGGGCGGTGTTCGCCGACTTCGCTACGCGGTCGCTCGCTCCCGAAGTGGCGATGGTCGTCTCCTACGTCGCTGGTATCGGCGTCGCCGTGGTGTACGTCCTCGCGCAGGGGCAGCGTCCGGCGTTCTCGTCGGTCGGCGTCGGCTACGCGGCGCTCGGCGGCCTCTTCTCGGGTATCGGCGCGATAAGCTACTACGTCGCGCTCCAGCGGGGGTCCGCCGGTGTCGCCACTACCGTCACCGCGCTCTACTTCGTGGTCGCGGCCGTCCTCGGCGTTCTCTTCCTCGGCGACTCTCTCACGACGCGCGACGCGGCGGGCATCGCGCTCGCCGTCGGCGCGGTCGCGTTGCTCTCGACCTGACTGCTTGACCAGACGGTATCGCTCTCCAGAAGACCGGTCAGGAACCCACGGAATCGTGGACGAGTTCCGTCACGGGTCGTGACGACGCGCCGCGGTCGGAATACGTCTCACCGCTCCCACGCTGGCGGCGCGCGGTCGAGTCGCCGCAGCGCCGCGGGGTAGCCGAACGCGACGACCAGCGCGACGGCGATTCGGGGAACGAACCCGCCGATACCGGCCGCCTCCAGCACGAAGACGCCCGCGAAGTACAACAGCAGCATTATCAGAAACTGCGGCAGCAACTGCCGCCACGTCGAAGTCATACGAGAACCGAGGGCCTGCGGGGATTTAACTGTGGGTGACAACTCCTCCCGTCACCGTCGCGTCTTCGGAATATTGATGTCCGCGCGTTGTCCTGTTCGTGATGGTATGCCCGCCCTCTCGCGCAGACGCGTCCTCCACGGAGCGGTCGCCCTCCTCACGGGTCTCGCCGGTTGCAGCGACTCGACGACAGACAGCGGCTCGGCCTCCGCCCCCCGAGCAGAGAACGTCGTCCGCGACCCCGAGTTCGTCACGCTCCGGGACTCCGACGCGGACGCCCTCGCGTGGGTCCCATCTGAGGGGACCACCGCGTCAGACGGCGACGAGTCGTCCACTCCGTCCGCGACCCACCGCGAACGACGACTCGTTGCGACCGCGGAAGCGGCCGACCGCCTCCGGTTCGCCGACGTCGAGGGCGCGGACGACGCTCGGCAGTTCGTCGCCGAGACCGACTTCGAATCCCAGACGCTGTTTCTCGAACGCCACCGCGTCCGGGAGTGCTTCCGACTGAAACTCTGTTACATCACGTGGTCCGAGACCGAGGTCGGAACGCGGTACGGACGCTACTACCGCGACGCCGACGTCGCGTGTCGCACGGACGCCGAGGACGCGACCGTGAGGCTGATTCGCGTCCCCGACGCGCTCGACCCGGAGCGGGTGTCGGGGTACTCCTCCGGAACGAATAGCAACGGCTGTCGCTACCCGCCCTCGCTGCGCACGACGACCGAGCAGTCTCGGTCGGGTTCGGGGTCGAACGCTTCGAGTCCGTCGGCGCGGACGAACCGCACCGGAACGCCGACGAACTCCCGGAAACCGACTCGAACCGAGTCGAAGTCGGGCCAGAGCGCGACGACCCGAACCCGGACGGAGGCGGACAGATGACTGGTGGAGACGGCCACCGGACGCGCCGGGGGTTCCTCGCGCTCGCGGGCGCGGCGTCACTCGCCGGTTGCAACGCCCTCGGCGGGAATCCGCTGACCGACGACGCGACCGAAATCGACGGCGCGGCGCTTCGGGACTTTCCGGAGACGGAACCCCCGTCGGTTCCCGAGACGGTGCCCGTCGAGATTCGACAGTCCTACCTCGACAGCGGCGTCGCCCGCGCCCGAGAACTCCTCTCGTCGGTGCCCGCATCGTTGGACGCCGCGGAGATTCCCAACGGGGCGATTCGGTCGGAACTCACCGGAAAGTACGAAGCGACCGAGGAGACGATCTCGTCGGTCGAAGGCGCGGCGTCTGCGTTCGAGGCGATGGAAACGGTGGACCGCGCTCGCGGGGAAGCCAGAACGGTCGCCGCCGGTTGGAAGGCCATCGAAGACGGACTCTCGCCGACGGACGTCCGGAAGTCCGCGAAGAACGTCTCGGACGCGCTCGACGGATTCCGCTATCGGTGGGACTACCTCGGGAGCGACCCGATTCGGGCGCTACTCGTCCACGCGACCATCGAACGTCGGGTCGGAAACGCGACGACCAACGTCGAGAACGCCGTGCGGGGCGACCGACGCGGCCGGAACGACCCGATAGCCGTGGGCGAACTGGCTGGCAACCTCGAAGTCGCCAGGGCCTCGATAGACGGTGCGGCCCACCTCTACGAACGACTCCGGGCGACCGGAGACGACCTCTCCGACCTGGAGTCCGGACTCGTCGCCGCCGGATCGACGCTCGGGCGAGTCGCCGGACGACGGCGAGACCGACTCCCGGACGCCGAATCCGACGACCTGTCGGCGTTCGTGGACCGCGACGTCGAGGGGACGCCGGTCGGGGCCGCGATTCGGGAACTCGCAGAGGAGGTGACCCGCCGGACCGACCCCGGCGTGGAGGACCGGACCCGCAGGTACGCGAACGCGGTCCTCTCGGCCCACGGGACGCTCGTCAGACTTCGCGCGCTCGACTCGCTCCGGAAGCGGGTCGCGGCCGACGAACACGTCGCCGTCGAGGCGGCCGAGGACTTGCGGACGCTCCGCGAGCGCGCTATCGGGGCCATCGAGGACGCCCTCGCGGCGGACGAGCATCGTCACCTCAACCGAGCGGAACTCCCCGGAGTCGCGAGCGTCGTCGAGTACGCCGACGAGCAGATAGAGCGGTACAACACGGACCGCGCGCTGCCGGTCGATTCGATGGCCCGGGACCTCGGCCACTACGTTCGGACCGCGGCGATGGCGCGGGCGATACCGCCGACGAGCGCGCACGTCGCGCGAGTCGTCCGCCGGTCTTTCTGAGCGACGCGTCCGCGGGTCGGTGCGCGGTCGCTCGTCCGTAAACCGGTCCGAAAGCACTCCAGCGCGGGGATTCGGCTCGTCGTGTCGAGAGCGTTACCCGAACGAGGGGATTTATCCACGTGGCGGTGAGTGTTCCGAGCATGTTCGGAGAAGACGGCGGCGGGATGGACGCGGACGTCACCGGGTCGAGACACTCGATACGGATGGGGGAACGACGAAGGCGATACTGGTCTTACTGGGCTTTCTCGCGGTCTTCTTCCTCCTGCTGGTCCTGTACGGCTGACCGCCTTCGGCCCGCGTTGCCGACGACTCGGCCGCGACCGACTCACCGAACGCGTTCACTCGGAGAAGCGCTCTACTCGTATATCTTCTCTCGCTCGCGCGACCGGGACCGCGACCGGGATTTCGCGCCGCCACTACCGCCCACGAACCTCGAAACGAGGAGGTACGCGAGGTACAGCAGGACGGCGACGACCAGAAGCGACACGAGGGTACTCACCAGCCACGAGACGACTCCGAGGACGACGCCCACGACTTTCGCGACGACCCAGAGGAGGACCAGACCGAGGAACGCCCATCCGCCGAGTCGGAGTAGCTTGTTCATATTAGTCAGTTTAGGTTTCGTGCGACATTAGTGTTTGGTCGCTCGTTCGGGACGGTCCCCGGCGGGGTCCGCACTCGGGTCGTCCGCCCACGCGTCCGCGCTCAGGTCGTCACGCCCAGATGGCGGTCGAGCACCGCCTCGTCGTCGCGCAACTGGTCGCTCGTCCCGTGGTAGACGATTTCGCCGCGGTCCAGCACGTAGTGGCGGTCCGCGAGTTCGAGCGCCACCTCCACGTTCTGCTCGACCAGCAGGACCGAGATGCCCTCGTCGTTCAGGCCGTTCACGAGGTCTTCGACCTGTCGGACGACGTAGGGCGCGAGACCCTCGGTCGGTTCGTCCAGAAGGAGCAGGTCCGCGCCCGCGACCAGCGCCCGGGCGATGGCCAGCATCTGCTGTTCGCCGCCCGACAGCGCCGCGCCCTTCCGGTCGGGGTGCTCGCGGAGGTTCTCGAACTCCGCCAGCACCTCCTCCGGGTCGCGCGGGTCGGCGGTGTCGCCCCCGCCCAACTGGCCGACGCGGAGGTTCTCGGCCACCGTCAGGCCCGGGAAGATGCGTCGCTCCTCGGGCACGAACGCGACGTTCCGCCGGACCGTCTCCTCGGGCGAGAGTCGAGTCACGTCTTCGCCCCGGAAGACGACGCTCCCGTCGGAGGGGACGACGTTGCCGACGACCGACCGCAGGGTGGTGGTCTTGCCCGCGCCGTTCCGACCGACCAGCGAGACGACCTCGCCCTCGCCGACGCAGAGCGACACGCCGTGCAGGACCTCGGTCGCGCCGTACCCCGCGACCAGACCGGACACGTCGAGCAGGGGGTCCTCGCAGGCCCCGGCGTCCAACCGTCCCGATTCCGCCGCGCCGCGGAACTCGTCGCTCACTCCCGAACACCTCCGAGGTAGGCCCGCTGAACCTCGTCGTCGTCCGCGATGCGCTCGGGGGTTCCGGTCGCCAGCACTTGCCCGCGGTGGAGAACCGTCACGCTGTCCGAGACGTTCATCACGAGGTCGATATCGTGTTCGATGAGCAGCAGCGTCCGGTCGGCCAGCACCTCCTCGACGAGCGCTATCGTGTCTCGGGTCTCCTCGCTCCCCATTCCCGCGGTCGGTTCGTCCAACAACACGAGGTCGGGGTCGGTCGCCAGCACCAGTCCGAGTTCGAGTCGCCGCCGGTCGCCGTGGGCCAGCGCTCTGGCGTACTCGTCGGCCCGACGCTCCAACCCTATCTCGGACAGTACCTCGTCGGTCCGCGACTCGACCGCTCCGAATCGGTCGGTCGGACTGAACAACTTCCGGGGAGCGAAATCCGTCCCTCGCCCTCGGCCACCGACTGGGCCGCCAACCGGACGTTCTCCCGGACCGACAGGCCGCCGAAGACGGTGCTTATCTGGAACGACCGGCCCATCCCGCGCCGGACGCGCTCGTGGGGCGCGGTCCGGGTCACGTCTTCGCCCCGGAAGTAGACCGACCCGGCGGTCGGTCGGAGCGCCCCGCTGAGGCAGTTGAACAGCGTAGTCTTGCCCGCCCCGTTCGGTCCGATGACGCTCCGGAACTCCCCCGCTTCGACTTCGAGGTCCACACCGTCGAGGGCCACGAAGTCGCCGAACCGCTTGGTCAACCCGTCCGCCCGGAGGACGGGGTCGGTCCCGGCGTCGGACTCGGGGGCGTCGTCGGCCGCCGCCATCACTCGTTCACCTCCTCGGCGAGCGGTTCGTCCTCGCCGCGCCCCTCGCGCGCGCCGGTTCGGCCGCCTGCGGCCTCCAGCAGTTTCTCGGGGAGTGAAACGAGTCCCCGCGGGAGGGCGATGACGAAGATTACGAACACGAGTCCGAGGAAGAACTGCCACTGGTCGGTGTACGACGACAGCAGGTCCTCGAACCCGATGTAGACGCCCGAGCCGACCATCGGACCGTAGAGGGTCCCCATCCCGCCGAGGACGGTCATCACGACGACTTCGCCGGAGTTGAGCCAGAACAGCAGCGACGGCGCGACGAACTGGTTCTGGACCGCGAACAGGCCGCCCGCCAGCCCCGCCATCGCGCCGCTGACGACGAACGCCCGGCGCTTGTAGGCGGTCACGTCGTAGCCCACGAACTCGGTCCGGCGCTCGCTCTCCCTGATGGACTGGAGGACGCTGCCGAACGGGGCGCGCATCATCCGGCGCGCGACGAGGTACGACCCGACCACGGTGGCGAGCAGGAAGTAGTAGAACAGGCCGTCCTCGCCCACGAGTGGTACCATCTCGGCGATTTCGTCCAACTCCATCGCGGCCCCGCCGATTCCGTACAGCACCTCCGCGCCGAACAGGCCGTCGCTCCCGCCGGTCCACTCGAACTTGAAGACAGCCCGGTAGAACAACTGGGCGAACGCCAGCGTGATCATCGAGAAGTAGACGCCCGAGACCCGAATCGAGACGTGGCCGATGGCCCACGCGATGGCCGCGCAGACGACGACGGCGACAGCGAGCGCGACGAACGCCGAGGGCGTCACGTGGAGGAGGACCAGCACCGCGGCGTAGGCCCCGGTCCCGTAGAACAGCGCGTGGCCCAGCGAGACGAGTCCGGCGTAGCCCATCACGAAGTCGAGGCTGAGCGCGAACAGCGCCCAGACGAGGACGTCCGAGAGCAGCGTCAGGACGTACTCGGAGTAGAGCACCTCGACGCCGAGGGGGACGACGGCGAGTAGGCCGACTGTGGCCGCCCCGAGTCCGGCCCGCTGTCGGTCGGTCAGCACGCCACGGCCCCGACCGGCGAGCAGTTCGCCCTCCGAGTCGCCCGACTCCTCCGCGGCGGAGGTACCGTACAGTCCCTCGGGTTTGACGAGTAAGATGCCTATCATCAGCACGAACACGACCAGACCCTCCAACACCGGGAGGTAGGTGCGCGTGAGCGTCTGGACGACGCCGACCGTCAGGCCGCCCACGACCGCGCCGCGGAAACTGCCGAGACCGCCCAGCACGACGATGACGAACGCGGGGATGATGACCGTGTTCCCCATGCCCGGATTGACGTTCTGGTAGGCCCCGAGGACGACCCCTGCGACCGCCGCGAGCGCCGCCCCGACCCCGAAGACGAGGGTGTAGTACCGGTCTATGTCGATGCCGAGGTTCCGGACCATCTCGCGGTCCATCGACCCGGCGCGCACGACCAGACCGAACCGGGTCTCGTTCAGCGCCCACCACGTCGCCAGCGACAGGACCGCGCCGAACGCGACGATGAAGTAACTGTACAGCGAGTTGGTGACGCCGAGAATCGTGACCGGCCCGTCCAGAATCGGCGGTGCGGCCAGCGCCTTCGACTGCTTGCCCCAGAAGAAGGTGATGACGTCGTTGAGCATCAACACCAGTCCGAAGGTCAGCAGGATGTGGTAGAGCGGACTCCGGTCGTAGAGCGGTCGGAGGGTGAGACGCTCGATGACCGCGCCCACTACGCCGACGAGCAGGGGCGCGACCACCAGCGCGACCCAGAACCCCGCACCGCCGAAGGGCGCGACGACTGCGAACGCGAAGTACGCGCCCAGCGCGAACAGTTCGCCGTGCGCGAAGTTGATGACGTCCATCACGCCGAAGATGACCGACAGTCCCGCGGCTATCAGGACGTAGACCATCCCGATGGTCACCCCGTTCAGCAGTTGCTCGGCGAACCCCGTGACCCCGACCATGTCAGAGGTCGCAGTTCGTCTGTTCGCAGGACGGGATGGCGTTCTGCCCCTCGACCTTCTTGCGGAGCGCCACCCTCGCGGCGTCGCCCGAGTCCGGTTGGACGTTCTCCCCGGCCCAGACGGGGTTGGTGGCCTGATGGTCGCACTGCCGGAACTCGTTCGGACCGAAGACGCTGGGCACCTCAAGCCCCGGCAGGGTGTCCTTGACCGCTTCGGGGTCGTTCGTCCCGGCCTCCTCGATGCCGTGGGCGGTCATCCGGATGGAGTCGTAGGCGACCCGGGCGAAACTGTCGGGGGTCGAACCGTACGCGTCCCGGTAGGCCGACACGAACTCCTGATTGTCGCCTGTCTCGACCTGCGCGTTGTACCGGACCCCGCCGTAAGTGCCGTACGCCGCCGGCCCGAGCGCGTTCCGGACGACCTGAAACGTCATCGTTGGACTCACCAGTTCCACGTCCTGCTTCAGGCCCTGATTGGCGGCCTGCTTGGTGAAGTTGATGAGGTCCCCACCGGTCATCCCCAGCACCGCAACGTCTGCCTCGGAGTTGCTTATCTGACTGACGTACGACCCATAGTTGCTCGCGCCGAGTTGCGACCGCGAGACCCCGACCTCGGTGAACTCGTCGCTGGCCTCGCTCATTCGAGACTTCCACTCGCGGCGGACAGACTGGCCGTAGGCGTAGTCGGCGATGTGGAACCAGACGCTCGTCCCGACGTTGTTCGCGGTCCACGGGGCGACCGCCTCCGCGATTTGTGCGGTGTGGGTCTCGGCCCGGAACACCCACTCGTTGCACTTCGCGCCCGTGATGTTCATCGCCGCCGCGCCGGGGTTGTAGACGACCTCCTCGTTCGCCGCGAACGAGTTGAGCGCGAGCGCGGTCGAACTCGAAATCGCGCCCATGAGAAACTGCGCGTCGTCCTGCTGGACCACCTTCTGGGCCACCTGTCGCCCGGTCGCGGTGTCGGCCTCGGTGTCCTCGTACACCGCCTCCATCTCGAAACTGAACTGGTCGCTCTCGTTGACGTGCTGGACCGCGAGTTTCGCGCCGTTCCGCTGGCCCTCCGCGAGTCCGCCGTACGGTCCCGTCATCGGACTCAGCACGCCGTAGGTCACGGTGTCGATGTTCTGCCCGCCGCCGAGACCTGCGCCTCCGATACACCCTGCCAATGCCCCCGTCCCCGCGATTCCGGCGAGTCTGAGAACGTTCCGTCGAGAAGTGCGTCCGTCGCCGCCCTGCTCCGTCGTTCGCCCCCTACCGTGCTGACTGCTTTCGTGCCCCATACCACTTATGCGGAATCTTCGATAATAAACTATTGTGTAGGATGTAGCCCCGACGCCGCCGAAATAACCCTCGCTTCGCTGCCATTCGTTCCCTCCCGAGACGCGCTCGAACGTCCGGACCGCCTCACTCGAAGTGCGGCACCACTTCCTCGCCCAATCGCTCGACGCACTCGACCATCCGGTCGGTGCCGACGCCGGGGTGGTACGTCCGGAGGACGAAGTGAACGTCGTCGCCCAAGGCGTCGCGGTACTCCTCCAACTGTTCGACGACTTGTTCCGGCGTCCCGAAGACGGCCTGCTCCTTCAACTCCTGCTTTCGCTCGCCGTCGAGTTCCTCGACTTCCTCGCCCGAGAATATCTCGGCGTAGCGTCGCTGGATGTAGAAGTACCCCTCTTTCATCGCCTCCCACGCCTCGTCACGCGACTCGCCGACGAATCCGTGCTGGAGGACGTATATCTGGAACTCCCCGTCGATGTCCTCCTCCTCGCGGACGGTCCGGACGTCCTCGACGCGCTTGCGGACGCCCTCGACGGAGAGCGCCGAGGGCGCGCACCACGCGTCGGCCACGCGCGCCGCCCGGCGGACCGCGGGTTTCGCGGACCCGCCGTACATGACGGGAATGTCCGACTCGGGCTTGGGCGTGACGCTCGCGTCGGGCGACACGTCGTGGAACTCCGCGTCGTACTCCAGCGGCCCCTCGGACCACGCCGCCCGCAGGAGGTCGGTGGTGTCGCGCATCCGCTCGACGCGCTCCTCGCGCGGGACGCCGAACTGCTCGAACTCGGTCGGATTCGACCCGATGGCGAGACCGAGGGTGAGTCGGCCCGCCGAGAGCAGGTCCACCGTCGCGGCGTCCTCCGCGAGGCGGACCCCGTCGTAGAGCGGTGCCAGCGCGATGCAAGTGCCGAGTTCGACGCGCTCGGTCTCGGCCGCCAGCGCACCGAGCGTCGGCATCGTCGCCGAGAGGTAGCCGTCCTCCTCGAAGTGGTGTTCGGAGACCCACGCGCTGGCGAGGCCCGCGTCGTCGATGGCCCGGCCGAGCGTCAGCATCTCGTCGTAGAGTTCGGTCGTCGACCTGTCGTCGTCGGGCCGCCGCTGGCAGGTGAACAGTCCGGTCCCGATTTCCATACCACGACGGTCGGCCGGGAGCGTCTTAATGTTTTACGAGCGAGATGTTGGGACGCTACGAACCGAAGCGGGCGGCAACAAAGGGATCCGTCGTAGTCGCGTTCGTCGCCGACTGTCCGGCCGAGTTCCGTCTCAGTTTCCCGTCTCGTCCTTCTGGACGGTCTCCCGGCCGATGAACCGGGGCCGCTCGTCGATGGCGAGGAAGTTGTCCACGTCCTCGCGGGCCTCCTTGGCCTTACCCCTGTCGGGGTCGTAGTCGCGGCTTCCCTCGCTGCCGAGGGCGTCGTGGAGGGCGTCCAAGTCCTCGAAGTAGAGTTCGGCGACGCCGTCGAACTCGGCGTTCTCGGGGTCGGTCGGCAGGACCGTGTTGTACTTCACGACGCCCTCGATTTCGCGGGCGATGGGGGTGTGTTCGTTCTGCCAGTGGTCCACGAACTCCTCGTGAGTCATCCCCTCCTTCCGGACGAGGAACGCCGAGTGCTTGTACAGTCCGTCGGTCTCGCCGTTCACCTCGTCTTTTTGAACTTTCTCCTCGCCGATGAATCGCGGTCGTCGGTCGATAGCGAGGAAGTTGTCCACGTCCTCGCGGGCCTCCTTGGCCTTACCCCTGTCGGGGTCGTAGTCGCGGCTTCCCTCGCTGCCGAGTGCGTCGTGGAGGGCGTCCAAGTCCTCGAAGTAGAGTTCGGCGATGCCGTCGAACTCGGCGTTCTCGGGGTCGGTCGGCAGGACGGTCTGGTAGCGCGTGACGCCCTCGATTTCGCGGGCGATGGGGGTGTGTTCGTTCTGCCAGTAGTCCACGAACTCCTCGTGAGTCATGTCGTCTTGCCGAACGAGCAACGCGACGTGCTTGTACATATTCCACCTAACAGGTGGCGCGCTCATAAAACTACGCGGCGGTCGGGACGGGCCGTCCGCTCGCCGGGCCCTCAGTGCCCGCCGGAGGCGAGGTGAAGCCCCGCGATGCCGACGACGATGACGCCGATGAACGCGATTCGCGCGAGGTCGGCGGGTTCGTCGAACAGGACGATGCCGAGCGTCGCGGTTCCGACCGCCCCGATACCGGTCCAGACCGCGTATGCGGTCCCCACGGGCAGGTCCTCGACCGCCTTCGCCAGCAGGAGCATGCTGACTATCAGCGCGACCACGGTGGCGGCGGTCGGGACGGGTTTCGAGAGTCCGTCGGAGTACTCCAGACCCACGGCCCACGCGACTTCGAACAGACCGGCGACGAGGAGGACGTACCACGACATTCGTCTGCGGATAACCGATCCGCAGTGCTATGTCTTCCGTTCCCGTCGCGACCCCGACCCGTGACTCCAGCGCGTCTACGAGCCGTAGCGGTCCTGTAGAATCAGCACTGCGAACGTCGCGGCCATGACGAGCGCTGTGGGGACGACGCCGTCCGTCGCGAGTGCGGTCGTTGCACCGACGAGGAGTCCGGCGATTAATAGACCCGCACTTTTCAGCGAACCGACGGTCTCGTAGGACATGTCCGATACGTGTCGTCTCTGCGAAAGTAAATGTTCTGCTACGGTCGTTCGTCCGCGGGCCGAACACGGACGGCGCTCCCCGATGCTGGCTCAGATGCATTCGACGACACGACAAAACTTATTCCGACGCCCTCCGGATTTCGGGACGATGCCCTCCAACTACGACAGTCGCTCGCGCGGGAGACCGCTCGGAATCACGATACTCTGCGTCCTCGGGTTCCTCGGCGTGTTCTTCTCATTCGTCGGGATGCTCGACGTCATCGGTCGCGGCGGCCCCTCCGCCGTTATCGGACTCGCGGGACTCGCGCTCGTCGTCGCAAAAGGAGTCGTCCTCACCGGCCTCTGGTCGCTCCAGCAGTGGGGCTACAAGTGGGGAATCCGACTGTACGCCCTCGCTGCGGTTCTCGACCTCCTGACGTTCAGCGTCGTCTCCCTGATAATCGACGTCCTCATCGTCGCCTACATCGCCAGCAAGGCCGACCACTTCCGGTAGTCCCGCACCGAACCGTCACTGCCCCGTTCCGTCACCTACTTTCATTACGTCTCTCGATGTAACCCAGCCCATGGGATTCTATCAACGCGATTTCATGGAAGGCACTCGCGGCACGATGGGCGTCGATTGGGAGGAGCGCATCGACTTCCAGCGCATGCGCCGCGAGCGCAAGGAGCGCGCGCTCGAACGCATGCGGGAGGCCGGACTCGGGAGCATGCTCCTCGTGAACGACCCCAACGTCCGGTACGTCACCGGCCTCGCCATGACCGGCGGGAGCGGGGCCGACCACTACACTCTCCTCACCGAAGACGGCGACGTGGTCCACTGGGACACCGCCGACCACGCCAGCAACCAGCGGTTCAACTGCCCGTGGCTCGACGACATCCGGTACGCCGCGCCCGGACTCGGGAACGTCCCGCGGGCGTCCGGTAGCAGTTCGGCCCGCGACTGGTTGAAGGACAAGATGGCCGACCTCGTGGTCGAGGCGATGGCGGAGTACGGCGTCGAGAAAGAGCCGATGGGAATCGACGTGGGGAATCGGTCGCTCCTCTCGAAGTTCGAGGAGCGCGGCGTGGACGTGCGCCCCGGCGAGTGCGCCGACGTGATGGAGGACGCCCGGAAGGTCAAGACCCGCGACGAAATCGAGTGCCTGCGGATGGTCGCCGCGCTCTGCGAGGCCGGATTCCAGCGCATCACCGAGACCGCAAAGCCCGGCATGCGCGAGTCCGAGGTCTGGGGCGAGGCCACGAAGGAACTCTGGCGACTCGGCGCGATGGTGCAGGGCGGGTACGTCACCTCCGGACCGAACACGTGGCCCAAGCATCAGGCCAACACCACCGACCGCGTGATTCGGCCGGGTGACCTCGTCTACGCCGACTTCTACAACATCGGGTTCATGGGCTACCGCTCCTGTTACTACCGCACCTTCAGCGTGGGCGAACCCACGCAGGCCCAGCAGGACGCCTACGAGAAGGCCCGCGACGACCTCTACGACGTGCTCGAACGCATCGAACCCGGTGCGACGACCGACGAAATCTGCGAGGGCTTCCCGGACGAGGCGGGCGAACAGATGGACTGGTACGGTGCCGACGAGTTCTGGGAGATGACCACCAACCACTGGGCGCACGGTCTGGGGCTTCAACTCTACGAGGTCCCGCTAATTTGGCGGGGCCTCTCGCCCGACCACCCCATCGAAATCGAGGAGGGGATGACGATGGCCGTCGAGACGATGCGCCCCGCCGACCGACAGGGCGTCCGCGTCGAGGAGATGGTGGTCGTCCGCGAGAACGGCGTCGAGATTCTGAGCCAGTGGCCCGTCGAGGAGATTACGACCATCGAACACTGAGCGGACGCGTCCGGCGAGTCCGACGCTTCGGGTGGTTCCTGTGCGTCGACTGTTTCGACTGGAGGTGGGTCGCGCCGCGACCTACTCGTCTGGAAGCGCCCGCTTGGGCTGAATCCGGAGTTCCGGTGACCGCGTCACCGCGGCGTCCACGCCGAATACGTCGGCCAGCAGTTGCTCGGTCACGACCTCCCCGGGCGGTCCCCAGTCGTAGATGCCGCCGTCGTTCATGGCGATGATGTAGTCGGCGAACCGGACCGCCTGCGACAGGTCGTGGAGGACAACCGCCACGGTGACGCCCTCCTCCTCGTTGAGGCGGCTGACCGTCTCCATCACCCGGAGTTGGTGGTGGAGGTCGAGGAACGTCGTCGGTTCGTCGAGCAACAGCACGTCGGTCTCCTGCGCCAGCACCATCGCTATCCAGACCAACTGCTTCTGGCCGCCGCTGAGCGCACCGACGTCTCGGTCCCGGAGGTCGTTCACGCCCGCGAGGTCGATGGCTCGCTCGACGGCCTCGTGGTCCTCGGCCGACACGGAGTCGAAGAATCCGCGGTGGGGGTATCGACCGTGGTACACCAGTTCCTCGACCGTGATGCCGCCCGGCGAGTCGTTCTCTTGCGAGAGGTGGCCGAGTTCCCGTGCGAGTTCCTTCCCGTCGTACTCGGTTATCTCTCGACCGTTGAGCGCGACGACGCCGGAGTCGGGTTCGAGGTGGTTCGAGAGGGATTTGAGCATGGTACTCTTGCCGCTCCCGTTCGGGCCGACGAGCGCAGTGATTTCGCCTTCGGGAACGTCGATGCGCGGACACTCCACGACGGGTTCCTCCGTCGTCGGATAGCCGACTTCGAGGTCCTCGGCGACCAGCGCGCTCTCGACTTCGACCGGTTCGCCCTCGCCGCCGTCGCCGAGGGTAGTCGTCGCGTCGATGCTTCGCTCGCTGCGTTCCTTCCCGTCGGTTTCATGGGTCATAGCTCGCCTATCTCCTGTTGTTTCCGCATCAGATAGAGGAAGTACGGGCCGCCGACGATACCCGTCACGACGCCGACCGGGACCTGCGTCGGACTGAGCGCGAGTCGCGCGCCCACGTCGGCCACGACCACGAGCGCCGGACCCGCGAAGACGCATCCCACCACCAGACGCTTGTAGTCGCTCCCGACGAGGGTCCGGACCATGTGGGGCACGACCAGTCCGACGAAACTCACGATACCCGCGACCGAGATGGCCGCGCTGGCCGCGAGGACCGCCACGCCCGCCAGCGCGAACCGGACCTTCTCGACCGACATGCCCAGCGACTTGGCGGTCCGCTCGCCGAGCAGGAGGACGTTCAACTGCCGCGACCCTATCAACGCGAGACCGACCGAGAGGACGGTCCACGGCAGCGCGATTCGGACCTGCTCCCAATCGACGCCCGTGAGCGACCCGGTGGTCCACGCGATGGCCGACTGGACCACGCCGAGGTCCTCGGCGAGGTAGAACAGTCCCTGCTGGAGCGACCAGAAGACGGTGCTGACGATGACGCCCGCGAGGACGAGTCGGACCGGACTCGTTCCGCCCTTCCACGCGATGAGGTAGACGAGCAGGAACGCTACCGCACCGCCGATAGAGGCGAAGATGGGGAGGTACGGCGCGAGTCCCGAGAACACCACGAGGGTGAGTAGGACCGCGAGGCCCGCCCCGGAACTCACACCGAGGACGTAGGGACTGGCGAGTTCGTTCCGGGTCACGGCCTGAAAGATGGCCCCCGAGACTGCCAGATTCATCCCGACGAACGCCGCCACTATCACTCGGGGCAGTCGGATGTTCCAGACGACGAGCTGCTGTCTGCTCATCTCGGGCAGTTCACTGCCCAGCAGGAACGCCTGCCAGACCTGCGGGTCGAAGACGACGTCGGGGTCGAACACCGCGTGCCACGTTTGGGCCAGCGTCATCGAGTACGTCCCGAAACTTACCTGCACGAGTCCCGCGACGACGACCACGGCGATGCTTCCGAGGACGACCGTGGCCAGCGACGCGTCTATCCACCCGAACCAGCCGGACTCGGCTGGCGTCCGTCTCTCCGTCCGAGTGTCGCTCGCCATTCTCTTGTTTAGGCTACCCTAAATTCACACAAAGGGGTTTCGGTACGACGACGAACGGGCACGAACTCGAACGTCGTATCCTACCGACGCGACAGGGCCAAAATTATATCCGAGTTGCTACCAACAAGCGGGTATGGCCGACCTGTTGCCCTCTAGTCCCGACCCTTCGGCCGGAGACGGGGGTGAGCCTCGGGTCGTCGGCGTGGACAGCGACGACGCCGACGACTTGCTCGCCGCCCTCCAGTCGGAGACCGCCCGCGACGTCCTCGGGACACTGTACGACGACCCCGCGACGCCGTCCTCGCTCGCCGAGGAGGTCGATACCTCCATCCAGAACGTCCGGTACCACCTCGAACGACTGGAGAACGCCGACCTCGTGGAGGTCGCAGACACCATCTACTCCGAGAAGGGCCGCGAGATGAACGTGTACGCGCCCGCCGCGAAACCGCTGGTCGTCTTCGCCGGGAGCGACGACGACGCGCCGGGCGTCGAGTCGGCGCTCTCTCGACTGCTGGGCGCGCTCGGCGTTCTCGGTCTGTCGAGTCTGCTCGTCCAGCGGTTGTTCGGCGGTCGAAACGCGGGAGGTGCGGTCGATACCGACCTCTCGTGGCAGGGCGGCGACTCCGCGGCCGCGACCACGACCGCGGCCGAGAACGCGACCGACTCCGGCCCGAACGGCGGCGGGGCCTCCGGGACCGCCGAGTCGGGACGAACGGTCGCGGAGGCGACACAGACCGCGGCCCAGACCACTCGGTCCGCGGCGGATTCGACGGCGACGTTCACCGAGGACGTCGCGCAGGCCACGACGACCGTCACCGAAGCGGGCGGGGCCGCGGTGACCGGTCTCCCGCCCGGACTGCTGTTCTTCGCGGGCGGGTTGGTCGTCTTGCTCGCGTTCGGGGTCGCGTGGTACCTGCGCGCCGACTGAGGCGGTTCGGTTTCGGCGAGTTCGGTTCCGAAACTCGGCGGCTAAATTTTCGCCGATATCTCCGGTAGGTGTGGAAAAACGGTGGGTCTTTTATATGATGGTGCGGTTACTAACAGTATGGAACAACTGCTCGAGAGTCGGGACACCGGCACTGACGACGTAGACCTATCCCGCGGCGCGGACGACTTCGACTCGCTCCTGTTTTGTGGCCGATGCGGCGAGCGATTTCAGGCCGCCGAGGCCACGGACGACGGGTGGTACTACCGATGTCCGAACGACGACTGCGACGCGGAGGGCATCCACGAGGACCTCTATCCGGTGAAGGACGTGCTCCCATCGACGCACTGATACGCGACCGTCCGTCTCCTTCGTTTCGTCCCACGTCACCACGCGGCGACGGCCCTGACCGGCGACCCGTCGGCCCCGGCCAGCGCCAGCGGATACGCCCGGAGTTCGAACCGCTCCGGGAGGTCGCCGGTCGCCGTCAGGTTCTCGACGACGAGTAGTTCGCTCCCGAGCAGTTCGCGGTGGGCGGGAACCCCGTCCGGTTCGGTCTCGCGCTCGGCGTCTCGCGCGCTGGGCGACGGGTCCGGACTCAGCGCGTCCGTCCCGACGTGGTAGCCGCGCTCGGCGCACTTCGCCGCGGTCTCCGGAGCCAGATACGGATGGTCGTAGTAACGCTCGGTGCCCCAGTGGTCGTCCCACCCGGTCCGGAAGACCAGCATCTCCGCGTCCGCGCCGTCCGGCACGCTCTCCGGACCGATGGGGTCGCGCGCTCCCGACGACGAGCAGTCCACGAGGCGCGCGTCGAACGCGAACCGTTCGACCGCGAACTCGTCCAGATTCTTCCCGTCCGGTTCGGTGTGACTCGGCGCGTCCACGTGCGTTCCGGAGTGAGTGCCGAGGCGGACCTCGGTCACGCGATAGCCGTCCGACGCGTGGGTCGCCGCGGGGGTGCGTTCGACCGGCGGGTCGCCCGGATAGACGGTGACGCCGTCGTCGAGCGGTTGGGTGAGGTCGCGAGTTGGCATAGTCGGTGTTCGGCCTCGCGCGACTTTCGTCCGTCGGAACGGAGCGCGAGGCGTCTCCGCCCTCGAACGTGGCCGGTTAGTCCCCGGAGGTCGGTCCCGACCCACACGACACGGCTTTACCGTCGGCCCCCCTATCGTCGGTCCTATGATGGCGACCACCCACGCTCTGTTCGGCGTCGTCCTCGCCAGCGCCGCGGCGGGCGTCGCGCCCGAGTTCGCGCCCGTCGCGCTCGTGGCGGGCGTCGTCGGCAGCGTCTTCCCCGACTTCGACCTCTACGCGGGCCACCGCCGGACGCTCCACTTCCCGGTCTTCTACGCAGTCGGCGCTCTCGCGGCCGTCGGTCTCGCGCTTCTGGTTCCGTTCGCGGCGACCGTCGCGCTCGCGGTCTTCCTCGTCGGGGCCGCCGCCCACTCCGCGATGGACGCGTTCGGCGGCGGTCTCGAACTCAAACCGTGGCTCGCTGAGTCCGAGCGCGCGGTGTACGACCACTACCGCGGGCGGTGGGTCGCGCCGCGGCGCTGGATTCGCTACGACGGCGCGCCCGAGGACCTCCTCCTCGCCGTGGTCTTCGGTGCCCCGATGCTGCTGACGTACGACGGTCCGGTCAGGGCGTTCGTGGCGGCGCTGCTGGTGGTCTCGGCGGGGTACGCGCTCGCCCGCAAGCACCTCGCGTCGCTGGCCGAGCGCCTCGTTCGATACGTCCCCTCCGGCGTGCGCCCGCACCTCCCAGAGCGCTTCCGCGACGGGAGCGACCCGACGCCGCCCGCGGAGTCGGGTGATTGACCCGTGTCTCACGAACCCGTACCGGTCACCGTCTCGCCGGTCGAAACACCGACCGATGCGAGTTTTCAGAACGAACCTTGGGGCAGGAATATAAGGATATGGGGTCGCTGAATGGATTTTAACTGCAATCGGTGGGGTGACGATTTTGGTGAGAACGAAACGCTAACAAGCGCGGAGTGTCTGTCGTGGTAACGATGCAAAGGCCCCAGGGGGAACGGAGTCGAAGGCGGGGTGAGACGCGCCAGATAGTGTACGTCGGCGACGAGACGCGGGCCGCGGCCATCACCGAGGAGTTGACCGACGCCGAACTCAGTTGCGCACGTCACGGCGCGGCGGCACTCGACCACGTCGAGACCGTCGACGCCGACTGCGTGGTCGCCGAGACCGACCTCCCGGACGTGGACGGTACCGAACTGCTCGACGCGGTGGCGGAACTGTACCCCGACACCGCGCGCGTGTTGCTCGCGGAGTCGGTTGACGACGCGCCGCCGGACGTGGCGTTCGTCCCGACTCGACCGCGGGCCGGACTCCCGGCGCGTGCGGCCCGGCGCGTCGAGCGCGCCGTCGAGTTCCGGACCGTCACCGACGAACGCGACCGAATCACCGACCGATTCGAGACGCTGGTCGAGGAGTCGCCCGACCCCATCCTGACCTTCGACGAGAACTGCGAGGTGGTGTTCGCGAACGAGGCCGTCGAGCGCGTGTTCGGGTACGACCCGGAGTCGGTCGTCGGCGAGTCGGTCCTGTCGCTGCTCGACGAGTCGGTCCGCGACAGTGTCGCGGAGACCGTCGAATCGGTGACCGAGGACGAGGGCCACCTCCAGCGCGACTACGCGGAACTGCCGGGCGAGCACCGCGACGGCCGCGAGGTGCCGCTGGCGGTGTCGTACCGCGAGACCGAACGCGGCGACGACCACTACTTCTCGGCGGTCGTCCGCGACGTGAGCGAGCGCAAGCGACTGGAGGACCGCCTCGAAGCCGAGAAGCGAAAGACCAGAGAACTCCACGAGGTCGCGGTGATGCTGGAGGAGGGCGACAGCGTCGACGAGGTCTGTCGACTGGCGGTCGAGACCGCCGAACAACTGCTGGAGTTCGACCTCTGCGCGGTCGATACCCTCGAAGGCGACGAACTCGTGCCGCAGGCCGTCTCGAAGGGGGTCCCGTCCGACGGCTACTACACGACGACGCCGGTCACGGCGGACGACAACCTCGCTGCCCTCGCCTATCGGAACGGCGAGACGCTTCGGACCGACGACCTCCACGAGGAGGGTGTGGACCCGGCCGAGCGGGGGTACCGCGCGGCGCTGACCGTCCCAGTCGCCGACTTGGGCGTGTTTCAGGCCGTCTCGAAGGAGGCGGGCGCGTTCGGCGAGAGCGACCGCGAACTCGCCGAACTGCTGGCGTCTCACCTCGCGCAGGCGCTCAAGCGAATCCGGTCGGAGACGGCCCTCGAAGCGGAGCGCGACCGATTCGCCGCGCTGTTCGAGAACACCCGCGACGCCGTCGTCTACCACGACATCTGCGACGGGGAGCCGATTATCCGGTCGGTCAACGAGGCGTTCGAGGGGGTGTTCGGCTACGACGCCGACACCGTCGTCGGCGAGTCGGTGCTGGACCGCATCGTCCCGGACGACCACATCGAGGAGGCCAAGCGACACGTCGAGCGGATGCGCCGGGGCGAACACGTGGACGCGGAGGTGCGCCGCGAGACGGCGACCGAGACGCGCGACTTCCTCGTTCGGACCGCGGGCGTGTCCGGTCCGGATTCGGGCGGGTACGTCATCTACACCGACATCACCGACCGCAAGCAGTTGGAGCGGGACCTGACTCGCGAGAAGCAGAAGATAGAGGAACTGCACCACGTCGCGGTCAAACTCGAAGGCTGTGACACGCCGGAGGAGATATTCCGTCGGACCGTCAACGCCGCCGAAGAGATTCTGAAGTTCGACATCTGCGGCGTGGACGTCGAGGAGGACGGGTTCCTCGTCCCGAAGGCCACGTCGTCGGAACTGGACGAGACCGGGTACGACGTGCTTCGCGCCGACGAGGGTCTGGCGGGGGAGACCTACCAGACCGACGAGACGTTCGTCGTGGACGACGTCTCCGAGATGTCGGGCGTGGAAATAGTCAGCGAACGGTACCGGTCGCTACTCAGCGTCCCGTTCGGCGACGAGGGGGTCCTGCAGGCCGGGTCCGAGAAGCCCGGCGAGTTCGACCGCGAGGACGCGAAACTGGCGGAGTTGCTGGTCACCCACGCCGCGGAGGCGCTGGCCCGCGTCCAGTCCAAGGAGGCACTCCGCGAGGAACGGGACCGATTCGCCGCGCTGTTCGAGAACGTCCCAGAACCGACAGCACGGTACCAACTCCGGGACGGGGAACCCATCATCGAGTCCGTCAACGAAGCCTTCGAAGACACGTTCGGCTACGACTCCGAGAGGGTCGTCGGGGAGTCCATCGACGACCTGCTCGTCCCGGAGGGCAAGTCCGGCAAGGCCGAGCGACTCAACCAGCAGGTTCAACGAGGCGAGCGCGTGGACGTTGAAGTCCAGCGCGAGGCGGCGGACGGGACCCGCGACTTCCTGCTTCGCAACGCGGAGGTGTCCGGCGGCGGCGGCAACTACGTCATCTACACCGACATCACCGAGCGCAAGCGCAACGAGGAGCGCTACCGCACGATGACCGAGGACGTGATGGACAACACCGACGTCGGCATCTTCGTCCTCGACGACGAGTTCGACGTGGCGTGGGCCAACGCCGCGGTGTCGGAGTACTTCGGTCTCGACCGGGAGACGGTCGTCGGCGCGGACAAGCGAACACTCGTCGAGGAGCGGGTCAGCCACCTCGTCGAAGACTCCGAGCGCTTCGTGGAGATTGTCACCTCGACGTACGACGACAACACCGGTCTCGAAGAGTTCATCTGCAAAGTGCGGTCGTGCGAGGACGGCCGAGAGCGATACCTCCAGCACCGCAGCAGGCCCATCGAGTCAGGCCTGTACGCCGGCGGGCGCGTCGAACTGTACTACGACGTGACCGAGAGCGTCCAGCGCGAGGAGATGCTCGACGCCCTCCACGACGCGACGCGGAACCTGATGGCGGCCGAACGCCAGCACGATATCTGCGAAACCGCCGTCCAGACCGCACGCGGGGTCCTCGATATCCCGCACTCGTCGGTCTTCCGATGGGACGACGACAGCGAGCGACTCGAACCGTACATCATCCCCGACGACACCGTCGTTGAGGTCGGCCCGGCCCCTCCTTCGCGCCCGGCGAGGGCATCGTCGGTACCGCTTTCGAGGACGGTGAGGCGCTCACCTTCGACAACGCGTGGAACGACCCGCGCGCCCACGAGGACGGGTCTGAGGGGATACGGGCGTTCGGTGTGTTCCCCCTCGGCGACTGGGGGGTGATGACCGTGGCCTCACCGACGGTCGGGGCGTTCGACGACTACGAGATGGACCTCGTGCGGGTGCTCGCGGCCAACGCCGAGGTGGCGCTCAACCGGGCGGCCCGTGAGGCCGAACTTGCCGAACAGCGGGGGCAACTCGCCGAACTCGACCGAATCAACGCGGTCATCCGCGACGTGGACCAACTGCTCGTCCGGACCTCGACTCGCGAGGAGATAACGCAGGCGGTCTGCGACCGCCTCGCCGAGTCCGCCCAGTACCAGTTCGCGTGGGTCGGCGAGAGCATGGCCGGGTCGAACGAGGTCGAACCCACCGCATGGGCGGGCGTCGAGGAGGGGTATCTCGACCGAATCGTCGCGATGCGCGACGAGACCCCGACTGGCCCGGCCCAGCAGGCGATGGAGACCGGGTCGGTACAGGTCGTCCAGAGCATCTCCGACGACGAAGACTACGAGCCGTGGCGCGAAGCGGCGCTGAAGCGCGGTTTTCAGGCGCTCGCCGCGATTCCGCTGCGCTACCGCGAGACGGTGTACGGCGTCCTCTGTGTCTACGCCGACCGGACGAACGCCTTCGACGCTCGCGAACGGGCGGTCCTCGCCGAACTCGGCGAGACCATCGGCCACGCCATCAACGCCGCCGAGAACAAGCGCGCGCTGCTCTCGGACGGCGTGGTCGAAGTCGAACTCGAAATCCGCGAGGGCGACGGTTTCTTCTCGCGCACCCCGCGCGAAGAGGGCGGTACCTTCACGCTGGAGGGCGTGACGATGACCACCGACGGGTCGTTCGTCTACTTCGTGACGGTGGACGGACTGGACCCGGACCGAGTGCTGGCGCTGTCCGACGACGCGCCCGACGTCGAGCAGGCCCGACTCGTCAACGAACACGACGACGGCGACCTCTTCGAGTTCGTCTACACCGGCCCGTCGCCGTTACAGGCGCTCTCGGACCACGGCGGGACGCTCCAGTACGCGGAGTTCACGGCCGAACGCGGTCGGAGCCTCGTGGAACTCCCCCGGAACGCGGACGTTCGGCCGGTCGTGGAGTCGATTCAGGAGGAACTCCCCGGGACGAAGGTCGTCGCCCAGCGCGAGCGCGAGCGACCGGCCCGGACCGTCGAGGAGTTCCGGACCGCGCTGGAGGAGGACCTCACCGAGCGCCAGCGCTCCGCGCTCGACGCCGCCTACTACGCCGGGTTCTTCGAGTGGCCCCGCGAGAGCACCGGCGAAGAGGTGAGCGACTCGCTGGGCGTCTCCGCACCCACCTTCCACCAGCATCTCCGCGTGGGCGAGCGGAAACTCCTCTCGGCGTTCCTCGACGAGTAGCAGAGCGTCGAAACCACACTACGGCGCGCCGCTCCGTGTCGCCGCGGTGACGGCGACGCGCTGGAAACCCGGCGTCCGTGATTCTACCGCGGCGAGCGGGGCGCGTTGTGCAACCATTAAGAGCCGGGAGCCTCACGTCTCGGATATGCGACTGGAGGAGTACTGGGGCGTCGGACCCAAGACGCGCGAGCGCCTCGAAGCCGAACTCGGCACCGAGCGCGCGGTGGAAGCCATCGAGACCGGGGCGGTACGGGCGCTCGTCTCCGCGGGGTTGTCCCGCGGGCGCGCCACCCGCATCCTCCGGCGGGCCAACGGCGGCGAGGGGATGTCGGTGCTGGCGACCCGCGACACCCGCGCCGTCTACAAGGAACTGCTCGACGTGGCCAGCGACTACGCCGTGACAGAGGACGCGGCCGACCGGATTCGAGTGCTGACGCCGCTGATGGAGCGCGACCGGGCGACCGAGCGCCTCGACGCCGTGATGGACGCCGCGGAGTCGTGGGGCCGACTCGACGCCGAAACCCGCGAGCGAGTCCTGTCGGCGTTCGCCGAGTTCGCCGAGGACGAGCGCATCGGCGACGACGAGGCCGCGGTCCGGACCGTCCTCGCGCTCCGCGAGGCGGGACTCTCTGACGGCGTCTCCGAGAGTAGCGAGGGACGGAGTCCCTCGGACCGTTCGAGCGGGCAAAGCCCGCGAGAAGACGAAGCGAGCGGAGACTCGTCGGACCCTCTGTCCGACGGCGCGTTCTCGCGGGTGGCAGACATCGACGGCGACGACCTGCGAGCGGCCGCCTCGGCGCTGGCCGACCTCGACGGCGGCGACGTGGCCCGCGGCGTGGACGACGAACTCGACGCGCTCCGCGACTCGCTGGAGAGCGTCGAGGCGCTGTCGGCCGACTCGCTCGACGCGATGGAGGAGATACGCGAGGAGGCCCGCGCCGGGGCGGAGTTCGGCGAGGTCGTCGTGGACTACGTGGCCAGCGAGACCGACGCGGGATTCCAGCGCGTCCGCGACGCCACGCCCGACGACGCGGTGGACGCCGCCGACTTCGTGCACGCCACGCTCCGGGACCTCACCGACGACCTGCGGGAGACCGTCGAGGAGCGCGAGCGGTCGGTCGCACGCCGGTTGCGGGGCCGCATCGCCGAGACCCAGAGCGCCATCGACGCCGCGAGGGCGGCCGTCTCCGACTTGTCCTTCCACCTCTCGCTGGCCCGATTCGCCCACGACTTCGACCTCACTCGGCCCGCGTTCACCGAGAACGGCTTCGCGGTCCGAAACGCCCGGAACGTCTCCATCGAAGCCAGCGGCGAGGCGGTCCAGCCCATCACCTACGCCGTCGGCGGCCACGACCTGTCGAGCGAGTCTGCGTCCGACGGCAACTCGTCGCACGACGCCGACCCGACGCCCCCGGACGGCGACCGCGTGTCGGTCCTGACCGGCGCGAACTCCGGCGGGAAGACGACCCTGCTCGAAACGATGTGTCAGGTCGCCCTGCTTGCGCAGATGGGGCTTCCGGTGCCCGCAGAGCGCGCGGCGGTCTCCATCTCCGAGGACATCGTCTTCCACCGGCGGCACGCGAGTTTCAACGCGGGCGTGCTGGAATCGACGCTCCGCAGTATCGTCCCGCCGCTGACCGACGGCGCGAACACCCTGATGCTGGTGGACGAGTTCGAGGCCATCACCGAACCCGGGAGCGCGGCCGACCTCCTGCACGGTCTCGTCAGACTCACGGTCGATAGGGGCGCGCTCGGGGTGTTCGTCACTCACCTCGCCGACGACCTCAAACCCCTGCCGGAGAAGGCACGGAAGGACGGCATCTTCGCCGAGGGACTGGACGACGACCTCGAACTCGAAGTCGATTACCAGCCCAGATTCGGTACGGTCGGCAAGTCCACGCCCGAGTTCATCGTCTCGCGCCTGCTGGCGGGCGCGGACGACCGCACTGAGCGGGCCGGATTCGAGACCCTCGCCCGTGCGGTCGGCGAGGAGGCGGTCCAGCGCACGCTCGACGACTGGTCGCCCGACGCGAGCGCCGTCGGGGGAAGCGCGGCGAGCGACGCGAACACGTCCGGTTCCGGCGACGACGACTGACGCGATAGCCGACGCTTCCGAGGCGTTCTGATTCGCACGCCCGTTACCTTCCGCGTCCCGTCAGAAGAACATCACCCACGCGATGAGTCCCATCGTAAGAACCGCCAGCAGCGTCGGCAGGAGCGCCAACACCACCGTCGAGAGTCGGTCCAGTCGCTTCTCGTTGTCCACGGGCTTCAACACGCTGTACCCGCACTCGATGCACTGCTTCCGGTCTGTTGCGTGTTGTCGCCCGCAGTCTTTACATTTCCACTGCTTTGGACCGAGACCCATGCGTTGACCGAATCGATGGACGCATCTGTGTTAGGTTTTGCGACCTGTCCGACGTCCGAACGTCACTCGGAGCCGAATTCACTAATTTTTAAGTTGCTACGCGGACACTTGTTCGTGTGTCTCGTTCGCAATCTTCGGTTTCCAACACCCTGTTGGAGGGACCGACGGTAACCGAGGGTGTGACCGCGGCGGTGTTCGACGAACTCGCCCGTCCCGTCGAGAAGAATCTCCTCGTCGTCTCCTACCGACGCTCTCCCGACGTCTGGCTTCGTCACTGGCGAACGAACGTGGGAGAACTGCCGCCGGAGGTCGGGTTCGTCCACGTCGGCGAGACGACGCGCTCCTCGGCGACCGTTTCCTCCGAGACGAGTTCGACCACGCGTTCGCTCCCTTCCGCCGACGCCGCCCCGTTCGTGAAGACCGTCTCGGACCCCACCGACCTCACCAGCGTCGGCGTTCGCGCCAGCGAGTACCTCGAAACGTGGGACGGTAACGGTCGCCGGACGGTCGTCTGCTTCGACTCGGTGACGGCCCTGCTGGACACCGCCGCCCTCGACCGGGCCTTCCGGTTCCTCCACGTCTTCGCGGGCCGTATCGAGAGCGTGGACGGTCGGTGCTACTACCTATTGGACCCGTCGCCTCACGACGAGCAGTCGCTCTCGGCGGTCCGCGAACTCGCGGACGCCGTCGTGGACCTCGACGCGACTCGCCGAGACTGACTGTCGGGTGCCCCCGGAGGCCTCGACGGAATCGACTCCGCACGAACCCCCGCCGAGTCCGTCACTCGTTCTCTTCTGAACGGCACCGAGAGCCGGTGAAGGAACACTTATCAGACCCGCGTGACATCGGTCGAACCGATGGACGGACGCGACTCCGACGACCGCGAGCGGGCCGACCGTCTCCGCGAACAGGCCCGCGAGCGGTGGGGGACGGTGGACGACGACGCCGACGCCGCCGCGTCCAAACTCGACAGCGACGACCCCGAGGAGCGAGCGGCGGCGACGTGGACCCTCGCGGAGATCGCGGCCGACGACCCCGACCGCTCGCGTCGGCTTCCGGTCGAGTCCGAACTCGCGCCGCTGTTGGACGACGACGACCGGTGGGTCCGACGGGGCGCGTCGTGGGCGCTGGCGACCGTCGCCGACCAGCACCCCCAGCGCGCCCGTACCGCGCTCTCAGAGGTCACCGCGAGTCTGACCGACGAGGACCCGCTCGTCCGCGAGAACAGCGTGCTCGCGTTCGCCGACGTGGCCAGAGAGTATCCGCACGCCGCCGAACCCGCGCTCGGTCGCCTCGCCGACCTCGTGGCGGACGGAGACGGACTCGTTCGCCGGGTCGCCGCCGAGACGCTCCGGCGTCTCGTCACCCGACTCGACGAGGACGGGTTCCCCGAGACCATCGAGGCCACGCCGGACGTCGCGGAGATTCTGACCGGCGACGCCGACGTCGTCGCGGTGACCGACGAGTCCGGCGGGAGCGGCCGCCCGATTCGGATTCGGCGAGACCCGAACGACGACGAGGCGGCGGGCGACGAGAGCGGTGGCGACGACGAGGTGGACGAGTCGCTCGGACCGCCCGACTCGATTCCCTCGGTGCCCGTAGTCGTGTCAGAGCGCGGCAGGTTCGAGCGACTAGCCGACCTCGGAGACGGTCCGCTGACGACCGCGACGAAGGCCCGCGCCTCGACCCCGGGAGAGGGCGGACGCCACGTCGTGGTCGCGCTCCGGACGCTCCGGTCGGACGCGGACATCGACCCGTCCCGCGTCGAGACAGCGATTCGGGCGTGGTCGGGCGTGGACGACCACGCTCACGTCGCTCCGATTCTCGCACGCGGGGCGACGCCCCGACCGTGGTTCGCCACCGAGTTCATGGACGGCGGGAGTCTCCGGGACCACCTCGGGTCGGTCGGTTTCGACCGCGCGGTGTGGTACGCTCACTGCGTCACCACGGCGGTCTGTCACGCCCACGCACGCGGCGTCGTCCACGGCGCGCTCCGTCCCGGTGCGGTGGGTCTCTCGCGCACTCTCGGCGCGTGGCCGGTCCCGAAGGTCGGCGACTGGGCGTTCGGCGACCCGTTTGCGGAACTCCGCGACCCGCCGGTCCCGCCGGGCTACGCCGCCCCCGAACACGTCGCGCCCGAGGCGTTCGGTCGGCCGGACCCCGCGACCGACGTCTACCTCCTCGGCGCGCTCTGCTACGCTCTGTTCACCGGGCGGCCGCCGTTCGCGGGCGAGACCGGAGCAATCCTGCGGCGAATCCGCGAGGTGGACCCCGAACCGCCGAGCGCCCGCGTCGGGGACGTGCCCAAAGCTATCGACGAGTTGGTGGGGCGGGCGCTCGCGAAGGAGAAGCGCGCACGATTCGAGACCGTCGAGGACTTTCGTCGGGAGTTGGAGGTCGTCGCGCGGGACCTGCCGCTGTCGTTCGACCTGTAGCTATCGGCCGCCAGCAGGACCGTCGTCGTGGAAGTAGACTACGCGCTCGCTCTCGCTCCGGGCGCGCTCCTCGTCCGCGTCGTAACGGGTCGCACATCGACGGGCGTACTTCGTGAGCGCGGAGAACGGCGGCCCGCCGAACACGTCGGCCCAGCGGTCGCCGCGCTCCACGACGACGCGCTGGTCGTAGGCTTTGCCACAGACCGGGCAGGGCGTCTCGTCCGGGTCGTGGGAGTGCACGTCGGACTAGAGGGGCGCGAGCGGTTTCAATCTCCCGGCGTTCGGGAACCGCCGCCGACGGTTGCCGGTTTCGGCGACTGGTGGTCTACCCCGAAGTCGGCGGTCCGCCCGTCCGCTCGAACCCGTTCGGACTGCGGAGCGATGGGACTCCGCCCGTATTTAAGTGACCCCGATGCGACGTATCGGGAAATGACGGCGCTCGCGCCGCTCTCCGTCCAAGCGTCCGGCGACCCGAGCGCCGCGGTCGTCCGCTTCCTCGGGTCGGTCCTCGTCACGGTGTCGGCCGGGGTGTTCGGGTTCTACGCGGTCCGTAACCTCCGACTGAACCGACTGGAGTCCCAGCGCCCGTTCTGGCGCTACCTCGCGGCGGTCGGGGCCACTGCCGGACTCTTCGGTCTGTTCGGCGTCGCCGAATCGGTCGTCAGTTCTCGGGTCCTGACAGCGTTCGCCCACGGTGCCCTGCTCTTCTGCATCGTCTTCCTCGCGTTCTCGATGCGAGAGGTGTACTACAACTCGGCGCTCGCTCCCGCGCCGGACGACCAGCGGTTCTCGCTCGCCACGCTGCGCAGAGTCGAGGCCGCGTTCGTCGTGGTAATCCTCGTGGAGTGGGTCGCGGTTCTACTCGTCGCACAGGCGGCCGTCGCCGAGGTCGTCAAGGGTCTCGGCAGCGTCGCGTTCGCGGCGTACGGCGTGGTGTTCGCCGAGAAACTGGAGTCGATGGCGCGCGGCACGTCGCTCGACACGCTCCGCCGTCACCTCCTGCCCGTGCTGGTCTCGCTGGCCGGTCTGGGACTCGCGGACCTCGGCGTCCTCGTGGGAATCAGCCCGGTGGTCGTGGGGGCCGTCGAGAACGTCTTCGTCGTCCTCGTGGCCGGGTTCCTCATCACCGCGACCATCCGACTCCAGCAGAACGTCGTAGGACTGTCGGCCGGGTAGTCGTCGGATTCGGGGGTTTCGTTCGCACCGTTCTCCTGTCGTATTCGGAGGAAATCATTAGTGTTCGGGGGTAGTTAGCGCGTCTGGGGGTTACCGATGGGAGCAAACGACGACACGCTATCGAGACGCACGTATCTGAAGGCGACCGGCGCGGCGAGCGCGGCCGGACTCGGAAGCCTGTCCGGTTTCGTCGGTCAGGACGGAGGCACGCTCGAAGTCCAGCACTGGTGGACCGGCGGTGACGGCGGACAGGCCATCAGCGCGCTGTTCGAGGGGTTCAAGCAACAGTATCCGAACGTCACGGTCAACGAGAACCCGGTCGCTGGCGGTGCGGGACAGAATCTCCACACCGTCATCAAGAAGCGAGTCCTGAACAACAATCCGCCGAGCACGTGGCAGGACTGGCCCGGTGCGAACCTCACGCCGTACACGGAGGCGGGCGTCCTCAAGGACATCGAATCGTCCGTCTGGGACCGCAACGACATGAAGAACGCGTACCTCGAAGGGCCGAAGCAGGTGGCCCAGCCCGCGGGCAACTACGTGACGGTGCCGCTGAACATCCACCGACTCAACAACCTCTTCTACAACGTCGAGGTGGTCGAGCAGGCGGGTGTGGACCCGACCTCGTTCTCCGGTCCGAGCGACGTGCTGAGTGCGGTCGAAACCGTCGAATCGGAGACCGACGCCGCGGGGATGGCCCACCAGACCCAGTCGCCGTGGTCCACGCTTCAATTGTGGGAGACCGAACTGCTGGCGAGACACGGTCAGTCTACGTATCAACAGTTCGCCGACGGGAACGTCGGTGCTGTGGAGAGTCAGGTCAAGGACGCACTACGGGGCGTCAAACAGTACCGCCAGTACTTCAACGACGACGCCGGGTCGATAGGCTGGACCGAAGCCAACTCCAAGATAATCAAGGGCGAGGCGGCGTTCATCCATCAGGGCGACTGGGCCGCCGGGATGTACCGCTCACAGGACGGCTTCGAGTACGAACAGCACTGGAATCAGGTGAGCTACCCCGGCACGAGCGGCCAGTACTCGCTGGTCATCGACTCGTTCCCCTTCCCGAAGAACAACCCGTCGCCCGACGCGACGACCAAGTTCCTCCGGTACGTCGGGAGCGTGGACGGCCAGCGTCGGTTCAACCCGAAGAAGGGGTCGATTCCGCCGCGAACGGACGTTCCGAGGGACGCGTTCGGCCCGTTCCTCCAGAGCCAGATGGACGACTTCCAGAACGCCGAGGTCCAACCGCCGTCTACGGCACACGGTCTCGCGGTCCCGCCGGAGACGCTCACCAACCTCGAAGACGCCATGGCGACGTTCAACTCGTCGTGGAACGTCGATAGGGCCTACGACGGCATCGTCCAAGCCTTCCAGTAACGACTCTCGGGCTTTCGGGTACCGACCGCGGACGACCCAAGTCCGACCGCCGTGGTCGTCCGTCTCCACGCTGCTGTCGCTCGGGAGGAAGAATCAGGGCGGCGAGGACCGCCCCGGTTGTCAGAGGCACAGTAATTATTTACGACTCCCTTGCCTGCGACGCCGGGGCGTAGGACCCCTGCAGGCAGTAATTTCTACGAACGATACCTGCATAGATGTACTGCATGATATGACGGGCCTTTAAGTCCCCTGCGGAACCTACGCGGTCAGTTCCGCGTCTTCGGGGACCGAGACGGGCCGCGGCAGGTACAAGCGTTTTCGCGCGTCGGGGACGTACATCTCCTCTTCGACGAGTCCGTCGTCTTCGAGTTTCGTCAGCGCGTCGCGGGTCGTCCTCGCCGGGAGGAGCGCGTGCCGCCGAATCTGTCCTTGGGTCAACGGACCCTCTTCCTGCTCTAACACTCTGTAGACGAGTTTCGCACTCGGCGGGAGTTCTAGGAGTCGCTCGAATCGTTGTTCCGGGGTCGTCTCCGGTTCACTGCCCGTGGCAAAAGCGATCACTGGGTTTCGACATATCCATCTGGGTGTACAGACCGAATCGGTTTAGTTGTTGCGGTCGAAGCGGTGAAGAAATGTTCGGTGACTGATTCACGACCGCCAATCTCTCCAGTTGGACGACTCGTTAGGAACGTCGTCCGACGGGTCGTCGGCCGCGAACAGCGCATCCCGTTTTCGACTCAAATAACGGACGGAGCGGCTAGGAAGCCCCAATCTGTTACGGGGGATTCGGACTGTTTCGATTCGATAACCACAAGATATAAGTCTATATTGTCGCATCATTCAGTCAGTAACCAGAGGCCGTTCGAGTCGCGCCTGACACGACCATGTCCCCCGATCAATCGACTGTTCTCGTCGTGGACGACGAGCAAGACGTTGCCGACCTCTACGCGATGTGGTTAGAGAACGACTATCGCGTGCGGAGTGCCTACGAGGGCGATACGGCGCTGGACGTGCTCGACGAATCCGTCGACGTCGTCCTCCTCGACCGCCGGATGCCGGGCCAATCTGGCGACGAGGTCCTCGCGGAGATTCGAAGCCGCGAACTCAACTGCCGCGTCGTCATGGTGACCGCGGTCAAACCGGATTTCGACATCTTGGAGATGGGGTTCGACGACTATCTGGTCAAACCCGTCTCGAAAGACGACCTCCACGAAACCGTCGAAAAGATGTTGACCCGCGTCGATTACGGCGCGAAGCTACAGCGGTACTTCTCGCTGGTCTCCAAACGAGCAGTCCTCGAATCCGAGAAGGACGCCGAGGCGCTCGAATCCAACGACGAGTACGCCGAACTGGAGTCCGAAATCGAGTCGCTACGGACCGAAGTGGACGATTCTCGCGACCAACTTGACGACCACGACGACTTCGTCGGGGCGTTTCAGGACCTCTGAGACGCCCAATACCGTCGTCCCGGTGTTTGACTGCGGAGTAGCGTCTTTAAACCGGACGGCGGAGTCTCCCGCGAGGTCTCGTGTAACTTCGCGTCGGTTCCGACAGGTCGAAGGTGTCGAATCATCACGTCGTCGAGTGGTGTCGCTGTCGAACGGGGTTTCCTCCCGGAAAACCAGCGACTCACAGAAACGCTAACGGAATCGTATCCGTAAGCGTAAACGTTAACGTAAACGATTACGGTCTACGAACCCGACAGTAACTACCTGATTGCGTCGAAAGAATGTACCTCGTGTACCCCTACCCGAGGTATTCTTTCGGTCTCACTCATCGTATATATGCTTTGTGTTCCGATGAATTCCGACTCACTCACTCTACGGTCGGCGGCGTCCCGTTGAACACGAGTTTGGTCCCCGGTCCCACGCCGGTCCGGTTCGCGAACCCTCGCGGGAGTTCGACGACGTACTTCGTCTGCCCGTCGCTGGGGTATCTCTCTAACTCGTCCGTAGACGCGTTCGGCTGTGGACTGGCGTGTTGGACGTTCAACACCGTTCCGTTCGGCGCGACGAAGATCATGTCCAGCGGAATCAGGGTGTTCTTCATCCAGAACGACACCTGCTGGGCGTCCTCGTAGACGAACACCATGCCACTGTTGTTGGCCAGCGACTCGCGGTGCATGAGTCCCGACTGACGCTCTTCGGGTTCGTTGGCGACTCGCAGGCTTACGTTGACGTTTTCTCCGTCCTCCACCACGAACGTCGCGTTGACGACGCGTTCCACGTCGGTGGTCGTCGGCGGTGTCGTCGAGGACCCTTCGCGGTCGGCGTTACCCGTGATGGCCCCACTCATTCCGCCCGCACAGCCAGCGAGCAGGACCATCGCCCCCACCAGAAGCGCGGCGTACGACTTCATGCCACACGACTACTCCGTGCTGGGATAAAAAGGTTAGAACGCCACGAACAAGAAGGCGACGAGCAACGAGAGCGTGACGACCAACTGTACGAGCGCCGACCCGAGGACCCCGACAGCGGCGAAGACGGCCGCGCGGGTACCCTGCTCGGCGCTTCGGGTTCGATAGAGTTCCGCGACGAACACGACACCCGCGACGCCGAGGACGAGTCCCACTGGCCCGGCGACGAACAGGAGCGGAACGCTGACTATGGTCGCTACGACCACCGTCTTCGTCGAGGCACCACCGGCGCTCGCGGCGAGCGCCCCGCCGAACTGGTCGGCGACGATAGCGGCGACTCCGACCACCGTGAACGCGAGCAACGCCCACGGACCCGGTTCGGCGTAGCCGGTGGACCACCAGTAGAGGTAGATTCCGACCAGCGAGAGGCCTGCGCCGGGGACGAGCGGTACCACGCTCCCGACGACGCCAGCGAACAAGATACCCAGCGCCACGAGGACGAACGGGTCCATACGACTCGGTTTCGGTTTCGTACCCGTTAGCGATTCCGGCTTCGGCGGCGACTCCTAACGCCGTTTACGCAAACGCAAACGTTTCTAGAAACGGTACCGGATACGCAATCGTAAATGTTATTTCCTGCACACGTGTCTGACGAAGGATTAAATAGGTCGTTTGCGTTTGCGCAAACGCAAATTATGCCTCGCTCCATTCGAGCCTGTACCTTCCTCGACAAGGGCGGTACGGGCAAGACGACCACCGCGGCCCACCTCGGCGTGGCGCTCGCCGAACAGGGCAACGACGTGTTGCTCATCGACCTCGCGGGCAAGCAGGGCGACCTCGTGAAGCACTTCGGACGATGGGAGACCGTCGAGCGCCAGATCGCCGAGGACGACGACTGGCCCAACATCTCCACGGTCTTCCAGGACCAGTGGAGCGCCATCGCCGAGAAGTTGGGCGACGCCGCGGTCGAAGGACTCATCCTCGACACCGACGAGGGCGTGGACCTGATTCCCGCCCATCCCGGTCTCGACAGCCTTGACGCCGAACTGGGTAACATCGACGACGCCCACGACCGCTACTCGCGACTCGACACGTTCTTGGACGAGTACATCGAACCGCTGGGCTACGACGCCATCCTCATCGACCTGCCGGGCCTGACGAACAACGTCAGTTACAACGGTCTCTGGGCGGCTCGGAACGTCATCGCGCCGGTCGAGATGGGACCGTTCGAGTCCGAACAGGCCGAGGCGCTCCGTGCCGACCTCGACAAGATCGGTGCCAACTTCGGCGTGGACGTGCGACTCGCCATGGTCCTCCCGAACAAGGTCGACACCCGGACGAAACTCGCCGAGGAGTACCTCGACGCCTTCGAGGAGGCCTACCCCGACGCGTTCGTGTCGTCGCACGTCCCGGTGAGTCAGGACATCCGGAACGCCGCCGAGTCGGGCCGGACCGCGTTCGCGCTCGAAGAACCATCGACGACTGCCGCGCGCGCACGCGAAGCATTCCTCGAAACTGCCGCGACGCTGTCCGAACGGTTGGAGAACGCGGAACCGGCCGCGACCACGGGAGGTGAGACGGCGTGAGCGACCCCGACCTCGAAGAACTCCGCCAGCAGACCCAACGCACCGACCGTCTCGCGGAACCGGCGACGGGCGAGGACGAGAGCGACGATTTGGTGGAGGACCTCGTCGACGCGCTCGCGGCCATCGACTCGGGCGAACAGGCCAAGACGTTCGCGGCACGCGACGAGTCGGTGACCGCGCTCCTGACGACGCTGGCAGAACGCGAACAGGACCTCGAAGCGGTCGGCACCTCCCTCCAGAGCGCGCTGGGACGGGACGTGGACCGCGACGCGCTCGACCGGAGCGAAGTCGTCCGACTCGCGGTCCGTCTGGGTCTCCGAGAAGCGGCCCCGGAGTATCTGGATCTGCTCGCCGACGCGTCCGGTGAGTACGCCCGGCGCAACTTCTGACGGACTACTTCGTAGTCGTTTTCGAAATCGTTTCCGATTGCGTTTCCGCGTACGTTTACGGCCGCGTCGCCGGATTCGCTCACTCTTTACGAGATCGTTTGCGATATCGTTTCCGTTATCGTTTACGTAAACAAAAACGGGTTCATGTCCGCCGCTCTCCTATCTGCGTCTGCATTTCGATTCAGTTCTGAGTCCTAACTCGTGCTTCGGGCCCGGTGTTCGTCGCGTCCGACCACGGTAACGTGTACGTAAACGTCTGCGCAAACGGGGTGTGACTGGGAGGTCAGCAGGACTCGCCTCCGAAGCGCGCCAGTCTCGATGGTGCGACGGACGGAAACGCAACCGTAAACGAAATCGCAAACGGTTGCGCAAACGTAAGCGTCCACTTCCCGCGAACGACGTTGGATTCTGACACGCGACGTAGAGATTGATAAGTGATGACGATGTACTATCGTCCGTGACCGACGACGCACCGACGTTCGACATCCCGCGCCGCCCCGAGCGCGTCTACCCGCGCGACGGGGGCGTGGAGTACGAGGGGGGAACCGTCTTCCGTCTCTCGCCCGAGCCGGAGCGTCCCGAACGGGAGTTAGCCGCGCTCGTCGAGAGCGTTCTGGACGGCGACCGCTACACCTACGGCGACTGGTTCGAACTCCCCGCACCGGTGTATCTGGTCCACGACGAACGCCACTCGACCGCCTTCCGCATCGTGATTCGCTACGGGAGCGTGGAGTTCCACGTCCTGCCGGAGACGGCGGAAGAGGCCCTCCGGGGGATGTACTCCCGACTTCGGGAGTTCGGCGAGTGTCGGTGGAGCGTCGCCTGCGAGACGACTCGCCCCGACTGACTCCCTGCCTTCGACTTCGCGCCGAACCGATACGTCGTGGTCCGGTGACCCCGACTTTCGCTCGCAGACCTTCGCCTCGCCCCGACGACCGCGGTAGCTTTTTACCGTCCCCGGGACACCCCAGACGTAATGAACCTCCCAACGACCGACGACGCCGAATTGCGCACGAGCGACACCGCATCCGAGATGTGGGAGTTCGCCGAGGACGCCGACCCCGCGCAGGCCCGGCGCGCCTACCCGAGCGGGTGGCTGTGGCTGACGGGCGAACAGTCGGTCCGGTCGCTTCTCGGGGCGTTGCTCGACGCCGACCCGGACGCCCGTTACGGCGAGGACGACCTCGCCTCGCGTTCGGACCTCTCAGAGTCGGAGGTCGCGGAAGCCATCGACGCGCTCATCTCGCTCGGCGTGCTGGTCGCCGACGACGGTGCCTACCGCGTCAACGAACACGCTATCGTCTACCACGCGGCGCGAGAACTCTCGGCCGCCGTCGAGACCACCGGCGCGCCCGACGACGAAGACGGGTTGGCGTACCTCGCGCGACTCGAATCGGTGCGACTCATGCTCGACGCGCTGTTGGAGGCCGACCCCGACCAGTCGCTCACGCAGGAAGACGTCCACCTGCTCACGGGCGTCTCGCGCAAGCGGGTCTGGCTTCACGTCGAGAAGTTAGTGGACCTCGGCGTCCTCGAAGAGTCCGGCGACGAGTACGTCGTCGGACCCGATTCCCCCGTCCTCCGGTGGGTGCAGTCGCTCGATGCGGCGGTCGTCGGTGCGACGCTCGCTCCGTCCCATCCCTGAGTTCGCGGTCGTTCCGGGTTCGGTCGCCTCGACTTCGCCCGTCTCGCCTCTCTTTCTGATCCGTAGTTACGGTCCGAACGTCGATTACGCGGTCGCTTCCTGCGGCAGGTCCACGTACTGGGTCTCCCACTCGCGGCGGGCCTCGATTTCGCGGGTGCCGCGGCGGGTCAGGGTGTAGTAGTTCGTCCGGCGGTCGCGTTGGCCCTTCTCCACGAATCCCTTGTCGACGAGCGTGTCGAGGTTCGGGTAGAGTCGGCCGTGGTGAATCTCTTTCTCGTAGTACGATTCGAGTTCGTCCTTGATAGCGAGACCGTGCGGTTCGTCCAACCCCGCGATGACGTACAGCAAGTCTCTCTGAAAGCCTGTCAGGTCGTACATCGTCTCCCCTTTTGGATTGGAACCTACCTATCGGGAAAAGGATGATGGCCGTTTCGAAACCCCCGGAACTGTCACGGTCGGAAGATGGCAAAACCGACCGACGCTACGGGTCTGTCCCCGTTAAGCATTCCATACTCACCGATTCGACCCACGTGTCGGCCACCGCCGAGTCGTCGGCCCGACTCGCACGAGGGATGCCAACTATCCGCACTTCGTCTCCCTCCGACACTCTCCCCGTCAGGTGGTGTTCGAGCAGGACCGGAAGTCCGTCGCCGCCCGCCGGGTCCCGAACCGTCACCTCTTGGGCATCGACGTACTCGCTCGCTTCCGGCGCGAACGAGAGGTACCCGACCGAACTGCACCGCGGACACTTGGCGTTCGTCCGGAACTCCCGGCCCGACTGGGCGACGTGGCGCGTGACCGCCTCGCACTTCGCGCACCGGAACCCCGCGCGGACTACCTTCGGGCGGAGCGGCCCCGTCTCGCCGACGATGCCCCGCATCGTGTGAAGGCCGTTGAGGTGGGTCGCGCGGAGGTCCGAGAGCGCCACCTCGCTCTCCGCGGGGAGGTCGCTGATTCGCAGGTAGACGTCGCGGAGGTCCCGGTCGGACTCCCCGGAGAGGAACCGAGAGAGCGCGGCCTTCCCCGCTCGCAGTGCCTCGTCGGGGTTCGACAGCAGCGGCCGCAGGAACCGGTAGTCGTGACCGAACCGGTCGCAACTGACCGACAGCGCGCGCTCGTCGGGGTAGTTCTCGACGAACCGGCGCACCGACTCGTCGCGGTCGCGGTAGACGTACTCGCACCACTTCTCGGTCAGGTCGCCGTTTCGCACTGCCATGGACGACCGTTCCGGCGCGTCGGTCTTTGTTACACACCTCCTGCCGGTCGCTCGCCCGACTTAGCGTCGTCCTGTGGTCGTCGTGCCGTCCGGCGTCGGCGGGGGCGTCGTCGTCTCGGGGGCCGTTTCTACTACTCCTCTCGTTACCCTCTACGCTTGCATTCTTTGCCTATTGTATCGTTTACAGTCGCGAGTAGCCCAACTTGTGCGTCACGAATAGACGGAGAAGATAGTGGTGAAACGGGGAAAGGGTCAACTGACAGGCAGTCATTATGCTCGCTCATGGACCGCGGACGAATCGGAGACATCATTCTCGGGGTAGCGATGGTTTTGCTCGGTGTCGCCCCAGTAGGACTCGTCGTAACCGGACGGACACAACTCGTAGTGGCCAGTTACGGTCCCGGTGGTTTCCCGGAGAATCTCACCGCTATTTTCACGCTCATCTCCGCCGTCTGTGGCCTGATTTTGGCCGTCGGGGGAATCAACGTGATGAGAGGTGAGAGTTCGGATGCAACTTCTCCATCTCTCTATTGAATCCGCATGTACTGTTGGAGATTGAATTCGCAGTTTCGAGCGCACCTCGCCCCTCTCGAATCCGCGTTTCGTATCCAGTGTGGCCTGTACGACGGAACCGTACCCTCGTTTCCTGTTTGCGTAAACGTTTACGGAAACATATACGGCCGACCTCTCGGAACCAGTTGCGCTCCGGTGTCCAACGGACTCGACGGAAACCGTCCGTGCCGACCCTGAATTCGTCAACCGCCCGACGAGGGCCATCCGTAATGCGCATTTTCGACCGGGGGTCCGTGTCCACCCCGCGGAACTCCACGAACACGCCTCGACTGACTCCGCTTTCTGAACGTCTCAGACCCCGGCCCGGAACTGCACCCTCAATTTATCACCTCTCGGGTGTCATTACCTATCATGTCGTCTCCGCCCGCCGACGGTCTCGACGTCGAGAGCTACCGCGAATCGGTCGGTATCGACGCGCCCGACGACCCCGCCCACGCCGACTTGGCGGCCGCCCTCCGCCGGGCGTGCGAGGGCGAGGTCCGGTTCGACGAGTACACCCAGATTCTGTACGCGACCGACGGGAGCATCTACGAAGCGCGGCCCGCGGGCGTCGTCTTCCCGACCGACGCCGCCGACGCGCAGGCCGCCACGGAGGTCGCGGCCGACCACGACGCGCCGGTTCTGCCCCGGGGCGCTGGGTCGTCGCTGGCCGGACAGGCCGTCGGTCCGGGGTGCGTCGTCCTCGACTTCACGCGCCACATGGACGCGATTCTGGACGTGGACCCAAAGGCCCAGCGCGCGACGGTCCAACCCGGCGTCGTGCAGGACGACCTCGATTCGCGTCTCGCGGAGGACGACCTGAAGTTCGCGCCCGACCCGGCGTCGTCGAACCGCGCGACGGTCGGCGGCGGCATCGGGAACAACTCGACTGGCGCGCACTCGGTCCGGTACGGCATCACCGACGCCTACGTCGAGGCGGTCGAGGCGGTCCTCGCCGACGGAAGCCGGATTCGCGCCCGGGAGGTCGAACTCGACGGTCCCAAATACGAGCGAATCGTCTCGAAGGACGACCGAGAGGCGGAGGTCTACCGCACGGTCCGCGCCATCGTGGAGGGGAACGCCGAGGAGATAGCCGAGCGATACCCTGACCTCAAGCGGTCGGTGTCTGGCTACAACCTCCACGAATGCGTTTACGAAAACGCAAACGGAAACGAATGCGTAAATCTGGCCAAGCTGTTCGTCGGCGCGGAGGGGACGCTGGGCGTCGTCACCGAGGCGACCCTCTCGCTGGTCTCGAAACCCGACGAGACGGCGCTGGCGCTCTACTGCTTCGAGGACCTGCTGTCGGCGATGGAGGCGGTCCCCGTCGCGCTCGACTACGACCCGAGCGCGGTCGAACTCATGGACGACGAGGTGTTCCGACTGGCCCGCGAGTCGGTCGAGTACGCGGAGTACGCCGACCCCATCCCGGACGACGCCGCGGCCGCGCTGATGTTGGAGTTCGACTCGGAGGTCCACGACGACCTGACCGACGCCGTCGCCGAGACCAACGCGGCGTTCGTCCGCGAGGGCGACGCCTTCGACGTGCTGGAGGCCTACGACGACGAGTCGCAGGCGGACCTGTGGAAACTCCGGAAGGCCGCCATCCCCCTGCTGATGAGTATGGAGGGCGACCCCAAGCCCTACCCCTTCATCGAGGACGCCTCGGTGCCGCCCGAGGAACTGGCCGAGTACGTGCAGGGGTTCGAGGGCGTGCTGGAGGCCCACGACACCTCGGCGGCCTACTTCGCCCACGCCGGAAGCGGCACCCTCCACGTCCGGCCGGTGCTGAACCTCAAGTCCGAGGCGGGCGTCGAGAAGATGCGGTCCATCGCCGAGGACGTGACCTCGCTCGTCCTCGACCACCACGGGTCGTTCTCGGGCGAACACGGCGACGGACTGGCCCGCACGCAGTTCAATCCCAAGATGTACGGCCCGGACCTGTGGGACGCCTTCAGGGAACTCAAGACCGCGTTCGACCCCGACTGGCGGATGAACCCCGGGAAGGTCGTCTTCGAGGAGGAGTCGCCCACCGACATGCGCGAGAACCTGCGGTACGGCCCGGCCTACTCGTCGCTCGAACCCGCGACCGAACAGGACTTCTCCGAGGAGGGCGGGTTCTCGCACCTCGTGGAACTCTGCAACGGGTGTGGCACCTGCCGACAGACCGACTCCGACGTGATGTGTCCCTCTTACCGGGGGATGGACGAGGAGATGGCGACCACCCGCGGTCGGGCCAACATGCTCCGGGCCGCCATCTCCGGCGAACTCCCGCCCGAGGAGATGCACACCGAGCGGTTCCAGAAGGAGGTGCTGGACCTCTGTCTCGGCTGTAAGGGCTGCCAGAGCGACTGCCCGACCGGCGTGGACCTCGCCAAACTCAAAGCCGAGGTCAAACACCGGTACCACGAGGCGGAGGGCGCGGGCCTGCGCGAGCGACTCTTCGCCGAGGTGGACCGACTGGCGGCGGTCGGGTCGGCGCTCGCGCCCGTCTCGAACTGGCTGGCCGACCTGCCGGGGACGGGTCTCGTCGCCGAGAAGGCGCTGGGCGTCGCCCGTGAGCGAGACGTTCCGGCGTTCGCCGACCAGTCGTTCGAGGCGTGGTTCGAGTCCCGCGGCGGTCCCCGGATTCCGGAGTCGCACGCCGACGACAGGGTCCTGCTCGTCCCGGACACCTACACCAACTACGTCTACCCCCGGACCGGTCGGGCCGCGGTGCAGGTCCTCGAAGCCGCGGGCGTCCACGTTCGCGTCCCCGACGCCGACCCGAGCGGCCGCCCGGCCTACTCCGAGGGGTTCCTCGACGTGGCGCGCCAGCGCGCCGAGTCGAACGTCGCCCGGTTGGCCCCGCAGGTCCGCGATGGCTGGTCGGTCGTCTACCCCGAACCCTCCGACGCCGCGATGGTGCAAGACGAGTATCTGGACCTGCTCCCCGACGCCGAGGGGGCCGCGGCGCTCGCCGAGAACGCCTACGGCGTCTGCGAGTACCTCGACCGGACCGGCCGCGACGAGGCGATCGAGTTCGACGCGCCCGCCGACCGACTCGCCTACCACGGCCACTGCAACCAGAAGGCGCTGGGCACCGCCGACCACGCCGCCACGGTCCTCGACCGGGCGGGCTACGACGTGGCCGCGCTCGACTCTGGCTGTTGCGGCATGGCCGGGAGCTTCGGCTACCACGCCGAACACTACGACCTCTCGCAGGCCATCGCCGACGAACTGCGCGACCGGATTTCGGAGGCCGACGCCGACGAGGTGGTCGCGCCGGGTGCGTCGTGCCGGTCCCAACTCGACGCCGAGCGCCCGACCCACCCCGTCGAGGCGTTGGCCGCGGCGCTCCCGTGGCGCTGACGGCGACTTCGCGGACCGAGTCGTGGTCGTAGCACTCGCCGACCGAGCGGTAGTCGGACCGCCTCACGGTTCGCTCCGACGCCGACGGTGATTCGCTACGTACCCGCACGCTGCCAATTATCCCCACTGGGAATCACCGGATAGGTTTAAACCTCTGGACCGTGAAACGCCTCCAAGTAGCGAAATGCAACCGATGGAAATCGCCTACGTCGTTCTCAGCGTGACCCTCGTAATCGCGGGCCTGACGCTGGTCGCGATGGCGGCACGCGCGTACATCGAAACGGAGAACCGAGCGATGCTGTTGCTCTCTATCGGCTTCTCGCTCGTCGTGGCCGCGGCGGTGGCCACCACCTTCAGCGCGTTCCTGACAGACTTCACTCGAAGTCGCCTCCTGCTGACGGTCAACTACGCCGTCACGACGGTCGGGTACATCTTCATCGTGTCGAGCGTTCGGACGCAGTAACTCGGTTCGGCTTCTCCCTGTGTGGTGGCTGTTGGCGTGTTCGCGCTCTCATTCTATCGTGATGTTGGGTTGAAGGTGGAGGCTGTGGGTGGAGTGGGAGGATGGAAACTATAGGTAGAGTACGAAGGCGGAGGCTGTAGGTGGTACGTGGATGGTGGCTCTCGAAAAGAAGCTAGCTACTGCTTGAACCGATGAGTACAGCGACTGCACTGCACCCCTCCCGCATAGCACCGCGACAGCCTCGGACTCCTCACCGGCCCGGCCGTTCTGCCGCCTCGGAAACCTACTTGCCGCGCGACGCCGACGGTTCCCCCATGACAGACGCCCCGGACTTCAAGCGACGACTCCGCGACGGCGACCCCGTAGTCGGCCACTGGCTCTCCATCGGCCACCCCGCTGTCGCGGAGGTCTGTGCCCGCGACGCCGATTTCGCGGTCGTGGACACCGAACACGCACCGACCGACATCGAAACCGTGGCCGACACCGTCCGGGCCGTGGAGGCCGCGGGCGACGGGACCACGGCCGCTCTCGCTCGCGCCGCGTGGAACGACCCCGTGCGAATCAAGCGGTTGTTGGACACCGGCGTTTCCGGCGTCCTCGTTCCGATGGTCGAGACCGCGGCGGAGGCCCGCGAAGCGGTCGAAGCCACCCGCTACCCGCCGGAGGGCGTCCGGGGAATCGCCGGGTCGCGCGCCAACGACTACGGTCGGGACCTCGCCGAGCAGGTCGCGTCCGGCGGCGACCACATCGTGACCGTCGTGCAGGTCGAGACCGAGCGCGCGGCCGAGAACGCCGCCGACATCGCCGCGGTCGAGGGCGTGGACGCCCTGCTCGTCGGTCCCACCGACCTCTCGGGGTCGCTGGGCGTGTTCGGCGAGTACGACTCCGAGGCGTTCCGCGAGACCGTCGAGTCCGTCCTCGACCGCGCCCACGAGTCGGAGACGCCGGTCGGAACCCTTGCCACCTCCGAGGACGAGATTCGGCGTTGGAGCGACTACGGCTACGACTACCAGATAGTCGGCACCGACGCGGGCTACCTCGCCAGCGGGGCCGAGCGCGCTCACAGCGCCTACGACGACGCGATGCGATGACTGGCGACCCGACCGACGCGCCGTCCGAGTCGCCCGACCTGACCTGCTACCGGTGTGGCCGGACCGCGTCGTTCCCCGACCGCAAGCGCTGCGAGTGCGGCGAACCGCTCTGGTTCGACACCGACGGGGCGGCCGTAGGATTCGAGTGGCCCGACTCCGAGCGGTCGGGCCAGCGCGGCGAAGTCGGTCCGGGGGTCTGGCGCTACGCCGACCTCCTGCCGGTCGGACATCCCGGAGGCGTCGCCGCGGCCGCTGGTGCGACCCCGCTCGTCCGAGTCCCGGACCTCGACGAAGGCTGCCGACTCCACCTGAAAGACGAGAGCGAGAATCCGACGGGCAGTTTCAAGGACCGCGGGAGCGCCGTCGGCGCGGCGTGGGCCAGCGCGGCGGGACGCGAGTGGGTCGGCACCGTCTCGCACGGCAACATGGCTATCAGCGTGGCCGCCAACGCCGCCGGAACCGGCCCCGACGGCCCGGACGCTCTCGTGCTGGTCCCCGACGACATCTCGGGCGAGCGACTCGCGGCCATCGCCCAGTACGACCCCGCGGTTCTCCGGATGGCGGGCGATTACGGCCGACTCTACTACGACGCCCTCGACGCCGACGCGCCGGTCGAGTTCGTCAACTCCGACACGCCCCTCCGCGTGGCCGGGCAGAAGACCGCGGCGCTGGAACTCTGCGAGGCGTTCGCGTCGGAGGCGTCTGCGTCCAGACAGACGGGCGCGAGTACCCCCGCGCCGGACGCTATCGTCCTCCCGGTGAGCAGTGGCGGTCACGCCAGCGCGACGTGGAAGGCACTCCGCGAACTGCGGGCCGCGGGCCTGCTCGCCGAGGCCGACCTGCCCCGACTCTACCTCGTACAGGCCGCGGCCTGCGACCCCATCGCGGCGGCCTACCGCCGGGGCGCGGACGAGGTGACCGCCACCAGCGACGCCGAGGACACCGTCGCCTACTCCATCGCCAACGCCGACCCGCCGAGCGGGACGCGGGCGCTCGCGGCCGCCCTCGAGACCGGCGGGGCGGTCCTCTCGGTTCCGGACGGCGAGATTCTGGACGCGAAGGCCGACCTCGCGGCCGACGCGGGGTTCTGCGTCGAACCGGCCTCCGCGACGACGCTGGCCGGGGTTCGGCGACTCTCCGAGCGCGGGGAACTCGCGCCGGACGACGACGTGGTCGCGGTGCTGACGGGGACCGGGTTCCGCGAACTCGACGCCGACGGCGCGAAGCCAGACACCGTCGCACTCGACGACCTGTCGGAGCGCCTGCGGGCGCTCACCGGTTGACGAATAGCCGTCGAGGAATCACTCCTCGGCGAAGACGAAGGACTCGATTTCGCGGCGCTCGCCGTCCGGGTCGTCGTTCTCGTACTTGTAGCGGACGCCGTCCTCCTCGTCCTCGGTGACTCGATGCGACCCGTCGCAGAAGGGGTACTCCTCCGACAGACCGCAGAGGCAGACGGCGACGTCGCCTTTCTCGTCGTCCAAGTCGCTCTCGTCCAGTTTGAGCGGGCCGGTCGCATCGTGGGAAATCTCGCGGGCCATGTCCGACGGTAGCGCCCGGGCTTCCTTATCCTTGGTCCGTCAGTCTCGTTCGTAAACCCCCTCGCGCTCCAGTCGCCCGCGCTCGGCCAACACCTCCGGCGTCCGGCAGACTCCGTTCGCCCCGGTGACCTGCGGGACGGTGCAGTTGTTGCAGTTGTCGCAGACGGCTTCGGCGTCGTCGGCCGAATCGAGGAGGCGAGCGGGAAGCCGCGGTTCGGCGTAGAACGGGCGACCCATCCCGACCGCGTCGCAGACCGGCCCGGAGTCGTCGCTTCCGAGCAAGTCGTCAATCTGCTCGCAGCTCCGAATCCCGCCCTCCAGCAGGACCGGGACGGACGTCCGCTCGCGGACGCGCCGGGCGAGGTCGGCGTTCCACCCCGGTTCGAAGCCGTACGCGACCGCCTCGACGCGATTCACGGCCGCGACCAGCGCGGCCTTCCACCTGTTTCCGAACGCCGCGACGTACCCCTCCCGGAACTGCTCGTCGCGCCACGCTCGCTCCGGAAATCGTCCGCGGACGATGCTCATGTCCCAGAACGTCGAACACCGGACCGGAACCAGCGCGTCGTAGCCGATGCGGTCGAGGCGCGCACAGATTTCGACGGCGTCGTCCTCGGTGAGGTGTCGCCGGACGAACGGCGGGACAGCGGTTTCGGCGGGCACCTTCGTCACCAGCGGAACGTCGCCCGCTCGCTCCCGAATCTCGTCGTGGACCACCTCGAAGAAGCGCATGCCGTCGGCGAACTCGTCGTCCCGGCGGTTGTAGAACGGCGAGAGGAACTGCTGGAGGATGCCCATGTTCGCCCCGGCGAGGTGGACGCCGTCGTAGCCCGCGTCGGCGGCGTTGGCGGCGCACCGACCGAAGTCCGCGGCGAGTTCGTACACCTCCTCGGTCGAGAGGACGCGCGCGTCGAACGTCAGGAAGCCGAGTCGGTCGGCGAGACGGAGCGGCCACGGCGGCTCCGACACCGCGAGTTGGGTCAGTCCGGGGTTGGCCCGGCGGTACTCGGCGTGCCACGTCTCCATCGTCCGGAGACCGCCGTGGTCCAACTGGGCGAAGATGCGCCCGCCGTGGTCGTGAATCGCGTCGGTGAGCGACGACAGAGTCCGTGTGAACTCCGGGTCCGCGAGCGGCGTCATCGACGGCGCGACCCGGCCGCCCGTCTCGCGGACGGGGGCCGCCCCCTGAAAGACGAGTCCGGCCCCGGCCGCCGCGGCGGGTTCGAGTTCGCCAGCGAGCGTCTCGGGGGCGTCCGGTCCGTCACCAGCGCATTCGAGGAGGGGCGCGCGATACAGTCTGTTCGGGAGTTCGAGACCCCCGATTTCGAGGGGCGCTTCGAGTTCGGGCACGCTCTCGTCTCTCTTCGACGGGTTTCGGGTAAAGTGTTGGGTCGCCGTACTGTGAGTGTCGATTCCGTGAAGACACGTGAATCTCTTCCTTTGAGGATGATTTTCCCGTCTCTAAGAACTCTACTTCTGTGTAGAGCGAAACACTTATTACCTCCCGCAACGAAATATTACATAGAGAGTACAGACGGAATAAAATCGCTGCTTTTTTCTATCAGTTGCGCGTAGATACGTCTCCGGCGCTCGAATATCTGACGATCGGACGCTCTCGACGACGAACTGTACGCTAACCGACCCGACCAGCGACGCGTGGCGCGACTGCGCGCCGGACCGTCGCGCGACGCGACGCCGACACCGAACGCACCCCATGACAGAGACATCTACGGAAACCACCGACGACGTATCGCCCGCCGACTCGCTCACCGACCCGGAACGCTTGCGCGACCGGGCCGACGTTCCGTTCACCAGCGAAGAGGCCGTGCACGACGACCGGGACCACTGTAACACAGACGCCGCCGGACGGGCCGTGGTCGGCCTGACCAACGACGCGGGCGACGTCCTGCTCGCAGTCCACAAAGAGGAGTCCGTCGCCATGCTCCCGCACTGCGGCGTCGAACCGGGCGAGGACTGGGCCGCGGTCGCCCGCGGGACTGTCGAGATAACGACCGACCTCCCCTTCGAACTCGACGGCGTAGAGGTCGTCAGGGAGATAGACCACTTCGTCGAGGGCGAGGACGAACCGCACGCCACGACCTACGGCGTCGTCTTCCGCGCTTCGGTCGCGGGCGACCCCGACACCGCCGACCCCAGTCACGACGAGAACGAGCACTGGGACGCCGACTGGTTCGACGCGGTTCCCGAGAACACGCCCGAGGGGTCGGGTCTCGTGGAAGACGACATTCGACTGTTCGTGGACTGACCGTCGGCACTCGGCGTGACCGTCGGTACTGCTCGACCCAGAACGGGCGCTCTCGCGTCTCGCGTCGCCAGTCTGCTGGACCGTGAGCGCGCTCACACCGAGACCGTCTTCGAAACCCATCCCGTTTTCGTATCCGCAAACGTTTGCGTTTTCGAAATCGAAAACGGTCTACAGGGTTACGCTACGAGTCCCGTCGGGCGACGAGGCGCCGCATTCGAAACCCTCGCGAACTCACGCTGGCCCGGAACAGGTGTGACTGTGGAGTTTCACCCGTCTAGTCGGGTCCGGCCCGTCGAGTCGAACCGGCTGTTCGACGTAGTAGAGTTCGAGTCGTCGCACGCCGTCCTCGTGGGTCGCGTTCCACCGCTGGCAGAGGTAGTCGGCGAACTGTGGACGGAGCGGGGCGTACGCGCTCGCCCGGAGGTCCATCATGTACTTGAACCACCTGACGTTGCGGTAGCTCCGCGCCACGTCCGGCGGCGGGTCCCACCTGACCGCTCGCCGGTGGAACACGTCCACTCGCTCGCCCGACGCCAGTTCGCCGGGCACCACGTACCACCCGTCGGTCGTCCGGGGTTCGGGCGCGAACATGTCCCAGCGGTACTCCTCGGGGTCCACCGTCGAACTCACGTCCTCGGGCAGCGCGACGTAGCCCAGCGCGGCCGCGTTCCAGACGAGGACCAGCGCGAGCAGACACCCCACGACCGGCGGTCGGATACGGCGCGCCCACCGCGCGACGCCCGCGGGGACCGCGCCGACGGTCCTGACCGCACCGACTGCCCCGAACCGCGCCTCCGGGAGCAGTCGCTCGACGCGCCGCGACCAGTCGGCGGCGTCGAACCGCTCCCCGGGGCGGGACTCGCGGACCTTCGCCGTCGCGGCGTCCCAGAACGCGCCGGGCAGGAAGGGAAGGAGGCCCGCGACGGAGATGAGGGGGAAGACGGTGATTCGCATCGTCAGCGCCATCCCGAGGTGCATCCCGGCGAACAGCGCGGCGAACGCGGCCCTCGTCCACCCCGTCAACAACAGGAGGCCGACGGAGGTGACCAGCAGGCCGAGCCACACCCTGTCGAAGGCCCGGAGAACCGTCGGATAGTTGGCGAGCACCTCGCCGAGTCCCGTCGTTAACTGGTCGAGCCGAAACACGTACAGAATCGCCTCGCCGCTCACCCACAGGTCGCCCCGGAGCTTGTACACCGCGTTCGTGGCGTAGACCAGCACGACCTGCACCAGCAGCGCAGCGGACGCCAGATTGGCGACTCGGTCGGTCCCGTCGCTCGCCGGGTCGCATTCCCGCTCTCGCTCGGCCCGCAACGCGTCCACCGACCACCGGCGGCCCAGCGGCAGGAACGCGCCCCAGAACAGCAGGCGTCGGAGCAGCGAGTCGCCGCCGTTGAGCAGGACCGGGTTCCGGGCGTGGAGCGACACCAGCAGGACGAACGAGACTGCCGTCGCGAGGGTGGTTCGGTAGCCCACCAGTAGCGCCGCGGCGGCCGCACCGGCGAGGACGAACAGCAGGCCCTGCACCCACGCCGACCCGGAGAGGGCGTGGAGCGAGAGCGCGGCGATACCGCCGACGTGTTCGCGGAGGACCGACCGCGGCAGGACTCCGGCGTCGGTGTAGAACGCGACGAGGTCCCGTGACCGGAGCAACAGGTCGGTGAGCAGGAGAACGCCGAGCGAGACTCGGAGGGCGGCCAGCGCGCGCGGGTCCACGCCGAACCGGCGGGCGAGCGCGCTCCCGGCGCGGTCCCGGAGCGTCCTGCGGAGGGCGCGAACGTCCATGATGTAGCGGCTTATCAGGTCCGTCCTGTAAACGTATCGAAGCGAGCGCGACCGCATCAGCTCCGACTGGTGACCGGGCTTAAGTTCCGAGACGGCGTATCGAGCGCCATGACCGTCTACGAGACGGACGTGCCCGGCGTCGGTCGGAAGTTCGAGTACGAGATGGACGGCGACGACCGTCTCGTAGTCCTCATCCACCACGACGGCAAGCGCGAGGTGTTCCGGCGGCGCTCGGCCGAGGCCGACAGCGAGAAACTCTTCGAACTCACCGACAAGCAGGCGCGGGAGTTCGGCACCTTGCTGGAGGGCGCGTACTTCCAACCGCTCGATTTAGAGCGCGTGCAGGTCCCGGTCGGCGACGAGATAATCGAGTGGCACGACGTGGGACCGGACTCGCCGCTCGTCGGCCAGTCGCTGAGCGACTGCGGAATCCGTCGACGCACCGGCACGTCAATCCTCGCGGTCCAGCGCGACGGAGAGACGTTCGCCAACCCGGAAGCGAACTTCGAGTTAGACGCGGGTGACGTGGTGGTCGCACTCGGTACTCGCGCCGAACACGGGACGCTGGCGGACCTCGTGGCGAACTGATGGCAGAGGCCCTCGTTGAACTGGGCATCGCGTTCACCGCCCTCGCGGTCGCGGGTGCCCTCGCGGCGCGGGTCGACCAGTCGGTCATCCCGGCGTACATCCTCACGGGCATCGTCGTCGGACCGAACGAACCCCGGTCACTCGGTCCGCTGGACCTGACGCTCGTCTCGCACTCGCAGGTGCTCGACGTCGGCGCGGACCTCGGCGTCGTCTTCCTCCTGTTCTTCCTCGGACTGGAGTTCAGTCCCGACCGCTTGCTGGCGCGACCGACCAGACTGCTCGGCGTGGGCGCGGCGGACTTCGCGGTCAACTTCGGCGTCGGCGCGGCGCTGGCCGCGCTGTTCGGGTTCCCGCTGCTCACAGCCCTCTTCTTCGCCAGCATCGTCTACATCTCTTCCAGCGCGGTGGTGACGAAGTCGCTGGTCGAGCGCGGGTGGATAGCCGACCCCGAGAGCGACGTGATTCTTGGCACGCTCGTCTTCGAGGACCTCCTCATCGCCGTCGTCCTCGCCATCCTGTCGGCAGTCGCGCTCGGGGGCGGCGGAGTCGCCGCGGTCCTCTCGTCGGTCGCGACCGCCGCCGCGTTCCTGCTCGCACTCGCGGTCGCCGCGGTCTACGGCACGCCCTACGTCGACCGACTGCTCTCGGTCGAGGCCGACGAACTCTTCCTGCTCTTCGCGGTGGGCATCACTACGCTGGTGGCGGGCGAAGCGCTCGCTATCGGCGTCAGCGAGGCCGTCGCCGCCTTCTTCGTCGGTATCGCGTTCGGTCGGACGGACCACGCCGAGCGCCTCGAAGCGGTGGTCGGCCCGACTCGCGACCTGTTCGCCGCGGTGTTCTTCTTCACCATCGGCCTGACGACCGACGTGACGACGTTTCTCGACGTGGGTCTACTCCTCGCGGTCGCGGTGGTGGCGACCGGGGTCTCGAAACTCGCCAGCGGTCTCCTCGGCGGTCGGTTCTACGGCCTGAACCGACGCCGGTCGCTCCGAGTCGGCGTCGGACTGGTCCCCCGCGGCGAGTTCTCGCTGGTCATCGCCTCGCTGGCGGTCGCGGGCGGAGCGACCGTCCCGAGAACCGACGAACTCACGTCGTTCACGGTGGCCTACGTCCTCGTCATGAGCATCCTCGGGACGGTGGCGATGCAGTACGCCGACTCGCTGACGGCGTTCCGCGGCGGGGAGTGAATGCGGACGGAGGACGCGCGGCCGAAGCACCTCGCGGACCGGACGACGAACTCACTTCCACTTGATGGAGCAACCCCGCGAGGGCACGAACTCCAACTCCACTTCCTCGCCCGCCAGCACCGCGTCGATGGCGTCCCGAACGTAGATTTCGGTGGGTTCGTCGTCGGGGTTCGGCGCGTCGTCGAGTCGGCCGTGGTACGCCAGCGTGAACTCCCCGCTCCCCTCGTTGTCTCGCGGCTCCCCCGCTCGACTATTCGAGGCGCGTTGCGCCTCGCTATTTCGCAGGAGGAAGGGGTCGGGCGTGCAGACCGCGCCGTAGGCCTCGGCGACCGACTGGGTGTCGTCGCGGAGGTAAGCGTCGTACCGAATCGTCCCGTCCTCGACGCGTTCGACCATCGCCTCGTAGGAGTCGTCCGGGTACTCCTCCTCGTCGTTCGGATTGACGCCGACGACAGCGGCGTCGTCGTACTCGGCGGCCACGTCGTTCAGCAGGTCGAACTTGGCCTGCGCGTACGGACAGTGGTTACAGGTGAACACCAGCAGGACGGCGTCGTAGTCGGCGAAGTCTGCGAGCGAGTAGGTCTCGCCGTCGGTGCCCTTCAGTTCGAAATCGGGGACCGGTTCGCCGCGTTGCAACTTCTCCTCGGACTCTTTCATCACCATGCGCATCCGTTGGTCGGGGTCGGAAAAAATAGGTTCGGTCGCCGAACCTCGGCACTCGCCGGTCGGTCCTCTCCTACAGCGACAGGTACGGAATCGTCGCCTGTTCGGTCGCCGGGTACGAGAGCGCCTCGGACTGGCTCACGCCGTCGGGCGTCACGAGGTCCACGACGTTCGGGTTCGCGTCATCGTCGCGCCCGCCGCCGACCGCCCTCAGTACGTCTCGCCGCGACTCCTTCGAAATCGCGTCGTGTTCTCGCACGCAAATAGCAACGATGTATTACTACTTCCTTCTTATCACCGAATGGGTGAAAACTGAACCGCGACTGCAGGAAAGAAACGCCGAACCCGGTCGGACGCGCCGCGACCGGTTACTGGGGCGACGCGGCGAGTTCCTCGGGCGGCCCGCCCGGCAGTTCGTCGCGGTCGTGGGGTTCCTCGAAGTCGATGTCGGGACCCTTCGGGACGATGCGCTTGGGGTTCAGGTCGGCGTGGCTCCGGTAGTAGTGCTCCTTGATGTGGGACAGATTCACCGTCTCGGCGACGCCCTCGGTCTGGTAGAGGTCCCGGAGGTACGGCCAGAGGTTGTCGTAGTCGGATATCTGGCGGACGTTGCACTTGAAGTGGGTGTGGTAGACCGCGTCGAACCGGACGAGCGTGGTGAACATCGCCACGTCGGCCTCCGTGAGCGCGTCGCCGCAGAGGTACCGCCGGTCTTCGAGCAGGTCGTCGTAGCGGTCGAGCGCGTCGAACAGTTCGGTGACGGCTCTGTCGTATGCCCGCTGGGTACCCGCGAACCCGGCCCGGTAGACGCCGTTGTTGATGGGTTCGTAGATGTCCTCGATGGTCTCGTCCACCTCGTCGTGGTAGCCCTCTGGATAGAGGGTCACGTCACGCTCGCCGATGTCGTGGAACGCGGTGTCGAGCATCCGCATTATCTCCGCGGACTCGTTGTTGACGATGGTCTCGCGCTCCGTGTCCCAGAGGACGGGCACCGTGGGGCGGCCGGTGAATTCGGGGTCGGCCGCGACGTAGGTCTCCCGGAGGTAGTCGAAGCCGTTGACGCGGTCCTCAGTACAGCCCTCCTTCTCGGGGCTGAACTCCCAGCCGTCGTTCTCGCGGTAGGGGTCCACGACCGAGACCGAGATAGCGTCTTCCAGTCCCTTCAGACTCCGGACCAGCAGGGTCCGGTGGGCCCACGGGCAGGCGTAGGAGACGTAGAGGTGGTACCGCCCCGCCTCTGCCGGGAACTCGGCGTCCGGGTCCTCCTCGACCCGGTCGCGGAAGGCGGTCTCTTGTCTGTCGAACTCGCCCTCCTCGTCGGTGGATTCGTAGGCGTCGGTACGCCACTCGCCGTCCACGAGCATGTTCATAGCTCCATCTACGGCTTCGAGGTCAAAAGGACCGTTGCTCGCGGCAGTCGGCTCCGCGGCGTCGCCAGCAGTCGTGCCATCGAACCGTTTCCGGACCCTTCGAAGCTCCGGCCCGTCCGGCTCCGCACGACGGCACTGACCGCCACCGGTTGGTTTCTCGTCGAAACCCGTCGGCTTCAAAGAATAGGCCCAACCTTTCTTGGCGGTGTAGCACTCAGGATTGCGTATGGTCGAAGTAGGGCAACTCGCACTCACTGCGGTCATGGGGGTGCTTCTGGTCGTCGTCGCCGCGTACATCCTACGCATCGAAGACTGGCGGTCGTACACGCCGCTCACTGGAGGAGGTGGTGGCGCGTACCGCGAGGGCGCAGAAGTGACCCATCGGGAGAAGCCGGAGGGATTAGCCCGGTGGCTGACCACGGTGGACCACAAAGACATCGGCATTCTCTACGGTATCTACGGTCTCATCGCGTTCGCGTGGGGCGGTATCAACATCATCCTCATGCGGACCGAACTGATGACGCCCGAGTCAGTCGTCATCGGGGCGAACTTCTACAACTCGCTACTCACCTCTCACGGTATCACGATGCTGTTCCTGTTCGGAACGCCCATCATCGCGGCGTTCGGGAACTACTTCATCCCGCTGCTCATCGGCGCGGACGACATGGCGTTCCCCCGCATCAACGCCATCGCCTTCTGGTTGCTCCCGCCGGGGGCGCTGCTCATCTGGTTCGGCTTCTTCGCCGCGCCGCTGGACATCGGCATCCAACCGTCTCAGACCTCGTGGACGATGTACGCGCCGCTCTCGGTCGAGCAGACCAACCCCGGCGTGGACCTGATGCTGCTCGGACTCCACCTGACCGGCGTCTCGGCGACGATGGGTGCCATCAACTTCATCGCAACTATCGTCACCGAACGCGGCGAGGACGTGGGGTGGCCGGAACTCGACATCTTCTCGTGGACGATGCTCACTCAGTCGGGTCTCATCCTGTTCTCGTTCCCGCTGTTGGGCAGCGTGCTCGTCATGCTGCTTCTCGACCGCAACTTCGGGACCTCGTTCTTCCTGAATCCCGGCGGCGGGTCGATACTCTACCAGCATCTGTTCTGGTTCTTCGGCCACCCCGAGGTGTACATCCTCGTGCTGCCGCCGATGGGACTGGTGAGTCTCATCCTGCCGCGGTTCTCGGGCCGGAAGCTGTTCGGGTTCAAGTTCGTCGTCTACTCGACGCTGGCAATCGGGGTCCTGAGTTTCGGCGTCTGGGCCCACCACATGTTCGCCACCGGCATCGACCCCCGGATTCGGGCGAGTTTCATGGCGGTGTCGATGGCTATCGCTATCCCGAGCGCGGTCAAGACGTTCAACTGGATCACCACCATGTGGAACGGCCGGTTGCGACTCACTGCGCCGATGCTGTTCTCCATCGGGTTCGTCCAGAACTTCATCATCGGCGGCGTCACGGGCGTCTTCCTCGCGTCCATTCCGGTGGACCTCGTGCTCCACGACACCTACTACGTGGTCGGCCACTTCCACTTCATCGTGATGGGTGCCATCGCCGTCGCCGGATTCTCGGGCATCTACTACTGGTTCCCGCTGGTCTCGGGCCGGATGTACCAGCGCACCCTCGCCAAGGCGCACTTCTGGCTCACCATGCTCGGCACGAATCTGGTGTTCTTCTCCCTGCTCATTCTGGGGTACGGCGGGATGCCTCGTCGCTACGCCACCTACCTCCCGAAGTTTCAGGATTTCCACGTCATCGCCGGAATCGGGACGTTCGTCCTCGCCTTCGCGCAACTCATCTTCGTCTACAACCTCGTCACCTCGTGGATGGAGGGCGCTCGCGTCGAGAGCGGCGACCCGTGGGACCTCCAAGACGACGGTCTGAAGACCCGGGAGTGGACGTGGTTCGAGCGCAAGCGCGAGACCGCACTCACCGACGGCGGAGAAGGCACGGCCGCGGACGGCGGCGAAGAGACCGACGACTGACTGCCCACCGCTCGAAGCCTCTCACTCTCCGGTGGTCAGCGGTCCGACCTCGTCCACCGGAATCACGGAGTAATCGACCGTGAGCGTGTCTTGGGTCGCCCGAATCTTCCCGACGAACGTCGAGATGTCCTCCAGACCGCCTTCGAGGATGAACAGTTCCATGCAGTAGTGGTCGCCGACGTGGTTGTGGACGTTGGAGGCGACCAACCCCTCGTACTCGTGACGGAGGTGCATCATCCGCTCCTCGACGGTCGTGTCCTCGTAACTGAACAGCACCGTGACGACGCCCATCAGGTCGCGGTCTTCCAGTTTCTTGTCCTCGAACTCCCCGAGCAGGTTCCGGGCGGCCTCCCGGAACACCTCGCTCCGGCCGGTGTACCCGTGTTCGCCCGCGAACTCGTCCACGCGGTCCAGCAGTTCGTCCGGCATCGAGATACTGACGACGGTCATGGTATTAATCGAGGCGGTGGAAAATAATAGCCTTTGTTATCATCAGCCGAGTTCGCCCCGGCGAGTTGCTAACTGACGGCTCACTGACCCGCGACCCCGCGGTGACGTTTCAGATACCCCGAAAATCATTGCTCCTGTTTCGCCGTGGTGAACGGAATCGTCGCCGCGGTGCGCTCGGTTACCGTCGCCGTGCGGACGATGAACGACAGCAGCAGCGCCAGCGGGAGGAACGCGAGCGTCACCGTAATCGGCAACAGGAGGTGGGCGTACGGGGTTATCCCCGTCCCCTGTCGGGCCGTGAGACCGAGGAGGACGACCACCGAGACCAACTCCGCGGGGAGTCCGGCGTAGAGCAGGACCCGGGATAGCGACGAAAGTTCCTCCTGCAGGTACAGCGACTTGAAGTACTGGCGCGCCACGTCCACCTTCTGGAGGTGGTCGACGAGCGTGTCGAGGGCGTCGGTCACCGACTCCGGCAGGTCGTCGCCGTGGTCGGCGCGAATCCGTCGAATCCGATGTATCTCCTCGGCGTAGTTGGTCGTGAGCGTCACCGACAACACGTCGAACGTGTCGGCGCTCGAATCGTCGAGGAGGTCGAGGACGCGCTCGGCGTGGTCGGTCATCGACTTCACCACTTCGTCCACCTCCGAGCGCGTCTCCTCGCCGACCGTCCCGAACGTCATCGCGTCGATTCGGCGGGCCTCTCGGCGCGTGTTCTCGAAGAGCAGTCGGAGGAAGCCCAGCGGCTTCACCGGCGCGATTTCGCCCGCGTGTTCCTCCACCTCGCTCCGGTAGTCGACGACGTTCCGAATCTCGGATTCGAGTTCACCCGGCGAGTGGAACTCTCGACCCAGCAGTAACTGATTGATGGAGACCACGACCGTAATCAGCGTGAGGTTCCCGCTGATGAGCGCGCTGAACACGTAGTATACCGGTTGACTGCGGTCCAGCGGAACCAGTCCGAGTCGCTCCGTCCCGGCCAGCACGGCGAAGATACCTGCCACCACGATACCCGCGACCACCAGTCGATTCCCGTCGAGGAGCGCCCACTCGCGGACGCGGTTCTTCTTCGCCACCAGCCCCGAACTACCGCTCGACGTCGCGTCGGACGATTGACCGTCGTCCGACGATTCCCGACCGCTGGACGACCGTCCACCGAGAAGTCCGCTACCGCGACCTTCGGTGCCGTCGCTGTCGGTCATCCCGAGCGTAGTACGGCGCTGGGACGGAAAACGGCGTCGGGCAGCGAAAAGAGAGCGGAGTCGTGGTGCAGTAGAGAGCAGAGCCAGAGGTGCAATCGGAGCGCGACTGCCGCCTCGCTCAGTCGCGTATCCGTGCGAGTAGCAGTGCCCCAATCAGCGCGACGACAGCGGTACCGACGCCGAATCCGGGAACGTCCGGGGCCTCCTTCCCGAGGACGCCGCCGTCGTCCGCGCTCGTCACGCCGAGGGTCGCCGTCTTCCCCTCTACGTCCACCGTGAAGTTACCGGCGGCGTCCACCTGCCGGACGAAGGTGACGGTCGCCGTCTCGCCCGGCGGGACCGTCACGTTCTTGGTCGCCACCTGCTCGCCGAACATGGTCAGGGTCACCGGTCGCTCGCCCGGTTCGCCGCCGGTGTTCTCGACCGTGGCCGTGATTTCGACCTGCTCGCCCGCCGAGATGGTCGAACTGTTCAGCGACACGTCGGTGACCGACGTGTTCGCCGGAATCGTCTCCTTGACCGTGAGGATGCCGACCGACTCGCCGCCGATTGCGACGTCGTAGGTGCCGGTCGCCGGGGCCGTCCCCGTGACCGTCACCTCGGCCGACTCGCCGGGCGCGACCTCCACCGTCTCGGAGGCGACCGAACTCCCGTCGAGCGTGAGCGTCACCGCGGCGCTCCGGGTGGTCGTCCCGTTGTTCTCGACCGTCGCGGTCGCCGTCACCTCGTTCCCCGTCGCCACGGTCCGACTCACCAACTCGGCGTCGGCGACCGCGAGGGGCCGGTTCGCGCCGACCGCGAACGTTCCGAGTCCGTCGGTGGTCGCCGTGAGTCGGTAGGCGTCGCCGGTCGATTCGGCGACCGTCGCGTTCAGTCGTTGCCACCCGGCGTCGTACCGGTAGACCGCGACGTCGTCTCCGGACGCGAGTCCGCCGAGCGCGGACCGGTTGACCGTGAACTCGACGGTCGCGTTCTCGACGCCGGTGTCGAGGTACTTCGCGTCGAGACCGAGGTACGCCAGCGACTCGTCGGTCGCGGTCAGTTCGGCGGCGTTCCCCGGCGGGTCGGCGCTCGCGGAACTCTCGAACGCGATGTGGCTGTCGTCGCCCCGCAAATCGACCGCCACGCGCCGGAAGTCGACGCCCGTCCGGGCGGCGGCGTCGCTGGTCGGCAGTCCCGCACTGATAGTCTCGTCGCCCTGCCCGTTTCGCACGTCTATCAGCGCGGTGTTCGCACCGGTCCGTTCGACCTCGGTGACGACCGGCGGCGGGCCGAGACTGGTCGAACCGCCGCCACCGCCGCCACCGCCGCCGCCGGTCGCGGCCTTCTCCTCGGGTTTCACCTCGATAGTCGCCGACGCGTTGTCGGTGTCCCCGTCGTCGTCCACGACGGTCACGACCGGGTCGTAGGTACCGGAACTGTCGTACGCGTGCGTCACGGTGGCGTTCGCGGCGTCGGTGGTCCGCTCGGCCGTCCCGTTGCCGTCGAAGTCCCAGCGGTACTCCGTGATTTCACCCCGCTGGTCGGTGGAGTTGCTCGCGTCGAGCGTCACCTCGTTCCCGGCGCGGGTCTCGGCGGGGACCGAGAGTTCCGCGTTCGGTCTGTCGACGACGTCCACCGGAATCTCGTCGGTCGAGACCGCCCGTCCGGAAGCGTCGGTAACCACGAGTTCGACGGTGGCCGTCCCCGTTTCGTCGAACTGATAGCTCGCGTCCGGGCCGTATCGTTCGGCCACGGTCCCCGACTGCCGGAACGTCCACGTGTAGTTCAGCGACCGCTCGCTGTTGTCGGTCGCCGACGCCGACACCGCGACGGTCTCGCTCACCGACACCTCGCTCGGGACGGTGTGACTCGTGATGTTCGGGTCGCTCCCGTTCCCGACCGTGACGTTGACGCTGTCGGTGTCGACGTTCCCGTTGTTGTCGGTGACCGTCAGTTCGACCTGATAGTCGCCTGCCGACCCGTACGTGACGCTGGCTCCGGGGTCACCGCCGTCCTCGTCGCGCACGTCGCCGCCGGGGGCGCTCCACGAGTACGACTCGACGCTCCCGTGTTCGTCGCTGCTCGCGCTCGCGTCGAGGGTTATCGGCGCTCCGGCCTCGACCGTCGTCGGGGTCGCCGCGACTTCCGCAGTCGGGTCGTCCTGCGCGACGACGGTCACCGTCTTCGTGACGTTATCGGTCTTCCCGCTTCGGTCCGATACCGTCAGCGACACCTCGTACTCGCCGGGCGCGCCGAAGGTGTGCGAGATTCGCTCGCCGCTCTTCGCGCTCCCGTTGACGCGCCACTCGTAGCTGTCGGCGAGCGCCACGTTGTCGGAACTCGCCGACCCGTCGAACGCGATGGACTCGCCGACGACGTGGTACTCGCTGTCGCCCGCGGTGTCGTTGACGATGTAGTCGGCGCTCGGCGGTTCGCCAGTCTTCACCTCGACCGTCGTGGACGCCGTCACCTCCCGGCCGTCGGCGACCATCGTCACCGTCGCTTCGTACTCGCTCGCGTTCTCGTAGGTGTGGGGGACGGAGGGGTCTGTCGTGTTCTCGTCTATCCGACCGTCGCCGTCGTAGTCCCACTGGTAGCTGTCGGCCGCTTCGTCCGCGGTGAACGTCACGCTCTGGCCCGCCTCGACCCGACTCCGGTCGGCGCTCAGTTCCGCGTCGAGGCAGTTCGCGCCGCGCTCGATGACGAGCGGTTCGTCCATCTGCAGGTCCTTCATCTCGCCGTTCATGTCGTCGTGGCCCGTGTTGTGGCGCACGGCCCAGCGCTGGACGTCGCCGGTGAACGAGGCGTCGATGGTGACGTTCTCGCCCCGCTGGAGGTTGTGGAACCCGCGGTACGCGCCGCCGTCAGTTCCGCCGGGACCCCACGTCCAGTGGACGTCGAAGTAGCCGCCGCCGAACTCGCTGAGACGTTCGTAGCTCGAATTCCGTTCGGCGAGGTTCCGGTGACCGAACATCGTTCCGCTGGCATCGACGTACCGGTCGTCTATCTCCGCCCGGGGGTACATGTCGTCGATGTACGCCCACTCGCCGCTCGGGAGGTCGTCGAACGTCCAGTCGGCCGTCCCGCCGCCGGGCGACGGTTCGAGGAAGCCGTCGGCGGGACCGTACTCACCGTTGTACGGGTAGTGCGAGGAGGTGCCGGTCTCCTCGTACAGTCTGTCGTGGCGGACCACCAGACTCACCTCCCCGTTCGCGTTCTCGTAGAAGAACAGGTGGCTCTCGCCGTCCGCCGACCAGTTGTACTTCCCGTACGTGGCGTACTCCCAACCCTCGTAGACGAACTGGGTGTTGAGATACGGTGCGTACTCGGAAATCTGGCCCTTGTAGGAGACGTTCTCCGGGCCGGGACGCGGGTCGGTGTCGTTCCGATAGCGGTAGTCCATCTGGGACTCGATGGACTCGAACCCGTTCCAGTCGGGGTTCCGGAACGACCCCTTCACGTCGGCCTCCTCGTACGTGATGTTCCGCCGGACTTCGACTTCGGGGACCATCTTGGGGTGGTCGTACGAGTAGGGTCGTACCTCGTAACAGACGTTCGTGCCGGGTTGTCGAACCGTGTACACCGGCGCGTCGTCGTGGTCCGCGCTCGCCGTCCCGACCAGCCCCGCGATGCCGGGCGGCAGCGCCGACGTTACCAACAGCACCGTCAGTCCAAAGCTTAGAATCGTGGTTCTATCGACGTTCATCTCACTGCTAACGGTCCGTATTCCGGTATTTCCCTTTGTTATGGACTCTCTGGGTCGTTCTCTGCCGGACGCTACGCTCGCGTAAACGGGGCGTAACTGTCACTCACCGAGTGATACCGGCGGCTAGGTGCGGCCTACCTCGGTCTCGTCCGCCGACTGGACGCGCGTGGAGAGCGAAATCGCGTCGAGAGAGACCTCGTCTCGACGAAGAACTCGTATCGAAATGGAACGACGAAACTTCCCTGCCGAAGAGAAGCGTACCGATGTCGTTAGGAGAGACGGTTACGGTGTGCGGTCTTCGACGGCCTCCGCGCTCTGCTCGGTGACGCGGACGCCCTTCGCAGAGAGGTGTTGCATCCGCCGTCGGGCGAAGTCCTCCTCCGTCGTGCCGCGGGTCGCCAGCACGTACATCCGTGAGTTGCCCGTCGGCCGCATCGTCCGGCCAGCGCGCTGTGCGCCCTGTCGTCTGGACCCGCCGAGACCCGACGCCACGATGGCGAGTTCGGCGTCCGGCAGGTCGATGCCTTCGTCGCCGACCCGGGAGACGACCAGCGCGTCGCGCTGGCCCGACTTGAACTGCTGGAGCAACTGCTCGCGGCGGGCGTGGCGCATCTCGCCCGAGATGAAGGGGACGTTCAGCGCCTCCGCCAGCGCCTCGCCTTGGTCGAGGTACTCCACGAATATCAGGGTCTTCGCGTGGGGGTGTTCCGCGCGCAGGTGGCGAATCTCGCGGAGTTTCGCGGGGTTGCTCGCCGCCACCTGTCGCTTCTCGTGGCCGTCGGCGCTCCCGTACTCGTTGCGGTACGTCTCGTCGTCCCACGGGACGTAACGAATCTGGACCTCGGGTTCCTGCACGTATCCGGCCTCGAACAGCGCGTCCCAGTCGGTGCCGATTGGCGGGCCGATGAGCGTGAATATCTCCTCCTCCTTGTCGTCCTCGCGGACCGGGGTGGCCGAGAGACCGAGTCGGTGCTTGCTCTGGAGTTCCGCGGAGCGTCGGAAGACCCGAGACGGGACGTGGTGGACCTCGTCGTAGATGATGAGGCCCCACTCGCGCTGGTCGAACAGTTGCCGGTGGCGGTCCATTCCGGCGGTCTGGTAGGTCGCTATCGTGACCGGCCGAACGTCCTTCGTGCCGCCGTGGTACTCGCCTATCTGGTCGGGCGCGAGGGTGGTGTTGGCCAGCAGTTCCTCGTGCCACTGAGTGGCGAGTTCGCGGCCCGGGACTAGAATCAGGGTCTCGCCGCCGACCGCCTCGATAGCGGCCATGCCCGCCACCGTCTTCCCGCTCCCCGGCGGGCCGACGAGGACGCCCGACTTGGTCTCGACGAACTGGTTCACCCACTCCTGCTGGTAGTCACGAAGGCGCAGGTTCAGTGTCACGTCCAGTTCCTCGCCGGTGTCAAGGTCGCGCTCGTCGCGCACCGGGTATCCGGCCTCGTAGAGGATGCGCTTGACCTCGGCGACGGACTCCTCGGCGACCCAGCTCTCGGTGTCCGACAGCGGGGCGCGGAGTTGCCCCTCGTCCAGTCGCTGGCGCGCGACGTTGCCCATCAGGTCCTCGCTCGCGGCTTCGAGGACGACGTAGCCGTCCTCCTCGTCGGTCCGGAGGACGAACTGGCGGGCGCGCTTCCACTGGCTCTCCATCCACTCTTCGAGGTGGGGCGACCGCTCGGGGAGCACGTCGCGGAGGGTTCCCCGCAGGTCCTCGAAGTCGTCGAACGGCGCGGCCCACACGTCCTCTTGGCGAATCTCGTAGATGTAGCCGCCGTCGCGCGTGGTGTCCACGAGGTGGGCGAACTGCGAGAGTTGCGCGCGAGTGAACTGGGTCGGTTGGTCCACGACCAGTTCGCGGCGCTTCGGGAAGACGATGACGCGCTCGCGGTCGGCCAGTTTCCCCCAGTCGGTCGGGTACCAGACCACGGGGTCGTTCGAGACGTCGAGCCGTTCGACGCCCTCGCGCTCCGCCAGACCGGTGAGCGCGTCGTCGGTCTCGGCCTGCGACCGGTCGAGTGCGCGCGCGACCTCCTCGGCGGTGACGACGGGGCGGCCGAACTGCTCGACGGCGTCGTGGAACGACTCGACGCTCACCGCCTCGTCGTCGGCCGCGTCGTTCGCAGATTCGACTGGGTCGGTCGCTTCTCCCGGGGGAGCGTCGCTCTCGTCGGGAGGGTCGGCGTCGGCGACATCGTTCTCGGAGTCGGTCATCGGGTCGTCGTAGGAGCATCGCGAATAAACGATTTGCGCTACAAAAAATCCAATAGTTACCTTGAATCCATCCTTGGTTTTCCAACATATGGCCACAAGATTTATTCATATTCGTTGACAGCCAGAGTAAAATTTGAGTAGTGGGGGTTTGACCGAGAGGTATGGACACGGGAATCACGGCCATCGAACGCTGTGCGTACTGCCGGGAGTACGTTCCGATAACGGTCTTGCCCGTCGCCCCGGAGGACGGGCCGATTTCGGCCGAGGTGGCCGTCTGCGAGGCGTGTCGAACCGGCGGACGCTGACGGCGACGCCGCGATGTCGGCGGACGGAGACGCCCCGACGGGAGTGCGGTCCGGTCGGGGCGGTCCGATAGCATCGGCTAGAATCGCTCCGGTCGGCCTCCCCGCAGTCGGCGATGTCGCCGCTGCGACGTTGCCGACTGCCGGGCGTCACTCCGCCTCAACGGGGGAATTAGTCCCCGCTTACCGTTTCGTTTACGCCCGTTAGCGGTCGAACTGCACCGTAGGTATAACTACTCCTCCATCGTGGCAGTTCGCATGACATTTCGAGAGGTTCGCACGCTCGTCGTTCTCCTCGCCGCGTTCGGACTCGCGGTCGGCGCTGGCGGCGTCCCGACGACGGCGACGCCGTTCGACGCGGCGACGGCGACCGACGCGACTCCGACGGAGATCGGTTCCTGCACGACTATCGACGAACCCGGCACCTACGTCCTGACGACCGACATCGAGAACGCGGGCGAGACGGCTATCTCTCAGCCCTGTATGAAGATCACCGCCGACAACGTGACCTTCGACGGCGGCGGTCACACCATCGGCGGCAGAGGCGAGAGTCACACCAAGGGCGTCGCGGTCGCGGACGCCGAGGGGGTCACCGTCACGAACGTCTCCGTCACCGACTGGCACTCCGGCGTCCTCGTCACGGGCGGGTCGGCCACAGTCCGGAACGTCTCGACGTTCTCGAACGCCTACGGGGTCCGACTGGAGAACGCCACCGGCGGCACCGTCGAGGACAGCACCATCTCGGACAACCTCGTCGGCGTCTCCGCGATAGGCGTGGACGTGTCGCTCTCGAACAACGAGTTCTCGGGCAACGAAATCCGCGTCCAGCGCGCCGACTGAGCGCGAACCCCGGTTCGCCCGACTGGACATTTAAGTCGGCCGACTGCGTACGCCCTCCCATGTCCGACGGTCCCTTCGAGACCACGTTCCACGTCGGCGAAGTCGTCGACGCCGAGTCGTTCCCGGAAACGAACAAACCCGAGATGTCGAAACTCCGAATCGACCTCGGCGACGAGGAGGTACAATCGGTCGCCCAGACCGGGTACAACTACGACCCGGATGACCTCGTGGGACGACAGGTGCTCTGCGCGACCAATCTCGGGTCGGTCCGCATCGCGGGCGAGAAGTCCGAGGCGCTGACCGTCGGTGTCCCCGACGAGGAGGGTCACCCGGTTCTCGTCGCGCCCGACGACGACGTGCCTCTCGGCGGAGAACTCTACTGACCTCGCCGTCGGCTTAGACCGTTCAGGAGGGGGATGGTCACGCTGGCGGGCCTCCTGACCGTCGTCTTTCACCCCTCACGGTAATCGTTCGTCTTCCCTCCCGACCGTCGTCTGTCTCACTTTGGGACTGCTATCCGTCTACTTCACCGAATCCGAGGCGATAGGGCTACCCCAGTACTGTTCGTTCTCTCGGTCTAATCGGTGGCGTTGTGGTTCGACTTCAGTTCCGAGGCCCACTCGGGCCACTCGCGGCGCTGTTCGAAACCGCTCACGTTCGCGTCGCCCGACATGGCTTTGATTGCCTTCGCGTCCGCGCGGTTCCAGACCGCTCCGTCCTCGTGGAAGAGACCGTTGATGATGCCGCGCTTGCGCATGTAGCGGACGTAGGCGGGTTTCACCATCAGCGACCAGAAGAAGTTGCCGACGCCGTGCTGGTGAATCGTCGGCGCGAGAGAGGCGTAATCTGGTTGCCACTGCTCGACCTCGCCGCTGCTGCCCCATCCGTAGTCGGCGACGCGCTGCCACTCGGTCAGGTAGACCGGCATGTCGAGGTCCTCGCCGAGTTCGAGCGCGTTCGGGAGCAGGTCGTGAAACACGTCGGTGCTGTTCGGGAAGTTGTAGTGGAACTGGAGGATATCGACGCCCCAATCGACGTACTCCGCGTTGTTGGCGAGGCTGGTCGAACCCACGGTCAGCGGGACCGACCCGCGGTTCTCCGCCATCGTCTCGAACATGGCGTTCGCGAACCGCTTCATGGTCGGGAGCCACCCCGGTTCATTCATCACTTCGACGGCGAACAGGCGGTCGTCGTCTCGCCACCGGTCCATGAACCACCGCACGTACTCCCGCGGGTCGTCCCACAGACTGCTGTACTGGATGATTTCGCTCGACGGCGACTGGACCGGCGGCGCGGTCCGCGGGTCCGTATCGTGGAGGTTCTGTTCGGTCGGTTCCCTGCCGACGCTCTCGAACAGGCCGAACAACACCTCCATCCCACGGTCGTCGGCCGCGGTCAGGAAGTGCTCGATGGACCGCTCCAACTCGTCGGGGCTTTCGAGCCACTGCTCGTAACTCACCCACGTTCGGATGGCGTTGAGGTTCACGCGCTCGGCGTATCCGAGGTCGCGCTCGACGACCTGCTCGTCGTAGTCGTGCCACATCTGGAAGGTGTTCCACGCCCGCGAGGGGACGTAGAGCGCACCCCGAACGTCGATGGGGTCGGCGGCCGTCTGGGTCGTCTTCTCGGTCCCCGCGTCGGTAGACGTAGATTCTCGGCCGCCGTCCTCGTCGCGGGTGGAGTTATTCTGTCGCGGCCGACTCCCGGTCGGACCGGCGCACCCCGCTCCTCCCACGAGTCCGGCCGAGACGCTCGCTCCCAGAAACCGCCGACGAGTGTACCGCTGGGTCATTGAAGCCCGCCACGACACCATCTGGTGTAAAAGTGTACTTACGTTCCGCGATAGGTTTCGCTTTCCGCGCCGGACAACGCCCAGTTTCTCGGGCGACGGACGGAGTCCTATCGCGTCCCTCGGAGCACGATTTCGGCGTTGCACTCCGGACAGGCACCCCGCTCGGCGTCGAACTCGGTCTCGCAGAACGGGCAGAGGTAGTCGTCATCCCGGTCTTGCTCGCTCGACGCCGAGTCGTCGCTCGTCGTCTCCGACCGGTTCGTAGCGGTGTCGCCCGACTCGCTGGTCGCCGAGCGGGAACCGTCGCCCTCGCGCTCTGACCCGGCCGTCGTTCCGGATTCGTCGTCTCGCCGCGTGCGTTCGTCGCCTCCGCACAGTCCGCTGGTTATCTCTCTCAGGTCCATCTCGTAGAGTCGTCCGGACCACGGTCCCATTGTTATGGCGCGCCTTATCCACCGTAGGACGCTCCTAGAACAGCACAGGTCGGGGCTGTCCGACGGCGGTCGTCGGTCGCCGCTGGATGTCTCGCGCGAAAGAAGCGTTTGCTGGGGCGACGGTCGTTCGCCGTCGGGCCGACAGGAACCGCGTCGCGCCGCGTCCGTTCACCCGTCGCGCACCGCGTCACGCGAGGCGGTCGAGCGCGCGGAGCGCGACGCGGGCCGCGAACAGCGCCAGCAGGGGGACCGCGGAGGCCGCGGCGACGGTGGCCGCGGTGGCCGCGAGCAGGGCGAAGGGGTGGCCGGGCATGGATGCCAAGATTAGGCCGAGCGCGAACGCGGCGGCCGTCGTCCCGACCGCGAAGGCCGCGGCGGCGACGGCGAGGGTAACCGTCATCTTGGCGTAGCGGTCCGCGGCGTCGCGCGTTCGCGCGGCCGCGTTCCGCAAGGTCGTTCTCGTGGGTCGTTCGGGCGTGTACTGCGTGTATCGCATTGGTGTGAGTCTGGTCGTGTCGGTGGTCGAGCGATGCGTCACGTCCGGGCCGTCGGGGACCCCGCGAGGAGTCGGCGCGACCGAGCGAGGACGGCCCCGGGTCACGCCGACCGGTCGGTCTCGACGGCCGTGACGGTCCGGACGCCGAACTGGTCGGCGACGGTCTCGCGGACGGCCGCCCGCTCGTCCTCGACCGAGTCGTCGAGTCTGAGGTGCAGGCGGACCGAGGCGTCCACGCGGAGGTCGTTGAGCGTCGGGGTGACGCCCGAGATATCGACGACCTCCGTGCGGTCGACCGCGGCGCTCCGGCCGAGGACGGTGGCGATACCGTCCTGCAACGTGCCGTCGTCGCCGCGCGGGACGTGGATTTCGAGGTCTGCGGTCGCGTCTATCGTCGGTGCGGTCATGGTAGTGCGATTTGTGTGGTGGTGTGGTGGTCGGGTCGCGTTCGGCGTCTCCCTGCGAGCCTTCGCTCGCGGCCGCGAGACGCGGCGCTATCGGGAGCGCAGATGTCTCTCTTCGTTCGGAGACCGACTCGCGCGGACGAGTCGCGACTACCGGGTCGATGCGCCGGAGAAGGACGTGGCCGAACGGACCACGCTCCCGACGCACGCCGCTCGCTTCCGAGTCGTGAGTTCGAGAGGAAGCGAGCCGACCCGGCGTCGCAGTGCCGACGGAACGTCGGCGTCCGCGAACGCCCTACGCGGTCGGGGTGGTCCGTTCGAGGCAATACGTACTATTGCCCATGTGGTCCACCTGTCCGGCATCGCAGGGCATCACCGGAATCACTCCGGTCGACCCCGCGGACACCGAACCTCCGGACGCCTTGCTGTCGGCTCCCGTGCCGAAAGCGCTCGCCCGGAGTGGTGGACAGTTCATGGGTGTATCACCTCGCGCGCCCAGTCGTTCTGGGCGGCTGAAGTATTTCCTGCTATTATCGGTTATCTATTAAAGCTGACTGAACACTGTTAGCACTTACCAGATATACGCCCCCGAACACCGGGTCAATCTTTATGCGTGTTACTATCTAACAACCATACAGGGACGACTCTCATGGCCGAAACAGCCTATCTGGCGAGCGCCGTCGTGACCGGAATCGCCGTACTCGCGGTCTGGTCGTTCGTCACACGGATGGAGGACTGGCGGCACTACGACGCCGCGAACGTCGGGGGCGCGCACACGCGACGGTCGGCAGACGAGACCGACTCGGTCGGGACGTGGGCCGCGGCCTTCTTCGCGCTGGTTCTGGTCGCGGGCGGCGGGGCGGTCCTCCTCGTCAGCGACGCCGGGGTGGCGTCCGCGGTCGGTGACTGGGTCGCAGTGGGGTCGGTCTTGGGGGTGTCGCTCCTCGGGTTCCTGCTCTGGGGCACCTATAGCTCCGCCCGATTCCGCGGTCTCCGGAGCGCGCAGGCGGCGCTTCTGAGCGCGTGGCTGTTCGGGTCGCTGTTCGTGGTCGGCGTCGCCGTCAAACTCGTCCTCGCGGGGTGACCGTGAGCGTCGCAGACTCCGAGGTCCGGATCCCCGACGACGAGACGCCCGCTCGGTGCCCCCACTGCCGCCGCCCGTTCCGCAGCGAGCGACTCCGCGCGCTCCACCTCGGCGACTTCCACGGCGAGGACTGCTCGACCGATCAGCGTGAGGCCTACGAGGACGCGCTGGAGGCCGAGCGCGAGGACCTGTTCCTCTACCACCTCAAGGTCGTCGCGGCGCTGGTCGGGGTGTACGCGTTCTTCTTCCTGACGTACCTCGCGGTGTCGATGATGCAGGCCCCGGGATGAACCGCTCCCGGTCGCTTAGCGTTCGACCGTGCGGTCCGATTACTCGTACCTGACCGCGAACTCCTCGCCGCACCGATTGCAGAACCCGTCACGGACCTTCCGACCGTCGTACTCCTCGTGGACGCGTCGGACCGAGCGCCGCGCCGGAATCGTCGCTCCCGTCTTCTCCTCGCAGTGCGGACAAGTCACCCGAACACCTTTCTCCGCCATACGCTACGTCGTCTCGGCCGGGCTGAAAAGTTTTGAGGTGTGGTAACTCGGCCTACAGTATCGAGTACGCCGCCGCGGTCGTCAGCGCCAGTGCCGCCAGCAGGCCGACGAACATGGTGAACGCCACCGACCGCGGTTCCCACTTGAGGTGCTGGTAGTACCACGCTACCATGAGCGCCTTCACGAACGAGAGCGCGATGATGACCCAGAACGCGGTCCAGTAGGGGAGTCCGCCCGACTGCTCCACGAGGACCTGCACGGTCGCGAAGACGAACAACACGACGTAAATCGCGGTGTACAGTTTGAGTCTGGTCATGGTTGGGTCCGGAATGTCGCTTCGTCGATGATTGCGGTGTTGCCAGTCATGGTCACAGGATGTAGAACAGCGGGAACAGGAACAGCCACACGATGTCCACGAAGTGCCAGTACAGGCCGAAGTACTCGACCGGCCGGTCGTCGTCGAGGTACGCGCCGTTCCACGCTCGCACGATGAGATACAGCGTCACGACTAGTCCAGCGATGACGTGCAGGCCGTGCAAGCCGGTAGTCAGGTAGAACGTCGATGACGCGACGTTCGTCCCGATGTCCCACCCGTGCGGGAACGCCTCGGTGTGGACGTGGAACAGGTGGAGCCACTCTAATGCCTTGTTGACGAGGAACGCGATGCCGAGGACGAACGTCGTCACGAGCGACCCGACCAGTCCCCAGCGACTCCCCCGCTCGGCCGCGACGAGCGCCAGCACGACCGTGAAACTGCTCGTCAGCAGGATGTACGTGTTTATCAGTCCCGGCAGCGGAACGTGGGCGGCCGGTATCAGGTGGTGCCAGTCGGTCCACCCCTCCGCGACTCGGATGAAGGCGTACGACCCGACGAACGCGCCGAACAGCACTACGTCGCTGGCGAGGAATATCCAGACGCCGAGTTTCGTGTTCCCGACGTCCTCGAACGGCCAACTCTCGCCGAACGGACCGGTCAGCGCGTGGAACTCCTCGCGGGCCATCCGGACCAGCGCCCACACCCCGGCGAGCAGGCCGCCGACCGTGAGCGCGACGTAGAACCCGCCTTCGAGTCCGCCGGGGTAACTCGCTTTCTGCAGACCCGAGAGCCCCAACAACAGCACGAACGACGCGAGTCCGATCGCGAACGGCCAGATGCTGGCGTGGCTCTCTCCGTTCTCGTCTCCCGCGTGTGCGCCTGCGAGTTGCCCCTGTGCGTTCCGCGCCACGCCGCCGTCGGTCGCTTCGTTGCCCGCCAATTCGCCGCCGTCGGCCACGCCGCCCGCGCCGCGTCGGAACTCCAGCGACCCGCTGGAGAACGACGGCCTGCCGGGGAAGTTCTCGAGGGGCGGCGGCGAGGGGATCGCCCACTCCGTCGTGGTCGAGTAGCGCCACGGGTTGTCGTCGGCGTCCTCGCCCCGCCAGAGGCTGACGAACAGGTTGTAGAACATCACGAGGAACGACGCGCCAAGCAGGAACCCGCCGATTGTCGATAGCTGGTGCCACTGGAGGAACGCCTCCGGGTAGACGAAGTCCCGGCGCGGGGTCTCCCACGCGACGAACATCGGGAAGTAGAGCAGGTTGAACCCGACGAAGTAGAGCGCGAAGTGGACCTTCCCGAGGAACTCGTCGTACATCTTGCCCGTCATCTTGGGGTACCAGTAGTAGAGACCGCCCACCAGCGCGGTCACGCCGCCGACCATCACGTAGTGGAAGTGCGCGACGACCCAGTAGGTCCCCCGGAACTCGTAGTCGAGGACCACCGCGCCGAGGAAGACCCCGGTGATGCCCCCGAGGATGAACAGTATCAGCGCCCCGAACGAGAACAGGAACGGCGTGGCGAACCGCACCTTCCCCTTGACGGTGGTGTAGATGAGCGCGAACACCATCAGGTCGAAGGGCAGCGAGATGCCGATGGTAGTCGCCATGAACAGCGTCTTTATCTGGAGGTTGATGCTCGTCAGGAACATGTGGTGCATCCAGACGAGGAAGCTCTGGAGCGCCACCAGCACCATCGCCGCGATGAACCACTTCCGGCCGACGAGACGCCGCCCGGTGAACGTCTGGAACGTCTCGGCCATCACGCCGAGCGCCGGGAAGAAGACGATGTACACCTCGGGGTGGCCGAAGAACCAGAACAGGTGCGCCCACAGCAGCGACCCGGCGTGCCCCGTCGCCGCGAAGTACTGCGTCCCCAGTAGTCGGTCGGCCGAGAGAATCGTCAGCGCGGCAAGCAGCGCCGCGAACGCGAACAGCATCATCCACGTCGTCAGCAGGATGGTCCACGTGAACAGCGGCATCCGCCGGAGGGTCAGCCCCTCGGCGCGCATCCGATGCATCGTCGTCAGGAAGTTGACCGACCCGATGGTCACCGACGCGGTGAACAGCACCAGCGCCAGCACCGCGGTGCTCGCGCCGATGTTCGGGGTGTAGACCGGGAGGTTCAGCGGCGCGTACATCGTCCACCCGCCCGCGAACGTCCCGCCTTGGAAGAACGAGACGCCCAGCAGGATGCCGGAGAACAGGTAGAGCCAGTACGACAGCGCGTTCAACCGGGGGAACGCGAGGTCCTTCGCGCCTATCTGCAGGGGCACCACGTAGTTGGCGAACCCGAACGCGAACGGCGAGAGGAACCAGAACACCATGATGAGACCGTGGGCCGAGACGGCCTGATTGTACTGGAGCGGTTCGAGCAGGCTCACGCCCGGCGTCCAGAGTTGGAGTCGCATCAGCAGCGCCAGCACGCCGCCGAACACGAGGAAGAACAGCGCCGTGACGGTGTAGAGGATGCCCACGTCCTTGTGGTTGGTCGTGACCAGCCACCGCTTCACGCTGCCGGGGTCGGGCAGGTCGTGGTGATGGTCGGTCCCGTGGGACGCGTTCGTCACGCCGCCGTCCGTCTCCGTCCCGCCGTCTGTCTTCACACCGTCGTCGGTCTCCGCGCCGTCGGCGTTCTCGTCGGTCATGTGCCCACCTCCAGCGCGTTTACGCTCGCGGGTGCGGTCGCCGATGCTGGCCGACTCGTCACGTCACGCGGCGCGTCGAGCGCCGAACTGTTCGACGCCGACCCGTTCGCACTCGTGGTGTTGGCGTACCACGACTCGTACGCCTCGGCGTCCATCACCACCACGTCCGCGGTCATGTAGGAGTGGCCCGCGCCGCAGAGTTCGAAACACCGGGCCTCGTAGGTCCCCGTCTCGTTCGTGCGGAACCACGTGTCGGTCTTCTGGCCCGGGATGGCGTCGGTCTTCACCCGTAACTCCGGAACCCCGAACGTGTGGAACACGTCCTCTGACGTGACCTGCAGGTGGACGGTCTCGTTCTCGGGGACGCGCAGCGTACTGGACGTGTGTCCGTTCGGGTAGACGAAGTCCCACCCGAAGCGATAGCCCACCACGTCGATTTCGAGGCCCTCCTCGCCCTCGCCGGGCGGGTTCTCCTCGACGTAGAGCAGCGTCCCGTAGGTCCACGCGATGAGCGAGACCACGATTATCGTACTCAGTCCGAACGAGAAGAACAGTTTCCGACCGCCGCCCCCGCCCGTGGGGAGTTCGCCGAGTCGGGGTCCCTCGTCTTCGGTCGCCCGTCCGTCCCCGTCGCGGTACTTGTACGCGTTGTACACCATGTAGCCGATGACGACCACACCGACCAGCGTCCCGAGTACCAGAAACACCGTGAATATGCGCTGGAACACCTCTACTCTGGTCCCCTTCGGTACTATCCCGGACTGGGCCGGGAGGAACTCGCTGGCGGCGAGGAGTAGCGCTCCGGCCGACGATACCATGGCAGGTGATAACACCGTACGTGTACTTATCGGTTTCCCACAAATATTCGTTAAAGATGGAGAACGCTTTTGGATTGTCGAATGGTATCGAACAGCATGGATGGGGACGAACCGGAGCTATCGGCGGACCTACAGGACGACGTAACCGAGGGGACGGAACCCGACTTCGACCACCTGTGGGGAATCGTGACCGACGGTCTCATCGGCGCGGTCGGGGGGTTGGTCGGCACCGGCGCGCTGACGGTCGGACTGCTCATCGCCGCGTCGCTGGGGGCGTTCCAGATAGAGAGCTTCGGAACGCTGGCCGAACTCACGGGCTTCAACGCCATCCTCCCGCTGAACCCGACCGCGGTCGGCTACATCTTGTTCCTGCTGACCGGGATGGTCATGTGGCCGCTCCTGTTCGCGTCCATCGGGTCGTACCTGCCGGGCGAGAAGTTCGCGACGAAGGGCGTCCCGTTCGGATTCGTCCTCTGGACCGGGTTCGCGCCCGCCTTCTACGAGGGGTACACCGGACTGGCGATGCTACTCTACCTCGTGCTGACCCTCGGCGCGCACTTCTCGTACGGGTTCACGCTCGGGGCCGTGTTCGACTACCTCGGGAACCGGCCGGAGACGCTGGTCTGACCCCGAGACGCTATTTTGACGGCCGGTACCGACGCGACCAACCGATACCCACGGGACTAGTACCGATTCCGCCGACCGTACCCGAAGACGTTCGGCGGAAGCTATCCGACGGGAGCCCCCCTTCCGTCGGTATGCACAGCGACTCCCTCGGCGTCGTCCTCGCGCTCGGTGGGCTGGCGCTCGGTTACTACGTCGGCGGAACGCAGACGGCGGTTCTCATGGCACTGTTCGGGTTCTTCCTCGGAAAAGTCGCGGACAGTCTGACGAAGACGGTCGGGTGAGGAGTCGAGCGAGGACTCGACCGCCCTCGGTTCACTCTCGCTCGCCGCCGTCCGGGAGCGGTTCCTCGCCGTCGTCGGCCCCGGTCGCCTCGCCGCCGTCGGTGGCGGCGAGCGCGGTCTCGCGCTTGCGCTCGAACCACGCCCACTCGTGAGTCAGCAGTCCGTCGTCCGCGAGGTCCCACGGGTCGCCGTCCTCGACTTCCGGGCCTTCGAGCCACGACGTCACGACGTTCCAGACGAAGACGAGTTGGCCGAGCGCCAGCAGGTAGACGCCGACCGTCGCTATCTGGTGCAGATCCGCGAAGTACGCGGCCGGGCCGACCGTGAGGTCGTATCCCGCGTACCGACGGGGCATCCCGCCGTAGCCCAGCAGAATCATCGGGAAGAACGTGACGTTCGTCCCGACCATCGACAGCCAGAAGTGCGCCTTGGCGAGGGTGCGCTGGTACATCCGGCCGGTGTACAGCGGGAACCAGTAGTAGACCGCTGCGAAGACCGCGAACGCGATGGCGCCCATGATGACGTAGTGGAAGTGCGCGACGACGTGGTAGGTGTCGTGGAGGACGAGGTCCACCGGAATCGCGGCCTCGAACACGCCCGTGACGCCGCCGACGATGAAGTTGGCGACGAATCCGACGCAGAACAGCATCGGCGCGGTCAGCCGAATCCTGCCGTTCCACATGGTGGTTATCCAGTTGAACACCTTGACCGCGCTCGGGAGCGCGATGGCGATGGAGACCGCCATGAAACTCGCCCGAATCCGGGGGTCGATGCCGGTGGCGAACATGTGGTGCGCCCAGACCCCGAACGAGAGGACGCCCAGTGCGAGCGTCGAGTAGACGACGAACTTGAACCCGAACAGTTTCCGGCCAGAGAATCGCGGCAGGATGAGACTCACCAGTCCCATCGGCGGCAGCACGAGGATGTACACCTCGGGGTGGCCGAAGAACCAGAACAGGTGTTGCCACAGCAGCGTCCCACCGCCCGCCTGCGCGAAGAACTGCGTCCCGAAGTTCCGGTCGAGCAGGAGCATCACGAGCGCGCTCCCGAGCAGCGGGAACGAGAACAGAATCTGTCCGGACTGGACCAGCACGGTCCACGAGAACAGGTCGAGCGTCGCCCACGACACGTCCTCGCCGCGCTCGGTGAAGATGGTCGCGATGAAGTTGATGGCTCCCATCGTCGCCGAGACGCCCGAGAGGTGTAAGCCGAGTAGCATCAGGTCGATGCCCGGGTTCGCCTGTTCGACCGAGAGCGGGGGATACATCGTCCACGCCGTCTGAGCGCCCGAGATATCGCCGACGAACGGTTCGAGCAGGACGCCGCCCCAGATGAGCAGCGCGGCTATCGGCAGCAACCAGAACGCGATGGCGTTGATGCGGGGGAACGCCATGTCGTCGGCACCGATGAGCAGCGGGATGAGGTAGTTCGAGATGGCCGCCAGAATCGGCGTCCCGAACAGGAACAGCATCGTGATGCCGTGAGTGGTCATGAGCGCGTTGTAGAACGTCGCACCGAGCAGGTCCACCGGCGGCGTCACGAGTTCGGTCCGCATCAGCAGGACGGCCACGCCGCCCCACGCGAACGACAGCAGGCCGAACGTCCCGTAGAGGATGCCGATGTCCTTGTGGTCCACGGTGGTCAACCATCGAACGATACCGGACGGTTTCTCGGCGGTCCCGCGCCCCGATTCGTGTCCGGCCGCCCCGCCTACTGCGGGGGTGTACGATTGCCAGTCTTCTATCCTCGTCAGCCACCACCCGACGCCGAGAAGCAAGAGGCCCATCAGTACCGTCAGGGCCGGTCGTACAGTTGCCATGTGGACCGGTTGCCGGGGAACCGATATGGAAATTGTCCGGCACATGTTCGGTCGGATACTTTACTGTCCCACTGACAATCGACCGTGGTCCTCTGTTTCGGCCGTCTGCCCCGTCGTTCCCGGTGATTCTTTTTACGCTCTCCTTCTGCGACTCTCAGTTGTCACGGGATACTTACAGGATGCGTCGTTCTGTAGCGACTGTTTCACAGACACTCCGTACCATAGTTTTATCATGGCAACGTATATTTTTATTATAGTGGAAAATAATCAAGGAGACTTTGATTTTGATGATTCGGAGAACGACCGTCAAGTAGAAGACGGTTCTACCGACTCGCGGTACGTCTCTCGTCGCAGCGTACTGAGTAGCTTAGCGGGAATCGGAGTCGCCGGTACCGTCGTCGTTGGCGGGTCCGACCGCGCTGGAGCGAGCGAATCGGTAGTTCTGGGGGATTTCGAGGAGGGAACTGACGGGTGGAAAACGAACGGCGGAAACAGCGTTCGACGGGTGGGTCGCGAAGACGAGAGTGCCCCGGTCACACGAGGCGATTACGCGCTGGAAGTCAGCGTGGAGGGTGACTCTCAGCCAGCGGTTCGGAATCAGCGGGCGGTCCGAGACGCCGACTTCACCGACGCACCGTATCTCCTCGCCGACGTACTCCCCGGGTCGATAGCGGACTCGGATTCGGCGGTGTCGTTCAGATTTCGGTACCACTCCGCAGGTCCGGGGGACGTAGCGGAGTCGCCCGAGATCACGGTCGAGCAACGCTACGGACAACGACTGGCGTGGGACATGAGCGAGATAGCCGACGAAAAACTCGCCGCCCCGCGTCGCTTGGAGATAGCGTGGTACCCCGCCGACCGTCCGGTCTCGACCGGCCCGCAGGGGAAGGGGTCGAGTTTCGACTACCGCGGTCGAGTCTACCTCGACAACGTCCACCTGACCGACAACCGGCAACAGGTCACTATCACGCGCTGGGTCCGAAAGCGCCGCGAACTCCAGCGCTCCCACGGGTTCCCCATCGACGACGACGTCCAGAGTTCGACAGACGCGATCAGAGCTGGCCGGTTCGTGTACGACGACGGTACGGAGATACCGTACAGTGCGGAGATACTCGCGGGAGGCGATATCCGCATCGAAATCGACGACGAACGCTTCCGTTTCGAGGGGGTGGCAGTGTGACGCTCTCCGCTGGATGGGACAAGACGGAGAAAGTGAACGTCGTCACGGCGATTCCGGGGTACAGCGAGAACAGTAGTAGCGGCGGGAAACCGACCAACAGTGCGATTCCGACGTTCTTCGACGACTGGTTCCACGGTGACAACAGGCAGTCGTTGCCCAGCGCCCAGTCGAGCGCACTCGGGTCCAAGTCGCTCGAGGAGTACGGGCGGACGTTTCCGAACTACCGCGTCAAGACGTCCGTCGAAATCGGATTCGACACCAGCGGCCAATCAATTCCCTCGTACGAGGTGCAGATGGCACAACCGAGCAAATTGGCGGAAATCACGCTCGAAGGAGGTCCCGGCGAGTCCAACCCGTTCCGCAGCGTGTACGACCTCGACGGGAGCCAGAATTACCTCCCGGCCGGTAAGAAGGGGCCGAAGACGACGCAGAAGACGGTCACCGTCGATGGCGTCCAAGGGGTTCGCGGTTCGATAATCTTCGGTGGTAACGACACCTACCTCTCCCGTGCGAAGAACCAAGGTCTCACCCTCGGCCTCCTCTTCTCGGGGAACATTCCGGCCGCGTTGGTGACCTACTTCACGGCACTGCCGGCGTTCTACGCGTTCGTCGATTTCGCGTTCATGGCCGACGGGACGAAACTCGTTCGCGTCTGGGACGTGAGCTACTACCCCGCTCACGCCCTCTACGTCGGCGGGACGCGGCGCGACCAGACGACGTTCAGAGAGGGGACCGAGTGGACTCGTGACGGTGCGAACGACGCGTTCGATACGTTCGCGGCGGAGAGTCTGATTCCGGGGCGGACTCCCTTCGACACTCTCGGTTCGTTCGGATACAAAACCGGCTTCAGGAGCGGGGCCGGTAGCCATCCGGCGATGGACTACGCCAATCCCGGCACGACACTTTCCATCGGTGCCGTCGAGAACGCACTATCGTCCCCGCTGTTTCCACCGCTCTGATGAGCGGTGCCATCCATCCGAAAGTATGAACGCACCGAACCCCGATTCGGCCGACTACGTTTCTGCGCGCTCCCTCCAGACGTTGGGTCTCGGGATTCTCCTCGTCTTGGCGGGGTGTACGGCCGGACCGCTCGGTGGACCGTCCGGTCAAGAGGGACCGGTCCCCGTCGCGCTGAACAATTCGGCGAACGCGACCCACACCTTCGAAGTTTCGGTCGTCGAAGGCCCGTTGACGGACGTGACCATCCGGAAAGGTGACGGCGATGTCGATTCGGCGTCGCCGGGGGAGGGATTGAGTACGTACGAATTCGGTCCCGACTACGGCACCGTTACGTCGGTCGAACTCCCCGAATCGTCTCGCCTCCACGGCCGGTACACGCTCGCTCCCGGCGAAACCCGTCGGAGTTCCGTCGGTAATCTCTTCGGCAATCCGACGATAGTCGTCGTCGTCTCGACCGACGACCGCGTCGTCTCGCTAGTGACCGCCAACTGCGGTGGAGACTTGGTGTTCTTCGACGTAACTATGCGTTACTACGGTTCGGACTCGGCGTACAACTGCCGGGAGAGTTTCTTCTAGACGGCGGTGAGCCCCTCCGCCGACCCCGTTCGAGTCTAAACCGGCTACAGAACGTCTCGTTCGGGTCTTGTCCGGCCGTCTCTGAATCCCGCCCAGAACACCATTTCCATATATCGAAATATGATTTATGCGTTCGACCGGCGAACACTGCCCATTATCCGTGGGTTTAACGGACTCCACCAGTCGGTTAACCCCACAAAATTATAAGCGAAGCGTGAGAAACGCTCGACAGCCCGAAAATGCCGACCTTAGAATACCGTACCGCGAACGCGACCGCCGTTCCCCCGCGACTGACGCCACGGGAGGGGTTCGACCGTGAGTGAGACCGCCCGGAACGCGTCCGGAGACCCCTTCGAGGACGTGCGCTGGACGACGTGTTCGCTGACGGACTTCTGCGAACTCTACTGGGAGAGCGTCGCCCCTCGTCTCGAAGCCGACGGCCGCGACCCCGAGACCCACCGTCCGAGCCACCAGTGGTTCCGCGACGAGGGGCTTCGGGGGTTCCTCGCGGCGCTCCGGCGGCACCACGACCGTTCGTTCGGCGACTTCTGGCGCGAAGACCTCGGACTCGGCGACGACACCGGCTACGACTGGGCGACCGACCACGACGAGACGCTCGACGCCCTGCAGGCGTTCCTCGACAGTCGGCGCTCGCGCCACTCGCTCCGCGAGTCCTCTATCGCCGCCAAACGGCGTCGGCTCAACCGCTACGTCGAAGCCTACCGCGAGGCCAACGACACCGACGACCTCCTCTCGCCCGTGGTTCGCGATTCGGACGTACCGACTCACGAGGCGGTTCACGCCTGCTACGCCGCGTTCGACTGGCTCAACGAGCGGGAGTACGGTGCCCGGACGAAGCTTCGGGTCCGGAGCGTCGTGGACGACTGGTACCAGCACCTCGTGGGTCGCCGCCTCGCCGCGGTCAACCCCGCGACCGGACTCTACGACGAGTTCAAGTGGCAGGTCGAGGAGACCGACCCCTCACAGTTCTCTCCGGACCACGTCCGCGCGCTCGTCCGCGCGGCCGAGTCGCCCCGCGAACGCTTGCTGGTCGTCGCGCTCGCGGCGTGGGGACTGCGCGCGAACGAGGTGGCCAGTCTCCATCTCTCTCAAATCGAACGCGACGTGGCCGAGGACGACACCCCCTACGTCACGTTCGAGGAGCGCAAGAACGGGCCGGGGGAAGTCAACCTCGTCTACGGACTCGACGCGCTGGACGCCCGACTCGCCGACCTCGTCGGTGACGACTGGTCCGGCTATCTCTTCCCGTCCGAGCGGGGCGCTACCGCTCACGTGACCCGCGAGACGGTCTGGTCGTGGTTCCGGCAACTGGCGGAGCGTGCGGACCTACCCGAAGAAATCGACGGCGAGCGCCCGAGTCCGCAACTCTGCCGTCGGTTCTGGTACGACACCTACACGTCCGTCCTCGAATCCGTGATGGAGGGCCTGGAGGACATCGCGGCCGAACAGGGCAGCGACGACCCCCGCGTCGTCCTCTCGAACTACCTCTCCGCGGAGCGCTCGCGGAAGGTTCGCCGCGAGTTCATGCGCCAGGAGCTGGCCGAGGTGTTCGAGACCGGATAATAAACTCCATTTTGCTATACCGAACTTCGGAGAAGTAGTCCGTGTCTCACGGGCTATCGGCGAAACGGCTCGACGAGAAAAGTCCGAGTTACGCGTTGTTCATCCGCTTGCTCGTCGTCTCCCCGCACTCCAGACACTCGGCGACTCGGTACGGTTCGCGCGAGAACTCGGTGTTCTCGGACTTCTTGCTCTCGGTCTGAATCTCGATTCGCACGTCGTGAGGCGTCGATTCACCGCAGTCTTCGCACGATTCGACGGTCTCCGAGAACGCTGAACGTTGTGCTGTCATTTTTTCTTCCCCCGACTAACATCTCGGGTCACAGGCCCATGAAGTGGTAACTCGGTTGAGCGACGTTTCACGGGTTCGAACGGTTCCGGGACGTGACAACGCGGGTTTGAACTCGTCGTTCCGCACACGACGGACGGTTCACGAATCGTTCAAACGTTTCACCGAATCGAACTGGCCGAACTATCGGAACGTCTCACGGTAACGGTCGGGTAACGCGCGCGCCGGACTCCACGCTTTTACGACCTCCCGTCGTACTCCGGGTGGTGTCCGGGGGAAGAGAAATCGCGGACGGCATCGTCGCGCGGCGGCGGAACGCGGTCGCATCGTGGATATTGGTGGCTTGTCTCACCGTCGCTGCCGGGGTGAGCGCCAGCGACGGCGACCTGCTCTGGGCCGGACTCGGACTCGCCGCGGTAGCCGTGACTGTCGTTCCGGCCGTCGCCTACCGTCGGTGGACTGCGACGCTTCCGTGGGAGGTCTCGCTGTTCGTGGCGCTGCCCTACGCGCTCCAGTCGCTCGACCTGCTCCTGCCGCGGTCGGTCGCGACGTACCTCGTCGTCCCGGCGCTCGCGCTGGCGGTGGCCGTCGAGTTCGACGCCTTCACCGCGGTCGAGATGTCGCCCGGATTCGCCGTCGTCTTCGTCGTCACGGCGACGATGGCCGCCGCGGGCGCGTGGGCGGTGGTCCGCTGGGTCGCCGACCTCGCGTTCGGGACGCGCAACCTGCGGGGTCTCTACCACGTGATGTGGTCGATGGCCGCCGCGACCGGGGTCGGGGTCGTCGCCGGTGTCGCCTTCGCCGCGTACTTCCGTCGCGTGGACCGCGAGCGACTCGGCTTCTCGACCGGCCATCCGCGCGAACGGTCTGCGGTCGGCGCGTCGGGTACCGCTCGACCTCGGTCTTCGGGCGACGCTCGGTCCGAATCCGGGGAGACCGCTACCGAGTCCGCCGGACGACTTCGACTGTCCGACCGCCGCCAGCGACAAGTCGTCCGGGGGTTGCAACTCGCGCTGGTCGTCGTCCTCGCCGTGGGTCTCGTCCGGCGGAGCGTCGGCGTCGTGGTCAACGCCGCCGTGGCGCTCGCGGTGATGGAACTGCCCGGTCTGCTCGAACGCGACTACGGACTGCCCATCGACGCCGGACTCACGCTCTGGATAGTCGTCCCGGTGTTTCTCCACGCCCTCGGGTCGTTCGGCCTCTACGAGGCAATCGGACTCTGGGACAACCTCACCCACACGCTCTCGTCGTCGCTGGTCGCGGCCGCGGGGTACGCGACGGTCCGCGCCTTCGACGTTCACGACGCCGACGTCTACTTCCCCCGGAAGTTCGTCGCCGCGTTCATCCTCGTCTTCACGATGGCGTTCGGCGTCCTCTGGGAACTGCTGGAGTTCGGCATCGACGGATTCGCGTCCCAGACCGGCGTCGAGAGCATCCTCGCCCAGCACGGTCTCGCCAACACGATGACCGACCTCGTGTTCGACTGCTTCGGGGCGGTCGTGGTCGCGGTCTGGGGCGGGGCGTACCTCGCCGGGGTGTCGCGGTCACTGGCCGACCGACTCGCCGCCGACGGCGAGTCGGAGTGAGTCCCGCCAGTAGTTCTCTATACCCCGTCGCCGTAGAACGTGGGACGCCCATGACCGACGTTCAGCATCCGTTCTCGGACGACCGAATCGCGGCCGTCGCCGACGAACGCGGCGCGGACGAGACCGACCTCGACCGCGCGCTCGCCGACGTGCAGGACGCCATCTCGCGCGACACCGGTGACGACGAGTACGAGTACTCCTCCCAGCACAACTACGGGTGGCGCGACGAGGAGGCGTACTACCTCTACGGCGACGGCATCTGGGAGACGCTCCGCAAGGAACTCTCGCTGTCCGAGACGGTCGTCGAGGCCGCGCGGGAGGTCCACCGTCGCGAGATGGTGGCGTCGGCCGAGGAGCGCGGCGAGCGTGCGTCCGTCGAGGAGATGCTGGCCGACGGAACCGAACCGCTGGTCGTGGTCGATACCGCCAGCCAACCGCCGCTCTACGGACAGGACGTGTAGAAGAGTCGGTCCGCTTTCGCCGACTACTCGTCGTCCGGCACGTCGAAGTCGTGGACCGGTTCGCCCGCCTCCTCGCTCATGATCTGGAGCGCGGCCGCGCCGCCGTCGCCCGCCGAGATGACGGCCTCCCACTTCTGGTCGCGAATCATCGACCCGACCGCGTAGGCGTTCTCGACGCTGGTCCGCATGTTGAGGTCCACGTCCACCAGACCGTCGTCGGTCGTCTCGCAACCCACCTGCTCCGGGAGTTCGGTGTCGGTCCCCGTGGCGAAGACGACGTACTTCGCGTCGTACTCGTCGTCGTCGGTGGTGAGGATGAACGCGTCCCCGGCGTTCTCGACGTCGGTGACCTCCTCGCCGACGCGGAGGTCGGCGTCGAAGCGCTCGACCTGTTCGCGGGCGTCCTCCATGAACTCGCTCCCGCGTATCTCGTCGATGCCGAGGTAGTTGTACACGTGGGCCTTGTGCATCCACGTCTCGTCGGTGTCGAAGACGACCGTGTCGAGGTCGTTCTTCGCGGTGAACAGTCCGGCGCTGAGTCCGGCGGGTCCGCCGCCGACGATTGCGACTTTAGGCATACGGACACTTCTTCGACCTCTTGGCGGGTAAGTATTTTCGCGGACGGCCGTTCCTGCCGGTTCCGGTCAGAAGTCGTCCAGTCGCGTCTGGTCGCCCAGCAGCGGACGGGCGTCGTAGCCGAGGTGCGTCGCGAGGTGGTCGGCGAACGCCTCGTCGAACCCGTGGTGGGTGTAGACCGTGTCGGGGTCCACCGCCTCGACGGTCTCGACCAGTTCGTCGAAGTCGCAGTGGTCTGTCAGGGGGAAGGTGGCGTCGTAGCCGCCCCGGTAGCGGAACGACTCGTCCACGGCCCACCCGGAGAACCCGGCCTTCAGGCCGTCGTGGTCGTCCACCAAGTCCTCGACCCAGTCGGTACGCGCGAGGTGAGTCGGGAGGACCACGATTTCGTCGCCCGCGAGGGCACCGTCCTCTCGGTCGGCCAGCGACTCGGCCGGAAACGAGAGGTCGGTCGCCGACTCCACGGCGTCGTTGACGGTCCGAATCGCGTCGTGGACGACGAGCGGTCGGTTCGTCGCCTGCCGGGCGAGGCGCTGGAGCTTCTGGGCGCGGCCCAGCGAGTACCCGAACAGGAACAGCGGCGCGTCGGCGTTGTCCGTCAGCCAGTCCCGAATCCGGCCCTGTAGCTCGGTCTCGGGCGGGAATCGGTAGTCCGGCACGCCGTACGTCGTCTCCATCACCAGCACGTCGGCGTCCACGGGTTCGAATCCGTCGAGGTAGAGGCGGTCGCGGACCGAGAAGTCGCCGGTGTAGAGGTAGCGCCGGTAGTCGCCGGAGTCCTCCGCCTCACTGCCGTCGCTCGCTCGGCACGCGCCGGGTTCGACCAGCGCGGCCCGCGACCCGACGACGTGGCCAGACGGGAGCAGCGTCACTTCGTCTGTTCCCTCGCGGAACTCGGGGACCGTCGCGCCGGTCCGGGCCTCGACCAGCGCCGCCGTCGCGGCCGAACAGACCACCGTCTCGGGCGTCCGCCGGAAGGTGTGGTCGGCGTGGGCGTGACTCACCACGTTCACGTCGCCGACCGCGCTGGAGGCGTCGGCGACGAACGTCCGCGCGTCTTTGGACGGGTCTCCGCCAGAACTGCTCGCGGAGACCTCGATGTGGATGCCGTCGTCGCGTCGGACCGCCATTGCCGGACCTCGGGACCGGAGGGTAATCAGTCTCGCGCTCCCGAACGCGGTGGACACCCGGTACGGCGACACGACGCCCTCTGGGAGAGTTCCACACCGGTGCCAACCCCGCGGTTTCCGCTGTCTTCTCTCACCGACGACTCCGTCAACACCGGCGTTTCCGCTGTCCTTCCGCCGGTCCGTCGCCGGACACGCCCGCGGTTTCCGCCGTCCGGGCGGTCGCCGACTCGCTTTTGGTTCGTCGGCCCGTCCGTCCGGACGTGATTCGCCTCCCGATTCGCCGGTGTCCGAACTGCTGGTACGTCGGCCCGACGCGGAAGTTCGCGGCGGGCGAGAGCGCCCGCTATCGCTGCCCGCGGTGCGGCCGCGAAGTCGAGCGACCGGACCCGCGACTCAACTGACGGCCACACCACTATTTCCGCTGTCTTCCCTCGGACACCGCCGGTGCCCGACGCGGGTATCCTGTTGGGACTCGGAAACGGTAGACGGGTGCGCCGTCTCCAACCCGAATCCGTAAATCGTCCCGGCGCGTACCGGACGAGTGTGCAACTCTCACCTTCGGGGTGGACGCTCATCCACGCCGGTCACGGCGGGAGCGCCGACCCGGCCTTCCTCGCGTTGCTGGCGCTCGCGGGTCTGGGGTCGGCGGTCGTCCTCGGTCTCGCGCTCGCGGCGCTGGTCCGGCGGCGCTCGCGGTCGTATCTGCTGGTGACGCTGGCGTTAGCGACCCTGTTGGCCCGGACCGGGGTCGCGGTGCTGTCGCTCACGGGGTCGGTCGCCGAGGGGTCACACCACCTCCTCGAACACGGACTCGACGCCGCGATGGCGGCGCTGGTCGTCGCGGCCGTCCTCGACGCCCGGTCGGTCCGCCAGTCGGCCCGCAGTGACGACTCGCGCGACCCGCGTACGGGCGTCCCCACCGACGACGGAGGTGGCGAAGAGCGATGAACGCGACCCGCCGCACCATCGCCGACCACGTCCGGGCCAATCCGGGCGTCCACTTCAACGCGGTCGTCCGGGCGCTCGACGTGGCCCCGGGACAGGTCCAGTACCACCTCCGGCGACTCCGCGACGACGGGACGCTCGTGACCGACGAGGTGCAGGGTCGGACCCACCTCTACCCGCCGCGGTTCGACGACTGGGAGCGCTCGGCGCTCGCCATGTTCCGGCGCGAGACGGCCCGCGACGTGCTGGCCGTCCTCCTCGACGCCGGGGAGACGACGCCCGCCGAACTGACCGACGAACTGGGTCTGGCCCGGAGCACGGTCGAGTGGCACCTCGACAACTTGGCCGACTATGACCTCGTGGACAAGCGCCGGAAGCGCAATCGCGTCTACCTCGAACCCGCCCGCCCCGCGGCCACCGCCGACCTGCTGGCCGAGATAACGCCGTCGCTCCCCGAGCGCATGGTGGACCGGTTCGCGAAACTCGTGGACGGACTGGTCGAGGAGCGGTAGCCTCGGCGACTCCGGCGGCCGATTTTGGGTCCGGCTAGAGTCCGGACTGTCATCAATCGTCACAGGTCCAGACTGTCATCCCTCGTCGAAGAAAATCGCGAGCAGTTTTCGCTCGGCGGTCCGGAGGTGCTGGGAGAACGTGGTGCTGGCGATTCCGAGGTCCTCGGCTATCTCTTCGCCCGACTTCCCCCGCGGCCAGTCGAAGTACCCCTCGTCGAAGGCCGCCCGCAGCACCTCGCGCTGGCGGGGCGTCAGACGCTCCTCGACTATCGCCTCGAACTCCCGTCGAGTGAACATCGGACTGGTCCGGTCCTTCTGGCGACACGCAACGACTTCGACCGTCGGGTGGATCGAGAGGAACCGGTCCACGACCGTCGAGACCTGATACATGGCGGGGACCTCGGCCACGATTTTCGCCACGCCGTCCGCGCTCCGAATCTCCCGCGGTATCGCTCCGGCGTCGGTCAGCGCGACCACGAAGTGTTCGTCGGGACTCGTCACCAGAACCTCGACGACGCCGTCGTCCTCCCGACCGGCGACGCGTCTGGCCTCGACGTTCTCGTGTTCGTTCACGAGTTCCACGACGTCCCGAGTCGCCCCCTCGACCTGATAGAACACCGCATAAGTGTCGTTTCTGCGGGGCACTATCTCCTCGACGCTCGCTCGACAATCGGCCCGCTCCGGTACCGAGACGAGCGGATACCCGGAGTCGGTGATTCGAAACTCGATTTCGACGACCGAGTCGGTCGGTTGCTCGGACACGGGACGTTCCCGTAGAGAGCAGTCCGTGAACGCAGTTGAGTGTTTGGATGACGGGGGGACAACTGCCCAGTAGCGACCGATTTACGATTTCACTGGCGAACGGATTACGACTACATCGCCGAATCCGATAGACGGTCCGCGCTCGTTTTCGACGCCCGAACCAGAACCCCCTTTCGCGTCCCGTTCTTACTCACCGCCGATGGACGACACCCAACGAAGCGACGCCGAACGGCGACCGGCCGAAGGTGCCGACGGTGGCCCCGCCGACGTCGGACGCGGCGGCGGACTCTCCCGCCGCCAGTTCGCCAAGGCCGCGGTCGCTATCGGGGGTGGCTCTGCGCTGTCGGCGTGTCTGGGGCGAAACGGCGACCCCGACGTGCCGACGGGACCGGACGACCTCTCGACGCTGCCCCCGCGCCAGCACGCGTGGAACGAGTTTCTGGCGACCGACGACCACGGGAACCACGTCGCGCCGCGCCACCGCGTCCTCCTCCTGCTGAACTACCGCGGCGAGGGGACGCCGAGCGACGCCGAGCGCGAGACGGCCGAGTCGGCGTTCCGGAGTCTCGAACGCGCGTATCGCCGGGGTAACGACGGACTGCTGTTCACGGTGGGCTACTCGCCGTCCTACTTCGAGCGGTACGACGAGGCGCTCCCCGACTCGGTGGACTTGCAACAGCCGACGGCCCTCGCGCCGTTCGAGGACCCGGAACTCGACCGACAGGACGCGGTGGTCCACCTCGCCAGCGACCACGCGTCGGTCGTGCTGGCGGCCGAGCAGGCCCTGCTGGGCGAGGAGTCGGAACTGAACGGCGTCGCGGTCGAGGCAGACCTCTCGGGACTCTTCGAGCGTGCCGACCGCCGGACGGGGTTCGTCGGCGACGGTCTGCCCGCCGACCATCAGGACGTGGAGGGAATCCCCGACTCGAAGCCGGTCTCGGACGACGCCCCGCTCTACATGGGATTCAAGTCCGGGTTCGAGAAGAATCAGGCCAGCGAGGACCGCGTGACGATTCGGGACGGACCGTTCGCGGGTGGGACGACCCACCAGCTATCGAAGATTGCGCTGAATCTGGAGCAGTGGTACGAGCAGGACAGCAGGTCCCAGCGCGTGAGCAAGATGTTCTGTCCGGTCCACGCCGAGGAGGACCTCGTGGAGGGCGCGGGCGACAACCTCGGCGACTCGGCCCAGATGGAGGAACGCGGCTGTCCCGCCCACGCCGAGGACCACGCCCGCACGAAGGGCGTGGTCGGTCACTCACAGAAGTCCGCGCGCGCCCGTGACGACGACGGCTCTCCGCTGATGATTCGGCGCGACTTCGACTCGACGGACGGCGACCGGGCGGGTCTCCACTTCGTCTCGCTCCAGCGCACCATCTCGGACTTCGTGGACACCCGCGACGCGATGAACGGCGAGGACCTCGCCGAGCGCTCGGCGGTGGGCCAGAAGAACAACAACGGCATCCTCCAGTACATGGAGGTCCTCCGGCGCGGCAACTTCCTGCTCCCGCCGCGGAAACACCGGTCGCTTCCCGCGCCGAACCCGGCGAACTGAACGTAATCGCTCGACAAACCGACCGGAGGAACCAGCAACGGTTTCCTGATTACGCTTCGAGTGTCACATACTACTGCGTCGTATTGCTCTGTTACAGAGTGCGAGTACTGTTCCGCGAAGAATCGCGTTCCGTCCTCCGGAGAGCGCAGTTTGGCGGACGGTAGCCCGATAGTGGTGGTCTATTTCGAGTAACAACTGCAAGAAGACTGCAACAGTGTCCCTCTCTTTTCCCCGTATAGACGCTTTCAAAGACGCGGAGTGACGGGCGATACCGTCTACACGTGCAACGGGCACGGTTGGGACACTACCAATGACAAACGAATACAACGACGCCGAAACGGAGAACCGCGGATTGATAACTGAACTGGGTCACGCGTTCGACTCGCGCCGCAACTTTCTGAAGAAGGGGATCGTCGCGACGACAGCAGGTCTCGGTCTCTCGGCGGGGACGGGAACCGTCGGGGCGTCCGGAGGGAGCGACGATGGCAGCGGTAACAAGTACGTCGAACCGCTCAACTACGCGCTCACCCTCGAACGCTTGGAGTCGACGTTCTACGAACGGGGGTTGGACGAGTTCAGCGAGGACGAACTCGTGGGTTCGGACCTGATACAGCGGTTCGGCGACCCGGTGCAATCGACCCTGTACGACCAGTTGACGATGATTCGGGACCACGAACAGGCCCACGTCGACGCTCTCGTGTCGACCATCGAGGACCTCGGCGGCCAACCGGTCGGTGAAGACGACATCGAGTTCCAGTTCGACCTCGGTAGCCCCGAGACGTTCATCGAGACGGCGGCGACGCTCGAAACCACCGGCGTGTCGGCCTACGACGGCGCGATCAGTCAGTTCAGCGGGAGCGACGAACTGCTGACGGCGGCGGCGACCATCGCCACGGTCGAGGGCCGTCACTCGGCGTATCTCAACGGTCTCACGGGGAAGTCGCCGTTCCCGGAAGCGTTCGACGAGGCGCTCAAGCCAGCGGAGGTTCTGGAGGCCATCCAGCCGTTCATCGTCTCGGAGACGACGACCCAGTAGAACGGCGGTTCCGTTCTACTGACGTTCGCCTCTTGCGGAGTTCGATGTGATTCTCCGAAGAACCCCACGGAGTTGCGGATTCCTGAACCTCTTTACCCCCTCCCGACACACCCGATACCATGCGACAGGTACGATTCCGCGACCCCGCAGGCTCCACCAGAGTCGGCGAGTGGACCGACGACGGCATCGAAGCGGCCGGACAGACCTACGACGAGAGCGAGGTGGACGTCCTCCCGCCAGCCGAACCCTCCAAAATCGTCTGCGTGGGGCTGAACTACGCCGACCACGCCGCCGAGCGCGACAAGGAACCGCCGGAGCGCCCGCTGCTGTTCCTCAAGCCGCCGAATACACTCTCGGCCCACGGCGACACCGTCCCGCTCCCCGCCGGGAAGGAGCGCGTGGACCACGAGGCCGAACTCGCCGTCGTCGTCGGCGAGCAGGCCCGGAACGTCTCGGCCGACGAGGCCATGGAGTACGTCGCCGGGTTCACCTGCATGGACGACGTGTCGAACCGCGACGACCAGGACCGCGAGCAGAACTGGGTCCGCGGGAAGGCGTTCGACAACTCCGCACCCCTCGGCCCGGTGCTGGCCACCCCCGACGAGGTGCCCGACGACGCGTCGGTCGAACTCCGGGTGAACGGCGAGACCCGCCAACGGTCCTCGCGCGACGAGTTCATCTGGTCGGTGCCGGAACTCGTGGAGGAGATAACGACCTACCTCACGCTCGAACCCGGCGACGTAATCTCGACCGGGACGCCCGCGGGCGTGGCCCCGCTCGAAGACGGCGACGAGGTCGAAGTCGAAGTCGAGGGCGTCGGCGTCCTCCGACACGGCGTTCGGGAGGACTGAGCGATACTCGAAGTGAAACCGGAGCGCGGTCGACGGCCGACCGAGGCGGTGTCGAACACCGGCCGGAGCGAGAGCGTTTTACAGGTCGCGACCCTCTGTCGGGACGATGCCAGACGAGCGCGCGACGGTGACCTGCCCCGACTGCGACTTCCGCGAGACGTTCGAGCGACTTCGAACCGCGCGGTCCCGCATCGAGGACCACCGGACGGAGACCGGTCACGAGGCCGAGTGGGAACTCCACCGACTCGATTCCGGGGTCGAACGGGCCGGTGACGAGGCCGGGGTGTGCGGCCGCCCGGAGTGTACGGACGAGGACTCGCCGCTCTTCCGAGACGACCTGTGACCGCCCGGCATTCCCCGGCCTTTTCGACGCGTGAACCAGAATCGGTATTCGTCCCACCCGGCTAGCTTCCGGCAATGAGACGACGCGACTTCCTCCGCGCCAGTGCGCCGCTGGGACTGGCCGGTCTCGCCGGATGCATCGGCAACTTCCAGACTCAGTCGTCGGCCTCCAGTCGGTTCACCACGGTCGCCAATCGGAAGGAGAAGGTCTACTACCCCACGCACATCGACGGGATGAAGATGGTCGGGATGGGCGCCACGGGGCGCTACAAGGTCGGCCTGATGTACAGCAGGCCCCACGCGTTCTGGACGATAACCGACACCGACACCAACCTCTCGCAGGTCCCCGAGAAGGCGACGGCCCACCTGATGGCGTCGATTTGGGACGAGAAGACCGGGACCGTCCTGCCGACCGCCAACGTCTCCGCGGAGATTCTGAAGGGCGGCGAGGAGGTCGATTCGAGGACTCTCTGGCCGATGCTCTCCCAGAACATGGGTTACCACTTCGGCGACAACGTGGAACTCTCGGGCGGCGGAACCTACACCGCGAAGCTCTCCGTCGGGGCGATGCAGGCCCGCCGGATGGGCGAGCTACGGGGCGCGTTCGGCGAGCAGACGAGCATCGACGTGGAGTTCGAACACTCCCGCAGCAAACTCGGGAACGTCTCTTACGAGCAGTTGCCCGACAAGAAGGGCGACGCTGGCGCTATCGAACCGATGGACATGAAGATGCCAATCGCACAGGTGCCCGAGCGCACTGACCTGCCGGGTGCGTTGGCGACCGGTGTCAGCGGCGACGCCGACTTCGTGGCGTTCTCGCCCGAGGAGAACCCCCACTTCGTCGCCGACGGGAAGAGCTACCTCGGGGTGTCGGCCCGGACGCCGTACAACCGCTACCCGCTCCCGTTCATGTCGCTGTCGGCGACACTGACTCGGGACGGCCAGACGGTGTACGACGACATCCTCCGGCCCGCGCTCGACCCCGACCTCGGCTACCACTACGGTGCTGGCGTGGACGACCTGCAGTCGGGCGACTCGCTGACCGTGACGGTGGACGCGCCGCCGCAGGTCGCCAGACACGAGGGGTACGAGACCGCCTTCATCCGGATGCCGAAGATGGAGATGACCATTTAACACCGCCGCCGCCGAAGTGGCGTCCATGCGAGCGGTCACCGACGCCGTCCGGCCGACCGGGTGCGTGCTTCACCGGCGGAACGAAACCTCGAAAGTGCTGGCGCAGTCGGTGGTCTGATGAGTACGCCCAGAGCGGGGACGGCCGGACGCGCGAGTCTGACCCACCCTCGGCGCGCGCTGGCGACCGTTATCGCCGTCGTCTTCTTCGACCTGCTCGGGTTCGGTATCATCATCCCCATCCTGCCGTTCTACGTCCGGAGCTTCGGCGTCAGCGACGTGTACATCGGACTGCTCGCGGCGTCGTACTCGGCGATGCAGTTCGTGTTCGCCCCGCTACTCGGGTCGCTGTCGGACCGCCGCGGGCGGCGGCCCGTCCTGCTCGTCTCCATCTTCGGGAGCGTCCTCGCGTGGACGGTGTTCGGACTCGCCGGGAGCGTCGCGGTCCTGTTCGTCTCCCGGATGCTCGCGGGTGCGATGGGCGGAAACCTCGCGACCGCGCAGGCGTACGTCGCGGACGTGACCCCGGCGGACGAACGGGCGGGCGCGTTCGGTCTCGTGGGCGCGGCGTTCGGTCTCGGCTTCGTCTTCGGCCCGGCGCTCGGCGGGTTCTTCGCCAGCGACCCCGTCGTGGCGCTGGCCGGAGACGTGTTCCCGGCGGCGATTCCGGCCACCCGGTTCTCGCTCCCGAGTTTCGCCGCCGCGGGACTGAGCCTCCTGAACTTCGCGTTCGCGGCGCTGTTCCTCGAAGAGTCGGGCGCGGGGCGGGAATCCGTCGAGGCGACCCCGGACGGGGAAGCGAGTCGCGTGGCTCGCGGATGGGTCTCCCGGTTCACGGGCGGATGGGTCGAGACCTTCAGGGCCGCACTCGCCGACGACGCGCTCCGGGGACTCGTCGCGTCGTTCTTCCTGCTGTCGGTCGCGTTCTCGGGCGTGCAGGTGATGTTCATCCCCTTCACCGCAGACGAGTTCGGTCTCGGGGCAAGCGGGACGGCGCTCCTGTTGACCTACATCGGCGTCCTCGGCATCGCCTTTCAGGGCGTGCTTGTCGGGCGACTCTCGCGGCGCTACCCCGACTCGTCGCTCGCGGTGGCCGGGGCGGCGCTCCTACTCGTCGCGCTCGCCGCGCTCCCGTTCTCGCCGACCCTCGGTCGGGCGCTGTTTCCCGTCCTCTCGCCCGGGTTCCTCACGCGCGAACTGCTCGCGCTCGTCCTCGTGCTGCCGGGACTGTCGCTGGGAAACGCGCTCCTTTCGGTGTCGCTGACGACGCTCGTCTCGAAGGCCGCGGGCGCGTCGGTGCAGGGCAGTGCCTTCGGTCTCACGCAGGGCGCGGGGAGTCTCGGCCGGACCGTGGGTCCGCCGGTCATGGCCGCGCTCTACGTCGTCGCGGTCTGGACGCCGTTCGTGGTCGGCGCGATGCTGCTGGCAGTTGCGCTGTTCGTTCTCGTTCGGCGCAGGAGGAGGGTCGTCGGGCCGGTCGGTGCCGACTGAGAGTCGGTGGGGCTACCACTGGGCTACTCCTCGACTTCCTCGGCGTCCACCAACGCGAACAGGTCGTCGTAGTCGGCCGGGAGCTGCGCCCGGACCTGCTCGATCTCGCTCGCCGGAACCAACTCGCTCACGAGTCCCACCACGACCTTCCCGTAGTAGACGGCGTCCGAGCGCTCGACTTCGGCCCGGTCCGCGACGCGTCCGACGAACTCGTCGTAGTCGAACCGCTGGCCCGACTCGGCCGATTCGAGGTGGTAATCGACCTCCATCGGCAGGGGTCCCGCGAGGTCCGTGGCTTCGCCTCCCTGCAAGCGCTCGCCGAGCGTCTGGAGGACCGCGCGCGTCGCGCGGACCGCCCGGCCGGTGTCCGGCAGTTCGAGTCGGTTCTGGACTTGCCCCATGAAGTCGTCGTACTTCATGTCCGGAGCTACCACAGACGCCGGAAAATACGTAACGGCGGGGTCACGGCCGGGCCGAATACGTAGAGCGTGGGTCAGTCCTCTGCCGGTTCCGTCACCGCTGGCTCGCCGTGCTGGACGTCAGTCCCCAGCACGTCGAGGAACTGCGAGAGCCACTCCACGTGGTCGCTCCAGTCGCGACCCGTTACGAGGTTCCCGTCGGTGGTCACGCCGTCGTGGTACGTGCCGCCCGCGTCCTCCACGTCGTGTTCGAGCGCGGAGTACGCCGCGCAGGTCCGGCCCTCGATTACGTCCGCGGCCGCCAGAATCTGGGCCGCGTGACAGATGGCCGCGACCGGTTTGTCAGCCTCGAAGAAGTGCCGGACCGTCGAGAGGACCTCGTCGTAGGTTCGGAGGTACTCCGGCGCGCGCCCGCCGGGCAGGACGAGTCCGTCGTAGTCTGCCGGGTCCACCTCGTCGAGCGAGGCGGTCAACTGGAAGTCGTGGCCCCGCGACTCGACGTAGGTCTGGTCGCCCCGGAAGTCGTGGACCGCGGTCTTGACGGTGTCGCCGTCCTCCTTCCCGGGACAGACCGCGTCTACCTCGTGGCCCACTGCCTGCAGGGCCTGAAACGGTACCATTATCTCGTAGTCCTCGCCGAAGTCACCGACTATCATCAGCAGTTGTTTGCCGGGCATGTCTCTCCCCGTGGAGCTACGACGGGCGTCGGAAAGTAGGTGTCGCCGAGACCGTCGGCCGGTCGCTTCTCGGCCGTCAGAGGTGGCGAGGTTGTTACATCTACGCGAAAGCCACAAAGGGGTGGGGCATGAGAAGGGGGACAACGAGCAATCTCACAGGATGCAAGAACACGAAGAAATACTCAACAGAATGACGGACGCCTTCTTCGCACTGGACGACGAGTGGCGGTTCACCTACGTCAACGAACGCGCCGAAGGGATTCTCCGTCCGGCCGCTACGTCCGAAGTGGCGAACGACCTCCGGGGCGAGTCCATCTGGGAGGCCATCCCGGAGGCGGTCGATACGCGGTTCCACGACAAGTACTGCGAGGCGATGGCGACCCAGCAAGCGGTCAGTTTCGAGGAGCACTACGAACCGCTCGACGCGTGGTTCGACGTTCACGCGTACCCCTCCGAGACGGGTCTCTCGGTCTACTTCCGGGATATCAGCGAGCGGAAGCGACTCGAAGCCGACCTGCGCCGACGCGACGAGGTGTTCCAGCGCGTCTACCGGGTCATCGCGGACAAGTCCGCGTCGTTCGACGGGAAAATCGAGTCGCTGCTGGCCATCGGTAGCGACGCGCTGGACACCGATTACGGCGCGCTCTCGAACGTGACGGACGACGAGTACGTCTTCGAGTTCGTTCACCCCACCGACGGAGACACCCGGCCCGGCGACACGCAACCGTTGGACGAGACTCACTGCGAGCGGGCCATCGTCACCGAGGAGACGCTGGTCGCTTCGGACATCGCCGAGGACGCGCCGGACCTCACTGACCGGCCGGGCTACGCCGAGCAGGGAATCGAGTGTTACGTCGGGACGCCCGTACTGGTCGACGGAGACGTGTACGGAACGTTCTGCTTCTACGACGACGAACCCCGGCGCGTCCCGTTCTCGGACTGGGAGGTCACGCTCGTCGAACTGATGGGTAACTGGGTCAGTTACGAACTGGAGCGCGAGCGACGCGAGACCGAACTGTCCCGACAGCGCGACCGGTTCGAGGAATTCGCGGACGTCATCTCACACGACCTGCGGAATCCGCTCAACGTCGCCGAGGGGCGGCTATCGCTGGCCCGCGAGGAGTACGATAGCGACCACCTCCACGTCGTCGCCGACGCGCTCGGCCGAATCGAAGCCATCGTAGAGGACACGCTGACGCTGGCCCGCGAGGGTCGCACCGTCTCGGACCCCCCATCGGTCTCTCTCGGCGACCTCGCGACGGAATCTTGGGGGATGGTCGAGTCCGAGGCGGTCGATTTCACTGTCCTCGACGCCGGTCGAATCCGGGCCGCCCCCGACCGCTTGCGTCGGGTCTTCGAGAACCTCTTCCGAAATTCTATCGAACACGGTACTCCCGAGAGTGACGAAACGCGCGAAAATACCGCCGAACGCGGCGCTACCGGTGAACGCCGACCGACGTTAGCCGAGGAGGACACCGGCGTCACGACCGTCAGGGTCGGCCGACTCGACGGACGCGGCTTCTACGTGGAGGACGACGGACCGGGCATCCCGGAGGACGAACGCGAGGCGGTGTTCGACCCCGGTTACACCACGTCCGAATCCGGAACGGGACTCGGCCTCGCTATCGTCGCCCGCATCGCCGAGGCCCACGGCTGGACCGTCGATATCACCGACGGGACCGACGGCGGGACTCGGTTCCGGTTCGAGAACGTCGAGTTCGTCTGAGCGTTCACGACGGTCACGTAGCCGAGGCTACTCGTCGGTTCGACGCCGAAGAAGAGACGTTTCAGGCCGGAACCGCGCCGCTCTCGGAGGCTTCGAGCAGTTCGTGGTAGCGGTTCCGAATCGTGACCTCGCTGACCTGCGCGACGTCGCTGACCTCGGCCTGCGTGACCTTCTCGTTGGTCAGGAGCGGTCCGGCGTACACCGCGGCGGCCGCGAGACCGACCGGCGACTTGCCGCTGTGGAGGCCCTGCCGCTTGGCGTTCCGGAGGAGTTCGCGGGCGCGGCGCTCGGCCTCGTCGGAGATGCCGAGTTCGCTGGCGAACCGCGCGACGTACTGCTCGGGGTCGGCGGGCTGAATCTGGAGGCTGAGTTCGCGGACGATGTAGCGGTAGGTCCGCTTGAACTCCATCTCGTCGATTCGGCTGACGTTCGCGACCTCGTCGATGGACCGGGGCGCCCCGGTCTGGCGGGCCGCCGCGTACACCGCCGCGGTGGCGACGCCCTCGATGGAGCGTCCGGGGAGGAGGTCCTCGTCGAGCGCGCGGCGGTAGATGACCGACGCGGTCTCGCGGACTTCCTCGGGGAGACCGAGCGCGCTGCCCATGCGGTCGATTTCGCCGAGCGCCTGCTTGAGGTTGCGCTCCTTGGAGTCGCGGGTGCGGAACCGCTCGTTCCACTTGCGGAGACGCTGCATCTTCTGGCGCTGCCGACTACCGAGCGACCGACCGTAGGCGTCCTTGTCCTGCCAGCCGATGTTGGTCGAGAGACCCTTGTCGTGCATCATCTTGGTCGTCGGGGCACCGACCCGGCTCTTCTCGTCCTTCTCGCTGGCGTCGAACGCGCGCCACTCCGGCCCGCGGTCCACGTTGTCCTCCTCGACGACGAGACCGCACTCCGCACAGACTGTCTCGCCGTGTTCCTCGTCGGCGGTGACGTTCCCGCCGCACTCGGGGCAGACCTGCTCGTCCTCGCGTTGGACCTCTTCGGCTCGTTCGTCCTCGTCCGTTCGTTCGGTTACGCCGGTCTGTTCGTCGTAGCTCTGGATGCGTGTACTCGTCATGGTTGATTGGTTGGGTGAGGCGCGGGGAGGGGAGAAAACCTAAATAATCTCCGGGGCCTCGCTTCCTAACCATCAGTTAGGCCGTCAGGTACTTAAACGTTTCGTTGAAGTGTGCTACTGACACACTCAAACCCGGCAATTTAGGCCGCGACCCGACTCGCTCTGAGACTGGCAAATTCAGGTTTTAGACCTCTCGTATACCGATGCTACGAGAAATAGGCGGAATTGAAACTGGAAATTGTCGTGTCCAATTTTTACAATACTACTGTCGGCCGTGACGCACCTCACCGGTCGAGGTACGACATCGCCTCCTCGTCCGAGACCTGACCGAACGACCGGTAGAACTGGCCGACCGCGTCGAAGTGGGGCGGCGTCTCGACCGCGACCACCTCGTCGGCCTCGGCGTGGAGTCGCTCGATGGCGCTCGGCGACCCGACCGGCACCGCGAGGACGACGTGACTCGCCCCCGCGGCGCGGACCTGTCGGAGCGCCGCGATGGTGGTCGCGCCGGTGGCGAGTCCGTCGTCCACGACGAGTACGCGTTTCCCATCTAGGTCCGGCAGGTCGCTCGTCCCGCGGTAGCGTTCGAGTTTCTGGCGGGCCGCCTCGGCCTCCGAGTCGCGCTCTCGCTCGATGTACGACTCCTCGACGGCGAGTCGGTCCACGAGGTCGTCGTTTCGCCAAATCGACCCGTCGCTCGCCACGGCGCCGATGGCGAGTTCCGGGTCGCCCGGTGCGCCGATTTTCGAGGCGACGACGACGTCCAGCGGTGCGTCGAGCGCGTCCGCGACCGGCCGCGCCACCGGCAGACCGCCGCGCGGTATCCCCAGTACCACGTCGACCTCCGCGCCGTGGTCGTCCAGCAGGTCGGCTAACTGTCGTCCGGCGTCGGTACGGTCCTGAAACATGGTCCCCCGAGTGTAGCGCCGGTAGCAGTCGGCTTAAACCTAGCCGCGACTTCCCGACCGGGGTCAGAACCGACGCCGGAGTCGGTGCCAGACCGTCCTGAAGAGTGACCCTCCGGAACCCTCTCGCGGTCGCGGAACGTCGTCGTCGTACTCCCCGTCCGGCAGCAGCACATCCGGCGAGCGGTCGTACGGCGGCGTCTCGCAGTAGGTCTCGATGCGCTCCCGTTCGTCGTCGCTCAGTTCGGAACTCATCGGTAGCGGCGGTTCGGTCTCGACGCCAAAAGGCGGTCGCGATTCTTGCTCTCAGTCGACCCCGATTAACCCGAATTAAGACCGGTAACGGTGCGTGGGACGCCGCGAACCGACCGAATACAGCCGATTCTCGGACGGTCCTCCGAGAGGGCGACTCGAACTACTCGGAGGGGTTCAACGAGGTCTTGAACCGTCTGAGCGCGGCCGAGTCGGCGTATCCACCACTCGTCGGACTCGCAGTTACCAGACCCGCTGACCGTTACCAGACCATCTGGCCGTCTTCGGTAATGTTTCCGACGTACAGCAGGTGCGCGAACGGGACGAACGCGATGAACTCGTCGTCTCCGTCGTAGAGTTCCACGCCTCGCTCGCCGACCTCGTAGCTGTCGCACTCTATCTGCTCGCCGTCGGAGATTTGGGCCTTGAACATCCGTGGCGTATCGCCAACGCCGACCGGCAAATGGTTGTCGGTGGGGTCGCCCCGAGCGCCGCCCGGGACCCTCTCGTCACAGCGTGCTACCGTAACCCGTTCGCGGCCGATTTATTCCGGCCGGATGGTCGGGAAACTGACGATGAAAATTTCGACGTCTCGAGTCTACATTCTGCGTGATGCCGAGTGGGAACGAAAATGGGGAAGGGGGAGTCTCTGACGGCCAGAAACGGATATACCACCGCAAGGTCACGCCGGAGGTCGAGGAGGCGAATCGGAGTCTCCTCCGTCTCGTGGCGAATCTGGAGAACTGCGAGTTGACCGACTTACCGCCGCTCTACGACCAGATAGACCACCTCATCGAACACCTCTTCAGCAGTCCGCCGCCGCCCGAAGCGCAGGTCGAAGTCGAGTTCTCCTACTACGGGTATCGCATCGAACTCGACCAGAGCGGTAACGTCTCGCTCATGAAACTCGCCACCGCCTCCGAGTCCACGGAGTGACCTCCAGTCGCCAACGGTTTTGGTCCGCGGCGTCGTAGTCCGTCCGTGACCAGCGAATCCGAGCGAGAGCGCGCCCGCGAGCGTGCGGCCGAGATGCTCGCGGACGCGGGCGTCGTTCTCACCGACGAGGAGCGGACGGAGATGGAAGTCGTGGACTACGGTCTCGGGGACCTCGAATCGGTCGGGACCGAAATCGTCGTCTACGTCAACGACGACCGCTACTGCGCGAAGGAACTCGTGCTGTTCCCCGACCAGACCTGTCCCGAGCATCGCCACCCGCCGTTCGACGACTACCCCGGCAAGCGCGAGACGTTCCGATGTCGCGCCGGGGAGGTGTTCCTCTACGTGGAGAGCGACGACGCGGACGAAGACGACGACGCGACCCGACGCGAGGACTGGTCGGTCGAACCGCCGGGGCGCGAGGAGTTCTACACCGCCGAGCGGGAGATTCACCTCGAACCCGGCGAGCAGTACACGATTCCCCCCGACACCCGTCACTGGTTCAAAGCGGGCGACGACGGCGCGGTCATCTCGGAGTTCTCCTCGCCGAGTTACGACGAGAAGGACGTGTTCACCGACCCGAAAATCGACCGAATGGCCGGTAGCTACTGACCGGGTTCGGTGGTGTCACCTCACTGCCGTCCTCTCGTCAGGACTCTCTCGGCGACCCACAGCACCGCGACCAGACCGGCGGTGATGAGGAAGTGGTTGGCGACGAGGCTGAGTGAGATGCCGATGGAGTAGGCCGCGCTGTCGAGTTCCAGCGTCGGCGGCGACCCCCGTAGCCACTGGGTTCCGTACCATCCCGCCAGCGCGACCGCGGCGAGGTGCGGCGCGTACCGAATCCCGGACGTCGCCGGGGTTCCCCCGGAGAACTCTCGGAGGATGTCGGCCCGAAAGACGAACGGAACGTAGACGAACACGAGCGCGTAGACGAAACTCGACCCGAGGACGCTCTCGGCCCCCTGCGCGTACCCGCTGAGGATGACGAGGACCACCGAGACCACGAGGGTGACGAACGCGTACATGAAGACAGCGAAGCCGAATAGCAACAGGTAGTCGCCGTGGCGTCGCGCTCGCTCGGTGCAACGGTAGGAGTTCTTGACCGCCACGAACGACGCGAGCAGGAACAGCAGCAGGACCGCGCCGACCGCGCCGGTCCTCGTGGCGGTCGATTGCCGGAACTTCATCAGGTAGACCGAGAGCGCGCCGAAGATGCCGATGACGGTGAACAACTGGTGGTTCGATTCGAGGAACGCCTCCATCGAGGGCGGTCGCTCGTCCCCGGTCTCGGCGCGCCCCTGTCGTGCGAGTTCACCCCAACGACCCATGGGTACTGGAGTCCGAGGGCCGTCCATAAAGGCGGCGTAACTGCCACCCGACAGGTCGGCCGCGCGACGTTCGTCTCCGGTCTCGCTACCACTCACCGGGAGTACGCTGAAGTCGGTTCGCCTCGTGCATAGTGAACCGAATGACCCTGCTCCTCGACATTCCGTGTCCGGACTGCGGCCGACGACGCGGCGTGAGAAAACGCGGTCTCGGTCGCTACTACTGCTCGAACTGCGACCGCGAGTTCACCCAGTCGGAGGTTCTCCCCGGATGACTCCCTTGACTGAGCGCTGCGGTGTACCGAGGAGAAGAATCAGTCGCTCTCCGCGGACGTTTCGGTCGGCTCGGCGTCCGACCCTCGACCGTCGAGCAGGCGCTCGGCCCTGTCGCGGTCCTCGGGATAGCCCACGTCCACGCGCCATCCGTCCATCCGAATCGCGTCGATAGTCCGGCCGCTCCGAATCAGGAGGTCGATGGCTTCGCTGATTTCGTACTCGCCTCGATTGGAGGGTTGGACGAGGTGGCAGGCGTGGAAGATTGCGGGCGTGAAGGTGTAGAACCCGGTCATCACGAGGTTCGACGGCGGGTCCTCGGGCTTCTCGATCACGTCCGTAATCTCGCCGTAGTCGTTGGTGTCACACACCCCGTATCGCCCGGCCTCTTCGTAGGGCACCTCCTCCGTGAGGAAGGCGGCGTCGGCCCGGTCCTCCCGCTGGCGCTTGACCACGTCGCCCAGATTTGCGTCGAAGATGTTGTCGCCGAGCATCAGCATGAAGTCGTCCTCGACGTAGTCTTCGACGGTCAACAGCGCGTGAGCGAGACCCTGCTGTTCGCGCTGGTGAGCGTAGGTAATCGGGATACCGTCGTACTCGTCGCCGTAGTGGTCGATGATGTCCTGCTTGCGGTAGCCGACCACCACGACGAACTCGTCGGCGTCCAGCGCCGACAGTTCCTCGAAGCAGTGGCTCAGAATCGGTCTCCCGTCTACCTCTACCATCCCCTTCGGCTTGTCCTCGGTCAACGGGCGTAAGCGGCTCCCCTCTCCTGCGGCTAAGATGACGGCTTTCATTCCCATCCCCAGCGAGACGACCACCCGTTCTTTGAAATATCTCCTGTTCGATTGAATCGGTTCGGCACTCGAAATTTACTCCGGGGCGTGCGCTGACGGCGACCGCTGTAGCGACCGACACGGGAACGGAAGCGGCCGAATCCCGCTCGGAACCGTCGCCGGAGGGGGTATCGCCCGAAGGAATAACCCGACGCACTCCGAAGGGGACGCTATGTGGCCTTGGGGGCATCTGGCGGTGGGGTATCTCCTGTACACCGCTTTCGTCCACCTCCGGCATCGCCGAGCGCCCGACGGGCCGCCGACCGTCGCGCTCGCGTTCGGCACACAGTTTCCGGACCTCGTGGACAAGCCGTTAGCGTGGACGCTCGACGTTCTTCCGACCGGGCGGTCGCTGACCCACTCCCTGCTTACCGCCGTCGTCCTCATCACGGTCCTCGAACTCCTGCTCCGCAGGCGCAACCACGGTACCGTGGCGACGGGGTTCGCGGTCGGCTACGTTTCGCACCTCTTCGGCGACGCGCTCTATCCGGCGCTCGACGGGAGTTTCTCTTCGCTACGGTTCCTCGCGTGGCCGCTCCTCCCGCCGATAGAGTACTCGACCGGCCAGAGTTTCCTCGCGCACCTCGACCAGTTGTCGCTCGAGTCGCTCGTCGTCTTCGAGGTCGCGTTCGGAGTGGTGGTCTTCGCACTGTGGCTCTCGGACGGTGCCCCCGGTCTCCGAGTCCTCGCGGCGATTCCGCGCTGGGTCGGACGGAAAATTCCGGTGTAATCCGGACCCGGCGAACGGACGACTCCTCTCTCTGGAGGCTGAAACCCCGTGTATCGTCCGCCAGCGGATTTATCCCAATCGTCGTATACTGTCCGGCGGGGGAGAAAATCGATGAGCCGAAAGCACACATCTTTAGCGATTATGTTAGTGACAGCGACGATTTTCGGGGGCGTGGCCACCGCACTCGGGGCCACAGGTCCCGTCGCCGGTGACGCCCAGTCGCCACCGAGCGAGGCGGTACGAGACGTTCAGACGCAGGCGAACACCACGATAACTTTCGAAAATCAGACCAGTAACGGGACGGTCGTCACCATCTCGCAGGTGACGCTCGAGGAAGGCGGTTTCGTGGCGGTACACAACCGGAGTCTCCTGAACGGCTCTGTCCTCGACAGCGTGCTCGGGACCTCCGCGTACCTCGACGCCGGGACCCACGAGAACGTGCAGGTGCGACTCGACGAACCGGTAAACGAGTCCCAGCGCCTCCTCGCACTGGCGTACAGGGACACCAACGGTAATCAGGAGTTCGACTTCGTCGAGACCCAAGGAGAGGAGGACGGCGCGTACACGGTAGACAATCAGGTCGTCGTGGACGAGGCGTTCGTCACTGTCGAGGAGACTGCTGAAACGACGACGACCACGACGGAGACGCCAACCGAAACGACGACTACCGAGACGCCGACGGAGACGACTACGACTACGACGGAGACGACAACCACGGCCACAGAAACCACCACAACCGAAACGACGACAACGACGACCGAAACGCCGACGGAAACGACGACGACCACGACAGAAACACCGACAGAGACGACCACGACCGAAACCACCGAAACGACGACAACCACGACCGAGACGCCGACTGAAACCACGACAACGACGACCGAAACCACGACAACGACGACAGAAACACCGACAGAGACGACCACGACCACGACGACGGAGACGCCAACCGAAACGACCACGACGACCACCGAGACGCCGACAGAGACGACGACCACAGAGACCACCACTACTGAGACGACGACAACTACGACGGAGACGCCGACAGAAACCACGACAACTACGACCGAGACGCCGACTGAAACGACCACGACCACGACTGTCGAACAGCCGGTCGAAGAACGCGAAATCACCTTCACGATAGACAACGTTCACGTCGAAGCGTTCTCGTTCGTCGTCGGTGACGCCGACGAGGTAGACCGGACGGTCGTCGTGGACAACGTCTCGATAAGTGACCGTACGGTCCACCTCGACCTCACGAAACTCCTGAGCGGTGCGTCGCTCGAGGAGAGTCTCGGCGAGCAGGCGGCCGACGAGACCGAGATCTCGAAGTCCGACCTCCAGAGCGTCGAGTTCGTCGTCCGTGACGTGACCATCCAGAACGTCACGTTCGTCGTGAACCTGCCGGAGCACGTGAAAGCGCAACTGCCCGACGAGATGGTGACTCCGACGGAGACAACTACCGAGACGGAGACGCCGACGGAAACCACGACGACGACGGAAACCACCACGACCGAAACGGAAACGGAAACGGAGACGACAACGGAGACGCCGACAGAGACGACCACGACGACCGAAACGGAGACGACAGAGACGACCACGACGACCGAAACGCCGACCACGACGGAGACGACGACCGCTGCCGAACCGTCGCTCAGGGTGCCCGCGCTCAGTGCGCCGACGACGGTGGTCCTGAACGACGGCCAACTGGTCGTGAGCGCGAAGGTCAGTAACCCGAGCGACCAACCCGTCACCGACACGGTCCAACTCCGGATAGACGGGACGGTTATCGAGGAACAGACCGTGAAGGCCGAACCCGGCGAGTCGCTGCAGGTGCAGTTCAAGGTGGACAAAACCGACCTCGGTCTCGAACCGGGCGAGGCGTTCCTCGAAGTTCTCACCACGGACTTCGGCAAATCCATCAACGTCACCGTGGCGGACCGACCGACTGATTCGGACACCACGACCGCAGAGGCGTAACGCGACGCCGCTCTCTTTTCGACCGATTCGGCAGCTATTTTCGACCGCGTTCAGCAGTTCGTCCGACTCCGGTGGGAGTGGGATAGCAAACGGAACTGATCGAGAAGCAGACCGAGCGACTCAGGACCTCGATGACGGGGGCTACAGGTATCCTAAGTCCGCCAACTGTTCTCTCATGTCGTCGGTGAACTCCGCCTCGTCGGTCTCGGCCGCCGTCCAATCGACCCACTCGTCGGCGACGCTCGAGAGCGTCTCGATCACCTCCGGGTAGTCGTCGCTCACGTCCGTGGTCTCGTCGGGCAACGCGAAGAGGTGGGAGTCCGCGGCGCTTTCGAGGTACTTGAACTCGTGCGTCCGAATCGCGCTGACCGGGTGTTCGTGGAGGAACTCGGTGTCGAACTCCGGGTTTATCTCGAAGAACTCGTCGAAGTCGGCGCGCCCGCGCTGGCTCAGACAGTACTCCCGCTCCTCGGTCCGGAGGTCGTATCCGCGGAACTGCTCGTGGTCCACTCCCGCGATGCTGGCGACGGTCCGGGTCACGTCCACGTGCTGGACGAGTTCGTCGCCGTCGCAGTCGAGGTCCGCCCCGGCGACGACGAGCGGAACGTGTGTCAGCGCGTCGTGGAGGACGAGGTTGTGGCCGACGAGTCCGTACTCCCCGAAGAGTTCGCCGTGGTCGGCCGTGACGACGAAAATCGTGTTCCCGTCGTCGAGCGCCCGGACGTGATTCACGATTTCGCGAACGCAGTCGTCGGCGTAGGTGATTTCGGTGTCGTACAGCGTCTCGATGGCGTCCCACTGGTCGTCGTCGAGGGGGCTTCCGTTCGCGTTGAGTCGTCGTATCTCGTCGCTGCCCGCGTACGTCTCCAGCGAGAGGTCTATCGCGTCCTCCATCGAGGTCGGGAGTTCGTCGCGGAACCGGTCCCGCGCCCGCCGCGGCGGGCAGTACGGATGGTGCGGGTTCCCGACGTGCGCGTAGAGGAAGAAGGGGTCCTCGCCCTTCGTTACGTTCGAGACCCACTGCTTGGCGATGTCGGTCGTGAGGTACGCGAGGTTGTGGCGGTCCTTGTCGAGTGTCAGTCCCGGCCCGTGAGACCTGACGTTCAGCGCGTACTTCAGGAGTCCGCGGGTCTTCTCGTTGAGCGGACTCCCCTCGTGGGACCCGAGGTTCAGACCGTACTTCATCAGGTCCGTGACGCCGCCGTCGGCCAGATTCTTCGAGAGCCAGTAGAAGTCCTGAAACCCGCGGTCGAGACCGTTCGCGGAACTCAGGTAGCCGTTCGGCGAGAGGCAGGCGGTCCGATACCCCTGCTTCGAGAGGAGTGCGGGCAGCGTCGTCAGGTTCGGCGGTAGCTTCCGCATCCCGGTCCCCTCCTTTCCGACCCCGTGGTCCGAGAGGTACGTCCCCGTGAGAATCGACGCGCTGGAGGCGGGCGTCCACATCGAGTGCGCGAAGCAGTTCTCGAACGCGGTCGCGTCGGACTCGGCCGCCAACTGCGCTATCGCGGGCGTCGTGTTCCGCTCGTACCCACCCATCGGCGTGTGGTCGGCCCTGACACTCTCCAGCGTAAGCCACACGACGTTCGGAGCGTCGTTCATGCAACCAGCACTCGGCAGACCGATGGATAGCTGTTTCGGCTAGACGAGCGAAACCGCGGCCCAGAGCCCGGATACGCCGATTTATCTTCGGGACGACCCACGAAACTCCGAGCGGCGACTCGGGAGGCCAGCAAGCCTTTCGTTCCGCGCGTCCACCGATTCGTCATGGACCTCGGACCCGACGAAGAAGGCCAACCGATCGAAGTCACCGTCACGGACGAACCGCCCGCGATGGAGCGCGTCCGAACCGTCGCGAGGCTACTCGACGAGGCCATCGAACTCCCGGTCGTCAACTACAGGATCGGACTCGACCCGATTCTCGGCATCCTGCCGGTGGGCGGCGACGCGGTGTCGGCGGCCATCTCGCTGTACATCGTCGCCGAGGGTGCCCAGATGGGGGCGTCGCGCGAAACCCTGCTGAAGATGCTGTTCAACGTCGGCGTGGACGCGGTCATCGGTTCGGTTCCGGTGCTCGGAACCATCGTGGACGCGGTCTGGAAGGCCAACGAGCGCAACGTCGCGCTGTTGGAAGAGGAGTTCAGCGACTCGGTGTAAGCCGGAGTCGCCGAACCGAAGGTGGCTATTCTCGGCCGTCTCACGGACACTTCGATTCCCACTCGGCTATCGGACGGACTTCGAATTGTCGGGACTCCTCGATTATACGGACTCCTCGACCCGTACCCAGCAGAACCCATACCGACCCAACTCGAAGCGCCACTCGTCGGCGCTCCCATCTTCCCCTCCGTCGCTCTCGACGCCGATTCTATCGGCGACGCGCTCGAACGCGGCGTCGCCGAACAGGCGGACCGGTTCGGCGTCCAGTTCGAGCGTCGCTTCGGTCCGTTCCTCGCCGAGATTGTGGACCGCGACCACCCGCCCGTGGTCGCTGGTCATCCGGTGGGCGAAGACGGCCCGGTCGTCGGCGTCGAGGACCTCGCAGTCGCCGTGGCCGATTTCCGGACACTCCGCGCGGAGGCGGTTGAGGCGCGAGAACCACTGGAACAGCGAGTCGGGGTCGCCGCGCTGGTCGGCGACGTTGACGGTCTCGTAGCCGTACTCGCCGCCGGAGACGACCGGCCGCACGAGTTGCTCGGGGTCGGCCGACGAGAACCCGCCGTTCTTCCCGGCGGACCACTGCATCGGCGTCCGGACCGCGTTTCGACCGGGCAGACTCAGGTCGTCGCCCATGCCGATCTCGTCGCCGTAGAACAGCAGCGGCGCGCCGGGGAGCGAGAACAGGAGGCTGTAGGCGAGTCGGACGCGGTCGGCGTCGCCGTCCAGCATCGGCGCGAGGCGGCGGCGGATGCCCCGGCCGTAGATGCGCATGTTCTCGTCGGGCGCGAACGCGTCGAACACTCGCTGCTGGTCGTTCTCGGGGAGGCGGCCGATGTTGAGTTCGTCGTAGTTCCGGAGGAAGTTGGCCCACTGGCCGCCCTCGGGCGGGACGGGCAGGATGTCCAGCACCTCCCGAATCGGTTCGGCCTCCCGCTCGGCCAGCGCCAGCACGAGGTAGGCGTCGAGCAGGAAGTTGAGCATGACGTTTATCTCGTCGCCCTCGCCGAGTTCGACGCCGGACTCCGCGTCGGCGTCGGGCGAGATTCGGCCGTGGCTGTTCCCGAAGTAGTCGCCGAGGCGGTCGGGCGCGTCGTCGGCCTCGGCGAACAGGATGGCGTCGTCGCCCCGGCGCTCCACGAAGTGGCGCATGTCCCGGAGGACGCCGTGCGGGTCGTCGAGTCGCGTCGATTCGAGACCGCCCTTGTTGTCTATCATCAGCGTGGCGGCGTCCACCCGGAACCCCGAGACGCCGAGTTCGAGCCAGAATCCCATTATCTTGCGAATCTCCTCGCGGACGTCCGGGTTGGCGGTGTTGAGGTCGGGTTGGAAGTGGTAGAATCGGTGGTAGTAGAACGCCTCGGCCTCCTCGTCGTAACTCCAGATGTTGTCCTCCTCGCCGGGGAACACCGGACCGCGGTGTGGGTCCGGGTTCTCGGGCGGGTCCTCCCGCCAGACGTAGTAGTCGCGGTACTTCGAGTCGGGGTCCTCGCGGGCCTTCCGGAACCACGGGTGTTGGTCGGACGTGTGGTTGACCACGAGGTCGACGATGACCCGGAGTCCCCTGCGGTCGGCCTCGCGGACGAACTCCACGAAGTCCCCGAGCGTCCCGTAGCGGTCGTCTACGCCGTAGTAGTCGGTCACGTCGTAACCGTTGTCCCGGTTCGGCGACGGGTAGAACGGGAGGAGCCAGATGCAGTCGATGCCGAGACTCTCGAGGTAGTCGAGTCGGTCGGTCATCCCCTCGAAGTCGCCGGCGCCGTCGTCGTCGCCGTCCGCGAACGCCTCCACGTCGATGGCGTAGAACGTCGCGTTCTCGTACCAGTGGTCCTTCGTTCCCATGTAGAACACACCCTCTCACCTCGTCTGTCGGCTTCGAGCAGAAAAAGTAGTGTGGCGGCCGTGATACGGCGACTGTGCGGAGGCGACGGAAGGAGAGTCGGGCGAACCCCCAACGAGGCACCGAGGAGACCGAACGGCCGGTCGAAATCCCCGGTGTCGCTCCGCCGCGCCGTCTTGCCGGTTTCCCAACGCGAAGTTTCCGCCGTCGGAGTCGCACTAACGGCTACGTACGCGTCGAAACGTCCGCCCGGACGACCGCAATCTAACCGTTATGTAGTGGGAGGATTCGCACGAACTCGGCCATTGAATAGGATCCTTCTTCAATCGAGTCCATGAACGAGGACATCACCGTACCGATACTCTCCGCGGACCCGGAGAACGGGACCTACCGCGTGACCTACTCCTATCCGTCGGACCCGCCCAGCATCGCCGTTCCGCTCGCTATCATGGAGATGAGTGGCTCCGACGTGATGGACCTGCGACCGCTCTACGAGGCCACGGAGGTGGACCCGGACGCGCTCGACGACCTGTTCCGACCGACCGCCAGCGGTGCCGTCCGCGAGTGTCGCGTGACGTTCCGGTACCACGGCTACGAGGTCACCGTCAAGAGCTACGGCCGTATCGTCATCCGCGAGACGGCGTTCCAGTAATCGGTCGACCCGACAGCTGTCCGGCGAACTTCGGCAACGGAGCGAACGCTAACCGTCTCGCGTGGGCGTTCGTCGCACCGATTCGCAACTCGGACCGAACCGTCTCGGAACGTCGCGAAACCTTGATTCAACCCCTCTTCGGTGGCGAACAGCCTGAAACGCTAAGTGTGTCGGCGTGTTCTACACTCTCGTTCTGGTGGGGGACTGATGGACGCGAGTACGCGAACAGCGACGGAGGAATCGGACCGAAGAGAGGCCGTGGTGGAGTGTACGAGAGTCACGCGGACGTACGCACGAGGGGGCAGCGGCGGGTGGTTCTCGTTCGGCAGCGACGACCGCGACGACCGCCCGACGGTCACCGCACTCGAAGACGTGTCGCTGACCGTCGAGCGCGGCGAGTTCGTCGGCCTGTCGGGACCGAGCGGGAGCGGCAAGTCCACGCTCATCCACCTGCTGTCGGGGTTGGACGTGCCGACAGAGGGCACCGTCACGCTCGCGGGCGAGGACGTGTCGGCGCTCTCGCAGGGGGAATTGACCCGCCTGCGACTGGAGCAGGTCGGCATCGTCTTCCAGCGGTTCCACCTCCTGCCCTCGCTGTCGGCGCGGGCCAACGTCGCGCTCCCGCTGGTCGAACGGGGAATCGGCAAAGCCGAGCGCCGCGAGCAGGCCGCCGACCTGCTCGAACGCGTCGGACTGGGCGACCGACTGGGCCACCGCCCGGGGGAACTGTCCGGCGGCGAGCAACAGCGGGTCGCGGTGGCGCGCGCGCTCGCCGGGGACCCCCTCGTCGTGTTCGCCGACGAACCGACCGGCGAACTCGACACCGACACCGGCGCGGTCATCCTCGACCTACTCGCGGACCTCGCCGAGGACCGCGCGGTGGTGCTGGCGTCCCACGACGAGCGAGCGCTCGACCGGACCGACCGCGTGATTCGACTCCGCGACGGACGGGTGAAGGATGCGTGACAGGGAGTCGTCCGCGATGGTGAGCGAGAGGTGGTCGTCCGGGCCGGTGAGGGGGAGCCATGAGTAGGCTCACGCGCTGGGTCGGTCTCGTCGGGGTCGCGCTCCGGCGGACCGCCACCAAGGCGACCCGGACCGCACCGCGCCAGACCGCCGTCAGCGTCCTCGGCGTGGCAATCGCGGTGGCGCTCATGCTGGTGGTCACCGCGACCGGTCTCGGTCTGGTTCAGGGCACGACCGTCCGGGGCGACGCCGTCGACTACTGGGTCGTCCCGGAGGGCGGCGGCGCGTCCACGATGGTCGTCTCCACCGAGTCGGCGCAACTCGGCGACGTTCACGCCAAGAGCGCCGCGCTCAACGACGACGGGCGCGTCGAGTACGCGACGCCCGTCCAGATTTCCGTGCTGAAGGTCCAATCCGGCGGGACGAGCGAGTACGTCCTCGGGGTCGGCGTCGTCCCGGACCCGAAACTCGACCGGGTGGCCGGACTCCCGACCGCGCCGCTGTCGCCGGGCGACCCGCACTACGCGAACGGTAGCTACGACGGCGAGTGGACCGGGCAGGCGGTCCTCTCTACGGGCGCGGCCCGGAGTCTCGGCGTGAACCGGACCGCCACCCTCTCGGTCAGTGGGGCCGTCTCTGGGTCCGCGAACCGCGACCTGCGGGTCACGGCCGTCGAGAGCGCCGCCGTAGAGTCGGGCCTCTCCGGCATGCCCGTGATGTTGGTCCACCTGAGCGAACTCCAGACCATCACCGGCGCGCAGTCGGGGGACTTGGCCGACCAGATTCTCGTCCAGTCGAACGCGGGCGGACTCCAGTCGTCGCTCGAAGACCGATTCCCGACCGCGAACGCCGTCACCCGCTCCGGGTTCACCGCGCAGAACTCGACCGACTCCGACCTCCCGCTGGCGATGGGGGTCGCGGCCCTGCTCATCGCCATCGTCGTCGGGACGCTGTTCGTGGCGACCACGCAGGGGTTGCAGGTCGAGGCCGACAGCGAGCAGTTGGCGACGCTCACCGCAATCGGCTTCTCGCGGCGCGCTCGCGCGGTCCTGCTGGTCGTGCAGGCGCTCGCGCTCACGCTCGTCGGCGGCGCGCTCGGCATCGTCCTCGCGTATCTGACGACGGCGGTCACGAACTACGCCGCGGTTCGCGCCATCGCTCCGGTTCCCATCGCCAACTTCCACCCGCTGCTGGTGGCCTACGGCTTCGGCGTGTCGTTGCTCATCGGCGTGCTGGTCGCGCCGTACCTGCTGGCCATGGAGCGCCGGACCGAGGGCGTCGCGGAGGTGATTCGGTGACTCGCCGTTCGCGTCGTCGCCGGACTCCGGAGGTGGTCGCGTGAGCGAGCGCCCCGAGCGAACGCGGGTACGCCAGAACTCGGTTCCGGAGGTGGCCGCGTGAGCAGACTCCGCGTCGCCGCCTCGGTCGCGGCCGCCCAACTCCGCCACGACCGGGCGCGGACCGTCCTCGCGGTGGTCGGCATCGCCGTCGCCGTCCTCTCGACCACCCTGCTCGCCAGCCTCGGCTACGGCGTGTTCGAGACCGGCCAGCAGAAGTTCGACGCGTCGGGCCGGGACCTCTGGGTCACCGGCGGGTCGCTCTCGAAGGGGCCCGGCGGCTTCGGCACGTCTATCCTCGACGCCCACAACGTGTCGCGCGACATCGAGTCTCGAGAGGAGGTAACGTCGGCGGTTCCCATGGCATTTCAGGCGGTCTACGTGGGCAACGGCTCGGGCGAGATGCAGACGCTCGTCGGGGTGGGCATCCCCACGGACGGGCCGTTCGTCTCCTACGAGAAGGGCAAACTCCCTCACGGCGACATCCACTACCAGAACGGCACCTACGAGGGGAAGATGTACCACGAGATAGTCATCGACCCCCGGACCGCCGAGATGCTCGACGTCGGGGTGGGCGACACCATCTACGTCGGCGGGTCGGTCGAGAGCGCGCGGGAAAACGAGTTCGAGATTACGGGTATCTCCTCGACGTTTTCTAGCTTCCTCGGCGCGCCGACGGTGACGACGTACCTCAGCGAACTGCAGGAGGTCACGGGCACGACGGGCACCGACAAGGCGACGTTCGTCACGGTCAACCTGAAGGAGGGCGCGAACAAGAGCGCGGTGGAGCAGGAGCTTCAGCGGGCCTACCCCGACTACACGATTCGGACGAACGACGAGCAGATGCGCTCGGTGCTCCGGCACAACGCGGTCGTCATCGCGGTCGGCGGTGCGCTGGTCGTCCTCGCGGTGGTCTCGGGGTTCGCGCTGACGCTCAACGTCCTCTCCATCGTCGTCTTCCAGCAGAAGGAGGAACTCGCCGCGCTGACCGCGCTCGGCGTCTCCTCGAAGACGGTGGTCGGGATGGTCGCCGCGCAGGGCGTCCTGCTCGGCGCGGTCGGCGGACTCGTCGGCGTCGCGGTCACCCCGCCGTTCGTTGTCGGCCTGAACTACGTCGCCGCGGAAATCGTCGGCTTCGAGGGACTGGTGCAGGCACCGGGGTCGGTCCTCGTTCTCGGCGGAGCCATCGCGCTGGTCATCGGGACGCTGGCGGCCGCGGTGGCGGGGTGGCGGACGCTCCGGACGGTCGGCGTGGACCAGCTTATGCGGTAATCAGTAACACAGTTGGGGAAACTACATCTTCGCGGCCGACGTTTCGACTTCCATGACGGCCCCGACGATTACGACCGATGCTGTCGGCCGAACGCGAGCGCCTCCGGACCGCGTCGAACTCGGGTTCGAGACCCGCGCAGTCGAACCTGACGTGACCGCGGCGCGACGGAGCGTCGCCGAGCGAGCGACCGAACTCCGTCGCGTCGTCGTCGAGGCCGGTGCGACCGACGAGAACGTCCGGTCCACTCGCTTCCGCGTCAGGAGACAGTCACCGGGTCACAGTGGGGACGCCGAGCGCGACCCCGAGTCTCGCCCCTTCGAGGCGATGGAGAGCGTGGCCGTGACGCTGGACGACCTCGACGCGCTCGGCGACCTACTCGCGGCCGGAGTGGACGAGGCGAACGCCGAAATCGACGACGTGACGTTCACGTTCCGGACCGAGACGAAGCGCCAACTGGAGCGCGAGGCCGTCGCAGACGCGGTGACGACGGCGCGGCGGAAGGCCGAGGCCGCCGCCGCGGCGGAGGGGGTCGGCGTCGGCGGCGTGCGCTCGCTGACGACCGAGGAGCGCTCGCGCGCCCGTCAGTCCGGTGCCGCGCTCGGCGCGGGGGCGGCCGAGCAGTCCGGGACCGCCCCGGCGAGCGGTCCCATCGACGTGACGGTCGGCGTCACCGTCGAGTACGAACTGGTCGAGTCGCCCTAGAGCGAGACGGACTGAGTCCGCTTCGTGACGCTCCCGGCCGCGTCCTTCACGCGGAGGGTCACGTCCATCGTGGTCCCCGCGGGGAACTGGAACAGTTCCCACCCGGAGGCGCTGGACCCGCTCACGTCGTTCACCGCGAAGTTCACGTCGGTGGACCCGTCGTTGACGACCGCCTCGACCGTATCAAGGTCGCCGTCGGCGTCGGCCGCGGCCCACTTGACCGAGAACATCCGGTCGCCGCCGAGTTTGTTACTCGTGGACACGTCGAACCGCTCGACGCTCGGCGCGGCCGACGGCAGGAGTTCCTGCACGCTGACTTCGGTCCCGTCGTATCGAATCGTCCACTTGCTCTCGTCGAGGCTCATCGACGTGAAACTCCCGTCTACGTAGTAGGAGTCGCCGTAGCCGTTGCCCGACGTTCCGGTCACCGTCACCGTGCCGTCGCCGTTGTCGGTGATGGAGTCGTTGCTCTCCGCGGCGTTGTCGCCCGCCGTCGTGTTCTTGGTGACGGTCCCCTCGACGGTGAACTCGTACTGCACGTTCGAGGTGTCCGACCCCGCGACGAGTTCGAGCGGTTTGCCTTGCGTCTGGTCGCCGCTACCGGACGTTCCGCTTCCCGAGATGTCCGGCATCTGGGTGTCGCTTATCGCGAAGCGGTCGAAGAAGACGGACTGGTCCTGCGGCGAGGTCCAACTGCCGCCGTAGTAGACGTTGAACGAGTAGTTGCACCCGATGGAGAGGTCCTCGGTGAACCGCATCCCGGACTTGTCGACGAGCAGTTCGTCGTCTATCCACATCTTGAGTTGGCCGTCGGCGTTCGCGGACCCGCCGTCGACCGAGTTGAGTTTGATGTACTGGCTGAGTTTGACCCACTGGCCCGTCGGGACCGTCGTCCCCCAGAAGTGGTCGCCGTACGTTCCGCCTTGGTCCATGTGGTAGCAGTAGTAGCCGACTCTGACGCCCCCGCTCACGGACGCGTCGAACGCGCCGCGGGCCGACCAGCCGTTGGTCCCGGTAGAGGGTTCGCCGCCCTTCCCGCCGCCGGGTTCCGTGTTCGCCGGGCCGGGGAGTTTCCCGCTCTTCCCGTCGTAGTTCGAGGAGAACCGGACCCACGTGTTCGCGTACAGTTCCGTGGCTTCGGAGTCGATGTCGCCCGCCTCGACGGGGTCGTACGTCGCTGCGACGCCGTAGTGGTTGCCTTGGGGAATCTCGACTTCCAGCGCGTGACTCCCGCTCTTGCTCGGGTCCGACACTCGTCCGTCGTAGGTCCCCTGCTGCCACGTGTCGGTGAAGATGTCGTCGTAGCCGGTCTGGTTGAACGTCTCGTACACGAGGTCGTCCTGCGTCTCCGCCGCCGCGCCGGTTGCGCTCGCCGCGTTCAGTCCGGCGACGGATGCGGCGGCCGCCCCGGCGAGTTGGAGGTAGCTCCGCCGGTCGAGTAGTGACGCCTCTGAATCGGATTCGCGTGCCGTCTCGTCGCGTGCCATGCAGTTTTCAATGCTCTGTAGACGTTTTAAATATTTACCGGAACGCCGCGTTTGGTGTTGGACCGTTGTGACGAGAGGGATTCCCCCGACCCTCGTTCGCCGCTGTCACCGCCGTTACTCTATTATAGAGGTCCATGGTTTCTCCTGTATGCTCTCGGAGTGCAGAACTGGACTGCAACTGCTCGAAGAACACGCCCGCAATCCGAAGAAGGGGATGCTCGCGGCCAACCTCCTCTACTACAAACTCAAAGAACGGGTCTCGGGAGGGGTGGACGGGGTGGACGTGCTGGCGGAGGACTGGGACAACCTGATAATCCTCGACGCGTGTCGGTACGACGCCTTCTCGCGAGTCGTCCCGGAGTATCCGGAGATTCGCGGCGAGTTGGAGTCGCGTCGCTCGAAAGCGCCCTACACGAGAGAGTTCCTCCGCAAGACGTTCGACGGGCAGAAACTCTACGACTCGGTGTACGTCACCGCGAACCCGCAACTGTACGAACTGGACGACAGCGACGACGACCCCATCGACGCCGAGTTCCACGCGACGGTCCACTCGTTCCTCGCCGACTACGACCTGAGCGTCTCGAAGGCGATTCGGGGCGGCTACGTCCCCGAACACACCACCGAGACCGCCAAGCGCGCGGCCGAGGACTTCCCCGACAAGCGCCTCGTCGTCCACTACCTCCCGCCCCACTGGCCGTTCTTCGGTGAGCGAGGGCAGGAACTCTTCGAGGGAATCGACAACGCCCCGTGGGACGAACTCACGTCGGGCGAACTCGAAATCCCCCGCGAGGACCTCTGGGACGCGTACGTCGAGAACCTGCGCATCGCGCTCGACGCCGTCTCGGACCTCCTCCCGGCGCTCGAAGGGAAGACGGTAATCACGGCCGACCACGGCCAACTGCTCGGCGACCTCGTGACGCCGTTCCCGGTCCGGGGGTACGGTCACCCCGGCGTTCACATCGACGCGCTCCTCGAAGTGCCGTGGTTCGTCTGCGAACACGACACCCGCAAGCAGGTCGTCGCGGAGTCGCCGGTCGGCGCGCCTTACCCCGACCTGCAACCCGACGACGCGGGCGAGCGAGCGAAGCAGACGCTCCGGGACCTCGGCTATGTTCCAGAGTGACGACGCGGGACGGCCGCCGGGCGACCGACGAGCGGTTCCCGAACCGCCGGTCGCCTCGGAAACAGCAGTCTGCGCTGGACCCGACGGCCGACATGTCTGATAGTTTCTCGACGGCCGACGCGTCCGATGGCGTCCCTGCGACCGGCGAGACCGACAGGGCCTCCACGACCGACACGTCAGACAGCGGGACGACGACCGACGCGCCGGACGGCGTCTCGACCGCCGACGCGGCCGAGAGCGACCCGACGGTCCTCGCGTTCACCGACCTGCGCCCCGAGGAACTGGTCGGGCCGCTCGACGCCGTCGATTCGGGGAGTCGCGTCCTCTCGTTCCCGGAGGCGGGTCCGGCCGCGAAACTCGTTCGCTCGGCCGTCGGCGGGGTCCGCGTCCTCCGGGAGTCGAACGTCGATGCGATACTGCTCTACAACGGAACCGGCGTGTTGGGGCTGGTCTCGGTCGTCCTCAGTAGACTCTTCGGCGTCCCCCTGCTGTTACGGGTAAACGGGGATATCTACAGGCAACACGCAGACAGGGTGCGCGAACTATGGGAGACAGACAGGTACGGCCGGGCCGCGGTCTTCCTCGTCTATCACCTCCTGACGAGGCTGACGTATCTGGCCGCGAGCGGCTACGTCACCGTCTCGGACGACCTGCGCGACCGACTCGAATCGAAACCGAGCTACCCCGACCGACCCGCGGTCAGCGCGCGCAACCCGGTCGATGCCTCACGATTCGCCGACAGCGACGAGACCGACGCCATCTGCGGCGTGGACCTCGACGGGACGCGGGTACTGTTGACCGTGACGAACCTGAACTACGAGGGGAAGTACCGCGGCGTGGTCGAAATCGTCGAGGCCGTCACCGACATCCTCGCCGAACGCGAGGACGCGGTGTACGTCGTCGCGGGCGACGGGACCTACTTCGAGCGATTAGTCCGGTACGTCGAGACGAGCGTGCCCGAGGAGGTGGCCGAGCGAATCCTCCTCCCGGGCTACGTCGAGAACGTTCCGCCGGTGTTCGCCGCGGCCGACGCGTTCGTCTACAAGTCCTACATCGACGGCTACCCCAACGTTGTTCTGGAGGCGCAAGCCGCCGGACTCCCCGTGGTCGCGAATCCGGACTGCGGTATCGACGAGCAGGTCGCCGACGGCGAGACGGGGACGCTCGTCTCGGCCGCCGACCAGTCGGCGCTCGCCGACGCGGTGGACCGACTGCTGACCGACGAGAATCTTTGCGAGAGGGTGGGTCGGAGCGCGACCGAGCGAGTCCGGGTGCGGAACTCGAACGAGCGCGTCGGTCGAGAGTTGCTGGACGCTGTCGCCAGAATCCTTCGGTCGTAGTCGGGACACGGTGTTGTCCGCGCCCTCCGCGGCGCTTCGGCGTTCCCGACCGTTTCGGCATCGTCAACATTCCCGCTACTCTCGGCGTTCCGTCGTTCTGACGTTTTTCGAGTCGAAGACTTATCGTTCCGAACGAGAAGACGAACAGAGCGGTCCGTACCGCACCCTGCCGCAACGTATTTCTATATATGCGTATTTGGTACGGTGACTGGGGGTTTCCGACGTACTCATGAAAGCAGTTATGTTAGGCGCTGGAGAGGGGTCTCGCTTGCATCCTCGGACCGACGGTGATCCGAAACTGTTCCTCGACGTGGACGGGGAGACGATATTCGAGCGCCAACTCGACGCGCTCGCGCCGTTGGTCGAGGAGGGACTGGTGGACGAGCGCGTCTTCGTCGTGCTGGGCTACGGGTTCACCGAGGACACGCTCGACGGTCGGAGTCGCGCCGAGAAGATAGACGAGTACGTGCGTATCGACGACCGGTTCGAGTTCGAGGTCGTCGTCCTCCCGTACTGGAACGCGGTGGAGAACGCCGCGTCGGCGCTCGCGGGCCTCAACGTCGTGGACGACGACGCGCTGTTGCTCTGCGGCGACGTCATCACGACAGAGGGAGTCCTCTCGACGGTCGTCGAGCGGTTCCGCGACGACCACGGCCCGGACGGCTACAGCACCGTCGCCGCCATCGAAGGCGTGCAGGACGAGATGACCGCCGTCCAGTGGGACGAGTCCCGAACAGTCACCGACTACGGCGCTATCGAGGGTCATCAGGAGGCGGGCATCTTCGTCCTGAACCGCGACCACTTCGAGACCGCTGGCCGAATCCTATGTGCGAACGCGGTCGAGGAGTGGTTTCCCATCGTCTTCCCGGCGGTGCCGTCGAAGGCGGTGACCATCGACCCGCGGCGGCACGTCGAGATAAACACCGAGGCCCACTTCCGCGAGGCCGTGCGGAGTCTCCCGCTCGAACCGACGGACAGGAGCGAAATCGAACTCTGACGGTCACCGATGAGCGACGCACTCACCGACGCGGTCGGGGCGGTCGTCTCGTACCTGCTCCGGCCGCTCGTCTTCCTCCTGTCGCATCTCGTGCCGCGTAACGACCGCGTCTGGGCGTTCACCGCGGACCAGAGCGGTCGATTCGCGGAGAACGGCAAGTATCTCTTCCTCCACGCCGTCGAGCGCTCCGACGAGATTCGACCCATATGGCTGGCCCGCGACCGCGAGGTGTTGAGGGAACTGCGGGGCCGGGGCTACGAGACCTACCACGTAGACGACTGGCCGGGCAAATACGTCGCGCTGCGTGCCGGATGCGTGTTCACGTCCCACGGGGTTCCGTTCTGGCAGTACATCGGGGGCGCGACGGTCGTTCAGATGTGGCACGGGAACGCGCTGAAGCGACTCGGCAACGACATCGAGTCGGACGCCTCGTTGCTCGTGCGGTCGTACCGGAAGCACGTCATCCGGAACTGGGACCGGTTCGTGACGACCGGCACGGCCGACGCGCTCGCGCCGTTCACCTCGGCGTTCGACGTCCGCCCCGAGCAGGCGCTTCCGACCGGCTACCCCCGAGACGACGTGTTCTTCGAATCGGTCGAGGGAGCGACGGTCGGTCTCGACGGCTACGACCGACTCCGGGAGTTGAGCGAGGAGGCCACCCTGATATCGTACATGCCGACCTCTCGAAACGCGTTCGAGGGCGACCAAGGGACAATCGACGGGACCAAACTGGGAATCGAGGAACTGGACCGGACGCTGGCCGAACACGACGCGTACCTGCTGCTCAAGGCCCATCCGTGGTCGGACGTGGAACTCGACGAAGAGGAGTTCGACAGGGTGGTTTTGCTCCCCTCCGACCTCGACATCTACCCGGTGCTCCCGCTAGTGGACGTGCTCGTGACCGACTACTCGTCGATTTACTTCGACTACCTCCTGCTCGATAGACCGGTGGTGTTCTACGCCTACGACCTCGACGCGTACCGCGACGCCCGCGGATTCTACTTCGACTACGACGAGGTGACTCCCGGGCCGAAACCCGAGACCGCAGACGAGTTGCACGAGTGGCTACGCCACTTCTTGGAGGGTGACGACGGGTTCGAGGACGAGCGCGCGCGAGTCCGAAACCAGTTCTTCCGATATCAGGACGGTGGCGCGTCCGAGCGCATCTACCGCCACGTCCGGGGCGAGGTGCTGGGTCTCCCCGCAGAGACGCCCGGTTCGGTCCGGGACGACGCGCGACGCGCCACCGAACGGACGGTCGAACCCGGACGGTCACCGTGAGAGTGCCAGACGCGACGGGGAACCCCCACAACTGTTCCACCTATCGACGGTGTAGAACGTCGAGACCGTTTCGTCGCGCAGCACCCTCTAGGCCGTTATGCTTACGAGTCGGGTCCAAATATAAGGGAACGGAGATTCTAAACGGACTGTGATTGGGGGACGATGAGCGGGGACATATCTCGGGGGGAGAAGGTAGCAGCGCTGAAAGAGATTATCTACTACAAGCCGCTCCTGATGGGGGTGATAATGACGCTGGGAGTCGTCGCGGCGGTTCTCGAAGGTCTCGGTCTGAGCTTCCTCATCCCGATAATCGAGATCATCCAGTCCGGCGGCGAACCCGCCGCAGAGGGCGGCATCGTGGGCGGGTTCGCCCGCGTCTACTCGTTCGTCGGCATCCCGTTCACGCTCGAAACCATCGTGGCGGGCGTCATCGTCGTGATGGGCGTCCGGTACGCCTCGGGATTCGGCGTGATGTGGCTGGGACAGGCGCTCCGGAGCTACTACGAGGGCGACCTGAAGCGACAGGCGTTCGACTCGGCGCTCGGCGCTCGAATCGCGTACTTCAACCAGAACGGCTCCGACGAGATACTCAACGCCATCGTCACGCAGTCGAAGTACGCGGCCCGGAGCGTCTCCTACATGGTGAAGATGCTGGAGCGGACGCTCCTCGCGTTGATGTACGGGGCCATCGCGCTCTACCTCGCGCCGGTGCTGACGCTGGTGACGGGGACCGTGTTGGCCGCCGTCGCCATCGGAATCCGGCAGGGACTCGAATCGGGGTACTCGGTCGGTGACCGCGTCACCGACGCAAACGAGCGGATTCAGGAGTCGGCACAGGCCGGGACGCAGGGCATCCGGGAGGTGAAACTGTTCGGTCTCACCGAGGAGGTGCGCCAGAACTTCCACAGCGCCGTGGACACGTTCGTGAACTCGACGGTGCGACTCCGCCGGAACGAGTCTGCGGTCAACAACGTCTACCAGTTCGCCAGCGCCATCTCGATATTCGTGCTGATATACCTCGCGGTCACGTTCACGTCGATGACCCTCGGGATGCTGGGCGTGTTCCTGTTCGCCATGTTCCGACTCGCGCCCATCCTGAGCGTGCTCAATCGCCGGGTCTACCAGTTGGAGGGGAACCTCCCGCACGTCATCCGGACCAACAACTTCGTGGAGGAACTCGAACAGAATCAGGAACCGACCACCGGGAGCGAGACGGACGTCGGCGAGGTTCGGGAGATAGCGTTCGACGACGTCTCGTTCTCGTACGCGAACGACGAACCGGTCCTCGACGGCGTCTCGTTCAGCGTCTCCAAGGGCGAGTTCGTCGCGTTCGTGGGCCAGTCCGGTGCCGGGAAGTCCACCATCGTCTCGCTGTTGAGTCGGATGTACCTGCCCGACGACGGGGAGATAACCGTGGACGGGCTCCCCATCGCCGACATCGACCTCGAAACGTGGCGCTCGAAACTCGCCATCGTCAGGCAGAACCCCTACGTCTTCGACGACACTCTCTGGTACAATCTGACCGTGGGAAACCGGTCGGCCTCGCGCGACGAGGTCGAGCGCGCCTGCGAAATCGCGCAGGTCAACGAGTTCCTCGACTCGCTGGCCGACGGGTACGACACCGAACTCGGCGAAGAGGGCGTCAGGCTCTCGGGCGGGCAGAAACAGCGAATCGCGCTGGCCCGTGCGCTGCTGAAGGAGGACGCCGACGTCCTCGTGTTGGACGAGGCGACCAGCGACCTCGACTCGGTGACCGAACAGCGCGTGCAGGCGGGAATCGAGTCGATGGAGCGCGAGTACGCGGTCATCACGATAGCCCACCAGCTCTCGACCATCCGGAACGCCGACGAGATAAACACCATCGACGACGGCCGCATCGTCGAGCAGGGGAGCCACGACGTCCTCCTCGACAACGAAGGGACCTACGCCGACCTCTACAGCCGTCAGTACTCCGACTGACTCGGAATCAGCGGCGACTCGTTCACATATTTACACTGTCCTTATGCACTGCGGGTGCGCTAGCGCTTCGTACGGGCCAGTCCTTGCTGGCGATTGTCCCCCGAGTAAAGCCAATGAAATCCACGCGACGACGAGTCCTTCTCGGTCTGGGCGCGCTCGCGGGCGGCGCGGGTCTCACCTACGCGGTGCGCGACGACGGTCGAGCGGGGAGCGACGAACCTGACGAGCGGGCACCGAAGACGAGGCGAACGAGGCGACCGACTCGACGCGGTCCGAACTCGACCACCGAAGGAGGGGCGGAGACGACCGGCGGGCGCGAGGCCGAGACGACCGAAGACGCGGCCGAGACGACCGCCGAGGAGGACACCGACACGACGAGCGAGCGCGACGTGGACTTCCCCGAGCGATTCGTCCGGTTCCCGTTCGACCGGTGGAAGTCGCTCGCGAAGTTCACGGAACGGGACTTCGCGCTCAACCTCGAAATCGACGAGCGCGGCGTCTCTCCGTCGTCGAACTCGCTCCAAGTGACGTTTCGCGAGGGCGGACACCACGGCGCGTCGCTGCACTACCAGTTCGACGAGGCGGGGTACGCCGACCCCGAGGAACTGCACGCACGCTACTACCTCCGGTTCTCGGACACGTTCGACCTGCCACGCGGCAGCGGCGGGAAGTTACCCGGCCCGGCGGGGACGTACGGGCAGGCGGGATGGGGCGGCCGTCGGGCGGACGGGGCGAACGGGTGGTCCGCGCGGATGTACTTCGACTCGACCGACGACCCCGAGCGCCCGATTCAGTTGTTGAGCTACGTCTATCACGCCGACATGGACACTCGATACGGCGACCCCTTCGAGTGGGACGAGTCGGCGGCCGGGCGTCTGGAACTCGGGAAGTGGTACCGCATCGACAACTACGTCCGATTGAACACTCCCGGCGAGAACGACGGCGTGCTGAGGGGGTGGGTGAACGGGGAGCGCGCGCTCGACGCGACAGACCTTCGGTTCCGCGACGTGAGTTGGCTCAGAATCAATCAGTACTGGTTCGACTGCTACTGGGGCGGGTCGTCGCCCTCTCCCACCGACAATCGGGTGTACTTCGACCGGATGACGCTGTTCTCCGAACACCAGCATCCGAACGAGTGGGCCGGGACCGAGACGGGGATGACGCCCAGATCCGAGACGACCGAGGAGATTACCGAAACCGCGAGTCCGGAGACTACCGAAACTGCGGGCGGGGAGACCACCCAAAAGACGAAGGAAGCGACGACGAAGATGGAAGGAGAAACGACGAACACGACGGACGAAACGGCCGAGAAGACCACGACGGCCGACGAGCAGACGACCGAATAGCCGACTCGGCCGAATCGCGTAGTGGAACGGGGGACCGTCCCCCGGAAGGGACTCCGTTTAACCGCCGGGAGGGTATTCAAATATCTGCCGGGATTTTTATACTAGCGAGTTGGCTGTTACGACGGATGAGAACCGTACTCGCGTTCCTGCGGGCCGCGTTGGCGGGGTCACTGTTGACGGTACTGTACACGAACGTCCTCTATCCGGTGTCGGTCGCACTGGTCGGCGCGATACGGGGACCGGAGTCCAGTAACTCGGGGGACGGGGTATCACCCGGCGGAGAGTCGGCAGACGGAACTCCGGCAGGCGCGTCGTCGGCGAGCGCCGAATCGGCTGACGGCGAAACGAAATCGTCCCTCCCGACCGTATCGCTCGTCGTCGCGGCCTACAACGAGGAGGACGTCATCGCCGACAAGATAGAGAACAGTCTCGCGCTCGACTACCCGGACGAGCAGTTGGAGATACTCGTCTTCTCGGACGCGTCGAGCGACGCCACCGACGACATCGTCCGGTCGTACGCAGACGAGGGCGTCGAACTGATTCGGGTCGAGGGCCGGGTCGGCAAGACCGAGTGCCAGAACGTCGTCGCCGACCGGGCCGACGGCGACGTCCTCGTCTTCTCGGACGCCAACAGCATGTACGAACCCGACGCGATACGCCGACTCGTCGCCCGATTCGACGACGACGTGGGGTGCGTGGTCGGGGGTCTCCACTACGAGAACGTCGGCGACAACACCGGCGGCATCCCCGTCTACCGGCGGTTCGAGCGGTTCGTCCAGCGCGCGGAGTCCCGGACCGGGTCCATCGTCAAGGGGAACGGTGCCATCTACGCCGTCCGGGCTGACGACTACGTGCCGCTCGCGCCCGACCTGATGAGCGACTTCGCCGAACCGATGGCGATTCGGTCGCTGGGCAAGCGGGTGACCTTCGCGCCCGACGCGGTGGCGCGCGAACGCGCTCGCGACGACCTCGACTCCCAGCGCGACGCCGAGAACCGAATCACGACGCGGTCGTGGCACACGCTCTCGTCGTTCACCGAACTGCTGAATCCGGCCGAGTACGGCACGTACTCGGTCAAACTCTGGTCGCGGACGGTGCTACTGTGGCTCACGCCGGTCTTCCTCGGCGTCGCGGGGTCGTCCGCGCTCCTGCTCGCGCTCCTCGAACCAACGCGGATTCACCTCCTCGTTGCCGGGGGATTCGCGGCGTTCGCGCTCTCGGTCGGCGTCACCGCCGGGGCCAAGCAGCGCGGTCGCTCGGTCCCGCTTCCGCTGCAGGCGACGTACTACTTCGCGCTGCTCAACTACAGTCTGCTCGTCGGACTCTCGAACTTCCTCCGGGGTCGCAACGTCGTGACGTGGGACACCGACGAGCGGACCGACGAGACCGACGCGGGCGAGGCGACCGAGACCGGCGCGGTGGACCCGCAGGACTGACACAGCCGGATGGTTTTAGCGTCAGTTCGTCGTACGCCGTCTCGATGCCGGACAACCGAGAGCGAACCGGGGGGTCGCGGGTGACTTCGTCGCGGGCGACCGGGGGCGAACGGGAGGCGTCCGAGCGGACGGCTTCGTCGGCCGACGACGCGCGAACGTCAGGGGACGCACCGAGCGCCGACGCGCAGGTGTTGCACCTGCCGCACTTCGACTCGAATCCGTATCAGGAGAATCTGGCCGACGCGCTCGACGCGCGCGGCGTCTCGGTCACGCTGGCGAGCGGGTATCCGCTGGAGACGTTGCGGACGGTCGTATCCGAGGGGATTCCGGACGTGCTCCACCTCCACTGGATTTCGCCGTACCTCGTCGGCGACGGGCGACTCCGGACCGCGGCGAAGGCCGCGGCGTTCCTCGCGGGACTGTTCGTCGCGCGACTCCTCGGCGTCCGAATCGTCTGGACCGCCCACAATCTGGTCGAACACGAGCGCAGGCACCCGACGTTCGAGCGACGCTGCAAGCGACTCCTCGTGCGTCGGGTCTTCGACCGAGTGTTCGTCCACTGGCCGAGCGCGCGACGCCGCCTCGCCGAGGAGTACGGTCTCTCGGGCGACGAGCGCGCCGACCTCGTGACGATTCCTCACGGCCACTACGTCGAGGACTACGAGAACGACATCGACCGCGAGACGGCCCGAGACCGACTCGGTCTCTCCGACGACGCGTTCGTCTTCCTCTACTTCGGTCGCATCCGCCCGTACAAGCAGGTGCCCGCGCTGGTCGAGGCGTTCGGCCGACTCGACGCCGACGACGCCCGCCTCGTGGTCGCCGGAAACGCGACCGACGACGAGTTGCGCGAGCGCGTCGCCTCGCGGGCCGCCGCGGACGACCGGGTCCGGTCGGTCCTCGAATTCATCCCCGACGACGAGGTGCAGACGTACATGAACGTGGCCGACGCCGTGGTCTTCCCCTTCCGAGACATCTTCACGTCCGGCAGCGTCCTGCTCGCCATGTCGTTCGGGAGGGCGGTCGTCGCGCCCGAGTCGGGGTGTCTCCCGGACGTGGTCGGCGAGTCGGGCGGCGTCCTCTACGACTCCGACGACCCCGAGGGCCTGCCGACCGCCATCCGGGAGGCGCTGTCCCGAGACGTGGCGCAAATGGGTCGTCGCAACTACGAGACCGCGGTCGGATACTCGTGGGACGACGTGGCCGAGCGAACCGCCGACGCCTACGCCGAACTGCTGGCCTCGAACTGAGTGGGGTCCTCGCTCGTTCTCGCCGCCGCTACGGACCCAAGTTCCGCGCTATCTGGTCGGCCGTCCGCCGCAGGTTGTAGGCGTTCCAGACGAACCGGTGGCCGTCGAGGAGCGTGAGACCGCCGCCCGACGAGATGGTGTGTCGCCCGGCCGCTAGTGGGCCGTCCTCGTTCGGTGCGATTTCGGCGACCGCCTCCTCCGAGAAGGCGGTCGGCGTGAGTTCCGTCACGCGATTGACGACGATTCGGCGTCCGTACCAGTCGGCGCAGTCCTGCGTCGGCCGATAGAGGTCGCCGTCGGTCACCCACGGCGTGCCCGCCGGTCTGGCGGCGCGAACGTCGGTCTTGACCGGGTTGTTCGCGTGGGGACGCCACGGCCCTGTCAGTTCGGGCGCGTGCCAGAGGTAGAGGTTCGTGTTGACCATGTCGTCGCGCTTCGTGAAGAAGAGCCACCACCTGCCGTCGCGGCGGACCGGCGTCGGGTCCACGCCCGCCACGTCCGGTATCAGCGTTCGCTCGCGCTCCCACTCCTCGGGCGACTCGACCCGGTACAGCGCTATCTCGTTCGCCTCGTGCGTCTCGGGCGTCGCGTAGAGGTCGCCGTCGTGCCTGAAGAGGTACGGGTACGAGAGGTGGTACGGTCTGTCGAGTGCGGTCCCGACGGCGGGGTCGGGGTGGCCCTCGCCCTCCGTATCGTCGTAGTTCAGGTAGGAGATGTCTCCCGACTCGTCCTCGTAGGAGTACTTCTCGAAGAAGACGTAGGTGTCGCCGTCTATCTCCGCGGGAAACGGGTCGGCGACGAACTCGGTGTCGGTCGGCGAGGAGTACCACTGGACGGTGGGCGACCGCTCGTCGTCCGCGAAGTCCCGAATCGGCGCGTCCGACACCCCGATGCTCCACTTCTCGTAGCCCCGCGTCACCTCCCGAAGCATGGCGGCGGCCCGCCGCGCGTCGAACCGCAGAATCTGGGACGGACTCGGCGAGCGATAGACCGGCGCGTCCGTCTTCGAGGGAGTCTGCTCCAGATATCCCGCCTCCCCGTTCAGGATGTCGGTGGCGACCTGCGCGGGCCACCGCGTGGTACCCGACAGCGTCCGGTCGAGGTTCGCGGTCCACGAGAACGGCACCGTGGGGAAGTACCCCCGTCGCAGGATGACGCCGCCGTCGAGGCGCTCGGTCAACCGCTGTAACACCGCCCCGGTCACGGAGTTGTCCTCGTATATCTCCCAGAAGCACGGCGGCAGGCCCCTGTACTTCTGCTCGTCGCCGTGGTGGAACGACCAGACGCCGTACCGCGCCGCGTCGAGAATCTCGCCCTTGATGATTCCGAACGCGAACCGCAGGAGGAAGTCGAGGTCGAACGACCGTATTCGGTCGACGTCCGACGCCGAGAAGTACTCGGCGTACCCTTCCTCGCGCACGTCGCAGCGGATTCGCTCGACGCCGTCGAGTTCCGCGGACAGGTCCACGGGCTTTCGGGACTCACCGTCGCCCGCGACGTGGTGTTTGTACAGCCGCCACGACGACTTGTTCACCGTCTCCCTCGCGCCCTCGGACTCGACCGTCTCGACCACCGACTGTGCCATCTCCGCGACCCGGCCGAGACCCGACTTCGGAGCCGCGTCGTTGGCCCGTCGTTCGTCGACGACGAGGAGTTTCGGCCGGACGTTCTCCACGTCGAGCAGGTGTCGAACACACTCGGCCTGCCAGCGGTCGAACGTCGTGCCCGTACACATGATACCGAAGTCCAGCGTCGAACCGTCCTCGCTCATGGAGCGGGTTCTCCGTCGGTCGCCGACGCGGCGCGGAAACGACTCTCGTTGCTCTCTACGGTTGGAAAGACCCCTCTCATGTTCACCCCGACGGGACGACGGTGCGAGCGCTCAAATAGATCTCGGTAGTTTGACAGCCTCGGCGGCGGAAAATTACCGGTTGCGGACGCCGTCAGGGGTGCGCTGGTCGCTCGGCGCAGTCGCCGATTCGCTGCCCGTGCGCTGGCAGTAGGAGTCCGACCTGTGAACCCGCCGCTATCGTCCGAGACGTGCCGACTGTTCTCCGTGTCCGGAGACCGGACGCGTCTTCTGGCGACCCGCCGCTCAGACCCTAGTTTCGACCGCGTGCTGTACCGGACTACCACGGTCAGTATACTTATACCGGTCGTCGTGGAACGTTCCACGAAGCGACCGGTTCGAAGGGAGCGGACGCGGACCCGAATGGGGTTGCGGGACGAATGCGAACGCGAGATGTGGAAACTGGGCGAACCGGCGAGACCGCACGACTACGGGTGACGGTACGACTACCGATGTGGGAATAGAACGTGGGACGACGAACACTCAAAGCACTCGGCACCGCCGCGTTTACGCTACTCACGGTTCTGGGTCTGACAGCGGCGTCTTCGAGCGCTAAAGGATACGAAATTTCCATCTACGCCGCCTACCCGTCGTGGTTCTGGTGGGGACTCGTCGCCACGTTCGTTCTCGGAACCGTCGTCGTCCTCCACTCGAAGGACGTCGTCCACAGACGACGATACTTGGCGCTCGGCACCGGTATCATGCTGGTCGCCAACGCCTTCCTCCTCCTCATGCCGGTCGTACGGGGGTACGCCGTCTTCGGCGGCGGCGACATGTTCACCCATCTTGGGCGGGTCATCGAGATTCTCGAAACCGGCCACCTGAACGAGGGCAACTACTACCCCGGAATCCATCTCCACGCGGTGATGCTGATGGAGGTCACGGGACTGGACTACTACACGATAAAGAACGTGCTGGCACCCGTCTTCTCGGTGGCGTACTGGCTCGGAATCTTGGCGCTGGCGGTGCGCGTGACCGACAACTCGACCGCGTTCCACTACTTCGTCCCGTTCGCGCTCCTCCCGATTCTCAAGCGCTCTGAGGTGTACTTCGGGCCGAACGTGCTGAGTTTCAGCCTCTATCCGCTGCTGCTGTACGCGCTGTTCAGCGTCCGCCGCTCTCGCAATCGGTTCGTGACGCTGGTCGCGCTCGTCTTCTGTTACTTCATCTTCACCCATCCGGTCACGACGCTCATCGGTCTCGGGACTATCGCGCTGGTGGCGGCGTCGCGTCTCGTGACCGCCCGACTACGGGGCCACCGACTCCCCATCAAGCGGTCGGTCACGGTCGTCACGATTCCCGTCGCCGTCGGCGTCGTCTTCGTCTCGTGGTACTACTCGTTCCTCAAGATTCTGACGATGACGGTGAGCATGCTCGGGTCGCTCGTCTTGGGTATCGGCACGTCCCAGTTGGGAGAGTACTCGAACGCGCTCCAGAACGTGCCCCTCTCGCTCGCGGACCTCCTCGCCGTCGTCGTCTTCCGCAAGGGGACCGAGATACTGCTCACGGTCGGCACCGTGTTCGTCATCCTCTACCTCGCCTACCACGTCAAGTACCGCGACTTGGAACTGCGCTGGCAGTACCTGTTCTGGGTCGCCGGGTTCGGTCTCTTCTGCGCGCTGGCGGCCGCACTGCTCGTCAAACCCATCATGCTCACGTGGACGCGCGTCCTGAAGTTCGCCGAGTTCTTCGCCGTTCTCCTCGTCGCGACGGCGGCGTACGTCTACGCCGGTCGCTCTCGGCGGACGGTCGGCAGGCGCGACGTCGTCGTCGTGGGCGTCGTTCTCGTCTTCGTCACGCTCATCGTGTTCGGGACCTACAACTCGCCGCTCCAGCGAGAGACGAACAGTCACGTCCCCGAGACCCGAATCGAGGGGATGGAGTGGTACCTCGACAACCGGGACGCCGACCGGTTGGCCTTCGGGTTCAACTACCGATACGAACACGCGTTCGAGGGCGTCAGTCCGAATCCGCGAGCGTACGCCGAGCGGCCGATACCCGCCCACTTCGGCTACGACGAGAACGCGACGTTCGCCACGCGCAACCGGGTCGGGAGCTACCTGCTCGTGACCCAGCGTCTGGAGGAGTACTATCCGGCACTCCACCCGGAGTATCCCGAATACTGGCAGTTCACGCCGCGGGACTTCCGGCGACTCGACCGCGACGAGCGTCTCGGCAAGATATACGCCAACGGCGGACTCCGAATCTATCTGGCGAGTTCGGAACCGCCCGGGAGGCCCGGCGGCCAGAACGCGACGGCGGCACCCGCGACGCGCGTCGGCCCTATCCGAGGTGGACCTCGATGGAGTGGAGGATGACGGCCGAGAAGCAGGCGAGTCCGCCCGAGAGGATGAAGAACAACGACGCGATGGCCAGTCCGACCGGGAAGTCGCCGGTGTGGAACAGGTTGGTGAGCGCCCAGTAACCCAGTCCGAACCCGACGGTGGCCGTCAGGAACCCGGGGACGCCGATGAGCATGATGGGTCGCTCCTGTTCGATGAGCGTGAGGATGTTCCTGATGAGGACGACGCCGTGCGAGAGGGGATGCTGACTGTTCGAGTTCTCCGCGTCGTACGTGATTCGAGTGCCGACCTCCTCGATGGCGTAGTTCTGGTTGAGCGCGTGGTGGATGATGTCCGTGCTGGCGCTCATCTGGGTTCCGATGGCGTCGTCGCGGGCGATGCTCCGAATCGCCTCGGCGTCGTACGCACGGAACCCGCTCTGGGTGTCGCGTATCCACGACCCGTGCCCGATGGTCCCGAGACCGACGTTGGTCAGCGTGTTGATGACGAAGAGTCCGAACCGGCGGTAGAGCGGTACGTCGCTGTCGCCCTCGAACCGACTCCCGATGACGATTTCCGCGCCGCTCTCGCGCTGGGTCTCGACCAGATTCGGGACGTCAGCGGGGTCGTGTTGCCCGTCGCCGTCGAGTATCACCAGATGCTCGACGCCGAGGCGGTCGGCCTCCTCGAACGCGGTCTTGAGCGCGCCGCCGTACCCCTGATTGCGCCGGTGCTTGACGACGGTCGCGCCCGCCTTCTCGGCGCGCTCGGCGGTGTCGTCGTCGCTGCCGTCGTCCACGACGACGATGCGGTCGGCGAACTGTGCGGTCTCTGAGACGACCTCGCCGATGGTCTCGGCCTCGTTGTACGCGGGGATGGCGACCAACACCTCGGTCTGGTCCGCGCGTTCCTCGAAGGCTCCGGCCCCGATTGCGGCCTCCACGAGGTACTCCTCGGAGGTCTCGAAGTCGTCGATGGTCCGGGAGTAGTCGATGGGTTCGGACGGCGTGTCGTGCCATATCAGTCCGCTGAAACCGTACGTCTTCGCCACCCTCACGAGCGTCGATTGGGTCTCGTCCGACGAGTCGGTCGTGTCGAGGACGAGCGCCCCGGCCTCGTCGGCGATCTGGATGGACTCGCGAGTCGCGCTCCCGTCGTGACTGACCAAGACCGGGTGGTCGCGTATCTTCGCCCGCAGGGTCGTGCGGGCGATGTCCCCCGGCGTCGCTTCCGTGGCGTCGATGGCCACGGTCGGTCGCTGCGTCTCCGCGACCGACACTGGTTGGTCCTCTAAGTCCCTCATACGTGTCGTTTTCCCCCGCTAGACTCCTGGGCGTCTACCAGCATGAGATACTTAGTTACGTGTCTCGTAGAACGGGCGTTTCAGACGGTAACGTTCCAGAAATCCCGACTTTTTCGACGCAACGTCGGTTACCGTCGCGTGGAGCGTCGGTATCCGACCGTTGAACGCCCGTTCGACGCCGCGGTCGCCACGACGGAAACCGCCCGACTGAACGGCGAATCGGAGCGTAACGAACCGTTTTCGCTGCGCCACTAGTTGTCAAACGAAGCCTAGCGTCGCAGTTCCCGACGACGACTGGTTCGGACCACTCTGTGAACGCGCGAGGTCGAGGCGACGGTCACCCTGTTCTGGGTCGTCTGGCGCTCCGGCCCCGGTCGAGAGCCAGCGCACCGAGAAACGCGGCGAGCGGACGGCCGAGCCTAAACGGACGAATCGCTCGCCTCGCTCTCGAACCGTCCCGGCAATTTATTAGTCGCTCGCTGGTAGCGAGGCCGAGACGGAGGACTCGGTGTACGGACTCGCGCACGCTCCGGCAGATTCGCGCGAATCACGGTCGCGGCGTCTTTACAACGTCACTGACCCGAGTCCGGGAAACTCACTGGGGGTACTTCGGATGACATCGTTGTACATCGCACACACGCCGTATCACGTCATCTTAGCGAGCGCGCTCGCTTCGGACCGCGACGAATCGGGGGGCGACCAGCACCTGCTCGGGATTCTGGACTCGGACATGGAACCGCTGTTGGAGTCGATACGAGGAGCGCGCGACAACCCGTTCGACGAGGTCCGGACGCTGGCGGGGGCGGCCACCTTCGCGTCGAGAATCGCCCACACCTCCCGATTGACGCAGTTCCGAGCGCGGTACAACTGCTTCGTGGTCCGGCGGTACGTCGCCGACAACCGCACGAACGAGGTGTACTCGTTCAACGACCAGCGTCCCGAGGACCAAGCGGCGTTCGACGCGGTCACCCGGGACGATTCACTGCGCGAGGTCCGGCGGGTCTACGTCGAGGACGGAACGAGCGCGTACACCTACATGGGTCGGGAGTGGAGTTGGTTCGAGACGGTGAAGATGAAGCTGTTCTACGGCCGCTGGCGGACGCAGGTCGAGGAACACGGCTCTTCGAGGTGGGTGGACGAGGTCTACGGTTCGTTCCCCGACCACGTTCGCCCCGACCTCAGAACCCGTCCGGTCTCCGCGCTCCCGCGCGAGGCGGTGCTGTCGCTCGGCGACCGCTCGTGGTTCCGGCGATACTTGGAAGTGTGCGAGGTCGCCGACCGACTCGACGAACTCGACGGTGTCGTCTTCGTCGCGCTCTCTGAGGACGTGGACTTCGACGGCGAGTACGTCGAGACCATCGAGACCGTAATCCGGCGGTTCGCCGACCGCGGTGAGCGTATCGGCGTCAAGTACCACCCGCGAGAGTCGACGGAGTTTCTGAACCTCGACGGGAGTTCTGCGGTGGTCCTGCCGCGGGGCATCCCGGCGGAGGTCATCTTCGTCGCCAACCCCGACGGTATCCGGTTCGTCCTCGGGAACGTCTCCACGTCGCTGCTGACGGCGCGATGGTTGTGCGAGGACGTGACGGTCCTCTCGCTGGCGCGGGTGTTCAACAGCGACTTCGAACACCTACTCACGGTCTTCGAATCGCTGGGGATACGCGTCACTGATACCCTCTCGGAAGTCGCAGCGCCGCCGCGGTGAGTGTTCGGACTGAAACCGCACCAACCCCGCCGAACCCGGCGGGCGACGGATTTTTACTCGGGTTCGTAGTTTGTCACGCCATGGGTGACGGGGAGCGGGAGCTGTCGAGACTCGAATCGCGTTTCGAAGCGCTCTGGCCGATTCCGCGCAGCATCACCGGACCCGGGTTCCGGGAGAGTCTGGAGATTCTTCGGAAGGACGTTCCGCTCGACGTGGAGGGAGTCCCGTCCGGGACGGAGGTCTTCGACTGGGAGATACCCCCGGAGTGGCGGATTCGCGAGGCGCGGTTGACCGGCCCGGACGGCGACGTGTACGCCGACTTCGACGAGACGAACCTCGCGGTAGTGAACTACTCGGAATCGGTGGACGAGCGCCGCACGTTGGACGAACTCGACCCGCACCTCCACACGTTGCCGCGACTCCCGGACACCACCCCGTACGTGACGAGTTACTACGAACGCGACTGGGGATTCTGTCTCCCTCACGAGACGTACGAGTCGCTGCCGGAGGGCGAGTACCACGCCTACATCGACAGCGAGTTCGTGGACGGCGAACTGAACTACGGCCACGCGGTTCTGGAAGGCGAGAGCGACAGGGAAGTCCTCCTCAGCACGTACCTGTGTCACCCGTCGCTCGCAAACAACGAACTGAGCGGACCGCTCGTCCTCACGTCGCTCTACAGGCGGCTCCGAGACTGGGACCGCCGCAAGTTCACTTACCGGTTCGTCGTCGTCCCGGAGACAATCGGGTCGCTGGCGTACCTCTCGCGGTACGGCGCGCACTTGCGGGAGAATGTGGTGGGCGGTCTCGTCCTGACCTGCCTCGGCGGACCGAACGACACCCTCTCGTACAAACGGACGCGCCGCGGGAACGCCCTCCTCGACGAGGTCGTCCGACACCTCGACGAGTACACCGACGCCGAGTTCCGGTTCCGGCCGTTCGACGCGACCGGGTCCGACGAGCGCCAGTACTGTTCGCCGGGGTTCGACCTCCCGGTCGGCCAGTTCGCCCGGACCGTCTACGACGAGTACGAGGGGTATCACAACTCCCGGGACACCAAGTCGTTCATGGGCATTGCCCCGCTCGTCGAGAGCGCCGAGACCATCGAACGCGTCCTCCGCAACTTCGAGCGGGGCGGCTACTACCTCAACCAGAACCCCTACGGAGAGCCGATGATGAGCAAGCGAGACCTCTACCCGACCGTGAACGACCCCGCCGAGGGCGACGGGGTCGGACCCGACGGGTACGCAGACGGCGACCGCGACCTCGTGACCGACATGATGCGACTCCTCAACTACAGCGACGGGAGCCACTCGGTCGTCGAGATAGCCGAGCAGTACGACGCGTCCGTGGAGACGCTCGCCGGTCCCATCGACCGACTGCGAGAGGTCGGACTGCTGGAACCCGCCGACTACACGCCCGACCACTCCGACCGCTTCGAGTTACCGGCGGAGGAGTTCTGACGGTGCATCTCGTCATCCGCGCGGACGGCGGCCCGAACATCGGGTACGGACACCTGATTCGGACCGGCGCGCTCGCCGACCGTCTCCTCTCTCGGGGCCACGCGGTCACGTACGCCACGACCACGCCCGAGTCCGTCCGGAGCGTCTGTCCCGACGCCGTCGAAATCGCCGACCTCCCGGCGCGCGGCGACCCCGCTCCGTTCGTCGATTGGCTCGGTTCCGCGACCCCGGACGTGGCCTTCACCGACGCTTATCCGGTGGACACGGCGTATCAGCGCCGGGTCAGAGAGGCGGTCCCGCTGGTCGTCAATCAGGACGACGACCGACACGCCGTCTGTGCGGACGTGTTCGTGAACGGGAACCTCGACGCCGCCGGACGCGAGTACGCGTTCGTCGGTTCGGCCCCCGACCTGCGTCTCGGGACCGACTACGTCCTGCTCCGGAGCGAGATTACGGAACGCGCCCGCCGCGAACCCCCGTGGCGTGAGACCCCCGAGCGCGCCGTCGTCACGATGGGCGGGAGCGACACGGCCGAGTTGACGCCGATGGTCGTCCGCGCGTTCGACGGACTCGACCTCCGCGTGGACGCCATCGTCGGACCGGGCTTCTCCGAGAGCCAAGCGGTGGCGGTCGAGAACGCCGCCGCCGACGTGTCGGCCGACGTGACGGTCCGCCGAGACCCCGACGACCTGGCGGACCGACTGTTCCGGGCGGACTTCGCGGTGAGTACGGCGAGTAGCACCACGTACGAACTGCTCGCACTGGGGACGCCCATCGTCTGCGCGCCCGTCGCGGACAATCAGGAGTCGATAGCGGACGAACTCGACCGGCGGGACGCCGCGACGGTCCTCGGACGCGGTGCCGACGGGGAACGCTTCGCTCGGGCGATAGACGAGTACGCGTCGAGTTCGGACCTCCGGCGAGAACGGCGCGAGCGCGGCCGCGAACTCGTGGACGGCCGCGGGTCCGAACGCGTCTGTCGCGAAGTCCTCTCGCTCGCGGACGGTGTGTCGGACGTCTGAGGTGGACTACTACTCGTTCACGTCGTCCCACTGGATACCGTCGCCCTTCGAGATGTCACGGGCCGCAGTGCGTCCCACGATGTCGTCGTAGTGCTTCGGTTCGACGCCCGCCTCTCGTTCGCCGGGGCGAAGCACCTTCACGGCGTCCGAGGTGATGGTCTCGTCGGCGGCGATGTCCCGCGTCGCGTGGACGGCGCGCCGGGCCTTCTCGTGGAGTTCGCGTTCGACCGCTAACACGGTCTTCTCTCCCGACCCGAGCGCCAACTCCGTGTCGCGAATCGCCGTCACCATCTCGCCGAGTTCGTCGGGTTCGAGCGCGAACTCGTGGTCCGGCCCTTCCATCGTCTTGTCGAGCGTGACGTGTTTCTCGACGACGCTCGCACCGAGCGCGACGGCAGCGGACGGCGCGACCACGGGGTCGAGCGTGTGGTCGGAGAGACCGGTCGGAACGTCGAACTCCCGGGCGAGCGTCTCGACCACCCCGACGTTGGCCTCGTGAATCGGCGTGGGGTAGGAGGCGACGCACTGGAGGAGCGCGAGGTCGGTCACGCCCGCGTCCCGCAGGACCTCCACCGACTCGCGCACCTCCTCCAGTTCGTGCGCCCCGGTGGACAGGATGATCGGCTTGTCGGTGTCGGCGAGGTGGCGGAGGAACGGGTGGTGGCTGCTCGTGTAACTGGCCACCTTCCACGCGGGCACGTACTCCGCGAGTTCCGCCGCGGACCGCTCGTCGAAGGGCGTGGACAGGAACTGGACCCCGCGCTCCCGGCAGTAGTCGTGGAGTTCGGGAATCCACTCGTAGGGCATCTCCATCGCTTCGACGATGTCGTAGATGGAGTCGTCGTCGTTCAGATACTCGACCTCCCCACTGTCCTCGACGTAGAGGTCCTCAGCCCGGAACGTCTGGAACTTCACGGCGTCGGCCCCGGCGTCGGCGGCGACGTCTATCAACTCCTCGGCGGTGTCGAGGTCCCCGTTGTGGTTCGACCCCGCTTCCGCGATTACGTACGTCGGCGCGCCCGGCCCGATGGGCCGCCCCCCGATGCTGAACCCGTCCATAGGTCACGTACCGACGGCGCGGCGGTTAAAACTAGCCGCCGACACTCATCGAGAGTGTCGGTGAAGCCGCGTCACGGCGCGAATAACGTCGTCTACGTCGCCGTCGTCCATCCCCGGGAACAGCGGTAGCGAGACCAGTCGCTCGTAGACTGCCTCGGTCTCCGGGAACTGTCCGCGCTCGTAGCCGTACTCCTCCTGAAAGAACGGGTGGTAGTGGAGCGGCACGTAGTGGACCTGCACGTAGACGTTCTCCGCGTGCATCGCGTTGACGAACTCCTCGCGCGAACACCCGAACGCCTCGCCGATTTCGACGGCGTAGAGGTGTAACATCGGGTCCACCTCCTCGCGGACGACCGGGGTCCGCAGTCCCGGCATCTCTTCGAAGGCCTCGTCGTAGCGCGCCGTAATCTCCTGCCGACGACGCTTGAACTCCGCCAGTCGGTCCACCTGCACGACGCCGAGCGCCGCCTGCAGGTCGGTGACGTTGTAGTTGTAGCCCAGTCCCGTGGCCACCTGATACCACGGTTCGTCGTCGTGCCCGTCGGGTTCGTAGTCCATGTCGAACGAGCGAAGCGACCGGAGACGCCGGGCCAGCGCGTCGTCGTCCGTGACGACCATCCCGCCCTCTCCGGTCGTGATGTTCTTGACCGGGTGGAAACTGAAGACCACCATGTCGCGCTCCGCGCCGACCGGTCTCCCCCCGACTCGCGTTCCGAACGCGTGACTGGCGTCCCAGATGACGGTCAGGTCGTGTTCGTCCGCGACGTCGAGCAGCGCGTCGATGTCGCAGGGATGACCGCCGTAGTGCATCGGAACCAGTCCCTCCGTATCGTCGGTTATCGCGTTCCGAACCGCGTCCGGGTCGAGGGTCCGGAGTTCGGGGTCGATGTCCGCCAGCACGGGCTCGGCACCGGTGTGGCACGCGGGATACGCGGAGGCCACGAACGTCAGGGGCGTCGTGATAACCTCGTCGCCCGCGCCGAACCCCGCGGCCCGTCCGGCCAACTGGAGCGCGGTCGTCCCGGAGGTGGTCGCCACGGCGTGTTCGACCCCGACGAACTCCGCGACCGACTCCTCGAACTCGTCCACCCTCGGCCCGCGGGTGATGTAGTCGGATTCGAGCGCCTCGACGACCGCCTCCGTCTCCCGGTCGCCGATGCTCTGTCCGCCGTACCCGAGCGGGTCGCTTCGAACCGGTTGGCCGCCGCGAATCGCAGGCGTCTCGTCGGTCATGACGCCTCCTCGCGCTCCCTGAGCCAATCGCGGAGTCGCTTGACGCCCTCCTCCAGCGACACCTCCGGCGTCCATCCCAGCAACTCCTCGGCCTTCCCGGCGTCGCACCGGAGTCGCTGGACCTCGCTCTGGGGATGGTGGTGTTCGACGTGCGTTATCTCGGTCCCCTCCGAGGCGACGACCGCCGCGAGGTCGTTGATGGAGATGTCGGTTCCGGTCCCGGCGTTGATGACCTCGCCCGTGGCCTCGTCGCTGAGGGCGGCCTCGATGATGAACCGCGCACAGTCCGTACAGTAGAGCAGGTCGCGCGTCTGAGTGCCGTCTCCGAAAATCTTCAGCGGTTCCCCCGCGAGGTCCCGGTCCACGAAGATGGAGACCACGCCGCCCGCCATCCCCGTCTTCTGGTACGGCCCGTAGGTGTTGAACGGCCGGACGACCGTCACCGGCAGGTCGAACCCGTGGTAGTAGGACTCGGCTATCTCCTCGGCCGCCAGTTTCGTCCCCGCGTACGGCGAGTTCGGGTCGGTCGGATGCTCCTCGTCTATCCCGCCGTCCGACGACGCCACGTCGTAGACCATGCACGTCCCGACGAGCGTCAGCGGGGTCTCGGTCCGCTTGCACGCCGTGAGGACGTTCTGAGTCCCGACGACGTTCGTGTCGAAGTGCGCCTCCGGGTTCTGCAGGCTGTCCTCCACGTCGATCAGCGCCGCGAGGTGAATGCACTCGTCGATAGCGCCGTCGAAGAGCGTCTCCACGTCACCGGCGTCTCGAACGTCACCTTCGATAAGTTCGAAGTTCGGGTCCGACCGGAACTCCCGAACGTTCCGGCGCGACCCGTTCGACAGATTGTCGAGACCGCGAACGCGATACCCCCGTTCCAGCAACCCGTGGACGACCCACCTCCCGATGAACCCCGCCGCTCCGGTCACGGCGACAGTATTCGTTGCCATCGCTGTACGACCACCACTTCCTCGCTAATGAAACGTTGGGCGTTTCTCGCGGTCGATACGCCCCGCCGACGCTCCGGACGCGCCCGGAGATTGGCCGGGACTGCGACCGCGGGTTCCGGCGGTCTCTGGGAGTCCTCCCCGCGGATAATGGACCATTTCCGGGACGCGCGAGCGGAAAGCCTACGAATAACAAAGTACGGACGAACGGTCTATGCCATCTGATTACGCGTGATAGAGAATCAAAACGTACTCGTAACCGGCGGAGCGGGGTCCGTCGGCCGGTCGCTCGTGCCGCCGCTCCTCGCGAGGGACCCGAACGTGATTCGGTTGTTCGACAACAACGAGGGCGGGCTGGTGCAGGCCGACCACGAGTTCAACGACGAGCGTCTGCGGTACCTCCTCGGCAACATCCGGGAGCGGCCGCGCCTCGCCAGAGCGATGGAGGACATCGACGTCGTCATCCACACCGCCGGAATCAAACACGTGGACATCTCCGAGTACAACCCCTTCGAGGCGGTGAAGACCAACGTTCTCGGTCTCCAGAACGTCGTCGAGACGGCGACCGAAGCGGGAGTGGACCGGGTCGTCTTCACGAGCAGCGACAAGGCGGTCACTCCGGCGAACACGATGGGAACGTCGAAACTGCTCGGGGAGAAACTCACCACGGCCGGGAACAAGTACCGCGGGTCGTCGGACCTCCGGTTGACGTCGGTCCGCTTCGGGAACGTCATCAACTCTTCGCGGTCGGTCGTTCCGGTGTTCGAGGAGCAGATTCGGAACGGCGGTCCGGTGACCCTGACCGACGAGCGGATGACGCGGTTCTTCCTGACCTACGGCGACGTGGCCGACCTGATAACGACGGCGATAGAGGAGACCGGCGGCGGTGAGGTCTTCGTCCGAAAGATGCCCGCGGTCCGCATCGAGGACTTGGCCGAGACCATGATAGACACGCTGGCGGAGAAGTACGGCCATCGTCCCGAGGACATCGACATCGAACTCATCGGGCGGCGAGTCGGCGAGACGCTCCACGAGGAGATAATGACCGAGCGCGAGGTCGAACGCACGGTGGAGAACGACGAGTACTACGCGATACAACCCGAGACCACCGAGAAGAACCGGTTCCTCGAATACGACGGTCTCCCCGATTTCAGTCCCGCCGAGGGCATCGTGCGCTCTTCGGAGCGAGCGGAGAAGATAGACCGCGAGGAGATAGAGCAGATGGTACTCGACTCGGTCGGCGACTGATTCGCGGCCGGTCACGTCCGCACTGGTCGCACGAGAGACCCGGATATCCGCGCCTGCTCGGACGGTCTACTCGCCGGTTCCGAGATGCTCGGCGTACCGCTCGACCTTCTCGGTGTACTCGTCTCTGAACAGGTCTCCGTCGTAGTACTTCTCTCCTCGGGAGAGCGGTCGCGTGGTCCCGCCGACGCCGCGCTTGAACTGACTGATGTTGACCTCTTTCTCCGAAGCGAGGTGGGGAAACGTCCGGTCGAAGAACTGCCACCCCGGTTCGTAGGTGTCGAGGCCCCGTTCGACCATCCACTTCATCGCCTCCCACTGGAGCAGGTGCCCGATTCCGAGGTCGTAGGTGTCCGAGTCGGGGTCGCGAGCGGACGAGGCGTAGTAGACCCCGCCGTCGTACGCGAGGAAGTACGAGAATCCGACGTACTTCCCCTCGTGCTTCGCTCCGACGAGGAACGCCTCGTCCGCCGTGATCCAGTCGTACATCAGGTCGAACGTTTCGTCGGGTCGGGTCTGTCCCCCCGCGTCCTTGATGTGGCACTGTTTGTACTCGTCGTGTATCGACTCGGTGACGGTCTCGCTGTCGAAGACGGTTATCTCGAAGGTGTCCTCGGCGTCGTCGATGGACCGCCGGTAGTCCCTGCGGAGGTCGGCCCTGATGTCGTCGATGTCCCTGTCGAGGTCCACCAGTTGCGTGTTTATCGAGGTGTCCACGAACCCGTATCGGACGAGGTAGTTGTAGCTCTCGGTCCCGGCGGGCGTCTCCCCCGCCAGCGACGGGTGTTGCATCTTCACCCGCTGCACGCCGTGTTCGTCGGCGCGCTCGTCCACCTCGTCGAATATCATCCCCGCGATGGAGTCGCGCTCGCCCTCCGAGAGGTCGGCGGCGAAGGCGGGCGTCGGCCCGTATCCCCCGGCGTAAGAGAACTGTCGCACGCCGTCCACCGTCTCCAGAATCAGCGGACAGACGGCGATTATCTCCTTGCTGTGTGTCACCACGAACGACGCCGACGCGGGTTCGAACTCGGGCTTGTAGTTCAAGGTGTAGTCGAGCCAGTCGGTCGTGTGTCGGAACCACGCGTCGGGACTCTCCCGACAGAACTCGTCCCACTCCGAGCGCCACTCGGCTGAGAGGTCCCTGACGTTCATACTCGACTGCGACCCCCACCGCGACGCGTCCGCTGACCCACCGTCCCGGCGCTACGCCCCTCACTGCCCCCCGCAGGATATGCTGTGTGACTCATACTTCTTCCGTCTGTTACCCCCTCAACGGAGGCGCTAATAAAACTCCCACTCGGTTTTGCGGGCGGGACTCGACCAACGAAGACTCGACCGGCGACGTGGACTGTCGGGGTCGCCGTCGGTCCGCGAGACGGCGTGAGCCAGTTTCCCCCAAAGGACTACGTAGAGAGGACCGTACAGATACTGAATGTCCGACGCGACCGAATACGCCGACGCCAATCGGGAGTATTGGGAGGAGAAGGAGTACACTCGACCGAACGTCGACCACGACGTGTTCCGGTTCTACGGTCTCGTCCTCGGTCCGGACTTCGGCTACTGGGGGGACGACGGCGAGCGACTCCTCGACTTCGGATGCGGGCAGGCGGCGTCCACGAACTTCTTCCACGAACACGGGTTCGACGCGTACGGTGTCGACGTGAGCGAGTCCGAACTCGACATCGCCCGAGAGCGGTATCCTGACATCGCCGACCGGTTCCGGACCGTCGAACCCGAACCGACCGAGTCAGACGAGTTCTTCGGCGGCGGGTTCGACGTGATAATCGCGCTCCAGTCGCTCTACTACTACAGCGACAGCGACTTGGACACGCGACTCCGGTCGCTGTACCGGAATCTGAACGACGGCGGCGTCCTCTACGCGACGATGTGCGGCGAGAGACACGGTCTCTACTCCCACTCGGAACCGGCCTCGGACGGACTCCGGAAAGTGACGCTTCCCGAAGCCGAGAACCCGGTCTACGTGAACTTCACGGAGAGCGAGGACGACCTGCGCGACACCTTCGACGTGTTCGACCCCGTCCACGTCGGATTCTACAACTACCGGTTCCGCAACGACGACGAGGAGAGTTTCCACTACACGTTCGTCGGGCAGAAGTCGGCCTGACGACCGGACTGGTCAGACCGAGACGCGGCATCGGCCAGCACGGTCAGAGATACCCGAGCGCGGCCAGTTGGTCGTCGGTCACCTCGGTCGTCGTGTCGCGCTCCTCCGGGGGGTCGGCCCGAATCTCCCGTCGTTCGTCGGCGGGCAACTCGAACCACGGCACGGAGACCAGATTCCCGTAGTAGACGAACGGTTCGTGGCCGTAGAGTCTGGCGGGAATCGGACGCGTTCGCTCGCCGAACAGTTCGCCGTGGTCCGCGGTTATCACCGTCTTCCCGTCGAGGTTCGACGCGAGTCGCTCCGCCTCGTCCAGCGCTATCTCCAGATTCTCCCGGTACGCCTTCTTCACCATCTCGACGTCGAGGGGGTGGTCGGGGTCCCAGACGACCTCGTACATCCATCTGGCCCCGGCCACCTCCTCCCCGCCGAGGTATTCGGACTGGAGGTACTGGCCGTACTCCCCGATGAACGGGGCGTGAGGCTGCATGTAGTGGACGACGAGGCGCTTGTGCGGGAACTCCTCGTGAGCGGCGATAGCCTCCTCGGTCATCTTGTCCGGGCGTATCGCTCTGAACGTGTCGTAGGCCTCCAGCAGGGAGTTGACGCTGTGGAACGTCCCCTCGGACAGTTCCCTGACGTACGGGTTCGCCGTCACGTACACCGTGTCGTGGAGTTCCCGCCCCTCGAAATTCCGGTGGACGAACTCGATGCTGTGGGAAGCGCCTGACCTCACGCGGTGCAGGTCACCGTCGAGCCAGTTCGTCCGGGCGAACACGTCGTATCGAGTGGCGTCCAAGATGACGAGGGTGTCCCAGTCGGCGGCCATCACGTCGAGCGCCTCCGAGTCGTCCACGTACTGGTAGTAGAGTTTGTTCAGGTTCACGCCGAGACTGTTGAGTTCCCGACGGACGGCCCACGGCTTGTCGATTGCGGTCTTGAGACTCCCCAAGTCGTACTTTTCGAATTTCTCCCTCACCCATCGTGAAAAAGTGAACTTCTCCATCCCCATTTCCGCTACTGTAGATGACCTTCTTCCTATTATGCGTTTGCCTACTCGAAGTCCGTGGGAGAAACGCCGCGGAAAGCGTCGTCGTGTCGAGACTCCCGTCCGAATCGTCGAAATCCGACCGGTCGTCCGGTCGTCTCGGGCATCGACGGACTGCTCGCCCGCGCAAGCTATTACTTGATGGCGGGCATATCGGTGCGTCGGCAATGAACGGGAGCACACGGGGTCGTGTCCGCACGAGGGGAACGCTGAGGTCTGCTGCCGACGGCGAACGATGAGTGGACCGCCTGCCGGGGACGAGTGTGTCTCGGCACTGATAGTCGGGTGCGGGTCCATCGGGTCGCGTCACGCGCGGAACCTGTCCGAACTGGGCCTCGAACTCTCGGTGTTCGACCTCGACGAGGCGCGCCGGACGCATCTCGCGTCCGAGGTGGACGCGTCGGCACCGAGTTCGCTGGACGCCGCACTGGCGGACGGGCCGGACGTGACCGTCGTCGCCACGCCGTCGAACCACCACGTCGAACCCGCGCTGGCGGCCGCCCGTGCGGACTCACACCTGTTCGTGGAAAAGCCGCTGTCGAACGACATCGAGGGAGTCGGCGAACTCCTCGACGAGGTCCGGGACCGCGACCTCGTGACGATGGTCGGGTCGAACTTCCGGTTCCACCCGGCAGTCGAGACGATTCGGGAACTCGTGACCGACGGACGCGTCGGGAACGTCGTCTCGGCCCGCATCGAAGCGGGGTCGTACCTCCCGGAGTGGCATCCCGAGGAGGACTACCGGGACCTGTACTCCGCGAAGGAGGGGGTCGGCGGAGCGGTGCTGGATTTCGTCCACGAACTGAACTACGCTCGATGGCTGTTCGGCGAAGTGGAGACGGTCACGGCGATGCTCGGCCGGGAGAGTTCGCTTGAGATAGAGACCGAGGACACCGCGAGCATCGTCGCTCGGTTCGAGGACGGGACGCTCTGCGAGATTCACCTCGACTTCGTCCAGCGCGCGTACAGTCGGTCGTGTCACGTCGTCGGCGAGCGCGGGACCGTCAGGTGGGAGTGGGAGGAGTCGGCGGTCCGACGCTACGACCCTCGACGCGAGTCGTGGGTCGAGGAAGCGGCGTGGGGCGACGACTGGGAGGTGAACCGGATGTACCGCGACGAGATGGAACACTTCCTCCGGTGCGTGGCGAAGCACCGCGAGACGCGGACGCCCCTCACCGAAGGCCGTGCCGACCTCGAACTGGCGCTCGCGGCGAAGGAGTCGGCGGAGACCGGTCGGCACGTCCGACTGTGAGGTGACTTCGGAAACGAATCCTCTACGGCGGGCCCGGTCGCGCGATTCTGCGACCGTACGCTGTGAATACTCAAGGGGCGCTACGTCGTGGCTCCGACATGCGAGACAGGACCGTCGCAATCGTCCAAGCCCGGATGGGTTCGACACGCCTCCCCGAGAAGGTTCTGGCGGACATCGGCGACGAACCGATGCTGTGGCACGTCCACGAGCGAGCGCGGAGCGCGTCGCTCGTCGACGACGTGGTCGTCGCCACGTCCACCGAGTCGCAGGACGACGCGGTCGCGGAGTTCTGCGAGGAGCGGGGTATCACATACAATCGGGGGAGCGAGGAGGACGTGCTGGACCGCTACTACGAGACGGCGACCGATACCGACGCCGACGTGGTCGTCCGCATCACGGGCGACTGTCCGTTCCTGTCGCCGCCGGTACTCGACCGGGTCGTCCGGACGTACGAGAACGGCGAGGCCGACTACGTGACCAACACGCTGGAGTACACCCACCCGGACGGACTCGACGTGGAGGTGTTCGGGTACGAGGCGCTCGAACGCGCGTGGAACGAGGCCGACGACCCGGCGGAGCGCGAACACGTCACCTACTACCTGCGCGAGTCCGACGAGTTCAGTTCGCAGAACGTCGAGAACGTGGTGGACACGTCGATGTACGAGTTCACCGACGAGGACACGATTCTCCGATGGACTGTCGATTACCCGGCGGACTTGGAGTTCGTCCGGGCGGTGTACGACCGCCTGACCGAGCGCGGCCACTGGCTCTTCGACCAGCAGTCGGTCTTCGAACTGCTCGAACGCGAACCGGCGCTGCGGGACGTCAACGAGGACCGCTGACCCGGTCCGGCACGAACAGTTATTACGAACATTGTCGATACTGACGGTATGTCTGACCGGCCTGATAGCTCGGGGAGACGCGCTCGCCGCGAGAAGACCCACGAGCGGTACGAACGCGCGAAGGAACTCATCCCCGGCGGGACCCAACTCCTCTCGAAGCGGGCGGAGATGATGGCTCCCGACCAGTGGCCCGCCTACTACAGCGAGGCCGAGGGGGCGCGCGTCACCGACTTGGACGGCAACGAGTACGTGGATATGAGCTTCATGGGAATCGGAGCGTGCGTCCTCGGATACGGAGACGAGGATGTGGACGCCAGCGCCAGACGGGCCATCGACGAAGGGGTGATGGCCACGCTGAACTGCCCGCAGGAGGTGGAACTCGCCGAGGAACTCGTCGAGATGCACCCGTGGGCCGACATGGTCCGGTTCGGCCGACCGGGCGGGGAGGCGATGGCGATGGCGGTCCGACTGGCGCGGGCGTACTCGGGCGAGGAGACCGTCGCCTTCTGCGGCTATCACGGCTGGCACGACTGGTACCTCGCGGCGAATCTGGAGACCGACGAGAACCTCGAAGGCCACTTGTTGCCGGGTCTCGACCCGAACGGCGTCCCCGAGAGCCTCGAAGGGACGAGCAAACCGTTCCACTACAACGAAATCGAGGAACTGGAGCGAATCGCGCGGGAGAACGACCTCGGCGCGATAGTGATGGAGCCGATACGGAACGAGGACCCGCGTGACGGCTTTCTGGAGCGCGTCCGGGAAATCGCAGACGAGGAAGACGCACCGCTCGTGGTGGACGAGATTACCTCGGGATTCCGGGCCACTCCCGGCGGGTACCACGCCGCGCTGGACCTCGAACCGGATGTCGCCGTCTACGGGAAGGCGATGGGGAACGGCTATCCCATCGCGGCGGTCGTCGGTCGCGAGCGCGTGATGGACGAGGCCGAGGAGAGTTTCCTGAGCAGCACGTACTGGACCGAACGCGTCGGACCGAGCGCGGCCCTCGCCACGCTCCGGAAGTTCCGCTCGGAGAACGTCCACGACCACCTCGTGAGCGTCGGCGAGCAGGTCACCCGCGGGTGGGAGGACTTGGCCGAGGACCACGGCGTCGAGATAGCGACGAAGGGACTGGCACCGCTCACGAAGTTCGTCGTGAAACACGACGAGGGGCAGGCGGCCAAGACCCTGTTCACGCAGGAGATGCTCGACCGCGGATACCTCGCCGGGAACGCCGTCTACACGAGTTACGCGCACACCGAACCGATGGTCGAAGCGTATCTGGACGCGGCCGACGACGCGTTCGCGTCGGTGGCCGCCGCGCTTGAGGAGGGGAGCGTCCGCGAACGGCTGAACGGGCCGGTGGCCCACACCAAGTTCGAGCGACTGAACTGAGCGCGCCGGTACTCAGGTTCCGACAGGCCCGACGGCCTCGCTCCGGGACTCGGTGACGTTCACCCAGAGGTGGGTCTCCTCGTAGGCGTTCGCCACGCGGGGGTCGGCGGGTGGTTCGCCCCGATACAGCAGGTACTGGAGTCGGAGGTTCGGCCCGGTCATCGTCGGCGTCACGGTGTGGCGGTGCTGCCACGTCTCGTTCGGCCCGAGGACGGTCCGGAATCGGTGGAGGTCCCGCCGTTCGACCACCGTGGCGTTCGCGCTCCCGTTACCCGCGACGCGCTGGAGTTCCACGACCACGGTGTAGTTGGTGCGCTCGCCCTCGTGGTTGGTGACGCCGACGGTCAGTCGCTTGCTCTCCCCGCGGACGAACTCGGTCGGGTACTCCTCCGCGGTCAGTTGTCCGTCGCCGGTGGACGAGAGCAGGTAGAACTCGGTGTACTGCTCGCCGCGTTCGGCCGACGTGACCGCGTACCCGACGCTCCCGAGCGCCAGTATCATCGACACCGCGAGCGCGACGTTCAGCAGGCGGTCGGTGCGGGTCTCGCCCGCGAAGAGACCGGTCCGGGCCGTGTCGTACCAGTCCCGGTACGGGACGCGGAATCGGTCCCGCGGCGGGAGATTCCACCGGCGCACGGCGGCGACGACCGTCGCCGCTGCCGTGAACGCGCCGACCGAGACCACGATGGGGACGAGTCGGACGCCGACCGGCGTGAAGTTGAGCACCACGCCGAGCAGCGGGACGACGGCGAGACTCAGACCCAGCGACAGCGCGAGGCGTTCCCAGCCACCGATGGCACGGAGGCGTCGGACGCCGGAGAGAAACCTCCCGTCCTCCGTCGCGCTCTCGGGGGATTCCGAATCGGTGGACTCGGCGTCCTTCCGGTCGAGATTCGCCGGTCCAGCGTCTTCGCGGTCGGCGGGGCCGCGCTCCGGGAACAACGCCGCCGTGAGCGCGTATCCGGGCGCGAGGAGTGCGAACGCCAGTCCCAGACCGATGCGGAGCGGCGTGTCCGCGAGGACCGGCAGGAAGACGACGAGACAGGTCGCCGCGTCGAGCGCGAGCACGACTGCGAGGTCCGCGGGAAAGCGTCGAACCGGCCGCGGGACCAGCAGTCGGAGGGTTCGGCGGTCCATGGTCAGTCCGTTCCCCTCCCGGTCGGTCCGGCGTCCATGCCCCTCTCAGTCTGCCGCCAGTCTGTTGCCCTCTCGGTCTCCTCGACCAGCGCGGACCCCGCGTTGAGCGCCGCCGCCGCGGTCTCGGTCGAGAGTCCCCGAGAGGAGAAGCGCGCCCGCTCGTAGGCCTGCGTCACGCGGCGGAGCGCGTCGAGTTGGTCGTCGGGCAGACCGGCGTCCCGACAGCGGGCGTAGAGTTCGGCGTGGGTGACCGGGCGGTCGTCCTCGAACTCGGTCGTGAGCCTCCGACGGACCGCGGCGTACGCCGTGTTGACCGCGGCGTCGGGGTCGTCGCGGTCGAGTTGCTGTCGGGCGAGCGAGAGGAGTTCCGTGCGGGTCTCGCTGACCGCCCCGGCCCCTGAGTCGGCGTCCGAATCGTTCTCGCGCTCGGTCCCGGCCCGTCCGTCCCCGTGGTCGGATTCGTCGCGGCCGGGCCGGAAGCGTCCCGCGAGCGCGTATCCCGACAGCGCGACCCCGCACCCGACGAGCAGGAGCGCCCACCACGGCGCGGACGCGACGCCGCGGACCGCGGCTTCCAGCGTCGAATCGGGTCCACTCGGCGTGGGAACCGCGAGCGTCTCGGCGCTCCGCGCCGGCCGTAGCCCGCGATTCCCGTCGAACGACGCGGCGGCGGTGACGTTCCCGTCCTCGCGCGCGGACTCCGGAATCTCGACTCGCACGTCGTAGCGCCCCGCGTTGTCGGTTTCGGCTACCACGAGGGCCTCGTTCCCGTCCAACTCGACGTGAATCGCTCGGCCCGCGAGCGGTTCGCCGTCCTCGGTGGTGAGTCTGCCCGCCGCACGGAGCGTCGTCCCGTTTCGAGTCGCGTTCAGCGAAACCGCGGTATCGACGCGCTCGACGGGGACGGTCGTCGTCGCGTTCGCGGGGGCGAGCGCGGCGTTCCGAAGCGGGAGCGAGACCTCGACCGTACTCCGGTTGGCGGTGACGGCGGTGGGGAACCGGCCCGAGACGACGAACGCACCGTTCTCGCCCGTGATGGCGTTGCCGAGATGCTCGTCGCTCGCGGTGAGTCGGACCGGCACGCCCGGCACCGGCGTCCCGTTCACCGTCACGTTCCCCCGCACTGTGACGGTTCGGTTCGAGGCGACGCTGTCGGGGGTCTGGGTGAGGCGAACGGTCGGTTCGACCTGTCGGATTTCCGCCGGAACCGACGCGTTCGAAGTCCGATAGACCGACCGGTTGTCGGGGACGAACCGGACGCGGACCGCGGAGGCGTCCGGCGAGAGGGACGCGGGTCGGTATTCGAGGCGGAACTCGCCGGTGGCGTCGGTGCGCGCGGTGACGTTGGTCTCGCCGACGCGGAACGTCGCCGTCCGGTTCGCCACCGGCGTTCCGTTAGCCGCCCGGAGTCGGCCGGTGACGACCAGCGGGTCGGTGAACGACGCGGTCCGGTCGCCGTTCGCGCCGACGGTCAGTTCGGTCCGCACGAACGACTCCCGCTCGACCTCCTGCTGGCGGGCGGTGACGTTGGCCGTGCGGTTGGCGACGATGCGGCGACTCTCCGCGAAGTCGGTGTCGGTCACGTTCGCGGCCGTCCGGTAACTCGCCAGCAGCGAGTCGCCGCGGCGGTGGACCCGGTTCGAGATGCCCCGGAGTTCCCGCGCGAGTCGTCGAGCACGGCGCTCGCTCCCGTTCTCGCGGACGGCCCGATAGCGGTCGTACGTGCGCTCGTACTTCCTCACCGCCGTCAGGAACGCCTGTTGCTGCTTCCGGGCGCGTTCGAGCGCGCTGACGTTCGCCGACCCGCCTTCCATCTCGTCGGTGATATCGGAGTACCGCTCGTACTCCTCCTGATACTGCTCGCCGACGACCTTCTTGGCGTCCGCGTACTCGCCCTTCTCCAACTGCTTCGAACTGCGCTCGAAGCGTCTTCCGAGTTTCCCGGCGAGCCACGCCTCCACGCTCCCGAGACCCTCGCTCTCCTCGACGTTCGAGGGGTTCACCTGCCGGACCGTGGAGTTGTTGCCCGACTGGCCGTCGTCCGGTGGTGGTGCAGAATCCCCCGGAGGTGACGCCGTCGCCCCCGTTTCGCCGACTTCGCCGCCCGACCCCGATTCGACGGCGACGCCACCCGCGAGGAGACCGACGACCAGCGTCGCGGCGACGAGAGCGACCGCTATACGGTCACCTCGCACGCAGAGTCTCTGTGGTAGGTCTCTCATGGCGGCGTGTATTCGACTGCTCTGGGCGGACGAACGGGCCGCAGATAGAATAAAAACCACGACCGTTTTATTGAAGATGACTGTTTCTCTCCCGGCGGAACCGCGCGGAGAGAACTGCAGGGTGGGAGCGGCTCTGAGGGACCGGTCGTCGTCTATCGGACGCTCTCCCGGACGCTCCGAACACTGCGACCCGCTTCGGGACCGCCGTTATCGGTGAATTAGTCGGACTGTACTGGCGTCTTCATACACAGCACCGTACCGCGACCCCGAGCCAGCGAGAAGACGCCGACGGGTGGTCGGTGAAACAGACGGCGCTTAGACCGCCGTATCCGGACGTTACCGAACGAACGACCGATATATTCAATGCCGACGGCGAAGTTAGGTCCCGTCGTGCGAGCCGAGCGACGCTACTGGGGGGTGGCCGTCGTCGGCGCGTTGCTCGCGCTCTCGGCCGTCACCCTCGACCGGCCCGTCCTCCTCGCGGGAGCCGCGGGTATCGGCGGATGGCTGCTCTCCCGGCAGTTCGACTTCGTCCGGGCCTCGGCGGCGGTGCGGTCGGACCTGCGAATCGAGCAGGACCCCGACCGCGGGACGACGCTCACGGACCAGCCGGTGCCGGTCACTCTCGGAGCGCGACTCGCCGGTCCTTCGGCGCTCTCGCTCCGCGTGGAGTCGCGCCCGCCGGTCTCGATGCGACGCGTCGCGGGCGGCGACCGGACCGACGCCCCAGTTCTCAGGCTCCCGCGCGGCGAAAGTTCGGCGCGGCGGACCGACACCTACGAGTCGCCGGTCGCCGGGGACCACGCGTTCGACGCGCCGACGGTAACCGCGGCGGACCCCGGAGGCCTGTTCAGCCAGCGGTTCCCGCACGGTCCCGAGGCGACGGTTTCCGTGGACCCCCGCCGACCGCGCGACGTCCACGTCGGCGAGGGCGGCGAGCGAGGCGAGCGGGTGCTGGCGACCGACGGCGACCGCTCGGGTCGGCGGACCGAGAGCGGACTCGAATTCGCGGAACTGCGTAAGTACGTCACCGGCGACCCCGCCCGGAACATCGACTGGAAGACGACCGCTCGGATGGGCGAACCGTACGTCCGGGAGTACGAGAGCCAGTCGAGACACGCGACCGCGCTGGTGTTCGACCACCGGGCCTCGCTCGGGCAGGGACCCGACGGCGCGACTAAACTCGACTACCTCCGGCAGGTGGCACTGGCCGTCGCGCGGAACGCCCGAGAGCGCGAGGACCCCGTCGGACTCTACGCGGTCGGCGACGAGGGACCGACCGAACTCCTCGGTCCCGAGCGCGAGGACCGGCGGTACGAGGAGGTCCGGCGAGCGATACGCGAATCGACCGCGACCGCGGCGGTCGGCGGTTCGGACCTGAGCGTGACCCCGGCGACCGCCCGACGGCGGGCCGACGACCTCGACGGCGACGCGAGCGAGTACGCGACGACGCTCCGGCCGTACTTCGAGGCCGCCGACCGCTACGTCTCGCAGTTGGGCGACCACCCGCTGGCAGAGACCGTCCGGGTCGCTCGCTCGCGGTTCAGGTCCGCGGACCTGAACGTGCTGTTCACCGACGATACCGACCCCGTCGAGACGGTCGAAACCGTCAAACTCCTGCAACGGGGCGGGAGTCACGTGCTGGTGTTCGTCGCGCCGAGCGTCCTCTTCGAACCGGGCGGACTGGCCGACTTCGAGCGGGGCTACGCCCGGTATCTGGAGTTCGAGGAGTTCCGCCGCCGACTCGAACGCCTCGACCGCGTGACCGCCTTCGAGGTCGGGCCGGGCGACCGGGTGGACGCCGTTCTCGACGACCGCCGACGCAGGGCCGAGCCGTAGTTCACAACCATGACAGCGAACCTACCACCGACGGAACGGCCGGGTGAAGTCGAAACGCGAACGAGGGCGACCGGCGTCGCCGCGCTCCTCGCGGCGGGCGCACTGGTCGCCGGTATCGGGACGGATAGCGCGGGTCTCGCCGCGGGCGCACTCGTCGCCGGAGCGTGGGCGCTCGCGGGACCCGTCTACGCCTTCGCTTTCGGCCAGATTCTGTTCGCGGCGTTCGCCCCCGACCCGACCGGTCTCGAACTGGCGGTCGCACAGGTCGGACTGTTCGGCTTCCTCGCGGTTCCCGCGAACCGGTGGGCACCGCTCCGGACGGTCGGGGCGTTCGTCGTCGCCAGCGCCGGTCTGGTCGGCGTCGGTGCGGGCGTCCGAGACGTGACCGGCGAACTCTGGCCCGCGGCGCTGGCAGTCGGCGCGGCGGTGGCGCTCGTCGCGTACGGTCTCCACCGCTACGAACTCGTGGTACTCGACCTCGTGGAGGCCGACGCGTGAGCGGGCGGACGAACTCTCGGGACTCGGAATCGGCGGGGTCCGAGTCCCCGAACGCCGGGTCTCCGAGTTCTGAATCGCTGCCTTCCGACACTCCGAACGATGACCCGGACGACGGGGCAGTCGCCGACGAGTCGGAGACCGAACGACTCCGTGCGCGGGTCGCGGTACTGGAGGAGGAGAACGAGCGACTCCGGCGCGAGTACGCCCGGTCGAAGCGGGCGCGACACCGCCGCACCGCGCTCGGTCTGTTCGCCGTGGGGGCGGTGGCAATCGTCGGCGGACTCGCGCTCCCGCCGAGCAGGGAGGTGCTGTTCGCGCTCGGCGGGACGGGACTGTTCGCAGGCGTGCTGACGTACTTCCTGACGCCCGAGCGCTTCCTCCCGGCGGACGTCGGAGAGAGCGTCTACGACGCGCTCGCGGAGACCCGGACCGCGATTCGCGCGGAGTTGGGTCTCGCCGACGCCACCGTCTACGTCCCTCCGTCAGAAGGACGGACGCGCTCGTCGCGCGTGTTCGTCCCGCAACGGGCCGACTACGAACTGCCCGACCGGGAGGCGCTCTCGCGGACGTTCGTCACCGACGAGGGGAACCGCCGCGGCGTCGCGTTCGAACCGACCGGCGAGTCGCTGGTCGATGCGTTCGAGCGCGCGCTGTCGTCCTCGCTGGCCGACGACCCCGAGACGCTGGCCGACCAACTCGCAGAGGGCGTGGTCCAGCAGTTCGAACTCGCGGAGAGCGTGAGCGCCGACGCCGACGAGCGGCGAGTCACGTTCGGCGTCTCGGGGAGCGCGTTCGGCCGCGCGGACCGCTTCGACCATCCGATTCCGTCGGTCCTCGCGGTCGGTCTCGCGCGCGGACTCGCCCGACCAGTGGAAGTCGAGGCGGTTCGAGCGAGTGACGACGGGTACGAGTACCTCGTGACGTGTCGCTGGCGTCCGCCCGACGAGGCGTAGCGAGTTCCCGGTAGACAAAATACCAGAGGACGGCGTCGGTCGCGGAGGAGGGCGCGTCAGTCAGTGGTGTCGGTGCTCGCCGGTCGGGCGGGTTCGACCTCGGTCTCGCTCCCCGGCGGTTCCACGCCGTCGAGAACGTCGTCCACGACGTGCTCGGGCGACACGTCCGCGAGTTCGGTGTCGGCTTCCAGCACGAGTCGGTGGACCAGCGTCGGTCGCGCGAGCGCCTTCACGTCGTCGGGGATGACGTAGTCCCGGCCCCGGATGGCGGCCCGCGCCTTGCTCGCGTGGAGGAACGCCAGCGTCGCGCGCGGCGACGCGCCGTACGCTATCTGGGGGTTCGACCGGGTCCCGGCCACCACGTCGAGGAGGTACTCGCGAACCGACTCGGCGACGTGAACGTCTCGAACTGCGTCGGTGGCTTCGTACAGGTCCTCGACCGAGACGACCGACTCCACGTCCTCGGCGGTGAGGTCGGGGTCGCGCTCGAACCGGTCGAGGATAGTTCGCTCGTCGTCCCGGTCGGGGATGTCGATGTCGAGTTTGAACTGGAACCGGTCGCGCTGGGCCTTCGGGAGTTCGAAGGTGCCCTCCATCTCGATGGGGTTCTGGGTCGCGACGACGATGAACGGCGTCGGGAGCTGGTGGGTGTCGCCCTCGATAGTGACTTGCCCCTCCTGCATGGCCTCCAGCAGCGCGCTCTGGGTCTTCGGCGTCGCGCGGTTTATCTCGTCAACCATCACGACGTTGGCGAAGATGGGACCGCGTTGGAGTTGGAACTCGCCGGTCGACTCCCGGTAGACGTGGGTCCCCGTCACGTCGGCGGGGAGGACGTCCGGCATCATCTGAATCCGGTTGTACTCCAAGTCGATGGCGGAGGCGAACAGGCGCGCGATAGTCGTCTTGGCGACGCCCGGAACGCCTTCGAGGATGACGTGACCGTCGGTCAGGAGCGCGATAGTAAGTAGTTCGACCGCGTCGTCGTTGCCCACGAGGACGCGACTGGTCTCCTCGGCGACCGCCTGATAGAGTTCCGCCGGGTCAGTCATTCTCGGAATACTGTCGAGACGGCCGATGATACATCTTTTGCCAGTAACGGCCTATTTCCGGCCGTCTCGGGACTCGGGCGAGTCGCTCGATTCGTCGGCTCTCGACCCTCTGCCGGAGTGATTCGGGTCACCCGCACCGCGGTCGAGTCGGCGGGCGACTCGGCGCACCCGGTCGTCGCTCCACTCGGGGTGGCGACGCTCGACCGCGGCCACCACCTCGTCGGTGGAGAGCGTCGGCGACCGACCGTCCGACGCCGACTCGCCGCGGATGCGGGCCGAAAGCCGACCCGCCAGTCCCGACCGGGACCGATTCCCCCGCGTCAATCGGGAAGGCAACTCGCCCGACCGCGTCCAGACGCCGACGAGCGCCAGTCCGAACGCGCCGACCGCGACCTGCGCGAGCGGCGAGGCCCGGAGGTCGAGGACGGTCGCGACGAGCGGCGGCACCCCCGCCGAGTGGGAGTAGTCGAGGAGAACGCGGTCGCCGGTGGCGAACAGCGACCGAGCGAACGCCCGGTTGTCCGACCGGTCCAGCATCGCGTTGACGAACACGCTGGGGTCGCTCACGACCACGACCCGGCCCGCACCGACTCGTTCGACCGTCGCCACGGGACGGCGCTCGGGCGTCTCGGACGAGTCGAGCGTCCCGTTCCGGTTCCGGTCGAGGTAGGCGTACTCGGAGGTGTTGACCAGAACGGTCGCGCCGCCGGGTCGCACGACGGTCCCGTAGTTCAGCGTGAGCGCCGACACGTTCCCCACGAGCGGGTGGTCGGAACTGTTCGTCGCCACCGGGAGCGACGCCGTCCGGTAGTTGTGTCGCTCGTCGCGGACCGGCGTCCCGTCGATGCGGGCGCTGGTCCCCACCGCGGCCAGCAGCGGGTTGGCGTTCCGACCGACGTCTGCGGCGACGACGAGCGTCCCGCCGCGGTCCACGAACTCGGCGACGCGCGCCGTCTCCTCGGGGCTGTAGGCGTCGTCGGGCGAGAGGACCACCGCTACGGAGTCGCTCGGCGCGACGGAATCGTAGTCCCGGGTGTTCCGGACGACGCTGACCTCCGCGCCGACCGCCTCGGCTTGCGTCCGGAGTTCCGACGCGCCGTCCCACCCGTAGTTGTACGCGCCGAACGCGGCGTCCGAGGTGGCGGCCCCCGTCACGCCCGCGGCGGCGACTGCGACGACGAGCGCGACGAGGAGCGCGCGCGGCCAGTCGATGTCGTACGGGTCGAACGACCACGCGTCGTCGTCGGTCACGGCATCGCTCCCTCCGGCATGAGTTCGAGGATGCGCCTGCCGAGGACGTACGCGAAGACGAGCAGACCGAGCAGGACGAACCACTTGAGTCGCCTGCGCCACGCCGGGGTCACGTCGAACGGCGCGGTGAACTCCATCATCACGAGGAACCCGACCAGCGACGCGACCAGAAATACGCGAAGCGAGAGCGCATCGACGACTGCGAGGACGAGGACCGCCGCGAGCATCCACGCCGTCTGCCCGTAGACGAACCGCCAGCGACGCGGGGTAGCCATTGGACCCACTTCCACGGCTTCTCCATTGAAGTTACCGCCCGTTCTTCGGGCCGTTCTCGGCATCGACAACCGAGTTCGTCGCGGTGTTGACCGGGGTGTGGCGTGAGAATGAGGTAGGCACCGCTTATCTGTCGGGAGAGTGTCGTCCCGACGCTCGCGCGAATCCCGAACCCCCTGCCGCCTGACGGACCTTTTTACGCTCGCCGAGCGACTATCGGCGCATGGAGTACACGACGCTCGGCGACACGGGCATGGAGGTCAGTCGAATCTGTCTCGGCTGTATGAGTTTCGGGTCGAGCGACTGGCGGCCGTGGGTCCTCGACCCCGAGGAGGGCGAGGAGATAATCGAGCGCGCAATCGACCTCGGCATCAACTTCTTCGACACCGCCAACATGTACTCGAACGGCGAGAGCGAGCGCGTGTTGGGCGACGCCCTCGAAGGCCGCCGCGACGAGAGCGTGGTCGCGACGAAGGCCTACTTCCAGATGGACGACGAGGACCCCAACTCCGGCGGCCTGTCGCGGAAGGCCCTCGAACAGGAGTTGGAGAACAGCCTCGACCGACTGGGGATGGACACCGTCGACCTGTACCAGATTCACCGGTGGGACTACGACACCCCCATCGAACAGACCCTTCGCGCGCTGGACGACGCGGTGCGCCGGGGGACGGTCCGCCACGTCGGCGCGTCCTCGATGTGGGCCTACCAGTTCGCCGACGCGCTCCACACCAGCGACCGACTCGGACTCGAACGGTTCCAGACGATGCAGAACCACTACAACCTCGTCTACCGCGAGGAGGAGCGCGAGATGCTCCCGCTCTGCGACCGGGAGAACGTCGGCGTGATGCCGTGGAGTCCGCTCGCTCGCGGCTACCTCACCCGCCCGCACGAGGACATCGACGCGACGACGCGGGGCGAGTCCGAGGAACACATGTACGAGCATCCGTACCGGGAGGGCGGCGGAAAGGAGATAAACGAGCGCGTGCAGGAACTCGCCGCCGACGAGGGCGTGACGATGGCCCAGATTTCGCTCGCGTGGCTCCTCCACAAGGACTGGGTGGACGCGCCCATCGTCGGCACCACCAGCGTCGAGCATCTGGAGGACGCGGTGGAAGCACTCGACATCGACCTCTCGGCCAGCGATATGGCGTATCTGGAGGAACCGTACGAACCGGTCGAAGCGTCCGGCCACGACTGAACCGTCGGCGAACTCCTCGCTCACGTTCGGTACCACTCTCGTGGAGTTTCCGGTCGTGTCCGAACACTCATGGGAATCTCGTCCGTACCGTCGTCCCATGTCGAGTTACTCGGACGCGGTTCCGGACGGCGTCCCCCGAGACCGGTTCTCTCGGCTCGCGACTTCGGTCCGAACCGAGGCCGACCGACCCGCGATTCCCGTCGAAGCGCCGTACACGGGCGACCGAATCGGAACGGTTCCCGCCTGTACTCCCGCCGACGTGAGCGCGTCGGTCGAGCGCGCACGGGCCGCCCAGAGCGCGTGGGCCGACCGAGACGCGGCCGAACGCGCGGCCATCGTCCGGCGGTTCCACGACCTCGTGTTGGACCGGCGCGACGAGTTGCTCGACGTGACTCAACTGGAAAGCGGGAAGTCCCGCATCGACGCCTTCGAGGAGGTGCTGGACGTGGCGACCACAGCGCGCTACTACGCCTACCGGGCGGCGGACTACCTCGAACCGTCGCGCCGGAAGGGAGCGGTCCCGCTGCTCACCCGGACCACCGTTCACCGCCGCCCGGTCGGCGTGGTCGGGGTGGTCTCGCCGTGGAACTACCCCCTCACGCTGGCCGTGTCGGACGCGATACCGGCGCTGCTCGCTGGCAACGCCGTGGTCTGCAAGCCCGCGAGCGAGACCCCCTACACCGCGCTCGTCCTCCGCGACCTGCTGCGAGAGGCCGGACTCCCCGACGACGCGTTTCAGGTCGTGACTGGACGCGGAAGCGAGGCGGGCGGCGCGGTCGTAGACGGGACCGACTTCGTCTGCTTCACCGGGAGCACCGAGACCGGCCGCGAGGTGGCCCGCCGGGCGGGCGCGAACCTGACCGACTGCTCGCTCGAACTCGGCGGCAAGAACCCGATGGTCTTCCTCGGCGACGCCGACATCGACCGGGCGGTCGAGGGCGCGGTTCGGGGGTGTTTCACCAACGCGGGACAGCTCTGCATCTCCTTCGAGCGCCTCTACGTACAGCGCGAGGTGTACGACGAGTTCCTCGACCGCTTCGTCCGGCGGACGAGGGGTCTCGACCTCCGGCCCGCCTACGACTACGGGCCCGAAGTGGGGTCGCTCGTGGGACCCGACCAACTCGAAACCGTCGAGCGCCACGTCGAAGACGCCGTCGAGAAGGGCGCGGACGTTCTCACCGGGGGTCGAGCGCGCCCGGACCTCGGACCGTACTTCTACGAACCCACGATTCTGACGAGCGTGACCGACGAGATGGAGGCGGGGTGCGAGGAGACGTTCGGCCCGGTCGTGGCGGTCCGACCCTTCGACACCGAAGCCGAGGCGATTCGACTGGCGAACGACTCCGACTACGGACTGAACGCGAGCGTCTGGACCGAAGACGGCGCGCGCGGCCGGGACCTCGCCCGGCGCATCGACTGCGGGACGGTCAACGTCAACGACGCCTACGCCGCGGCGTGGGCCTCGGTGGACGCGCCGATGGGCGGGATGAAGGACTCCGGGTTGGGCCGCCGCCACGGCGAAGCGGGGTTCGCGAAGTACACCGAGTCCCAGACCGTCGCCCACCAGCGCGGCGCGGCTATCGCCCCGCCCCGCGGGGTCCCGAGGAAGTGGTACGCGACTGTGATGACGCTGGCGTTCCGGGCGATGGCCCGGATTCCGGGGGTGCGGTAGCGTGCCGGACGAGGGCGAGTCGCGGTCGGTCTTCCTGACGGGGTTCCCCGGCTTTCTCGGCTCGGAACTGGTCGCGCGCCTGCTCGACAGGTATCCCGAGGGCGTGCCGATACGGTGTCTGGTCCAGTCGAAGTATCGCGACCTCGCGGAGCGACGGGCGGCCGAGATTGGGCGCGACCGCGACGGGGCGGACCGCGTCGAACTCTACGAGGGCGACATCACCGACCCCGACCTCGGGTTGGGCGAAGCGGGCGCTGACTCGAACGCGGACCCGAGCGGTGAACCCGCGAACGGAGACCTGTACGCCGACCTCCAGCGCGACGCGGTGGAGGTGTATCACCTCGCGGCGGTGTACGACCTCGGGGTGTCGCGCGAGGTGGGTCAAGCGGTCAACGTCGAGGGGACGCGGAACGTCCTCGACTTCGCGGAAGGGTGTCCGAATCTCGGGCGGTTCCAGTACGTCAGCACCTGTTACGTCAGCGGTCGTCACGACGGCGTGTTCACCCACGAGGACCTCGCCGTGGGCCAGTCGTTCAACAATCACTACGAGGAGACGAAGTTTCTGGCGGAAGTCGAGGTCCAGCGACGGATGGACGAGGGACTGCCCGCGACGGTCTACCGTCCGGGCATCGCGGTCGGCGACAGCCAGACGGGACGGACCCAGAAGTACGACGGGCCGTACTTCGTCATGAACCTGCTCCGGCGGCAACCCCGCGGGGTCGGCGTATTGGCGACGTTCGGCAACCCGCACAGCTACGAGGTCAACGTCGTCCCTCGCGACTTCGTGGTCGATGCTATCGACTACCTGAGCGCCCGCGAGGACTCCGCGGGGGAGGTGTATCAGCTCTGCGACCCGAGTCCGCCCACCGTCGCCGACATGATGCGGGCCTTCGGTGACGCGACCGGCAGACGGATTCTCAGAGTTCCCCTGCCGGGCGGCGTCGGTCTCGCTCGGCGCTCGCTCGAAGCGGTTCCGAGTCTCGCGGACGCGCTCGGCGTCGAACCCGCGGTACTGGACTATCTCGCCCATCCCACGAGCTACACCAGCCAGAACGCGGTTCGGGACCTGCACGGGAGCGGTATCGCCTGCCCGCCGTTCGAGAGCTACGTGGACGCGCTCGTCGCGTTCGTGCGCGAGAACCCCGGAATTTCGACCGAAGCGATGGTCTGAGCCGGACACGGCGACCCGAACTGGACTCGGATAGAACGACGGTCGCGACTGCCTCGAAGTGGTGTCACCGCGAACAATTAATTCAATAAACTCTTTAAACCGGTCACGTAAAGACAGCACTCATGCGACGCCGCGAATTCATCGCCGGTACCGGCATCGTCGCCGCCTCCGCCCTCGCGGGCTGTACCGGAAGTAAGTCCCCGCCGCCTCGAAAGTCGAACGTCTTCGAGACCATCGAGACGAAAGGCGGGAAACTGAGAGTAGCCCTCGAAGACAACACGTGGGTCAAGTCACGCTACGACGGTGGCGGCCAGAACGCGCTGGCCGACCCCGACGATGTCGGCGGTCTCAGTCCCGTCGGCGGTGCCCGCGCGAAGGGCAAAGGCGGTGGCGGCGGCCGCGGAGCCACGGGTCGCGCCACCGGCGGCTACACCAGCGCACCCAAGACCGGCCACGGCCGGGCGTGGTGGCACGGCGGCGACTACGCCGACGACTGGTACGAGGACCACCGAGACGACGTGTCGAAGTACGGAGTGGGCGTCGCCACTATCGGCGTCGCGTACCTCGGCAGTTCGGCGGCGATGAAAGACGACAAACCCGGCGCGGGACCGGTCCCGTGGGACTGCCGCGTCGATAACCCCGACGACACGGAGGCCTGCCAAATCGGCACCGACGGCTGGTATCGAGTCGGCGCGGAACTCCGAGGGAAGAACGGCCACGACTTCGATTGGGAGTGCGTGGACCTGAAGGTAGACGAGACGATCGGTTCCGACGCCGGATACGAAGTCGAAAAGCAGTGGAAGGTCTCGCCTCGAATCTGACATCCGGTAGCGTCCTCGCCCGACTCGGCCGAACCGCCCGGCCACTCGGCGGACTCGACCGACGCCCCTCCGATACCACGAAGCTTACAAATGATACCTGAATACGTAGGCGCGATGCGACGCCGCGAGTTTCTCGCCGGAACCGGCCTCGCCGCCGTCGGCGGTCTTGCTGGCTGTCTCGGCGGCGGAGACCCGACTCCCCCGCCGCGAAAGTCGTTCGTCCTCCCCGAACTCGAAACCGACGCCAAGACGCTCCGGATCCGAATCGAGGACGCGCCGTCGGTGCGAGTCCGGGCGGACGCGAGCGGTCCCAGCACAACCGGTTCCGGGGCCGACGACGGTCCCGGCGCGACCGGTCGGACCGGCGACGCCGACGACTTCGAGGCGGCCCCCAAGACCCGCCACGGCCGGGCGTGGTGGCACGGCGGAGAATACGCAGCCAAGTGGTACACCGACCACGGCGAGGAGGTGACCAAGCGCGACGTGACCGTCGAGGAGGTCGGCGTCGCGTTCTTCTACAACCACTGGGGCAAATTCAACCAACCGGCCCTCCCCGGCGCGGGACCGGTCGATTGGGACCGGACCTTCGGTCCCGAAGCGGTCGGTGAACTCACCGACTCCGACGACGCGCTGACTCACGACCTCGACTCTCGGGGCCGGTACCGCGTCGGCGCGCACGTCGTCACCGAGTCGGGCCGCGACCTCGGGTGGGAGTGCGTCGATTTCACGGCCGAACCCCGGATCGAACGCGGCACGCCGGGGTACTACGTCTCCGACCCGTGGAAGGTCTCGCCCCGAATCTGAGGACTCCTCAACACCGAACTATGCCGAACCCCTCTCGAACCCAGACGCTCACGCTGTTGGCCATCACGTACGTGGTCTCGTTCTGTAGCTTCGCGTACGAGTTCGTCTATTCCGAGCTGTTGACGGTGATGTACGGCGGCACCGTGACTCAGTACGTCATCACCGTGGGACTCTACTTCTTCAGCCTCGGTATCGGGTCGGCGCTCTCCGACGAGTTGCAGGGCGACGCGCCGTCGAACTTCTTCCGGACCGAGGTGTACCTCGCCGCCGTCGCGCCCGCCGGGTTCATGCTCGTCGTCGGCCTGAACAGCGTCGCCATCCCGGAGTCCGTCCCGGCCGAACTCGTCTGGGTCGCCGCCCGACTCCCCGCCGTCGCGGTCGGGTTCCTCTCGGGCTTCGAACTCCCCCTGCTGACTCGGATGGTCGAACGGACCGACGAGTCGGGGACGCTACTCCCTTCGAGTGTCGTCCGCGCCTTCGGTCGAGTCCACGGTGTCGTCATCGGCGTCTTCGGCTGGTTCTGGAGCGTCGAGCGGACGTCGGGCGACCGGAGCGGCCTGTCGGTGGTGCTGGCGATGGACTACGTCGGCGGCCTGTTCGGTGCAATCGTCTACGCGAAGCTCCTCTACCCCGCGCTCGGACTGGTCCCGACCATCTTCGTACTGGCGCTGCTGAACTGCGTGGCCGCGCTGGTCTTCGTCGCCCGGTTCAGCGAGCGCTCGTGGGGGCTGTTCGCCCACGAGCGCCGCGGACTGGTGAGTCGGGAGTCCGGAGCGCTGTTGGCGGTCTGTCTGCTGCTGACCGCCGGGTACGCGGGTGCAGTCGCCAACCACCGGCAGGTGGACCGAGGCGTGACCGAACTCTACCTCGAACAGCAGATAGAGTCCGAGTACGACAGGGGTGCGATGGACGCCGAAATCACGAGCCAGTGGACCACTCAGTACCAGCACGTCGTGCGGTACGACCGGACGTGGACCGGGTCGGGGTCGAACCCGTACTTCTCGGGCGAGACCGAGCAGTGTCTGCGACTCGGCACCGCGGTCCAACTCTGCGAGAGTTGGGCCGACTCCTACCATCAGGGACTGGTCGACGTGCCGATGTCGATGTACGAGAACTCGCCCGAGACGAACGTCCTCGTCGTCGGCGGCGGCGACTGGATAGCCATCGACCACCTCCGACGATACAACGTCAGCGTGGACCACGTGGACCTCGACGGCGAGTTCATGCGCCACGCGAGAAACCAGTCCTTCTTCTCGCGCTGGCACGACGACGCCTACGAGTACGACCGACTGAACACCACGGTCGGCGACGGCTACGCGTACCTCCAGAACACCGACGAGAGCTACGACCTCGTGTTGCTCGACATCCCCGGCGCGACCGACGACGACCTGCTCAAACTCTACTCGAAGGAGTTCTACGGGTCGCTCCGGCGACACCTCGAACCCGACGGCTCGGTCGTCGCGTGGGGCTACTCCCAGTACGGATTCCCCGAGCATCACAAGGCGTACGTGAACACGGTTCGGGCGGCCGGGTTCGATCAGTACGTCCCGTACTGGGCGTGGGAGGACGTGGACGGCGACGGCGAGACCGAACGCGTCGAGCAGTTCTACGTCCTCGCGTCCGGGGAGCGCCCGAGGTTCCCCGCGCCAGATTCGGCCGAGGCGACCGACTACGTTCGGACGTACAGCGACCGCTACCGCGACCTGCGGTGGCGCGACATTCCGCGCTACCGCGGCGTGAGAGTCAACTCGCTGTTCCACCCCAACTACGACATCCTCGTCGATACCTGACTGTCCCGACCGAACACCACCACCATCAGACCATGTCATCCACCGAAACCCGCCGACTTCACTTCGCGTACGCCGCCAGCGAACCGAATCTGGAGGCGTTCGACGTGAAACGCGTCGTCCCGAGTCAGTTGCTCGGCGCACCCGCCGCGCTGACCGTCATTGGCGCGTCCCACTACGTCGGCGTCCCCGAGTTGAACTTCCACGAGGTCTGCTCGTGCGAGCCGATTTCCGGCGAATCGACCGCCGAGACGCCCCTCCGAAGCGGCGTCGAACGGGAGTTCGCCTTCGAGAACGACCGCGTCCGCGTCGTGACCAGCGCCGAGGTGCGACCCATCGAAGCGTTCCCCGGTTCCGAGGCGGCCGACGCCGCCTTCCGGTTCGGCCCGGACGCGTGGACGACTATCGAACTCACACCGTCCGACGACCCCGAGCAGTCGTCCGCTTCCGAATCAGCGACGTACGAGACCTACCACACGTACCCGGAACACGGTCTCGCAGTTTACACGGGAACGACGCTCCGCCGGACGCGAACGTCCACCGAACCCCAGAAACCGCACTCCGCTCGGACTGCCGAGCGGTCCGAAGACTCGACCGACCCGCTCGAACGATTGACGACCGACCTCTCTCCGGAGACTCACGATGACTGACGAAACCGCAGACACCTACGACGGTGACGTAACGCTCACCGGCCACGAAGACGCTCCCGTGGCGGTCCGCGACCCCGAGGACGTGTTCCTCCGGGCCGACTCCGTGGCGGGCGACCTCGAACTCCGGAATCCGGAGTACGTCTTCACTCACCGTCCGACCGGCGGCGGCGCGGACGTGGACGACCCGGAGACGGTCGTTCGAGGCGACTTGGAGGACGGCTACGCCGAACCCGAGGGCGTGACCGGCGACGCCGCAGTCGCCGACGCGGAGGACGTGTTCGTCTCGGCCGGGGCGGTCGGCGGCCACCTCTCGGTCGTCGGCCCGGAGAACGTCTACGCCGACGAGGTCGAACCGCCGCGCGACCCCGGCGAGTACGACGTGGCGCTCACGGGGTGGAAGCAGTCCGGCAGTTCCAGCGACCCCGACGCGGGCGTCCGGGTCACGGGCGCGCACCACGAGGTCACCGTCGAGAAGACCCGCACCGACATCGACGTGTACGTCGTGGGTCACGACCACGAGATAGAGATTACGGGGCGGAGCGCCGGCGTCTCGGTGTACCTGCTGGGCTACGACAACACCGTCACGGTCGGGCCGTACCTCGACAGTGAAGTGGTCGCGGACACCGGGTTCGACAACGAAGTCGCGGCCCAACCCTACCCCGTCGAGGACCTCGTCGAGACGAGCAAGGCCGAAGCGTTCGACCGGGCCGGGTTCGGTCGCCGGAAAGTGACCTATCAGGTCCCGTCCGACGACGACTGGTGCCCGAACTGCGGGGAACCCGCCGACGCCATCGTAGCGCGCCACCAGATGGAGGCGCTGTTCGTGTTCGGCCACCCCATCAGGACCTACGAGCGCAGCACGAACCCCGCCAAGGAGTGCGAACACTGTTCGCGGAGCGCCTTCGACGCCGAACTCACCGAGAGCGAGCGCAAGGACGTGCTGCGATGAGCGCCGACCCTCGGCGCGGACGGCCGGGTCGGTTTCGAAACACCTAATCTATATATCGGTGGGGTGAACAATGAGGGTACGTGTGACAGTCCCCCTCGAATCACTCGCGAAACGCCCTCCGGCCGCTCGACCACCCGACTACAGCCATGGCACGAACTGAAGAACGGACCACCGCCGACTCGACAGCGACCTGCCGATACACGTTCGACCCGTCCAAACGGACCGAGGCGCGCCTCCAGACGACGTGGGAGTGTCCCCACGAACCGTACGGTGACAGCGACTACTGCCCGTTCCACATGTCGCGGGACGAACGGACCAGCAACGACGTGTCCGGAGAGGACATCGTCGAGCGACTCAAACGGAACCTCGAATCGGAGGACGTACGCGCGAACGAGTACGTGGGCGCGGACCTCCCGCACCTCTCGCTGACGTATCAGGACATCAGCGGCGGTAACAACCACGTTCTCAACTTCCAGCACGCCGACATCGACGGGTTCGACATCACGAACGGGCATCTCGAACAGGGACTCAACCTCCGCGGTGCCACGGTGGGCTCGCTCAAGTTCGAGGGCGCGACCATCGGCGGTGCCCTCGAAGCCGACCAGATTTCGGTCGAGGGGACGTTCTCGGCGTACGAGGCGACGTTTCGCGAGGACGTGTCGTTCGGCGACGCGAGTTTCCACGGCGAGGTGAACTGCGACGAGACGACGTTCCGCGACGACACGAGTTTCGAGAACGCGACGTTCCACGCCCCGGCCCACTTCCGGAACGTCGAGACGACCGGCACCAGTCACGTCCTCGACGACCACATCTCGTTCGCGGGCACGACGTTCCGCGACGACGCGAGTTTCCGGCAAGCGACCTTCCAGTACGTCACCTTCACCGACGTGGCGTTCCACGCCGAGTCCGACTTCGAACACGTCGAGTTCGAGGGCGACACCCAGTTCGGTGGGGCGGTGTTCGACCGGATGGCCGACTTCGACGAGGCCAAGTTCCACGACGACGCCTGCTTCGAGAACGCTCGGTTCAAGGCCGTGGCCGAGTTCAGAGGCGTCGAGTTCAACGGCGGGAGTCGGACCACCAGCGACGATGTGACCTTCGAGAGCGCGCAGTTCGAGGGCGAGGCCGACTTTAAACTCGCGCGGTTCCGGTTCGCCGACTTCAAGGACGCCACCTTCGACGACGAGTTCAACCTCGACCGGGCCGTCTTCGACGCCCGCGCCGACTGCCACCGCATCGACGTGGCGGGACGCGCCAACTTCGAGTGTACGGCGTTCCGCGACGGCGTGGCCTTCGACGAGGGCGCGTTCGCTGGCGAGGTGGAGGCGGTCGAGACGGAGTTCCACGGCGACGCCGACTTCGTCGACGTGACGTTCCGGTCGCGTGCTCGGTTCACCGAAGCGCGGTTCCGCGAGGACGCCAGTTTCCGAGAGGCGACGTTCGAGGACGACGCCGTCTTCCGGGGTGCGATTTTCGAGGGCGAGGCCAAGCATCTGGAGGAGAACGCCTGCTTCGACGAGGTCACGTTCGAGTCGCTGGCGGACTTCGAGTCCGCGAGTTTCACGAACGGGTCGTTCAGGGACGTGACGTTCGACGCCGAGTCCAACTTCCGAGAAGCGGAGTTCCTCGACGCGGTCCAGTTCCGGGTAGTCGGGACCGGGAGAGGCGACACCTACGTGGACCTGTCGGGTGCGACTCTCGCGGGCGGTAGTATCGTCGTGACCGCGGGCAACGTCGTCATCTACGACCTGACGACGGCGACGCTCGGCGACCTGCAGTTGGAGAGCGAGACCAACGAACACGAACTGCTCGACCACTTCCGGTTCTGTCTGACGGATTTCGACCACTTCGACTTCAGCGACCACCACGCCTCGCTCGAACGCAACGACTGGAACCTCCACGACTTCATCGGCGACGGGACCTCCGGCCGCTACGACGTAGAGATGTCGAACGAAGTCGTAGAGGAGACCTACCGGAAGGCACAGGACAGCGCCGACGCGGTCGGCGACACGCCCGCGATGAGGGAGTTCGAGTTCAAGCGGTACTTCTACAACCGTCGGAAGAACATCGACATCGTCCTCCACGAGTACTCCATCGACGCGTGGACTCGGGCGAAGAAGGCGTCCAGCGTCGGACTCAACTTCTTCATGCAGTTCACCTGCGGTTACGGCAACCGCCTGCCACGCATCGCCGCGCTCACGTTCCTGCTCCCCGCGCTGTTCGGCGTCTTCTACGTCCTCGGCGGGCCGCTGGAGACGGGGGCCGGAGTCGTCTGGGACGCGAGCGCGCCCGCGACGACGCTGTTCGACGGACTGTACTACAGTTACATCAGCTTCAGCACCATCGGTTACGGCGACATCGGACCCGTGGGTTGGGCGGCCAAGATTCTGGCCGCGAGTCAGGGGATGCTGAACGGGTTGTTCTTCACCCTGCTCACGTTCACGCTGTTCAAACGAGTGCTGGGCGGGAGCTAAGTCGGCGGTCCTCGTTCTCGTCGTACTGCGGCTACGCTTCGACTTCGTTCCACTCCGGTTCCGAATCGTCCTTCAGCAGTTCCGGCTTACCGACGGGGAGCGATCCGAACAGCACGTAGTGGACCGCGAAACCCAGCGCGAGTAGTCCGACGAATCCGTACAGACCGCGTTTGAGCTTGGAACCCATGCGTTCCAATAGGGACTCGCTCGAAATGAGGACTGCGATCGGTCGTCAGAACGTCCCGTCGTCTCGGGAAATTACCTCGACGGAAATTATTTTCCGGTCTCGGTCGTAGCGTCGAATATGACCGACGACAGAACCGAACTCCGCGAAGCAGCGGAGCGGCTCGACTCGGCGCGAGAGGCCAGTTCAGACGACGAGACCGGCGAGCGACTCGAATCCCTCGCCGAGCGACTTCGGACGATGGCCGACAGCGAGCGCGGTCCCGACCACGGGACGCTCGCGCGCCTCGAACACAACCTTCAGGACGTACAGTCGGCGCTGGACGACGAGCAGGCCGAGACGGTGCAGTCCGCGCTCGGAGACGTTCGGGCCTACCGCGAAACGGTAGAGGGCGTCTGAGTCGAGAACTGCTCGCACGAGACGAGAAAACCGCAGTCAGAGAAGGGCGAGCGGTCGCGCCGATTCGGTCGCGGTCAGTCGGCCGTGGTCGTCTCCTGCGCTCGAACCGGTCGCAGTTCCGCGCTGAAGTGGCGCAGTTCCGCCATCTCGGGTTCCGCGACGATTTCGAGGCCCGAGATTTCGCCCGCGTCGCGGCGCTCGGCCACTTTCTCGAACGTCTCGGCCACGTGGTCGAGGTGGTCCGCACCGTAGGTCCGCCGCGGAAGCGACAGGCGAACCAGTTCCGGTCGGTCCGTGTCGGGGAAGGCGAAACTCCCGAGTTCGACGCCGCGGACTGCGCCCTCGCGGTAGAGTTCGCAGACGAGCGCCTGTCCGGGGAACTCGTCGTCCGGAATCTCGGGCAGGAACTCGGCGGCGTTGACGTACACCGCGTGTCCGCCGGTGGGTCGCTCGACCGGTACGCCGCGGTCGGCGAGCAGGTCGCCGAGTCGCTGGACCTGCCCGACGCGGTCGGCGACGTACGACTCCGCGACCGCCTCGCGGAGACCGACCGCCATCGCTTCGAGGTCCCGTCCCGCCATCCCGCCGTAGGTCGTGAACCCTTCGTAGAGGATGCCGCGCTCGCGGGCGTCGGCGTAGAGGTCGTCGAACTTCTCGTCGTCTCGAATAGCGACGAACCCGCCGACGTTGACCAGTCCGTCCTTCTTCCCGCTCATGACGAGCGCGTCGGCGTACGAGAGCTGTTCGCGCGCGACGGCAGAGACCGACTCGCCTTCGAACTCCGCCTCGCGCTCCCGGACGAAGTAGGCGTTCTCGGCGAACCGGCAGGCGTCGATGACGAAGGCGGCGTCCAGTTCGTCGGCCACCTCGCGGGCCGCCCGGACGTTCTCCACGCTGACCGGTTGGCCCGCCAGCGAGTTGTTGGTGATGGTGAGCAGCACCGCCGGAATCTTCTCCGCGCCCACCTCGTCCGCGAGACGCCGAACTGCCTCCACGTCGAGGTCCCCCGCGAACGGTCGGTCGTCGTCGAGCGCGCCTTCACAGGGGCAATCGACCGGCTTCGCCCCGTTGTTGGCGATGTGCGCCCGGGTGGTGTCGAAGTGGGTGTTGTTCGGTACGTAGTCGCCATCCTCGACCAGCGCGCCGTAGAGGACGTTCTCCGCGCCTCTGCCCTGATGGGCGGGGATGATGCGTTCGAAGCCCATCACGTCCGAGACCGCCTCCTCCAGTCGGTCGAAACTCCGACTCCCGGCGTAGGCCTCGTCGCCCGACAGCATGGCGGCCCACTGGGACTCGCTCATCGTTCCGGTCCCGCTGTCGGTCAACAGGTCCACGAACACGCCCTCCGAATCGAGGTTGAAGACGTTGTATCCCGCTCGCTCCAGATTCGCCTCTCGCTCCTCGCGGTCGGGGAGTCGAATCGGCGTGACCATCTTCGATTTGTACGCTCGCATACCGATGCGGTCGGCGCCCTCGAACGTATTGCTTGCGAGACAGCTCTGAACGAGCGTGGTCTAATGGGGCCGCTGTCATCCGATTGTGGACACTGCCCGACGGAGTTGTCGGGGGGGGCAGCTCGGTCAGTCGCTCGCTTCGTTTCCGTTTACGCAAACGTAAACGTCGTGTCGGCCAAAGGTAGAATTTATCGACCACGTCGCGTTCGCCCGTCAGAAATAAGCCTACCGTGGCTCTGACAGTAGTTATCATGTGTGATGACGCCTGCGAGGGCGGAGGTGACGACGAGACTCCCCCGTTCAGCCGTGACGAACCGGCCGAAGAGGAACGCGTCGACGACCTCTTCGACATCGTGTCGGACCGACGAACCCGAGACGTTCTCGCGCAGTTGGAATCGCTCTCTGTGGACGTGGTCGAACTCGACGACATCGTCGACCACGTAGTAGAGCGCGAACGACAGCGTCCGGTCGAGGGCCGAGCGCGGACGGAGGATTGCAGCGAGACCCAGTCCGACGGCGGGTCCGAGTCCGCTGAGGACACGGAATCGAACTCTGAAACCGGTACCGACACCGACTCCGACCGACACCACCAGCGCGTCGCAGTGTCACTCCATCACAACTGCCTCCCCAAACTAGACCGCACCGCCGTCCTCGACTACGACCCTCGCTCGAAGACCGTCCGCTACCGCGGCGACGAGCGAGTGACGGCGTTTCTCGAATTCGTGCAGTCGGTCGAGGACTCCTGATACGACTGTTCACGGCTTCCGTTCGAATTCGATGCGCCACGAAGGCGTCCTAATTCGAGAGCCTATCCGATAAGTATATCAACGCCGCTACTCTATTCGTTTGTCATCACTGGAGACGGAACCAGAGACCGAACTGCGGGCGACGGGAGTCCGACTCGTTCGCCCTCCGTCTAAAGGCGATTGCACCCCCGAGTATGATGGACCCTAACGAAACCGGAGACGACGCCGCCGAAGACCGAACGCGCTACGTTCACTACGACCCGTCGAGCGACGACCGCCCGAGCGAGATGCTGGTGGTAACCGTCGCCGACATCGCCGACGCAGACCCACTGGAGTTAGAACCGCTCTTCGAGACCGTCGAACCCGACACCCTGAACGACTTCGTCGGGACGGGCGGGTTGCCCGACGTGGGGGGACACATGTCGTTCACGTACGAGAACTACGACGTGACCGTCCACTCCAGCGGACTCCTCGAAATCGAGTCCGCGGACCGAGATTCCTGAACCAGACCGTCTGCCGTCTCGGTCGCGGGGTGTAGATTACGTCGATAAACCATCACTTCTTTGTGTCCTTCGCGCCGTAGTTACGTGACGATGGACTCGCTCCAAATTGCGGGTCGTCTCGCCGCGGGCGTACTGCTCATACTGGCGAACGGATTCTTCGTCGCCATCGAGTTCGCGCTGACGCGCGCACGCCAGTTCACAGAGGACGAGTTCGTCGACGGAACCCCTGCGCTGGAGCGCGCGTGGGAGATGACCCAGAACCTCGAAATCTATCTCACCACCTGTCAGGTCGGAATTACGGCGTCCAGCATCGCGGTCGGTATCGTGGCCGAACCCGCCCTCGCCGCCATCTTCGAACCCATCTTCGCGGACACGGTGCTCGCGTCGTTCGGTTCGGGCGCGATTCTCGCCTTCCTCCTCATCAACCTCGTCCACCTGACCCACGGCGAGCAGACCCCGACCTACCTCGGCGTCGAGCGCTCCCGGTTGGTCTGTCGGTACGGCGCGACGCCGCTGTACTGGTTCAACTACCTCATCTCCCCCCTCATCACCCTCGGCGACTGGGTCGCGAAGGCGACGCTCGGACTGTTCGGCATCGAGATGACCGGAGCGTGGCTCGAAACCGAGGAGGAGGCCATCGAGTCTCGGGCCGACCTCCGCAACCGACTCGGGTCCGTCCTCGAACGCGGCGACCTGTCGGCCGAGCGCCGGGACGAGGTGATGAACGCGCTCCGAATCGGCGAGCAGTCGGTCCGCGAAGTGATGATTCCCGCCGACGAAATCGTCGCGCTGTCCACCGAAGTCGATACCGAGGAGAACTTCCGGCGCATGTCTGACAGACCCCAGACCCGGTATCCGCTGGTCGCCGAGGACCTGACCGACTTCCGCGGCATCGTCTACGTGCCGGTGCTCGTGCGCCACCGCGAGAAGTTGTCGCAGGGGGACCTCGACTTCGCGGAGTTGGCCGCGCCGCCGATGACGCTCTCGCCGGACGCCGACGTGAGCGACGCCATCGACCAGTTCCAGACCGAGAATCAGGAACTCGCGTTGGTGGTCGAAAACGGCGACGTCGTCGGACTCGTGACCGTTACCGACGCTCTGGAGGCAGTCACGGGCGACATCGAGGACCCCCTCGACCGGGGACACTCCGCGGCGGCCGGAAGCGTGTAGCGCTCCCGAGGCGACTCGTGCGTTCTGCCCCCATCCCACCACTCATTAGCGGGGCCGCCGACGCTTCGGACATGAACGTGGATGCCGAGCGCCTCCGGACGGACATCGAGCGAACCGCCGAGTTCGGCGAGGTCGAGTCCGACGAAGGGCGCGGACGCACCGTACTGACCGGCACCGAAGCCAACCGCGAGGCCCGCGAGTATCTGGTTTCCCGACTGGAAGACGCAGGACTCGACGTGCGAATCGACGCGGTCGGGAACGTCGCGGGACGGTGGACCCCCGAGAGCGCCGACCCAGACGCCGACCCGGTCGCGGCGGGAAGCCACCTCGACTCCGTCCCCGAAGGCGGCATCTTCGACGGACCCCTCGGCGTCTACGCCGCGCTGGAAGCCGTCCGGGCGATGCGGGACGCGGGAGTCGAACCGACGCGCCCGGTCGAAGTCGTCTCGTTCACCGAGGAGGAGGGCCAGCGCTTCGCCTCGGGCCTGCTCGGGTCGTCGGTCGCGGCGGGCGAGCGCTCCGTGGAGGACGCACTCGCGCTCGAAGCGGACGACGGGACCGCGCTGGAGACCGCCCTGACCGATATCGGCTTCCGGGGCGAGGGCCGCCTCGACGCCAGCGACTGGGACGCGTGGCTCGAACTCCACGTCGAGCAGAGCGAGCGACTGATGGACGCGGGCGTTCCGGTGGGCGTCGTCACCGCCATCACGGGCATCACCCACTGCGAGGTGACGATACGCGGCGAGGCCGACCACGCCGGGGCGACCCCGATGGGCGACCGGACCGACGCGCTCGCGGCGGCCAGCGAGTTCGTGCTCGACGTCGAACGCGCCGCGAACGAGGTCGTCGCCGAGGAGAGCGACACTGCGGTGGGGACCGTGGGTAGTCTCGACGTGCGTCCGAACGCGACTAACGTGGTTCCCGGAGAAGTCACGGCTGGCGTGGACGTTCGGGACGTGGACCGAGACGTCATGACGGAACTGGTCCGGCGAGCGCGCCGGAGCCTCGCGCGCCTCGAACGCGAGCGCGGGGTCGAGACGGAGTTCCGGCGACCCTTCGACCTCGAACCGACGCCCATGAGCGATCGCGTGCGGTCGGCCGCCCACGACGCGGGCGAACAGGCCGGAATCGAGACGCTCGACCTGCACTCGGGCGCGGCCCACGACACCATGCACGTCGCCGAGGTCACGGACGCCGGACTCCTGTTCGCGCCCTCGCGGGACGGCATCTCCCACAACCCGAAGGAGTGGACCGACTGGGACGACTGCGCGACCGCCACGCGGGTGCTGGCTGGCGCGCTGGCCGACCTCGGTGGGGCGTGAACTCGTCTCTCATCGCCCCCACATCTCCCGCGGACCGACTCCGGCAATCCGCGCGCGCGTGAGCATGTAGCCGTAGACCACCGGGCCGAACCCGAGAACGAGTATCCATCCGCGGACCGAAGTGAACATCCGGAGCAGCGCCGCACCGCGGTCGCCCGAGAGGTCCAGCGCGGACTTCTCGAACCCGGTCGCCCCGCCGATTGCCGGACCCAGGACCGCGGTGTAAATCGCGAAGTAAAAGACCAACACACCGATTAGCTCAACCTGTCGTCGGTCGACCATAGGTCCGCGTTGTCGCGGGGTCGGTAAAGTATTCACGCCCGAAATTACTTGACTTCGGACACGAAACGCCGGGCATGGCAGTCGCACTCCTCTTCGGAGCGTTCTGGTTCGGCGTCGGCGTCCTGCTGTGGTGGTGGCCCGCCGCGATATTCGTCGCGTTCTCGAACGACGACGTGACGCCGGGCGCTCGGGGCATAGCCGCCGTCTTCGTCTTCATCGGAGCGCTGTTTTTCACCTTCTCGTCTCCCCGAATCGGCGCGGGATTCGCCTTTCCGGGGACAGTCCTCACCGTCGGTCTGCTTCAGGTCGCACGTCCGGTCTCGCTCCCCGGGACCCATCCGGAGGGACCTGTTACGCCGAGAGCGGGAGGCGTCGCGGTCGCTGTCACCGGTGCGGTACTGGCCGTGCTAGCGCTGGTGTAGGCCGACGCCGCGTCGGCGGCCAGCCTTATTCGGGTTTCAGGCCGTCGTTCGTGACCCGCATCACGGCCTCGCCGTCGGCGAGGTTTGGCGCGTCAACGAGGCGGACGATTCGCTTGTTCCCCTTCGACTTCCGGAGGTACATGCGGAACGTCGAGGCGTGCCCGAGGATGTTGCCGCCGATGGGCTTGGTCGGGTCGCCGAAGTAGGAGTCGGGGTTCGACTGGACCTGATTGGTCACCACCACGGCCACGTCGTGGAGACTCGCCACTCGCACGAGGTCGTGGAGATGCTTGTTGAGTTTCTGCTGGCGCTCGGCGAGTTCGCCGCGGCCGACGTACTCCGCGCGGAAGTGGGCCGTCAGCGAATCGACGCAGACCATCCGTATCGGTTCCTCGGAGTCGCCCCGGTCCTTGATGAGTTCCTCGGCCTTCTCCGCGAGGAGCATCTGGTGGTTGGAGTTGAACGCCTTGGCGACGTGAATCCGGTCGAGCATCGCCTCGACCAGCGCGTCCTCGGTCTGGACGCCGTAGCGCTCCGCGGCGGCGCGCTTGGCGTCGTCTTCGAGACCGCGAACCATGTCGTCGATGCGTTCGGGGCGGAACGTGTCCTCGCTGTCCACGAAGAGGACGCCGCCCTCCAGTCCGCCGTGGTCCTCCGGGAGTTGGGCGTTGACCGAGAGTTGGTGGGTTACCTGCGACTTCCCGGCACCGAACTCGCCGTACACCTCGGTGATGGACTGGGTCTCGACGCCGCCGCCGAGCATCTCGTCCACCGCGGGGACGTTCCACGACGACTTGCCGATGTCGGCTCTGCGCTTCAGCACCTCCGCGCCGGTCTCGAAACTACCCACGTCGGCCTCGTCGCGCGCCGCCCGGATGATGTCGGCGGCGTTGGTCTCGCCGACGTCGGCGGTGTTCGAGAGTTCGCCGGGACTCGCCACGGCGATGGAGACGAACGTGTCGTACCCCGCGCCGCGCAGTTTCTCGGCCGTCGCCGGTCCTACTCCTGGGAGCGTGTCGAGTTTCTCTGTTGCTGCCATCGAACGTCGTTGGCGTCGCAGGGAGATAAGGTGGCGTATACTGGGGAGTGAAAGTGAAACTGGTCGCCGACCCTTCACCCAGGCGTCGCCGCTGGGGAATCGACCGGGCCGTCGTGTCGTAAGTCGAACCTAACCGGACCTACCGGCGACCGTAACGGACTCGGCGCGTCGTCGTAGTCGCGTATCAGAACGTTACGCGTGTGAACAGTCCGAAACGGTCGCTCTCGTTTATTCGTAGTGCGACCGAGAGTCCGACGGAGAATGACACGAAACGCGACGTTCGGTGCGCTCGTTTTCACACTGTTGCTGGTTACGACCGGTCTGGCGGGCGCGGTCGGCGGGCCACCCGCGACGGGAACGGCCGCCGACGCATCGCCCGCACCGCTCGCACAGGAGACCACGACGCAGGCCAACCAGACCGCGAACGAGTCGGCGACGGTCACTTTCGAAGACCAGCGCTCGAACGGGTCGGCCGTCACGGTGGCCGAGACGAACCTCTCTGCCGGCGGTTACGTGGTCGTCTTCGCCCAGAACGGCACCGTCCTCGGTAACACGACGTACCTCGAACCCGGGACCCACGAGAACCTGACCGTCTCGTTGGAGATGCCCATCGGTCGCTCGCAGGTTCTCATCGCGACCCCACACCTCGACACGAACGAGAACCAGACGTTCGACTTCAACGTGACTCAGGCTCAAGCGGAGGGGCGGGAGAACGCCACCGACAGGCCCTACCTCCAACCGACCGGTCTCCCGGTCAACGCAGTCGCCTTCGTCACCGTCGGTAACGAGACGCGTCGAGGAACTACCACGGCGAGCAGAGTCGTGAGGGGACGGTGACCACCGACCCGACCGGTTTCCTCGCGCCGTGAAGTCCCGACGGACCGAAGTTCGGAGTCGCTGTTCTCCGAATTTCGCCGACCGGCAAGGATTAACTGTCCACCTCGCAACCGTTCGTGCATGGAGCTACTGCCCGAGGAGACCGAACGGTTCGTCCGCGCGATGGTACCCGACCGCGACGACACGTTGCGGGAGATGGAGACCCACGGCGAGGACATCGGCTTCCCGACGGTCGGCCCGGCGGTCGGCGGCTTCCTCCGCCTCGTGGCGCGGATGGTGGATGCCGAACGAATCTTCGAGTTCGGGTCGGGGTTCGGCTACTCCGCCTACTGGTTCGCGGCGGCGCTACCGGAAGATGGCGAGATCGTCCTGACCGAACACGACCCCGACGAACTCGACGAGGCCCGCGAGTATCTGGCCCGCGGCGGGTACGCCGACCGTGCCGTCTTCGAGGAGGGCGACGCGTTCGAAACCGTCGAACGCTACGACGGACCCTTCGACGTGGTGCTGGTCGATTGCCACAAGGACGGGTACCCCGACGCCTTCGACGCGGTGCGCGAGAAGGTTGCCGAGGGCGGTGTCGTCGTCGCCGACAACGCGATGGAGAGCGGAGCGCAGGACTTCCACGCGATTCTGGAACTGCTCGAAGGCCGAGACCCCGGCGACGTGGACGACCAGACTCGCGGCATCGCCGACTACCTACGGACCGTTCGCGACGACCCGGCGTTCGAGACGGTCGGTGTTCCGCTCGGTCAAGGTCTCGCGCTGAGTTATCGAACGTAATCGTCAAGCGCGCAAATTCCGGGACGGATGCGGGGTAAATTTATAAATTGTGCAGTGATATTCCATCGCAAGACTAGCGATGGCGACAGATAGTTCCGGCAGTCGGGATTCCGACGCGACCGCCGACGACCTCGTCGAGTTCCTCGGCCTGCTGAACGAACTCAAGGCCACCGGCTGTACCCTGCTGGTCGTCGGAGACGCACGACCCGAACTGTTCACGCGCGCGAGCGCGAACCTGTTCGGCGACCCGGCGGCCACCCGGTACCGACTGTTGGCGGTGACCGACGCGGAGGCGCGGAGCATCGCCGACCGTCTCCCCGACCCGGAGACGACTCCGCGACCGGTGTCCGAGACGACGAAAATCGTCAATCACGCCGACGCGCCGCGGTCGATTACGTCGGCCACGCGTTCGACCGACTCCGCGAAGGCGTCGATTCCAGAGACCCGGGTCACAGACCCTCGACTCGACGGTCTTCAGTCCGCGCTCGTCGAGGCCATCGAGGAGTTCGCGCGCGACGCCGACGGTCTCCGTCCCGCGGAGTTACGCGTCGGTATCGACTCGCTCGGAACGCTGTTCGACCACCACGGTCGGGGGGTGGTCCGGCGGTGTCTCCGGACGGTCGGTGATTCGGTCCGCGACCACGACGCGATGGCCCACTATCTCTTGGAGGACGACTACGACGGCGAGCGCGCGCAAGCACTCGCTGCCGACGTGGACGCGGTCATCGAAATTCGGTCGGGGGACGCGGCGACCCGGCGCCACGACGCCCAACAGCGGTGGCACGTCCCGAGCCGCGACCTGACCACCGACTGGGTCCGGTTGTAGCTCGGACGTCGCACCTCGAATCCGGTCGGTCAGGAGACGTGGCCGCCGCCGTCCACCCAGACTGTCTCACCGGTCACGTACGACGCCGCGTCGCTCGCCAGAAAGAGGTAGGCTCCGGCCAACTCCTCCGGGTCGGCCGCTCGCAGGGGGAGGTCGGGCGTCTCGCCCGTCGGGGCCATCTCCTCGGCCTCCTCGGACCACCCCTCGCGGATTTCGGTGGCGACGGGACCGGGCGCGACGGCGTTGACCCGCACGTCCTCGGCGGCGAGTTCGAGGGCCGCGCTCCGCGTTATCATTCGAATCGCGCCCTTGGTCGCGGCGTAGTGAGAGTGGTCCCACGCCGCCCGGCCCTGCGTGTCCGAGGAGGTGTTGATGACGACGCCGGGGTCGCCGCGGTCTATCATGTCGTTCGCGGCGATCTGCGTCCCGAAGAAGGTGCCTCGCGCGTTGACAGCGTGGACCTCCTCGAACTCCTCGAGCGTGACCTCGCGGAACCGGCGCTTGGTGTAGACCCCGGCGTTGTTCACCATCACGTCCACACCACCGAACTCGCGGGCCGCCGCTATCAGGGTCCGAATCTGGTCGGGGTCTGAGACGTCGGTCTCGACGTACTCGGCGTCGCCACCCGCGTCGCGGATTCGCTCGTGGGTCGGGACCGATTCGCCGTCGGCCTTCGGGTCCTCACGCACGTCGGCGACGACGACGGTCGCGCCCGCCTCGCCGAACGCGAGCGCGACCGCTCGGCCGATGCCCGCACTCGCGCCCGTGACGATAACCGTCGAATCGGAGAAGTCGGGGTTCAGCGTTCCCATATCGTCTCCACGGTCGGAGCGAAGGACCGTAATCGCGTTGGCCCACGACGCCGCACCGCCACCCCACTGCACCGTCGCGCCGCACTGCCGCACCGTCGCAGCGCCACACCGCTGCGCCGCTCGCGGCTATCTCACATCGGCCAGTCGATCAAACTCACATCGCCCAGTCGATGAGCCACGCTATCACGCCGATAGTGACGAGACCGATACCGATGGCGGACGTCGCGGGTTCGGGAAAGAGGAACAGCACGACGCCCACCAACAGGAGCGCGCCGATGAGTCCCTCGTCCCACCAGCTACCTTCGTCGTCGTTGGCGCGGGCGGTCTGCCCGTCGTACTCGCCCTCGGTCCCGTCGTAGTCGGCGTCCACGGTGTCGCCGCCGGGCCAGACGCCCCACCCGGTGGGGTAGAGCGACCCGCCGACGCCCGACGGGAAGAACGTGTCGTCGGTCGCGCCGTCGTCGGTGTACTCGTCACGCGTCGGTTCGTCGCCGTGGACTTCTCTGTACGTGTCGTCGTACTCGTCGTCCGTGTACGGGTCGTTCGCCATGTCCAAAAAGAGGGTCGTGACAGGGTTATGGCCTGTGGCCGACCGATTCACGTCAGCGCGTCGAGGACGACGAGACCGACCGCGAACGCCAGCAGTAGGAATCCCGTGACCGTGGTCGCGGGTTCGGGGAAGAGGACGAGCGCCACTCCGACCACCGCGAGCGCCGCGGCGACCCCGAGGTCCCAGAACCCGTCGCCCGACTCCTCGTCGGCGGTGGCGCGTTCGTCGGTTCGGACTCGGTCGTCGGTGGCGTCGCTCTCGTCGATACGGATTCGCTCGGTGTCGTCCACGTCGTCGTCCGGGTCGTCGGCCGCCGTGTACCTGCTCATGCCCGGCCGTAAGAGAGGCGACCGGTTAGGAATTCGGGCCGTCCGTCGAGGTTCGGGGACGACGCTACCGGCGACTGCCGGGTCGCGGTTCGACGTGGGGTTTCGCCATCAGGTCCTCGAATCGCCGGTCGTCCAGCCACTCCGCCAGTTGGGCCAACTGGTCGCTCGCGGCCTCGAAGAGCTTTCGGCCCTTCTCGGGAGTCGCGTCGGTCTGGTCGCCGAGGACGCCGTTGTCGGTGTTGTCGATGGCGTCGTAGAAGTTGCGCGCGCCGTGGACGAACGCGTCGTCGAGCGGCCAGTCGGACGCGCCGCCGTCACGCGCCGCTTCGAGTTCGTCCGTCCGCACGTTCTCGGGGTCGAGGTGCATCATCATCGCAGTCTCCTTCGGGCCGCCGTGGGGTCCGTTGACCGCGAAGAGGTCGTCCACGAGGTCGGTGATTGACTCGTCCCACATCCACTCCACGGCGTAGGCCACCTCGTCTTCGCGGAGGCGGCGGCCGACCTCCCGGAGGTGGGTCTGGTTGCCGCCGTGAGCGTTGACGAAGACGATGCGGTCGATGCCGTGGTACGCGAGGTTTCTGGAGAAACTCTCGACGTAGTCGCGGAACTCCGGCGGGTCTACCCACATCGTTCCGTGGAACTGCTTGTGGTGGGGACTGACCCCGACGTTCACGGTCGGCGTGCAGAGGTAGCCGGTTCGGTCGGCGGTTTCGCGTGCGAGACCCTCCGCAATCGTGTGGTCGGTGGAGAGCGGGAGGTGCGGTCCGTGCTGTTCGGTCGAACCCAGCGGCACGAGCGCCAACGACTCCTCGGCCACGTAGTCGCTCAACTCCGGCCACGTCTGGTCGGCGAGGTACATGTCGGTAGGCCGGGCGCGAGCGGGTAAAGTTCTTGCCCGCTTCGTACGACGTATCCGCCGGGTTCTCACCGCCGTTTCGTGGGATTTAGCACTGCGGGACACCCGGCAGTTACCCAGCAGTAACCTCGTTTCACCGGGGTTAGGAAACGTATAATCCCTTGGCGTACGACGCTACGAACACGATGACTGATTGTCTCGACGACGACGCCCCGCCGAGCGCGAAACTGGTCGTGAAGGTACTCGAGTACAACGACGAGGCCCTGACTCAGCAACAGATCAGCGACCGGACTCGCCTCTCGCCCCGAACGGTCCGCAGTTCCATCAAGCGACTCAAGGAGCAAGGCGTCATCGAGGAGCGCGTCTACATCCCCGACGCTCGCAAGCAACTCTACACCCTCACCGACTCGGTGCAGGAGTGTCTGCAGGCCGGAGAGGCCGGTCCCGAGAGCGCCGAGGCGGTCTGACCGAAACGACTTCAGTGCTGCCGTGCGCACCGTCGCGTCGTGACCGAGCACGACAAACTCGTCCGCGACCGGATTCCCGAGGTCGTCCGAGAGAACGACGAGACGCCCGTGACCCACGTCGCCGACGGCGAGGAGTACCGACGCCGCCTCCGCGAGAAACTCTGTGAGGAGGCCGAGGAGTTCCGCGAGGACGGCGACCCGGAGGAACTCGCCGACGTGCTGGAGGTCGTCGCGGCGATTCGAGACGCGACCGAGTCCGACAGGGAAGAACTGGAGCGCCTCCTTGAGGAGAAGGCCGAGGAACGCGGACGCTTCGACGACGGCGTGGTTTTAGAGCGTGTCGAGTGAATTCCGGCAGAGCACATCCCCATCCGACCTAAAATTTTAGGCTAAAAATATTAATTTATCAACTATAGATATCGGGGTGCCGTCCATGAAACCAAACGACACGACCATCGACCGACGTTCGCTCCTGAAGCGAGTCGCGGTGGCGGGCGCGACGACCGGTCTCGCCGCCGGAAGCGCCGCCGCGGCCGACGCCGAGAGACCCGGTCGTCCGGCGCGGCGCGACGAGTCCGAGCAGTTGCTCGAATCGTACGGTGGCGACTTACTGACGTTGCTCTCCGAAGAGGGCGTCCTCGACGCCCCCGACGTCACCGAACTCCCGACCGACCGCCCGGCATCGCCCCACGCCCCGCTACGGGGTGAATCGGGGACGGCGTTCGTGGAGGCCGACGTTCAACCGGACAAACTCGTCGCCGTGACTGAGGTCGCGCGGGGGACGCTCACGATATCGGTCGAACCGGGGACGGGCGAGTCGTACGCCCTCCTCGACGACGGTGACTCGGTGACCGTGTTCAACCCCGAGGTCGGAACGCTCGACGCCGAGGACACCGCGACGACCCAGAGTTGCAGTCAGTACGCCTGTCCGCCCGAGGCCGACGGGTCGTGTTACGCATCGAGTGCCATCACGTACGAGGGTGACCGCGTCGCGACGCAGGCGTCGTGCTGTTCGTACTACCAGTGTACGGACCCCTGACTCCGCCGTTCTCTTTTTTGCGGTCGCGGGTGTCGGAGGACCCAGTTCGCGGGAGAGACGTCGCTCGAACGCCCCGTCAGTCGTCCGCCGGGGGGTACTCGCGGTCGAGGTCCACGTCCTCCAGCGGCGCGCCGTCGACCTCGTGAGTACCGACCGGCGGTCGGTTGACCTCCGCGGCGGCCGAGGCCTCCACGTCGGTCTCCTCGGCTATCTCGCTCATCTCGCCGTCTGCGTCGCGAGGCGGGTCAGACTTCGTCTGACTGCTTCGAGAATCACGGCGTGATTCTCGAACGTCTTGGTCGATGCGCATCGAGCAGAACTCCGCGCCGCACATCGAACAGAACCGCGCCTCCTTGTAGTTGTCGCCGGGGAGCGTCTGGTCATGGTACGACCGGGCGCGCTCGGGGTCGAGCGCGAGGTCGAACTGGCGTCGCCAGTCGAAGTCGTACCGGGCCTCCGAGAGGGCGTCGTCCCAGTCGCGGGCGCCCTCGCGTCCGTTCGCCACGTCGGCGGCGTGGGCCGCGATGCGGTAGGCCGCGAGTCCGTCGCGAACGTCCTCGGCGTCGGGGAGTCCGAGGTGTTCCTTCGGCGTGACGTAACAGAGCATCGCGGCCCCCGCGCGGGCCGCTTCGGTCGCCCCGATGGCGCTCGTGATGTGGTCGTAGCCCGGTGCCACGTCGGTCACGAGGGGACCGAGGACGTAGAAGGGCGCGCCGTCGCAGACCTCCTGCTGGCGCTCGACCTGCCCCGAAATCTGGTCCATCGGGACGTGACCCGGTCCCTCGACCATCACCTGCACGCCGTGGTCGTGTGCGATACTGGTGAGTTCGCCGAGCGTCTCCAACTCCGCGAACTGGGCGTCGTCGCCCGCGTCGGCCAGACACCCGGGTCGGAGACCGTCGCCGAGACTGAACGTCACGTCGTACTCCGCGAAGATTTCGCAGATGTCCTCGAACTTGGCGTAGAGGGGGTTCTGCATCCCGTTCTCCTCCATCCACTGGGCGAGGATGGACCCGCCGCGCGAGACGATGCCGGTCTTGCGACCGTCGGTCAGCGGCAGGTGTTCCATCAGGATTCCGGCGTGTATCGTCTGGTAATCGACGCCCTGCGCCGCCTGCTTCTCGACGACGTCGAGCAGGAGTTCGTGTGTGATGTCCGCGACGCTCTCGGCCCGCTTGACCGCCTCGTAAATCGGTACGGTTCCGAGGGGGACCGGCGAGTGTTCGACGTTGGCCGTCCGAATCCGGTCGAGGTCCCCGCCGGTGCTGAGGTCCATCACGGTGTCCGCGCCGTAGTGGACCGCGGCGTGCAACTTCTCCAACTCCTCCTCGACACCGCTGTCGGTCTCGCTGTTACCGATGTTGGCGTTGACCTTCGTGGCGAACTCGCGCCCGATAATCATCGGGTCGAGTCGGTCGTGCTCGACGTTGGCCGGAATCACCGCCCGTCCGTCGGCGACCTGCTGACGGACGAACTCCGGGTCCACCTGTTCGCGTTCGGCGACTCGTTCCATCGCGTCGGTGACCGTTCCCTCGCGGGCACGCTGGAGTTGCGTCATGGATTACTAGGTTGTACTACTTAGTAATAAATTCCGCGGTCGGGACGTTGCGGCAGGGGTCGGTCGTACCGAACGGAGAGTCGTACGCGAAATAGACCGAGTCGAACGCGGGGATTCGACTACCCGAGTCGTATCGTCCGGTAGTACGCGACGGCGGTGACGACGCCCGCGGCACCGAGGTAGAGAATCGCCTTGCCGAGCGGTTCGAGCGCGACGGACGCCGAGAGTCCGGCGTCCACGGCGACCGCCGTCGCGTAGTGCCCGGGGAGATACGACGCGAGCCAGTGGGGGTCCGAGACCATCGGGTTCTGGAAGAAGAACACGTCCACCATCGGCGCGAACAGCAAGAGGTAGACCCCCGCCAACCGCGAGAAGACGAGTCCGGCGAGCGCTCCGAGGAGTCCGTAGGTGAGTCCCCCCAGCACCGACGCGACGGCGAACCACCCTAGTCGGTCGGGGACTACCTCGACGGAGAGAACCGCGAGCGAGACCGCGGCCGCGACCGCCGCGGCGACCGAGAGCAGGCCGACACGGGCGAGCAGTAAGTGGGCCGGTCGGTAGCCCGCGACCGCGAGACGACCGTCCGCGTCGCGGGCGGTCAGCGTCAGGAAGAGTCCCGCGATGCCGCCGACGAGCGCGCACATCAGCGGGACGAGCAGGATGCCGTAGAGTTGCGATGACGGGAGCGTGACGGTCCCGTTCCCGGCGACTTCGACGGGAACCGGGGAATCGGGCATGAGGAAGACGAGGACGCCGACGAAGTACGCCGGGAGGAAGACCAGCAGCGCGAGCAAGACCGGCGTCCGGGCGTACTCGCGGAGGCCCATCTCGAACGCCGTGACGGTGGGACCTCGCCGACCGATTCGGCTCACGCCCATACACCCCCGTCGCCGGTCACGCGGGCGTAGACGACCAGCGCCGCCGCGAACGCGACGCCGAGGTAGGCGGTCCCCGCGAGCGCGTCCCCGATGGGCACCGTCCCGTCGAACACCGCCGCCCGGAACAGGTCGTGAGGATAGTGGAGCGGCAAGAGTACGAGGAAGGGTGAGTCCACGTCGAGCAGGCCGCTGGAGAGGAAGTCGTCGAAGTCCACGAGGAAGACGAGGACGAGCGACCCTTCGAGCGCTCGCGGCAGGACCGCGCCCACGAGCATGCCGACCAGTCCGTACAGCAGCGCCGCGAGCGTCAGCGCGCCGAACGCGGCGAGCGGGGCCTCGGGTTCGACGCGCCACCAGAGGACCGCAGTGGTGACGCCCGCGACCAGTGCGCTCCCGAGGACCACCGCGACCAACCGCGAGGCGAACAGTTCGGCGCGGTCGTAGCCGCAGACGCCGAGTCGCTCGTCGGCCTGCACCGCCCCGAGCATCTGGAACAGACCGAGAATTCCGGCGAGGAACGCGGCGGCGTAGATAGCGCCGTTGACCCGGCCCATCTCGGCCATCGTCCCGCCGTCGAGGTGCGGGAACTGGGGGAAGGCCGCCATCGCCGTCCCGTAGCCCTCCACGACCACGACCGGGAGGACGACCAGCAGGGCGACGTTCAGGGGCGTGCGAACGAACGCGCGGACGTGGGAACTCACGCCCACTCGGAGGCGTCGGAGTCGCCCCGCTCGTCGTTCGCCGTTCGCTGGGGTCCGTCGTCTCGCACTCTCAGGCATCGGTCCCGACCTCCCGCGCGGCCGGGTCGGCGTCCCCGCCGGAACTGCCGGGGTCCCGGGGGTCGTCGGTCGGGCGGTCCGCGAGGTCGGCGTCGGTCACGTCGGTCAGTCGGCCGTCTTCGAGTTCGAGGATGCGGTCGAACCGCTCGCGCTCGCTCACGAAGTGCGAGATGACCGCGATGGCGACGCCGCGGTCGGTCAGTTCCTCGGTCAACTCCCAGAACGCGAGGTAGGTCTGCCAGTCGAACCCGGTGTACGGTTCGTCCAGAAACAGGACGTCCGGGTCGGCCAGTATCGCGACGCTCAGGTTGACCTTCTGCCTGTTACCGCCGCTGAGTTGGTCGATGCGGTAGTCGAGGAACTCCTCGAAGCCCAGTCGGTCGGCCAGACGGTCCCGGGCGTCCCGAATCTCGTCGTCGGTCATCCCGTAGGCGGTCCCGAACAACCGGAACGTCTCGGCCACGGTGAGTCGGTCGTACAGCAGCGGTTCCTGCGGGCACCATCCGGCCACGCCGTCCACGACGACCTCGCCGTCGTCGGGGTCGAGCGCACCGACGAGAATCTTCATCAGCGTGGACTTCCCGCTCCCGTTCTCGCCGACGATACCGACGATTTCGCCCCGTCGAACGTCGAGGTCCGCGCCACGGAGCACTTCGACCGAGCGCGTGAACGGGAGCGGCGAGTCGTACGTCTTCGTCACGTTCCGACCGCGAACGACGAGTTCGTCGCCGAGGGCGGCCCCGTCGGTCGCGTCGTTTCGACGCCTGTTTTCTATATTCGCCATATACCGAATATTCCGTATAACACGATTTATTAGTTTCGGTGGCGTATGTTCGGGCGACCATAATGACCGAACCTGACGCGGGTTCCGCAGACGAACCCACCGAGGACGCCGACGAACCGGCCGTTCGACGCGCCCGAGAGGAGGTAATCGAGGCGATGGCCCGCGCGGCGGAGGTGTACGGCATCAAGCCGAGTTACGGACGACTCTACGGCCTGCTCTACTTCGCCGACGAACCGCTGTCGCTAGACCGCCTCGCCGACGAGAGCGACTACGCCAAGTCCACGGTCAGCACCGCGACGTCCGCGATGGAGCGCTACCACTTCGTCCACCGGCGGTCGATACCCGGGGAAGGGAAGAAGGCCTACTACGAGGCCGAGACAGACCTCTGGCACGTCTTCCAGCAGTTGCTCAATCAGGAGGTCCGGAGCGAGGTCCGAATCATGACGCGGGCGCTCGACGAGGCGGCCGAGACGCTTCGGGACGCCGACTCCGAGCGCGCCGAGCGCGACTTGCAGAAAGTCGAGAAGTTGCAGGGCGTCTACGAGAAGGCCGACAGGGCGCTTACCGTTCTGACGAGTTCGTCGCTCGACCGAATCACGGACCTGTTCGGCCGCCTTCGGTCCGGGGAGTAGGGCCGCACGCAATGAGTTCACCGTGGCGAAGCGGGCGGCGGACGCTAACCCCAATCCATTACACCGTCCCCCGAAAATCATCACCCGATGGAAACGTGGAAGCGCCGAACGCTCTACTACGTCTCGACGCTCGTCGCCGTCTTCGTCGGGTACGCGCTGATTTACGACTACGGGATGGCCGTCTACGAGGGCCACACCCAACCGTTCTACCAGTCCATGCAGGTCGTCGTGGAGACGTTCACCACGACCGGGTACGGGTCTGACGCGCCGTGGGAGACCCCCGAGATGAACCTGTTCGTGATGCTCATGGACCTGACCGGCGTGGTCCTCATCTTCGCGGCCCTGCCGGTGTTCGTCGTCCCGCTGTTCGAGGACGCGCTCTCGACCACGCTCCCGACGACGGCCGAGGACCTCAGCGACCACGTCGTCATCTGCACGCACACCCCTCGGGCCGAGACGCTCATCTCCGAGTTGGAGTCGTGGGACGTCGAGTACGTCGTCGTGGAACCCGACCGCGCGACTGCGTTAGACCTCTACGAGTCGGGCTACTCGGTCGTCCACGGCGACCCCGAGTCGGTCGAGACGCTGGAAGGGGTGAACCTCGACGGAGCCACCGCGCTCGTCGCCGACGCCGGTGACGAGGTGGACGTGAGTATCGTCCTGACGGCGCGGGAGGCCGCCGAAGACGTGCGCATCGTCAGCGTCGTCGAGGAACCCGACCACGAGGCCTACCACGAACTCGCGGGCGTGGACGAGGTCCTCTCGCCGCGACGACTGGTCGGCGAGAGTCTGGCCGACAAGATTACCACCGCCGTCTCGACGGAACTCGGCGACGCGGTCGAAATCGGCTCGGACTTCGAAATCGCTGAACTCTCGGTCCAGCGCGGGAGCGAACTCGCCGGGCACACCCTCGCCGAGAGCGGTATCCGGGAGCGCTCGGGGGCGAACGTCATCGGGGCGTGGATTCGGGGGGAGTTCGAGACGCCGCCGTCGCCCGACACCGAACTCGTCTCCGGAACGGTCCTGCTGGTCGCGGGCCGAGAGGTCCAACTCGAACGCCTCAACGACCTCGCGAGTTCGACCGCGCGGAGTCCCCGACGGGGCACGGTCCTCGTCGTCGGTCACGGCGAGGTCGGTTCGACCGTCACCGACGCGCTCGCCGCGGCGAACATCTCCTACACCGTGGTGGACGTCGCGGACAAACCCGGCGTCGACGTGCAGGGCGACACGACCAACCCCGAGACGCTGGAGAAGGCGGGCATCGAACAGGCCCGAACGGTGGTGTTCACCGTCGCCGACGACACGCTGACCGGGTTCGGGACGCTGGTGGCGCGCGACCTGAACCCCGACATCGAGGTGTTGGCTCGGGCCGAGGAGACCGGAAACGTCAACAAACTCTATCGGGCCGGGGCCGACTACGTGCTGGCGCTGGCCACCGTCTCGGGCCGGATGCTCGCGTCCACGATTCTGGAGCGCGAGGAGGTCATCTCGATGGACAAACAGGTCGAAATCGTCCGGACGACCGCCACGGAGTTCGTCGGCCAGAGCCTCGCGGAGACCGACATCCGCGCCCGGACCGGGTGTACGGTCGTGGCGGTCGAACGCGACGGGCGGGTGGTCACCGAACTGGGACCGGACTTCCGCTTCCGGCGGGGCGACGACGTCATCGTCGCGGGGACCGACGAGAGCGTCGGTCGGTTCACGACGCTGGCGAACTGAGACGCCCCCGGGTCGGCGGTGCGCTCCCCGGCAGTCGGTTCGGAACAGTTGCGCTCTCGGCGCTTGGCCGGTCCTACCGACGGTAACGCCCCGTTTCGGTTCGGGGGTTTTTGTCTCTCGCCGACGTACTCGGGCCAGCGGAGAACCCACACGGGGGACCGGGGAACACGATGAACGTCATCGAAGGGGCACGAATCAGTTGGCGCAACATCCGCGAGCACAAGCTTCGCTCGACACTGACCACGCTCGGAGTCATCATCGGCGTCGCGGCGGTCATCACGTTCGTGACGCTCGGGGCGAGTCTCCAGCAGGACATCATCAGTACCGTCGCGGGGGGCAACGCAGCGACGATGTACGTGACCGCCCAGTCGCCGGGCGACAGCAGGCTTCCGTCGCTCGGGGGCGGCGGCGGGTCGGTCGTCTTCACCCAGTACGACGTCCAGCAGATACGGCAACTGGAGGGCGTCGAACTCGCCGCGCCCGAGAGCGGCATCGCCGCTTCCTCCGTCACGTACAACAACTCGACCGTGGGCAGACAGTGGATTACGGTGTCGTCGCCGGGCTACTTCCGGGTGCGGAACATCTCGTTCGTTGCGGGACGACCGTATCGGATGGGGGAACGCGAGGTGGTACTCAACCGACCGGCCAGCGAGATGTTCGCCGGCAACGTCACCGTCGGCGACAACGTCACGTTCACGCGAGCGGCCAACGACGAGAAACTGAACGCCACGGTCGTCGGCATCGTCGAGACCCAGAGCGGGGGCAGCGTCCTCGGATTCGGTCAGGGCGAGGCGCAACCGAAGATATACGCGCCCACCCAGCCCTACTACGAGCGAACGGTCGTGAGTCCGAACCTCCGCGCTCGCCAGTTGGTCTACGGGCGGATACTCGTCAAAGCCGAGTCGCCGGGACAGGTCGATGCGGTGCAGGGTCGGGTGTTCAACTTCCTCGGCGAGCAGTCCGACGCCCGCCAACTCAAGTCCCAGTCCTACCAGTTCGAGGTGACGACGCAGGGCCAGATCATCGGCCAGATAAAGCAGTTGACCAGTACCTTCACCGCCTACATCACGGGCATCGCGGTCATCTCGCTCATCGTGGGATCCATCGGCATCGCAAACATCATGCTGGTGAGCGTGACCGAACGAACCCGCGAAATCGGTATCATGAAAGCGGTCGGCGCGCAGAACCGCGACGTGCTCCAGTTGTTCCTCGTCGAGGCGGTCATGCTCGGGGTGCTGGGGTCGGCGCTCGGTGCGGTCGTCGGTATCGCGGGCGGGTACGCCGGGGCGCAGGCCATCGGCCTCCCGCTGGCGTTCCAGCCGATTTGGTTCGTGGCATCGGTCGCCGTGGGCGTCGTGGTCGGAGTCCTCGCGGGACTCTACCCGGCGTGGGACGCCGCCCACACCGACCCCATCGACGCGCTCAGGTACGAGTGAAGGCAGCGTTCGGAACTCGCGGGCGTCGCGACGAAACGCCCGGTCCGGCCGAAAGATGTAACTCTCGTTTCGTACTGTGTTCGGTAACCAGCGACCGTAAACGACGATTTCCGCGACGTAACGACGCCGGGGTCCGCGCGACTCGGGACGGGGGACGGAGTAGCCACTGGATAACAAAGGGCGACCGACGCGAACCGCAGACGAGACCGAGTGCGCTCGTTTTGAGCGCAGGAGACCGCTATGACGGAACAGAACCTCGCACAGAAGACGACGGTACGCACCCAGAAGTACAAACGGGAGTTGCTCTGGCTCTCGCCCGCGCTCCTCGCGACGGCGGTCCTGTTCACTGTCTATCTGCGTTCGCACCCCTACCCGTCGTTCGGGGCGGGACTCTACCTCCTCGTCGCCGAGCGCATCTCCGAGGCGGGGTACGCGCTCCCGAAGACGATTCCCTACTACACGGACGGCGGCGTCCCCTTCGCGTACCCGCCGCTGATGTTCTACGCGGTGGCGGCCATCCGGGACCTCACGGGACTCGACCCCATCACCATCACGCGGGTGCTGCCGGGACTGGTGACCATGCTCTACCTCGTTCCGCTCTACCTGCTGGCCCGAGACCTGCTCGGGTCGCGACCCGAGGCCGCGCTGACCAGTCTCCTCGCGGCGGTGAGTCCGCCCGTGCTCCAGTGGCACATCTCGGCCGGGGGAATCGTCCGCGCGCCAGCCTTCCTGTTCGCGCTGACGGGCATCTACGCGGGACTCCGTCTCTACCGCGACCGGGACCAGCGATGGGTCGTCCCCTCGCTCGCGCTGTTCACGCTCACCGTCCTCACTCATCCCCTCTACACCGCGTTCTTCGCGCTGTCGTACTTCCTGCTGTTCCTCGCGTTCGACCGAACGGCGTGGGGTCTCCTCCGCGGTGCGGTGGTCGGCGTGGGCGGCATCACGCTGGCCGCTCCGTGGTGGATACAGGTGATGTCCTACCACGGCGTGGACGTGTTCACGAGCGCGGCGGGCACTCACGGCGGCATCGGCGGCGGCATCCAGTCGCTGCAGGCGCTCGTGGAGTTCGACGTCCACGGCGCGCTGGTCGGCCAGTTGTGGGCCGTCGTCCCGTTGTTCGGCATCGCGTACCTCCTGAAGGAGCGCCGGTACTTCCTCCCGGTCTGGTTCGTCACGGTGATGCTGGCGTTCGGCAAGCCGCGACTCTCGGTCACCGTCGGGGCCTTCATCATCGCCGTCTTCCTACTCGAAGGAGTCGGCCCGTGGCTGAAGCGCGAGACGCCACTCGCGGTCGGTAGACGGGGGTTCGTCACCGCCGCGCTCGTGTTGATAGCCACCGTCGGTCTCGCCGGAGGTGCGATGTACGCGACTGGCGACGTGGACGCCCACGCCGGGAGTCCCTCGCTCCCGCAGTTCATCACCCACGACGACGTGGAGGCGATGGAGTGGGTGGAGACGAACACCGACCCGAGCGCCACGTTCGTCGTGCAGGGCGACGCCGCCGAGTGGTTCCCCCAGCAGACCCACCGAACGATGCTGGTAGGGCCGTGGGGCGTCGAGTGGAAGGGCCACGAACCGTACAACCGCCAGTTGAACCTCTTCCGAGACATCTCCTCGTGCAACAGCGCCCACTGCATGTCCCAGACCCTCTCCGAGGCCGGGGTGAGTCCGGACTACATCTACCTGCCGAAGGGGACGTTCACGGTGCGCGGGATGCAGTACCAGCGCACCAGCAAACTGGCGATGTCGATGCACCTCTCGCCCAAGTACCGCACCGTCTTCGAGAACGACGGCGTCATCGTCTTCGAGGTGATGGGCGGCGAGCAGGGCGAGAGCCAGACCGGGACGGGCCCCGGGAGGAAATCCGGTAACAGCGACGGTGAGAACTCCGGTGGCCGGTAACCGGACCTGTGAAACGACGGGTCCTGCGACACGCGGCGAAACCGAACGGACCGACAGAACGTAGGGAAACGACAGCAACCGACGAACCGAGACGAAGGCGTCTCAGAACAGCGGGTCCAACTCGCCGTCGTCGTCCTCGATGAGGTCGGTGGTGTTCTGCTGGCTCTCGGACCGAATCTCGTCGATGTTGTCTTGGGTCTCGACGGCGACGTCCTGTAACTCCTCGACGCGGGGGACCTGCGAGACGCCAGACAGCAGGACGACGCCAGCGACCTGTTCGGCGTCGCCGGTCGGGTAGTCCCCGCCCCGGACTTCCATCGACCCGGTCTGGTTCTCCAGCCACTTGCGGCCCTTCTCGACGCCCTTCCGGTTCAGGTACTCTGGCGGGCCGCTGGCGACCAGCAGCGAGCGCTCGGCGCTGTCGATTTCGCAGGGCAGGGTCAACCGCCCCAGCGCCGCCTTCCGGACCAGACTCGTGATTCGGTTGGTCGCGTGGGTCGAGTCCACGTCCTCGGTGCCGTCGCTCTTGAACCGCGAGAGCAGGCCGCCCGACGGGTTGTCCACCTCCTCGGCGGCGTACCCGACCGTGGAGACGCCGCCGGTGTCGAGCGTGTTGATTATCTCGCTGGAGTCCACGACGCTCTCGCCCACTTCGTCGCCCCGCGAGACCTCGCCCGCGCCGAAGAGGATGCCGAACCGCCGGACTATCTCCTCGTTGATGCGGTCGTAGCCCGACCCGACGCTCTCGCCGGACTCGCGCCACGCGTCGTTGTCGAACACCAACAGGTTGTCCACCTCGCGGACGAACGTCTGGAACGACCGCGCGGCGTTCAGGGTGTAGATGCCGCCCTCGTCACGGCCCGGCAGGATACCGAGACCGTAGACCGGTTCGGTGTAGATGCGCTTGAGATACTTCGCGAGGACCGGCGCGCCGCCCGACCCCGTCCCGCCGCCCATCCCGGCGACGATGAGGAAGGCGTCGATGTCGTGGATGGGGACGTTGTCCACCGCGCCCTGTACCTCGTCGATGTCCTCCTCGGCGATCTCCGCGCCGAGTTCGTTGTCCGCGCCGACGCCGTGGCCCTTCACGCGGGACTGCCCGATGAGGACCTGATTCTCCTCGGGCACGTAGTCCAGACCCACGAGGTCGGCCTTCGCGGTGTTGACCGCCACGGCCGACCGCACGGCCTGACTGCCGGTGCGCTGGTCGTACTCGATGAACTTGTCCACTATCTTCCCGCCCGCCTGTCCGAAACCGATCATCGCGAGTTTCATCGTGACCCCTCCGTGACGGCGTTCAATCGGTGCCTGTCGTCGGCGTCATCGACGCCTGTAACTCCGAGAGACGCCCGGTGCTGATTGTGAGACATTCCGTAACCCCCGGCGAGGTAGACCACGGGGACGTTGATAAATCCTCAGCACGGTTTTGTCTCCCGGCCGACAACCGGCGGTCTCAGGGCGGGCGTAACGACCAGTCGTCGGACGACCCACGAAACGGACACCGAGAGTCGCTCCGCACCGACAGCAGCGTTTCCGCCTCTCGGGAGGCGGAACTTAGAGCCGGAGATACTGACGGAAAGGGGTAGTTAGATATCCTTCAAGAACGTCAGTGGACTGGGAGCCATGAAGCGAACGTTCCTCGTCCTGTTCGTCCTCGGGATGGTGGGCAGCGCACCGCCGGTCTCGTCGGTAGCGACGGTCACGTCGGGCACGCCGCAATCGCAGTCGTTCGCACAGGACGGCGCGACCGAGTACCCGCCGGGTCTCTCGGCGGACGGCGTGACGGACCCGCTCGCGCTCGCGGACGCCCACCGGGAGGCGCTCGGTAACACCTCCTACACAGTGGCGACGTCGTACGCGTTCCGCCGACCGAACGGAACCGTGCTGAGTCAGGGAATCACGACGACGCGGGTCTCGTCGGGCGGAGAATCGTTCTACGCGGTGACCTCCCAGACGCAGAGCAACGCCACCCGACCGCTCGGAATCGGCCGGTACGAACTCGCGACGTGGGCGAACGAGACCCGCGCGGTGACCGCCCGACAGGTTCGGGGCGGCGAACCGACCTATCGGGAAGTCAGTCGCGAGCGTGCGCCGTTCGAACCGGACACCCAGTGGGAACTGTTGTACAGCGCATTCGCCGCGACGAACACCACCGTCGTCGAGCGGTTCGAGCGCGACGGAACCGCGCTGTTCCGCGTCGTCTCGACCGAACAACCGAGACCGGAGTTGGCGTCTGTGTACGGAGGGTCGTACAGCCTCGTCGCCATCGTGGACTCGCAGGGGGTCGTCCGGACGCTCCAGCAGACCTACCGGACGACGTTCGAGGACCGGCCCGCCGTCGTCTCGCGGACGGTACGCCTCACTCGACTCGGGAACACGACGGTCGAGCGCCCGGACTGGTACGAGAAAGCAGTGGCTAACGGGACGACGAACGAGACGAGATAATCAGTCTCGGCGGTTCGACTACGCCGACGCGTGCTGGCCCACAGACTCCACGATGGCGTCCACGTCGAACTCGTCCTCGTCCTTGTCGAACACCTGTTCGCCGTCGGCGCGGACCTCGAACACGCCGCTGTCGCCCGTCACCAGCGCCACCGAGTCGAGTCGCTCGCCGTACTCGCTGAGAAGCGCGTGCTGTACGTCCTGTGCCCGGTCGAGCATCCCGCAGGGGACGCAGTACTCGATTTCGACGTCCGTCATGGTCGTTCGGCGATACGAATCGAGGTGACTTAAAGAGACGTGTGAGGGGACGACCGCGTCGAGCGCCCGCTGGCTACGTCGGATTCACGTCGTGCGCCACTGGTTCACGCCGAATCCGCGTCGCCGGACAGTCGATAGGTGTCTATCTCCGCGCCGGTGTCGGTGTCGCGGTCGGCCGCGGTCTCGACCGCCTCGCGCGCCAGTTCCTCGGCCTCGTCCGCACTGAGACGGTCCTCGCGACCCTCTAGAACGCCGAGTGCCAACTGCGCGCCGGACCCGAACGCGACTGCGGCGTCGGTGACGACGCCGCCGTCGCTACCGATTCCCCGGACGCGGGGTGTTCCGTCCTCGCTGGCGGCGACGATGGCCTCGACGCCCTCCGCGGCGGCCACGTCGCTGGCGACGCTGGCGAACCGGTCGATACCCATCGGGTCGCCCTGCTCGGTCTCGTGGGACCGGACCTCGGAGTCGAGTCGGCGCCGGAACTCGTCGATACCACCGGTCTCGCTGACCGCCGCCGCGCCGACCGCGCCGAAGTCGAAGACGTGGCGCTTGCGCTCGCTCGACACCGTTCCGCCGCGCGTGAGTCGGCGGTCCCCCGCGAGCACGACTCCACCGTCACCCTCGACGCCGACGATAGTTGCCATGTCCGGATGGAGGGCGTCCGGCAGGAAGTGCGTTGTTGCCGACTCGGCGGAATCGAGGACTCGGGGATTCGAATGGCCTCGCGTCAGTGTTTCGGAGACGATTCGAACCCGACATACCGGTGGACCCATCAGTCGAGGCTCAGAAAGTTGCGTCTGATGACAGCTCCGACGCTCAACCTGTTCGGCGTCGGAGCGACCCGAAGTCGGGACTGTCGAGACGTTCGCGGTTCGACCGACGCGAGAATAACTGCCAGTCGCACGAGCGAGTGAAGGGCGCCGAAAAGGGAGTCGCTGACGCGGGACTACGCGGTTATCGAAGACTTCTCGCCGAGGTGGCTCGTCTCCCACTCGCGGCGGGCCTCGATTTCGCGGCTACCGCGGTCGGTGAGCGCGTAGTAGTTGGTTCGCCGGTCGCGCTGGCCCTTGTCTACCAGCCCTTTGTCGACGAGCGTGTCGAGGTTCGGGTAGAGTCGGCCGTGGTGAATCTCCTTCTCGTAGTACGATTCGAGTTCGTCCTTGATTGCGAGGCCGTGCGGTTCGTCCTTCCCCGCGATGACGTACAACAAGTCCCGCTGGAAACCAGTCAGGTCGTGCATGACTTACGAAAGTCGATAGCTTCTCTGTAATTATAAGCTTGATGGCCGGTAAATTCAGATTCGTTCGAAATCGGGGCGTAGAGCACACCGATACACTAGGTCCGACCGGTCCGTTCACCGACCCGAACCGAACTGCGACCGTCGGTCAGGCGGCTTCAGGCTCCGTATAACAATGGCCGTTCGAGCGCAACGTCTCACTACTGACCCCGGAGCCACGCGCGGGTCTCCGCCGGAACGAGATTACCATGAAGTATCTGTTCTTCACCAACACGCCAGCACAGGTTCACCAGTACAGGCGCGCGGTCTCGAAACTGGAGGAACGCGGCCACGAGACGCTCGTACTCGCGCGCGACTACGGTTGCACCGAGGCGTTGCTCGACTACTACGAGGTGTCGTACGAACGCTACGGTCGATGCGAGACCGAGAAGTTCTCGCTGGTGCGCGAACTGCCGAAGCACGCCGTCAACATCGTCCAGCGGACCCTCCGCTACGACCCGGATTGCGTCTTCGGCCGCGGGGCCTACGCCGCGCTGGCGGGGACCGTCGCCCGCGTTCCGGTCGTGCTGGTGGACGACTCGGACAACACCGACCTCGACCACGCTATCTCCGTCCCGTTGGCCGACGCGGTGCTGACGCCCCACACCTTCGAGAAGGACCTCGGCGACGAACACTACGAGTTTCGGGGGTTCAAGGAGTGCGCCTACCTCCACCCCGAGGAGTGGGAACCGCAGACCGACGTGCGCGAGGAGTTGGGCGTCGGCCCGGACGAGACGTTCGCCATCGTCCGACTCAACGCCTTCGGATCCCACCACGACGTGGGCGAGGCCGGGTTCACGCCCGAGAAGCGCCGGGAACTCGTCGAGCGCCTCGCCGAGTACGCGACCGTCTTCGTCTCCGACGAGGGCGGCGACATGGACCTCGACGACGCTCCCGCCCGGTCCTTCGACCTCCATCCGGCGTTGCTCCACGACGCGCTGGCCGAGGCCTCCCTGCTGGTCGCCGACACACAGACGATGGTGACGGAGGCCGCGCTCCTCGGCACCCCCGCGATTCGCTCGAACTCCTTCGTCGGCGACGACGACATGGGCAACTTCCTCGACCTCGAACGCGCGGGGCTGATATACAACCTCGAAGCGTTCGACGCGGTGCTCGACGCCGCGACCGACATCCTCGCCGACGACGGTGCCGACGAGCGCTGGCGGACCCTGCGCGACGACTACCTCGACGACAAGGTGAACCTCACCGAGGTGGTCCTCGACGTGGCCGAGACGGTCGGTGCGACCGGCGGAGCCTCGTCCGGTAGCATCGCCGGAGTCGACGGCGTCGTTCCCCGCGGTTCCAGCCCCGACCGCGCGGTGGCGCTGGGGACGGAGACGCTTCGGAGCGACGGCGGCCGGGGCGACGACGACGCGGAACGAACCGTCGGACAGCGAGACGACGGCGCTCGGACCGAGGGAGGGAGACGGTGAACGTCCTCAATCTGGTCTCGAACGAGGACGCCCGGTTCTTCCAGCAACAGACGAAGGTGCTGGAGCGCCGCGGCGTGAACTGCGCCACGATGAAACCGCCCGGCGACCACGTCGCCCGCGAGGACGTGACCGAGCGGTCGGTCGGCGACTACCTCCGGTTCGTCCCGCAGGTCATCAACGAGTCGCTGGAGGGGTACGACGTGGTCCACGCCAACTACGGTCTGACCGCCCCGGCCGCGCTCGCGCAGGTCCGACTCCCGGTGGTCCTCTCGCTGTGGGGAACCGACCTGATGGGCGAGTACGGGTGGTTGTCCAAACAGTGCGCGCGCTACTGCGACGCCGTCATCGTGATGTCCGACGAGATGGCGCGCGAACTCGGCGAACCCTGCCACGTCGTCCCGCACGGTATCGACATGGACCGATTCGCGCCCCGGCCGAAGGACGAGTCCCGCGCCGAGGTAGGGTGGGACCCGGACGCGCGCCACGTCCTGTTCCCGTATCCGCCCTCGCAGGACGTGAAGAACCACTCCCGCGCGCGTCGAATCGTCGAGCGAGCGAGCGAGCGAGTCGAGACCGACGTGGAGTTGCAGGTCGTCTACGGCGTCCCCCACGCCGAAGTGGCCACGTACATGAACGCCGCCGACGCGCTCGTGCTGACCTCGAAGCGAGAGGGGTCGCCCAACTCCGTCAAGGAGGCGCTGAGCTGTAACCTCCCGGTCGTCTCGACCGACGTCGGCGACGTGGCCGACCGACTCGACGGCGTCTCGCCGTCCGCGGTCTCGGAGGACGACGACGAACTCGTCGAGGCACTGGCGGACGTTCTCGCTGACCCCCGTCGGTCGAACGGTCGGGAGACCGTCCGGCACCTCAGCCTCGACCGGATGGCCGAGCGTATCGAAGGCGTCTACGAGTCTGTCGTCTGACCGACGGTGGCACGATGGCTCGGTATCCTGAAATTACCGAGTCGCATCCCGACCGCTGATTTCCTCGAACTAGTGGAGGGGTTTCGACGGTGCCTGCGTTACTGTGAGTTCGCGAGTTCGTAGGGTCCCCCGACCGACGGGCGGGAAACACTCGGTTTCCGATAGCCTAGGCAACCAGTACCAATCGGTAATCACACGAACCGCCGTACGGCCGACTTATACTCGGGAAGATACCCACTATCCCGGTATAGTCGCTGGACAACAAAGTGCCGGGAAACGGATGGATACGCCGAAGGAATCATGAGTTTACAGGTCGCGGAGGGCGGTCGAACCGCCCGGACCGTCGCGGAGTCACTCGGCAACGCTCACCTCGTCGTGGGCATTCCGGCGTACAACGAGGAGAGCGCCATCGGGAGTACCGTCCTCGGCGTCCAGCGGTGGGCCGACGAAGTGGTGGTCGTGGACGACGGGAGCACCGACCGGACTCCCGCGATTCTGGCGCAGGCGGACGTGACCGTGTTGCGCCACGAGTCCAACCGGGGGAAAGGGGCCGCGGTCCGCACCCTCTTCGCACACACCCGGCGGACCGACTGCGACGCGCTCGTCGTGCTCGACGCCGACGGGCAGCACGACCCGACGGACATCCCCACGCTCGCCGAACCGGTGGTCGAAGGCGACGCCGACATGGTCATCGGGAGTCGCTACCTCGCCGACGACGCTCGCGACGAGACGCCCGCCTATCGCAGGGTCGGCCAGTTGGTCCTCGACTACTGCACCTCGCGCGTGACCGGGTCGGACCTCACCGACACCCAGAGCGGGTACCGGGCGTTCTCCCCCGAGTCGCTCGAACGACTCTCCATCACGACCGACGGGATGGGCGTCGAGAGCGAGATGATAGATTCGGCGACCAACGAAGGACTGACCATCACCGAACGGGCCATCGACGCCCGGTACGAAAACCTCGAAGGGCAGACCCACAACCCCGTGAAGCACGGACTCGCGGTCGTGCTCTTCCTCGTTCGCCTCCTGAAACGACGTCGACCGATACCTTCGTTCTCAAGCAGGAACAGATAACTATGTCAACGATACAGCTACCGACCGACCTCAGCGACCGCTACGAACTGCTCGCCGACCGACTCGACGGCTTCGACGACGCCGACGAACTCGCCGCCTACGTCCTCGAATCGACCGCCGCCGAAATCGAGCGCGGCGACGTGGCCGACGGCGGCGCGGACAGCGCCGACGACGACGTGGTGGAGGACCGCCTCGAACAACTGGGGTACCTCGAAAAGTGACGATGAGCGACGGCTCAGTCTACGTGTTCGGGTTGGACGGCGTCCCGCCCGAACTCGTCGATAGGGGCATCGACGCCGGACGGCTCCCCAACTTCGGACGGATGCGCGCCGAGGGCACCGACGGGACGACGCGCTCGACGGTGCCGCCGCTGTCGATGATAGCGTGGAGTTCGTTCGCCACGGGCCGCAACCCCGGCAACCACGGCGTCTACAACTTCATGCTCAAGGAGGAGGGCGGGTACGCCACCGACTTCGTCAACGCCGAGACCCTCCGCGAGCAGTCGGTGCCCGTCTGGGAGTACCTCGACGCCGAGGGCCACCGGTCGGGCGTGATGAACGTCATGCCGGGCTACCCGCCCTCGCGGACCTCCGGGTTCCACATCTCGGACAACATCACGACGCCCTCCTCGGGGTCGTACGCCTTCCCCGACGAGTTGCAGGCCGACATCGAGGAGCGCGTCGGCGAGTACGACGTGGACCCCTACGAGGGGTACGACGACGGCACCGACGAGGCGAACCTGCAAGGACTGTTGGACAACTTCTTCGAAATCGAGAAGAACCGCGTCGAGGTCGCCAAACTCCTCGTCGAGGAGTACCCCTGCGACTTCCACTCGCTGGTGTTCTCGGGACCGGACAACGTCCTCCACGTCCTCGGCCACGTGCTGGACGAGACCCACCCCAAGCACGACCCCGAAGTGGCGCGCAAGTACGACGACAAGCCCCTCGAACTGCTGGAACTCTACGACGAGTTCCTCGGGTGGGTGATGGAGCGAATGGACGACGAGGACACCCTCATGGTGCTGTCGGACCACGGTCACGGGCCGGTCTACAAGACCATCAACCTCAACTCGTGGCTCCATCAGGCGGGCTACCTCGAACTGGAGTCCCGACCGTGGACGCGCCTGAAGCAGTTCGGCTACAACCACGTCTACGACGCCGTGGAGACGGTGATGAGCGAACTCAACCTGTTCTCGAAGCTCAAGATGGGGGTGGCCCGGACCAACGGCGACGGGTCGGGACCGGACCTCGCGGAACTGCTCACCATCTCCCGGAAGGACATCGACTGGAGTCGGACCGCGGCCTTCACGGTCGCCAGCGGGGGCCAGATATACCTCAACACCGACGACCACGACGAGGGAGCCATCCCCGACCACAAGTACGACGAGGTGCGCGAGCGCCTCCGCGAGCGACTGCTCGCCGTCGAACACCCCGAGCGCGGGGAGCGAGTCATCGACTCGGTCCTCTACGGCGAGGACGTGTACGGCGACGAGTACGCCGACACCCGCCCGGACCTCGTCTGCATGCCCGCTCCGGGCTATCAGATCCAGTACCCCCAGACGATGAAGACCAAGCGCGTGTTCGCCGACCCGCCCAAGACCGGGTCGCACACCTCGATGAACGAGATGCACGGCATCTTCTATGCGTGGGGCGGCCCGGTGAAGCAAGAGACCAGCGTCACGGTGGACCTCACGGACTTCGCGCCCACGGCCTGCTCGCTGCTGGACGTGCCGGTGCCCGCGGAGATGGACGGCGAGGTCCGCGACGACGTGGTGGACGTCGCGCCGGAGCGCGCGCGCTACGACGGGAAGGTCGAGGCGAAACGGGCGGTGCGGGAGGTCACAGAGGAACTCTCTGTAGACTGACGGCTCACAGTTTGCCGAGGTCGCGCATGAGTTCGACCAGTTCCCGCGCGGACTCGATTTTCTCCCGCCGGACCTGTTCCTCGTACGACGGGTCCTCGAGGGATTCGAACGCGTTGATGGCCCGGTCGAGGTCCTGTATCTCCGGGACCAGCGCCTTCCCCGTCTCGTAATCGACCTCCCGGTTTCGAATTCGCTTGATGCGGACCGACCGCTCCCGACGTAAGTATGAGAGGACCTCCTCGACGGACTCGCGGTCCTCCCCTCGCAACTCCTCCCGACCTGACACCTCGATGTAGAACTTCCGGAGCGGAATTGATTCGCCGTCTAGCGTGACCGTCTCGGGCATCGAGCGACCGATGGTGCCGCTCGACTGGTGAATACGGTCGAGTAAACTGTCTCGTTCCCGTTCGTTCATCAGACTGAGTAGTCATCCCGAGAACACTTCGGAGTTACTTAGTATATCTATCATTTAGTGCAGATGCGTTATGGACGCGTTCCATCCGGACGATCTTCCAGTGAGAATCGAAAGTTAGAGAATGCGACGTTCGTAGCCCGAGTTACTCCAACTCCACCGCCACCCGCTCGCCGCTCCGCGCCGCCTCGTAGGCCGCCTCGGTGAGCGCGGTCACCGCCAGCGCGTCCCTCGCCGTCGCGGGCGGTCGCTCGCCGGTCTCCACGCAGTTGACGAACGCTTCGGCCTTGTTGCGCTGTTTACTCCGGTCGATGAAGGGGATGACCGTCGTGGAGTCGGACTCGATTTCCTCCAGTTCGCGCTCCTCCCACTGGCGACCTTCGAGGTAGACCGCGCCCTCGCGGTCCCAGATGTGGATATGTTCGCGGACGCACGGCGCGTCGCTGTGGACCGAGATGGTGCCGTGCGCGCCGTCGGCGAACTCCACGGTGAGGATGGCGCGCTGGTCCACGCGGCCCTCCTCGTCGGCGAACACCATCTCGGCGCTGACCTCCTCGGGGACGAGACCCGTAGTCCACAGCACCGCGTCGATGAGGTGGCTGCCCGTGTCGTAGAGGTTCCCGCCGCCCGAGAGGTCGGGGTCGGTCCGCCACGTGCCCTCGAACCGCGATATCCAGTTCTGGGTGATTTCGGCGCTGAGGAAGTCCGGCGAGAGGTCGCCCTCCCAGCGCTCGCGGGCGGTCTGGAACGCCGGGTTCAGGTGGCGCTGGTAGCCCACCATCAACACCTGATCGCTCGACTCGGCGCGGTCGGCGAGGTCCCGGGCCTCGCCGAGGTCGGTCGTGAGCGGTTTGTCGCAGAAGACGTGGAGGTCTCGGTCGAGCGCCGCCGTCACCATCTCGTAGTGGAGGGTGTGGGGCGTCCCGACGAGAACCGCGTCGAGGGACTCCGCGTCGAGCATCTCGCGGTAGTCCTCGTACTGGGAGCCGTCTCCGACGTAGAGCGTCTCGCCCGCGGTTCGACGGGTCTCCTGACTGAGGTCCGCCAGCGCCGTCACCGTCGAGCGCGGGTCCTGTTCGAAGAGCCGTCCGACCGTGGTTCCGATGTAGCCGCCGCCGATGACGCCGACCCTGAGTTTCTCGGCCTGAGACATCCCTGTACGTCCCAACCACGAGGGGTCTCTTCATTCGTGCGGCCGTTCCGCGTCCGCGGACCGTTCGCGGAACGGCGTCCGTCCGCGTCCGAGGCCCTGCGCGCCACCGCGTCGTTCACTCGCGCTCGCTCTCGGTGAGGACCAGCGCGACCTCCTCGCCGTGTTCGAGGTCGGCGTCGTCCAGCAGGCGCAGCAGCGTAACGTCGTCGCCGCCGTCCACGACGCGAGCGCGGAGGCGCGCGCCGCTGACCGTCGGTTCGAGGTCGTCGAGTCGGCCGAGAACCTCGCGTCGGAACCGCTCGGTCTCGGTGACGGCCGCGTCCGGGACCGCCGAATCTGATAGCCCTGACTCGGCCGTCTCCGGTTCGGTCGCCTCCGGTTCGCCCGCGTTCGACCCGTCCGCTCGTCGCCCGCACGTTTCGGTGTCCACCGCTTTCGACGCGGCACCATCCGTTCCGGTTTCCGTCGAGTGCGTCGCGTCGTCGCGCTCTCCGAACCGGTCCTCGAACCGCTCGACTTCGACGCCTTCGGCCCCGAGGTCGGGGTCGGCGACTCGAACCACGGCGGGGAGCGACTCCTCGCGCTCCACCAGTTCGCCGAACCGAGCGCCGTTCGCCCGCCAGTCGCGGGCGCGGATGGACTGGACCGCGGTCTCGCTCAGCCACGGCGGCGGCGACCACCGGCCGTCCTCGTAGAGGACTTGCTCGCGTTCGTCGTCGCTGGCCCAGACGAATCGCTCGTCGTAGCGCCCCCTGAAGTTCCGGAGGGCGCGGCGCGGGCCGTGCCCCGCGACGACGTGAATGGGGTCGAACTCCTCGACCAGTTCGTCGATGGCCGGGAGCGGTGGGTGGTTGACAACCTCGAAGTCGTAGACCGTGCAGGTCGCCGTGTCTACCGGGGTGGTCGCCCCGCCGGTCAGTTGGACGACCGTCGCCGCCGAGTCGTCTTCGACGACGCCGAACAGGCGGCGGGCGCTCCCTTCGGTGGGAACCTCCGGTCCCGCGAAGGTGACGGTGCCGCGTTCGAGCAGGTCGCTGGCCGAGTCGAACACCGGGACCGCCTCGACGGTCGGCACGTCGTAGCCGAGGTCGGCGTAGAGTTTGGCGCACTGGCCCGCGAGCGTGACCGGAATCGGGTCGCCCAACCGCTCGCCGAGGTGGCCGAGCAGGTAGGCGTAGTGGACCGCCGTCAGCGCGCTGGCGGTCGCGAGGACCGACGACCCGGCTTGCGCGCGCTCTACGAGGGTGTACAGCGACTCCGAGAGCGTCTCTTCGAAGTCGTCGGTGGTCGAGACGTTGACGAACAGCGCGTCGATATCGACCGGCAGGTCGGTCCGGAAACCGGGGTAGCCCGCGACGCGTCGCGTCGTGAAGTCGCCCGTGAACAGGAGGTGGTTGGTCCGCGACCCGTCGCCGAATCGCACGACGAACCCGGACCCGCCGGGCGCGTGGCCCGCGGGAACCGGGGACACCTCCACGTCCGCCACGAGCGTCTCCCACCCGTCGAGTGGTTCGACGGCGTCGAGAACGCCGTCGGTGGTCCCGATTTCGTAGTTCTTCTCGCCTTCGGTCAACACGTGTTCGAGGACGTTCGCCGTCGGTTCGGCGGCGTACACCCGGGCACCGTCGCGAAGCGAGTCGGCGAGCGACGCGTAGTGGTCGAGGTGAGCGTGGGTGAGGAGAACCGCCACCAGATACTCGTCGTCGGCCAACAGCGAGTCGATATCGACGCCGACGCCCGAGTCGACGAGGACGCAGGCCGTCCGTTCGCGGGTCGCGTCTCGAAATCGGAGGAGGTAGGAACCGCCGCCGGTAGACGGGTTCGCGTGCTGATAGCTGAGTCTCATCTGTGGCGGAACCCGCCTCCGACGCTCGCCGTCCCGACGCGGAACATGTCTTTAGACACGGACCGGGGGAACCTAAACGCTTTGTTAACTGGTGACTACTGTCAATGAGAGATGAATTCTGGACCGCGGGTTCTGCGCCCCGAGGTCGGTCTCAGGTCTCCCGGTCGTAAGACGTGACCCGACCCCACGAACTCTTCTTCCCCCAGAGACCCGAGCGCATGCACTCCAGTTCGACGATCTGAGAGTTGTCCACGAACAGGTTGACCTCCGGGCCGAAGTTCTTGATGTACCACTCGAACACCGCCGGGTCGGCCGCCTCGAACACGCAGTTCTCGATGCCGACCTCGTTGGCTATCTCGAAGGCCACGTCGGTGCGCCACTCCCGGACTCGCTCGGTGATTCCCTCCGACTCGACCATAATCTTGTACGCGCCAGCGTCGAGGTGGCGCTGGGCCTCTCGGACCGCGCTCGCCGGGTCGATGGCCTCCTCGCTCTCCAACTCCTCGACCGACGACGCGCCGCCCGCCCCGAACTGGACGTTTATCTCCGGTTTGGGCTTCAGGCCGTGGTCCTGCACCAGTTCGGTTAGCGCCACGAGGTCGTCGGTGTCGATGGCGATGAACCCCGACGATATCTCCACGATGTCGAACCCCAGATTCCCGGCCTCCTCGACGTACTGCTCGACCTCGTCGTGGTCCTTCACGAGGACGTTCTCGATAAATCCGCCCGTCGAGACCTGCACGTCGTACTCGTGGCAGGTCTCGACGAGTTCGGTCACGGCGTCCTCGGGCATCAGGGCGAACGACCCGCCGGAGAACTTGTAGATGTCCACGTACTCGCCCATCGTGTCGAGGATGTCGCGCAACTCGCGCGGCCCCATCGGGTCGTAGTACGGGCCTCGAATCTCGGTGATACCCTTCTCGCGCGGTTTCGGTTCCCGTTCGTTGACGTGCAGAAAGTCGAATGCTCTGTCCATCGAACCCCCCGAGAAAGGTACGACGAACCGCCACTTTACTGTTCGCCAGCGACGCGACGACGTCGAATCGGTCACGCTCGCAGATCCGGTTCGATAGGATGGCCCTGTCCCGGACGACACTCTGCGTCAACAGTTTCGGACCGGGCAAACGGATATGTGTTGCGCCGTGGAAGCCTCCGCAACTAATGAGCGACAGATTCCTCGTCGTCGGTGGGGACGCCGCGGGCATGAGCGCGGCCGGGAAGGCCAAGCGGGACGACCCGGACCGAGAGGTCGTGGTGTTCGAGCGCGGCGACTGGGTATCCTACGGGGCCTGCGGTCTCCCCTACTACGTCAAGGGCGAGATAGCCGACGTCAGCGACCTCGTCGTGGTCGAACCGCGGAAACTCGTGGAGGAACGCGGCATCGACCTGCGTCGCCAGCAAGAGGTGGTCGGAATCGACCCCGACCGTCGGACCGTCACCGTCGAATACGACGGCGAGCGGTACGAGGAAGCGTACGACGACCTGTTGCTGGCCACCGGCGGGCGGGCCGCGCTCCCGGACGCCCCCGGGACGGACCTCGACGGCGTCTTCGCGGTGCGGAATCTCGAAGCGGGCCGGGCGCTTCGGAGTTACGTCCTCCACGAAGACGGGGGCGAAACGGCGACGGTCCCGGCCGTCGAATCGGAGTACGGCGCGGCGTTCCGTGCGCACATCTCCGAGGACGACACCGAAGTCGTCGCGGTCGTCGGAGCCAACAAGATCGGACTGGAGATGGCCGAGGCGTTCGTCGCCCGCGGGTTCGAGGTCCACGTCTTCGAGGCGGGTCCCCACGTCCTCCCGGTGTTCGGGCCTGACGTGGCGGGCGTCGTGGCCGACCACCTCCGCGAGCGGGGCGTGACGCTCCACCTCGACACCACCGTCGAACGACTCGACGGCGAGGAGGGCCGGGTCGCGGCGGTGGAGACGAACGACGAACGAACCGCAGTCGACGCGGTTCTCAGCGACGTGGGCGTCGAACCCGACACCGAACTCGCGGCGTCGGCGGGACTGGAACTCGGCGCGAACGACGCGGTTCGCACCGACGAGTTCGGTCGGACCGACGCAGACCGCGTCTACGCCGCGGGCGACTGCGCCGAGACCCGCCACCTGCTCACGGGCGAACGCGTCCACTGGCCGTACGCGCTCGCGGCCAATCGCGCGGGCCGCGCGGTCGGGCGAACGGTCGCGGGCACACCGACGCCGACGGGCGGCATCGTCGGAACGAACGTGATGAAGGCCTTCGACCGCGAAGTCTCGCGAACGGGTCTCGACGACGAGCAGGCCCGCGAGGCCGGATTCGACCCCGTCTCGACCACCATCACGACCATCACGCGCGCTCACTACTATCCTGGGTGGTCGCGCATCGTCGTCCACGCCACGGCCGACGCCGACTCGGGCAGACTCCTCGGCGCGAGCATGGTCGGCGCGGAAGGGGCGGCCCACCGCATCAACTCGGTCGCCGCGGCGCTCCACGCGCGACTGACGGTCCGGGAAGTCGGGAGCCTCGACTTCGGCTACGCGCCGCCGTTCGGCCCGGTCTGGGACCCGGTCCTCCTCGCGGCGAAGGCGCTCGGCGAGAAGATGGAGTGACCCACCCACGAACCTATCCGTCTCAGTGCCGTACGTCACCCGTGACCTATCAAACCACGATGGGCTGGTCGCTCGTCACGTCCGGTATCATCACGCTCCTGTTGAAGGCCCTGCCCGGGGACTCGCTGTGGTGGGGCGTCCTCTTCCTCGTCGCGGGCGTCGCGATGCTGTACGTCCGGCAGTAGCACGAGCGGGGGACGGACGGAGCGAAGAGAGGCGAGGAGAAGCGCGGCGGCCGACGCTATTCGACGTGGACGCGGGTGACGTGCCCGCCGCAGCCACACTGCTCGACGTACTCCCACGAGATGTCGTCGCCGAAGGCCGCGTCGAGCGCGTCGTAGAGGTACGCCTCCGGGTGGCCGTGGTCGCCGTGGGTCACGAGGTTGACGTGGTTCCCGCCCGCGGTGTGTTCGACCGCGGTCTCGGCCTGTTCGACCACGAGGTCCCGGCTCTCGGCGTGGTGGGGCTTTTCGAGGTTCGCCGACCACGAGTTGTCGTGGACACGGTCCGTTATCGGTTCCACGTCCCGGTCCAAGTCCACGTCGTGTTCGCGGTCGTCACTAGTTGTTCCCATGTTCGAACGGAGGGCGCTGTCGTGCGAAGGGGTTGTCCCGAACGTGTTCGGAGGTTATGTTTCCGCGGGAGTCCCACCCGGTTCAATCGAGCAGTCCGACCAACTCCGCGACGTCGCGGTCCTCTAACTCAGTCACCGCCTCGATTATCTGCTCGCGCTTCGCTTCGTCGTACCGCTCTCCCGCGGTCTCGTGGAACTTCCGGCGTATCTGTTCCCACGACATCGGGTCGTTGGGGTGGCCCTCGAACTCGTCTTTCTCGACGAGGTACGTCGTGCCGTCGGCCATCTCGACCGCCACGACCGCGGGCATCTCGCCGTTCTCGAACCGCGTCGTGAGTTCGGGGTCCTCCGAGACCTCCACCTTTCGGAGGAGTTCCTGCACGTCGTCGCGCCGGATGCGCTCGGGGGCGTACTGATCGTTGGTCATCTCGCGGTCCACGAGCGCGGCCGCGAGCATGTACGGCAGCGAGTGGTCGGCCTGCGCCTTGGTCTCGACCTCGTAGCGACTCCCCTCGCCGCCGCCGATGATGAGTTTCGCCCCCGCGAAGGTGTCGAGGCGTATCTTCTCGACCGATTCGTGGTCGATGTCCTCGCGCTCGGCGAGTTCGACGACGCCCTCGACCGCCGACTGGGCGTACGTCTCGGCGACGTACTTCTTGGTCATCACGTCGTGGACGCGCTCGGCGGGCGTGAACTCGGCCTCGAACTCGCCGGAGACCGTCTGCTTCCACCCCTTCTGGCCCTCGAAGAGGTTCTTGGGACCGCCCATCCCGTTCTTGGCGAGGAACGCGGAGTAGACCGCGTTTCGGGCGGCGTTGGCCGACGCGATGCCCTTCCACTCCGAGATGCCCTCGGTTCGGGTCACGCGGAGCGCGTTGTGCGCGGTGCCCGCGATGCCGACGGCCGAGCGCAACTGTTCGCGGTCCAGTCCGAGAATCTTGCCCGCCCCGGTAGCAGCGGAAATCACGGTGTGGGTGACGTGGTCCCACCCGCGTTCGCGGACCGGCGCGTTCCACGCCAGCGCGGCCTGCACTTCGTAGGCCACCCCAATGGCGGTCAGTAGCTCTTCGCCCGACGCGTCGGCGTACTCTCCGCAGGCCACGATACCGGCGATGTTGTCGCTCGGATGGGGCGTCTCGCCCGGCGCGAGAAACGAGTCCATGTAGTCGAGGTAGCGCACGAGGGCGGTGTTGTACATCGTCGCGTCCGGCGGCGACGCGGTCGTGTCGTCCGGAGCGGAGTCGCCGCCGCCCCAGAGCGAACAGCCCTCGCCGCCGAACTCGGCGACCGTGTCGCCGACGACGCCGACCGGTTCCTCCTCCATCGCGGCGACGGCGATGCCGATGGAGTCGAGGACGCGTTTCTGGAGTTCGTCCACGGTGTCGTCGCTCAGGTCCTCGAAGTCGAGACCGAGCGCGAAGTCGGCGATGGCGGCGGTCGTTGTCATAGGCGGGGGTGCGACGCTCCCCGGCAAAAAACGGACCGTGCGTTCAGTCGGACGCGACGGTGGTAAGGTCGGATTACGCGCGCCCGAGAGGGCCGTCGGAGACTGCGCGCGACACCGAAATCGGTGCTTCGAGCGAAATATACGTGTCATTGTGACATCAGTTCGTCGGGTCGAAGGAAGTGCGTCGGGCCGAAGGCTGGGCGTCAGCGCCGCCGGGCCACGAACGCACCGCCCGCGAGCAGAGCGACGAGTCCGGCCAGCGCCGACACCGGCCCGAACCCGGGCGCGGGCGCACTCGCCTCGACCGTCGTCTCCTCGGTCGTCGTGGTCGTCGTGTCGCCCTCGGCCGCGGGCGTCTCGGTCTCCGCGCCCGTCGCACCACCGGCCTCGGTCGTGGTCTCGTCGCCGCCGGTCGCGGCGTCAGTTTCGCCGGTGGCCTCCGTCGTCTCCTCACCGACCGGAGTCGTCTCTTCCTCGGCCTCGGTAGTGGTCGTCGTAGTGGCCTGTGCCTCGGCCGCGCCGCCGCCGACGACGACGCCGGTCGCGTTGGACTCGGGGTCGTTCGTCGAGACCGTGAAGTTGGTGCCCGCGGGCACGTCCGAGAAGTCGAACGTCGCCTCCCACGTCCCGCCCTCGGAGATAGTCACAGTCTGGCGCTTGAGGAACGGGTTCTGGTCGGTGTTGGCGACCTCGAGGGTCAGTTCCGTGCCCGGCGCGGCGGTGCTGGTGCCCGAGATGGTCGCACCGCTCGCCGAGGGGACCTCTATCGGCCGGTCGAACGAGAGGTCGCGCTCCACGACCGTGAAGTTCGCCACGAGCGAGGTCTGGTTCCCGGCCGAGACGTAGGGGTTCGCCGCCGAAATCGTGAAGTTCGCTCGGTAGGTCCTGTTAGCTTCCAAGGTGTTCGAATCGAGCACCAGGAAGAACTGGTTGCCCGACTCGTCAACGATGAGTCTGGCCTCTTCGAGCGGGACATCCTGAGCCGGTTGGTTTATCTCGCCGACGCGGGTCAGGTTCATCGACAGGCCCGTCGTCTCGTTGTTGAGGTCCGAGATGTTCTGGACGTAGCTGTAGAGACCCGACGCCTGCACCTGCACGATGGCCCAGTCCTGATTCGCCACGGTCTGGTTCTGCGTGGCGACCTCGGCGATCTGCGCCGCGGACCCGACGTTCGCGCGGTCGGGCGCGGTCCAGATCTGAATGCCCTGCGTCGAGCGCTCGGTCACTCGTATCGACCCCACGTCGCTCCGCGTCGCCCCGACGAACACTTCGACCGGGTACGTCGCGGCGTCGAGTCGGCCGGGGGTCGGGTCGGTCACCATCTGGAAGTCGGTCAACTCGTCCTCGCCGACCACCGAGACCCCGGTCCCGTTGGGCGCGATACCGGCGCGGAAGGTGTCGAGCGCCACGGTCGCGACGCCGTCACCGTTCGCGTCGACGACCGTGAACCGCGAGAGGTAGCCGACCTGCCGAGAGCCTATCGTCACCGTCGCTCGGTCGGCCCCGTCGAACGTGACGTTGAACCGGGCCACGTCACCCCGCTGCTCGGTGACGGTCCGGTTCGAGAGCGACGCGGTTCCGTCGACGGGTTCGACCACGGTTATCGCGGTTTCGGCGCGCGCCGTTCCGTCGTCGGTTATCAACGTGACGTTGTACGTCCCGGGTTCGACGCCGGTGAAGTTGGCGTCGAGCACGTCGTCACCGCTCACGTTACGAGTGACGACCGCGCTCCCGTCCCGGACCTCGACAGATTGGAACACGTCCGCCAACTGGGACGCGCTCAGTTGCTCCGAGAGGAGCGTGAGACCGTATCCCGCCCGGTTCGATTGGACTCGGAGGTCGGTCTGGGACTCGGGACTGTCGTCGTTCTGTACCACCGTGTCGCCGAAGGTCGCGTTGAGCGACTGCTGGGCGATTTCGAAGCTCGCCTCGCCGACGCTGCCGACGCCCACGACGTTGCCGTCCTGGATGACGACCGGTTGCCCGTTCTCGTCGACGACGACGTACCGACCGTCGAGGTTGCTCGTGGCGAACACCGCCGTCCCGTTGCCGCCGAGCAACACCTCGGTGGCGAGTTCACCGACCTGTCCGTTCTGGACCCGGCGTATCGACCAGACTTCGCTGGTGTTCCCCTCACCGGCGGTGAACCGCAGGAACTGCCCCTGCCAGAACACCTCGCCCGAGTCGGCCGGTACCTCGTCCAGTCCTTGGTCTTGGGCCTGAGACGTGCTCTTCGCACTGGTCATCGCCGCTCCGGTCACGCCCGCCGTCGTCGCGCTGACGACGAGCAGTGCTATCAGTACTACACTCGTACGTGTTCGTGTCATGAGTTCCCCATCTCCCCCCCCGCAGACTCGACCGTCGTGCGGGTCTCGTGGGGAATTCGGCGAAATCCGATAAGTATCTTGTGACGGTAGGGTCGGCTTTGGGTCCGAACAAAGACTGCCTAGCCCGGCGAACTCCCGACAATGGAACCGGACCGCGGGACGCCTCCGTCCCCGGCGACGCCGAACTGTCGTCGTCTCGAAATGCGCCGAAGCGTCCAGCGGCCGGGCGAGTCGAAACAACGTGAAGACCCCGGGCGCCTACGGGCCTGTAGTGTGCTGTCTGAGCCTAATTGGCTCGCCAGCAGCGACCGTCGGACGACAGGTCACGGTTGCCGTCACAGTGCTGTGGCAGTTGGAGTCCAGTGCGTACCACTGCGGGTTACGCAGTAACTAACGGCGTCGAGAACCGTCGCCACGACAGCAGGACTCCACGCTCGCGGCGAACTCCGAGCCATTTTAACTGTCGGTGCTTCGAATCGGACGACGTGACACGTTTCGATACGCTCTCGCGGGCTTGCGGAGTCGCCGCACCGCTCGTCACGCTCGGTGCGATTCTGGTCGCAACGCTCGTCTCGCCGTCGTTCTCGTGGGCGTCGAGCGCCCTCTCGGACCTCGGGCGACCCGGCGCACCGACCGCGGCGATTTTCAACGGCGGGTTGGTCCTCGGGGCGCTACTCGCGCTCCCCTTCGTCGCGCGAGTCGGTCTCGGTGCCCGGCGACACCTGACTCGGGCCGGAGTCGCGGCGTTCGGTCTCGCGGCCGTCTCGATGGGTCTCGTCGGCGTGTTCCCCGAGGGCCACGCCTACCACTTCCCGTCGGCCATCTCGCTCTATCTCTTCGTGACCTACGGCCTGTTCCTCTACGGGTCGGGACGGGTCCGTGCCGGGGCGACGAACGCGGGACTCGCGGCAATCTGGCTCGGCGTCGCCCACGTCACGTCGTGGGTCGTCTGGGCCGCGGGCCTGCGAGTCGGCCCGGGACTCGCGGTTCCGGAGACTGTCGGTGCCGGGATGTTCGTCGCGTGGATCGGACTCGCGTGGCGTCTCACCGAGGAGTGAACTCGCCCGAAGCTACAACCTGTTGGCGGGCGTACTTCGCCCGTCATGGACCGCACCAATCCCGCGACCGGGGAGTCGCTCGAACCGATACCGGACGACTCCGAGGAGGAGGTAGACGCCGCGCTCGATACCGCCACTGAGACCTTCGCGACGTGGAAAGACGTTCCCGTCACGAAGCGCCAGCAGCTCCTCGCGAACGCCGGAGACGTCCTCCGCGAGAACAAGCAGGAGTACGGCGAACTGATGACGAGAGAGATGGGGAAACCGCTCTCGGCGGCCGTCTCGGAGGTCGAGAAGTGCGCGTGGGTATGCGACTACTACGCCGAGAACGCGGCCGAACACCTCCAGACCGAGCGCCGACCCGGCCCGGCCCACGTCGAGGCCTCCGTCTCCTACGAACCGCTCGGTCCGATTCTGGCGGTCATGCCGTGGAACTTCCCGTTCTGGCAGGTGTTCCGCTTCGCGGCCCCGCACCTCACCGCGGGCAACGTCGGCCTGCTGAAACACGCCTCGAACGTTCCGGGGTGTGCGCAGGCGATTCAGGAAGTCTTCGAGGAAGCGGGCTACCCGGAGGGCGTCTTCCAGTCGCTCGTCGTCCACTCGGACGAGGCCGAGTCAGTCATCGAGGACGACCGCGTGCAGGCGGTCACACTCACCGGGAGCGCCCGCGCGGGGCGCTCCGTGGCCAAGACCGCGGGCGAGAACCTCAAGAAGAGCGTCCTCGAACTCGGCGGTTCGGATCCCTTCGTCGTGCTGGACGACGCGGACCTCGACGCCGCCGCGGAGACCGGAGCACAGGCCCGAACCCTCAACGCTGGCCAGTCCTGCATCGCCGCCAAGCGGTTCGTCGTCCACACGGACGTCTACGACGAGTTCCTCGACAAGTTCGTCTCGGCGATGGACGACGTGACAGTGGGCGACCCCACCGACGAGGAGACGGACATCGGTCCGCAGGCCCGCGAGGACCTGATGGAGGACGTTCACGAGCAGGTCCAGCAGACGGTCGAGGAGGGCGCGACCCTCGAACTCGGGGGCGAACCGCTCGACCGAGACGGGTTCTACTACCCGCCGACCGTGCTGACGGACGTGCCCCGCGACTCGGTGGCGGCCACCGAGGAGGTGTTCGGTCCCGCCGCGGCCGTCTTCGAAGTCGAGGACGAACGGGAGGCCGTCGAAGTCGCCAACGACCACCACCTCGGACTCGGCGCGTCGATATGGACGCGGGACTTGGACAGGGGAGAGGAGGTCGCCCACCGCATCGACGCGGGGATGACCTTCGTCAACGAACTCGTCAAGTCCGACCCCAGAGTCCCCTTCGGCGGCGTGAAGGACTCGGGGTACGGCCGCGAGTTGGCCGTCCACGGCATCGAGGAGTTCGTGAACAAGAAGACGGTGTGGGTGCAGGACGCCGACGGGAACGAGGAAGACGTGGACGTGACGATAGAGTAGCGGACTACTCCCGTCGCCGGTTCCGAATCTCGGCCAGCGGGAGACCGAGCAGGCCGACGACCAGCGCCCCGCCGAACCCGAGCGTGAGGGTGTCCGCGAGGCCCGACCCGCCGGACCCAGCAGACGCGTTCGACCCGCCGGTCGCGCTGGGTTCGCTCGAACCACTCGCGCCGGACCCGCCGCCGGAACTGCCGACCTCCACGTCACCGACGACGACAGCGCCCTTCATGCCCATGGCCTTGTGGGGCACGCAGGCGTACTTGACCACACCCTTCGAATCGAACGTCTGGCTGAAGGTGTGACCCTGCGAGTCGGTCATTTTACTCTCGAACGACCCGTCTTCGGCGACGACGTTGTGGCTACCGCCTTTGCCGGTCCACTTCCAGACTACCTTCGCGCCGGGGTCCACCCGGACGGCGGCCGGGCCGAACGCGAAGTTACCGTTGTTCCCCTTCGCGCCCACCTCGACCGTCACCTCGGATTTGCCGGTCTCGTCCACCACGCCGTCGTAGTTCGACACGCCGTCCAACCACCCGTCGAAGGTCGACTGGGCCGCCACGGGCGCGCTCGCGCCGATGCCCGCGGCCGTCACGCCCGCGACGCCCGCCGCACCCTTCAGGAACGTTCGTCGGTCCACTGCGCCACCTGAGCAGGAAACATCGGAGTTCATCGTAATTAGAGGTTCCGCGGAGAGGACGATATAAACCCCCTCTCGTTCCCAGAGAGTGAAAACGGGGCTACGAGTCCGCGGCCGGGGCGAGGGTCACGTTCGAGAACTCGAACCGAGCGCCGCCCTCGTCGCTCTCCGTCAGGGTACACTCCCAGTCGTAAATCTCGGCGAGTTGCGTGATGAACGTCAGTCCGAGACCGATTCCGACCTCGTCGGTCGTGTACCCGGCCTCGAAGACTCGCTCCCTGTCGGCTTCCGGGATTCCCTCCCCGTCGTCCTCCACGTAGAACCCGTCCTCCAGAGCGCCGATGCGAATCGTCACGCCGTCGTCCGCCGCCGAATCGTCCTTCGAACCGTGTTCCACTGCATTTTGGAGCAGGTTCTGGAGCAGGTGTTGGAGGTGGTGGCGTTCTACCTCGACCCGGACGTCAGTCTCCACGTCGAGTCGGCCGCCCTCGGCGGCGACGTCCGCCCACGCCTCGCTCGCGGCCTCGCGCAGAGAGACTATTTCCGGGTCGATGGACGCCTCGACACCGCGAGTCATCACCAGCAGGACGTCTATCATGTCCTCCATCCGGTCGAGGGCGTCGGCGACCCGTTCGAGCGCCGTCTCGTCCTCGTCTCCGGCCGTCGGGAGGTAAATCTGGGCGATGGAGAGTGGGTTGCGGAGTTCGTGGGCGAGCATGCTGGCGAACGATTCGAGTCGCTCGTTCTGCTGTTCGAGTTGCTGCTCCCGGCGCTTCCGGTCGGAAATGTCCCTGACGTAGACCGACAGTCCGCTCTCGGAGGGGTACGCGTGGTACTCGAACCACGCGTCGAGCGCCGCGACGTACTCCTCGTGGGAGACGTTGTTCTGGGTCTCGACCGCCCGGTGGAACGCGTCGTAGGTTTCCGTCTCCCGAATCTCGGGGAGGACCTCCCAAATCGTGCCGCTGAACAGGTCCGCCCGGTCCGCGCCGAGCAGTCGTTCGGCCTGTTCGTTGACGTACGTGAACCGCCACGCCTCGTCCAGCGCGAAGAACCCGTCGTCGATGCGCTCGAACACCTCCTCCAGTTCCGCCTGTAACTGGTCGCGCTGGCGCTCGATGGTCTGTTGGCGGTCGGCCCTGTCGAGGGCGGCCTCCGTGTTCGCCGCCAGTATCTTGGCGAGGTCGAGTTTCGCCTCGGTTATCTCCTCGGTCGTGGTCGACCCCGCCGTGAGAACGCCGTGTTCGCCCAGCGGGAGAATCATCTCGGTTTGGACCGGCGTCTCGGCGTTGTAAACGTCGGTCTGCTCGGGGACGGTGTCGTAGAGTTCCGGCCTCTGGGACCCGTAGACGCGCCACGCGAGTCCTTCTCCCTCCTCGAAACAGGGGACGCCGTCGAACAGTTCCTCGGCCTCGGCCGTCGTCTCGACGGGACGAAGCACGCGTTCGTCGCCGTCGAGGAGGTGAACGCCACAGACGTTCAGGTCGAGGATGTCGCGAACCGTCGAGACCGCCACGTCGCAGATTTCGGTCTTGGTCTCGGCGGCCATCAGGTCGCGGGTGACCGCCCGAAGTCCCGCCAGCGTCTCCTCGTACTGCTTCCGGCGGGTGACGTCCCGGAACACCGCCTGATTTATCGTCCGGCCCCCGATGTCCGCGATGCTGGCGCTGATTTCGACCGGTACCTCGGTGCCGTCGTCGCGCACGACGTAGTAGTCCTCGTACTCCCGAAGCACGCCGCCCGATTCGACGTGCGCATCGAAGAGTCGGCGGTACCTATCGGTCTCTTCCGGCGGGTGGAGGGCCGTCTGGTGCATCCCCACGATGTCCTCCCGGGACTTGCCGAGAAGTCGTTCCGCGGCGTCGTTCGTGTCGATAATCGTCCCGGTCTCCGCGTCCACGAGGAAGACCGCGTCGGGTGGGTTTCGACCAGTTTACGGTACTTCTCCCGCGACGCTTCGAGTTCGGTTTCCCGGCGTTTCCGGTCGGTCACGTCTCGACCGGTTCCGGCGATGCCGAGCGGGTCGCCCTCGTCGTCCCGAAGCAGCGCGGCGGTGAACTCGTAGGCGATTTCGCGACCGTCTTTGGTCCGGAGGTCGGCCTCGACCCGCGCGGAACCGGTCTCGGAGACGCGTTCGACGGCGTCGGTGATGCGCTGGCCCCCGTCCTCGGTGAACAGTTCGGTCGGGGCCAGACCGTCGAGTTCGTCGTCGCCGTACCCCGTCACCGTCTTCGCTTCCTCGTTCCAGCGGACTATCCGACCGTCGAGACCGAGCGTGAAGAAGATGTCCGGGAGGGCGTCGAGGGCGCTCTCGGTGAACTCCTTCTCGCGCTTGAGTTCGTCCTCGGCCCGCTTCCGGACCATCAGTTCGCCCAGTTCCGTCGCGACGGTGGTGACGATATCGACGAGTCGGTCGTCGGTCGGCTTGGCCTCGGGCGTGTAGAACGCGAGGACGGCGACGATGTCGTCTCCGTCGAGGACGGGCACGCCGAGCGCGGCCTTCAATCCGACTTCCTCGGCCTCGTTCGTTCGGGGGAACACGTCCGGCGCGAGGGCGGCCACGTTCTCCATCCAGACGGGGTCGCTGCGCTCCCAGACGCGCCCCGGGAGACCCTCCCCCGCGGTGAACGAGGCCCGTTTCGAGACTCGCTTGAACGGTTCGTAGGCCTCCGAGACGGCGTAGGCCGCGTCGGTTCGTTCGAGGTGCGTCCGGTCCTGCGAGGGGACCCACGCCTCGCCGTACGCCCACTCCGTCGCGTCGCACACCTCCGCAATCGTCGCTTCGAGACCGTCGAGGAACGTGTCGGCCGCGGCGACCGAGCGAGTCGTCGCGTGGAGGAGGCGGCGCTCGTCCTCGGCGCGCTTGCGCTCGGTCACGTCGCGGACGATGGCGGAGTACAACCGCCGACCCTCGGAGGCCACCTCTCGGAACGAGAGCGCCAGCGGGACCTCGTGGCCCTCGCGGTGACGCCCGGGCAGTTCGACGTAGTCCCAGTCGATGGTCCGCTCGCCGGTCTCCTGATAGCGTCGGAAGGCGTCGATATGGGACTGGCGGAGGTGGTCGGGGACGAGCGTCGTCAGGGGTTCGCCGAGGAGTTCCCCGGGCGCGTACCCGAACACCGACTCGACCGCGGGGTTGGCGAACACGATTCTGTTCGCGGCGTCGATGGTCAGAACCGCGTCCGGTGCCTGATTGACCAGCGCGTCGAAGTAGGCGGTCGTCCAGTTCGCCGTCCGGTTCGCTCGGTAGCGGTCGACGGCGTTCTCGACGCGCCGGGCTAGTTGGCGGGGTCGATACGACTCCCCGCCCCAGTGGACGAAATCCGTGTCGTCGTACGCCAGCACCGCCGACGCTACGTCGGGGTCGTCGGTTTCGCTCACGACGACGAAGGGGACGTCCGGCGAAACGTCTCGGACTCCGTCGAGTAGCGTGAGAACGTCCACGTCGGCGAGCGGGGTCGCACAGACGATACACGATACCGGTCCCGCTTCGAGGTGGTCGAGTACCGCGGTCGCGGTCGTCACCGAAGTCACCTCGAACGTCGTCCGCTCCCGGAGGTCCGCAATCGCTCGCGCGGCGGCGTGCCTCCCGTCTCCGACGTAGAGGACCTGTGACTGCGGCGTGAGATTGCGCACGTATCCCGGGGACTGCACTGGTTACCAGTGGACCGCGCACAGTAATGAGTCCGTTGTCTCGGCCCGGAACGTCTCCCGGCGTCCGCCCGCTGGCTCGGCGGCGAGTTCGACCGTTCGCTACTCTAACACGACCTCGACCAGCGACAGTTCGTCGCTGGGAATCGCCGCCCCGAGCGCGTCGGCTAACTCCTGCCAGTCGTCCGGGCGGTACGCCTCGATACCGAAGCTCTCGGCGAACGTCTGGAAGTCCGGATTCCCCAGTTCCGTGCCGAAGTGTTCCCCGTGGTGTTCGACCTGTTCCTCGGTGATGAGTCGGTACTCGTCGTCGCGGAAGAGCAGAATCGTGTACCCGCACCCGATTCGGGTCCCGGTCTCGATTTCGGCGGCGTTCATCAGGAACCCGCCGTCACCCGTCGCGGCGACGACGTTCGAATCGACTGCGAGGTCGGCCGCGAGACCGCCCGGCACCGAGACACCCATCGACGCGAGACCGTTCGAGATGATGCAGGTGTTGGGTTCGTAGGTCACGAAGTTCTGCGCGATGGCCATCTTGTGGCTCCCCACGTCCGAGAGCAGGACGTCCTCGGCGTCCATCGCGTCCCGGAGGACCGGCAGGACCGTCTCGACGGTGAAGGGGTCGCCCGCCTCGTGGTCGGGCGTCACGTCCGCGACGATGTTGTCGCGCAGGTCGTCGTACCAGTCGGTCTCGAAGTCGGCGTCGATTTCCCCACAGCAGGCGCTCAACTGCCGAACCGCGGCCGGGATGTCCGAGACCACCTCCACGTCCGGGTTGTAGTGTTCGTACACCTCCGCCGGTTCGCTGTCCACGTGGACGATAGTGGTATCGAGGCTCGGGTTCCAGTCCGCCGGGTCGTGCTCGGCGATGTCGTACCCCACGGTTATCACGAGGTCGGCCGACGCGATGGCGTCGGACGCCTCCTCGTGGTCGCCGGAGTCGAGCGTGAGCAGGGAGTGGTCGTCGTCGTCGGAGACCGCACCCTTCCCCATGTAGGTCGCCGCCACCGGCAGGTCGTAGTCGCTGACGAACGCGCGCAACTCCTCGCTGGCGTCGGTCCGGACCGCGCCGTTGCCCGCGATGACGATGGGACGCTCGGCGTCGGCCAGCAGTTCCCGCACTCTGTCGAGCGAGGGCGCGTCGGGTTCCGGTCGCCGCACGCGACTCCGCTCGGCCATCGGTCGGACTTCGCAGTCCTCGTAGGCCACGTCTTCGGGGAGTTCGAGGTGGGTCGCGCCGGGTTTCTCGTACTCGGCGGTCTTGAACGCCTTCCGGACCGACTCGTGGACGATTCCGGGGTCGGAAATCTGGGCGTTCCACTTGGTCACGGGCGCGAACATGTCCACCACGTCGAGTGTCTGGTGGCTCTCGACGTGGAGGCTCTCCAGTCCGCCCTGCCCGGTAATCGCCACCAGCGGGGCCTTGTCGAGGTTGGCGTCGGCGACGCCGGTCAGGAGGTTGGTCGCTCCCGGTCCGAGCGTCGAGAGGCAGACCCCCGCGTCGCCGGTCAGTCGCCCCCACACGTCGGCCATGAAGGCCGCGCCCTGTTCGTGGCGCACCGGGACGAAGGTGACTTCGGAGTCCCGGAGCGCGAACATCGTCGCCTCGTTCTCCTCGCCCGGAAGCCCGAACACGTACTCGACTCCTTCCGCTTCGAGTCCGGCCACGAGGACCTCTGCGGTGTTCATGAGTCCGACGTACGACGTAGTTCCCCATAGGTTCCATTGCCGAGTTCCCGAGTACCGACCGTTGCAGTACCCTCCCGACCCGAACACTTATGATATGTGCCGGACAACTAATTCGACAGTCGAATGAAGCTCTCTCTCCTTCGCCGCTGACCGGACGAACGTCCGCGGCCGAGTCGTCACGCGAGATTCCGTAGCCTCGCGTCGCCGAGTTCGTAATCGCCGCCAGCGACTCCGCAGGGCGTGGTCCCGGTTCGGTCCGTGATTCAGTCGCTACGAGGCCGTTCAACCTCTATTCGAGCCAACGCCGCGACCGAGAGTGCGGGTCGTCTCGCCTCTCGTACGTCGTACCGAGAGCAGTCGGGGAAGCGACGGACGAACGCCACCACCAGACCCACTCAATCGCCATGCCATCTCAGGACGCAGTTATCGCCAAGCGCACAGCAGACGACAGTCCGGACACCGGGGAGATACGGGAGTTAGCAGCGGCCGCGGGCTACGAGGTCGTCGCCGAACTGACCCAGACTCGCCCGCCGGACTCCTCGCTCCAGTTCGGTCGCGGCAAGGCCGAGGAGTTGGCCGAGACGGTCGCCGAGACCGGCGCCGGAGTCGTCGTGTTCGACAACGAACTCACGCCGACACAGACGGTCGAACTCGCCGAGACGTGTCCGGCGGGAACCGAAATCCTCGACAGACACCGCCTCGTCCTCGCCATCTTCGAGGAGCAAGCCGGGAGCAAGCGCGCGGAACTACAGGTCGAGCGCGCCACGTTAGCGTGGACCCTGCCCCGCATCAAGGAGCGAACCGAGGAGCAGGCGATGAACAAGTTCACCGAGTCCGGGACTCGGTACTACGACGTGCTGGACCGCATCGACGAGTTGGACCGCAAACTCTCGTCGCTCGCCGACGAAGCGACGGCCCGGCGCGAGCGACGCCGCGAGGAGGGGTTCGAGTTCGTCGCCCTCGCGGGGTACACCAACGCCGGGAAATCGACGCTCTTGCACCGTCTGGCCGACGACCTCGACTACGAGACCAGCGGGGCCGACCACTCGGACCTCGACGCGACCGCCGAAATCGAGGACCGACTGTTCGAGACGCTCGAGACGACCACCCGGCGGGCGACCATCGACGGTCACCGGACACTCGTCACCGACACGGTGGGATTCGTCGGCGACCTCTCCCACGAACTCGTGGCGTCGTTCCACGGCACGCTCTCCGAGACCGAATCCGCCGACTGCCTGGTGCTGGTCGCCGACGCCAGCGACCCGCCCGCGGAACTCCGCGAAAAGCTGGAAACCAGTTTCGAGCTACTGGCGGATACCGAAGGCGAACTCCTCCCCGCCCTGAACAAGGCCGACGTGCTCGACGGCGACGAACTCGCCGAGCGCAAGGCGGTCGTGGCGGCGGTCGCCGAGGAGTTCGGGACCGACTCGGCGGCCCCCGTCCCGGTCAGCGCGACCGAGGGCCGGAACCTCGACGCGCTCCGCGAGCGAATCGCCGGGTGCCTCTCCGACCGCCGCGACTTCGAACTCGTCCTGCCGAACGACGGCGACGCGATGAGCCTCGTGTCGTGGCTCTACGACCGCGCGTCCGTCTCGGACGTGACGTATCGCGGCGGCGAGGTGAGAATCGAGTTCACGGCGGCCGAGTCCGTGGCCGAGCGTGCGAGGTCGAAGGCAGAATCGCTCGAAGCCGTACGCTGACGCCGGAAGTCGCCCCGCCCGTCTTCCAGCGTGAGGAACCCGCGGCGTTCGACCGCCCCCGCTTCAGAGGTATCGACAGTACTCGCAGGCCGAACAGACCAGTTCGCTCTCGCGACGCAGGAGGACTCCGCGCCCGCAGTCCGGGCACGGCCCGACCGGCATCGCGCCGGTTCGTTTCCCGGTCGCGACGACCGCCCGGCGGAGCCACCGAACTTCCGCTTCGAGGCGCTCGATCCGTCGCTCCAGTTCGCGCACTCGGTTCACTCGCCGTCGGGCAGGACGCTCTCGGACGCGTTCGTTCGTCATGGTACTCTCACCGTCTCATTACGCGCTCAGCGGTCCTAACAGTTCCCACATCTGCAATCTATCGGGGAGGTCACGGACGGCCTTCGAAACGGACAGACCGGGACGTTAGTCCGGTGGGAGTCGACACGGGACGCTGGGACGGCGGACCACTCTGTCGCCCGTTCGAGGAAAGGACTTTGCCGCGGGTCGGCGTATCCTCCGCGAACGAGGAAGCGATGACCGACGACGAACTGCTCGAACTCGACGGGTCGGCGGGCGGCGGCCAACTGCTCCGGACCGCGCTCGCGCTCTCGATGGTGGCCGACCGGCCGTTTCGGATGGAGAACGTCAGGGGCGACCGGCCGACGCCGGGGCTCAAGCCCCAGCACCTCGCGGCGGTCAGGGCCGCGGCGGCGGTCTGCGACGCCACGGTGGAGGGCGCGGAGCAGGGGGCCGAACAACTGGAGTTCCGGCCCGGGACGCCGACCGGCGGGAACGTCGAAATCGACGTGGGGACCGCCGGAAGCGTGACCCTGCTGTTCGACGCGCTCCTCCCGGTCGCGCTCCGACTCGGCCGACCGCTCTCGGTCACCGTGACCGGCGGGACCGACGTGAAGTGGTCGCCGACGATGACGTACTACCGTCGGGTGAAACTCCCGCTACTCCGGCGAGCGGGCGTCTTCGCGGCAGCGGACTGCCCTCGGTCCGGTTTCTACCCGGTGGGCGGCGGCCGGGCGACCCTGTGGCTCGCCCCCTCCTCGCCGTCCGCGCTCGACCTGACCGACCGCGGGTCGCTCGAAGGCGTGCGCGTCTACTCGAAGGCGTCGACTGACCTCGCGGAGGGAGAGGTGGCCGAGCGACAGGCGACGACCGCCGCCGAGCGCCTGCGGGAGGGTTTGGACGACGGGGTGTCGGTCACCGAGCGGACCGTCTCGTCCGTCGAGACCGACTCGCCGGGGTCGGCGCTCGCGGTGGCCCTCGACTACGAGGAGACGACCGCGGGGTTCGACGCCCTCGGCGAGCGCGGGAAACCGGCCGAGGAGGTGGGTTCGGGAGCGGCCGAGTCGGCGCTGGCGTTCCGCGAGGACGACCGAGGCGGCGCGGTGGACGCTCACACCGCCGACCAACTCGTCGCCTTCCTCGCGCTGGCAGGCGGCCGGGTCGCGATTCCCGAGGTGACCGACCACGTCCGGACCGGCGCGGACCTCGTGACCGAGTTCGGCTTCCCGGTCGAAATCGAGGACGGCGACTCGAAGGATGCGCCCGTGCTGAGCGCTCCGGGAACCGAGTATCCCGGACCGGTGTCGTCCGGAGCGGAGCGTTCCGGACCCGAATAGCCGCTCGTCGCTCTTCTCGACATTCCCGACTCCCCGCGGTCACCGGATTCGGTGGTAGTCGTACTGGCCGCGGACGTTCTCGTGGAAGTACGTCCCGTGAGAGCGCGCCCCGAGGAACGACTCGTACGTCTCGCGGGACACGTCGTCGTAGCGATAGACCCCGCCGCTCTGGAACTCGATTTCGAGCGTCTCGTCCTCGTCGTCGTAGCCGATGGACCGGATGGAACTCGACGCCACGGGGCTTCTGGTCTCGGTGACGCACTCCAGTCGCTCGTAGGGGACGTAGCCGACGACGCGCTCGCCGTGGTAGAGGAGCAATCCCTCGCGGCCCTCGTCGAGTTGGTCGCACTCGATTCGCTCGCCGGACACCGTGATGGCCTTCATGGCGGGCGTACGACCGACCGGCCACTCAAGCCATCGGCCGGTCGAGAATCGGTTCCGCGAATCGCCACCTGCCGCACGGCGACTGCGACCGTCGCCTCGAAAACGTCTCAGAACCACGTAACGAGGCGGTATACCTACACACCTCGGCGGCGTACCCTCGTCCATGCCAGAAATCTACGGCGAGTACGAGGGCGACGCCGAGACGCAGTACGTCGCTTGCGTCGTCTGCGGCGACCTCCTCGACCTCTTCGACCCGCACCCGATGTTCCGCGACGAGGACGTCTCGGAGGTCGGCGACGTGGTCGCTCGGACCTACCACTTCTGTAGCGACGACTGCCGCCAGCGGTGGCGGCGAGAACGCGACGCCGGAGAATGAGACAGCGATTGAGCCGATATCCGAGCGTGGCCCGGTAACGAAAAGCCGAGGTCGGTTTTCAGGCGATGCGTCGTCGCACGCCGCTAGAGATGCGCTTGCGGTTGTAGACGAGTTCGCCGAACAGCCATCCGACGAGCAGGAGTCCGGCGACCACGGCACCGACGAAGTCCCACGGACCCATCCAGACCGGACGGACCCACGGCGCTATCTTCGACCACTGGTTGGCGAACTCCGCGACGGGGTCGCTGATGGGCGTCCCGGCGAACGCCGCCGAGAGCCACTGCGAGAAGGTCAACTTCTGGCCGGTGCCGGGGGTGAGACCTGCGCTTCCGGTGAGGCGATACTTCCCCTCGGCGTTCTGGTCGGCGATGGTCGGCCGGTTCTCGGCCGCGGTGGCTTCGTCACCGTAGGTGATGCGCTCGGCGTCGTAGGGTGCCCACGGTGCGTAGAACTCCCAGACGATTTCGCCCTGTGAGTTCACTTCGACGACGCGGTGGTTGTTCGAGTCCACGATGAGGGTGTTCCCGTTCGGGAGTCTGTCGGCGTCCCGCGGCCAGTTGAAACTCTGGCGCGACCCGACTTCCCACGTGCGCTTCCAGTCGCCGCCGCGCTTGGCGTACTCGACGACTCGGTCGCCGTGACTGTCGGCGACGAGGATGGTCGGCGTCCCGTTCTGGCTCTCCATGTAGGTCGGGTTGTGCTGTTCGTTCATCACCTCGTAGTTGTTGTCGCTCCCGAGGCGCATGTCGATGTTCTTCGTGGAGCGATTGACGACCATGACTTGGTCCATGTTCCGGGGCGACATGAGGTACTGGCCCTCGGCTATCTTGTCCACGTCGTTGACGTGCGTCCAGTCGTCGCCGCTACCGTCTTCGGAGGCGTACTGGCCGCCCTGACTCTTGGCCCAGTCGGTGTGGTTGCGGAACTGCCACTCCCAGACGGTCTCGTCCTTACTGCGGTCGTAGATGAAGATGCGGTCCTCGTTGACCTGTTTCTCGGTGTTGTAGTTGCGCATGTTGGCGACGAGGAGTTGGTCGCCGTTGATGAGGTCCGCGTCGTGCGTGTCGTGAATATCGTCGAACCGCTCGCGCCAGACGATTTCGTCGGTCTGCGGGTTGTACTCGTAGATGGTGGTGCCGCCCTTGCGGGTCCCGCTGACGAGGAGGTTACTCCCGTTGACGGGGTCCACGTCGTAGAACCACGTCACGTCGAGGTCGGCACCCTCGTGAATCCACTTCACGTCGCCGCGCGGCCCGACGCCGACGAGGCGGGCGGGTTTCTTCCCGTTGGCCTGCCCTTTGAACTTGAACCCCTGAATCGAGATGACGGTCGTTCCCTCGGCCGGGGACTCGATGGTCCCCCGCTGGAGGTCCGTATCGGAGGGTTCGTACGTGAGGGCGGAAACCGCGGAGGGGGCAAGCAGCGACACGATGACCAGCAACACCACGGCGCGGACTACCCACGGCCGTGAGAGTCGCGTCTTCCACTCGTTCAGCATACAACCGGTTACATCCAGCCGGGATATATGGGTTTTGTCCTCTTTCCGGCAGACGGCGTCGGTAAACTAATCCGTAACATCTATCTGACGGGCGGTCACGACACAGGGGGACACGACTCCAGAACGGTGCCATCGGCAATTCCTTGGTGTCAGAGGACGAACCGCACGAGCATGGAGTTCACCGTGATTCGGGGCGACATCGCCGAACAGCAGGCGGACGTGCTGGTCAACGCCGCGGGGACGAGTCTCCGTATGGGGAGCGGTGTAGCGGGCGCGCTCCGCCGGAGAGCGGGCGACGAACTCGACGAGGCGGCCAGAGCGAACGGCCCGATAGACCTCGGAGAGGTGGCCGTCACCGACGCCTACGGTCTCGACGCCGACTACGTGGTCCACGCGGCGGCCATGCCCCACTACGGCGACGGACTGGCGACCGCCGAAAGCATCCGCGACGCGACTCGCAACAGCCTCGAAGCGGCCGACGAGCGCGGTGCGAGGTCGCTCGTGATACCGGCGCTCGGGTGCGGCGTCGCCGGATTCGAACTCCGGGAGGGCGCGCGAATCATCTGTGAGGAACTCGCGGCGTTCGACCCCGAATCGTTGACCGACGTGCGGTTCGTCGCGTACTCCGACGAGGAGTTCGAGACGGTCCGAGCCGTCGCGGACGACGTAACAGCGGGTTCATAGACGTAGTTTGACAGTAGATACCGCCTATTTTTTAACCGTGGAGTGTAACATCAGGTTGACGAGATAACGGTATGAGTTCGACGCGTTTGGCAATCGTCGTGGAGTCGATCGGTACCGTCGGTCCGGTAACCCGACCCGGTCTCGCTTTACCGAGGCGTCGTCCAGCGTGGACCCAGAGGGACGGCTGGCCGAGTTCCGAATCGACGAGTCGCCGAGGCCTCCCCGACAGCGACGTGACGGGAGACGCCTCTACGACGGTCGCCGAACGAGCGGACAATCCGAACCGGGTCCCGCCGCGGACCGCCGACCCGGGCGGATTCGACGACTCCGGTCGGGAGCGTCATCAGTCCAAACAGACCCGAACACGACCATGAGCGAACAGTTACGCGAAGAGAAACGGAAGATAGAAGAGCTACACGAGGTCGCCTCCGAGATGGAGGCCTGCCACGACAAAGCGGAAGTGTATCGTCTGGGCGTGGACGCCGCAGAGGGGATTCTGGAGTTCGACATCTGCGGTATCGACGTGGCGGAGAACGGGTTCCTCGTCCCCCAAGCGACCTCGACGGAGATGCCGAACGACGGTTACGACGCGCTCGGGGCCGACGAGGGACTCGCTGGTCGCACGTACCAGAACGGGGAGTCGTTCTTGATTCCAGACGTGCGCACGATGGAGGAGGCCGAACCGATTCAACAGCAGTACCGGTCCATCCTCAGCGTCCCCCTCGGCGACTACGGCGTGTTTCAGGCCGGGTCGCGCGAGGCCAACGCGTTCGACGAGGACGACCTCGAACTCGCGGAGTTGCTGACGAGCCACGTCACAGAGGTCATCTCTCGAATCGACTCCCAGTCGGCGCTCCGCGAGAGCGAGGAGAAGTATCGAACGCTCGTGGAGGGGAGCCACGACGCCATCTTCATCCACAGCGAGGAGACGTTCCAGTTCGTCAACGACCGCGTCGGCGAACTCACGGGGTACAGCCGCGAGGAACTGCTGGGAACGTCGATATGGGAAGTCGTCCACGAGGAGGACCGCGAGCGCGTCAGGGCGCTCGTCGAGGAACGGGACACCGACGACGAGAGCAACCACTACCAGTTGCGCATCCGGACGAAGTCGGGCGACGTCCGCTACGTCGAACTCAGCGTGCAAGGCATCTCGTACAACGGCGAAGTCGGCCACCTCGGGTCGGCCCGCGACGTGACCCAGCGAAGGAGGCGCAAACAGAAACTGGAGCGCCAGAACGACCGTCTCAAGGAGTTCGCCAGCGTGGTCAGTCACGACCTGCGAAACCCCCTCAACGTCGCACAAGGGCACCTCGAACTCGCCCGTGAGACCGGCGACGACCGCCACTTCGAGAAGACGGCGTCCGCGCTGGGTCGGATGGAGTCGCTCATCGGGGACCTGCTCGCACTCGCCCGACAGGGGCAGGCCGCCAACGACACCGTGGATGTAGACCTCGAAACCGTCATCAGACGCGCGTGGTCCACTGTCTCGACGGGGAGTGCGACCCTCCACGTCACGGACGAACTGGACGAGGTCGAAGCCGACACCGGTCGCTTACAGGAACTGTTCGAGAACCTGTTCCGGAACGCGGTGGAACACGGCGGCGACGTAACCGTCCGCGTCGGCGCGGTAGACGGGAGCGAGAGCACCCGCGAAGGGTCGGAGTCGAGCGGTGACGACGACGAAACCGGGGCGTTCACCGCCAGCGACGGATTCTACGTCGAGGACGACGGGCCGGGAATCCCGCCCGAGGAGCGCGAGAAGGACTTCGAACACGGCCACACCACGGCCGACGATGGGTCGGGGCTGGGACTCTCCATCGTCAGTAGCATCGCGGACGCACACGGGTGGACCGTCTCTGTCGGCGAGAGCGACGAGGGCGGTGCCCGGTTCGAGATTTCGACGGCGTAACCCTATCGGAAGCCGCGGACCTCGGAAATCGGCAGGGGACTCGTGGGGAGGTCCGCGGGCGGGTCGGGGTCGTTGTAGGCCGAGGGAGCGACGTCGTTGGGCGAGTCGGGGTAGAACAGCGACGCGAGCAGGTGGAGGTGGCGTCGACCCACGTCGAGTTCGAACTGGCCGCCGCCGTACATCCGAATCCCTCGCTCCTCGCAGTGTTCGACGGTATCTAACACCGACTCGACTGACCCGAACCGCGAGGGCTTCACGTTGAGCCACGACGGTTCGAAGGGGAGGTCACGCACGCTCTCGACGCCGGTAATCGGATAGTCCCACGACACCCGCTCGCGGGCCGGGTCGAGCGCGGACTCGGTGTCGTCGGTCCACGCGGGGTCCTCCAGAATCGCGTCTGGGAACGCCTCGACCACCCGGCGGTAGAGGGCCGGGTCGGCGCTCCCGGCCACGTCGGCGTCCTCGTAGAGCGCCTTGAAGTCCACCACGCGAACGCCCGCGTCCGCGAGGTCCGAGACGAGGTCGTCGGTCCAGTCGTCGTCGGCGTCCAGTTTGAACTCCAGTTCGGGGTCGCGCTCGCGCCACTGCCGAATCGGGTCGGCGCTGGCAGGGTCGCCGAGGACGGGACTGGCGACGAAGTTCACGGAGTCGTACTCGCGGTCCAGTTCCGCCCCGAGGTGGGTGTCGGCCTGCCTGAGCGCGAGGTCGAGCGCCGCGCTCTCGAAGGCCCACTGCCGGTAGTGACGGAAGTGGTCGTCCACCTCCTGTTCGGCGTCCGGAAAGAGGTCGCGGTCGGCCAGCGACGCGGAGAACGAGTCGAGCGTGAACTCGCCCGAGAGGTCGAAGCGGTCCGGAATCGGGTGGCGGTCGGCGTCGTAGGTCACGTCCTCGCCCTTCCCGACCTCGCCGTCCCCGGCGAGCGAGACCACGGTCGTGGCCCGCGTGAACCGCTTCGTCTCTCGCTCCCGGCGCTCGTACTCGACGGAGTCGACCGAGAGCGGCAGGTCGGCGACTCGCTCGTAGAGGCTCATGCAGGGTCAAAGGACCCCGGGGCGGAAAATCGTTGGCCCCACACGCTGGCGTCACCTCCGCAGACGTGCAGGAGTGGTGTGACTGTCGCGGTGGTCTGTCCGCAGATACGTATCGTCTAACTCTGGCAGTAAAGTCTGCGACGCCAACACCGAACCGCCGGAATCCGCGGAAGAGGCTTACTCCGTCACCACGGTTACCGGCCCGTCGAAGTTGAGGATGATGGACTGCGTGAGGTCGCCGAACAGCGCCTTCCCCGCGGGCGAACGCTTCTTCCCGGCGATGAACAGGTGGTCGCAGTCGTAGCGTTCGGCGGCGTCGAGGATTTCTGTCTGTTCGTTTCCGAGCGCACCCACCGCCTCCCACGACACGTCGATGCCGTCCAGCGCCTCGCGGCCGATGTCGGCGGCGAACGCCTCGGCCCCTTCGCGGGCCTTCTCCTCCGAGTAGCCCACCGCGTCGTTGGGAATCGACTCCATCGTCTGGCGCTTCTCCTCGTACTCGTCGTCCGTCGTGACGTGGAGCAACACCAGCGAGGCGTCTACCGCGGCGGCGAGTTCGCCCGCCTCCCGCACGAGGGCCTTGGTGGACTCTTCGGCGTCGACGACGGCGAGTGCGCGTTCCATATAAGGGGCATGAAGGGACGGGTAGATAAATAACCCGATTATATAATAAGTATTAGCACGGGTTCGGGCGTCGGGTCAGTGGCGTGGTAGTTGTTCACCACCTATTTACCGTCGTGCGTCGTTACCGGGTCCGTGCCAGAACGAGAACCGACGCGCCGAGACGTGCTAGAGGCGGCCGGTGCCGCGACGCTCGGCGGGACGTTATCGGCGCTCTCCGCGTCGAACGCGGCCGCCGCCAGAGTCGTCCCGGAGTCGGTCGCGGCGGGCGAGCGCTTCGAGGTCGAACGCGAACGAGCAACGTCGGTCTTTCCCCAGTCGGTCGCGAGCGGCGGTCCCACTCCGAGCGGCGTCCTGCTCTGGACGCGCATCGACCCCGACGCGAACGACGGCGAGACGCCGCTGGTCGTCGAGGTTGCCGAAGACGAGGGGTTCGACCGCACCGTCTACGAGGGAATCGTCCCGGCGAGCAAGTTCGGGAAGGAGTCCGACTACACCGTGACCGTGGACGTAGACGGCGAGTTAGGCCCCGACAGTCGGTACTTCTACCGCTTCGTCTACGGCGGCGACGCCAGCGAAGTCGGACGGTGTCGCACCCTGCCGACCCCCGACGCGAGTCCCGACTCGGTCGAGTTCGCGGTGGCCTCGTGCAACAACTACCTCCACGGGTACTTCGGCGCGTTCGGTCGCATCGCCGAGTCGGAGGTCGATTTCCTCGTCCACCTCGGGGACTTCATCTACGAGTACGCCGGTGACGGGCCGGGCGACCGCTCCATCGACCTGCCGAGCGGACGCCAGAAGGCCGCCGGACTGGCCGACTACCGACACCTCTACCGGACGTACCGCTCGGACGAACTCCTCCGGCGCGCCCTCCGGCGTCACACCCTGATTCACACGTGGGACGACCACGAAATCGTCAACGACCGGTGGTGGAGTTACGAGGCCGACGCCCCGCAGACGAACAGTCATCCGCGGGGCCACGACCCCGAGTTCATGCGCCGGTTGTACGTCGCCGGTATCCGGGCCTACACCGAGTACGTCCCGGTGCGCGCCGAGTACGACCCCTCCGGCGAAGACGGGCGCGAACTCGCACCCGACGAGATTCGGGAGGGGTTCAGGCTCTATCGGTCGTTCCGGTTCGGGGACCTCGTAGACCTGTTCGTGACCGACGAGCGCCTGTATCGTTCGAGGCCGCCGGACACCGACGGTCCCGGCCCGACGGTCTCCGCCGACGTCGCCGCGGAGAACCCCGGTCGGACGATGCTCGGTGCCGACCAACGGGAGTGGCTCCTCGACGGGATGACCGGCTCCGACGCCCGCTGGAGGCTCTGGGCGAACGAGGTGCTGGCGGCCGCCTTCCGATTCGTAGACGGCGACGGCGTGACGGTCAACGCCGACGCGTGGGACGGCTACGCGACCGAACGCGAGCGAGTCCTCTCGCACCTCGCGGAGGCCGACGTGGAGAACGTGGTCGCGCTGACCGGCGACATGCACAGTTACCTCGCGGCCTACCTGCTGACCGAGTATCGCCTGACTGCGGCCGCGGGAGACGGGCCGGACTCCGAAGCGGGCGAGCGTGCGGGCGTCGAGTTCATGGCCCCCGCTGTCAGCAGTGACAATCTCGAAGCGATGGGTTCGCTCTCGGACTCCTCGACGGAGACCATCGCGTCGGCGTTGGAGGCCCAGAACCCTCACGTCGAGTGGTTCGACAGCAGTCACTGGGGGTACGCGGTCGTGGAAGTCGAGCGGGACCGACTCGTCTACTCGGCCTACGCCGTGGACCGGAGCGTAGACTCGGCCGACGCGAGCGAACGCCTCTTGCGCCGATATCGAGTTCCGGCCGGAACCCACGAGATAGAGCGCGTCGAGACGGACGAAACGCGCGATAACGACGACGCGTCGCTGACGGAATCGAAACGTAAACGGACTGAACGAAACGGACCCGACGAGACGTGAAATGTGACCGAGGATTTTTAGGGGATGGCTGAGTTTACTCGTACAGTTCAGGGGGCCGCCAAGCTATGTCCACGCATCCGAGGTTCCGTCCGCTCACCGGTGCGACTGGCCTCGACGTCATCGACCCGATAGAGACACGGCACTTCTCGTTGCGCACGGACTCGCCGGTGAGTCCCTCCGAGACCGACCCCGACGAGTTCGCGTTCCCCGTCGCCACCGCCTGCCGGATTCGGACCGGGCGACTCTCGTTCTCCTACGCGGTTCCGATGGACGTTCGGACGCCCGAGGGCGACCACCGATCCTCCATCGACCTCCCGATGAAGACCGAGTTCCCGGCGGACGAGTATCTGCTGGAACTTCACTCGCCGATAAAAATCTACCTCCGTATAGACGGCGCGATGAGCATCGACGCCACCGACGACGGCGTCGTCATCGAGTTAGGCGACGAGACGACCGTGACGGTCGGCGCGCGGTCCTACCACAGTTCCCCCGCCGCGACCATTACCGTTCCGGACGACCCGGAAGCGATGATGGAGGCCGTGTCGGCGTTCCCCTCCGCACTCAAGACGACCTCGCCCGAGCGCGCGTGGCCGACCCTGCGGGGGCACCCGCCGCGCGTCGAGCGCGGGGACGAACTGGTAATCCCCGACGAGTTGGACGTGCCGGACACCGGCATCACGATTGCCGTACCGCCGGAGTACGGGTACGTCTACACCGTCGCTCCGCTGGCCTACTATCTCGGCGCGGAGGTCGTCCCCGGCGAGACCGCGAGACTCACGGCCGACTCCGAAGAGATTCGACACCTCGGCGACGACGTGGCGTCGGTCGGCGAATCGGTCGAGGAGATACTCAAGCGCGTCTTACTGCTGGACTGCGTGACCAGAACCGAAGGGTTGTATCCGGACGACCTCCACGAGCGCGACGTGCTGGAGACCCACACGGACCTCGATTTCGGCGCGCTGTACGACGCCCCGCCCGCCGACCGTCTCGGGGCGTACCTCGCGGTGTCAGACGAGGCGATTGCGACCGTCGAATCGCCGTGGCACCGAATCACGCACGTCGAGGAAGACCCCGGCCCTGACGCGGTCGAACTCTTGCCGTACGTCGTCAACGACCTGTCGCTGGTCCGCGTGAAGCAGTCCAGCGACGAGCAGTGGTCGCCGACGGAGTCCCAGCGACAGACCGGCGAGGCGTTGGAATCGTTCGTCCGGAATCCGACACCGGCGGACGGCGAGGAGGACTTCCTGCGGTCGGCGAGCCTCCGGCGTTCGGTCCGCCGCAACGACGGGGTGGAGACCCCCGAGTCGGCCCGCGAGAACGAGGGGGACGGTGAGGAGGGCACGCCGCTCGGTAGCGGGACCGCGGCCCGTGACGAGAACGCCGCCCGCGGCGTTCCGGGCGAAGGCGGTTACATGCCGCTCCCGGACGTGGACGCGCTCGAACAGGCGTGGATAGGCGACCGGACGCCGGTCGAGGGGACGAAGTTGCTGAAGGAAGCGTTCGAGCACGAGACGCCCGATTCCGAGGACGGGAGCGTCGAGATAACGGTGGTCTGCAACGACGCGGAGATGCGCGCGGAGTTGGAGTCGGCCGCCGAAATCTACGACGACCGAGACGACCTGCGTGCGGACGTTAGCAGCGAGTTCGACGTCACCACCGACGAACTCCGCGACCTGCTCGCCGAGGAGAGCGACATGTTCCACTTCGTCGGCCACATCGACGGACTGGGCTTCCAGTGTTCGGACGGAATCCTCGACGCCGCGACGCTCGACGAGACGAACGCCAAGACGGTGCTACTCAACGGCTGTCGGTCCCACGACCAAGGTGTCGAACTCGTCCGGGCGGGCGCGAGCGCCGCCGTGGTGAGTCTCGGCGACCTGTGGAACGAGGGCGCGATAGAAGTCGGCGAGACGTTGGCGGAGTTGTTCTTCCATGGCTTTAGCATCGGCCACGCGATGACAATCGTGCGAGAGCATACATCTCTCGGGAAGGACTACGTGGTAGTTGGCGACCCCGGTGTGACACTCGCGCAGTGTGAGAATATGCTTCCGTGTATGTATCACATCAGTCAAGACTCAGAACACTGTTTTGAGACCGATGAAATGGTCGTCGAAGTTCATTCGTATCCGATTCGTAATTGCAGTATCGGAGCCACTTTCCGGACACACCTTCCGGAAGTTACGCATCATCACGTTGCAGTTGGAGCAGGGGAGCAGTGGAAAGTAACACTCGACAGGCTTCAGAAGGAGTTCCAGCCTATCTCAGAACCATTGATTGTGGACGGTGAACTGACGTGGACCGATGCCTTGCTAGATAATTAAGGACCCATTTTTACATCACCGCTAGCGACAACAGGTCCTGCTTCTGCGAGCAAGAGCGTGGCCATCCATAGCGCACCCATCAATTTCGGATTCGCTGCGAGCCAATCTGTTACCTCTGACATTTTCGACATTGCACCCCTATCTTCAACCGCCCTTAGTATCTAACTTTCTATATTTTACCTATAGTAATATACAAATACGAAGGCTGTAAGCTACAATTACAGAATTGTGGTCGTTTTGGAGATACTTAGTTCCACGGTCTCAGAGTACAGATTCTGACGTGGGTGGTTCGAATCGGAAAGGGAAATTAATCGAAATCAGAACTAACCCCACTGTCGGTCCACCACGACGATTTAAACTGCCGCATTCCGACCTAATTTCCCCGACGCAAACCGCTAGACCGACGCAGGAGAACGGTAAATATCGCCGTCTCCAATTTATATATTCTACTCTCGGTGGGAAAATTTATAACCCAACGGGTGGAACACGTGATAAACAAAACCATGGCGACGGACGAATACACCCCACGAGGGCCGCCGGACGACTCGCCCTCGGAGGACGACTTCACGACGTTTCTGGGTCTGTTGAACGAACTCAAGGCGACCGGCTGTAATCTGCTGGTCGTCGGCGACGCGCCGCGGGAGTTGTTCGCCCGCGCGAGCGCCCAACTCCTCGGCGACTCGGAGGTGCTTCGCCACCGTGTTCTGGCCGTCACCGACGCCACGCCGGAGAGCGTCGCCGACAGGCTTCCGGACTCGGACGTGACCCCGCGTCCGTTGGGCGAGACGACCCGACTGCTGAATCACGCGAGCGCGCCGCGGTCGATTACGGCCGCGGCCGACGCGACGACCGTCCCCGAACTCGCCGGGATTCAGGAGACCTGTATCGCCGACCCCGAACTCCGCGGCCTGCAGTCCGCGCTCGTGGAGGCCATCGAAGACAGCGCCGACTCGGCCGACGTGCTCTCCCCGGCCGACCTCCGGGTCGGCGTCGATTCGCTCGTCCCGCTGCTCGAACATCACGGCGTAGACGTCGTCCGGCGGTGTCTGGAGATGGTCGGCGGGCACGTCCGCGACCACCGCGGGATGGCCCACTACGTGCTCCCGGACGCCTACGAGAGCGACCGGGTGCAGTCGCTCGGCGCGCAGGCCGACGCCATCATCGAACTCCGAGCGGTGGACCCCGGCGACCAAGGGCACGACGCCCAACAACGGTGGCACGTCCCGGGTCGGGATATCACGACCGAGTGGACACCGCTGTAATCCGCACCGCCCGAGTCGGTCCGTCGCCCCCCGTTCGAGTCACGTCGGTCGCACCGTGCCGTCGGTCGATTCGTCGCCGCTTTCTCCTCACTCAGTCGAGTCGTTGCCGGTCGAGTAGAGTGCCGTTTCGGCGACTCTAACCCGACTGGAGAATCGAGCTATCGCTCGACCGAAGGAGTCAGCGTCGCGTCGAAAAAACGGGTAACGGCGGGTCGGGTCAGTTTATCGAGGTCGTGTTGTACATCTGGCGACTCGGCCCTGCGGCACCGAACTTCGAGATATCCACGTTCTGGTACCAGAAGCGCTCGTCGGTCTCGTGATAGACCGGCAGGAACACCACGTCCTCCCAGTTGGCCTCCTCCATTTGGACGTACGATTCGTTACGGGCCGCCTCGGCCTCGTCGGTCGGGGCGGGATTGTCCTCTATCTGCTCGTAGGCGCTGGCCGCCCGATTGGCCGCAGGAGTACCCGACCAGTTGACGTACGAGATGGGCGCGTCCTGCGAGGTGTCGGTCTGCGGGGGGTTGAGCAACTGCAGGAAGTTGTCGGGCGCGGGCCAGTCCATGACCCACCCCAGCGAGTACGCCTGCAGGTTCCCCTCGCGGCCGCGCTGGAGGAGCGTCGAGAACGGCGCGCTCTCGATGTTCATCGAGATATGCGCACTGGCCAACTGGTCGCGCAGGAGTTGGGCCGTCTGGTTCCACGTGTCCGACCCGGAGTAGATGGTGAAGGTGAACTCGTACTGGTTGTTCGGGCCGTAACCGGCGTCCTCCATCACCTGCCGGGCCTGCTGAATCTGGGTCTGGTTGTAGCCGTACGGGTAGTTCTGCTCGGCGTGTTGGGTGTAGGCGTCCGGGCCGCCAGGGTAGATGTTCGGCGGCGTGAAGTGGTAGGCGGCCTGTCCGCGGCCCTTGAATATCTGCTCGATGACCTGCTGTTGGTTCATCGCGTACGCCGCGGCCTGCCGCGCGGGTTTCTCGACCCGGTTCGTGTTGAACCCGATGTAGAAGGCGTTGATAGTGGCGACGCCCAGATAGTTCACCGTCGCACCGTTCCGGACCGGTCCGTACGTCCCGGTCTCGCGCCCCTTGTCGTCGGTGTTCTCCACGGAGACCTTGTTCGGGTCGTAGAACGGCGTCGGAATCGGGAAGTAGTCCGCGTTCCGATTCATCGCGTAGGTGTAGATGGCGTTGTCGTCTTCGATGATGCGCCAGTTGACGGCCTCGACCTGTGCGGTCTCTCCGTGGTAGTTCGGGAACCGCGAGACCTCGGCCTCGTCGTTGGACTGCCACGTTTCGAACTGGAACGGACCGGCCCCGATCGGGTTCTGGGTGGCGAACGTCTGGTACTCCATCTCACCGTCGTACCCCTGAATGTCGCCGAGGATGCCCTCCGGGAGCGCCGCGAACGAAGTGTACGCCAGTATCGGAAGCGTGGCGTGGAACGGTTCTTCCAGCGTGACCCGGAGCGTATAGTCGTCTACCGCCTCCACGGCGAGCGTTCCCGGCTTGTAGTTGCCCTCGCTGTCGGTCTCGTGCTGGATCCCGATGGAGTCGAGGATGAAGTACGCTCGTCGGGAGTTGTCCGAGGCGGCCAACCGCTCCCACGAGTAGATGAAGTCCTGCGCCGTGACCTCGCCGAAGTCGCCGTGGAACGGCGCGCCCTCTTTGAGGTTGAACGTGTAGGTCGTGAAGTCGTCGGACCGCTCGTACCCCGTCGCGAGTTGCGTCTGGACTTCAATCGCTCCGTCGGGATAGTTCATCAGCGCGTCGAACATCTGCTGGATGACTCGCCCGGAGGCGGTGTCGGTCGCCTTGATGGGGTCGAGCGTACTCATCGTCCCGGTATTGATGAGGTTGAGCGTCCCACCAGAACCGCCGCCGCCCCCGCCCTGTTGCGTGGTCGTCTCCTGCCCGGCCGCGGTACCCGCAATTACGCTAGCCGATGCCGCCCCACCGGTCGCTTTGAGGAACGACCGCCGTGACATGTTGGATTTCTCGGACATGCGAATAGATGGACCACGCTATCGCATATGTAGTTAATTATTTATAATGTGGTACGCGGGAGGTTGGTAAAACGAAGGCTTCTGTCGCGTGTTTGACCGGAACTTCTCGAACAGAAGAGAGGTCGCGGGAATCGGTAGCGAACGAGCGGGTACGGGCGGCGTACTTCCGAACGAGTCTAGGTCGAGTCCTGACAGACGTACGCTGTCTCTCGACAGTTCGTGCATAACAAAGTGACACTCGGTCCTCCTCCCGAGAGACGAACGACACCATGAGACGGAACCGACTCGCCGACGTGCTGTCCGCGGACCGCGCCACCTCACCCACCATCGGCGCGGTGCTGCTGGTGGGTATCACGGTACTGCTGGCGACTGCGGCGGGGAGTCAGTTGTTCGGTCTCGCCGGAAGCCAACAGGGAACGTTCGCCAGCGCGACGGTCGATTACTCGCCGAGCGAAGACCGCGTGGCGGTGACGTGGTTGGCGACCGCCGGGGCGGAGGAACTGAAAGTCGAGATTCTGGTCGGCGACGAGCGCCGGGTCGTCGGACTCGACGGCGTGGGAGACCGGGTCGTGGTGGACGGCGACGGCGTGACCGTGAGTTCCGGGTCGGTCGGGCAGTGGAAGTCACCGACGATTTCGGACGGCGACCGCGTGACGGTGACGGTCCTCGCGGTGAAGAACGGCGAGACTGTCGTCGTCGCCGAACGGAGCACCACGGTGTGACTCCCCGAGCGAGAGCGGACTCACGAACAGATCGAGACCCCGTGAACAGGAATTTGGCGGCACGTCACGTACGACGGACGCATGAGCATCGGGCGTGGGACTCACGGCGAGACCGAGACCGTGTTCGATTGGCTAGTCCTACTTCTCGCGGTCGCTCTCGCCGGAATTCACGTCTACTTGGGCGTCGTCGCCGACGAACGGCAGTTCTTCGTCGTCGCAGGAGTGTTCGTCGTGGGCATCCTGCTGTTCTTCACGGAGTACTGGCGCGCGACGGTCTACCTGCTCGCGGCGGTCTACGTCGCGACGCTGGGAGTCCTCTGGCTACTGGGCGGGATGGAGTACGAGCGCGTCGGTCTCGTCCCGGGCGCGATAAGCACCACCTTCCTCGGACTCGCGGTCTACCTCTTCGTCCGGGAGTCGAGTCCGGGGTGACGGCGGCCGACCTCACTCCACGTACACCGAGTAGGTGATGACGCCGAATCCGGCCGCGGTCAGCGTGCTCTCGATGACGAGGACGGTCGTTCGGTCCACGCCGACTATCTGGTCGGCGATGCCCGCGAGGAACGCGCCGAGCGTGACGACGCCGAATCCGAGCGCGAGCGCCCGGAGCGCGGGCGAGTCGGTACGCCGGTAGGCCCGGTAGGTGAAGTAGGTGATGAGACCGCCGAGCGTGAGGGTGATGGTCTTGAGCGCCACGACGAGCGACGTGACGCTGACGAGGTCCGCGTTCATGTCTCCTTGCGCACCTCCGACCACATGTCCGCGAGTCGTTCCTCGGCCGTGCGCGACGGTCGCGAGACCGATACGTCGAACTCCTTGTCCTCGGTCAACGAGAACGACACCTCGTCGAAGTCCAAGTCGTAGCGCGTCGTGTGGTGGCCGTCGCTCCGGACTTCGGTCAGTTCCGAAAGTAGGGACGCCTCGGTCAGCGCGTCGAGTTTCCGGTAGACCGTCGAGAGCGGGATGTCGGTCGCGTCCGAGATTTCGCTCGCTGTCATGGGTTCGTCGAGTTGCTTGACGATGGCCCGGCAGTCCGGGTCGTCGAGGGCATCGAGGATAGCCTGCAGGTCGGGCGCGTCCTCCACGCCCACCGGATCTCGAACCATCTAACCGATGGTTTCCAAAGGCGATACATAATTGGTTCGACTTAGAACAGGCTCTCGTCTCGGTTTTACGGCCGTTCAGTTAACAGTCATCAAGAGAGAGACTCACCTGTTGAGGACTAAGGGAAACAACGAATCTCTGGGTAGTACAACCATTCATCGTTATCGGTGTTGTTCGTGTTACAGAATTATTCACCTGAACCCGCGCTCGATATTCTCCTCCTTTGAAAGCAGATTCGATTTTCTTGTGAGTATCAGGTCCCACGGTGATTGTTCGGTCAAAGACCTCATTTCCGTCTTCTGTTGTAACTGCAATTCTAACATCTCGTTCATTACCGCTATCATTAATTACTATGACATCTACTTTGGCATCTGATAGAAACGACAGACAGCCAACACCGAAAGAGCTAATCGGTACACTCATAGATGTAAGCAACCGTCGGCGACTATAGCACTTCATTTGAATACCGGTATAGTGTGGAGAACAAAAAAGTACAGTGGAATTAAACTACGTAGGCATTGAAGTAGTGATCAACCTGCACAGTCTCCGAGTAGTAAACCTCACTACCCGGATCATTTGTGTGCTGTCGGTAGTAACTTATTGGTACCTTTGAGTGTCCCTGCATGTACTCCCAGCCGGTTGATCCACCGGTGCTATTTACGTCGAAGAAGACACCGCCTTCACAGGACTCCGTGAGAGCTGTTGCGTCGATCTCCCAATCAGAGTAGTAGTAGTTCTTTTCGTCAAAAATAACTCCACCGCTATCTCCAATGGGCACACCGGCTTTTATACCGGTAGAAAGTGGGCCCATTGATGCCTCGGCGTAAATTTCGAATCCACCCCAACTTCCGGCATCATCTTCTTTGGGAGCCTCGTTATTGAACCAAATTTCGCTATTGTTACCCTCGTTGCTTTGGGATGGTTCAATGTGGTAATTAACCATCCCAGGGAGAGCCCCGTAGTAATACTCCTCATGGCTCGTAGGATAGTTCTGGTCAAATTGAAGACCTTTCTCGAAGTAGGAGTTGAAATGCCATCTATTTGACCCACCTTTAGGGATTTCGTAGTATGAGTGGGTCTCGTTCTGGTTATCCGGTGATAGGTGGCTAACGTAATGCCAGCCATCCGAGTCGTACTTAACCGTGCCTTCCGCCTTCTCCATATCTTGGACCTTCACATTTGTCGGTTCAGAGTATTCGCCACTTCCATCAACGCAATTACTGGTACTGGAAGTAGAAACTGAACCAGAAGTGGCCGTAGGGGACGACGTTGTACCCGATTTGCTTTCAGGTGTCACTCCACTATATGATGTTTTGTTTGTCACACGCGGCTCAGTATCTTTCATGAAACCACGAAGGCTAGATTTCGCCCCAGTTCGTTGTGGGACAAGAGTGAAAGCGATCGTCTCAAAGGAAGAATCCTTAATTCGGCCGGTGATCCCTCCCTTCGAGAGCGTTTGTACCTCAATTGTCTCCGCGGAAGCCAGTCCTTTCTTGTGAGCGTTGGGTGTGGGCTTCTTTTTTATAAAACTCCGAAGAACGTCTTTTCCGGCTTGGCGTTCGTACGTTTTCCTCTCCTGAGATAGGTTGTACTTTTTGTCTCCAACGCGAAGGAGTCCATGGAGTTGATCATTTCGGGCGGAGAACTGCGCCGACGCCTCTCCGAGATGCTCAAACGTCTGCGGGTCGTATGCCCAACCGACATATTTCCCACTAGTATTTGCTGAAACAGAATTGCTCAACTGCGTCAGTCCTATCGTCGATGCACCTATAGCTTTCAGCGTTTTCCGTCGATTGAAGTGAGGTTTTTCTTTCATCCTCAGTCTCCAGTAGATACCTCTACGACATATATTTTTATACTTGTATGAGCTAAAAATAATTTGGATAATCCCCCCATGTATTGTGGTGTAGTAGTCTTGCCCATGTTATTACTTAGACTACATTTCTGGCCATGGTTTCCATCTATAATCCTATGAAATTAACACATTTATTATGGTTCTAAGCACAACTGCGATTGTTTCTATCAGGGCCGAACATGTTCGAGTTCCGTCCCAGCCGCTGAGAATCACCGCCGCCGCTCTTTAAGTAGCCCCTCTAAGTCGCAAGTGTACCAATGACCGACATCGGAGCACCCGGAGACGGTCCGTCTCGACGCGACTTTCTGAAAGCGACCGGCGCTGGCGGTCTGGCCGCCGCGGCGGGATGTACGGCACCGAGCGGACGCGACCAACAGACGACCCGACAGCGAGCCATGCAATCCCAGAACTCCCTTCCCACGACGAGTCCCCCGGAAGTAGTGAACGTGAACGAGCAGGGCGGCAAAGTGACCCTCAAGACCCAACCCGCGAAGCACGAAGTCCACCCGCTCGACACGATGGGCGGCCCGGTCGAACTCCCCAGAGTCTGGGCGTTTCAGGCCGACGACCGGGACCCGAGCGTCCCCGGTCCCATCCTGCGGACGACCGAGGGCGACGACATGGAGGTCACGCTGGACAACACCGGCGGGAAGCGGCCCCACACCGTCCACTTCCACGGCGTCCAGAAGACGTGGAAGAACGACGGCGTGCCCACGACGACGGGTATCACGGTCGAACCGGGCGAGAAGCACACCTACCAGATACCCGCCAACGTGCCCGGTACCCACCTCTACCACTGCCACTTCCAGACCCCGCGACACATCGAGATGGGGATGTTCGGAATCTTCCGCGTGGACCCCAAGGGGTACGAACCCGCCGACAGGGAGTACTTCATGACGGTCAAGGAGTGGGACTCCTCGCTCTCCCGGATGATGGCGGGCGAGAGCGCGAGTTACAACCCGCGCAAGCGTAACCCCGACGTGTTCACCGTCAACGGCAAGTCCGCGCCCCGGACGCTCCACCCCGAGGACGGGTCGCCGATAATCGTCAAGCAGGGCGAGTCGGTCCGCCTCCACATAGTCAACGGCGGGTACATGTCTCACCCGATGCACATCCACAATCACAGGTTCCAGCGGGTCGAGAAGGACGGCGGGGTCGTCCCGGAGGCCGCGCGCCACGACATGGACGTGACCAACATCGCGCCCGCCGAGCGCCACACCATCGAGTTCACGGCCGACGCCGAACCCGGCATCTACCTGATGCACTGTCACAAGGTCAACCACGTGATGAACGGCCGGAGCTACCCCGGCGGGATGCTCAACGGCGTCGTCTACGAGTCGGCGATGGACACCGACATCTTCGCGCAACTGATGGAGTACGCCGGATACGAGGGATAAGCCATGACGCAACGATGCACGCGACGCGACGTGATGAGAGGTGCCGCCGCGGGGACGGCCGCCGCGGCCGGACTCCCCGGGTCCGCCGCCGCTCAGAGCGGCCTGTCGTCTTGGTTGGACGGCGTGTCGAACTACGACGGCGTGGTGGACGAGACCGGCAAATCCGAGGTGACGATTGAGGTGGGCGCGAAAGGGAACAACGGTAACTTCGCGTTCGGCCCGGCCGCCGTCCGGGTGGACCCCGGCACGAAAGTGGTCTGGAAGTGGACCGGTAAGGGCGGTAGCCACAACGTCGCCGCCGAGGACGGGTCCTTCGAGAGCGAGATGACCGACTCGCAGGGCCACACCTTCAGCCAGACGTTCGAGGAGACGGGCGTCGTCAAGTACGCCTGTGTGCCCCACAAGGCGATGGGCATGAAGGGCGCTGTCGTCGTCGGCTCCGAGGCAGCATCGGGGGCCGCCTCGGGCGGGGAGTCGAGCGGCTTCTCGCTGTCGGCAGACGAGTACGCGGTCGGCGGAAGCGTCCTGCTCGGTCTGCTGTCGCCGATAGCGTTCGCGCTGGTCCTGTTCGGGCGCGACCCCGACAGGGACCTCCGCGGACGGTAACGTGATTCGGTTGTTCGGTCGGCGGTTCGCTCTATTCGCTCGCCACATCTCACTGTTTGCTCGCCACTGTACTACGACCGTCGAACTCACGCGTCCATCGTCGCGGATACTCGGTTCACACTTCCACACTGCTCGGCTACCGGAGAAGCGTTCGCGCTACAGGTCCGCGAGAGACGACACGATGGATTCGACTCGTTCGTCGGAGTGATATCGCACGTCGCCCGTCCGCGAATCGTACTCGACGACGCCGTGGTCCTCCAGTTTCGGGAGGTGAACGTGGTGGAGTTGAGTCCGGGTCGCGTCCGTGGGCGACTCCGCGCTCCCGTCCGTCTCGACCGATAGCCGAGCGAGTTGGTCAGCGAGTGCTTCCATCGAAGCGGTGTCGGTATCGCTGTTGGCGAAGTGTTCGACTATCTTCCGACGCTCCTTGTTCCGGAGGACCTTCAGAATGCGGTCGATTTGCTCTGGTTCGTCGTTCATTGTAGCGTGTCCTGTCGTCGATAGTTGATACGATGACGGATGGTCGGAAGACGGATTAGTCCGCCGTTATTCCGAATTCACACAGGCGTCACGTTCGAGAGTGTAATCTCCCACGTCCGCGCAAAAGAGTCTGAAACGTCTGTAAGCACCAGTCACCCGATTCCTCACAACAGAGCCAGCCATAATTGGCTCTCGAAATCCGTCGCGACGGCCAGCGTCTCTCGGAGAACACTGACCACTTCTCACTAGAATCCTGCCACGAGGTGGCAGGACGTAGCACGCAGTTGACGAGTGGTTGGGACACTACAGACTGCGTGCCACTTTCGTTTTCGATATCACGTCCTATATAGTTTGTGTGATTAAGTGAGTGAAGACTATCGGCGGAGTGCCGACGGACGAAAGACAGTGGTAGAACAGGTGAAAGGCTACAGAGAGCGGAGTTGGTGTGAGAACTGTACGACAATGACTAAAGGACAGGAACACGAAATGGAGGTATCTCCGGGGTTCACCCGGTGGTGGTTGGGACACCATGGTCGATACCGACAAACAAGCGCAGGCCGCTGGACTGCTCCAGCAACTCGGCCTGAAAGAGTACGAGGCGAAGTGTTTCGTCGCCCTGACGCGGAAAGAGACGGCGACGGCCAAACAGATAAGCGAAATCGCGGACGTTCCCCGGACGCGAGTCTACGACGCGATTCGAGTGTTGGAAGCGCAGGGACTGGTCGAAATCCAGCACACGAACCCGCGCCAGTACCGGGCAGTCCCCCTCGAAGAGGCCACCCAGACCCTCCGACGACAGTACGAGTCCCGCGTTGACGAACTGCAGGAGATTCTCGACGACATCGAACCGGCGAACGAGAGTGACAGCAAGGTGACCCACGAGGTGTGGTCGCTGTCGGGCACCGAAGGCATCACCAGCCGAATGTTACAACTCCTCGACGACGCCGAGGAGGAGGTCATCTTCGTCGTGAGTTCGCCGTCCATCGTCACCGACGACATCGTGGAGAAACTCAACGACGCGACCGAGCGGGGCCTCGACGTGCTGATCGGGACGGCCGTGCCGGGCCAAAGCGGCGAACTCCGGAACGCCATCCCGGACGCGGAGGTGTTCGTGTCCGAACTCGATTGGCTCCACGGCACGGCCGGTGACGACACCGCTATCGGCCGGATGCTGTTGGTCGACGAGAGTACGATTCTCCTGAGTTCGATGAACGAGGAAGCGCGGACCGAACGGGCGATTTTCGGACGCGGGTTCGAGAACGGACTCGTCGTCATCACGCGACGACTGATGGCGACCGGACTCCTCTCCCAGCAGGACCCCGGTACGTAACTCGTCACTGCCAGCGTATTCCTGCGTGAACTCGGCAACTGCCGGACGTGGCACCGGTCGATTCAGACCGCGTAACCTCGTAAACGGGACGACGACCTACCGATACCTCTCCGGTCCCTCCGCCGCGAGGTCGCGCAGGCGTGCGATTCGCTCGTCAGTCGGCGGATGCGTCTCCACTTCGACCGGCAGGTCCGCGAGCGGAGCGTCCCCGTCCTCGGCGTCCGCGTCCGCGATACCGTGAGGGAGAAAGCAGAGTTCCCGGACGCCGGACCGAGCGCCGGGAGACCGAACGTCGCTCGCTCTCGCGTCGTCGGTCGGCCGCGAGGGAGCGTCGTCTGCCAGCGTCTCCAGTGCGCTGGCCATCGCCGCGGGGTCGCCCGCGAGCAGCGCCCCGGCCCGGTCTGCGGCGAACTCCCGGTACCGGGAGAGGCGGCCGCTCAGAACGGCCACCGGGAGCGCCAGCAGGCCGAGCGCGACGCCGCCGAACAGGACCGTGAAGGCGACGAATCCGGCGAACGCGAGGAGCGATTCGACACCGAACGGCGGGGCGGCGACCAGTGCGGTGCTGACCGCGTACCCCCCGACGAGGGCGACGCCGAGCGCGAGCGTCCGGACGGGAGCGGAGACCGCCTCGAACAGGGAGTACTCGTCGTTGGCGAGCGCCGGGAGGAACGTCGCCAGCGTCATCACCGCGGCGTCGCGATTCTGGAGGTGCGCGAGTTCGTGGGCCAGCACGGCGTCGAGTTCGTCGTCGGAGAGCGCGGCTAACAGGCCGGTCGAGACCGCGACGGTCCCGCCGCGGAGGTCGCCGACCGTGAAACTATTCGCCGCGTCGGTCTCCGCGACCGCGAGCGTCGGCGGCGTCACGTCGGCGGACTGGGCGAGACGGCGCAGGCGAGCGTGGAGGTCGGGGTACGCCGATTCGCCCACGGGTCGGGCGTCGGCCGCCGCGAGCGCCTCTCGACGCGTGTACCGGAGTTGCGCCCACGCGAGCGCGAGCGTGGCGGGTGCGACGAGCGCGACCCACGCGACGGGCAGTCCGCCGAGCGACTGCCCGGCGGCCGACCGACCGCCGAATAGCGGGAGGAGCCACGGCCTGAGGAGGTACGCGACGACCGCGACGAACAGCGCGTCGGCGGCCAGCACCAGTGCCAACGTGACCGCGATTCGGTACGTGAGGGCTGAGTCGTCGGGCGGACCGTCGTTCGATGCGGAGTGTCGTGACATGGAGGGCTGACTGGTTGGGGCTATGACGGAGAGGAAGATATATTTGACTGAAAGTTTTCCCCTCATTCGTGGCACACGAACGCCGCCGCGCCGCCCTCGCCGCCCTCTGCGTCTTCGCCGTCGCCATCGCCGCTACCCTCCTGCCCGCCAGCGGTTTCGGGAATCACCCCGCTGGCGTCGGCGTCGGTGGCGGCGGCGGCGACGCGCCGCCCGGTGGCGGAGGCGGTCCCGACGCGAACGAGCAGACGACCGTCGAATCGACCCCGCAACTCGACACGACCACTCGGGACGCCGACTCCGCGGACGGTGGTGGCACGACGACCGAGACGACCACGACGACCACGACCGCCGCCAGCGGCGGTGACACCGGCGGAGGCGACGACCTCTTCGGTGCGCTCGTCGGCGTCCCGCTGGCGCTGGTCGGCGTCCTCAGCCTCGTCGGGTTTTGGACCGGCGTGCTCTCGCTGAGTGGGGCCGCCGGAATCCTCCCGTTCACAATCGTCGTCGGCGACACCCCGCTCGGCGAACTGGTCGGCGGCATCCCGACCCGGACCATGACGCTGGTCGTCGGTCTCTCGGCGTCGGTCCCCCGACTGCTGGACGACGCCGCCGCCCTGACCAGTGAGGTCGGCCGTAGCTTCGGGACCGTCCTCTCGGCCGCCGGACGCGGAACCGCAGACGCCCTCCGAATCGGCGCACGGGGACTCGCCGTGACGTTCACCGCGGTTCCGCGGGCGCTCGCCGGTCTCGGTGCCGGAGCGGGCATCCTCACCAGTCTCGGGAACGTCAGCGTGCCAAGTTTCGGCGGACGGAGCCGAAACGAGGACAGCGGAAACGCCGGGGGGACACCGAGAGACGAACCCGAGGACACCGCCCCGCCCTCCGTCGAGGAGGCGTGGCAGACGATGCGCGACCGAGTCGCGGTCCGGAACCGGGACGCTCGGACGCCCGGCGAAGTCGCCCGGGCCGCCGCCCGGCGGGGGTACCCCGACGAGGCGGTCCGACGCCTCACCGACGCCTTCCGGGAGGTCCGGTACGGCGACCTGCCCCGAGACGGCCGGACCGACTCGGCCCGGTCGGCGCTCTCCCGACTCCGCGACTACTGGAGGGGTGAGAAGTGATTCCGCGACTCCTCGGCCGAGCGAGCGCCAGAGTCCAACAGCCCCAGACCCTCGCAGTCGTGGGCGGGGCGTCGCTGGCGCTCGCGCTGGGCGTCGCCTTCCTCCCATGGCTGTTCCCGGCCGAGATGGTCCGGCCTGTTTCGACCGTCGTCGCCTCGCCCGTCTCGATTCTGCTGTTCGGCGTCGCCGCGGGACTACTCGGTGCGAACGCGTTCCGCGAAAGCGCCACGGGGAAGTCCAGCGAGTCCGGCCCGCGAGCCGTCGGGTTCGACCGCCGAACGCGGGGCCGAGTGCCCGAGCGCGCCTACTACGACGAACACCGGACCACCGGAGAGACGGTCGATTCGGTGCTGGGCGCGAACCCCGACGAGACCGACGACCTCTACGCGCGACGCCGGAACGTGCGGACTCGAATCCGCGAGACCGCGATTTCCGTGGTCGCCGACGCCGAGCGCATCGACTCGGAGACCGCCGCCGAGCGAATCTCGGCGGGGTCGTGGACCGACGACCCGCGGGCGGCCGCCTTCCTCGGCGGCCGACGCCTCGCGCCGCTCCGGACCCGCATCCGCGACTGGGCCAGCGGCGAGCGGTTCGAGCGATGGGCGACCCGCGCTGTCGCCGAGATAGAGACCATCGAGCGCAGTAAACCGACCGGCTCGGATAGCGGGACCGGGTCTCCCGGTTCGGCGACCGCGAACGGCGACGGACGCGAGCGGAACCGCGACGCACGACTGGAGGTGGCCGAGCGATGAGCAATACTCCTCTCATCGCAGTACTGATGATGGGAATCCTCGGAAGCATCTACGTCGCGGCGTTCCGCGTCGCCAACAACAAATCCGAGCGACAGGAACGCCGACCGACGGACGCCGAGGACGACGGCACAGCGCACGGCGACCACGAGGATTCGGCTGACGGCCGCGAAGACGAACCGACCGACGGTCTTCCGTCCGCCACCAGAATCGGCCCGCAGTGGGACCCCGGCACCACCGTCGCCCTGCTCGCGGGAGCGGGCGGCATCCTCACCAAGAACACGACCGTGTTCCTCGCCGGAGTCGTCGGGTTCGCCTACGCCGCCTACCGATACGGCACCCGGCCGCCCGACCTCGACGTGTCGGTCGAGCGCGCCATCTCCGAGCGGTCGCCCCTGCCGAGCAGCGACGTGGAAATCGCCCTGACGGTTCGGAACGAGGGCGAGAAACCGATTTCGGACCTCCGAATCGTGGACGGAGTGCCCGAGCGACTCGGCGTCGTCTCGGGGTCGCCGCGCCACTGCACCAGCCTCCGTCCCGGCGAGGAGGCGACGTTCACCTACGAGGTCCGAGCGCGCCGCGGCACCCACGAGTTCGGCCGGACCGACCTCGTGGCGCGGAACGTCAGCGGGAGCGCCGAGCGCCGGACCGAGCGGGACGCCCGCGCGCCGGGCGATGCGGCCGACGCCGCCACGACGATTACCTGCGAGACCCGCGCCGACGACGTTCCGCTCCCGGCCGACACGTCGTCGCATCCGGGACAGGTCACGACCGACTCGGGCGGCGAGGGCGTGGAGTTCTACGCCACGCGCGAGTACCAGTCGTCGGACCCGATGAGCCGAATCGACTGGAAGCGGTACGCGAAGAGCCGCGAACTCACGACGGTCGATTTCCGCGAGACGCGGGCCGCGACCGTGATGGTTGTCGTGGACGCCCGGACGCCCGCCCTCGTCGCGCGCCGGGCGGGCGAACCCGACGCCGTGGAACTCGCCGAGTACGCCGCCGAACGACTCGCGGAGGCGTTCGCCCGGCGAAACGACCGCGTCGGTCTCTCGATATTCGGTCCGGACGAGCGGTACCTCGCCCCGGCGGGCGGCGACGAGCAGGTCGCCCGGGTCCGGGCGGAACTCGAATCGACCGCGCCGCCGACCGACCGCCTCGAGGGCATCTTCTCCGAGCGGCGTCGGAACCGCGCCAACGAGGACCGGTTCGACACGCTCCGCAAGCGGATGCCGAACGCGGCCCAAGTCGTCTTCCTGTCGCCGATGGCCGACGACTACGCCGTCGAAGTCGCCGAGCGGTTCCGGGCGTACGGTCACGCCGTGACGGTCGTCAGTCCGGACGTGACGGGGTCGGGGACGGTGGGCGGAGCCATCGACCGAATCGAACGCGAGGAGCGACTCGCTGGGCTACGGGGCGGCGTGCGAGTCGTCGATTGGTCGCCCGACGAACCGATTCGTGCCGCCGTGTCCGCGGCGACCGCGAGGTGGTCCGGATGACGCGGCGCGACTGGACGGACGACGCCGAGACCGAACTGCTCCCGGAGATGCGGGCCGCACCGTTCAGCGGGACGCTCGCCGTGCTGGTGGCGCTACTGGCGGGACTCGCGCTCGGGACCGCCGACGGGAGTCTCGATGCGGTCCTCGGAACTGCGGCCGGGGCTATCGTGGCCGCGCTCGGGGTCCGGGCAGCGCAGTCGGAGACGAACGCGCGGCAGGCGGTCGGGAGCGTCGGTATCGTCGCGGGGACCGCCGCGTTCGCGGGTGTCGCCCTGCTCGACGGCGGCGCGGTGGCCCCGCTGGTCGGCGCGGCAGTCGCCGCGGTGGCGGTCAACGCGACCGTCTCGTTCGACGACCGAGTCGAACGCCCCGCCGTCAGGGCCGTCTGGCGCTCGGCGACGGTGCTGGCGGTCGGGACCGTCCTCGCGGTGCTGCTCTACACGGGCGTGTTCAGCGCCCTGTTCCGCGTCGGGACCGACGCCGTCCCGGTCGTCGCGTCGAGCGCGCTCGCGCTGTTGGTCGTGCTTCAGATCGAACTACTACTGGTCGTGGAGTTAGTCCACGTCGCGGTGCCCGTGCTGGACCAGTGGCTCCCCGAGAACCGCGACCTCCGGGCCGCGACCGTAGAGCGGTTCGGCTTCCGGGCAGAGGACCTGCCGCGGTCCTACTGGGCCGTCTTCGCCCTGCAGGTGATTCTGGCGCTCAGTTCGTGGGGACCGCGCTGGTTCGGGGCGTTCCTCGACTCGCTGTCGGTCTTCGGGGACGGGGTCGCGCTGGTGCTGTTCTCGGGGGTCCTGCACGTCCCGCTGGCCGCGGTCCTCGGGGTCCTCGTTTCCGTCCTGCTCGCGCGGGGCCTGCAGGGCGTGTTCGTCGCGTGGGCGGGGAGCGACCCGCCGCAGTCGGTGGCCCACGCCGCGGGCGGAATCGTGACGCTCGTCGCGGCGGTCCTGTTCGCGGTCGCGCTCCCGCAGACCGCCGACGCGCTCGCAGGTCTCGCTGGGCCGGAGTGGGCGGAGACGGCGAAAGCGGTCGGCCTGACGGCGACAGTCGCCGGAACGATGTCGGCCACGCTGTTCGCCGTCGCCGCCGCCCGTCACGTCCTCGCCACGGCGGTCGCGCCGTGGGCTATCACCGACTCGGCGAGCGGGTTCGCGGTGTCCGGCGGGGCGCTGTTCGTCGCGTCGCTGGTCGTCGCCGACGGCGGCGGGTCGGCGCTGGCGGTGTTCGCGGGCGTCGCCGCGGCGCTGGTGGTCCACGACCTCGGGACCAACGCGGTGGAACTCGGCGCACAGGTCGGGTCCGAGGCCGAGACGCGCGCCGGTGAGGCGACCCACGCGGTCGGGTCGCTGCTAGTCGGTACCGGCGGAGTCGCACTCGCTGGCCTGACTGCGTTCGTCATGGGGTCGGTTCCGCTCACGCCGCCCGCGTGGCGCGCGAGACTCGCCGTGGCGCTCCTGCTGGTCGCGGTGCTGTGCTTCGCGGTGTTGTTCGAGCGGGGGGAGTAGGAGTCTCCCTCTGGAATCGTCTGGGTCTCTCAGACGGTCGGCCGCGTCTTCGATACGCAATAGACGGAGAGTACGTCACGGAAACGCGTGTCGGCGGTCACCGCCGACGATGCTATCGGACCCGTGGTCTATCTGTCCGCTTGCAGCACCATCACCGTGACTCGCGCCACGGCGTCGAAGTCCCGGAGGCGGTAGACCAGTTCGCGGACTTCCGAAGCGGGACCCTCGCAGAAGGCGGTCTCCATGCACCAGTCGCCGCGGTGGACGTGGTTGGTCGCGGTGATGACCTCGCCGAACTCGTGCTGGACGCCGTGGAGGTCGTGAATCACCGCGTCGTGTTCGTAGTCGTAGGCGAGGACGGCCATCACGTCGCCCTCGGCGGATTCGAGTTCGGCGTGGGACTCGACGTACTCGCGCATGGCCTCGCGGACGGCCCGCGAGCGCGAGTCGATACCTTCGGCCTGCCACGTCTCGTCGAAGGCCGCGAGGACGTCGTCGGGAACGTTGAGGCTGGTTCGCATGTGGTGGTGTGGGTCGTCGGGGCGGTTGGGTATTTCGTTCGCGGCGAGGGGCACGTAGCCCCCGTAGGAGTTTCGCTCGGCGTATTACGCGAACCCCGATTCGGTAATAACAACCCGTTTACGGGCGGTTCACCAACGACCGGACACCGATGATACCGGGTGACGCAGTCGGGTTGTTCGCCGGGGCCGTCGCGCTCGGCGTGGCTCACGGCATCGAACCGGGCCACGGGTGGCCGGTCGCGGCCAGTTACGCCATGGACCAGTCGAACAAGTGGCTCTACGGGTTCGCGGCGAGTTTCCTCCTCGGGTTCGGCCACCTCGTCAGCAGTATCGCCATGGTGGTCGTGTTCTTCTTCGCCAAGCAACACTTCGAGCTCACTCAAATCAACGAGCCAATCGAACTCCTCGGCGTCCAGTTGGGCGGCCCGGTCGGCGTCGTCGCCGGGGTGGTCCTCGTCCTGCTCGGAATCCGGGAGTACGTCCACGGGCACAGCCACGACCACGGCGATGGCGACCACGACGGCCATTCGCACGAGGATGGTCACGCCCACGGCGATGGCCGCGACCACGGTCACAGCGACGAGGTCGGACACGACCACGACGACCAGCAGTACTTCGTGGGCGAGACGCCGGATTACGGACACAGCCACGGCGATGGTCACGGCCACGACCACGACCACGGCGGTCACGACCACCACGACCACAGCCATGGACGCGGTCACGAACACGACCATCACGGCGAGGAACGCGGTCTCCTCGCCAGAATCAAACTCGTCGTCCCCTTCGTCGGTGGGCACAGCCACGGGTCGGCGGACGACGCCGCCGAACGCGGTCTCTGGGGCATCGCGGGATTCGCGTTCGTCCTCGGGTTCGCCCACGAGGAGGAGTTCGAGATTATCGCCATGTGCGCCGGGTCCGACTACTGCCTCTCGCTGATGACCGTCTACGCGCTGACGGTCGTCCTCGGCATCGTGGCGCTCACGCTCCTGCTCATCGCGGGCTACCAGCGCTACGAGGAGCGCGTCGAGCGGTACACCGACTACCTCCCGGCGTTCTCGGCGGCGGTGCTGATACTGATGGGTCTCGGATTCGTGACGGGACTGTTCTGAGGCGCGGTTCCCGTTCGCTTCTGGGTCAGTCGCGAGTCGAGGAGAAGCGAACTACCGCCCGAATCGAGAAGGTACCGCGCCGCGACGCACGCTGATAGCTCCGTACGCACCGCGACAGCACAGCAGTGGCGGTCCAACGGCTCGTGGAAACTACTTCTCGAACGACTGAATACCGCACTGCAACGGCACGCACCGCCGTCAGCGATTACCGCCACTGGCGCTCCGGCGGGCCGCCAGCCGAATCAGATACCAGATGGCGACCCCGGCCAGCAGTCCGACGAGAATCGGAGTCGGTTCCAGTCCGCCGTGACCGGCGTGAAGCGGCAGGAGCGACATGCGCGGTCGTACGGGCGGATCGGTAGTGAATATTTCTGTCTGGGGTGGCGCGGGAAGTGGTTAGCCTTTTATCGCTTCCGTCGGTAGCTCTTCGACGGTGGTGACATGGACGAAGCGGCCCTGATTCCGACGCTAGTGTACGTCCTGCTCACGGCACTGTTGGTCGCGTGGGCCATCCGGTCGCTGCGGTGGCTCAGAGTGACCGAGACGACCGTCGCGCTGACGGCGCTGCTGATGGTGTTCGAGAGCGGCGTCGCCTACGAGGGCGTCAAGCGAGCGATAGAGTACTGACCCGGTTCCCCGCGGCGGGTGTCCTCGAAAATCGTCACCGCGCTCGCAGGCGAGTCGAGAGCCAGCGGACGGTCCGCCAGAGGCCCGCGACGGCGAGCGCGACGAGCAGGGACGACCACCACGGCGTTCCGGGAACGCGGAGCGGGACGAATTGCACAAGGCCGAAATCGGGTCGTCTGACCGTCAACTTTTCCGTAGAAGAGAACGGGCCGCGTTACCGCAGGAAGCCGAGCAGTTCGTAGTCGTGGTCGGGCGTGTACCTGCGGAACAGCATGCTGTTCGTCAGGACGCTCACGCTGGAGAACGCCATCGCGCCCGCCGCCAGCACGGGCTGGAGCAGGCCGAGACTGGCCAGCGGAATCATCGCGGTGTTGTAGCCCAGCGCCCAGAAGAGGTTCTGCTTTATCTTGGCGAGGGTCCCCTCCGAGACGCGGATGGCCTTCAGCACGTCGGCCGGGTCGTCGCGCATCAGCGTCACGTCGGCGGCCTCGATGGCCACGTCGGTCCCCGACCCGATGGCCGCCCCGACGTAGGCCGCGGCCAGCGCGGGCGCGTCGTTCACGCCGTCACCGACCATCATCGCCTCGCGGCCCGCCGACTGGATGGACTCGACCGCGTCGGCCTTGTCCTCGGGCAGCACCTCGGCGCGGACGTTGTCGGGGTCGATGCCGACCTGCTCGGCGACGGCGCGGGCGGTGCGTTCGTTGTCGCCGGTAATCATCATGACCTCGCGGCCCGACTCGCGGAGGTCCGCGACCGCCTTCTTGGCGCTCTCCTTGACCGTGTCGGCGTCCGCCACGACGCCGACTAACTCGCTATCGACTGCCACGAGCATCGCGGTCTTGCCCTCGCGTTCGAGGCGCTCCATCGTCTCCTCGGCGCGCGAGACGTCGATGCCGCGGTCCGACATCAGTTTCCGGTTGCCGACTAGCACCTCGCCATGACTGGTCGCGGCCTCGACGCCGTGACCGGGCACGTTCTCGAAGTCCTCGGGGTCCTCGACCGTGATGCCGCGGTCGCGTGCGCCCTCGACGATGGCCTCCGCGAGGGGGTGTTCGCTCCCCTTCTCGGCGCTCGCGGCGGCCGCGAGCACGAACGCCTCGTCCACGTCGGTCTCGGTCGGGGCTTCTACCGCACCTCCGTCCGCGGCGGTTCGCTCTCCGCCGTCGGCTTGAGGGCCGAGAACCACCACGTCGGTCAGTCGCATCTCGCCCTCGGTCAGGGTGCCGGTCTTGTCGAAGACCACGGTGTCCACGTCGCGGACGCGCTCCAGCACGTCGCCGCCCTTGAACAGCACGCCGTTCTGCGCGCCGATGGACGTGCCGACCATCGTCGCGGCCGGAGTCGCCAGTCCGAGCGCGCAGGGACAGGCGATGAGGACCGCGGAGGCGAACACGACCACCGCGAACTCGAACGTCGAGACGGTTCCCCCGGCTACTATCGGACCGCTAGCCACGAGTCCCCAGAGCGGGAGCGACTGGACGAATCCGGCCAGCGTCTCGGGGAACAGGAACCAGAGCGTGCCCCATAGCAGGGCGTTCGTGATGACCGCGGGCACGAAGTACGCCGAGATGCGGTCGGCCACCTGCTGAATCTCGGGCTGGCGGCTCTGGGCCTCCTTGACCAACTGGACGATCTGCTGGAGGGCGGTCTCGGACCCGACCTTGGTGGCCTCGACGCGGAGGACGCCGTTCTCGTTGACCGTGGCCCCGACCACCTCGTCGCCGGGCGACTTCTCGACGGGCACCGACTCGCCCGTGACCATCGACTCGTCCACCGCGCTGTCGCCCTCGCGGACGACGCCGTCGGTCGGAATCCGCTCGCCGGGCCGGACGACCATCAGGTCGCCGACTTCCACGTCCTCGACCGGAATCTCGGTCTCCTCGCCGTCCTCGACGATGGTCGCCGTGTCGGCCTCCATCTCCAGCAGTTTCCGGAGCGCGTCGCTGGCCTGCCCCTTCGAGCGGGCTTCGAGGTAGTTGCCCAGCGTGATGAACACGAGGATGAGCGCGGCGGTGTCGAAGTAGAGGCTCCCCGTGAACCCGAGCAGGACCGCCACGCTGTAGACGTACGCGGTCGAGGACCCCAGCGCGATGAGCACGTCCATGTTCGCGGTCCGGTTCCTGACGACGGCGTTGTACGAGTTCTCGTAGAACTCCTTGCCGAGGAAGTACTGGACGGGCGTCGCCAGTCCGAACATTACCCACCCGAGCGGAAGTCCGAAGAGGGTGTCCTTGAGCAGACTGTCGAACAGGAAGTGTTCGAGCAGGAAGAACACCAGCGGGGCCGAGAGGACTGCGCCGAGAATCGTCAGGTTGCGCTGGCGGCGAATCTCGGCCTCGCGGGCGTCCTCGCGTCGGTCGCCCGCGGTGTCGCCGTCCTCGTCGGACTCGTTCTCCCGAATCGGCTCGTAGCCCGCCCGCTCGATGGCGTCGTAGAGGTCCTCCAACTCGGCGTCGTTGGGGTTGTACCGGACGGTCCCCTCGTCGGTGGCGTAGTTGACCTCGGCGTCTACGACGCCCGGCGTCTCTTCGAGCGCCTCCTCGTTCGCCTCCGAGCAGTTCGCGCAGGACATCCCGGTGATGCCGACGGTGACCTGCTGGGCGACCGGGTCGTAGCCAGCGTCCTCGATGGCCCGGTAAATCTCGCCGAGCGAGACGACCTCCGGGTCGTACTCGACGGTGCCCTCGTCGGTGGCGAAGTTGACGTTCGCCGACTCGACGCCCTCCAACTCGCTCAGGGCGTCCTCGACCGTGCCCGAGCAGTTGGCGCAACTCATGCCTCGTACGTCGAGGTGTGCGGTTCGCGCCATAGTTTCCTCCTTGATAGAAGGTAGGGGACCCACGTTAATGCGGTTTGTGCCTTACAAAGGCGAGGAGACCCAGGTTGTTTTCTTCCCCATCAAATAAAAATGTGCGCCTGATTTTTGTTTCGAATGCCGAGCGCTTCGTAAGGGTGGCGAACGGTTTTGATGGACTGCTCGGTTCTGCTCTGCCGACCAGTCCAGCCACCCGACGTCAGTCGAAGCGGTGTGTGTGCTATTTGGACGGAGAGAACGATTCGCCGTCGGTGAGTTGTTCGGCGGTATGACTGCGCTCGATGTCCCATCGTTTCGTCTCCGTCGAGAAGGTGAATCCGAGTCCGCCACCGGAACCGAAGCTCACGCCTTCGAGGTCGCCTTGGTACCAAGTGTGGGCGTAGTCGAATTCGAGTTCTCGGCTACTCGTCGTCGTTCCGCTCTTCGGAACGACCCAAATCTGGAACCATGCGGAGTTGTCGCCGTCGTTTCCGTCGTGCCAGTCGGCGACCGCGCCGTGGTTCGGGTCCTTCGAGTTCACGTCCGGCGGGTCGTTCAGATAGTTACCGTACTGAATCCACTCATCGTCGCCGTAGTAACGGTCGTAATGGCTGTCGTCGAAGGCGATGCCGATGTTGTCCGGCGGCCCCTCACCGTAGTCGTCGAGGTCACCGGCCTTGTTATCGACGTCGAAGTTGATGGCGACGTACTCCAAGTCACCGTTGCTGTGAACCTCCGAACGGGAGAAAGAGACCGTACTCTCGTATCGGTCGTACTTCTGGGTCGAAACGTCGTCGTCCCCGTCCGAGGTGGGATACGGGACCATCACCGTCTCCGAGAAGCCAGTGGTTTGGACACCGCGCTGATTGAGGAAGTTCGCCCACTTGGAGATGTCCCAACCGTTCTTCCGACGGAGTCGGAGCGATTGCTCGTAGATTTCGGGTTGAGATGGCTTCGCCGCGGCAGTTCCGACGAGACCCGTCGTCGCAATCGCGGAACCAGCCATCTTCAACGCATTTCTTCTAGTGATCTTCGAGGTATTATTTTGTTTTCCCACATCGAAGTAAAAATGATATTGTTGTAAGTAATTTATGTCCACACGTTATACATATTATGTTACAAGCTGAGATACCATCTTCCGGTGAGGAATACAAAATAGCGGATGAATCGTCAGGCCCGTACGTCGATGACCTCGTACCGGACGTTCTGTTCGCGGAGCGCGTCGGTGTGGGCGGTCAGTTCGTCCGTCACCGCGACGAGGAGAACGTCGAGACCCTTCGTGGCGGCCTCGCGGACCGCTTCGACGGTCCCGAATCGAACGTCGGGGTCGAGTTCCGCGGTTCGGGCCGCGGCCAGCGCCTCGGTCCCCGCGACCGCGAGCAGGTCGTGGGAGTCGGCGCAGTCGGCGACGACTGCGGACTCGACAGCGCCGCTTCCGCCCTCCCGAACCGCCGGGACCGAAATCGCGGTGACCTTGCCGAGGTCGTAGTCGAGGACGCCCTCGAAGTCGGTGACGCCCACGTCGGTCCCCTCGTCGGCGTCCGTGACCGCAACCGCAGTTGTACTCCCCGACCGACCGGGGGTCGCGTGGAGTGCGCCCTCGCGCATCGACAGCGACACCGCGTCGCCTTCGGACACGTCGGCGGCCGCGATGGCGGTTTCGACTTCGACACCGCCGACGATGTCGTCGGAGACGTGCTGGACGAACTCCCGGAGTTCGTCGGTCCGGCAGATGAGCCAGTCCACGCCCTGTTTGGTGACCTCGTACCGACCTCGGCCGTGTTTCCGGACGTACTCCTGCTCGACGAGGTCCCGGAGGTAGTTGCTGACCGCCTGCGAGGTGACGCCGATGGCGTCGGCGATTTCGCGCTGGCTCACCGCTGGCTGCCGTTCCGCGATTTCGGCGAGTATCTGGTACCGCGTGGCGTCTCGCTTGCTGCGAAGCACGTTTCCGTCCTCGCCCTCCGAACGCTCCGACATGGTCCCGGCTTCGGAGCGGAAGTGAAAGTATCTTTGCTTTAGTCCCGGTGCAGTTTCGGTATTCGCGCCGATACCGGCCGATTCTGAAATCAGACTTTCTCTAATACAACCAAAATTGTTTTATTCCCTGTCGAGGTTGTATTCGGTGATGGCGAGGATTGCGCTCCCACGAGACGCGAAAGCAGGCCCGACGAAGTCCGAGGTTCGGGCCGTGCTGCTAGGCAAACTCGACCTGTCTTCCGACGACCACTTCGTCGAGGTCGGGTCCTGCACCGGTGCTGTCACCGTCGAGGCGGCGCGGCGTGCCGGACGGGTCACTGCCCTCGAACGGAAGGCGGACCGACTCGAAGTCACTCGCGAGAACCTCGCGGCCAACGAGACTTCTGCGGAGGTCGAGTTACGCGAGACCGAAGCCCCGACCGGACTCCCCGAGGACGCCGACGTGCTGTTCCTCGGCGGGAGTCGGAACTACGAGGCGGTACTCGACCACGCGGTCGAGACGGACGTCGGTCGCGTGGTCATGAACGTCTCGCGGTTGGAGGTCGCCGGGCGGGCGGTCGAGGCGTTCCGCGAGCGCGACCTGCTCGACGAGGTCGTCCAGTTTCAGGTGAGCCACGGCTACGAACTCGCCGGGGCGACGAGTTTCGACTCCCAGAACCCCGTCTACATGCTCGTCGGCGGCACCGACTCCGCCGAGACGACGCCGGAGACCGAGGAGGTGGCGGCGTGACCCTCTACGGCGTCGGACTCGGACCGGGCGAGGCAGACCTCGTGACGGTCCGGGGCCAGCGCGTCCTCGAAGCCGCCGACGTGGTCTACTCGCCGGGGCGACTCTCCCGGACCGTGGCGACCCACCACGTCCCCGAGTCGAAGGTCGGGGACCTCGACTTCCCGATGACCCGCGACCCCGAGACGCTCCGGGCCGCGTGGAAAGAAGCCGCCGAGGAAATCGCCCCCCGAGCGCGGGAGGGCGACGCCGCGTTCGTCACGCTGGGCGACCCCAACGTCTACTCGACGTTCGGCCACCTCCGGCGGACGATGGACGCTTTCCACCCCGACGTGGCCCTCGAAATCGTCCCCGGCGTGAGCGCGGTCACGGCGTTCACCACCGCGCTGGACGTGGAAATCGACGCCGGGGCGGGACTCGCGCTGCGGGAGGCGTCCGGCGGCGCGTCCCCGACCGGTCCCGACAGGATGGTGCTGTTCAAGGTGACCGACGCGCCCGCGACCCACGAGGGTCTCGACGCCGCGGGCTACGACGTGACCTACGGCCGCCGCCTCTACATGGAGCAGGGCGAGACCGCCGTGACTAGTGACCCCGAAGAAGTCGCCGAGCGCGACTACTACACCCTCGCCTACGCCGAGAAACGAGGAATCGAGAAGGACCGCGCGACGGCGAAGTTCGACGTGGACGGCGGTGAGGAAGTCGGAGAGGACGGCGGGGCGGAGGTCGGAGAGGCAGACGGTCGGACCGCGGAGACCGAGGAGGGGTCGGCGTGACCGACTCGCAGGGCGAGACGGACGCCCGGACCGCCACCGACCCACAGACAGCCATCGACGCCCAGACTGAGGGTCGCAGGCGGGAGCGCGACGACCGCGTCTACGACCACACCGCGGGCGACGTGCAGGAGGGCGTCCCCTTCATCGGCGCGGGACCGGGCGACCCCGGCCTGCTCACGGTGACGGGCAAGAATCTCGTCGAGGACGCCGACCTCGTGGTCCACGCCGGGTCGCTGGTCAACAGCGAACTCTTAGAGGAGTACTGCGCCGACGCGGAACTGGTCAACTCGGTCGGCAAGGATCTCGAAGAACTGGTTCCGCTGATGCGGGACGCGTACGAGGACGGGCGCGAGGTGGTCCGCCTCCACAGCGGCGACCCGGCCATCTACGGCGCGGCGCTCGAACAGATGGACGCGCTGGAACACGAGGGCGTCCCGACCTACTTCGTGCCGGGCGTCACCTCGGCGTTCGCCGCGAGCGCGACCCTGCGGACCCAACTCACGCTCAACGAGACGGCGAACCACGTCGCGTTCACCCGGCCGCAGGGCGAGACGCTGGACCCCGAGGACGACCACATCTCCGAGTTCGTGGAGATGGGCGACGTGACGACCTGCATCTACCTCGGGACCCACGCGGTCGGCGACACGATGGACCGCCTGCTGGCGGAGGGCCACGACCCAGAGACGCCCGTCACGGTGGTCTACCACGCCTCGTGGCCCGACGAGGAGATTATCGAGGGCACCATCGAGACCATCGGCGAGCGACTCGACGACGCCGGATATCGGGCCTCGGCGATGGTCATCGTCGGGCAGGCGGGCACCGGCGCGGGCTACGAGCGGTCGTACCTCTACGGCGACTGGGCGAACCGCGGACCGAACGACGGCGAGACGGAGGCAGACGATTGATATGAGTACTGACAACGATACGAGCGATTCCGACGGAAGCTACTGTAGCACGCCGGATTCGGACGGCGAAGTGGCCGAAGAGATAGCGATAATCAGCTTCCAGCGAAAGCTCGACACCGCCGAGGAGATAGTCGAGGGCATCGGCGACCGGTACGAGACCATCGACATCATCGAGTACCACGGCGACGTGTTCGAGGAGCACTGGGGCGAGTACGACTGCTTCGTCGGGTTGATGGCCAGCGGCATCGCCATGCGCAAGACGGCCCACCTGCTCGACGACAAGTGGGACGACCCCGCCATCTGCGTCGTGGACGAGGAACTGACGTGGGCAATCCCCATCACCGGAGGACACCACGGTGCGAATCAAGTCGCCGACGACCTCGCCACGATGGGCGCGGTGCCCGCGATGACCACCGCCTCGGAGGCCGCCGACAAGCAGGGCGTCGAGAAGCAGGCCAAGGCGCTGGACGCTCACGTGGTCAACGGCGACTCGACGGTCGCCACCAACCTCGCGGTGCTGGACGACGAACTCGGTCCCGTCGAGCGACTCGACGGGCCCAAGGCGGTCCTCGTGGGCGACGACGTGACGGTTCTCAAGCGAAACGAGGACGACGGCGTCGTCCTCGGAACCGGGAGCGTCTCGGGCGCGACGAAAGACCAGTTCGTCTCGGCGTGGGAGCAGGCCCTCGAATCGACCGAGTACGACCTCGGAGACGTGGAGTTCGTCGCCACCGCGACCCGCAAGGAGGACGAGGAGGGCCTGCTCGCGGCGGCCGAGGCGTTGGACCTCGGCGTTGTCGCCTTCGAGAAGGAGACGCTGGCGGAGTTCGAGGGACCCTCCCCGTCCAAGTCCAAGGAACTCATCGGGTGGCCCGGCATCTCCGAGGCGTCGGCCATCGCTGGCGGACGGAACCACGAACTCGAAGCCGAGAAGACGCGGTACGACGACGCCGTGACAGTGGCGGTGGGGCGGTAGCATGGCGGGCGACGGAGCGACTGGCGGCGGCGAGCGACCGACCGACGACGGCGAGGAGACCGGCACCCTCTACGTCGTCGGCATCGGTCCCGGCCTGCCTCACGCGATGACCCAAGAGGCCAAAGACGTGATTTCGACCGCCGACTGCGTGGTCGCCTCGAACCTGTATCAGGAGTTCCTCCGGAAGGACGGCACCCTGCCACCCGAGACGGCGACGGATGGAGGCGTCGCGACCAAGTCCGACGGGAGCGAGCAGGAGATCGTCCGGTCCTCGATGGGCCAGCAGGTCGAACTCGCCCGCGAGGCGTTCGAGCGCGTCCGAGACGGGCAGGACGTGGCCCACGTCTCGGGCGGCGACCCGAACGTCTACGGGAAGAGCGACCTCGTGTTCACGATGGCCGAGGAGGAGGACGCGACCGACGTTCCCATCGAAATCGTGCCGGGCGTCACGGCGGCGCTCGGCGGGGCGGCCAACCTCGGCGCGCCGCTCAGCAACGACTTCTGCACGGTCTCGCTGTCGGACAAGTGGCGAGGCTGGGACGAAATCGAGGAGAAGCTACGGGCGGCCGCCATCAGCGGATTCGTCATCGTCCTCTACAACTGCTGGCGCGACTACGAGCGCGCGATAGAGGTCGTCCGCGAGGAGCGGGCCGACCACGTTCCGGTCGGCATCTTCAACGACGCGGGCCGGGGCGAGTCCGGGCGGAACCTCGACGACGAGACCCACACCATCACGACGCTGGGCGAGGCGACCGACCACGACGAGAAGGTCGGCGGGATGGGCACCTCCATCCTCGTCGGCAACCACGAGACGACGGTGTGGAGCAACGACGACCGAGAGTTCCTCGTCACCCCGCGCGGCGGGCGTGACGTAGACGACTTCTGAACCATGAGTACCGACGACACCGAAACCACGGCGAGTACAGAGTCCAAGTGCGGCGCATCGAGCAGTACGGACGGAGAGACGGGGTCGGAATCCAAATGCGGCGCGACGAAGACAGAGACGAGTTCCGAGTCGAAGTGCGGCGCGTCGAGTCCGACCGACAGCAGCACCTCGAAGTGCGGCGCGAGTAGCGACGACGGAGACGAGCAGGAGGTCGGTTCAACCGTCGAGGACTTCGACGGCGACCCCGGCCGCCTCGTGGCGGTGGGTCTCGGACCCGGCGAGGCCGAGGGGATGACCACCCGCGCGAAGACCGCGCTCGCGGATGTCGAGCAGATCGTCGGCTACACGACCTACGTGGACCTCCTGCCCGACGACATCACCGACGACGCCGAGGACATCTACTCGACGCCGATGTGCGGCGAGGTGTCCCGGACCGAGGAGGCCATCGACCGGGCGCTTGCGGGCAACGACGTTGCCATCATCGGGAGCGGCGACCCCAACGTCTACGCGCTGGCGGGCCTCGCGCTCGAAATTCTCGAATCGAAGGGCGGGACCGCCTCGATGGTCGATTTCGAGGTCGTGCCCGGCGTCCCGGCCGCCCAGTCGTGCGCGGCGCGGGTCGGCGCACCGCTGGTCAACGACACCGTGAGCATCAGCCTCTCGGACCACCTCACCGACATGCCGACCATCGAGTCGCGGCTTCACGCCACCGCGAAGGAGGGGTTCACCATCGCAATCTACAACCCGTGGAGTCGCAAGCGCAGGGAGAACTTCGAGAAGTGCTGCGAGATTCTGCTGGAACACCGCGACGCCGACACCCCCGTCGGCATCGTCCACGGCGCGGGACGAGACGACGAACAGGTCGAAATCGCCACGCTCGGCGAACTACCCGAACTCGGCGAGACCGACCTGATAGACATGACGACCACCCTCCTCGTCGGCAACGAGGAGACGTACGTGTGGGACGACCGGATGGTCACCCCGCGCGGGTACGAGACCAAGTACGACTACTGATGTACAGAGTGACCATCGACACCGACGCGTGCGACGGTATCTTCGCCTGCCTGACCCGCGACGACCGGTTCGCCGAGGGCGAGGACGGTCTCGCGACCATCGAGGCGGACGGGGAGACCGTCCGCCGGGAAGACGGCCGCGTCGTCGCGGAGTTCGACGACGACCGGCGCGCGGACGCCGAGCAGGCCGCCGAGGCCTGTCCACCCGGAGCCATCAGCGTCGAGACCGTGGGCGAACTGGGAGGTGGCCCGGATGAGTGACGCCGAGGTCGGCGCGAGCGCGCCCGACGACGTGCTGGCGAGTCACCCGGAACTGGCCTACTTCTGGGGCCGGGTCGCCGGGAACGGCGACGTGACACAGAATGCCGTGGAGGTGCGGACCAGCGACGAGACCGCCGCCCGACGACTGGCCGCCATCGCCGGGGCCGAGCGCGTGGACCACCGCATCTCGGAGCGCGACTACGCACACGACACCGCGGTCACCCGGACCGAGGACGAGTTCACCGTGCAGGTCGTCGGACGCACGCTCGCCGACCGCGCGAGCGCCGCGCTCGGTCTCCCGGTCGAGGACCAACCCGGCGGCTACCGGTTCGGCGCGTTCGCCGACCACGACCGCCAACTCCTCCGCGGACTCTCGGAGGGATGCGGCACCATCTGCTTCAAGAGTTCCAGCGGGACCGTGGGAATCTCGTTCGTCCACGAGGACCGGACGCTGGTGGAGACCATCCGGGGTCTGGTCGAGCGCGCGGACCCGGACGCCCCGACCGGCGAGGTGGCCGAAGCCTCGTCGGGTCGGTACTGGTTCGGCGTGGACGACGACGCCGCGGGCCGATTCGGCGAGTGGCTCTACGAGGGAACCGAGGACTCGGGGCTGTTCTCTCCGTCCCGCCGACGGAAACTGCGCAAGAGCCTCGAACGGGCCGAGGGATGAGTCGCGCGAGAGAGACCGCGACGGAGTTCGCGGGCGAGGCCGTCCTGCTGGTCGGCCACGGCTCTCGGCGCGAGAAGTCCAACGAGCAGGTGCGCGAACTCGCGGCCGCGCTGGAGGAGCGCATCGGCGTGGCGGTCGATGCGGCGTTCCTCGAACTCGCCGAACCGTCGATACCGGACGCGATAGACGCCCTCGCGCCCGCCGTCGATGAGGTGTCGGTCGTCCAGTTGTCGCTGTTCGCCGCGAGCCACGTCAAGAACGACGTGCCGCTGGCGGTCGAGCAGGCCCGCCGGGACCACCCCGATACCACGTTCGACGTCGGGTCGCACCTCGGCGTCCACCCGGCGCTGCTCGACCTGTTGGACGACCGGACGGCCGAAGTCGAGGCGGAACTCGGCGCGGACCGCGAGGACGACGACGTGGCGGTCGCGCTCTGCGCCCGCGGGTCCAGCGACCCCGACGCCAACGCCGACGTTCACAAACTCGCTCGCCTGCTCTACGAGGGCCGGGCGTTCTCGTCGGTCGAGGCGACCTTTATCGGCGTCACGGAACCGACGCTCGACGAGACGCTCCACGGCGTCGCCAAGCAGCGACCCGACGCCGTGGTCGCGCTGCCGTACATGCTCGGCGACGGAGTGCTGACCCAGCGGGTCCGCGACTGGACCGACGAGTTCGCCGAGGAGTACCCCTACGTCGACGCCGCGGCGGGCGACCCACTCGGGACCGACTCGCGGTTGCTCGACGTGCTGGCCGACCGCTGGCAGGAGGCCCGGACCGGCAGCGTGGAGATGTCCTGCGACACCTGCAAGTACAAGGTCGAACTCGACGGGTACGAGGAAGACCAGGGCGGCGCGCGGGCGATGCTCCGGGCGCTGACCCATCAGGAGGCCCACGCCGACCGCGAGGACGTGGACGACGACCCCCACGTCCACGACGCGCCGGACAAACACGTCGCGGTCTGCACGAACCAGACCTGCGCCGCGGAGGGGTCGGCCGCCGTGCTGGAACGTCTGCGACAGGCGGTCCGGGACTCCGAGGAGGCCGACGCCCGCATCACCCGGTCGTCGTGTCTCGGCCAGTGCGGCGAGGGACCGATGGTCGCGGTCTACCCCGACGGCGTCTGGTACGGCGGCGTCGGCGAGGACGACGCCGACCGAATCGTCTCGTCCCACCTCGACAGGGACCGCATCGTGAGCGACATCGTGGACCAGACGCTCTGAAAACGAACGACGAAACCATTCAACCATGAGCTGTTACGAAATCGAAGCACTACGACTCGGACTGATGAACGTACTGGGAACCGAAGACGAGAGCGCGCGCCAGCACGCCGAGAAGGAACTGGAGGGCCACCTCGACGGGCCGGTCGGCGCGCTCGCGGCGGCCGAGACGCTCGCCGAAGTCGAGCGCCACCTCGACGCCGCGCTGGTGGACCTCGAAGCCGAAATCGCCGAGACCAGCGAGGACGCCCCGGAGTACGACTACCTCCGCGGCCGACTGGTCGCGGTCCGCGACGCCGAGCGCGCGGTCCAGCGCCTGACGACGCAGGGCGAGAGCGTGCTGGACGGTCTCGGCGAGGCCCACGACGTGCTCCACGAGGCGTTCCCGGTCGAAGACGAATGAGTCTCGACCGAAGCGTCTCGGTCGGTCTGGGCGAGGCGACGCCTCGCGGGAGTCGCCAGCAGTGGCGGCGGTCGAGCGTGACCGCACTCGGAGACGGTGGCTTCGCGGTCGGGACCGCCGACGGGACCGTCCGGTCGCTGGACCCCGACGGACGAGAGCGCTGGCGCGCGACCGGCGAGGAGATGGCCGTGGCGCTCGCCGACTTCGCGGGCGGTGAGAGAACCGATGGTTCGCGAACCTCGTCGGACCGTCGGTCCGACGGCGGCGTCGCAGTCGGCGGACGCGGCGACCGCGGCCGGATTCGACTGCTCGACGCCGACGACGGGAGCGAAAGGTGGCGCTACGACACCGCGGACGACCTCGGCGACCCCGCGAAGGAGAGCCTGTTCTGGTACCCCTACGTGGTCGATATGGTCGCCGACAGGCCGGTCGAGAGCGGCGAGGCGTGCGACGGGACCGCGGACGGCCGACTCTACGTCGCGGCCCGGCGGTACGAGCGCGACGGCGACGAGCGCCTCTGGCGGAGCGCCGTGTACGCGTTCGGCCCCGACGGCGGGGTCCGGTGGCGGTACGAGACGGACGCCTCGCCCATCGCGCTCTCGCTCGGAGACCGACAGTCGTCGTCCACCGACGATGACGGCCCGAAGCGCCTCGCGTTGGCGTACAACCGGTGCGGCGGCGACCACGACCACGGTCTCGTCGTGCTGGACGCCGAATCCGGCACCCCCGTCTCGAACTGGGACCCGGAGACCGACAGCGAGCGTCGCGTCGGCGACGCGTCGCTCTCCGGCGGCGTCGTCGCGGCGGCGAGTCACGGCGACTACCGGGGCTACCTGCTCGGGTCGGCGGACGCTCGGGAGCGATGGGTGACCGACCTCGGCGTCGAACGCGAGGTCGGCGCAGAGACGCTGTACGCCTACCCGAACCACGTCCATCTCGCGGACGACGCCGCGCTGTTCGTCACGGGCAACACCTTCCCCGAAGAAGGCCGCGAGGCCGAGGGACGCCATCCGAACGAACACACCATCGCCGCGTTCGGACGCGAGGGCGGCGACCGCCTCTGGTCGGCCCCCGTCGGCGGGTTCGTCGCGGAGTTGTCGGCGTCGGACGGGCGCGTCGCGGTGCCATGCGCACAGCACTTCCGGGACCGGGACGCCGAGGCCCACGCGCTCCGAGTGTTCGAGGCCCGAGAGGGTCCCGCACGAGAAGTCGCGGCCGAAGGCATCGTGACCGCCGCCGCGCTCTCTGGCGACCGCGTGGCCTTCGTCGAGGAACCGGTGGAGTACCACGACGAGGGCGAGGTCCGCGGGGAGTACCGACTGCGAATCGAAGCGGTCTGAGCAACAGACCGACCCGTCCGATTCTCCTCGTATCAGATTTTCCGGTACCGAGAGGTCCGGCCACGGCCCGCTCGACGCGAAGCCTCCACTTCTCGGTCGAGCTTTCGCTTCGCTACCGAACCGAACGATACCGACGTTCGAAGTGCGACGATTCTCCTATCCCACGAGTGGCGTGGTTTTGGAAGCCAGTGTCCTCGTTCTCTCCACGTCCGCGTTCGTACGCTATCGTCGGCGAATCGGCGTTCGATACGCACGGGCGGTCTCTCGGGGGTCTCGAACAGGTGGCAGTCGGCGACAGCTTCGACCGCCCGCACAGCGACAGTGAAGAAAACCCTATCGCAGAACCACGCGCTCGACGGCGAATCTTTAGGTCCGAGAACGACGAACGCACTCACATGTCCACGGAGGACTGGCCGCGAGAAATCGGCGACCACCGGGTGAACGACCGCTGGGAGTGCGAGGACTGCGGCGCGGACTACGACTGCCTCTCGCAGTTCCGCGAGACCGACTGCAAGTAGTCCGGAGAGACGTTTCCCCGCGGCTGTCAGACACCGACGAGCATCCGCGCCGCGACCCAGACGATGGCCGCGGAGGCCGCGATTTCGAAGGTGGCGTGGACTCGCCGACCGCGGTTGCGCGTGAACGCGACGAAGGTGCCGACACCGCCGCCGACGAGAGCCAGCGTGACCGTGATGGAGAGGGCGTACGCCGCGACCGCCCCGGCGGCGCTGGCGACGCCCGCAGTCGGGACGACTGCCGAGACGAACGCGAGCATGCTCACCGGCGGCGAGAGCGCGAACAGCGACCCGACGAGTCCGGTCTGGAGGTAATCGGTACGGGTCTCGTGGGTGTGGTGGCTCAGGCGCGAGTGGACCGCCGCGAGCACGCGGCCGGTCGGGTCCGAGGCGTCGGCCGAGCGCGGTTCGGGCGGGAGACCGCGGAGGCGTCGGACCCCGGTCACCCCTAGCAGGAGGGCGATGGCACCGAGGACGACGCCCGCGAGAGTGGAACCGACGGTCCCGAGCGCCTCCGGCGCGGCGCTCGCGCTCGCACCCAGCGCCGAGAGGAGCGCGACCCACGCGACGACGATGAGCGCGTGGCCGACCGCGAAACTCGCACCGACGAAGGCGGCGTGGCCGCGACTGTCGGTCTCGCTCGTGAGCGCCGAGATGCCCGCGGCGTGGTCCGGTTCGAGTCCGTGGGTCACGCCGAGGACGACCGCGGCCCCGAAGACGCCGAGGGTCGCCAACAGACTCATCGACCGACACCTCCGGGGGTCGCGGCCGCGCCAGCGCGCTCGACCGCACCGGTCACGCGTTCGGGAGTGAGTTCGTCCAGCGGGACGCGCTCGCCGCCGGTCTTCTCCGTGACGAGGTCGGCGAGACTCGTCGCGCCGTCGTCGCCCGCGTCCACCACGACGACGTGTGCGTCTCGCTCGGCGAGTCCGCGCGCGGCCCGTCGGGTCGCCTCCGTCGGACTCCCCGCGGCGACGTTGGCCCGGCCGTCGGTGACGACCACGACGACGCTGGCCGCGGCGTCGGCCTGCTCGACCACCTCGCCCGCGGTCCGGAGTCCCGCGGGGAGCGGCGTCCGGTCGCCGACCGGCAGGTCCTTGAGGTGGCGGGCGGCGAGGTCGGTGCTGTCGGTCGGCGGGAGCAACACCTCGGCGTCCTCGCCCGCGAACGCGACGAAGGCGACCTCGTCGCGGCGCTCGTAGGCGTCCTGCAGCAGTTCCAGCACGACCCCCTTCGCGGTCCGCATCGCCGACCGCATCGAGACGCTGGCGTCCACCGCGAAGACGACCAGCGCCGACTGCTCGCGCGCCCGGACGGACGTGCGGAGGTCGCGTTCGGTCACCGCGTCCGCGCCGCGACTCGCCGCGGCCCGGACCGACGCCGCGGCGTCCACGGAGTCGCCCGCGTCGGCGCGCTCGGTCCTGACCTGCGCGCCTCGCCCTTCGGGACTCGGGGTCGCGGCCGCCCGCGAACCGTCCTCGTATCCGGACGCGGTCGAAGTCGCGTCGGCCTCCACGCCGTCGATGTCCGGACGCTCGGCCTCGCCGACGCCGGGGCGGGCCTGTCCGGGCACCAGCGGTACTCCCTCCTCGGACTCGTCCGAACCGCCGTCGGAGTCGCCCGTCGACTCCGAGTCCTCGCGGTCCTCGTCCGCGGCGTCAGAGTCGTCGCCGTCTCCGGTCTCCACGTCGGCGGGCGACTCCGCGGCAGGTCGGTCGCCGCGGTGGGAGTCGTCCTCGTCGCTCGCCGAGTCCGCACCGTTCGAGGTCCCCGATTGGGAATCAGAACCGTCGGAGTCGCCGGAGTCCGCCTCGGCATCGGGACCGGAATCGTCGGCATTGCCGGGGTCGTCGTTCGCCCCGCCCTCGGTGGCGGAATCCTCGGCGTCCGAGTCTCCCTGCGAGTCGTCTCGTTCGTCCTCCGCGCCGTCCGCCTCGTCGTCGAAGTGGTCGTCGAGAACGTCGTCGGGGTCCGGCGCGTCCTCGAATGGGCGACTCCGGAGGCGGTGGGGGAGCGCGAGTTCGGCGGCCTCCCGGACGTCGGACTCGACGACCTTCGACCGGCCGTCGAGCGCCGCGACGGTCCGGGCCGCGCGGGCGACCGAGATGTCCGCGCGGTGGCCCTCGACGCCCGCGTCCCGGCAGAGTTCGGCGATGTCGGCCTTGAACTGCTCGGGGAGGGTCACGCTGTCGAGGAGTTCGCGGGCGTCCGCGAGGCGGTCGGCGACGTCGGCGGTCTCCTCGGCGAACCCCTCGCGGAGGTCGCCCGCCTCGCCGATTGCCCGTTCGAGAATCGTCACGCGGTCCTCGATGTCCTCGCATCCGGTGACGGTGGTCTGCAGGGCGAAGCGGTCCTTCAGTTGCGGTCGCAGGTCGCCCTCCTCGGGGTTCATCGTCCCGACCAGCGTGAAGTTCGCCGGGTGGGAGACGCTGACGCCGTCGCGCTCGACCCGGTTGACCCCGGAGGCCGCCGCGTCGAGGAGTACGTCCACGAGGTGGTCGTCCAGCAGGTTCACCTCGTCAACGTAGAGGATGCCGCGGTTCGCCCGGGCGAGCAGGCCGGGGTCGAACTCCGCCTCGCCGTCCAGCGCGTCGGCCACCGAGAGTGTGCCCACCACGCGCTCGCGGGTCGCGCCCAGCGGGAGGGTCACGAGGGGAACGCTCCGGGTCTCGACCGGCGGGTCGGCCCGAGTCCGGCAGTCCGCGCACTGCGCTCCGGGGTCGTCGGGCGGACAGCCGTAGGGACAATCTGCGACCGCGCGCTGGTCGGGGAGGAGGTCCACTAACGCCCGCACGGCGGTCGATTTGGCCGTCCCCTTCTCGCCGCAGACGAGTAGTCCACCGAGACCGTCGTCCGCGGCGACCGCGAGCAACGCCCGTTTCAGGCGGTCCTGTCCGACTATCGCCGGAAAGGGGACGGTCGAAGCCTTTTTGGAGCCGCGTAATTCAATCATACTTGTACTACTACAACGGAGGTTTAACAACGTTATGCCAACCATCGGACTCTACACCGCCACCGAGAACGAACTCGGGGCAGTACAGCGGGCCGCCGACAGACTGGACGGAATCGACCTCGTCGCCCGGTCGGAGAGCAACTTCGACGACGGGACCGACGTGGACGCGTTCGTGGACGAAATCGAAGACGCGACGGTCGCGGTGTTCTGGCTCCACGGCGCGGAGGACAGCATGCCGGGCTACGAGCACGCGGTCGAACGACTGCGGGAGGCGGGCGTCCCCCTCGTCGTGAAATCGACCGGCGACGCCTTCGCGTTCGAGGACACCAGCGTGGCCGACGCCGACCGCGACCGGGCCTACGAGTATCTGGAGCGAGGCGGCGCGGTCAACATCGCCAACCTCTGTCGGTTCCTCGTCGCGGAGTACGGCGGTGGCGAGGCGAGCGAGGCGTTCGACCCCGAGGACCCGGTCGAACTCCCGACCGAGGGCGTCTACCACCCCGACTACCCCGGCGCGACGTACGACGACCTCCATGCCGAGTTGGACGACGGGAAACCGACTGTCGCCGTCTGGTTCTACGAGTCCCACTGGACCCACGAGAACACCCGGTACGTGGACGCGCTCGTCCGGGAGATCGAGGCCGAGGGCGCAAACGTCCTCCCGGTGTTCTGCAACCCGGCCACCGACAGCGACGAACAGGAGGACGCCGAGTGGGTCACCGACGAGTGGTTCACCGACCGGGACGGGGAACCGGTCGTGGACGCGGTCCTCTCGTCGTTCATGTTCTCGCTCTCGATGGACGAGCGCGGCCGGAGTGCCGCGGACGAGGGCGACGGGGCCGAGGAGGTGTTCCTCGACAGACTCGGCGTCCCCGTCCTCCAGACGGTCACGACGATGCGCTCGCGCTCGCGCTACCAGTCGTCCGACACGGGCGTCATGGGCTTCGAACTCGCGCTCTCGGTCGCCCTGCCGGAGTTCGACGGGAACGTCATCACTCATCCCATCTCGGGCAAGGAACGCACCGACGACGAGGCCGACATCGGGAGCGCCCCGAAACAGCACTTCCCCATCGAGGACCGGGTCGAACACGCCGTCTCGCTCGCGGTCAACTGGGCCGAACTCCGCCACACCCCGAACGACGACAAGCGGGTCGCGGTGGTCCTCCACAACTACCCGCCGAGCGACGACGGCATCGGGACCGCGTTCGGACTCGACAGCCCCGAGAGTACGGTGAACCTGCTCGAAGAACTCGACGCGAGAGGGTACGACACGGGCGGCGAGACGCCCGAGAGCGGCCAGCGACTCGTGGAGAAACTGACCGCTCAGCTCACGCTCGACGACCGCTGGGTCGCGCCCGAGGACGTGCGCGACCTGAGCGTGGACGTGGTCGATTCGGACCGATACCGCGACTGGTTCGAGACCAAGGACGAGCGTTTCCGCGAGAACGTAGTCGAGGAGTGGGGCGACCCGCCCGAGCGACCCTTCGCCATCCCTGGCGTCGAGTTCGGCAACGTCCTCGTCACGGTCCAACCGCCGCGCGGGTTCGGCATGGACCCCTCGAAGGTGTACCACGACTCGGACCTCCAACCGCCCCACGACTACGTGGCGTTCTACTCGTGGCTCCGCAACGAGTTCGAGACCGACGCGGTGGTCCACCTCGGGACGCACGGCAGTCTGGAGTGGCTCCCCGGGAAGACGGTCGGACTGAACGGCGAGAGCGCGCCCGACCAGCTAATCGAGGACGTTCCGAACGTCTACCCCTACATCGTCAACAACCCCGGGGAGGGGACGCAGGCCAAGCGACGGTCGTACGCCGCCATCGTTGACTACCTCACGCCGGTCATGTCCAACGCGGGCACCTACGACGAAATCGGCGAACTCGAAGAACTGGCTCGACAGTACCGCGAGGCCGGGATGGAGGACGCCCGGGCCGACGACGGCCAGAAGTTGGCCGGCGAGATTCGGGCGCTCGTGGACGAGTTGGACCTCGCGGTGGAGTTGGGCATCGCGGGAGAGATAGACGAGAAAGCCGACGTTCGAGGTCCTGAAGAAGCCGGGACCACGCTCGCCGAGGGAGACGTTGCGGGCGAGTCGGTAGACATCGACGAACTGGTCGAGCGCGTCCACGAGTACGTGACCGACGTGAAGACGACCCAGATTCGGCTGGGTCTCCACACGATGGGCGAACCGCCAGCGGACGAGCGACTGGTCGAGTACCTCGTCGCGCTCACTCGCCTCCAAAATCCGGGCGCGCCGAGTCTCCGCGAGAGCGTGGCGGGCGTGCTGGGCGTCGAGTACCAGCGGATGCTGGACGAACCGGGCGCGTACGACGAGGACCTCGGGATGACCTACGCCGAGGCCGCCGACGAGGTGTACGAGACCAGCCTCGAACTGGTCTCGCACCTCGCTACGAACGACTTCGACGTCGAGGCGATAAACTGGAACCTGCTCGTGGTAGACATCGACCAACTCGGCGACGGGCGCGCGAAGAGCGGCGCACACGACGACCTGCGCGAGGCCCTGAAGTACATCTGCGAGGAGGCCGCCCCACGGGTCGCGGGTGCCGAGGACGAGATTCCCCGGACCGCGGAGGCGCTGTCGGGCGAGTACGTCCCGCCGGGCGGGAGCGGTGCGCCGACCCGCGGCGGGGTGGACCTGCTCCCGACCGGTCGGAACTTCTACACGCTCGACCCGCGGAAGGTGCCCGCCAAGTCGGCGTGGCGCGTGGGGCGAGAAGTCGGAGACGGCGTGGCCGAGCGCCACCGCTCCGAAGCGGGCGAGTACCCCGAGGAGGTCGGCGTCGTCGCGTGGGGCACCCCGACGGTCCGGACCCGCGGTGAGACCATCGCGCAGGTCCTCGCGCTGATGGGCGTCGAACCCGAGTGGACCGACGCCGGGCGCGTGGACGACGTGACCCCGATTCCGCTGGACGAACTCGACCGGCCGCGAATCGACGTGACGACCCGCGTCTCCGGACTGTTCCGGGACGCCTTCCCACAGGCCGCGAGCGTCGTCCACGACGCGGTGGACGCCGTGGTCGAATTGGACGAACCCCACGAGATGAACTACGTGAAGAAACACGTCGAGGAGGAGGCCGAACAACTGGCCGAGGAGGGAGTCGAGAACCCCGAGAAGGCCGCCAAGCACCGCGTGTTCACCACCCGGCCCGGCGGCTACGGCGCGGGGACGAACAAGGCCGTAGACGAGGGCAACTGGGACGACCGCGCCGACCTCGCGGCGGTGTACAAGCAGTGGGGCGGCTACGCCATGGGGTCGCGCGGCAAGGTCTCGGACGCCCACGACGCCTTCGAGCGCCGCCTCGGCAACGTCGAGGCCACCGTGAAAATCGAGGACACCGCCGAGCAGGACGAGTTCGACTCCTCGGACTGGTACGCCTTCCACGGCGGGTTCATCACCGCAGTCGCGGAGACCGCCGGGGAGGAACCGGCCTCCTACGTCGGCGACTCCAGCGACCCGGACAACGTGGACGTGTACACCAACGAGGAGAAGGTCCGGAAGGCGATGCGCGCTCGGGTGCTGAATCCCGAATGGCTCGACAGCATGGAGGACCACGGCTACAAGGGCGCGGGCGACCTCTCGTCCGCGGTGGACGTTGCCCTCGGGTGGGACGCGACCACGGGCGTCGTCAGCGACGCCCTCTGGGAGGACGTCGCCGAGAAGTACGCGTTCGACGAGGAGCGACAGGAGTGGCTCCGGGACGTGAACCCGTGGGCGCTCGACAGCATCACCGACACCCTCTCGGAGGCCATCGAGCGCGGCCTCTGGGACGCCGACGAGGAGACCGCCGACCGCCTGCGGGACCTCAATCTCGACGTGGACGGTGACTTAGAAGCGCGCGCCAGAGAGGCGACTCCCGCGGAGGTGACGGGCGATGACGACTGAGGACGGCGACTTCGAAGAGTACGCCGACCTCGGCGCGACCACGTCGAACGCCATGGAGATAGCCGAGACCAGCATGGACCGGGTGCGCGAACTCGTGCCCGACGAGACGCTGGCCGACCGAGTCCGCCAGAAGTCGGTCCACGCCACTGGCGACCCCGAGTTCCAGCACCTGCTGCGGTTCACGGGCGCGGACGAGAGCGAACCCGTCCGCGCGGGAGCGCGGGCCGTCCTCGACGAGCGACCCATCGTGACCGACATCACGATGGTCAAGGAAGGAATCACCGGGCGAGGACACGACTGCGAGGTCCGGAAGGCCATCGGCAACGGCGCGGAACTGGCTGCCGAGACCGGGATGACCCGGACCGCCGCGTCGGTGCTCGAACTCGACAAGCGGGGCGTCTACGACGGCGCTATCGCCACGGTAGGTAACGCGCCGACCGCGGCGCTCGCGCTGGCCGACTGCATCGAAGACGGCACTCGGCCCGCGATCGTAGTCGCCACCCCGGTCGGCTTCGTGAAGGCCGCCGAGAGCCGCGAACGACTGCGCGAGGTCGCTGCGGACCACGGCGTGCCAGTTATTACCAACGTCGGGCGGCGCGGCGGGAGCGGTCTCGCGGCCGGACTGACGAACGAGTTGATTCACGTCGCCAGCGACGTCCGGGACGGCGACGTGAATCTCCACGAGACCGCCGAGAAGTCGAGCGAACGACGGCGGGACGACGGAGTCGACCTCGGATGACCGACGACTACGACCTCGATTCGGGGCCGGACCCCGCGTCGTTCGCGGCGGCGGAACCGGAGTCGTCCCCCACGAGCGCGGACGACGCCGCCCAGTCGGTCCCCGCGGTCGGCATCGGCCCGGGCAACCTCGACTACCTGACCCCGCGGGGCGAGCGCGCGATTCGGGAGGCCGACGTGGTGGTCGGCTTCGAGACGGTCGGGGAGTTCGTCGCCGACCGGACCGACGCCGACCTGCTGACCTGCGGGTACGCCGACGAGGGCGAGACGCTGGAGCGGTTCGCCGAGCGCGTGGCCGACGGCGAGACCGGGACCGCGGTGCTGATGGGCGACCCGAACCACTCGGGCTACCAGTTCGTCGGCAAGGTCGAGCAGGCGGTCGAGCGCGCGGCAGGTGAGAGACCGGGGGCGGACGAACCGCCGGTCCGCGTGATTCCGGGCATCTCGTCGCTCCAGATGGCAGCGAGCAGGGCGCGGACGCCGATGGAGGACTCGACGTTCGTCACCCTCCACAAGAGCGGCGATATTTCGTCCGACCTCGACCGACTCCGGAGCGCGGTCGGCGAGCGACATCTGCTCGTACTTCCCCGACCGTTCGACTGGATGCCGGGCGACGTGGCGGCGGCCCTGCTCGACGCGGGCGGGTCGCCGTCGCTGGAGGCGGTCGTCTGCGAGCGTCTGACCCACGACGACGAGGCGATTACGCGGACGACGCTCGGCGACCTCGCCGAGGAATCGGGCGGGTCAGGTCGAGAGGACACGCCGTTCTCGGACCTCTCGGTGCTGGTCGTCAGGGCGGACTGAACTCTCGTCGTTTCGCTCCTGCAGGTAGTTCGAGATCTACCGTTCGGTGGCGGTTCGCCGTATTCTGTCTAGAGTCCACATACTGCAAGCACCTATATACTCATATTTTATCGGGACTTCGGGACTGGCATGGACGACGCGGAGACCGCAATCGACTCGCTGGAGCAACTCGGTCTGACCGAGTACGAGGCGCGGTGTTTCGTCGCGCTCACGCGACTCCCCCACGCGACGGCCAAGGAAATCGGAGAGGTGGCCGACATCCCGCGCTCGCGGGTGTACGAGACGATGGACCGCCTTCAGAAGCGGGGACTGGTCGAGATACAGGACGGCGAACCCCGGACCTTTCAGAGCGTGTCCATCGACACCGCCGTCCGGGTGCTTCGGAAGGAGTACGACTCCCACTTCGAGACGAGGGAGCGGTCGCTCCGTCACATGGAGCCGATATACAAAGGAGTCCAACAGGCGGTCTGGCGCTCCGCGACCACGAGCAGGTCACCGAGCGCGTCATCGAACTCGTCTCCGAGTCGAGCGACGAGATTGTGCTCATCGTACTGGACGACGCGCTCCTCGACGACGAACTCCTCGCGTATCTCACGGAGGCGGCCGAACGGGGCGTCGCCATCAACGTCGGGACGGTCGTCGATTCCGTCCGGGAGCGCGTCGCGGACGCCGACTTCGATGCGAGCGTCTTCAGGACCGGGCTAATCGAGTGGTTCCAAGAAATGAGTGGTACCTCGCGAGTCGGGCGGTTGCTGATGGTGGACCGGGGACCGGTGTTGGTGAGCGCGCTCCACGACGAGCGACTGCCGGGCGTGCCCAACGAGACGGCGGCGTGGAGCGACGGTGTCAACCACGGGATGGCGACCTTCACGGAGCGGGTGTTGACGTACGAATTGCAGGAGAACGTCGAGGAGGTCTACTCAGGGGAGCACTTCGAGTCAGCGAGTTCCGAGTCGAGCGACGCCGAGTGATTCGGACGGGGTATCACGAGAGGAGTTCCCGGGACGGCGCGACGCCACCGGTTAGAGAGGCCACTCCCGTCAGAGCGCGCCGTGCCCGTCGGTCGCCACCGGACGCCGGGCCTGCGCGAGCGAGGCTTCGAACGAGGCGGGACCCTCGTCGGTCGCGAGGACTCGTTGCTTCTCGACCTCGGCCCGAATCGCCCGCGTGATTCGGGGATGCGCGCCGAGCGGGTCGGCGTACTCGACGCCGCCGCGGTCGAGTTCGAGTTTGGCTGGAATCCGCTCGTCGGTCGCCTCGCTGCGGTGGACGAACAGCGGGACCGCCACCGCGCGGTCGTTCGAGACGTTGTAGCGTGCGCACTCGACGGCGGGGTTCTGGACGAGGAAACTGGTGACGACTTCGCCGTAGTCGGACTGCTCGCGGAGTCGAGCGGCGTGGTACTCCGCGGTCTGTCGCTGGTAGGGCAGGGAACTGCTCCCGAAGGCGACGAGGACGAGGGTAGCGTCCTCGCCGGGCGTGACTCGGGCGGCGGCCCGCTCCGCGAGAACGCCGGTGGTCGCCGAACTCCGGCCGACAGGTTCGCAGTACCGGGCGTCACACGGGAGATACGAGAGCGCCGCGGGAACGTCGTCGGTCGTCTCGTGGGTGTGAGCGGCCCGCATCGGGACGACGTAGGCCGCGTCGGCCGCGACCGATTCGAGGGTGTCGCGCAGGTCCCGAATCGGTTCCGAACCGTAGAAACCGGTGTGAACTGCGTCCGCGACCGAGCGGTCGCGGAGACGGCGGGCGTGCGTTCGGAGTACCTCGCGTGCGTCCGGGGAGTCCGTGCCGACGAGTACGATTGCTTGCTCTGTCATTAGTGGACCTCGCGCCGCCCAATCAACCTTGATTTAGTTACTACAATTGGGCTTGATTCCGTCAACGCGAGCGTCCCTCAAATATGTTTTGACACCGGAGGGGAGAAGTCAATCGAGCGAAATGCGCCGCAGATATCCGCTGGAGAAACGGGCGAGGGGCGGCGGTTCACCGGTCGAGCAACTCTCGCGTGTCGGCTCTCACGTCCACGACGTTGCCGACGACGGTGACCGCGGGCGGTTCGATTCCCGCCGCTTCCTTCTCGGCTTCGATGGTCGCCAGCGTCCCGGAGACAGTCCGCTCGTCGCGCCACGTCGCCTTCTGGACCATCGCCACCGGGGTCTCGGCCGGGACGCCGTGGTCCCGGAGTGCGGCGACGTTGTTCGAGAGGCGTCGGACCCCCATCAGCACGACCAAGGTGCCGCCGCTGACTACCGTGTCGGCGAGGGCGTCCCAGTCGAGCGCGCTCTCGTCCTTGTCGGGGGTCTCGTGACCCGTGACGACGGTGACGCTGGACGCGCAGTCGCGGTGGGTCAGGGGGATGCCCGCGACGCCGGGTGCTCCGACGGCGCTCGACACGCCCGGGACCACCTCGAAGGGCACGTCGGCGGCCGCGAGGTGCTGGGCCTCCTCGCCGCCCCGACCGAAGACGTGAGGGTCGCCGCCCTTCAGGCGGACGACCGCCGCGCCGTCGCGCGCGAGGTCCACCAGCATGTCGTTGATGTCGGCCTGCGAGGTCCGGTCGGGCGGACGCTTGCCCACGTCCACGACCTCGACCGAGGCGGGGAGTTGGTCGAGGAGCGCGTCGTCCACCAGCGAGTCGTGGAGGACGAAATCCGCGTCCGTGAGGAGTCGCCACGCCTTCCGGGTGAGCAGTTCCGGGTCGCCCGGTCCCGACCCGACGAGGAACACCTTGCCGCTCGCGGCCGAATCGGCGACCGACCCCGACGCCGCGGTCGGGTCGCCCTCGCCGTCGGAGTCGCCGGGAGTCCGACCGCCGACCGAGTCCCCCTGCGGGGAGACCCCGCCGGGGTCGGTCCCCGCGGTCGAGTCGGCCGCGAGCGTCTCGAACCCGTCGCCCGGCCGTGTCGCACCCGGTACCGAGTCGCCTAACGGGCGGTCGGAGCGTTGGCCCTCCTCGGCGTCGGCCCTGTAGCGGTCACCGCTGTCTTCGTTCATCGTTACTACAACGATCTTTGGTTTACTTCAATCTTACTTGTACTACTTGGTTTGTACTCTCGTCGAGGCGGGACTGCGACGTGTCGAGGTCGGTGACTGATACCGGGGCGTGAACTCGAACGGGACACGACGACGCCACCGAAGGGGGTAGAGCTATGCTCCGCCGACGGGACGGGATGGGACCGCGAAGCGGCAGGTAATTAAACTTAGCTTGTGTTAACTACGGGACGATGGTACTTCGGCGCGGAGCAACCCGAGTGCGGGACCGACGCGGGTCGCCGAGCGACCGGCCGCGGCCGGGCGGGTCGGACGAGTCTGCCCGCGAGAGAATCACTGAACGCGCGGCCGAGGGCCGAACGCGGAGGGGCGAACCGTGAAGGGGTTCGTCCTCGGCGGGACGAGTTCCGGCGTCGGCAAGACCGTGGCCGCGCTCGCGGTGACGCGGGCGCTCCAAGACGCGGGGGAGGAGGTCCAACCCGCGAAGGCCGGTCCCGACTTCATCGACCCGAGCCACCACGAGCAAGTCGCGGGTCGGCCCTCCCGGACGCTGGACCTGTGGCTCGAAGGGACCGACGGACTGCGGCGCAACTACCACCGCGGAGAAGGCGACATCTGCGTCGTGGAGGGCGTGATGGGGCTGTACGACGGCGACGGGTCCAGCACCGCGATGGTCGCGGAGGCGCTGGACCTCCCGGTCGTCCTCGTCGCAGACGCGAGCGCCGGGATGGAGAGCGTGGCCGCGACCGCGCTCGGCTTCCGGGAGTACGCCGAGCGCGCCGGTCGGGACATCGACGTGGCCGGTGTCCTCGTCCAGCGCGCCCACGGCGGCCGACACGCCGAGGGCATCCGCGAGGCCCTGCCCGAGGACCTGACGTACTTCGGTCGCGTCGCGCCGAACTCGGACCTCGAAATCCCGGACCGCCACCTCGGTCTGGAGATGGGCGAGGAGCGTCCGCTGAGCGAGGACGCGCTCGCCGCTGCGGCCGAGAACGTCCGGACCGACCGACTGCTCGACGCCGCGCGCGAACCGCCCCGACCGTCCGACGACGAGGAATTGGAGCGGACCGGGGCGCGAATCGCGGTCGCCCGCGACGCCGCCTTCCGGTTCTGCTACCCCGCGACGACCGAGCGACTCCGGGCGCGCGCCGACGTGACGACGTTCTCGCCGGTCGCGGGAGACGACCTGCCCGACTGCGACGGCGTCTACCTCCCCGGCGGCTACCCGGAACTCCACGCCGACGAACTCGAAGCGAGTCCGGCGCTCGCGACACTGGCAGACCGCGCGAGCGATGGCCTGACGGTCCTCGGGGAGTGCGGCGGCCTGATGGCGCTCTGCGAGTCGCTGACCACCACCGAGGGCGAGACCCGCGAGATGGCGGGCGTCCTCCCCGCCGACGTGGAGATGCGCGACCGGTATCAGGCGCTCGACCACGTGGAACTCCGGGCGCGCGACGGAGCGCTCACCGCCCCCGCGGGCGGTCGGCTACGGGGCCACGAGTTCCACTACTCCGAGACCGACCCCGACACCGACGCCCGGTTCGCCTTCGACGTGGCGCGGGGCGACGGCATCGACGGCGACCACGACGGACTGACCGAGTACCGGACGCTGGGCACCTACTGCCACGTCCACGCGGAGAGCGGCGCGTTCGACGCCTTCATCGAGAATCTATGACCGACGACACCACCGACGATTCGAGCGAGCGAGGAATCGAGAGCCAGACCGACGAAGACGCCCCCGCACCGACTGCCGGTGCGATAGAACCCGCGGCCCCCGAGGAGTTCGGACTCGTGCAGGTCTGGTGGGGCGACGGGAAGGGGAAGACCACCGCCGCGATGGGCATGGGCTTCCGGGCCGCGGGGCACGGCTACCGCGTCCACATGGTCCAGTTCATGAAGGGCGGCGCGGGGACCGTCGAGGACGTGCGCGGCGAGTACAACGCCATCGAGACCTTCCCGGGGTTCAGCTACGAGAACACCGGCCACTACGGCTGGCACGGCTTTCTGGACGGCTCCGACGACGACGAACACGCGGCCAAGGCCAGCGGCGGTCTCGCCCGCGCCGAGGAGATACTCGCGGCCTCCGCGGACCCCGGACCGGTGGCCCTCGACGCGCCCCCGGAGGAGGGGGCCCACATGCTGATACTCGACGAAATCCTCTACGCGGTCAACCGGGACCTGCTCGACGCCGAGGCGGTCCGGGACCTCGTCGAGTCGAAACCGGACGACCTCGAACTGGTCCTGACCGGCGGCCACGACCGCCCGGCGTTCGCCTGCGAACTCGCGGACCTCGTCACCCACGTCGAGAAGGAGACCCATCCGATGGACGCGGGTCACGGCGCGCGGAAGGGGACCGAGTACTGAGATGGCCCGACCGACCGACCAGTGACCCGGACCCTGCTCGTCGCCGGGACCGCGAGCCACGTCGGCAAGAGCACCGTGGCCGCCGGACTCTGCCGACTGCTCGCCGACGCGGGAGTCTCGGTCGCGCCGTACAAGGCCCAGAACATGAGCAACAACGCGCGAGCGGTCCTCTCGCCGGAGTCGGGGAGAGGCAAGGAGTCGCGCGAGCGGCCGGGCGAAAAGGAGTCAGACGCGGAGCGCGCCGACTGGGGCGAAATCGGCGTCTCCCAGTACGTGCAGGCGGAGGCCGCCCGAGTGACCCCGACCACCGATACGAATCCGGTCCTCCTCAAGCCACGCGGCGAGGGCGAGAGCCAACTCGTCGTACAGGGCGAGGCCGTCGGTCACTTCGAGGCGGGGTCGTACTACGACGACCACTGGGACGCGGCGCGCGAGGCGGCGGTCGAGTCCTACCGGCGACTCGCCGACGACCACGACGTCGTCGTCGCGGAGGGCGCGGGGAGCATCGCCGAAATCAACCTCCACGACCGCGACCTCGCCAACGTCGAGACCGCGCGGTTCGCGGACGCCGACGTGCTGCTCGTCGCCGACATCGAGCGCGGCGGGGCCTTCGCCAGTCTCTACGGCACCCTCGAACTGATGCCCGAAGACGTGCGCCAGCGAGTCGTCGGGGCGGTAATCACGAAGTTCCGGGGCGACCAGTCCATCCTCGACCCCGGAGTCGCGGAGTTCGAGGACAGGACCGGCGTGCCGATACTCGGCGTCCTGCCCTACGACGACCCGGGACTCCCGGAGGAGGACAGCGTCTCGCTCCCACCTCCGGACGAGCGCGCGATTCGGGGCGACGACGCGCCCGACGACCGGTCGGTCACGGTCGCGGTGCCCCGACTCTCGCGCGTGTCGAACGTCACCGACCTCGGACCGCTGGAACGCGAAGCGGGCGTCAGGGTGGCGTACGTCCCGCCCGACGCGACCCTCGCCGACGCCGACGCCGTGGTCGTCCCGGGCACCAAGAACACCGTGGACGACCTGCTCGAACTCCGCGACGCGGGGTTCGGCGACGCGCTGGCGGCGTTCGACGGGCCGGTGGTCGGTCTCTGCGGCGGCTATCAGATGCTCGGCGAGCGAATCGCGAACGCCGGAATCGAGAGCACGGGCGACCGCGACGAGGTGGCGGGGTTCGGCCTGCTCCCGGTGGAGACGCGGTTCTCGACCGACAAGCGCGTCGAGCAGGTCGTCCGAGCGGTCGACGGCGTCGGCCCCATCGCCGACGCGACGGGCGAGGTCTCGGGGTACGAGATTCACATGGGCGACTCGGAACCGACCGGGGAGGTGGCCCGGCCCCTCGGTGAGGGGAGCGCGGCGACCGAGGAGACGCTGGGGACCTATCTCCACGGTCTCTTCGAGAACGAGACGGTCAGGTCGGCGTTCGTCGCCCGCGTGTTCGAGTCCGCCGGGAAGACGCCCCCGGAGCGCGAGGAAACCGACGAGTCGCCCTACGACGCCGCGGCGGCGTTGCTCCGGGACCACGTGGACCTGTCGGCGCTCGGGGTGCCCGAGGCGTAGCGGGCCGCGCTACTTACAGTCCAGAACGACGATACGGACAGTGTGACCAAGCAGATAGAACTCGTTCAGTCGGGGAGCAGACAGCAGGTCGAGAGTTCGGCCAACAACCGCATCGAGGAGTACGAGGCCGACGGCTACGACCTCGTGGACCAAGAGATATCGCTCGACGGGAACGGGGTGACGATACTGCTCGTCTTCGCGTCCGGCGAGTAGCGACGGGGTTGCGACGTGCTACGGAGACCGGAAGTTGGGGAGAACGGTACGAAAGGTCGGAGAGAGAGCCTGCGGAGTCGAGACGAGAGTTTACGGTCGGTAGTCCGGCGACTGGGACTCGATGGTCTCCGAGACGTTGTCTAACTGTTCGCCTATCGTGGCGACCAAGTCGTCGAGCGTGACGATGCCGGTCAGTCGGTCGTTCTCGTCCACGACCGGGACGCGCCGGACGTTCTGTTCCTCGATCGTCCGCGATATCTCCATCGCGTCGGCGTCTTCGCGAATCGTGACGGGGTCTTCGGTCATCACGTCATCGACCGACATCGACGCCGCGTCGTCGCTCTCTGCGACCGCCAGCGCGACGTCGCGGTCGGTGACGATGCCGACCGGTTCGTCGTCCTCGGTGACGACTGCCGCGCCCACGTTCTCGGACCGCAGTTGCTCGGCGAGGTCGCTCAGTGTGCTGTCGCGTGCTGTCGTGACCACTTCGTCCGGGCCGAGGTCGCTTACGGGCATGATGCCTCGATTCGTACGGGAGTCACGTCGTTCAATCTACGGGCCGCGGCGCTACGACTCGTGGACCTTCTCGCCGCGGTGGAGACGGTCCGCGATGGTGAACGTCTGCTCGGCCGAGCGACGAGTCGGGACGTGCGCGGAGACGTAGCGCGCGGTGGCGACCATGTGGACCCGCGCCTTCTCGGGGTCCTCGGTCCGGTCGAACTGCTCGAAGGCCGCCTCGACGTTCTGGAGCGTGTGGAAGTCGGCGTCCTCGCGGAGCAGTCCCTCGCCGAGGACTGCCTCGAGTTCGGCCGGGTCGCCCCCGTCTCGGAGGTAGGCCGCGACCAACCGTCCGGCGGAATCGACTTCGCCCTCCGCGTCGAAGAGCGCGAGCAGTTCCGACCGGAGGTCGTCGGGGGCCTCGACTTCGGTCCCGTCCGGAATCGGCGTCGGGGGCGTGTTGAGGAACCGGTCGAGGTAGACGCTCGTCGCGCCCGCGAAGGCCCCACGGTAGGCCGCCAACGAGTCGGTGCGCCGGGCCGCGGCGTGAACCGCGTTGGCGTAGGTGTAGGTGTGGTGGACCGTGTCCCAGTCGCCGAACTCGTTGGACGTGCCGAACTGCGCGACACGGCGACCCGCGGCCTGCGCGACTTCCGCGGCGAGTTGCTCGGGAGTCGCGCCGTTCTGGACCGCGGCCTTCATCCCGGTGACTATCTCCTCGGGGTCGTCGCTGAGGAGCGTGTCGCCGAACCCGTCGGGGGCGTCCCACTCGCTGTCCGCGCCGTCCGCCGCGAGGTCCGGCAGTTCGTCGTAGGCGTCGAACGTGAGTCGGGCCACGTCGACCGGTTGTCGCCACGAGGAGAGTTCCTCCGAGCGCGTGGCCTCGGTGAGGCGGGGAATCACGCTCGGCAGCACCTCGTCGGCGTGGTCCCACCCGACGTGGTCCAGCGCCTCGCAGGCCTTGTTCACGAAGTCGAAGGTGTGGCCCGCGTCCATGTAGAGGTGGTCGGTCGCGGCCAGATAGAGGATGTCCGCGACCGCCGTCGGTTCGAGCGTGGCGATAGCGGTCTGGAGACAGCGCTCCGCGCCTTCGCGGTCGCGGACCTCGATGGTCTCGCGGAACCACGATTCGAGACGCTCGCGCGAGAGGTCGCGGGCCGAGAACGACGGTTGGTCGAACTTCGGCGGTTCGCCCCGGCAGTCCTCGGCCACGCGGTAGAGACCCGTATAGAGCGCTCGTTTGCGGTCCTCGGGCCGCAACTCCTCGTGGAGGTTCGCCATCGCCGAGAGGATGGTCAGTCCGGAACTCCACCCGTCCTCGCGGTAGCGCGCGCCGAAGGTCAGGCCCTGCGCGAGCGGGTCGGTGTAGGGCACGTCCTCGTCGGCCAACCCGATGACCGACTTCGCGACCACGAGGCGCAGACTCTCCTCCAGTCCGGTCTGGAGTCGGTTCGTCCAGTGTTCGACGGGCGGCAGGTCGGGGTCCGGGTTCGGGTCCACGTACACCTCGCCGTCACGGACCTCGGTCGGGAAACTCTGCACGTCGTCGGCCCACGGGTCGAAGGTGTCGCCGCAGGAGAGTTCGAACCGGGCGTGGTGCCAGTGACAGGTCAGGATGCCGTCGTCCACGGTGCCGTCCGAGAGCGGGAACCCCATGTGCGGACACCGGTTGTCCACGGCCTGAAACTCCCCCTCGTGGTGGAAGACGGCGATTGCACGGCCGCCCGCTCGCGTCACGATTCGGCCCTCCTCGCGGAGTTCGTCGGCGTCGGCCACGCCGACGTACTCCGAGTCGTCTGATTCTTGGGTCGCCATGGAATGCGGTTCGTCAGCAATCCACAAAACGATTCGCTGAAACGATATTTTGTACGTGAATTGATACGATTCGGGGCGGCTCGGCCGCCGGACTCAGTCGAACGAGTCGAGGTGGCGCGAGAACGAGACGGACGCCGACCCGTCCGTGCCGGACCGACTGTCGCGGCGGGCCGGGTCGGTTCGCGGGGACTCGCTCCACGACGCGTCGTCGAAGAGTTCTTCGCGCCGTTCGGCCAGCATCGACGCGAACGCCTCCTTGGCTTCGAGTCGCTCGCGTTCCCAGACTCTGATGCGGTCGTCGGGGATGTGCCGGCGGTGATGGAACCGGAGTTCCACCTTGGCGAGCATCGTGACGAACGAGTCGAGGAACTCCTCGACCACCGCGTAGTCGGGGTCCTCGGTCTCCAGCAGGCGTTCCACCGCGTCGTGCCACTCCAAGAACAGGTCGTAGGCCTCGGGGTAATCGTCACGGGGGTAGGTGTCCACCATGGCTTCGAGCGACTCCACCACGAACCCGCGCGTCGAGTGAGACGTGACCCGGAAGTCGCCGAGGGTGTACTGGCGGTTCAAATCGACTTCCTTCAACTGGGTCCGGAGGTCGTTGTACGTCCGGACGAACTCGTTGGGGACGTGGTGGCGGTACTGGTACTTCTCGACGCGTTCGGCGTTCGCGCGCTCGAACGACTCGACGACCCACTCGACCGCCTCGTCGATGGCGCCCTTGCGGTCGGTCGATACGTCGAACTCCCAGTCGTTCACGTCCTCGACCGGGAGGTAGCGCCGTCCGGACCAGTGGTTCGCCGAGGGCGCGATGTAGAAGTCGCCGTCGAGGGACTGTTCGTCAACGACTTCGCCGTAGACGTACCAGTGGCGCGGGAACTCGATGTCGCATCCGAGTTCCGACGAGAGGTGTCGGTCGGCGATGCAACTGAGTTTGTGGAACCGCGACCCCGAAACCGGGTAACTCCGGGAGTCTTCCAGTTCCACCAGGAGGCGGTAACAGAGGTACTCGCTCGGCCCGAAGTCGCGGTCGGCGTCGCTCACGGCCGGGCACCTCCGGGGCCGACTTCGCGGCCGGGACTCGCGCGACCCGTCGTCTCCGACGGAGAGAGTTGTCCGAACACGTCGTGTAGCACCTCGCGCGGCGTCTGCTCGTGAGTCCGTCCGACCGGGCGTCCGCACGGGGGCGGGAGACGCGCGTCGGCCGAGGTGGAATCGGCAGACGACGATGGCGTCACCGGCCCCGCGCGGACCGACTCGGAACGAGATGTCTTGCGAGCGTCTTGCAGAGGGGGTTTCTGAAAGCGTTATTATAAATGTTCGTATTCCCGAAATATGCTGTCAGGCCGAGTTCGTATCCGACAAAAGCCGGAGTCGAGGGCGAAACGGGAGGTTTCGGGTCAGTCGTCGGACTCCGCTCGAGGCGACTCCGCCGCCGCGCTGTCGTGGAGATGACAGGCGGCGGGATGGCCGACCTCGGTCGCCCGAAGGTCCGGAGGGTCGGTCTCGCAGACCGTCTCGAACTCCTCGGCCAGCAGGCGGCGGGCCGCCTCGCGGTCGTCGGCGGTTAGCGAGTCGATTGCCTCCGACACCACCGCCTCGGCGTCCGAGTCCGGGAGTTCCTCGGGGAGACCGAACCGCTCGCGGACCGCGCTCGCCGACCGTCGGACGCCCTCGGTGTCGAAATCGTCGGCCGCCAGCGCCGTGCGCAGGTCCATCACCGCACGCCAGTCGTCCTGCTCGAAGTCGTAGCCTTCGGGCGGAATCACCTCGGGACACCGCGTGTGGAACCGGCACCCCGACGGTGGGTCCGCGGGCGAAGGGACGTCGCCCGAGAGCCGGACGCCTGACCCGCGTTGGTCGGGGTCGGGCCGAGGCACAGACGCGGTCAACGCACGCGTGTAGGGGTGTTGTGGGTCGGCCAGAACCGATTCGGTGGGTCCGACCTCGACGATTTCGCCGAGGTACATCACGGCAACCCGGTCGCAGATTTCCCGGACGACCGCCATGTCGTGACTGATGAGCAGCACGGCGAGGTCGAACTCGCGCTGGAGGTCGTCCAACAGCGAGAGGACACCGGCCTGTACGGAGACGTCGAGCGCCGAGACGGGTTCGTCGGCCACCAGCAGGTCGGGGTTCAGGACCAGCGACCGCGCGAGGGCGGCGCGCTGTTTCTGACCGCCGGAGAACTCGTGCGGGTAGCGGTCGGCGTCGTCGGCCGACAGGCCCACGCGCTCCAGCAGGTCCGCGACGATCTCTCGCCTGCGGTCGGCGTCGTCGAGACCGTGAATCGCGAGGGGTTCGGCCACCGACTCGCCGACGGTCATCCGGGGGTCGAAACTCGACGTCGGGTCCTGAAACACCATGCCCGCGCGCCGCCGGAACTCCCGACGGTCGGCGTCGTCGCGGTCCGCGACGCCGACCCCGTCGAACGTGATTCGACCGGCGGTCGGGTCTTCGAGTCCCATCAACGTCGTGGCGACTGTGGATTTCCCGCACCCCGATTCGCCGACCAGACCGAGCGTCTCGCCCCGTTCGACCTCGAAGTCCACGCCGTCCACCGCCCGGATGCGGCCGACCTCGCGCCGGAGCGGTCCCTCGGTGACGGGGTAGTGTTTCGTCAGACCGCGGACCGACAACAGCGACTCGGACGGCGAATCAGTCATCGTCTCCCTCCGTCTGGACCCCTGCGAGCGGCACGGACGACGCGAGGTCCGCTCGGTCGTAGTCGGGACCGTAGAACACGCACGAGACGCAGTGGTCGGCGTCGCCCGAGTCACCGGCGTCGTCGGAGGGGTCGGCGTCGCGGAGCGGCGGTTGGTCGCCCGACTCGCACGCCCGGACCGCGGCGGTGCATCGGGGGTGGAACCGACACCCCTCGGGCGGGTCGGTCGGGTCGATAGGGTCGCCCGGAATCGGGTCGAGCGCCGACCCGACGCCGGGCAGACACCGCATCAGAGCGCGGGTGTAGGGGTGGCCCGGCGAGTCGAAAATGGCCGAGACGCCCCCGCGCTCCATCACCTTCCCGGCGTACATCACGACGATTCGGTCGGCGACCTGCGCGGCCACGCCGAGGTCGTGGGTGACGAAGAGGACCCCGACGTCGCGCTCGGCCTGTAGGTCGCGCAGGAGGTCGAGAATCTGGGCCTGAATCGTCACGTCGAGCGCGGTCGTGGGTTCGTCGGCTACCAGCAGGTCGGGGTCGCCCGACAGCGCGAGCGCGATGACGACGCGCTGTTTCATCCCGCCCGAGAACTCGTGAGGGTAGTCGTCGTACCGGGCCGCGGCCTCGGGGATGCCGACGCGGTCCAGCAGGTCGATGGCGACCTCGCGGGCCTCCTCGCCCGTGACGTCGCGGTTGCGCTCGACGCCCTCCCGGAGTTGGTCGCCGACGGAGTACACCGGGTCCAGCGCGCCCTGCGGGTTCTGGAAGATGTGGGCCACCGACGACCCTCGAACCTCGCGGAGTTCGGTCTCCGAGCAGTCCAGCAGGTTCCGCCCGCCGAACCGAATCTCGCCGTCGAGGTCGGCCGGAACGAGGCGGGTCAGCGCCTCGCAGGTAACTGTCTTCCCGGACCCCGACTCGCCGACCAGACAGAGCGTCTCGCCCGCGTCGAGGTCGAAACTCACGCCGTCTACCGCGCGGACCTCGCCAGACTCTCCCTCGAACCGCACTCGGAGGTCCCGCACCGACAGCAGGGGGTCGGTCATCGGTGCCCCCCGTCCGAGTGGCCGTCTGTTCGGGGGTCCAACACGTCCCGGAGCGCGTCGCCGAGCAGGTTGAGCGACACCACGGTGGCGACGAGGAAGCCGACCGGCGCGGCGACGCCCCACCACACCAGCGTCGGGAAGTTGTCGTCGTGGATGCTCGTCTCGATGAGGTAGCCCCACGACTGGCTCTGCATCGGTCCGAGTCCGAGGTACGAGAGCGTGGTCTCGACGATGAGGAGCATCGGAATCTGGAGCGTGATGGCGGTGACCACCGCGTTCGAGACGTTGGGTATCAGGTGGCGGCGCACGACCGCGAGCCGACCGCTCCCGGCGGCCTGCGCGGCCTTGACGTAGGCTGTCTCGCGCTTCTTGAGGGCCTCGCTCCGGACGAGGCGGGCGACCCCGCCCCAGTTCAACAGGCCGAACACCGCGACCATCAGCAGGAGGCTCCCGCCGTAGAGGAACTGAGCGACGAGGTAGACGAAGAACGCGGGAATGACCTGCTGGAGGTCCACGTACCGCATCAGCACCGAGTCGACCCATCCGCCGTACTGGGCCGCGACCGACCCGACGACGGTGGCGACGGGGACCAGAATCATGCCGGAGACGAACGCGAGTTTCAACTCGATTCGTGCGCCCTGTGCGACGAACGCGAGCACGTCCTTACCGGTGTTGGTCGTGCCGAACGGGTGGAGGAACGTCCCCCAGCACTTACCGTTCGAGAGCGGCCCGCCGCAGACGGTCGTCGCGTACTCCGAGACGCTGGTGCCGACCGGCGGTTGGTAGATGGGGATGCCGTAGCGCCCCTGAGACGCGCCCATTCCCATCGGTGCGGTCTCAGGGTCGCCCAGAATCACCGGGCCGACTAGCGCGAACAGGACGAAGAAGGTCAGCCAACCGAGACTGGCGAGCGCGAGACGGTCGCGTCGGAGCTGCCGCCAGTAGCGCCGCGTCAACTGTCGGTTCCGCGCGAGCGGGACCACCACGTAGCACGCGAAGGTGGCCACCCCGACTAACGAGAGCCAGTCGAGCGGGGTCGGCGACCAGTCGGCGACGAGCGGCCCCGCCGCGAACAGGTAGTCGTACGCGAACGACGTGACGAGGACGCCGAGCGCCGCCAGAAAGCCCACCGTCCGAGTGGCCGGGCGGTACCGCGCGCCGTCGACGGACGACCAATCGACCGACTCGAACGTGGCGCGGCCACCGGAATCGGTCGCCACGGGTTATCTCGCCTCCGAGCGGCGGTTCGACGACCGTCGTGGTACGTGAACTGACATTTGGTTTGCGAAGTCATAGCAGGATGACTAAAAAGTTTGCATTACGGTCGGACTCGGCGGTTCGAAATTGGAACCTTTCGCCTCTGCGTCGTCAGAGGAAGGGTCGAAGGACGTAGCGTGCATTCGTATCATTATAGTAAAATTTAACAACCCGGTGTGTGACTCGTAGCCACACAGTGAACGGTACGCACTGGTTCCTCGCCAAGCGAATCGCGTGGACGATGTTCGCCGCCTACCTGATACTCTCGGGCGCGTTCTTCGTCTTCGCGTACACGCCGGACCCGAACAAGGCGCTGGTCTCGTTCGGTGCCGCGAACCCGGACGACCCCGAGAACATGTCCGAGGACTCTCAGCAAGCCGTCGAGGCCTACGAGGAGGCCCGAAACTACGACGAACCCGTCCTCCAGCGGTACGGCAGGTGGATGGTGAGTTACGCCACGCTCGACTGGGGAACGTCGCGGACGACGGGCCAACCCGTGACCGACGCGCTCGCGAAGCGAATTCCGGTCACGCTGGTCTACCTCGTGCCAGCGGTGGTCCTCTCGACGCTGCTCGGCGTCGGCGTGGGACTGGTCTCCGCGATGAACCCGAACGGCGTCGTCGACCGCGTGAGCGCGGCGCTGAGTTACGTCGGTCTCGGCGTGCCGGGGTTCGTCCTCGGGGAACTCCTGTTGTTGGTGTCCATCATGGAGTTCTCGTGGTACCGGGCCTACTACGACACGCGATTCGGTCTCTGGACCGGCGACAACCTCGCGTCGCTCGCGCTCCCGTCGCTGGTGGTCGCGCTCAACCTGCTCGCGGCGCAGGCCCGCTACGCCCGCGCGGAGTCCCGCGAGTACCTCCCCGCGGAGTTCGTCAAGACGCTCCGGGCCAGCGGTGCCGACGCCCGGACCATCGGGCGACACGTCCTCCGGAACGCCGCGCTCCCGCTGATGACGGTGTTCTTCGCGGAACTGCTCACCGTCCTCTTCCTGACCGTCTACGTCATCGAGGTCGTGTTCCGGATTCCGGGCGTCGGCGACTTGGCGTATCAGGCCATCCAGCGACGGGACGTCGCGACGATTCTGGCGACCACGCTCCTCCCGGCGTTCGTCGCGCTTTCGGGCAACCTGCTACAGGACTTCGCGTACACCCTACTCGACCCCCGAGTCGGTGACGACACGTAACGCGAAAAGAGTCCTCAGGCCGCCTGCTTCAGTTCTTCGTACTGCTCCTCGAACCGCGCCTGACAGGACGAACAGCAGAACTGATAGAGTTCACCGTCGATGCGGGAGGACTCGCCTTCGCTGGTGACGGTGTTACCGCACTCGTCGCACTCCAGCGCGAACTCGACGCCGCGGGGTTCCGGATGCCACGCCGAGTCGGTGAGCAGACGCACGTCGTACTCGCGGACGGCGTCGGTGTCCAGCGTCCCCGACAGCAGGGGTTCGATAGCGCCGTTCCGGAGTCGAGCGTGGAAGACGACGTTCCCGTCGGCGGTCACGAAGATGTGTTCGACGCCGTCGATATCCTCGACGTCGCTGCGCACCTCCGAGACGCGGCCGGGTTCGACGTGGAGGTCCACGAGGACCGCGACGCCCTCCGAGAGGCGCGAGCGGTCGAGGTCCACGGTGAATCGGCGGACGACGCCGAGTTCCTTGAGGCGGTCGATGCGGTCCGAGACCGTCGGCGGCGAGAGGTCCACCGCGTCGGCGATTTCGTTGTACGGTCGGCGAGCGTCGGCCACCAACAGTTGCAGTATTTCGAGGTCGGTTTCGTCGAGTTCGCGCATTACTGAATGGATTGTCAGGCCAACGTAGAAACACTTTTCGTCATCCTCCGACAGGTCGTGGTAACTCGACGCATAGCGAGGCCCGGTCGGTGCACCCCGACCGGTCTCGCGGGGAGGACGACCGCAACCGTCCGAAGCGAGTCCCAGTGTTTGGCTCGCGGTCAGTCGGCCTGCACCGATTGACGCTCCGCACGGGCCTGCTCGATTCGCTCGCGCACGTCCACCGTTCGGCCGGTCTCGGCCGCCTCGTAGGCCGACTCCGTGAGCGCCGTCACCCGTAGCCCGAACGGACCCGGGACCGCGGGTTCGGTGCCGTCTTCGGACGCGCGGACGAAGTCCGAGAGTTTGCGCCGCGTGAGCGTCTCGAAGTCGCGGTCGCCCGCCACCTCGCCCTCGTAGGTCACGCCGTCCTCGTAGACGGTGAGTCGGCCGTCCTCGTAGCGGACGTGACCCTCGGTTCCCCAGACGACCATCCCCTCGTCGGGTTCCCCGTTGGTCCCGTCGCCGACCACGCCGACGCTGGCGGTGACGGGGGCGGCGTCGCCCTCGCGGTCCAGCGTGAGCGCCAGCGCGGAGTTCACGTCCACGGTCTCGCCGCGGTCGTCGGCGACTGCCGCGACCGACCGGGGTTCGGCGTCGAGGGTCCAGAGCAGCGCGTCGAGGAGGTGGCTCCCCGAGTCGTAGAGTTGGCCGCCGCCCGAGAGGTCGGGGTCGGTGCGCCACGACCCGCGCTGAATCGCTATCCAGTCCTGTCCGAGGTAGGCGTTGGCGGCGTGAATCTCGCCGAGACGCCCCGACGTGACGATTCGCTTGAGTTCCCGAAAGAGGGGGTCGAAGTGGCGCTGGTAGCCGACCTGCAGGACGCGACCCCGCTCGTCCGCGGCGGCCACGAGGTCCACCGCGTTCTCGATGCCGGTGACCATCGGCTTTTCGAGGAACACGTCCGCACCCGCCGCGAAGCAGTCCATCGCCTGTTCGTAGTGCAAGGTGTGGGGCGTGACGACGTTCACCGCGTCGAGGTCGCGGTCGGCCAGCATCTGCTCGTGTGTCTCGTAAGTCGGTGCGCCGTATTCGGCGGCGAACGCCTCGCGCGCGCCGTCGGACACGTCCGCGCCAGCGACGATTTCCACGTCGTCCATCTCGTCGTACAGTCCCAGTTCGATGTTTCCGAGTCCACCCAGTCCGATAGCTCCCAGTCGAAGTGCCATACCACCGCCGGGGAAGTCTTCAATGTAAGTCTTCTGTTTCAAAATAATTTCCGTCGCTGCCGGAGAACGCTCTCACACCGGACAGGTGGCCGCCTCCGCCGTCGCGTCACTTTCCGACAATACGTTTGTCGGCTTACAGTCGCTCCTACCCGGCCGGTGACGTGTTTCTCTCCGCCCAGAATACCTAACTTCGGCCGACCCCTCCTTGTTACAGGAGAGCGATACGATGGGGGAAATTGCAGTTGTCCATATGGATTTGATGTCGAAGGGGGGCGGCGAGGCGGTGGCCATGAACGTCCTCGAAGCGCTACAGGAGGACCACCGCGTGACGGTGCTGACGCTGACTGACCCCGACCTGCGAGAACTCAACGACTACTTCGACACCGACGTCGATATTCGGGACCTGCGTGTCGAGCGAGCGGGTCACCTCGCTCCGTGGCTGAACCGGCAGTTCGGACTGAAGTACTACGTCCTTCAGAACGCCCTGCTCGGACGCTACGCCCGGCGTCGGAGCGACGACTTCGACCTGCTCGTCAGCACTATCAACGAACTCGGTCTCGAATCGAACTCGGTCCAGTACGTTCACTTCCCGTTCGACTGGACCGTGAGTTGCGACGAGCGCGAACACATCTTCCACCCGACCGTCGAGGAGGACTCGTTCTACGAGCGACTCGCGACGCGGGTCGCGGGCGTCGAGCGCGAGGACATCCAGCAGAACACGCTGCTGGCCAACTCCGACTGGACCGCCGACGTGGTCGAGGACGCGTACGGCACCCGACCGCGGGTCCTCCACCCGCCCATCGACACCCGCGAGTTCGAGGACCGACCGTGGGAGGAGCGCGAGGACGGCATCGTGACGGTGGGCCGCATCGAGCGGAGCAAGCGAATCGAGGAACTGATTCGAATCACCGACGGCGTCCGCGAGCGAGGCCACGATACCCATCTCCACGTTATCGGCCCGACGGTGGACGAGGAGTACCGGGAGGAGGTCGAGGCGATGGCCGCGAGTCGGGAGTACGTGGAACTGGAGGGCGAGGTTCCCCGCGAGGAACTGGTCGAGCGCATCTGCTCGCACAAGTACGGGGTCCACGGCAAGCAGTACGAGCACTTCGGGATGGCGGTGGCCGAACTCGCGGCGGGCGGCGCGATTCCGTTCGTCCCGGACGACGGCGGCCAGCACGCCATCGTCAACGACCGCGAGGAACTGCTGTACGAGAGCGTCGCGGACGCCACGGAGAAGATTTCGGCGGTGGCGGCCGACCCCGACCTCCAACGGGACCTCCGGGAACCGATGGGACCGCGCGCGATTCGCCGCCGGTTCGGCCGCGAGCGGTTCCAGCACCAGATTCGGCGCATCGTCGCCGACGCGCTCGACCGTCCGAGCGCGAGCGTCTCCGAGACCACCGCCGACGCTCCGGCCGAGAAACCGGCGAGCGGGGACTGAGCGAACGAGCGACTACGCGAGGTTTCGATACTGCGCCGCTATCGCGTCGGCGGTCCGGTCCCACGCGTAATTTTGACGGGCGTGTTCCCGGCAGGCGCGACCCGCGGCGTCGCGCCGGGCGGGCGCGAGGTCGGCCCACGCCCTCATCCGGTCGGCCAGCGAGTCCGCCGCGACCGACTCGACGACCATCTCCGTCGGGACTCGGGGGTCCTCGCGGAGTCCCGACAGAATCTCGGTCGTGCCGCCGACCGGAGTGGCGACGACCGGGGTCCCCGAGGCGAGGGCTTCGAGCGTCGCGAGACCGAACCCCTCCAGTCGCCGGGTCGGCAGGACGAAGCAGTCCGCCGTGGCGTAGGCGCGGGGCAAGTCCTCGTCGGGGACGTACCCCAGAAAGGTCACGCGGTCGGCGACGCCGAGGTCGGCCGCCGTCCGCTCCAACTCCTCGCGCAGGGGACCGTCGCCCGCGACGTGGAGGTGAACGTCGGGTCGCTCGCGAGCGAGGCGGGCGAACGCTCGCAGGAGCATCCCGTGGCCCATTCTGGGCGAGAGGCGGCGGACCGTCAGGAAGTCGGTCGCCGCGTCGCCGCCGTCGGGTTCCACCGCGGCCGACGTCGTGTCCTCGGCGGCCGTTTCCGCGTGGTCGGCGGGCGACGCCATCGGGTGGTAGACGCCCGCGTCCGGTCGGTATCGCTCGGCGTCCACGCCGCCGGGGACGACGACGGGGTCGGCCACCGGACCGTGGACCTCGCGGAGTTTCCCGACCATGAACTCGCTGAGCGCGAGGACCTGTTCGCAGTCGGCCAGCGTCGCGCGTTCGACGCGCGCTCTGAGCGCGGCGTTCAGTTCGCGACGCGTGTCCGAGACTCGCCCCTCGTGTCCGGCGCGGATGCGGTACTCGGTCGGCCACGGACTGTGGAAGGTCGCGCATCTAGGAACCGCGTCGGAGACGAGCAGGTCCACGAGGGGGTCGGTCACCGTGCCTTGAAGGCTCACGAGGTCGGGGTCGGGCAGGGCGTCGAGGTGGTCGCGGACGGTCCGGACCGCGCCGGGGAGTCGGGCCGCGATTTGGGGTGCCGAGCGCTCGGCGACGCCGAGGTCGTATCGCGCGACCCGGACGCCCGAAATCGTCTCGCGGGCGGGCACGTCGCCCCGGCGGCGCGTGAGGACCGACACGTCGTGGCCCCGGTCGGCGAGTCGCTTCGTCGTCTCGTAGACGTACCTGCCCGTCCCGCCGGAACCGGGGTCGGGGTAGAAGTCGTGTGCGGCGACGAGGACGCGCATGGTAGAGCGACGGCGGAGACGGACAAATGCCCGACGGCCGACCAACCGATTCTCCGGCGGAGTAGGTTAGTTTAACTGCCGCGAGCGAGACGGCCGGACCATGTTGGAGTCCCCGAAGCGGTTGGTAATCGAGGCCGTCCCCGTCGCCGCGGTGCTGCTGTTCTGGAACCTGCTTGCGACCGTCGCAAGAGAACAACACGTCGCCGGAGCGGTCGGGAGCGCGGGCGTCGTGATGGCCGCGCTCTACGTCGTGGTCCGCGGCGTCTCGCTCTCGACGGCGGTGATTCCGCCCGCGACGGGCGACACGAGAGAGGTCCTCTACGAGAACGCCCTCCTCGCGCTCCCGGCCGGGTCGTGGTTCGTCGCCGGGATGGTGACCAACGCCCTCGGCGAGTTACTGTTCGCCTACGGGCCGCCGTCCGCGTTTTCGGCACTCGCCAGTTCTCTCGCGGGCGCGGGCCTCGGCGTCGTCGGTCTCTACGCCGTCGCCGCGGGATACTCGGCGCTCGGCGGCGCGAACGACGGAGGCGGCGGTGGCGCACTCGCGGGGGACGGAGAGAATCCGGCGGACAGCGACGAACCGGCGACTGACAGTGCGTCCGGTGACGACTGAGAACGGGGCGACTCGCGGTCCGCCACCGACTAGGGAGACAGATCCAGCGTGCGTCCCAAGAAGAAGAGATAGAAGAACGCTAGAGTCAGCACCCACTCCGCGACGTTCTCGACGTACCCGAACCCGACGGCGAGTGCGAACGCCGGGAGCGTCACTCCGACCACCACCAGCGCTATCGAACGTCCCAAGTCGGCGACTCGGCGGTCGAGGACGGTGACTGCCGCGGCCAGTACGGCGGCCACCGCGAACAGGCCGAGGAAGTGACCGAATGCGAAGTCGAGCATCGTGTCTCCGTTGTGGTACAAATCCGGGATTTCAAAGCGTTTTGGTTTCGCCGTGTCGCGATTTGAGTTTCTCGGCGACCGGTGACTGACCCGAAAAGAACCGGAGTACCCCGTCGGGGTCGGACCGACCCCCGCGTTCGGTCCCGGAAGTCCGCACGGACTACGGTTCTCGAACGCGTCACGGTCCACGGGACGCGCCGCCCGGACGGCCCGGCGGCCGGGACCTCACGCCGAGTCCCGACGATAGTCGTCCAGCCACGGCGGGGCCGTCCTGTCTCGGGACCACTCGAACAGGTGGCGCTTCTCGTTTGCGTAGTAGAGTCGGTACGCCTCCACGTAGTCCTCGGCGTGCCACCGACCCGTGACCTGCGGCGGGTCGCTGGGTTCGCCGGGCCAGTCGAGCGCCGAAACCTCGCCGCGGTCCAGCGACTCCACGGTGGCCCAACTCCCGTGAGTCTCTTCCGGCGGGTGGTCCCATCGGTAGCGCCACTCGTCGTGGGCGGCCTCGGTGTAGTCGCGGAGGTACTCCCAGTTGTCGGGGTGCGCGGCGGCCCACCGCGTCAGCGGGTGGTCGGCGTGAGAGAAGTAGAGGCCCTCGCGGGCCTCCGGGTCGCCCTCGGCGTAGCCGTTCGACTGGACCGCAGTGGTCAGGACCATCGCGTTCTCCAGCACGGACGAGAGGACGTGGCGGTCCACCAACCACCGCGCGGTCTGGTCCAAATCGCGGTCCAGCCAGAAGGCGTTGACCATACGAACGAAAGGAGTCAGAGCGCCATAGGGGCGGCGGTGCGAGTAGACGGGTCGAGACGGTAGAAACGGCCGAGACGGCCCGAGCGAGATTGCGGCGTGAACGAGGACGCTCGCGTCACCGGTCTAACTCCGGTCCAGATTCCGGTTACGGTTCCACGGGGCCTCGTCGAGGTCTACGAAGCGCTCGCGGCGGTCGATACCGTCAATCTTCTCCACGTCCTCGGGGTCGAGGTCGATGCCGAGGCTGAGCCAGTTCTCCCGCAGGTGGTCCGAGTCCGTCGCCTCCGGGAGAGCGGTCACGCCCTTCTCGCGGAGCCACGCAAGGCTGACCTGCTCGGGGGTCGCGTCGTGCTTGTCGGCGACGTCCCGGATCTCGTCCACTTCCTCGACGCGACCCTGAGCGGTGGGCAGGTAAGCCACCAGTTCCACGTCCACGTCGTCGCGCGCACAGAACTCCCGGAGTTCGGTTTGCGGGAGGAGCGGGTGCATCTCGACCAGATTGGCGAAGACGGGGGCCGGCGAGGCTTCGACGGCCTCCTCCAACAGGTCCGCCGTGAAGTTACTCACGCCGATTTCACGGACGAGGCCCTCCTCGCGGAGTTCCGCGAAGGCTTCGAGAGTCCCTTCGGGTTCGTACTCGTCGGTCGGCCAGTGGACGTATAGCAGGTCCACATAGTCCAAATCGAGGTGGTCGAGGCTCTCCTCGGCGCTCCTGCGAACGTGGTCAGACGCGAGGTCCTCCGAATCGACCTTCGTCGTCACGAACAGGTCTTCGCGCGGGAGGTCAGCCAAGTCGATGGCGTCGCCCACCGCCTTCTCGTTGTAGTAGGATTCGCGCCGCTCGGTCGCGTCGACGTGACGGTACCCGATTTCGAACGCCTCCCGAACGCCGTCGAGACACTCGTCGTACTCGGTGTCCTGCGGAGTGCCGACGCCGAGCATCGGCATCTCGTTTGCGGTCGGCGGCGAGAGCGCGGCCACTGCGTCGTCGCTATCGCCGACCACCGACTCGGTCGATGCCGGTTCGGACTGGTTCGCCGTGCCGACCCGCGCGTCCCCCTCGCCAGTCGTCTTCGCGTCGTTTGCGTCGTTCGCGCGGTTCGTATCGTTCGCGTCGCTACGACGTTGCGCTTCGAGTAAGAGTCCCACGACGAACGCAAACACGGCAGTGAGTATCACTTTCCGGAGGCGTCCGTCGTTCGCGGTCCGCTGGAGGTGTCGAACGACCGCGCCCAACTCAGTTACCGGTCGGTCGACTCTCTCCATCTGCCGTTCGAACATGGTATGTCAGTTGGCCGGACGCACACTTTGGAATTGCGGCAGTACTTCCGGATTTCTGTGATTTAATCGGTCTTTCGGGGACGCCGAACAGGAGTGACATCTCCGGGCCAAAACATCGGTGGTCCGGCCGGCGAGCGACGAGAGTCGTCCACAAGGAATTAGTAGTATTGCCGAGACGTGGCGTCGGATGCCCTCCAAACGCCCGCTCGCTCGCCACATCGCCGCCCGCATCTGCGGCCTCTTCCTCGCCGTCGCGTTCGTCGGGGCTGCCACCGCCCAGTCCGGCGTTGGACCGACGCCCGACTTAGACATTGAACTCCGATTCCTCGGCGCGCTCCTCGTCTACCTCCTTCTCGGGGCGCGCTAGTCGTCTTCGGGCCGGTCTACGCCCGCGAAACCGTGTCCCAGCTCCGCGTGGACCCTATCGGCTCGTTCTTCTGGGGCCTGCTCACCGCCATCGGCGTCCCGATTGCGCTCGCCCTGCTCGCAGTCACCATCATCGGATTGGTCGTCGCCATCCCCGGATTCATCCTCCTCGCCATTGTCGGACTGGTCGGGTCGGCGGTTTCGGTGGTCTGGGTCGGCAGTCTCGCGCTCGGCGACGAGGAAGTCGGCGGAAAAGCCGTCGTAGTCGGTGCCCTCCTGCTTGCCGTTCCCGCCTCGATTTCTGTCCTCGGCGACCTCGTCACCACGCTCGTCGGCTTCTTCGGTACCGGCGTGGTCGCGCGTCGCCTCTACGCGGCGTGGCAGGACGACTGACAGGAGATTTCCCCGCGCTATCGAACGCATCTAAATCCTACGGCAGGTTCGGCGAACAGCGTTTTACCCCTCGCCACCGTCGCTCCTTCGGTAACCATGGCGGAGTACGATTTCGACGGGCGAGTGGCGTTCGTGACGGGGGCGGCCCGCGGGCAAGGTCGTTCGCACGCCCTGCGGTACGCCGAGAACGGCGCGGACGTGGTGTGTGCCGACATCTGCGAGACGACCGACGAATCGACCTACGAACTCGGCGACGAGACCGAACTGGACGAGACCGTCCGGAAAGTGGAGGAGCGCGGCCAGCGCGCGCTCGGCGTCCAGATGGACGTGTCGGACGCGGCCGAGGTCGAGGCGGGCGTCGAACACGCCGTCTCGGAGTTCGGCCGCATCGACATCCTCGCCAACAACGCCGGGGTCGCGCCGGTCTCGGGACTGATGGAACTGGACGAGGAGACGTGGGACCACGCGCTCGACGTGAACCTCAAGGGGATGTGGCTCTGCGCGAAGCACGTCGGCCAGCACATGATAGCGCGCGGCGAGGGCGGGCGCATCGTCAACACCTCCTCGACCGCCGGGATGGTGGCCTCGCCCGGACTGGGCCACTACAGCGCCGCCAAGCACGGCGTCGTCGGCCTGACGAAGAACCTCGCGATGGAACTGGCACAGTACGACGTGACGGTCAATGCGGTGTGTCCGACCGCGGTAGACACCGCGATGGTGGGCGGCATCGTCGAGTCCATCGGCGAGGAGATGGCCGAAATCGCCGAGCAGTCCGGGCCGGACAACGTGCTGGGCGAAATCGTGCAACCCGAGGACGTGAGCGCGGCGTTCATGTGGCTGTCGAGCGACGACGCCCGCTACGTCACCGGTATCGCGCTCCCCGTCGCAGCGGGGGCGACCGCGATATGAACGTTCGGTGAGACCCGTGAACTGGGAAACGTTTCTGGACTACGACCGGAATCGAATCGCGTGGTGGCTCTACATCGTCGCGTTAGCCCTCGGCGTCGCTTTCGTCGGCTACTCGTTCGTGGGAATGTTCGTGCTGGGCGTGTTCTTCTACTACGCGTCGCGGCCCATCGACCACCGAATCGGCGAGTACGTGGACAACGACGGACTGTCGGCGGGCCTGACGCTGGCGGGCATCGTGACGCCGATACTGTTCGTGGTGGCCTACGTGATTCTAGTGGGGGTACAAAACCTAGCGTCCCTGTCGGGGACACCGGGAAGCGGACTGCTCGCGCCGGTGTTGAACGTCGGGGAGTTCACGTCGAGTCAACAGAACCTGCTCGATACGCTGGTGGAGAACCCGGGGAGGCTTCGCTCGCTCGACACGAACCGCATCCAGCAACTGGTGAGTACCGCCCTCTCCGCGCTCGGAACCGTGGTCAACGTCCTCATCGTCCTCTCGCTGGCGTTCGGACTGGCGTTCTTCTTGCTCCGGGACGACGACAGAATCGCGGCGTGGTTCCGCGACGAGATGGCCCCCGAGGGGACGACCGGGTACGCCTACGCCTACGCCGTGGACGACGAACTGGAGACTGTCTTCTTCGGAAACATGGTGTTCGTCCTCGTCATGGCCGTCCTCGCGGCGGTGGTCTACTACGGGTTCAACTTCCTCGCACCGCCCGCGCTGACCATCCCGTTCGCCATCTTGCTGGCGCTGCTGACGGGTGTTGCCAGCCTCGTCCCGCTCGTCGTCGGGAAGGTGGTCTACGTCCCGATAGTCGCGTATCTCGCGTGGATCGCGTCCGGACAGGGCGGTGTCGCGATGATATACCCCATCGGCCTGCTGGTGGTGTCGTTCCTCGTCCTCGACATCCTGCCCCAGACGTTCCTCCAGCCCTACATCTCCGGCAACGACATCCACGTCGGCATCATGATGTTCGCGTACATCCTCGGCCCGATTCTGTTCGGGTGGTACGGGTTCTTCCTGCTTCCGCTGTTCTTCGTGCTGGTGATTCAGGCGGTCCGCATCGTCGTGACCGACCTGATTCACGGCGACGAACTCAGCCCGGACGTGGACGCCGCGCCCTCGCTCGGGGAACGCGACCTCGGCGAGATGGGCGACTCCGACGAGGACGACTCCGCGACCTCCTCGTGACTGGAACAGCGTCTCCCGACACGAGACCGGCTATCGTCGGACGAACGTCGGCGTCCCCGGGTTTCCGGCGTCCCGGTATCCGAGCGAGCGGAGCGCGTACACGAGGTCGGCGAGCGCGTAGTCGGCCGACTCGGTGACGGGGAGCGCGTCGTCGGTGTAGTCGGCGGTTCGCTCCCGGAGGTCGTCCAGCGAGAGTTCCGCCGCGCCGGGCGAGTCCGCCAGCGCGGCGCGCACCGGGTCGTCGTGCGGGCCGAGGTCGTAGCTCTCGCGCTTGGTCTCGACGCGCTCGCGGAGGTCGCGGTGGGTCCGGCGAGCAGACCGGTCGGGGTCCCGGACGCGCGCGACGTGGGCCACGAGGCGGCGGTTCTCGCGGACCGCTCGGTCCCAGTTGCGGACCGCGCTGACTGCGACGTCGGCGAGTTCGTCGGGGTCACCGACGAGACGGTAGTCGTCGGGCACGCAGTCGTAAATCCACGGTTCGTCCCGGAGGACGAGTACCTGTCCGCTGGCGGCCTGCTCGAACGGCGTCCGGGCCATGGTCTCGTACTCGCTGGCGCAGACCGCGAGGTCGCCCCGCCGGAGCGCGGCTTCGTAGGTTTCGCGGTCGGCCTCCGGGAAGGCCTCGACCCACTCGGGACTCGCGTACTCGTCGGGTATCTCCTCCATGCTCGTGAGTAGCGTTTCGACGCCGAACTCCTCGTGGAGGCGCTCGCCGACCGCGAGGAGTCGGTCGGCGCGCTTCTTCTCCCAGAGCGACCCCGCGAGGTGGAGGACCTCGGGGGCGTCGGCGTACGACTCCTCGAACCCCGAGAAGTCGATGGGACTCCCGGTCTCGATTGCACCGTCGAGCGCGTCTTCGACCACTTCGGGGCGGAGAACCTCCGTCGCGCGCTCTCGGAGTCGGTCGGCGTCCACTCCGGCCTTGAACCAGACCCCGTCGGCGAAGACGGCCCCGGCCATCGCCATCCTGCTCTGGAACTCGTCGCGGTACGAGCAGTAGCGGTACTTGAACGGGACCTGCAGGTCGTGGACGTTGGCTATCACGTCGAAAGGGGCCACGTCGGCGGCCCACAGGTCGGTCTGCTGGCAGAGCCACTTGCGGAGGTCGAACCGGCCGGTCCGGCGCTGGTCGACGACCACGTCGAGGTACGCGCCCCGGTCGTAGACAGCGCGCTTCAGCGCGGCGAGTTCGGCCCAACTGTAGCCGCCCTCGGTGAAGAGGTGGGTCCCTCCAGCGTCTGAATCACCGAGCGGTTCGGCCCGAATCGCGGTGACCCGCTCGCGGTCGGCCAGAATCGCCCCGTCGGGGACCTGCGGCGGGACCAGCCAGTAGACGTGGAGCGCGGGGTCGCGGTCGAGCCACCCCTCGACCCACGTCGCGGCGTCGCCGAGGGTGCCGTTGGCAGTCGGGTCGTCGGGGCGGTAGAGTTCCGGAATCAGCAGGACGCGCATGGTGAGGTCCGCGGAGTGGAAGCAGGGGACGACGGCTAACGGCTTGAACGTCTCGGCCGAGATAGAGAAGGGTAGAACAGAGCCGAGAGAGTTCAGCACGAGGACCGGGTCGTCGCTCGCCTCGGCGATTGCAGACGACGCGCTTACGGCGTCGATTCCGAAACCATTAGCCTTCGCCGTCCGAACTCCGGGTAATGAGCGACCTTCTCGTGCGCGCCGCCCGAGGCGAGCGAACCGAGCGACCACCGGTGTGGCTGATGCGACAGGCGGGTCGGTACATCCCCGAGTACCGCGAGATTCGGCAGGACTACACCTTCAGAGAGGCCATCTCGACGCCCGAGGTGGCCGAGCGCATCACGCTCCTGCCGTGGGACATCTTCGAACCCGACGGACTCGTGATGTTCTCGGACATCCTGACCGTCCTCGAACCGCTGGGACTGGACTACCACATCGAGAGCGGCGTGGGTCCCGTCATCGAGAACCCCGTGACCCGACCCGCCGAGGTGCCGGACAACCACACCGACGTACGCGAGGAACTCGACTACGTCGGCGCGCTGCTCGAACGACTCCAGCGGAGCGTCGGCGACCGGACCAGCATCATCGGCTTCACCGGCGGTCCGTTCACCCTCGCGGCCTACGCCGTCGCGGGCCAACCCGCGGGCAAGAAGCAGAAGCCCATCCGGCGGTTCCGCGTCGAGTACCCCGAGGCGTTCCGGAGCCTGCTCGAACGGTTCACCGACGTCGTGGTCGAGTACGTCGAGTATCAGGTCGAGGCGGGCGCGGACGTGATTCAGTTGTTCGACACCTACGCCGGACTCCTGACGCCCGACGACTACCGGGAGTTCGTGCAACCGCTCCACCGGCGCATCTTCGAGGCCATCGACGTGCCCTCCATCGCCTTCGTGCGCAACCCCGGCGGGTCGCTCGACCTGCTGGCGGACTCGGGCGCGGACGCGGTCAGCCTCGACTGGACGGTGGACATGCGTCGCGCCCGCGAGCAGTTGGGCGACGTGCCGGTGCAGGGCAACCTCGACCCGTCGTACCTGCTCGGCGACGAGGAGTTCGTCCGCGAGAAGACCGCGGAGGTCATCGAGAAGGCCGGACCCGAGGGTCACATCCTGAATCTGGGCCACGGCATCGACCGCGAGACGCCGGTCGAGAACGCGAAGGCGTTCGTCGAGACCGCGAAGGAGTGGGAGTGGGAGTAGAGAGACGAACTCGCCAGCGACCGACCGTCACCGGAGCGCGTACAACACGCCGTTTCGACCGCTTTCCGGACTGTTCTCGGTCGCGACGAACACCGTCTGGCCGACCGCCGCGATTCCTCGAACTGCACTCCCCGCGTCGAACGACCACCGCTCTCGCCCGTCGAGCGTGAACCCGAGGAGTCGGTTCCGCGCGTCGCCCGGCGTGTCGGGGTCGTCAGACGTGCCCGCGAGGACGGTCTCGCCGCCGACCGCGACTGCAGTCACCCAGTCGCCGGTCTCGAAGCGCCAGCGTTCGGTCCCCGCCGAAAGCGAGTGTGCGACCAGCGCGTGGTATCGCCGACCGTCCTCTCCGAGACGGAGCGACGAGAAACACCGACTGCGGCGGACCGCGGGCGACCCGACGACGACGGGGGCGTCGTCGTCCGAGGCCTCGACCGCGCTCCACCGTCGCTCGCCCGAGTCGGCGTCGAACGCCGAGAGCGCGCCGTTATCGGGAGCTTGGCGGTAGCTTTCCGACCCGACGAGGACGCGGCCCCCGACGACGACCGGGCGGGACGTGAAACCCGAAATCTCGGCTCGCCAGTCTGTCGGCGGCGTACTGCCGGTCAGTACGTCGCTGACTCGTCGCGAACGGTACCGACAGAGGTCGTAGGTGTCCGTTGCGAACAACGCCCCGTCGGCGACTGCAGGGTAGGTCCGGGGGCCGCCGTTTCCGGACCAACGCACCCGACCCGAGTCGGCGTCTATCACCGTGAAGTCGGGATTCCCGCCAGCGAACACCGTCCCGTCGGCGACGGCGATACCATCGACTTCACCGACTGAAGAGCGCCAGCGTCGCTCGCCCGTCGCCGCGTCGAGGGCGGTGAGACCGGTCGATTCGCCCGAGTGTGCCCCGGCGTAGAGCGTCCCCCGTCGGAGCGCCAGCGTCGCGCCGCCGACGCCCGCAGTCCACTCGACGCGGCCCGCTTCGCGGTGGACCGACGCGACGCCCTGCCCGCCAGCGTGAATCTCGCCGCCGACGTAGACTCGCTCTGGACCGACGACGACGGAACTGGGTTTCTCGACCGGACGGGCTTGCCACGCGACTTCCGGGTCGGTCGGCGGTTCGGCGTGGGGATTCGCGGCGCGATTCCGGAGGTCGTAGTGGTCTCGGGGCCACGTGCCGAACGAGGGCGTCAACGACTCGACGGGACCGATGCCGACGAGCGTGCTCGCACCGCCGAGGGCGGCGGCGCCGACGCCGGACGCGAGGAGGTGGCGACGAGAGCAGTCGGAGGGCATCGTTCGGCGTGAGACGGAACGACGGGAAAGAACCTCCGGTTAGGCGACAGGAACGGGTGAAAATATCATCGTATCTCGTCCGCCAGCGACTCGGCCTCCCGAATCCGACTGGGGACGCCCATCCGCGCGGTGTAGTTGGTCGCCAGTCGAACGTTCTCCGGGAGGTCGATACGCTCGACGGCGTCCCACGAGGTGTCGTAGGCCGGGAACCCGCGTCGGAGGACGTTCACGGCCACGACCTCTGCCTCGGCACCCGTCACCCGCTCGAACTCGGCGGCCGCAATCTCGCCCATTCGGTCCTCGCTCTCGTCCAGTATCTCGGGGTCGTGCATCCCGCCGAGGAAGGCCGTGCAGACCTCCCGGTCGAACATGCTCGCGTTCCACGAGACGCCGAGCGTCCGGAGGTCCTCGTCGAACCCGACCTGATAACCGAGCGCCGGGTCCACGCCCGCCGCGTCGAAGTCCGTCCGGAGGGAGACCATGGCGAGCGGGTTGTAGTTCAGTTCGCGGAGCGCCGCGGCCGAGTCGGGCGCGAGGTCCGCCACGAGGTCGGCGGTGAGGTCCGCGGGCGTGGTCAGGACCACGCGGTCGAACGACTCGGACCCGTCGGGCGTCTCCAGCGCGACGGTCCCGTCGTCGGTCTCGGCGACCCTCGTCACGGGCGTTCCGAGTCGAATCGAGTCGGCGTGGGCCTCCGCGAGCGCCTCCGGGAGTCGCTGAAGTCCGTCGTCGAACGAGATGGCGGGCGGCGTGTCGCGTCCGCCCGCGGTGCGGTGGATGGCGGCCTTCAGGAGACTCCCGTGGCGCGCTTCGAGTTTCACGAGGCCCGAGAGCGCGTGTCCCACCGGCATCTCGGCGGGGTCCGACCCGTAGATGCCGCCAAACAGCGGGCCGAGCAGGTTCCGGTAGGTCTCCGCGCCGAACTTGCGGGTGAACATCTCGGCCGCGCTCTCGTCGGGGTCCGCGGGGTCGGTGAAGGGTTCGGCGAGGACCGTCCGCTTTGCCTCGGCCGACAGCAGGTCGGTCGTCCCGAACTCCTCGACTGAGAAGGGCGCCGGCCGGAGTTCGCCGTCGGCGTAGACGCAGATGGGGAGGTCTGGGTCCGCGGTGCGGACCGCCGACTCCAGTCCGAGGTCCCGAATCAGACCGTCGATGCGGTCGGTGCGCCGGACCCGCTGGGGACCCCATTCGAGCAGGTGGCCGTCTACGCGCTCGCTGCGGACCACACCGCCGGGGTCGGGCGCGGCCTCGAACAGAGTGAAATCGGCGTCGCGCCGGTCGAGATAGTGAGCCAGCGCGAGACCGGTGATACCCCCGCCGACGATGCCAACCGACTGCTCGTCCGTCTTCATATCCGTTCGACCGGCGCGTTGAGACACATCGCGTCGGGCGAGTCGGAACACTGGCACTGCCGGAACTGGTAGTAGCCGGGGTCGAAGTCGCCGACGAACGGTTCGACCAAGTCGCCGAGGACGTCGCGGAAGCGGTCGTCGTCGTGGGGCACCGGGACCCGGTAGAAGTCGAGACCGAGTTCCTCGGCCTCCTCGCGGAGTTCGTCGTCGAGTTCCGAGAGCGTCTCGCTCTGCTCGTGCATGAAGCTTATCGGTTCGACGACGATGCGCTCGATGTCACCGGACTCGCCGATTTCCTCGACCAGTTCCTCCACGTCGGGTTCGGTCCACGGGATGTCCCGGTTCTCGTGGTTCTGGTAGCCCAGCGAGTAGGATTCGACGCCGAGCTTTCGGCCGACGACCTCGCAGAACTCCTCGACGTAGGTGTCGTACCTGCTCCCCTCGTCGAGGTAGTGGCGCGGCGTGCCGTGGGCCGAGTAGACGAGTTCGGTGTTCTCGTCGGTCAGGTCCAGTCCGTGGGCCTCGGTGAACCGGCGGACGTTCTCGGCGCGAATCTCGTTGTAGAGCGGGTGGCGGTGCCAGCCCGTGATTTCGGCGACCGGCACGTCCCAGTCGCGCTCCGCGGTCTCGTCCTTGAGTTCTTCGAGCGCGGCCACGGTCGTCGAGGCACCGCAGAGCGGGTAGACCGGCAGTCCGACCAACTGGTCCACGCCGTCCCCGCGGGCGGCCTCGACCGCGTCGCCGATGAACGGTTCGGTGAACTGCATGCCGACGTAGGTCTCGACGTCGTAGCCGCGGGCGTCGAGTTCCTCCCCCAGCGCGTCGGCCTGCGCCTCTGCCTGCGGGTTCAGCGGGGAGCCGCCGATCTCCTCGTACTCCTCGATGAGACCGGGCGCGCGGCGCTCTGCGAGCTGTCGGGCGCGCTCGCGGGCCTCCTCCTCGGTGTCGGCCTCCTCCAGCGACGCGTTGTTCAGGAAGATGCGTTCCAGATACGCGACGACGTTCTCGCGAGTCGGTTCCGACGGCTCACCGAAGTTGAGCAGGACGACTCCTGTAGACATAGTCGGGCCTTAGGACAGTGTGATGTAATAGCTGTCGCTTGCGGGGCACGTCGCCGCTGGCGCGACGTATCAGTTTTAACACCCCCGAGTGCAACGGACGACGTAGAACGTCGAATGACGCTTTCGTCTATCATCGCCGACGTACGGGGGAACGAACGCACGCTGACGGTGTACGACCCGACCAACCCGGACGACGTCTCGGAGTTGGAGCGCCACTTCGAGGTCCAGAACGTCGAGGTGAACGAGGCCACGGTTCCCGAGGGGCCGGAGAACTTCGTCGTCCTGCAGGACGACGGGGAGTTCCTCGCGGCCGCCGACCTCGATACCCTCCGTCGAGCGGTCACGTTCGAGAGCGGACTCGTCGAGGCGGACGATTTCGGCACGACGCAGGTCCCCGAGATACTCAAGCACGTGGACGACACCACGTTCACCGCCTACGGGAAGCGTCGGATGATTCTGGCCTCGCGCGAAATCGAGGAGCGGGCGTGGCGGACGGGCGGCGGCGAACTCCACGCCGGGTTCCAGCGCCTGTCGCTGTTCCGCGACCAGTGGGACCTCTACACTCGCATCGCCGACCGGGGCGTCCACGTCCACGCGTACGGTCTCCCCGACTGGGAACCGCCGGAGACGGGGTGGCTGACGGTCCACGACGAGGACGCGGCCGAGGTCCGGGACTCGTGGTTCGTGGTCTTCGAATCGGGCGACGCCAGCGACTGCGCGCTCCTCGCCGAAGAGCGCGAACCGAACGAGTTCGCCGGGTTCTGGACCTACGACGACGCCGTCCTCGGAGACGTGCTGGGCCACCTGCGGTCGGCGTACTCGTAACGCTCGGGAGACCTCCGGAGCGGTACGTCCCAGAACGTACGGGTCGGAAGTGGGATTCAAGGGCCAACGGGCCGTCTACGTTTCCGTGACCACCGAAAATCGAGACGGCGAAGACCGACTCGTCGGCGAGCGCCGCGACGACGAGATAGACCGACTGTTCGGGTCGCTGCCGACCGTGCGGGTGTCTCGGCTTCCCGACGACGAGGAGTGAGGCGAAACGGGCGGACGGCGGAGATACCGCGGCGACCCCGGGACTGCGGCGTCGCCGGGACTCCATCGTCGCCGAGTCCGGTCGCTCAGTCGTCCTCGACTCGACGGTCTTCGAGGTCCGACCCCGCGCCCGACGACCGGACCCGGGGCACGACGGCCCAGAGGAGTTCGGTGCTCAGCCAGAGCAGCGCGACGACTCCGAACAGGACCGACGCGAACAGTTCGGGGAAGCCCATCCACGCCGGAGTGACGTACATCAGACCGTTGAGGTACTTGCCCGGAATCAGGTTCTTCAGGAGGATCCAGAACTGCTCGTCGAGCGGCGGCGTCCGAGTCTCGACACCGGCCCGTCGGGCGCTCTCCCCGCCCGAACTCTCGTCGCCCGTACCGAGGCGCTCGGCCTCGTAGGGGAACGCCACGTCCACGCTCCAGACGACCTCCCCCTGCCGGTTCACCTCGAAGACGCGGTTGCCGTTCGAGTCCGTTATCAGGGTGTTGCCGTTCGGCAGGCGGTCGGCGTCGCGGGGCCACTGCATCCGGGCGTCGCGCCACGTCCACGACTTCTCCCACGTCCCGTTCTCGCGCTGGTACTCGATGACCCGGTTGTTCTCGGAGTCGCCGACCACCACCGCCGGACCGCCCGACGACGCGTCGATGTAGTCGGGGTTGTGCTGCTCGTAGAGGGTGTCGTAGTCGTCCTCGTTGCCGAGGGTCCAGTTCTCCACGAGACCGCTGGTCCGGTTCAGGAAGACCACCCGGTCGTGGTTCCGGAGACTCGCCATGACCCGGCCGTCGGAGAGCAGTTCCACGTCGTTGACGTGGGTCCAATCTTCCGGGTAAGGACCGCCGGTCGCCTCGGGCGAGAAGGCCTCGGTGGCGTTCCACGTCCACCCGATGCGGCCGGTCTCGGCGTTCACGACGAACACCCGGTCGAGGTAGATGTCGGCCACCAACAGGTGGGTGTCGTTGATGCGGTCCACGTCGTGGTACCGGGTCTCGGGTTTCCCGGGCGTCACCTGCGACCAGACCGGGGTGACCTCGCCGGTCGTGAGGTTCACCCGTTCGTATCCGTTTCTGGTGCAGGCGCCCACGTCGCTGTGGGCGGCGTAGTACTCGTCCCACGTCTCGCGGTCCACGGCGTACTCGGAGGCGTTCCAGTCGTCGGGACACTCCGACGCCGTGAGGTGGTCCGAGTAGCCGTACTCGACGGTCGCTTCCGTGCCGGGGACGGGGTCCACGTCCCAGTAGCGCGTGTGCGAGTCGTCGTAGTGGAGGATGGACCCGTTTGGCGCGAGCGCCAGCAGTTCGGCCCGCGCTCGCGGTCCCTCGCCGCGGCTACCGAGCCACGAGTTCGAGTCGGTCGCGACCACGGTGATTCCGTCGCTCTGCGGGGCGACGCGGGCGTCTGGGTCCGTGGGACCGCTTCCGTCGAGGTGGTCCTCGACGGTCCCGTCGGCCGAGTTTATCGCGTACCCGGACCCGACGGTGAGGGCCGTGACAGCCAGCACGACGGCGAAAACTACGCGGAGGCGGCGTTTTCGAGTCACTACAGGTTTGGCAACGAACACGCATTTAATCTTTACCGTAGCGAGGCCGGGGCAGACCCGGGCGTGCGGCGTCCTCGTGACGGAGAAGTCGGAGACGCGGACCATCCGACGATGAATGGTTCTCCCGTCGATAGGTCGGTGGGAACTACGTTCGGGTGCGAGAGCCGATTACCGGACGTGCGGTTCGAACACGTCGGCCCGGAGAGTCTCGTGGACGTGTTCGAGGAGGTTCCGCAGGTTCTCGGCGTCCTCGCGGTTGTACTTCACGAGTCGGTCGAGCGCCGCGTCGTCCTCGTCGCGGTCGTAGCGGTGCCAGAGCCGGACCGCCTCGCGGCCGTCCACGTCGTCGTCGTCCCGGTCGATGCCGACTCCCTTCTCGACGTTTTTGAGACCGCCCGAGAGACCGACCTGCTTGCAGGTGTACATCAAGTCGAGGTGGGGCGTGGTCACGTCGAGGTCGAAGTTGTCTTCGAGGAAGGGTTGGTCGAACCGCTTGCCGTTGAACGAGACCAGCACGCTCGACTCCGCGAACTCCTCGCGGAGCGCCTCCGCGGTGAGGTCTCTCCCCTGCACGTAGGTCCGGGTCTCGTCGCCGCGGTGGAGACTGACCGTGGTCACGTCGTGGCGCGCGCTGTCGAGGCCGGTGGTCTCGATGTCGAAGAAGCAGGCGTCGTCGGCGAAGTTGCCGTAGGTCCGCCAGAGGCTCCCGCTCGGCAGTCGCTCGCCGAAGAAGGAGGCGTCTCCGGCGTCGAGGCTCTCGCGGGCGGCGTCGATGAACTCCCGGACGTACTCGGTGGTCTTGGGGCCGAGAAGGCCGTCTTCGAAGTCGTCCCAGTGCGTGACGCCCTGCTGCCAGAGTTTCCGCTCGGTCTGCTCGCCCACCCGACGCGCGCCGATGAACGAGTTCTGGAGTTTCATTAGTGGGCCGCATTAGTGGGAGGGGTCTTAGTCGGGTGGGTTTTCCGCCGACGGACTCCCGACGAATCCGACCGAGGGCAGGTCGGGGGCGCTCGGTACCCACGACTCGGCGTCTCACTCCACGAACTCGATGTCTCTGTCGCATATCGGACACGAGTGGACGCCCGCGCTCTCGTCCAAGTCGGATTTCCGCCCGGTCCACCCGCAGTCGGGACAGAGAACGGTGTCGTCTGCCATGGTCGTCCGTTCTTAGGGCTGATACAAAAGCGTGGGGCAGCGAAGTCGCGGAAATCGTCCGGCCACCGGTTGGCAGAGGAAGCGTTCGGCGACAGACCGAGGAGAAACGTGTCCAGCGACGAACCGGGAGAAACGCCCCGGTTTCACTCCAGCAGGTCGCGGTACGCCGGGTGGACCCACGCGTACTCGACGTCGGTCAGGCCCTCGCGGACGTCCTCGTTGCGTGCGAGCGTCTCTGCCTCGTGCTGGCGGACGCCCTCGGCGTCGTAGGGAATCGCCGACGCGAACACGCCCTCGTAGTGGTAGACCACGCGCTCGCCCCCGTCTTCCAGTCCGACGAGCGAGTACGCTCCGTTGGCCCGGCGCAGGACGTTCGCGGCTTTCACGTACACGTCGGTCCCGCCCTGCTCCCGGGCGATAGCCTCGCAGAGTTCGTCGAACCGTTCCGTCCTCCCACTGGACGCGACCGAACTTGCCATGTGAGCCTAATGGGCGGACACCGCTAAAGGGGTGAGCCAAGCGCGGTGAAACTGAAAGTAGTCGTCGGGACCGGACATGTTCGTCCCGCAAGTCCCGGAACTGGTCAGTTTCGTACGAACACGTAGTTTGATAACGATTCAGCATAAGGTACGATTGCAGACCTGGCTGCGTGTCAGTGTCTGACGTCCTGGGCTGGTATCCCATCATCACTACCCCCAAACTGGATTTCCGCGGTCCGAGTCCACGAGACGGTTCATCGGTAGAGAGGCGTCCGGACGCCGGATTCTGTCGCTGGCCGAAGCACACATCCCTCCGGCAGACGTACTGGCCCTGTGTTTCCCGACGAGATAGAGACAGCGCGCCTGCGACTCGTCCGTCTCTGCCGCGAGAACGTCTCGACGACGGAACTCTACCGGCACATGCGCGCCGGTGCGCCCCACATGAGCGAGGTCAGCGAGTACGCGATGTGGGACCCCCACGAGACGCCGAAGGACACCGACGACTTCCTCAGCGACACCGAGCGACAGTGGGACGACTACGAACAGGCCACCTACGCTATCTTTCTGCACCCGGAGGAGTCGAGCGACGACGACGAGCGCCTCGCTGGCACGACCAACCTCCACTTCGACTGGGAGCGCCGCTCGGCGGAGTTGGGTATCTGGCTCCGCAAGCCCTTCTGGGGCCGGGGGTACTCCGGCGAGCGCGCGGCGGCGATGCTGGAACTGGCCTTCGACCGACTCGACCTCGAACTCGTCGGCGCGTCCCATCAGGACGGCAACGTCAACTCCCGGCGCGCCATCGAGAAGTACGTCGAGCGATTCGGCGGCCAGTACGACGGCGTCCTCCGCAACTTCGTCCCGCAGGGCGGCGAGGTTCGGGACCTCCACCGCTACACCGTCTCGCAGGAGCAGTACCGGGACGCGACGGCGGACGAGACGTGAGCGGTAGCGGGTGACGAGTACCGCGGCGCTCAGAACGTGAGACCGTGCTGTTCGGTGACGTGGTGGGCCGCGGTGCCCCAGATGTAGTTCTCGCCCGGCCACCACGTCCGGGCGTTGTTGAACCCGCCGACAAGCACGCCCGCGTCCGGGTCGTCGGGGTCGGGGTGGTAGTTGACCGACCCGCTGTCGCCGTCGGCGAACCCCGACTCCCGGCCCCACTTGAGTTGTCCCTGCTTGCAAATGGCCCCGTACGCGCAGGTGAGACCGTCCACCGCTTGAATCTTCCCGGTGGTGTGGCCGGTCTTGACGCCCCGCTTTTCGAGCGGTTCGCCCGCGGCCTTCAGGTCCGCGAGACCGACCTTGGTGAACTGGCCGAGAACCCGACCCGGCGACCCCTCGTGAATCCGGTGGAGCGGGCGGTAGTCCGACGCCGGTCGGGCGCAGACGACGTCCGACTTGGGGTATCCGGACCGGACCTCGCCGATTCGCGTCCGTCCGCCGTCGAGCAGGTAGAGCGGTTTACCGCGGTTGTCGGTACCGCCGAAGACGTGGTTGGCGGTGGCGAAGTACAGCGACCCGTCGGTCGGGTCGGTCATGGCGGGCGCGAGGGTCCCGTAGAGGTCGTCGCTGGCGACCGCGACGCTCCCCGGAATACCCTCCTCGACCGACGGCGACGCCGACCCGCTCGGTCCGGCGTCGAGGTCCGTGTCGCGGTCCGTCGCCGGTTCGACGCGACGGACCTCGACCGGCGTCTCCTCGACGCGCTCGGGCACCTCGCCGCGGGCCTCCTCCGCGGTGACCTCGACGCGAATCTCCGCGTTCGCGCCGCCGTACTCTCCCGGCGACACCGCCGAGTTCGCCACGGCGTCGTGGTGTATCACGTCGAGGTTCCGGTGGGCCGCCAGCGCCGACCGGAAGTCGTCGTACCAGTCGGCCGGAACCGTCTTGCGCCGGGGTCGAAACGCCCCGTCGTCTCCCCGCGTCAGACCGTAAACCACCGGTACCTCGTCTCGACTCGCCGCGCGTACGTCCTCGGCCGTAAGAAGGCCCGCCGAGAGCGCGCCGAAGCCCAGACCGGCCAGCGTGTCCACGAACCGACGCCGCCCCATCGTGGTCACCGATTCGTCGTGGACCGCGCTAGTCCGGTGTGTCGTGTCGTCCCCCCCCATTTCCCCGCACACCTGTACGCCGGACTTTCACTTGAAACTGCTTGCCCGCGATACGGGAGCGACCGTTAGTACAAGCCCGACGAGAGGTCGTGGAAACGCCGAGCGCGAACGCCGACGCGGGGACAGTGCAGTCGGATTGGGAGTCGCCCCGGTCAGGTCGGACCGAGAACCGCGTCGGTTTCGACCCGGGTCACGGCGTCGAACGAGCAGACCGCGTCGATGTCCGACTGCTCGACTTCGACCAGCAGACGGCCGAACTGGAGTTCGCGGACGAGTTCCCCGCCGAGCGATTCGACGGACGCCGCGACGGCCTCCGCCGACGCGTCCTCCGCGACGGACAGCACCAGACGGACCGTCTCGCCGGGTATCGGGTCCCGGCGAAGCGACCGGACGGTGTGACTGAGGTAGGTCATGTATCGGCGTTTAGAGCGGTTCCCACGTCCGCGGCGAGTCGTTCAGGCGCTCGCACCCCGACTCGGTGACGGCCACGAGGTCTTCGATGCGGACGCCGAACTCGCCCGGCAGGTAGACGCCGGGTTCGACGCTGAACACCATCCCCGGTTCCAACTCGGTCTCGTTGCCCGCGACGATGTACGGGTCCTCGTGGACGTCGAGACCGACGCCGTGGCCCGTCCGATGGACGAACTCGTCGCCGTAGCCCGCGTCCTCGATGACTTCGCGCGCCGCGCGGTCGATTTCCTCGGCGGGGACGCCGGGTTCCACGGCGTCGATTGCGGCCTGTTGGGCCTCGCGGACGACTTCGTGTACTTCGGCGTAGCCCTCGGGCGGGTCGCCCGCGAACACGACCGTCCGGGTCTGGTCGCCGGGGTAGCCGTCTACGTACGCGCCGAAGTCGAGGACGACCGGGTCGCCCGGCCGAATCTCGCGGTCCTCGTGGCGGTGGTGCGGTTTCGCGCCGTTCGGTCCGGACCCGGCGATGGTGCCGAACGCGACCTCATCGCCCCCCGCCGCGGCGAGTCGGCGCTCGATTTCGTCGGCGAGTTCCGTCTCGGTCATCCCGATGGCGTCCTCGCCCAACCGTCGAATCTCGACGCTGACCCGGTCGGCGAGTTCACCGGCGTCTCGGAGCGCCGCGAGTTCGGTCTCGTCCTTCCGCATCCGGAGGTCGTCGAACACCTCGCTGGCGAGACCGAAGTCGGCGTCGGGGAGCGTCTCGCGGAGGTCCTGCGTGAACAGCGCCCACATCGTGTCGTCCACGAGGAGTCGGCCGCCCCGGAGGTCGAACTCCGCGGCGAGGTCGGCCACGAGTTCCGTCGGGTCCTCGCCGTCGGACCAGAGTCGCACGTCCTCGACCCACGACGCGTCTCGAATCTGTTCGTCGTACATCTCGGGCGCGACGAACGCGGGGTCGCCGTCGCCCGGAATCACGAGAAACAGGTGGCGCTCGGCCGGTTCCTCCCGGAATCCCGAGGCGTAGAAGAGGTTGGTACTCGGGAACAGGACGGCCGCGTCCGCGCCGACCTCGGCGAGTCGCTCCTGACATCGCCGGGTCCGGTCCTCGAATTCGTTCATGTCCGTTGATTGCTCGGGGCGTGGTTTAAAGATATTGAGCGCACGGCCGGAACCGGAGACCGGGACGCTCGCTCGGCGGGGTCAACTAAGTACGATGCCGTGGTACGGGCCCCGTGGTCCGGGACCAAGTGGCCGATTTCTCGGTCGAGTATGTGCAAGCACTGGACGAGGAGGGCGACCTCGACGCGGCGCAGGCCCCCGACGTGGACGACGACCAACTGGTGGAGATGTACAGACTCATGCGTCTCTCCCGCCGGGCCGACGAGCGCGCCATCGCGCTCCAGCGCCGGGGCGAGTCCGGGACCTACGCACCGGCCATCGGACAGGAGGCCGCGCAGGTCGGGTCGGCCATCGCGATGGCCCCCGACGAGTGGATGGTACCGTCGTTCCGCGAGAGCGCGGCGTTCCTCACGCGGGGCGCGCCGGTCCACCGCCTGCTGTGGTACGCCATGGGGATGGAGGAGGGCGCGGAGGTCGCCGACGCCAACTTCCCGCCCGCGATTCCCGTTGGGACCCAACCGCTCCACGCCGCCGGTATCGGATGGGGCCACGAAATCGCCGGAGAGCGGAAGGCGGCGCTGACCTACTTCGGAGACGGCGCGACCAGCGAGGGCGACGTGTACGAGGCGATGAACGTCTCCGGCGCGCTGGACGCCCACGCGGTGTTCTTCTGCCAGAACAACCAGTGGGCCATCTCGACGCCGCGCGAGACCCAGACCCGGGCCGAGACGCTGGCACAGAAGGCGGTCGCGGCGGGAATCGAGGGCGTGCAGGTGGACGGCAACGACGTGCTGGGGGTCCTCTCTGTCGCGAGGGACGCCCTCGAGTCCGCGCGCGAGGGCGACCCCGTGTTCGTGGAGGCGCTGACCTTCCGGCGGTCGATGCACACCACCAGCGACGACCCTAGCGTCTACCGGACCGAGGAACAGGAGAGCGAGTGGGACACCCGCGACCCCGTCGTCAGGTTCGAGGCGTACCTCCGGAACGAGGGCCTGCTGGACGACGACCGGGTGGACCGGATTACCGACGAAATCGAGGAGTTGCTCGCCGACGAGATAGACCGAGCGAAGGCGGGCCGGGAGCAGGTCGTGCCCGCGGAGATGTTCGACCACGTGTTCGCCGAGACCCCGCCTGAACTCCGGCGACAGCGGGAGGCGTTCGAGCGCGAACAGGGCGACGGCGAGGTGGCGACCGCCGAGGAGGGGATGAGCGGCGAGGAGCGCGCGGGCGGCGGGGAGGTGTCCGGGCGCGGCGACGTCCGCGAGGACAGGGAGACGTCGGAGGACTCCGAGGACGAGGAGGTGTCCGACCGTGGCGAATGAACTCCGACTCGTGGAGGCGATTCGACAGGCCCTCCGCGAGGAGATGGCCCGCGACGAGTCAGTGGTCGTCTACGGCGAGGACGTGGGCGTCAGCGGCGGGGTGTTCCGGGCGACGCAGGAGTTGCAGGAGGAGTTCCCCGAGCAGGTGTACGACGCGCCGCTGGCGGAGGCCGCCATCCTCGGGATGGGCGTCGGTCTCGGCGCGACCGGGTTCACGCCCGTCCCGGAGATTCAGTTCGCTAGCTTCGCCTATCAGGGGTTCCACCAACTCGTCCAGCACGCCTCGCGGATGCGGAGTCGAACTCGGGGGACGCTGGGCGTGCCGATGACCGTCCGGATGCCCTACGGAGGCGGCATCCGGGCGCTGGAACTCCACTCCGAGAGCTTCGAAGCGGGGTTCGCCCACGTGCCGGGACTGAAGACGGTCGTGCCCTCGAACCCGTCCGACGCGAAGGGTCTGCTGACCGCGGCGATTCGAGACCCCGACCCCGTGATGTTCCTCGAATCGACGAGTCGCTACCGGGCCTCCCGGGAGTCGGTCCCCGAGGGCGAACACACGGTTCCGCTCGGTGAAGCCGAGGTCGTCCGCGAGGGCGCAGACGTGACCGTGGTCGCGTGGGGTGCGATGCTCCACGAAGCGATGAGCGCGGTGGAGGACGCGGAGGTGGACGCCGAGGTCATCGACCTCCGAACCGTCTCCCCGATGGACTCGGCGACGATACTGGAGTCGGTCAGGAAGACCGGCCGGTGCGTCGTCGTCCACGAGGCCCCGCGGACCGGCGGTCTCGGGGCCGAAATTATCGCCCGCATCAACGACGACGCGCTCTACCACCTCGAAGCGCCGGTCGAGCGCGTGACGGGCTACGACGTGCCGTTTCCGATGTTCGCCCGCGAGGAGGCCTACCGCCCCGACGAGGAGCGAATCCGGCGCGGCATCGAGCGCGCGCTGTCGGCGTGACGGACGTGGAATCGATAGCGTCGAACCGACGATTGCAGAATCGGTATCGTCGGACCGCCGGGGCTAGTACTGCTCGGCTTCCAGTTCTTCGAGGTGCTGTTCGAGTTCGGGGTACTGCTCCACATCGACGAACCCGTAGTCGCCGCCACCGTAGAAACTCTCGGGGAGTTCGCGCTCGACCAGCATCGTCTCCGGGTCGGCATCGACGTGATTCACTTTGTTCAGCGGGACGACGCGGACCTCGTCGGTGCCGTCGAGGCAGACCACGCTTCGCTCGCGGAACAGCACCGCGTCGAACTCCAGCGCGTCGTACTCGTCTACCGTGTACACCGTCGGGCGGGCAGGTGCCATACGTCCCGAAGTAGCGGCTCCGTATTAAAATCAGGTGGAGGTGACGTACTACTGTGTGAGTGAGTTCGGACTGCACCGAACCGTAACGGCCACACCGTAACCCGTGTTTTCGGGGACGAAACGGTGGGTTTCGTTCCGACGCGTCGCGGTAACCTCCCGGTTCGGGAGACCGCATAGTTCTCATATAAGTCACATCAAATGGCCACGCAGGGTTTATCTACCACACCGCCTTACTAACAGACTCATGACGGGGCCAATCCGCCAGCGGGAGCGGGACCAAGAGACCGAACGGGAGGAAGAGTCCGAGGAATCGCAGACCTGTCCGGAGTGTGAGGCCGGAACGTTAGTCGCGGACGCTGGCGGAAGCGAGTTGGTGTGCGAGGATTGCGGATTGGTCGTCGAGGAGCGTAACGTGGACCGCGGTCCGGAGTGGCGAGCGTTCAACCATCAGGAGCGCCAGAGCAAGAGTCGAGTCGGTGCGCCCACGACCAACACGATGCACGACAAGGGTCTGACGACCACCATCGACTGGAAGAACAAGGACGCCTACGGCCGGTCGCTCTCCTCGGAGAAGCGGAGTCAGATGCACCGACTCCGGAAGTGGCAGGAGCGCATCCGGACGAAGGACGCGGGCGAGCGGAACCTCCAGTTCGCGCTGAGCGAACTCAACCGGATGGCCTCGGCGCTCGGGGTTCCCCGTTCCGTACAGGAAGTCGCGTCGGTCATCTACCGGCGCGCGCTCAAGGAGGACCTGATTCGGGGGCGCTCCATCGAGGGCGTCGCCACGAGCGCGCTCTACGCCGCCTGCCGGAAGGAGGGCATCCCGCGCTCGCTGGAGGAAGTCTCGGAGGTTGCCCGCGTGGACCGCAAGGAAATCGGTCGGACGTATCGGTACGTCTCCCAGGAACTCGAACTCGGGATGCAACCGGTAGACCCCAAGAAGTACGTCCCGCGGTTCTGCTCGGACCTCGACCTGAGCGAGGAAGTCGAGAGCAAGGCCAACGAGATAGTCGACGTGACCGCCGAGAAGGGCCTGCTCTCGGGCAAGTCGCCGACCGGATACGCGGCCGCCGCGATCTACGCCGCCTCGCTGCTCTGCAACGAGAAGAAGACCCAGCGCGAAGTCGCCGACGTCGCGCAGGTCACCGAAGTCACCATCCGAAATCGGTATCAGGAGCAGATCAAGGCCATCGGACTTTACAACTGAGCGACCGAACGATACGCGTAACCGGATTCGCGCCGGGGACGACCATGGAAAAGGAAATCGGACGGCGGTTCGAGCGACGATTGGACGAGGAGTTCGGCGGCGACGCCGGAACCCGCCGAGTAGTCGCGCGGCAGGCCCGCGACCTCGCCGACTCGGGACAGTTCGAGACCGACGTGGGACGGCGACTGACCGCGCCCGTCGTCGTCGAGAATCTCCGCGACGCGCCCGACGACCTCTCGCTCGCCGAGAAGTGGAACTGGTGGATGGGTGCGCTCGAACTCGCCTACGGCGGATACGACCGCTTTCGAGTCGTGCGGTGGGCGGGCGGACGGAAGTGAGCGAGCGAAGCATCGACGCCAACGGTACGAGTAGTCCCTCGCAGTCATGCGGACAACCAACCCGTCGCCGCGAGATACGCGAGGTAGAACTGAATCGCGTTGAACGCTCCGTGGACGAGCGCCGGAACCACGAGGTTGTCGGTCCGCTCGTAGGTGACGCCCAGAATCGGCGAGAGGACGAGCAGCACCGCGAGGTACGCGATTTTTCCCGCGCCCCGTAAGGAGAAGACGTGGACCACCGCGAAGACGAAACTCGCCGCGGCGATGGCGACCCACGGTCCGAACGCCTCGCGGAGGCGGCCCTGCACGACGCCGCGGTAGAGCAGTTCCTCGCCGGGACCGATGAACAGGAACGAGAGCGGCACGAGCAGGAGGAACACTCGGGGGTCGCGTTCGCCGAACTCCGTGACCGCGTTCGACGCCGACTCGACGCCGAACGCGGAGAACAGCACGGAGAGCGCCACGAGACCGGCGAACAGCGCCACGAGACCGCCGACCGACCACGCGAGGTCCCGGAGGGTCGGGACCCGGGCCGAGACGAAGTCGAATCCGCGGTCGGTGTACGCCAGATAACCGAGCGCGAACGTGCCGAACGCGACGCCCTGTCCCATCACCACCGAGACGCCGAGCAACAGCGCCGGACGCTCCATCAGGGCCACGCCGACCTGAATCAACGCTAACGCGGTCACGCCGACGACCACCACCGCGAACCCGTAGCCGCCGACCCCCAGCAACGCCGCCGCGAGCAGGGTGCGCCCGGGCGAGACCGGCGACGACGAATCGTCGGCCCGTACTCGTTCCATTTCGGGTGGCGTACGACCCGCAGTCACTTGAAAGTCGCTCGCACGGCGTCGGCGGGCGTCGTCGGACCGCGGCGGTACCGAGGGCGGGTCCCGCGAGTGCGCTCGACCTCGAAGGTCTGTAGCAGGACGACCAGTCGGCCGTCAGCGAGCGTCGCGCGGAGCACCGGCCCGCGACTCGTGGCGGTCACGTAGGGCGGGGCCGCGACCGGCGGTGCCGAGAGCGACTCGCCGGTCGCGCGCACCGCGTCCGCGAGTACGTCGGGCAAGCGGGTCCACGCTCCCGCGGACTCGAGTCCGGCCCGGAGCGGACCCGCGACCGCGGCGGGGTCGGTAGTCCAGTCGTCGCCCCACGTCTCTGCCACCGCGTCGGCGCACCGCAGGACGGTCTCGACGGTCCGCGAGTGGGATTCGAGGACGCGTTCGCGGGCGAGGGTGGCGGGTCCGGTCACGGATACGTGTCGCTGTTCGGACGCTGGCGCATAAACCTCGGGGGAAAAGCCTACAAGTGAGGGGCCGAACCGTGAGGATAGAGATGGAACAGATGATCCCACTATTCGGACCCGTTCCCGGCGGGATGGAGATGATGGTAATTCTCCTCATCGCCGTCCTGCTGTTCGGCGCGAACAAGATACCGAAACTCGCCCGTTCGACCGGCGAAGCGATGGGCGAATTCAAGAAAGGACGTCAGGAAATCGAAGACGAACTCCAGAACGCGGCCGACCCCGAGACCGACCCCGAGGTCGGCGGGGCCGAGACCGACGCGAACGTCGAAACCGACACCTCGGAAGCGTAGACGATTTCACACGCCGACGCGTAACGCCGACGGTTCACTTTTCGCGGCGCTCGTAACCAGTTTCAGTTGCTTCCCCTCCCGAATCGACCCCGAGGTTAAGGGGCTTCGGTACCCACGTACGAGTACATGAGTAGCGAGGAACTTCAGGACACCAACACCGAGGAGCGCTTCGAGTTCAAGAAAGAGGAGAGCGCGGCGGTGAGGTCCGGGAAGGGGCTGACGGAGGAGGTCGTCAACCTCATCAGCGACGACAAGGACGAACCCGACTGGATGCGCGAGCGCCGCCTCCGTGCGCTCGAACACTACCAGAACATGCCCCTGCCGACCGACTGGCCCGGGCAACCCGACCTCACCCAACTCGATATCGAGGAGATCGTCCCGTACATCCGCCCCGACGTGGATAAACGCGAAGGCGCGGATAGCTGGGACGACCTCCCCGAGGACATCCAAGACACCTTCGAGAAACTCGGCATTCCGGAAGCCGAGCGCAAGGCCCTCTCCGGGGTCGGCGCGCAGTACGAGTCGGAGGTCGTCTACCAGAACATGCAGGAGCAGTGGGAGGAGAAGGGCGTCGTGTTCTGCAACATGGACGAGGCGGTCCGCGAACACGAAGACCTCGTCAAAGAGCACTTCATGACCTCCTGCGTCCCCCCGAGCGACAACAAGTTCGCCGCGCTCCACGGCGCAGTCTGGAGTGGCGGCAGCTTCGTCTACGTCCCCGAGGACGTCACGGTCGAGATGCCCGTACAGGCCTACTTCCGGATGAATTCGGAAGGCATGGGCCAGTTCGAGCACACGCTTATCATCGCCGAGAAAGGCTCGGAGGTTCACTACATCGAAGGCTGCAGTGCGCCCAAGTACGGCAGCCACAACCTCCACTCCGGCGGCGTCGAAGTGTTCGTCGGCGAGGACGCGCACGTCCAGTACTCGACGGTGCAGAACTGGTCGAAGAACACCTACAACCTCAACACCAAGCGCGCGCTCGTCGAGAAGGGCGGCCGCATGGAGTGGGTCTCGGGCAGTATGGGCTCGAAAGCCACCATGCTCTACCCCTGCTCGATTCTCAAGGGCCGCGGTGCCTCTGCGAACCACATCTCCATCGCGTTCGCTGGCGAGGGCCAGAACATCGACACCGGTGCCAAGGTCTACCACAACGCGCCTCGCACCAATTCGACCATCGAGTCCAAGTCCATCAGCAAGGACGGCGGCCGCACCAACTACCGCGGTCTCGTCCAGATCTCGGAGGGCGCGACCGACTCTTCGACCAGCGTCGAATGTGACGCGCTGATGTTCGACAACGACTCCGTCTCCGACACCATGCCCTACATGGAAATCGACGAGTCCAAAGTCGACGTCGCTCACGAGGCCACCGTCGGTAAAATCGGCGACGAAGACGTCTTCTACCTCCAGAGCCGAGGGCTGGACGACGACGACGCCAAGCAGATGATCGTCTCCGGCTTCATCGAGCCCATCACCGAGGAACTCCCCATCGAATACGCCGTCGAACTGAATCGTCTCATCGAGTTGGAGATGGAAGGCAGTCTGGGATAGCCTCGGACGCTCCTCGGTTCGGTTTCCGTTCGCGCTCTTTCTCGCTACTGTCGTCAGTTTCCGCACTGCTGCTACTGTCGGTCTCCGGGTTTCTCCGCCGCGAGGTCCCGCAGATAGCCGGACCTTACGAGACGGGTCTGGCGACGGAGGGCGACCGACGGAATGCGATAGCCGTTTAAGTGAGAAAGAAAATTGTCGGGTATGACCGGTGACTCCGTCGGGGGCGACGGCGACCGCGACGGGTCAGTCGGCATCGACGAAGTTCTCAGTCTCCTCAGCGACCGCTACCGACGACACGCGCTCGCGTGTCTCGACGGCCTTCCCGCGCCCGTCACGCTCGAAGGACTCACCGACCAAGTCGCGGGTCGGGAGTTCCAGCAACCGCCCGACAAGGTGTCGATGATAAAGCGGACCCAGATAGCCACCGCGCTCCACCACACCCACCTCCCGAAACTCGAAGAGGTGGGAATCATCGTCTACGACAGCGACGAGGGGAAGGTGACCGAGATTAGCATCGAACCGCCGCTCACGGGCTTCCTCGACAAGATTCGCCGACACGAAGGATAGCCCGCGCGGCGGAGCGAACAGGTGGCTCCGGTAACAGAGACCGAACGGGAACTCACTCCTCGGTCTGTTCTTCTTCGCCGTCGATGGTGATTTCGGTCGGTTCGTTCGCTACCTCCTGCCACTCCCCGGACTCACCGCCGCGCTGAGACCCGAGGACGTAGCCGATGGCGAACGTCAGTGCGAGCAGCGCGAGCGTTGCGAGCGGCGACCGACCGCCGTCTGACTGCGTGCGTTCCTGCATATCGTATCCGACGGGCGACGGGGACTTTGTGGTTGCGGCGTGCGCGACGGGGTCCGAATCGGTGTTACTGTCGTGACGGTTCCGGGTCGGGCCAGTAGTATCACCGAGCGCACGGCGTCGGTCGCGTCAGTAGCCCGTCGCGTTGCCGTCCTTCCGGGGTTCGGTCGCGCCCGAGAGGACCGGGTCGTCGCCGCCGAGACCTTCGACGCGGGTTATCTGGGCACCGCCGAACATCACCGGCGGGAGGACGCGCACGTCGTGGCCCTTCCGGGCGAGTTTCGACTGGGTCGCGCCGTCGAGGCGGCCCTCGACCGCGAGTTCGCCCGACTCGCGGTAGCGCCAGCGCGGGTGGTCGAGCGCGGCCTGCAGGGGCATGTCGTAGTCCACGATGTTCGAGACGACCTGCACGTGACCCTGCGGTTGCATGTACCCGCCCATCACGCCGAACGCGGCCCAGTCGTCCTCGCCGAACTTGGCGAGGCCGGGAATCAGGGTGTGGAACGGTCGCTTGCCCGGTTCGAGGCTGTTGGGGTGGTCGGGGTCCAGCGAGAACGACGCGCCGCGGTTCTGGAGCGCGATGCCGGTGTCGCCCGCGACGAGTCCCGACCCGAACCCGGCGAACCGGGAGTTGATGAACGAGACCAGATTCCCCTCATCGTCGGCGACGGTCAGGAGGACGGTGTCGGCGTCCTCCGCGTGGGAGTCGGGGACGCCGAACGACACGTCGTCGTCCGCCGTCTCGCCGATGCCCTCGGCGCGCTTCGCGGCCCACTCGTCGGACGCGAGCGGCGGAATCTCCTCGTACTCGGGGTCGGTGATGTAGCGGTGGCCGTCGTGGAACGCCCGCTTCGTCGCTTCCGCGAAGTAGTGGATGCGCTCGGGCGAGTCGAGCGGGTGGTCGCCAGCGCCGATTTCCTCGGCGACGTTGAGGGCTTCGAGCGCGACGAGACCCTGATTGTTCGGCGGGAGTTCGTATATCTCCGCGCCGTTGTACGTCGTGGAGACCGGGTCGACGAACTCCGGTTCGAAGGCCGCGAGGTCCTCGACGGTCATGAATCCGCCCTTGGCCTGCACCTCCTCGGCTATCTTCTCCGCGATTTCGCCCTCGTACACAGCGTCCGCGCCCTGCTCGGCGATGGTCCGCATCGACTCGCCGAGGCGCGGGAGGCGCATGGTCTCGCCCGTCTCCGGTGCGCGACCGTCTTTCAGATACGCCTCACGGGCGTGGTCGTCGGTGAAGAGGTCCTCCGCGCCGGTCCAGTGGGAGGCGATGATCTCCGAGACGGGGTAGCCCTCGGTCGCGTACTCGATGGCCGGTTCGAGCGCGTCCGCGAGCGTCAGGTTCCCCAGTCGCTGCACGGTCGCCTCCCACCCTCGGGCGGTGCCCGGGACCGTGACCGCGTGCGGCCCGAGGAAGGGCATTCCGGCCTCGTCCGGGGAGTCGGTCGCGTAGCCGCGGGATTCGGGGTAGTAGTCGCCAGCGTTCGCGTCGGCCTCCAGCGCGGCGCGGACGTTCTCGATGGTCGCGTCCGCGGGCGCACCGCCGCACGACCGCATCGCGCCCACCTCGCCGTCGGCGGTCCGGTAGAGCGCGAACACGTCGCCGCCGAGGCCCGTGCTCGTCGGTTCGACCACGTTGAGCGCGGCGGCGGTCGCTACCGCGGCGTCGAAGGCGTTACCGCCCTCGCGCAGCGACCGAACCCCCGCCTCGGCGGCGAGGGGTTGGCTCGTGGCGACGAGACCGTTCGGGGCGTAGACTGTCGAGCGACGCGAACTGAATCGGTCGGGGTCCGGGTCGGTCATGGGAGGGGATTCCGTAGCAGGGTTGAAAAACGACAGGGAAGGGGCAGGGCGGACGGCGAACGGCGAGGGAGAACTGAGACGGAGCGCGCGCCGAACCGCCGCGCGGAGGGCGGGCAGGAGCGGCGGTCACGGCAACAGCGCGTCTCGAATCTCGGACGTGCGCTCCAGATTCTCGGCCGCGAGCAGGTACATCGCGTACGCCTCGGCGTGGGGGTACTCGGACTCGAACTGCGGATTCACGCCCAGCGGCCAGTCGCCGATGGCTATCTCCTCGCGGGGCCGCGCGGCGAGTTCCCGCGTAATCGGGTCGTCGGCGTCGGCCAGCAGTCGGCGGAGTCGGTCGGTCGCCTCCCGTTTCGTCCGGGCCGCCAGCGCCATGCCGACGCCGCCGTCAGCGAACGCCGAATCGAGTCGCTCCATCGCCGAGGTGAACCCCCGGGCGTGCTGGAGTGCCTTCGCGTGTTCGACCGCGGCGAGAGCGAGCAGTCCAGACCGCAGGCGGCCCGTGGGCGGACGGGCGCCCGCCGAGGAGTAGCCGTTGTTGAACAGCTCGTTGGTGGCCCGCTCGCGGGGACCCTCGCCGCCGTCGTCGGGAAAGTAGCGCTCGATGGCGGTCGTCCGGTCGAGCAGGAGACCGTCGATGCGGTCGGCGAACTCGCGCCGCGTCCGGTCGAGGTGGGGTTCGAGGTCCGTGATGCGACCCGCGTCGGCGACGTTCGAGCGATGGGCGTGGTAGACGGCCTTCGCGTCGCTTAGCCACCGCCTGCCCTGAGCGAGGCTTCGGATGGCCTCCACGACCCCGCGCTGGTGGATATCGCTCTCGTCGGCGTCCTCACCGGGCACGTTGTCGGCCTTCAACCGGGCGGAGTGTATCGCGCGCTCGGTCCGGTAGCAGTAGGCGAGTCCGCGCCGGGGGTCTGCAACCTCGTAGGACGTCGACGCGACGAAGTCGTCTATCTCCCCGAGGAGGCGCTTCGAGCGCCGCCGGAGCGTTCCGAGGTCGTACGCCTCCGAGATGGCCTTCGCGGCCGCCAGCGACCACGCCGCGCGGTTCACACCGTACCGGAGCGCCGAGAGCGCGTCGGTGGTCGGGTCGGCCCCCTCCGTCTCGGCCAGTTGCTCGCGGCCGATTTCGAGGCTGCTTTCGAGGCCCCGGTCGAACTCCTCCTGCTCGGAATCGACGTCCGACTCGTCGACGTTCTCCCACGCCGCCGCGGCGCGGTCGACGACCTCCCGGAGGTGGGCACGCGACGATTCGAGGGCTTCGGGCGCGACCGGAAGCGAGGTGTCTACCTCCGGGACCGACCGGCGTTTGGTTCGTTCTTCGAGTATCGGCGCGGGGAGGATGTCCGGAGGGAGGAAACGGTAGCCTGCCACCGACGCGGCGGTTCCCCCCACGGCGAACCCGCCGAGGAGGGTTCTGCGGGAGAGTTCGGAGGGCATGATGGAGCGGTGTCGAATTTTCGAGGGGCGGAGAAATGTCTTGTGGGAGAGGAGCGAGCAGTCCTCAGCTACGCACGACACCCTCCGGCCCTCTGTGCAGATACTCCCGGCCGCCCTTCTCGACCTGTAGTTCGCCCTCCTCCACGACGACCTCTCCGCCGACTACCGTGTGTGTCGGCAGGGCGGTCAGTTCCCGGCCGTGGAACGTCGAGTAACGCGGTTCCATGGTGTGGTAGAAGTCGTCGTCCACTACGGCGGACTTTTCGAGGTCAACGACCACCATGTCGGCGTCCGACTCCTCGACCAGCGCGCCCTTCCGGGGGTAGAGATCCCACGGACGTGCGGGTCGACGGACCCGGGAATCAGGTAGTCGCCCCCGGCGTCGATTGTCCGGTCGGCGTCGAGGAGGATGCGGTCGGAGCCGACCGCGACGGTTTCACCGTCTTCGACAGCGACGCCCCGTGTACGGTTCCGCTCGGGGTGACGACACGGAGATTGTCGTGTTCATAAATACCAATACCCACGAGGTGGCGAAGCTTAGAGTCATTTCGTTCCTCACGGAGTTCGACTGTCCGCGAAGGAGCAGAAACGAGAGCCATCGAGACCGCACTCGCCCCCGAACGTGACGGCTCGGGACAACGTTTATGCGACGGCGAGATATATGTTACCATCTATCATGAGCATCGACGACACCTCGTCTCCCCGCGACTATCCGACGGAGGAAATCTCGCTGTCGGTGAACGGCGAGAGAGTCGCCGCCGAGGTCGAACCTCGGCACAAGCTATCGGACTTCCTCAGGGACGCACAGGGGCTTCGAGGCGTCCGAGTCGGGTGCGGTGTGTCCGGCTTCCGGCGTGCGAGTTCTGCTCCGAACCGGAGCGAGTGACGCGCGACGGAGGCGGTCGCCTTTCCGACGACCGGGGCCGGTCGAGACGGGCATCGTGTTCAGGGTCGGAATCAGCGTCGCGGTCGGCGTCGCGCTCGGAGTCGCGTTCTCGGCCGGACTATCGGAGTCGGACCGAGCGTAGCGACGCGACTCGGCCGTCCCCGCCGCTACCGTCCTGCCGGTTACTGAATCCTTTTCAGCGACTCGCACCAAATACGACCCGACGATGACTGCTCTGGAAGATCTCGACCTCGACTTCGTCCAGTTCGGTGGCACCGGTTTGCAGACGAGCGAACTCCAGTTCGGGACGTGGCGGTTCGGCAAGGAGACCGAGGAAGGCAACGTCGAAATCGGCGAGGACCGCGCCGAGGAACTGCTCGACGCCTACGCCGCGGCGGGCGGGCGGTACATCGACACCGCCGACGTGTACGGGGCCGGGAAGGCCGAGGAGTGGATCGGCGACTGGTTGTCCGAGCGCGACCGCGAGCGGTTCACTATCGCCTCCAAGATCTACTGGCAGATTCGAGACGACGACCCCAACAGCAGGGGCACGAACCGGAAGAACCTCCGACACCGCGTGGACGAGATTCTCGACCGTCTCGGCACCGACTACATCGACGTCCTCTACATCCACCGCTGGGACGACCAGACGCCGACCCGCGAGATGATGAAGACGTTCGACGCCATCGTCAGGTCGGGGAAGGTCAACTACCTCGGGGCGTCCACGCTCCGGCCGAACGCGTGGAAGGTGGCGAAGGCGAACGAAATCGCACGCGCCGAGGGCTGGGAGCCGTTCACGGTACTCCAGCCGCGGTACAACCTCGTGGACCGCGAAATCGAGGGGGACTATCTGGAGATGGCCCGCCGGGAGAACCTCGCGGTCTGTCCGTGGAGTCCGCTCGGGCAGGGCTTCCTCACCGGCAAGTACACCCGCGAAGACGGACTGACCGGCGACTCGCGGGCCGCCGAGTCCAGTCGCTTCCGGGACTCGTACCTGACCGAGGAGAACTTCGACGTCCACGACGAACTCGACGCGGTCGCCGAGGAGGTCGGCGCGTCACCTGCTCAGACCGCGCTCGCGTGGGTGATGCACCGCGACGGCGTGACCGCGCCCATCGTCGGTGCCCGCACGGTCGAGCAACTGGAGGAGAACCTCGCCGCCGCCGAGATAGACCTCTCCGACGAGCAGGTCCGACGACTCACCGAGTCGAAGGGCGGGCCGTACGCCGGTCTCTGACGGACGGAGCGTACTGACCGGAACTGGCGCGCGAGGGCCGCGAGAAGCAGGACGCGGACGACTCGGTTCCGCGGCGGCGAGTCGTCGGTGTCCCGGTGCGTGGCGTTCGTAGAGGAGTAGGTCGCGCGGCGGTCGCAGGAGAGCGAACTCAGCTTTCGGGGTTGCGACTGACGATTCCCTGCACGGTGGTCACTGGCAGTCCTCGGCCGCCTCGACGAACGGAGCGACCGCGTCGGCCCGAGCGAGCGACACCTCGCGGGTCTCGGGGTCGTACGCGACGACGTTCGCGTCGGCCATCTTCGGGAGGTGGACGTGGTGCAACGACTCGGCGACCTCGTCGGGGGTCGCCGGGGGTCCGTCCCGGCCGGTTTCGTCCATACGCTGTGCGACGGCCGCGGCGAGTTCCGACGCGGAGAGCGTAGACTCCCGGTCGGAGAGGACCGAAATCGCGTGCCGACGGCGCGGGTTCCGGACGAGTTCGAAGATGGTATCGAGCGACTGTTCGAGAGGGGCGTGTGAGTGTGTCGTGTTCTGCATGTTTCGTTCACCTGCGGGGTGGCTACGTCGGTCGTCCGCACTTCTCTCCGCGGAGAACGCGAGGCCGCGTCCGTGACCGTACCGGAGTTACCGCCCCGACCTACTTAAGCGAAGTTCGACTCCTCGTGGAACAGCAGGCGCGTTGTTCCTCTGGGAGGAACACCGACGGGTCCCCGCTTCGACGCCCGAAGGCCATACAGTTCTCCCGCCCGTCCTAGCGGTATGGACGACGGCCGGGTGGCGGTCGACGCGCTGGAGCAACTCGGACTGACCGAGTACGAGGCGCGGTGTTTCGTCGCGCTCACCAGAATTCCCCACGGGACGGCGAAGGAGATAGGACAGGTCGCCGACATCCCGCGCTCGCGGGTCTACGAGACGATGGAGCGCCTCCGGGACCGCGGACTGGTCGAGTTCGAGGAGGGCGAACCGCGGGTGTTCCAGAGCGTCTCGCTCGACACTGCGCTCCGGACGCTCCGCAAGGAGTACGACTCGTACTTCGAGACGGTCGAAGAGACCCTCCGTCGCATGGAACCGGTCTACAAGGAGACCCAGCAGGCGGTCTGGGCCATCAGCGACCACGAGCAGGTCACCGAGCGAGTGCTCGACCTCGTGGGAGACGCGACCGACGAACTCGTGTTACTCGTGTTCGAGGAGACCGTGCTGGACGATGCGGTGCTAACCGCGCTCGCCGAGGCCGACCAGCGCGGCGTCACCGTCTACGTCGGCACCGACGTCGAGGCGATTCGGGAGCGCGTCGAGACCGCGGAGTTCGACGCCCAGGTCTTCGCCACGCCGCTCGTGGAGTGGTTCGGTTCCATGACCGAGACGCCGCGAATCGGGCGACTGCTCATGGCCGACCGAGGTCCGGTGCTGGCGAGCGCCATCCACGGCGAGAAGCTTCCGGGAGTGCCCAACGAGACGGCGGCGTGGAGCGACGGTATCGACCACGGCTTCGCGACGTTCGCCGAACGCGTCCTGAGTTACGAACTCGAACGGAACGTCACCGAGTCGGTCGAGGACTGATTCCCGCGGATTGCGACGAATCCCATGGTTCGGTGACACTTACTCGGAGTGACCGACTCGACGCTACTCGCTCGGCGGCGCTCACTCGACGCCCAGCAGTTGGAGGGCCTGCCGGACGTGGTAGTTGACCTCGTCCATCTCCTCCGCCGACAACGCGTCGTTCAGATGCTGGACTGCGCCTCGCTCCTGTTCCGACGAGTGGTCTGTCTCACCCATGTACCGATAGCTTCACTCCGGGAACGTAAGCGACCGAGTACTACGCGAGGAACACTAGCTACGGTTGACACGAACGAAGGCGCTCGCCGATACGGTTCGCGGGCGTCAGTTCCGCGGCCGAATCAGTTCGATTTCGAAGCCGAGGCTCGAACGACAACCGGCATATTTATGCAAACCGTTCGGGGAACTGTATCCATGCTACTTTTACGTCCGGTTAGCGCGACGCGTGCATCGACCGTCTCACCGGGTGAGCCTCGATGAGCGGGGGAGACGACGACTTCGAGGAAGTCGAGAAGGACTTCTCCCCCGAGGGACCCGGCGCCGAACCCGAGGCCGAGGCCTCGATAGATGTCGAGTACGGAATCGAAGACAAGCCGCCGCTGGGGGAGTCGATACTGCTGGGCTTCCAGCACTACCTGACGATGATCGGGGCGAGCGTCGCGATTCCGCTGGCGCTCGCCGGGGAGATGGGGATGCCCGGCGGCGCGACTGCACGGCTCATCGGCACGTTCTTCGTCGTCTCGGGCATCGCCACGCTGGCCCAGACCACCGTCGGGAACCGCTACCCCATCGTGCAGGGCGGCACCTTCTCGATGTTGGCCCCGGCGCTCGCCATCATCGGCGTCCTCGCGTCGAGCGGCGCTGGCTGGCAACTCATGATACGCGAACTCACGGGGGCGGTCATCGTCGCCGGACTCGTCGAGGTACTCGTCGGCTACTTCGGAGTCATGGGCTGGCTCAAGCGCTACATGGGTCCGGTCGTCATCGCGCCGGTCATCGCGCTCATCGGACTGGCGCTGTTCAACGTCCCCCAGATTCAGAACCCGAACTTCGGCGCGCCCGGCACGGGCCAGAACTGGTGGCTGCTCGGCTTGACGATGGTGCTCATCATCGTGTTCTCCCAGTACCTCGACCGCTACCACCGCTCGTTCCGGTTGTTCCCGGTCCTGCTCGGCATCGCGTCGGCGTGGATAATCGCGGCCGTCCTGTCGGTGGTCGGCGTCTTCCCCGAGGGGTCGGTGAGCTACGTGGCGCTCGACTCGGTGACGGAAGCGCCGCTGTTCCAGCCCATCTACCCGTTCCAGTGGGGTCTCCCCCTGTTCACGCCCGGATTCATCGTCGGCATGGTCGCCGGGATGCTGGCGTCGGCCATCGAGAGTTTCGGCGACTACCACTCGGTCGCCCGGATGGCGGGGCGCGGCGCGCCCAACGCCCGGCGCATCAACCACGGCATCGGCATGGAGGGTCTCGGAAACACCTTCGCGGGCGTCATGGGCACCGGGAACGGTTCGACCTCCTACACCGAGAACGTCGGCGCGATAGGCATCACGGGCGTCGCCTCGCGCTACGTCGTCCAAATCGGGGCCGCCGTGATGATAGTCGTGGGCTACTTCGGCCCGGTCGGCCAACTGTTCGCCACGATTCCGGCCCCCATCATCGGCGGTCTCTACGTCGTGATGTTCGGTCAAATCACGGCGGTCGGTCTCTCGCAACTCAAGTACGTGGACCTCGACGCCAACCGGAACGTGTTCATCGTCGGGTTCGCGCTGTTCGCGGGACTGGCGATTCCGGGCTACATGTCCAACGTCGGCGCGGGCATGGACGCCTCCGCGTCGGCGGCGTTCCAGCAGGGTCTCGCCGCGGTCCCGATTCTCGGCCCGGTCCTCGGGACGGACGTAGTCGCCACGACCATCTTCGTCATCGGCGGGACCGGGATGGCAGTCGGCGGCATCGTCGCGTTCTTCCTCGACAACACCATTCCCGGCACCCGCGAGGAGCGGGGCCTGACCGCGTGGGAGGACCTCACCGAGGACGACAGCGACTTCGAGTCGTTCTGGGACAGACGGAAGGAGGACACGGAAGCGACCCAGAGCGCCGACTGACGCGCGATTCGCGGACCCGTCCCTTTTTCGCACCGCGACGCCAACGCCAATCCGTGACAGCCATCTCCGACTCGCTCCCCGAGGGCGAGTCCGTGCGCGAGCGACTGGCCCTCCGAACCGGCGGGTCGGTCGCGCTGACCGACGACCACCTGTTCGTCGTCACCGCCGACTCGTCGGGCGACGACGAAGTGACGAAGATAGCGCTCGACGACGTGGCCGAAGTGACCGTCGAGGACTTCGACCACTTCCTCGCGGTGCTGAGCGTGGTCCTCGTCGGGTGGGGTCTCTACTCCACCCGCCGGAACGCGGCGCTCGGACTCGCGTTCGCGGCGTTCGGCGCGGTCAGCCTCTACTGGACCTACCGGAAGCGCGGGAAGGCCCGCATCAAGGTGCTGAACCGACCGAAGCCCGTTTCGGTGTTCCCCGCGGACACGGCCGCGTTCTACGACGCGCTGGAACCCCTGATGGCCGAGCGTCCGGCCGACTCCGCGGACGAGTCGGAGTCGGACTGAACCCGGACCACCTCGAACCGTGGAGCGACCCCGCGAGAGACGAGGATTTTAGCCGTCGCGCCGCCAACCGACGGGACGTGATACTCGGCGCGCTTCTCGCGGCCGGAACGGGGGCCAGATTCGGCGACGGAACCGAGTCGCGGTCGGACGACCGGAACAAACTCCTCGCGGACCTCGACGGCAAACCGGTCGTCACCCGCGCGGCCCGCACCCTCACCGAGTCGAGTCTCGACGCCGCCGTCGCCGTGGTCGGACACGACCGCGAGGCGGTCGAGCGCGCGCTCCCGGACGGAATCGAGACCGTCGCCAACCCGGACTACGGGCGGGGCCAGAGCGCCTCGGTCCGGCGCGCGGTCGCGGTCGCCCGCGAACGCGGGGCCGACGCCGCGGTGTTCGCGCTCGGAGACATGCCCTGCGTCGAAGTCGCCACTGTCGAAGCGATTCTCCGGGAGTACCGCGATGGTCGCGGCGACGATGTCCACGATTCCCGCGGCGGCACTCCCGGCATCGTCGCGCCGCGCCACGAGGGTCGGCGCGGTAACCCCGTCCTCTTCGACGCCCGGTACTTCGACGAGTTAGACCGCGTCGAGGGCGACGCGGGCGGCCGCGCCCTGCTCGAATCCGACCCCGTGACGTGGGTCGAGGTGGCGGACCCCGGCGTCCACCGCGACGTGGACACCGAGCGAGACCTGCGGGACCTCCGGCGTCGTCAGTCCGAGTCGGCGTCGCGGTCCGGCCGCGAGTGAATCGGTCCCTCGGTGTCGGTCAACCGCCCGCCGGTTCGACCGTTCGACGCCGCCAGCGCCTCGGCGACGACCGAGAGCGCGATTTGCGCGGGTTCGCCGCCGCCCAAGTCGAGACCGACGGGGGTCGAGATTCGGTCCAACTCGTCGTCCGAGAGTTCGACGCCGTCGTCGGCCAGCGCCTCGCGCATCTGGTCGAACCGCTTGCGCGGCCCCATCACCCCGACGTAGGGCACCCCGCAGTCGAGGAGCGCGTCGAGCGCCAGTCGGTCGTCCACGAAGTTGTGGCTCATCAGCACGGCGTAGGTGTCGGCCGGGCGAGAGACCGCGTCCGCGACGTCCGGCGGTCGCGCGGCGACGACATCGTGGGCCGCCGGAAACCGCTCGGCGTCGGCCCGCGCGCCGCGCGAGGTGGCGACCGTCACCCGGAATCCGGCGTCGCGGGCGAAGCGGGCGACCGGCCGCACGTCGCCGCCGTGACCGAAGACCAGCAGTTCCGGGACCGGTTCGAGACCGTCCACGAACACCGCCGCGGTCCCGCGGTCGGTCTCGACCGTCACCGTGTCGGAGCGCCCCGCCGCGGCGAACGCGGCGGCCCGGTCGCGGACCGCCGCGAGCAGGTCGTCCGGGAGCGGCGGGCGGGGGTCGGCGGACGCCACCGAACCGTCTTCGCCGACGAGCGCTCGCGCGCCGACCGGGACGGTCCCGTCGCCGCCGGAGACCGGGTGGTCGCCGCCGACGACCGTGAGCAGGGCCGCGTGCGTCCTGTCGGACTGCGAGTCCGGCAACCGTCGAGAGGCGTCAGTTCGCCCACCGCCGGTCCGGACTCGGTCCAGCGCGGGCCGAAAGCTCCCGTCGGCGGGTTCGACCAGCACGTCGATGACCCCGTTGCACCCCAGACCGAAACTCCACGTGTCGTCCTCGCCGGTGAGGTCGAACGTCTCGCGGACCGCCCCGTCCGCGAGCGCGCGCTCCGCGAGGTCTGCGACCGGTTCTTCGAGGCACCCGGCGGTGATAGCCCCGACCGCTCGCTCGTCGGCGAGGACGCGCTTCGCGCCGGGGCGGCGGTAGGCCGACCCATCGACCGAGACGACGGTCGCCACGGCGGCGCGGGGGTCGGTTCCGTCGCCCGCCCCGATAGCGTCCCGGAGGGCGGCGCGGACCGACAGGGTACTCGCGTCCCACGCGTCCGTCTCGTCCATGAACCGTGGTAGCAAGTCTGAATATTTAGGTGTTGGCGTCGAGCGTCGGGCGGGAACGAGCGCGGCGGTCGGACGAGCGCGGCTCGAAATCCCGTGACGAGGCCCGAGACCCCCTCGCTCGGAAGTAAAAATATATCCGTCGCTCCGTCGCTACTTCCGGCATGGACTTATCAGGGAAGTCGGTCCTCGTCACCGGGGGTGCCGGACTCATCGGCACGCACCTCACCGAGTCGCTCGCCGAGGACAACGACGTACTGGTCGCTGACAACTGCTCGAAGGGCAACCGCGAGTGGGTGCCCGAGTCGGCGGAATTCGCGGACTGCGACCTCACCGACGCCGACGACGTGGCCGAAGTCGTCACTGCGGACCTCGACGTGGTGTTCCACCTCGGGGCGCTCTCGGACGTGAACCGGGGCGACCACCGCCGGGTGTTCGAGGAGAACAACGCCATGCTCTACAACATCCTCGAGCGCATGGACGAGGTCGGTCTCTCGAAGATAGCCTTCGCCTCCTCCTCGGCGGTGTACGGCGAAGCGCCTCGGCCCACCCCCGAGGACTTCGCGCCCCTCGAACCCGTCAGCACCTACGGCGCGAGCAAACTGGCTGGCGAGGGCCTGCTCTCGACGTACGCCCACTCCCACGACTTCACGACGTGGCTGTTCCGGTTCTCGAACGTCGTCGGTCCCCACCAGCGCAACAACGTCATCTCGGACTTCATCGAGAAACTGCTAGACGACCCCGACCACCTCACGATTCTCGGCAACGGTCGTCAGGAGAAGTCCTACCTCCACGTGGAGGACTGCGTGAGCGGGATGGAACACGTCGTGGAGAACACCGACGACCCGACGAACCTCTACAACCTCGGCACGCGGACGACCATCTCGGTCACGCGCATCGCGGAACTGGTCAGCGACGTGGTGGGCTGTGACCCCGAGTTCGAGTACACCGGCGGGGACCGCGGGTGGACCGGCGACGTGCCGAAGATGCGCCTCTCCATCGAGAAGGCCAGCGCCATCGGGTGGTCGCCCGAACGCGAGAGCGCGCAGGCGGTCCGGACCGCGGCCGAGCAGTTGCACGAGGAACTGCGCTGAACCGCCAGCGAGTCAGTTTTCGTTCGCAGTCGTCGTGAACTGGTCGCGCGAGACGTGGACGCTCGTCCAGTACACCTCGCCGTCCCGTCGGACGAGGTACGACCCGTCGATGCGCCCAGACCCGCCAGCGTCCTCCTCGTCCTCCCACGCGTAGCGGACCTCCTCGTGCGGGCGGAATCGCTTGGCCAGTTTCCACATCGCGTCCGGCGGCGTCTCGTCCGGCGGAACCCGGTAGCCGTCCTCGGTCTCGACGGCCTGTCGGACGATGTCGCGCTCCGCGCTCGTCAGCCCAGAGAGCGCGAAGGCGTATCGCTCTCGAACCTCCGCGCCGTACCGCTCGGCGGAGGAATCGACCACCTCGGCCGCGTAGCGGTACGTCTTCAGTTCGGTCGAGCGCGAGTCGTCCACCTCGAACCGCCCCTTCGTCTCCGAGTCCCAGACGACGACCGGACGCTCGGGGTCGGGGACGAGCGCGGAGTCGGGAATCTCTCGGTCGAGGTACAACAGCGACGACCCGAACCCGAGGAAACTCCCGTCGTCCCACCCGTTTTCGGCGAACTTCTCGCGGTCCACGGCTGGCAGGTCCGCGTAGCGAACCGTCTCGCTCTCGGCGACAGACCCCTCGACCGGGTCGAGCGTGAAGTGGAACGTGGTCGCGGGCACGGATTCGACCACCTCGTGGGAGAGCCGATACACCGACCCCTCGTAGACGAACGACTTGTTCGCGGCGAGCGGGGGGTCCACGTCCTCGACGGTGGCCGACCCGTTCTCGACGGCGTCGGCGACGAGTCGGCGTCGGTCCGAGGCCCCGTCTTCGAGTTCGTGGGTGACCTTCTCGGCGATTTCGGCGTCGGTGATGGATTCCATCTGGAGGGAGGCGGCGGGCATCCGGGCGCACCCCGTACAGCCGCCGAACGCGGCGACGGTGAGGGTCGCGCCGGTAGCGAGGAACTCGCGGCGGTCCATGCCCCGGGATTTCCGTCGGTGCCTGATAAACTATCGGGTCGGCGGGTGGAATTTTCGTCGGGGCGGACGGTCCCCCGAGACACCTTCGAGAAGCGACAGACCAAAGTCGCGGGGCGGAGTCACGTCGTCCCATGGCAGCAACCAACGAGGAACTCGTCGCCCAACTCGAAGCTCTCGGCGTCGAGTACGTCTTCGGCTACCCCGGCGGCCGCGTCATCGAACTGCTGGACGAACTCCCGGAGTCCGACGTGGACGTGGTCCGCCCGCGCGACGAGCGCGAGGGGAGCGTCATGGCCGAGATGTACGGTCGCCTGACCCAGACCCCGGGCGTCCTCACCGGGCAGGGACCGTGGATAGGGAGCCTCGGCACCATCGGCCAGATGGAGGCCCGCCTCTCCTCGTCGCCGATGGTCGTGCTGACCGAGGCCAGCGAGCGCGGCGACTACTCGACGCTCGCGCCCTACCAGCAGTCCAGAGGCGACTACGGCGGCCTCGACCTCCCGAAGATTCTGGACGGCGTGACGAAGGAACACTGGTTCCCGCGCTCGCCGACCGAGACCCTCCGGAGCGTCCAGTTGGCGTTCAAGCACGCGACCGCGGGACGGCCCGGTCCCACGGCGGTCATCCTCGACGGCGACGCCGTCACCGAGGAGGTGCCCGAAGACCCGATTCCGCCGGTCTGGAACGCCGACGAGCAGGTCCGCAACTGGGACGCCGCGCCGACGGACGAGGACGTGGAGCAGGCCGCCGAGGCCCTCACCGAGGCCGAGCGACCCGTGATAATCGCGGGCAACGGCGTCCACGCCGCGCAGGCCTACGACGAGTTGCAGGCCGTGGCGGACGCGTACGACGCGGTGGTCGTGACCTCCTACCTCGGGAAGTCCACGATTCCGGAGACCCACGACCTCGCGGGCGGCGTCATCGGGTCGTTCGGCCACGAGGGCGCGAATCAGGTCGTGAGCGAGGCCGACGCCCTGCTCGTGGCGGGGTGTCGGATGAACCCGATGGACACCAACTGGCAGGCCCCGAGTTTCGTCCGACCCGACGAACAGACGATTATCCACGCGGACGTGGACACCCGGAACGCGGGATGGGTCTACCCCGCCGACGTGGGCCTCATCGGCGACGCGAAAGAGAGCCTGCGGGCGCTCGAAGCGGCAGGTGAGGGAAGCAACGACTGGGCGCGGGACCGCGCGGAGTCGGCCCGCGAGTCGTTTTCGGGTCCGGAGTGCGAGTCCGACGCCTCGCCCATCAAGCCCCAGCGCGCCGTGAAGGAAATCGAGGCCGTCGCGGACGAGGGCACCATCGTCACGGCCGACTCCGGGAACAACCGCTTCTGGCTCCTCAACTACCTCCAGACGCCCGGCGTCCGGACCTACTTCGGGTCGGGCGGCGTCGGCGGGATGGGGTGGGCGACCCCGGCGGCGGTCTCGGCCGCCATCGCGACCGACAGAGACGTAATCGGCGTCGCGGGCGACGGCGGGTTCACGATGACGATGACCAGCGTCGAAATCGCCATCGAGCAGGGGGTCGCCCCCACGTTCGTCGTGCTGAACGACACCAGCCTCGGGATGGTACGCCAGATGCAGGAACAGGACGGCGACATCGCGGGCGTCGAGTTCCACGACACCGACTTCGTGGCCATCGCGGAGGGGTTCGGCGCGGAAGGAATCCGGGCGACGACCCCGGACGAACTCGGCGTGGCGCTCGCCGAGGGGAAGGACAACGACGTGCCGACGGTCATCGACGCGCGCATCGACCGCGAGGAGGACATGGCCGAGCAGTTGCAGTCGTCGTTCTACGCCGAGGTCGGCGGCCTTCACGAGTAGCGGCGGCGAAACGGGAGCCGAGTCGTCCCGGGGCGACGGAAGGTCCCGACCGACTACTCGACCGACAGCAGCAACTGCCGGACCGAGACGCTCGTTCCGACGAACGCGCCCAGCGTCCCGAAAACGAGCGGGAACAGCGGCACGACCACGACCCACTGGAGCGACCCGAAGTTGAACAGCGCGGGGAACGCCAGTTCGCTCCCGGTATCGACCCGGAACTGGAACGCCGAGGCGACGAACGCGGCGGCGTAGCCGACCGTCAGAAACGCGCCGACGCCGACCGGGACCGGAGCGCGCTCCCACGGGCGCCGCGCCGCGACGAACCCCGCGACGAGACACGCTATCGCCGGAGCGAGGTAGAGCGACGGCGCTCGCGCGGCGAACACGTCGGCGGCCGAGACGCCGGTAGAACCGGGGTCGGTCACGGTCATCATCGGGACGCGATGGGCGCTGGCGAGGAACCACCCGACGACCGCCTCGGTCGGTTCTCCGGCGGCGACGTAGTACTCCCAGTACTGCTGCCGTCTCGACGGTTCGAGGTGGCGACCGAGCAGTGTCGGGAGGCGATAGAGCGTCAGCGCGGCCGCGAGACCGTACGCGAGCAGGTAGGCGGCCGCGCCCGCGAGGACGCGCTGGAGGGCAACTCGCATGGCCGCGTCGTCGGAGCGGGACTACTTGAGCGTTACGAGGCGTCGAGTCCACGTCTCGCGCCCGACGACGCCTCCGGGGAGTCGTGACACCGCGGCCGTGCGACGAATCGTGAAAGCCTTGCCTCTGCCGCACCTCGGTCGGACCGATGAACTCCGACGTGGCCTCTCCCGCACAGGAATCGAACTTCCCCGCGCCGGTGTACCTCCTCGCGGCCCACCTCGCGGTGCTCGTCGCGGTGATTCACGTCACGCTCGGACTCTACAACTGGATTCGATGGGCGAGCGCCGGGTTCCTGCTCCCGCGCGACCTCCGGTGGCCGCTGTTCGTCTTCTCGGGCGTCGCGCTCGTCGTCGGACTCCTGCTCGCCGCGCAGGGTCGCTATCGACGCCCGCTCTACCTCGGCGGTATCGTCCTCATGGGCATCTACGTCGTCGGTTACTTCGGGTGGCACGCCGCCGGACACCGACCGCTGTTCTTCCTCGGCGAGGGAGCCGGTCACCACGGCGCGCCGTTGACGACCGTCATACACGACCACCTGCTCGCCGGGCCGGTGAAGTTCCTCGCTATCGTCTCGGAGGTCTCGCTCGCGGTGGTGTTGGCGTATCTGTTCGTTCGGGAAACGAGATGAGACCGACCCGGACGCTTCGGTTACGCCGCGGTCTTGGTCGCGTTCGTGAACTCGAACCGCGCGCCGCCGGTCTCGCTCTCGCCGACCGAACACGACCACTCGTACACGTCGGCCATCTCGTGGACGAACGTCAGTCCCAGTCCCATGCCGCCGTTGTTGCCCGCCGTCGTGAATCCCGTCTCGAACACCGCCTCCCGCTCGGCGGCCGGAATACCGGCCCCGTCGTCGGCCACGTAGAATCCCGACGGGAGTTCACCGACCGTGACCGTGACGCTCTCTCCGCCGTGTTCGACGGCGTTCTCGAACAGATTCCGGAACAGGTGCCGGACGTAGGTCTCGTCGGCCTCGACGGTCCGGTCTATCTCCACTTCCAGCGTGGCGTCGGGGGCGTCCACCTCCTCCCACGCCTCGCGCGCCGCGTCCGCGAGGTCCACCGGCGCGCTCTCCGAGAGCGCCTCGCGCCCTCGCGTCACGACCAGCATCACGTCTATCATGTTCTCGATTCGGTCGAACGCTTCGGCCACGTACTCGACCGCTTCCGGGTTCGCCTCCGCGGAGAGCTGTTGGCTATAGATTTGGCCGATGGTGACGGGATTCCGAAGCTCGTGAGCGAGCAGGCTGGCGAAACTGTCGAGTCGCTCGTTCTGCTGTTCGAGTCGTCGTTCGCGCTCGTTACGCTCGGTGATGTCGCGCACGACGACGACCTTGTCGTGGAGGGCGTCGTCCTGTTCGGGCAGAACCGCGACGGTCGATTCGACCTCCTTCGTCTCGCCCGACGCGGTCCGCACCGTCGAATCGTACGTCTTCGTCTCGGCGGTCCCTGTCCCGATGTCGCGAGTAACCTCCCGCGACATCGCGTCCACGTCCGTCTCCTCGGCCGCGACGAGCGACGAGGGCGAACCGACGAGTTCCTCGCGGTCGTAGCCGACTAACTCGGTGTAGGCGTCGTTGACCAGCGTGAAGCGGCTCTCCTCGTCGACGACGAAGATGCCGTCGTTGACCGTCTCGACGATAGTGTGGTAACGTTCGAGTTCCCGACTGTAGCGCTCGGCCTCGCGCTGACGCTCTTCGGCGTCCAGCGCCCGGGTTCTGGCCCGGGCGTCGTGATATCCCATACCGAGACCCGCGACGCTGGCGAGCGCGGGGAGAACGACGAACCCCGAGATGGGGTCGTCGAGGCTACCGAGAAGTTCCGCGGAGAGCGCGATACCGAACATGACCCCGAAAGCCCGAAGGCACCAACCGGCGACGACGTGGAAGAGGTCCGTCCGGATGTTCGTCCCCGGAAGTCGATATCCGCAGTAGGAGAGTACGAGACCGCTCGTTCCGAGGAGGAGGGGAGAGATCAGCGCTTCGCCGACGGTCTGTTCACCGCCGGTTTGCGTGACCGCGATTCCGACTGCGACCGCGACGTAGACACCGCCGAGAGCGAGGAGGACGCGCCGCGCACCGAGGCCAGACACGACCCGTGAAACGTAGGCCATCGGCGGTTACCACGGAGTGAACGGTAATTACGGTTTGGATTCGCCGGTCACGGCTTCGCCGAGTCGTCAGCCGAAGTTACAACTCGTCCAGCACCTCGTCGGCGAACTGCGCGAGCACCGTCCTCGCGTCGCGGTCGCTCCCCCGAATCCCGATTGCGAGGTGGTCCACGCCCCGGTCCGCGAGCGCCCGGAAGTGTTCGACGAACCACTCGCTGCCCGCGGCGAACCCCTGATGGACGTGGTCTATCCCGGCCTCGGGGTCGGCCTTCAGATTCACCGTCGTCGCCTGCGCGAAGGGCTTGTCGCCCGCCGCCTCGCGCCAGTCGCCGACGACGCTCTCGACCGTGTTCAGGGGCATCTGGTAGTGAAGCCAGCCGTCGCCGTTGTCCGCTATCCAGTCGAGCGACTGGCGGGAGTTGCCGGTGACGAGCAGCGGAAGCGTCTCCGTGGTAGGCTTGGGAACCACGTCGAGGCTCCCGTCCAGCGTCCCGTAGGACGACTCGACTTCCGGGAACTCCTCGTCCCAGACCGTCCGGAGGACCCGGACGTGCTCGCGGAACCGCTGGCCGCGCGACGCCTCCTCGACGCCGAACGCGGCGTACTCCGGCGAGCGGTCGCCCGTGGCGACCCCAAGCACGAGGCGGCCGTCCGAGAGTCGGTCCACCGACGCGGCCGACTTCGCGACGTGGAGGGGATGGCGGAGCGGGAGGACGATGCTCCCGGTGCCGAGCGCAACGTCGTCGGTGCGGGCCGCGACCTGCCCGAGGTAGACCCACGGGTCGTACACCTGCCCCGCGTCCCCGAACTTGGGCCAGTAGGTCGGCACGTCCCTGACCCAGAGCGCGTCGAAGCCCAGTTCCTCGGCGTACCGGGCGAGTTCCATCTGGTCGTCCATCGGCGGCACGTCGTCCTCGGCGGTCGTGATGGGGAAGAAGAGGCCGACCGAGAGGTCGGCGTCGCCGAAGAGGCGTCTGAACCCGCGGTTCTCGTGACCGCGGTACGCGCGGTCGGAGTTCTCGCGGCCTCGGTTCTCGCGGTCGGTCACGGACGGAGAGAGGAGTTCCCGATACGAGAAAGCGGCGTTCCTGCAATAGTCACCCACGCTACCAATCCGGACAGTTTAACGCGTCAACGTCGTAGCGAGGTAACATGAGTTCCGCTAACCCGCAGGGCCTGCAGGCGTTCCCTGAGGAACTGTCGAGTCGCGAGTCGTGGCTCGAACCCTTCGACTGGTATCGCGAGATGCGCGACGACGACCCGGTCCGGTACGACGCCGACCGCCGGTCGTGGGACGTGTTCCGGTACGAGGACGTCAAGCGGATTCTGGACGACGACGAGACGTTCTCGGTGAATCCGCGACTCACGAGCGACTTCGTGGAACCCGACAACCCGGGCGAGGGTCTCATCTTCGACACGATGCTGTTTCAGGACCCGCCGCGCCACGACGAACTCCGGGGCGTCGTGGACGACGAGTTCCAACCGCGGACGCTCCGGGAGCGCGAGTCGCACTTCCGGGACCTCGCGGCCGACCTGCTCGACGACGCCGTCGCGGACGGCGGCGGCCGGATGGACGTGGTCGAGGACCTCGCCTACCCCTTCCCGGTGACTGTCATCGCCGAGTTGCTCGGCGTCCCCGCCGAGGACCGCGACCGATTCAAGCGGTGGTCCGACACCCTCGTCTCGGCCGCGAGCGACGACGAGGGCGGCGAGGAGTACGCCGAGCGCCAGCAACAGGCTCAGATGGAGATGGCCCAGTACTTCGTGGAGGCGATAGGCGACCGCCGGGAGAACCCGCGGGACGACTTGCTGTCCGAAATCGCCACTACGGAGTTGAGCGACGGCGGCACCCTGTCGCGCGAGGAAGCGCTGGGGATGTGCATCCTGTTGCTCGTGGCGGGCAACATCACGACGACGAACCTGATAGCGAACGCGGTCAGGTGTTTTGCCGAGGCCGACGCGGACCTGTTCGACCGACTCCGCGGCGACGAGCGCGGACTCACGACCGCGCTGGAGGAGACGCTACGCTATCGGTCGCCGGTGCAGGCGATGACCCGAATCGCGACCGAAGACGTGACGATGCGCGGCGAGACCATCGAGGAGGGCGACCGAATCATCGTCTGGCTCGGGTCCGCCAACCGCGACGAGCGCCGGTTCGAGGACGCCGACGAGTTCCGGCCCGACCGGTCGCCGAACCAGCACCTCGGGTTCGGGCACGGCACCCACTACTGTCTGGGCGCGCCGCTGGCGAGACTCGAAGCCAGAATCGCGCTCGGCGAACTACTCGACAGCGCCGAGGACATCCGCATCGCGGACGCCGAACTGCGGCCGACTCGGAGTTCGTTCGTCTACGGCGTCGAGTCGCTCCCGATTCGGTACGCCGAGCGGAGCTAGCAGTTCTCGGCACGAGGACGAACGAAGATATCCCCCACCGTTCTGCGGCAAGCGGAGTCAATCCAACCGTTCGGCGGCGACCGGTGCGGCGAGCGCCCCCGCCATCACTGCGGCGTTGGCGACGAACGCGAACGCGAGCGGAACGTCTAACTCCGTGCCAGCGTAGCCGACACCGAGGAGGACGGGGAGGATGCCGACGAGCAACAGGAGTTTGCTACGGAGAGAGTCGAGACGCGGTACCGGACCGAGCGCCTCCCACGTCAGCGCCCCGCCGACCGCCGCGCCGAGGACGGCCACCCCGTCGTGACTCGCGCCGCTGACGACGAACGCGAGCGCCCCGAACGCCAGCGCCAGCACGAACCCCTCCCGCGGGTCGTGTTCGGTCAGCGAGAACGCGGCCGCGAGGAAGAGGACGCCGATAATCACGCCCGCGACCACGTCGCGGACGAAGTGAACGCCGAGGACGACCCGCGAGAGGGCTATCAGCGCGACGAGGACGGCGGCGACCGCGTACCGCGAGCGCCGCGACCCGACCTCCAAGTCGTACGCGAGGATGCCGTACCCGATGGTCGAACCGGTCGCGTGACCGCTGGGGAAACTGTAGCCCGAAATCGGAATGACGGCGGTCATCTCCGAGGGCCGCGGCGCGTCGAAGAACGTCTTGAGCGCGGTGACGAGCGCTATCCCGGCTATCGCCAGTCCGATGGCGTGAGACCCCCGCTCGTGGTCGGCGAACCAGTAGTCGAGGACGAACAGCGCCAGAAAGAACGCGGGGTTGCCGATTCGCGTGATGAGGACGAACACGGGTATCAGCCACGGCGGGACCACCTGTCGGATGAACTCGCCGATTTCGTGACCCACGACCGGAGTCGCAGTCATCGTCGGGTATAGGCACGACCGGACCTTGTACGTGGCGGCAACGTCGTATCTCTGGACGGACACGGCGGCGGTGAGGCCGATAGCTGACGAGGGAGACGTGTGAGTAAGTGGTAACGCTGGAGAGTATCGAGTCAACGGATTTTCATTCGGCTTGTTGCACTTTTTTTAGGGTTCCGGATATATTTGCGAGTGATGAGCGAATCAGCGACCGTACTCGTCACGGGCGGCACCGGCTTCATCGGCTCCTACGTCGCGCAGGACCTCGCGGAGGCGGGCCACGACGTGGTGGCCTACGACCTCTCGACCGACACCCGGATTCTGGAGAAACTCGGCGCGGCCGACGACGTGGAGGTCGTCCGCGGCGACATCACCGACCCGACCAGCGTGATTCGGGCGGTCCGCGAGTCGGGCGCGACCCGCGTCGTCCACCTCGCGGCGCTGCTGACGAACCTCGCGCGAGACAACCCCCGCGGCGCGGCCGAGGTCAACGTGATGGGCACGAACAACGTCTTCGAGGCGGCGCGGACCCTCGACGACCAAGTCGAGCGCGTGGCGTGGGCGTCCTCGGCCGCGGTGTACGCGCCGCCCGCGAACTACGAGGGCGACTGGGTTGACGAGGAGGATTTGGTCTATCCCGACACGCTCTACGGGGCGACAAAGGAGTACAACGAGCATCAGGCCAAGGTCTACTTCGAGGACCACGACGTGAGCCACGTCGGCCTGCGCCCCACGGTGGCCTACGGTCCCTACCGCGAGACCGGCGGGTCGGCGTTCCTCGCCGACATCGTGGAGAAACCGGCGGTCGGCGAGTCGTTCTCGGTGGAGTACGGCGACCAAATCATCGACTGGCAGTACGTCGAGGACATCGCACAGGCGTTCCGAAAGGCCGCGTTCGCCCCCGAAGAGGACCTGAGCCAGCGCATCTACAACGTCCGGGGCGAAGTCGCCACGATTCGAGAGGCCGCCGAGACGGTCCGCAGAATACTGCCTGACGCCGACATCGAGGTCAGCGACGAGGGCGAACTCCCGTGGACCCAGCGACTCGACATGACCGACGCCCAAGAGGACTTGGGCTACGAACCGGAGTACGACCTCGAAGCCGGGTTCCGGGCCTACATCGACGCCTTGCGGGCCGAGGCGGGACTGGACCCGCTGGAGTAGGACGAGACCGGCGAGTCGATTTTCGGAAGCGTTCCCGCCCGGTTCCGTCCGCGCTTACGGGAGAATCCTCGGAAACCGAATATCAGTTCGAACAACTTTTTCCGGGAGTCGGACCTGTGTCCGCCATGGAGAAAGTCGCCATCGAAGCGGTCGAGAACGAGCGGAATCCGATGAAGGTTCACAGCGTCCGCAAGCCGGTCTCTCGGGCGCTCGGCACAGACCACTTCGCGATGAACTACTTCGAGTTGGAGTCGGGGGAGTCGTTCTCCGGCGGCCTCCACCGGCACAACGACCAAGAAGAGGTGTTCTACGTCGAGTCCGGGACCGCGACGTTCGAGGTCGGACTGGACCGCGAGGCGGTCGAAGTCGAAGCGGGCGAACTGATTCGGTTCCCGCCCGGCGAGTTCCAGAAGGGGTACAACGACGACGAGGCGACCGTCGAGGGGTGGGCGCTCGGCGCGCCCGGCGCGGTGCACGACTGGGACGAACTCCAGTCGCGGGCCTACTGCCCGGAGTGCGAGGACGAGACGACCCAAGACGTGGGCATGGCGGACGGCACCTTCGAACTCACCTGCACCGAGTGCGGCACGACGCAGGGGTAGTCGGGCCGCGCTCGAAGACCCCCTCGGGCAAGCTATATCTACGCGGTCGTCGCACTGTCGGAGTTGGGGGAACGAGAATGGTCAGAGGACGCGACTCCGACAGCGACGCATCACATCGAACAGACAGGCGAACCGCGCTCCGGTCGGTCGGCGGCGGACTGGCGGCGCTCGGTCTCGGCCTCGCTACCGGCGGAACAGCGAGCGCGCAGGAGGGGTTCCCGCCGAGCGAGCGTACCCGGTGGGGGAACGCGGTGACGGTGGGCGACGGCGACGCCCGGGCCTTCCTCACGCGCGGCCGCTCGGGAGCGCCGCGCTTCCTCGGCGTTTGGCTGAGCGAGGACGCGCTGACCGGACTGCCCGAGGAAGGAGAACACGTCAGGCACTCGGTGCCGCTCCCGGACGGGGCCGCGACCGTCGGAAACGTCGAGTGGCTGACCGCGGACTGGAACCCGCACGGACACGGGCCGGAGGACGTGTACGACGTGCCGCACTTCGACTTCCACTTCTACTTCGACCCGCAGGAGCGAGTCGAGCGCCGGATTCCGCCGGGCGAGTGCGACGCGGACGGCGACGGGGAGGCCGACCGGCCGGTGCCCTGCGACGTGTACGAGCGGGCGACCGAACCGCTCCCCGACGCCCAGCGACCGCCGGGGTACGTGCCGACCGACGACGTGGTTCCGGCGATGGGCAACCACTGGGTGAAGCGGGACGCGCCCGAACTGCAGGGCGAGCAGTTCACGCACACCTACATCTACGGGTCGTTCGACGGCCGAATCAGCTTCCTCGAACCCATGATAACGAGACAGTTCCTCGAGAACCTGCAGGGGAAGGTCGTCAGCGAGGTTCCCACCCCGCGGCGGTTCCCGACCCGCGGGTTCTACCCGACCGAGTACGCGATTCGACGAGTTCGAGAGGAGGACGCCGTCGCGGTGTACCTCCGGCGATTCCAGCGGTTCCGAGGGACTCAGTCGGTGTTCTGAGCCACGAAGACGGCGTGGCCGCTCTCGTCGGGGTCGGCGTCCGCGTCGTACCAACCGTGACGTTCGACCGAGAGACCCACCACGCCGCAGACGCCGTCGAGGTAGGCGGCGTCGTGGTCGTACAGGCGATGGGTGTCCGCGAAGAACTCGCCGTCCGGCGTGAACACGAGCGAGTCCCAGCGGTACGACGAGTCGCCCACCTCGTGAACGTCGGTGAGTCGGGCGTAGGTTCCATCGTCGGACTCGTAGGTCACGAGTCGCGGGTAGATGTCCTCCTCGCCGGTTACCAACTGGTCGAAGACGAGGACGCCGTCCGCCGTAAGGTGGTCGACCGCTGTACGCAGACTCTCGGCGACGGCGTCGGGGTCGAGGTGCTGGACGACCGTGAAGGGGAACCAGACGAGGTCGAACTGCCCGTCCACCGGGAGGTCCGGCAGTTCGCCGACCCGGAACTCCGCGTCCGACTTCGTCCGGGCGCGCTCTACCATCGCGGGGTACTTGTCCACGCCGACGACTTCGAACCCCTCCTCGCGGAGTCGCTTGCTGTGTTCGCCGGTACCGCATCCGACGATTAGCGCGCGCTCTGGGTCGCCGTCGCCCCCGGCCACTTCCGCGAATCGGTCGAGGACGAACTCGACTTCGGCGTCGTAGTCCTTCTCGGCGTAGATGGCGTCGTAGGTCTCGGGGTACTCCGCGTACAGATTCTCGTTCACGCGACGGAGAACGCACATAATAGTATTAAAACCAACCATTGCACAGACCGGCGTGCCGAACCTGCGCGTGATACGCGTCGGTGAGAGGCTCCGGTCACTGCCTCGGTTGCGTAGAAAAGAGTGAACTGAAGGCCGGACCGGCCGGGCTCTCAGGGCCGGAGGTACGCGTAGCCGTCCTCCTGCAATCGGGTCAGTTCGCTCGCGCCCGAGGAGACCGTCTCGACGCCCTCGACGAGGTCCCCGTCGTCGAGGTCCATCATGTCGAGGGTGTTGCTACAGGCCTTGAACGCGATGCCCGAGTCGAGGAGTTCCTGCACCGTGTCGCTGTGGGTCCCGTCTCGCGTGACCGGGTCGATGCCCTCGGCCTGTGCGACGACCGCGATGTCGTCCATCTCGATGGTCTCGTCCTTCGAGAGGTTCTCCGCTATCGTGAGGACGGTGTTCTGGTGGTCCTCGTCGCCGCTCGTGAGGTGGAATGCGGTTCGCATCGTCTTGCGTACGACGCTGGTCGGGAAGTGTTTGCTGGCCCCTCCGATTCGACACGAGAGATGCCACCGGTAGCAGGTTCGTTTCGGATAGCCGTATGACAACTTCGCAACCACTATGCCACTGGGAATGGACCGCTCACACCACCCGTGACGCAGCAATTAGGTCCTCTCGCCCGGAAGTTGTCGCTACCGTACTACGAAGACGCTCTCCCGGCACACGACCAGTTTCACGCTAACCGAGTCCGGAATCTGTCGGTTCGGTTGGCGAGCGAGTGGGAGAGGACGGTCGATAGAGAGGTTCTCTCAGCGGCGGCGTGGCTACACGACATCGGTCGCCCGCTGGAACGGTCGGGGGAAATCGAGAATCACGACAGATGGGCCGCGGAGGAGGCGAAGCACCTGCTCGGAAGCGAGGAGGTGGCGACCGACCGAATTGACGCCGTCGAACACTGCATCCGAGCGCACAGTATTCGGTCTAGCTCACCGGACCCGGAGAGTCCCGAGGCGAAACTGCTCTTCGACGCGGACAAGTTGGAGGCGACCGGCGCGGTCGGTATCGCCCGCATGGCCTGTATCGTCGGCGAACGGTCGGGGAGAGCGGGCGAGAAGTACGCGGCAATCAGTAATTCGTCGGTTCAAGGCGTGGACACGTCGGACGTTCCGGACATCTCTCTTCTACGGGAGTGGGCGAAAGAGCGTCTGGCTAGGGTGCACACTCCACCCGGACGTCGTCTCGGAGAATCGCGGTGGAGTTTCATGGAGGAGTTCTTCGCGCAGTTCGACCGCGAGAGACGAGCCGAAGGAGAGGGATAGCGAGCAGAGTTCTGCGTATCGAGCGCCGGGGAGGCGGCCGAGACTCTCGACGGTGTGGCGACCCAAGAGCGCGGAACTCCGTCCGCCGACAGTTCAGTTCCGAGACACGAACGCTTACGGTCCGGCCGGGAGATTCGACACGTATGACCGACGAGACTCCGGACTACCGCGAGCAGGTCGAATCGGCCTTCCCCGAGATTCGGGACATCGAGGACGAGAGCCTGCGCGAGCAGGTCACGGAGGCGTGGACGCTCGGTCTCGAACGCGGCGGATGGAAGGACGTGTACGACGTTCCCTACGCGTGGAACATCCACGAGGTCTCGAACGTCGAACACGTCCGCGGGGTCACGCGAATCGCCGCGAAATCCGCCGAGGAACAGCGGGCGTTCCACGGCGCGGACCCCGACCTCGACGTGATTCGGGCCGCCTGCCTCCTCCACGACGTGGGCAAGTGCTACGAGTACGTGAACCACGTGGACGAGGAGAAACTGCTGGACCCCGACCCGACCTACGTCAGCGAGGAGATTCCCCACTCGATTTCGGGGTACGCGCTGGCCCACGAGGTCGGGTGTCCGCTGGCGGTCCAGCGGGCGATTCCCCACTTCCTCGGCGAGGTACCCAAGCGGACGCTGGAAGCGGAACTGGTCAAGAGCGCCAACTCCGCGAGTTCGAACGCGATTACCCAGTCGGCGATGGGCATCACGCTGCAGGAGTGGGTAGACAAGTACTCCCAGACGAGCGACTGAGGAGACTGAGTCCGTCGCGGGGGTCCCGTCCGAGGCAGTTCCCCGACTCCGGTCCCCGCCCGAACTTTCAAACCGCCCTCCGTGGTAACGCAGCCCATGGCGACGTGTCCGCACTGCGAGTCCGACATCACCAAGTGGGCGCAACGACTGGAGCAGGGAGCGCGCGCGAGTACGCCGAAAGTCTGGACCTGTCCGGAGTGCGATTCGGTCCTCGACATCTCCGACTGGGGGTCGGAGTAGCGTTTCCGTTTACGTTTGCGTTTTCGTTTTCGGCTATTCGCTTTTGACGTTCCAGCCGCGGAACCGCGAGATAGCGCCGTGTTCGTCGATAGCGTACGCGCCGAAGGGGAGACCGGGGTCGACGTCGTAGGTAATCATGGCGGTGTCGTACTCGCCCGAAACCTGTGACACGCCGTGGACGGAGTCGCCCTGCGCTATCCACCAGACCACTCGGTCGAGTTCGCTGTCTGAGTCGGTCGCGGAAACCTCGAACTGAATCCGCTCGGTCGTCTCGTACTCGGTTCTGAGGATTTTGGCCGAGGGATTCAGACGCTCCACGACGGGCGGTCGGTTCCCGTCCGAACCGACTTCGACCGTCCAACTGACGGTGTCGATGGGGTCGTCGCCCTCCCGTGACGACTCGCCCTCACGGAAGACCGCCGAGCGAACCCGGTAGTTGCCGGGCGAATCGAAGCGATGGGTGAACGTCGCTCGACTGCTCGAACCGAGGTGGCCGTAGAACAGGTCCGGGCCGACGCGCCGGTCGCCGTCCACGTACCACTCCGCCGAGACGTAGTCGCCGGGGTAGTCGCTGACGGCGGTCTCGAACAACACCGGAGTGTCGGGGTGGATCGTGATTTCCCGCTCCGGACTGCCGCGCGAGACGGTCGGCGACGGCCGGGAGGGCGTCACCTCGTTCCCGTTCAGCGACACTGTGGCGGGACCGGCGAGCGCGAACGCCGTTATCTCGCCTTCGACATCGAACTCGTCTGCGCCGCGGTCGGGTCCGACGTGGCCGACGGCCCGCGCCCCATCGACGCTGTCACCGCCGTCGCGTTGGCGGACCGGCCCGCTGGCCGTGAACTCGTAGACTGCGACGCCGCCGCCGTCGCTCTCGACGCGAAGGCGGTCGGTCCCCGACCCGGCCTCGAAGTCGTCGCTCGCGAGCGACCCGGTCGGTCGCGGGAACGACGACGGTTCGACGCGCGTGCCGTCGCGGGAGAGGGTCGCCGGACCCGCGAGGACGAGGCCGGTGATATCCCCGGAGTATCGAAAGGTGTCGGTCCCGCGGTCCGGACCGACGTTACCCGCGGCGCGACTGCCGCCGACTCGGTCGCCGCTGTCCTGCTGGCTGAGGTCGCCGCTCACGGTGAACTCGTAGGCCGCGAACCCGCCGCCGTCGCTCTCGATTGTGAGCGTCTTCGAGGCCGCGACGTGCGCCGAGACGGAGTGGCCGACGAACGGTGTCACACCTGCGGTGGCGACCCCTCGCGCGAGGAACCGCCGACGAGAGTTCTCGTTGCTCATACGGAGCGCTACGAGAGATGCAATCAAAGTTATTGACAGCGTATCGACAGTATCGAGCCTCTAACTCCCGGAATCGGGGTCGTTTATCGGTCGCTCCGAGAGTTTCCGAAATACCCTCGAAGTAGTAAGAAGCGAAAAGTTCCGGTGGGTGACACACATTTATCTACTGAGGAACACGACTGTCGCATACATGACAGACGTTTCGTGGCAGTTCGTCCGGTTCGTCGGGACGGTTCTCGTTCTCGGGCCGCCAGTCGCGTACTACGTCTATCGGGACCGGAAGCGGCGCGGCGAGTCGCGGCCGCTCGCGTGGGCGCTCGGACTCGGCGTCCTCGGGATCCCCGGCCTGATATTCCACCTCTACCTTCGCGGGGACTTCGCCGGGTCGAACCGCGACGGCAGGTAGCGCCGAAATCGCGTGCGGAAGAGTCTGCTGCGTCTGGAGACCGGCGAGAGACGATAGCCGAAACCACCGTTTCGTCCGGACCTGCGCTCCCGACTCAGAACTCCGTGACGACTTCGATGCCGACCGTGCCGTAGTCGTTCATCGCCGCCAGTCGGTCGGGCACGTCGCTCAACGCGACCTCCCGCGTCACCAGTTCGGCGGGCGAGACGGTGCCGCGGTCCATCATCCGGAGCAGTTCGCCGTAGCGCGTCGGCGGCATCCCGCGCGACCCGAGGAACGTGATTTCGTTCATCGTCATCGCGTCGGTCGGGAGCGCCACCTCGCCGCGCTCCTCGTCGGTCGTCAGGCCGAGTTGGAGGTGCTGGCCGCGCTTGCGAAGACACGCGACGGAGTTGCGGCAGGTCTCGGCGACGCCCAGCGCGTCCACCGAGACGTGCGCGCCGCCGGGCGTGAGACGGCGGATTCGACCGGGCACGTCGGCGACCGCTCCGGCGTTCACCGTCTCGTCCGCGCCCAACTGCTCGGCCTTCGCCAGTTTCTCGTCGGCGAGGTCCACCGCGACGACGTTCGCGCCGAGGGCGTCCGCCACGTGGACCGCCGAGAGACCGACGCCGCCACACCCGTGGACCGCGACCCAGTCGCCGGGCGTGAGGTCGGCGCGGTGGGCCAGTCCGTGGTACGCCGTGGCGAACCGACAGCCGAGTCCGGCCATCTCGACCGGCGAGACGCCCTCGGGGAGCGCCACGGCGTTGTAGTCTGCGTAGGGGACGTGAACCCGCTCGGCGAACGCGCCGGGCGCGTCGGCCTCGAACCCGAGCGCCAGTCCGTCCTCGCAGACGTTTCCGTGGCCGTTCCGGCAGTGCTCGCAGTCGCCGCGTCCGAGGTTGAACGGGACCGCGATTCGGTCGCCCTCGCGGAAGCGCTCGACGTTCGGGCCGGTCGAGACCACGGTGCCCGCCGGTTCGTGGCCGAGAATCTGGCCCTCCGGCACTCGGTCGTCGGCCCACTCGCCGTGGCCCTGCCACGCGTGCCAGTCGCTCCGGCAGATACCGCAGGCCTCGGTCTCGACGACGACGCCGTGGTCGTCGAGTTCGGGGTCGGGGACCTGCTCGGTTTCGAGCGGTTCGCCGTACTCGCGTAGAACTGCTGCTCTCATGCTGGTGTGTCAGTCCGGTCGGTCGGTGCCGGGTTAAATCGCCGGGTCGCGGCGAGATGGTCGGAACGCTCGGGCGACGATTCGAGAAGCGTCGGCGTCTCGCGGACGACGGTTTCGAGAGTCTTCGGCGTCACTCCCCCGACTCCGCGAGGCGCTCGACGAGCGACCCGACGAACGCCATCTCGTCGTCGTTCACGGCGTGTTCCAGTCCGGGGTAGATTCGCTCGGTCACCTCGGCGTTCAGCGACCGAAACGTCTCGGCCGTCTCCCGGACGCGCTCGACCGGGACGTGGTCGTCGGCGTCTCCGCAACCGACGAACACCGGCGTCTCCTCCACGGACCCCTCGTACTCCCTGCGGGCGTCCGGCGGACCGACGAGGCCGCCGGAGAGGGCCGCGACGCCGCCGTACCGCCGGGGGTTGCGCGCGGCGTACTCCGCCGCGAGGCAGGCCCCCTGCGAGAAGCCGAACAGCACCACCTTGTCGAGCGGGATGCCCTTCGCCACGGCGTCGTCCACGACGGCATCGACCCTGCGGAGCGCCGACGAGAGGTGCGGTTCGTTGCGCTCGACCGGGGCCAGAAACGAGTGGGGATACCACCGACTCCGGGCGGCCTGCGGCGCGAAGAAGGCCACGCCGTGGCGGTAGAGCGGTTCTGCGAGATTGACCACGCCCTGCGCCGTCGCGCCCCGGCCGTGCAGGAGGACGACCGCGACCTCGGCGGCCCGAATCGGCGCGCCCGCCGTGATTACTGGTCGGTCGGCGTGAGGGTCGTCTGCGGGGGATTCCGTTCCCGACCCACCGAACTCGGTCATTCAGACTCGCTCCGGCGCGGGAGTTCCACCGGCGGGAGTTGACGCTCTATCAGGTCGCGGTCCTCCTCGAACCAGTCGGGCAACACGAGCGACTCGCCGAGCGTCGCGGGGTCCTCGTCGGCCGTGAGACCGGGCGATTCGGTCGCCAACTCGAAGAGGATGCCGCCGGGTTCCCTGACGTACAGCGAGTGGAAGTAGTGGCGGTCGCGCACCCGGGAGACGTCGTAGTCGCGCTCGCGGAACAGGTCGTGCCACTCGTACAGTTGCTCCTCGCTCGCCACGCGCACCGCGACGTGGTGTATCGTCCCGATTCCCTCGCGGCCGAACGAGGCCGAGCGGTCGAGAACGTCCACGACGTTCGCGTGGTCGCCCGACGCGCGGTACCGAATCCGATTGGCGTCGCCGTCGCGTTCCTCGCCGACGAGGTCGAAGCCGAGCGTTTCGAGCGTACTCGCGGTCGTGTACGGGTTGGTCGGCAGCAGGGTGACGCCGTGGATGCCCCGAATCGCGGCGTCGGCCGGGACCGACCCGCCGGTCCACGGTTCGACGGGCGAGTCGGCGGTCACGAGTTCGACCGGGGTTCCGGCGTCGTCCTCGAACCGGAGGACGGTCTCGTCGAATCGGCGACGGGGGCCCGTCACCTCGACGCCGCGAGCGCCGAGACGGTCGGTCCAGTACGGAACGGAACCCGGCGGGATGGCGAACGAGACGCCGCTAATCTGTGGTTTGCCGAGGCGGCCCGGCACGTCGTTGGGGTACGGAAAACAGGTGAGGAGCGTCCCGAGGTCGCCGGTCCCGTTCCCGTAGTAGAGGTGGTACCGGAGCATGTCCTCGTAGTTCACCGTCCGCTTGACGAGGCGGAGACCGAGGACGTCCGCGTAGAAGTCCACGTTGCGCTGGGGGTCGCCCACTATCGAGGTGACGTGGTGGACGCCCGGAGAGTCGTCGAGCATCGGTCGTGCGTAGGTTTCGGTCGCGCGAGGATGACTGTGGCGGCCTCGGCAACTCGCGGTGGGTCCGCCGATTGTCAGGGCGACTCCAGCGAGTCTACCAGTTCCCGGAACGCCGCCCCGTCCAGCGAGCGCGACGACCCGGCCCAGACGGCGTAGCGGACGCCGTTTTCGGCCCAGAGGGCCTCCCACGCGCCGCGGTCCTCGGTCAACGCGGCGTAGTGAACGGTCGTCCCCCGCAGGTCCATAGCCGCCCGCGTCTCGGCCGACTGGTCGGACGGGTCGGGCGGGAGCGACGGTGCGAGGGCACTGTCCGCATCGGTCGCCAGTAGCCAGAGGTGGTCGCACCCGTTCGCTCGGTTCCGGAAGACCGCCTCCAGCGCGTCCGCTTCGGTGAACGCCAGTGCGGAGTCGAGGACGAACTGCCCGCCGGGGGAACTGTCGGAACCACCGGGGACGAGCGCCGGGACCGGCGGGTCGGCCCGGAGCGCGACCGGCGAGAGGACGAGGTTCTCCTCGTAGGGATGCTCCGGAGCGTAGTCCCACAGTCCGTGGGGGACGACCGGCGGGCGGCAACCGTACCGCGCCCAGTAGTTCAGCCTGTGGAACGGGACGCGCCGGACGCGGCGGGCACCCTCGGGGTCGACGGGCGTCAGTCCGTCGAGGAGGCGTCGCAGTTCCTCGTCCGAGAACTCGCCCTCGCGGACCGAGAGTTCGACCTGCGTCCGGTCGCGCTGAACGCACGCGCCGCGGGCGTCCTTGTAGTCGGTGCCGAGCCACCCCACCGCGTCGCCGCACTCGAACGGCGCGGGGTCGGGCGTGCGCCACAGCGGGGCGATACTCGCCGAGGGCGGCGCCCAGTCGTAGAGAAACTGCTTGAGGCGGAGTCGCCGGTCCTCGCCCGCCACCACGGTGCGAACGCTGCAGGGGTTGCCGTCGCTGTGGGGCGTCTGGTCGATGTCCGCGGCGGCCACGTCGCTCGGGCGGCCGGGCGGTTGCTCGGGGCGGTGCGTGACCGTCTCGACGCGGCAGTCGTCGGGGAGCCACTCGGGGTCGAAGACGACGAAGTTCACCGCGGCCTGCGCGTCGGCGGGCGCTGTCTCTCGGGGCGGGGTGGCGTCGTCGGCGCGGGTCAGTCGAGCCTCCGGGTCGGCGCTCTTCCAGACGGTCATCGTATCGCGCTCCCGTCACGTCTCGTGGAGGAGTCTGGCGTCGGTCGCACGAATCGGGGTTCGCGCGAATCGGGCAAAAGTGTTAGCTGAATCGTATTTTTGTTCTCGGTTCGACAGTTCAGGTGCGCACCCGACGCCGAGACCACGTTATCATCGAAACCGCACCTGACCGAGACCCCACCTGACCGCGCCCTCCCCGTCACCGAGATTTCCGAGACAGCCGGAACTATAAACCCGTCCTGAAAACGTAGCGGCGTGAGCGACGACGAAGACGCGCCGACCCCCACTCGCGGCCAGACCGTCGGTCTCGTCGCCGGACTCTTCGCGCTCTCGACGGCGGCGGGCGCGTACGAGATCGCACCGGCGAGCGTCCTGCCGCTGGTCCGCGAGTCGCTGGGCGTCGGCCCGACGTTGGCCGGATGGCTCGTGAGCGTGATGTACCTCACCGCGGTGGTCGCCAGCGTCCCGGTCGGGGTCGCGCTCGACCGGGTGTCGGTCCGGAAGGCCGTCGCCGCGGCCGCTGTCGCACTGCTGGTCGCCGGTGTCTGGGGCTGGGTCGCCGCGGTAGCGGGGGCCTACTGGTGGCTGTTCGCCTCGCGCGTCCTCGGCGGGTTCGCGTACGTCGTGTTCTGGAACGCCGGGGCGAACGTGGTCGGGCAGGCCGTCGGACCCGACGTTCGCGCGACGGCCGTCGGCGTGTTCACCGCGAGCGCGCCGGTCGGGTTCGCGCTGGGGCAGTTCGGCAGTCCGCTGCTGGCCGACCGGTTCGGGTGGCCCGCCACCCTCCCCATCTTCACGGCCATCGCGGTGGTCGGCGTCGCGGTGTTCCTGCTGGCGACGCGCGGCCGGAGCCTCGCGGTCGAGACCGGTGCGCCGAGTCGCACCGAGGTGCGCGATTTGCTCGCGAATCGGGCGGCGTGGACGCTCTACGCCCTCTCGTTTCTGGCGTTCTCGCTGTACCTGTTCCTCAACAGTTGGCTGCCGAGCTATCTGACCGACCGCCTCGGCGTCTCGCTCGCGCTGAGCGGTCTGCTGACCGCGCTGTTCCCCGCGGTCGGCGTCGTCTCGCGGACCAGCGGCGGGGTCATATCGGACCGACTGTTCGGCGGGGAGCGCCGCCCGGTCGTCCTGCTGGCGTTCGTCGCGGCCGCGCCCGCCGTCACGGGATTCGTGGTCGTCACGCGGGTCGGTCCCGCTATCGCGCTGCTGCTCGTCGCGGGGTTCGCGGTCCAACTCACCATCGGCCTGCTCTACACCTACGTCGCGGAAGTCGTCGCGCCGACCGTTCGGAGTACGGCCATCTCGATGCTGACCAGCGTCGGCCTGTTCGGGGCGTTCGCCGCGCCGATAGCCGGGGGCGCGATAATCGACCGGGCGGGGTATCGCCCCGCGTTCCTGCTCGCGGGTGTCGTCGCGGTACTCGGCGTGGCGCTAGCGTGGTACGCCCCCGACGTGCGGTGACCCCAATCGCCGGAAGCCCTTTTGGTTCTGCGGGACGACTACCTCAGTTGCACGGTGGGGAATACCATGGCAGACAAACCACATCAGAATCTGGCCATCATCGGCCACGTAGACCACGGAAAATCGACGCTCGTGGGACGACTCCTCTTCGAGACGGGGAGCGTACCCGAACACGTCATCGAACAGCACAAGGAGGAGGCCGAGGAGAAGGGGAAAGGCGGGTTCGAGTTCGCCTACGTGATGGACAACCTCGCCGAGGAGCGCGAGCGCGGCGTGACCATCGACATCGCCCATCAGGAGTTCGAGACCGACGAGTACTACTTCACTATCGTGGACACGCCGGGCCACCGCGACTTCGTGAAGAACATGATCACGGGCGCGTCTCAGGCCGACAACGCCGTGCTCGTCGTCGCCGCCGACGACGGCGTCGCGCCCCAGACGCAGGAACACGTCTTCCTCGCGCGGACGCTCGGCATCAACGAACTCATCGTCGGCGTCAACAAGATGGACCGGGTTGACTACGAGGAGAGTCGCTACAAGGAGGTGGTCGCCGAGGTGCAGGACCTGCTGAATCAGGTCCGATTCAACACCGAGGACGCCAGCTTCATCCCCATCTCCGCGCTAGAGGGCGACAACGTCGTCGAGCGCAGCGGGAACATGGAGTGGTACGACGGCGAACTCGTGTTGGAGGCGCTCAACGACCTCCAAGAGCCGGAGCCGCCGACCGACGCGCCGCTCCGACTCCCGATTCAGGACGTGTACACGATTTCGGGCATCGGTACGGTCCCGGTCGGGCGCGTCGAGACGGGCATGCTGAACACCGGAGACAACGTGAGCTTCCAGCCCTCCGACGTGGGCGGCGAGGTCAAGACCATCGAGATGCACCACGAGGAGGTGCCCGAAGCGGGACCGGGCGACAACGTCGGGTTCAACGTCCGCGGCATCGGCAAGGACGACATCCACCGGGGCGACGTCTGCGGCCCGGCCGACGACCCGCCGAGCGTGGCCGAGACGTTCACGGCCCAAATCGTCGTGATGCAGCACCCGAGCGTCATCACGGACGGCTACACGCCGGTCTTCCACGCTCACACCGCGCAGGTCGCCTGCACGCTGGAGTCCATCGACCAGAAGATAGACGCCTCCAGCGGCGAAGTCGAGGAGGAGGACCCCGACTTCATCCAGTCGGGGGACGCCGCGGTCATCACGGTCCGGCCCCAGAAGCCGCTGAGCATCGAACCCTCGTCGGAGATTCCGGAACTCGGGAGCTTCGCCATCCGGGACATGGGACAGACCATCGCCGCCGGACGCGTGCTGGAAGTCACCGAGCGCTGAGTCGCCGAGAACAGTCTCGGCGAACACCGGATGACTTTACTACTCGGAGCCCCTCGTGTTCGATATGGGTTTTGGTAGCTACGACGAGTCCGAACAAAAGGACCAAGAAAACGACTTCGACGAGGACGACGGCGTGTCCGTCCACGAGAACACCCACGAAGGGGAAGTCTCGTTCGACTCGGACGCCTCACAGGACGAACTTCTCGACCAACTGAACGAGATCAAGAACAGCGGCGAGGACGACGAGGAGTAGACCGCCCCGAGAGGGGTCGCGGTGGTGAAGACGACGTTTTTCTGCAGTTCCATCGTTGCTCGTAGGTTCGGGCACGCAATCGTCTATCAGTCGGTCATCAACCGTCGGTCTCGGGCCTCAGCGTCGCTTCCGAAACCAGAGACGCGGAGACCGCCGCTAAGCGAAAATCAATTACAGTTGCTACGCTATCACGGACCATGGAGACGGACATCCTCGGTCAGTTCGAAGCGTCCCTGCGCCGGATGAACGTCGGCCGAACCCGAGTCGAGGCCGAGTCGTTCGAGGCGGCGCTGACCTCGGTCGTCGAGACGCCCGCGGTCGGGTCGCCCCTCCCGTTCGAGGGCGTCTCGCTGGCGGACACCGAGGTCGAACTCGACCCGACCCCGGCACAGTTGCGAGCGGCGAAGACCGGCGTGACCGCCGTCGAACTCGGCGTCGCCGACTACGGGTCGGTGGTCGTCCGGTCGTCGCCCGGCGGCGACGAACCGGTGAGTCTCTTCCCCGAGACCCACGTCGCCGTCCTGCGCGAGAGCGACGTGGTCCCGGACATGCCCGCCGCCTTCGAGCGACTAGAGTCCGTCTTCGCGGCGGGCGGCGACGACGTCGTCGTCGCCACGGGACCGAGCGCGACCGCCGACATGGGCGAACTGGTGTACGGCGCCCACGGTCCCAAGGCGGTCCACGTCCTGCTGCTGGAGGACCGATGAGTTCCGACCGCGCTACCCGGAAGGCGAAGGCGGCGGAGATTCGGCGACTCCTTGACGAGGAGGGCGACAGCGTCGCGGCGAACACCCGCGGCTTCAACGAGGGGCGCTACGAGTCGGTCGGGAAGTTGGACGACTACGAGGAACTGAAGACTGAGGCGCGGGCCATCAAGGAGGACGCCATCGAGCGCCTGCCGGACCTGATAGCGCGGGTCCGCGAGAGCGTCGAGGCCAACGGCGGCACCGTCTACCTCGCCGACGACGCCGCGGACGCGAATCGCTACGTCGAGGAGGTCTGCGAGCGTCAGAATGCGGAGACGCTGGTCAAGAGCAAGTCGATGACCACCGAGGAGATAGAGGTCAATCAGCGACTGGAAGACGCGGGCGTCGAAGTCTGGGAGACGGACCTCGGGGAGTTCGTGTTGCAGGTGGCCGACGAAGCGCCCTCTCACATCGTCGCCCCGGCCATCCACAAGTCACGGGAGGCCATCGCCGACCTGTTCAATGCCCACTTCGAACCCGACGAACCGCTCGAAACCGCCGAGGAACTGACCGAGTTCGCCCGCGAGTACCTCGGCGAGCGCATCGAAGACGCCGACGTGGGGATGACGGGCGCGAACTTCGTGGTCGCGGAGTCGGGCACCATCGCGCTGGTGACCAGCGAGGGCAACGCCCGGAAGTCGGTCGTCGCGCCGGACACCCACGTCGCCGTCGCGGGCATCGAGAAACTGATTCCGAGCCTCTCTGACCTCCAGCCGTTCGTGGAACTCATCGGCCGGTCGGGCACCGGACAGGACATCACCTCCTACGTCTCGCTGTTCAGTCCGCCGGTCGGGTCGCCGACCATCGACTTCGACGACCCTGAGACGCCGCTGTCGGCGTCCGGGGACCCCGACGACCGGGAGTTCCACCTCGTCCTCGTGGACAACGGCCGGACGGCGATGCGCGAGGACGACCAGTTGCGCGAGACGCTCTACTGCATCCGGTGTTCGGCCTGCGCCAACTCCTGCGCGAACTTCCAGTCGGTCGGCGGCCACGCCTTCGGCGGCGAGACGTACTCCGGCGGCATCGCCACGGGGTGGGAGGCCGGTGTCGAGGGGTTGGACACCGCCGCGGAGTTCAACGACCTCTGCACGGGGTGTTCGCGCTGCGTGAACCAGTGTCCGGTCGGCATCGACATTCCGTGGATAAATACGGTGGTCCGCGACCGCATCAACCGGGGCGAGGACGGCGAGTTCGACTGGCTGGTGGAGGGGCTGACGCCCGACGAGGAACCGGGCGGACTGAGCCTCCAGAAGCGGTTCTTCGGTAACTTCTCGACCGTGGCGAAGGTCGGGTCGGCGCTGGCTCCGGCGTCGAACTGGCTCGCGGACACGGCTCCCGCGCGGTGGGCGATGGAGCGGTTTCTCGGCATCGACCGGCGGCGGGACCTCCCCGAGTTCGAGCGCGAGACATTCACGGATTGGTTCGCGGCCCGTGGCGGGTCGCGCATCTCGCCGACAGACGCCGACCGCGTCGCCGCGGTCTACCCGGACCTCTACACGAATCACGTGCAGGTCGAGCGCGGGAAGGCCGCCGTCAGGGTGCTGGAGGCGCTGGGCGTCTCGGTCAGAGTGCCAGCGGTGGCGTCGAGCGGTCGCGCGCCCCTCTCGCAGGGGATGATAGCCACCGCGAAGCGCCACGCAGAACAGGTCGCGCCCGCGCTGCTGGACCACGTCGAGGCCGGACGCGACGTGGTCGTGATTGAACCGAGCGACCTCGCTATGGTCGAGCGCGAGTACGGGAAGTTCCTCGACGACGAGCGCCACGAGGCGCTGGCCGACGGAAGCTACGAGGTACTGGAGTACGTCTACGGCCTGCTCGAAGAGGGCGAGGAGGACTCGGACGAGACGGTGAACGCGCTCACCCGCGGGGCCGGGGCGGAAGTCGCGTACCACAGCCACTGCCAGCAGCGCACGCTGGACCTCGAACCGTACACGACCGCCGTGCTGGAGGCGGCGGGCTACGACGTGCTGACCTCCGACGTGGAGTGCTGCGGGATGGCCGGAAGCTTCGGCTACAAGTCCGAGTACTACGAACTGAGCGTGGACGTGGGCGAGCAGTTGCGCGGCCAGTTCAGCGCTCCCGAGGCCGAGGACCGCCTCGTCGTCGCGAGCGGTACGTCCTGTCTGGAGCAGTTGGATTCGCTGTTGAGTCGGCCGACCCGTCATCCGGTCGAACTGCTCGACCCTGCGCGGTGACAGCCACACGGGCCGCACGCCGCCGAATCCGACTCGGCGGGTTGATGGGACGCTCTCGTAGGGTCGCACACCGCCGGTCGAAACCGGGGCGGATTTACCTTCGAACCCACTACTCGGCGGCGTGAAGAACGTCACGGACAGAACCAGCAACCCCTTCGGGATGACGCCGCCCTGCGACCACGGGTGTGGGTCGGCGGGCGACGACTCGGGCCCCCGCGCTGTCTTCGGCTACGGGGACGCCAACGCCGACTTCCACGTGGTCGGCGACCATCCGGGCGTCCACGGCGGGCGCGAGACCGGGATTCCGTTCACCGGGAGTCTGGCTGGCGAGCGCCTCCAACCCGTCTTGAACGAGGTGGGCCTGCTCGGAGACGCCTACAGCGACGAACCCGCGGCGGCGGACTGCTTCTTCAGCTATCGCCACATGTGCTGTCTGCCCAAGGGGCGCGCGCCGACCGACCGCGACTACGACGAACTGGAACCGTTCTTCGACGCCGAGTTGCGGGCCATCGCGGCACACGTCCTCCTGCCCGTGGGCGAGCGCGCGACCCGGTACGTCCTCGGGACCTACGCCGCCCGCGAGGCGCTGTTGAACGGCGGCGAGCGAGAGGACCGGATGGCCGACCTCCACGCCGACCACGTTCCGGGCCGGGGCTTTCTGGTCGTCCCGGTTCGTGAACCGAGCGAGTGGGACGACGGCGACGGCGAACGACTGGCCGCCTCGCTGGCCGACCTGCTGTCGTCGGACTACCGCCAGACCGCGGACCTCGGCCGGTTCCTCGCGGAACACGACACCTACGAAGTCCGGTAATCTGTCCCTCGATACGTCGGAAGCAGACGATTACGACGACTCGGACCGAGCCTCTGGGACGAGTCCGAGAGCGCCGAGGAGGCCACCGAGGACCATCGTCGTCATTCCGAACACGGCGACGAGTTCGTCCAGTCCACCGAACTGTGAACTGTTCAGCGAGACGAATCCGCCGAAGACGACTGCCAAGAGACCGAACCGATAGGTGCCACTCGTCATACCCACGGTCGGACACTCCGGGTAGAAAAGTACAACGGGACGAGACGTGCGTAACGAAGTCACCTCCATAGCGCAGGGACAGAGGAGACGATTCGGGAACTCCGGCGCTACGAGTACGTCCGCCCGCCGGGGACGATAACGTCGAAGAATCCCCTGAAGACGCCGATTACGAGTTCGAGTACCAGCGGGACGAGCGGAACGACGATGAGCAGTGCGAAGACAGCGCCGACGGCTACCGCCGCAATTTCGAGCGGAGATGTCGGCTTCGGAACGGCCATGAACGTCTCCACGACGGCATCCGCCATAACGGTGGCGTCGGGGACAGTGAATTAGAAGGAAGCGACGAGTGGAGAGTCGAGGGGGTATCCACAGGCCCGAACGCAGACGGACCCCCTCGAATCCGCAACAATAGCTAAGGACGTGTACGGGGTATCGGTTCTGGAGATGGCTCTCGATACGCCCGAGGACCTGTTCGAGTACGAACTCCGTGGGATATACTACGCCGAGCGTGAGTTGACCGACCTGCTGGACGAACTTCAGACCAGCGCGACGGAGGCCGACCTCGTGGACGGGTTCGCCGAACACCGCGACGAGACCGTGGTCCACGTCGAGCGCCTCGAACGCGTCTTCGACGTACTGGGCCTCGAACCGCACGAGCGAAACGTGCCGACGTTCGACGCGCTCCGCGAGGAGAAGCGCGAGGCCGACACCGACTCCCACGACGTGGCGGTGCAGAACACGCTCTACAACCACGTCGGTCGGAAGGCCGAGCGACTCGAACTCACCGCCTACGAGGGACTGCTCGCGCTGGCGGACGTGCTCGACGCCGACCCCGAAGCGGTGGACCTGCTCGAACAGAACAGAGACGAGGACCGCGAGGCACTCGACACGCTCGAATCGGTTTCGGAGGGCGGCGAGTTCGAGTCGTTCATCGACCGACTACTGTGAGAATCGAACGTCCGAAAGCGACCGGCCAGTCGCGAAAAGGGGGACAGACTACGAGTCGTCGGCGAACTCGGTCCCGCAGTTGCCACAGGCCATGCTCCGAGCGGGCAGTGCGCGCTGGGGCGTGACCAGACCGCAGTCGTCGCAGATGCCGTAGAGGCGTTTGTCCGGGTCGATACCGCTGACGAACTCCATCCGCACCCACGCGTCGGGGTTCGTCTCGTCGTAGAGTTCGACGCCGCCCTCGGTTCGCTTCCAGTTCACCGGGTCGGCGTCCTGCTCCCGTCGCTCCAGTCGTTCGCTCATCGCGTGGTAGAAGGGCGGACAGTATCTATCATAAAAGTTCCGTACTAATTTTCACTACGAGTGTACTCAAACTCCTCACGGCGGGCGAGGCCGGAGGGAACGACGGGAGAGAAAACGACTTACCTGACACGCGCGGAGTACGACCGTGAAACGGATTCAACTCGGAAACACCGTCTTCGAGGGACGGAACGACGTGTACCTGTTCGGGGACGACTCCGGACGGACGACGCTGGTGGACACGGGCGTCGCCTCGCCCGAGGTCCGGGAACAGTTACAGGACGGACTCGCCGAGTACGGCGTCTCGTTCGGCGACGTGGACGCGATTTTACTCACCCACTGGCACCACGACCACGCGGGTCTCGCGGGCGAGATTCAGGACGAGAGCGGCGCGACGGTGTACGTCCACGAGGACGACGCGCCGATGGTCGCCGAGGACGGCATGAACCACGAGACCGAAATCGAGGAGCGCGACCTGTTCGCGCGGTGGGGCGTCCCCGACGAGAAGGCCCACGAACTGCTCGACTTCCTCGGTCTCCACGACCAGATTCAGGGCCGGTCCCCGGAGATCGAGACGTTCGCGGACGGCGCTACGTTCGACCTCGGGAACGTCGAACTCGAAGCGGTCCACCTGCCGGGTCACGCCGCCGGACTGTCCGGGTTCGCACTGACGGACGGAGACGACCGCGAACTCCTCTCGGGCGACGCACTCCTGCCGAAGTACACCCCCAACGTCGGCGGCGCTGACCCCCGCGTCGAGGACCCCCTCGGTACCTACCTCGACTCGCTGGACCGAATTATCGAGAGCGACTACGCTCGCGCGTGGCCGGGCCACCGCGACCCCATCGACGACCCCACGGAACGAGCGCGCGAAATCGCCGCTCACCACCGCGAGCGGACCGAGCGCGTGCTGTCGGTCCTCCGAGAGCGCGGCGAGGCCGACGCGTGGACCGTCAGCGCCGACCTATTCGGCGAGTTGTCGAACATCCACATCATGCACGGGCCGGGCGAGGCGTGGGCGCACCTCGACCACCTCGACCGCCACGGTGTCGCGGAGCGAACCGACGAGGGATACGCGCTCCTCGACGAGGACCCGGACCTCGACGCGATGTTCGAGTACGGCGGCGAGAACGCCGAAGCAACCGGACCGAGTGCGGCGACGGAGGACTGATTGACCGTGACTACAGTCACAGTCTGGAACGAGTACCGCCACGAGCGTGAGGACGACGCGGTCCGCGAGGTCTACCCCGACGGCATCCACGCGACCATCGCCGAGTTCCTCGACGACCGGGGATTCGACGTTCAGACCGCGACCCTCGACGACCCCGAACACGGCCTGACTCGGGAGGTACTGGACGATACCGACGTACTGACGTGGTGGGGTCACGAGGCCCACGAGGAGGTCAGCGACGAAGTGGTCGAGCGCGTCCACGAACGAGTGCTGTCGGGGATGGGCCTGCTCGTCCTCCACTCGGGCCACTACTCGAAGATTTTCAAGCGGTTGATGGGGACGAGTTGCGGCCTCAAGTGGCGCGAATCGGGCGAGACCGAGCGAATATGGACGGTCGAACCCGGCCACCCCATCGCCGAGGGTATCGACGAGTGCATCGAGGTGCCCGAGACCGAGATGTACGGCGAACGGTTCGACGTTCCGGCCCCCGATACCTTGGTGTTCACGAGTTGGTTCGAGGGCGGCGAAGTGTTCAGAAGCGGGTGCTGTTACCGCCGCGGGTCGGGCCGAATCTTCTACTTCAGGCCGGGCCACGAGACGTACCCCATCTACCACCAACCCGAAATTCAGACCGTCGTGGCCAACGCCGTCTCGTGGGCGACGCCTGTCGATACGTAATCACTTTCGTTCGGCAACGCTCCGAGTTCGTCAGAACGGGGGTAAAACAGCTATCACCGGCGTCGTAATTGCTCTCGACCGCCAGTCATCGGCTCTATCGCCTGATTTTGTAAAGTTAAAGGAAGGAAACCATTTATTAGGTAGCCGTGATTCCGGCAAGACAGAGGATGCCGGAGGCGAACCCCCGTGTACTACACGTCGAGGACAACGACTTCTTCGCTAAGGTCACGTCCGGAATTCTCGACGACGAGTACGACATCGACGTGTACACGGTGGAGAGCGCGGAAGCAGCACTCGAACGATTGGAAACCAATCGGTTCGACTGCATCGTCAGTGACTACGACATGCCCGGCATGGACGGGTTGGAGTTACTGGACGCGGTCAGAGAGACCGACCGAGACGTCCCGTTTATCCTCCTGACCGGCGGCGGGAGCGAACAGATAGCCAGTAAAGCAATCTCGGCGGGTGTCACCGACTACCTCAAAAAGGGGACCGACCAGGAGCAGTTCGCAGTGTTGGCAAACCGCATCGAGAACGCCGTTTCGCGGCGGCGCGCCGAGCGACTGGCGAACCGTCAAATCGCGGTCAACGACCTCATCTGGGACGTGAGCCAGTCGATTTTACAGGCGTCGTCCCGCGAGGACATCGAGCAGATCGTCTGCGAGCGCCTCGCCGACTCGGGACCCTACCTCCTCGCGTGGGTCGGAACCGTGGACGAGGAGACTGCCACCGTTCGACCGGAGGCGTCCGCGGGCGTCGAAAAACGGTATCTCGACACCGTGATTCTCCACGGCGACCGGGAGGAAGGTGACAGCCTCCCGGTGAGGAAGGCGGTCGAAACCCAAGAAGTGCAGGTCAAACGCGGTGCGAGACTGAAAGAGCGGTTCCAGAACGAAGTCGACGCGAACGTCGAATCCTACGCCGTCGCCGCGGTCCCGCTCGTGTACGAGAACTGTGCGTACGGCGTCCTGAGCGTCTGGTCGGACGTCCGGCACGCGTTCGGCGAGACCGAGCGCCGCGTCCTCTCGAAGTTCGGGAACAACCTCGCGTACGCCATCGATTCGGTCCAGACGCGCAAGGAACTCGTCCGGCGCGAACAGCGACTACAGGTATTCAATCGAATCCTGCGACACAACCTCAGGAACGACCTCAACGTCGTACTAGGTCGGGCCGAGAACATCGCCGAAGAGTTTCCCCCGGCCGCGAACGAGGCGAGCATCATTCGGCAGAAAGCGAGCGAACTCATCGAAATCAGCGAGAAGGCGCGCGAGGTCGGGAAGACTCTCGACGGTGAGAGCCGGACGACCAAGCAGATAGACGTGACCGATTGCGTGAAACGAACCTGCGAGGAGTTCCGCCAGTCGTACCCCGACGTCGCGATAACTACCGAAACCCCACAGAGCGCAGTGGTGTACGGCGACAAGACGCTCGAAGCCGCGATAAGCGAAGTCGTGGAGAACGCCATCGAACACGGTGGCGAGCGACCGTCGGTGAGCGTGACGGTCTCGCCCAGCGGCGACGACGAGTGGGTGGAAGTGACTGTCTTGGACGACGGACCCGGTATCCCGGAGGAAGAGCGCAAAGTCCTCGCAGAAGGCGAGGAAACGGCTCTCCACCACGGAAGCGGACTCGGTCTCTGGCTCTCGAACTGGATCGTAGGCAAGTTCGGTGGCGACCTGACGTTCGACGACTATCGTACGAACGGCGGTGAAGTGACTCTGCGACTCCAGCAGGCGACCGAGGGAGTTTCACCGTGGCAAGATATTTCACCGTTGGGGAACGGATAAGCATTCTAGCGTAACCGTCGTCCGTCCGGGAGAACCACTCGTTCGAATCACCGACAAATATATACGAGGAAAGAGATTAATACAGACAATATGAGCACGAAATCGAATGGGTTCGTAGAACGATTCCGGCAACCCGAGTACACTGGCGAGAACCGCTGTACACCGTGTACTATCGTCAACGTCGTGATCGCAGTCGTGGCGAGCGGGTTCGCTTCGTACCTACTGACGCCAGTGGGTGGTGTAGTGGTGTTCGCGCTGTCGCTCGCGTCCATCTACCTACGAGGGTATCTGGTACCGGGGACTCCGACGTTGACGAAGCGTTACTTCCCCGACTGGGTGTTGGCGCGGTTCGACAAACTCGAAGACGAACCCGTGGAAGTCAGTGAGGACGAACGCGAACCGGAAGAAGTGTTGGCCGACGCCGGAGCGGTCGAACCCTGCGAGGAGATGGACGACCTCTGTCTCTCCGAGTCGTTCCGACAGACGTGGTACGACAACATGGAGTCCATCAAGTCGGACGGAACCGAGAAGAGCGACCTGAGTCACGTCCTCGACGTGGAGGAGGAGAAACTCACGTTCGACGAACACGACGAAGCGCTGGTCGCGCAGTACGACGGCGGCCATCTCGGACAGTGGGAGTCGCGCGCGGCACTCGTGGCCGACCTCGCGGCCGCGAAGGTACTCGAAACTCGCTACCCCGACTGGGACGCGCTGACAGTCACGAATCAGAGTCGCGTGCTGAGCGGTCTCCGAATCTTCCTCGACGCCTGTCCCGACTGCGGCGGCGACATCGCGATGGAACAGGATACCGTCGAATCCTGCTGCCGGACGATGGACGTGGTCGCAGTCAGTTGTTCGGAGTGCGACTCCCGAATTCTGGAGGTCGAACACGACCAGTAACCGTCCTTCGTGGCTGAGTTGGGACTTCGTGGTCGATATCCCACCTCCCCCTGCTTCAGCCCTCTCGTCTTCCCTGCTTCAATTTTCTTCTCTCCCGCCCGGTTTTCTCGATTCGCTACTCGACTGTTCTTCTCGAACTCGGACGGCGTCGTCGCGCGAAGTTTCGCCGACGTTCGACCCCACCGTTTCCGCTGTCTATCGCGGGCACCTCGAACACACCTCGACCCCGTTGTTTCCGCTGTCTTCCGACGGTTTTCGTCGTTCCCTTCGATTTTGGGTCGGCGGAACACCGTAGTTTCCGCTGTTTTCGACTCGGGTAACGGCGCTCCCAACACCAGTATTTCCGCTGTTAGGGCGGTCATCGAGTTTCTCTGTGACCCCACCGTTTCCGCTGTCTTTTGTCGATACCGGCGAGTTGAGGGGTCGGCGACCGCAACCGGATAGAATCGAAGATGCGCGAACGAAATGAGGGACGTGTTACCGAAAAAACAACGCACAGTTGACGGGAGACAGCGGAAACTACGGGGTTGGTTCGCAGGGAAGTCGGCGGTAAACAGCGGAAACGGTGGGGTCGACGCCGACGAGAGGAGATGACGGAGATAGTAAATACGGGAGGAAGAGAGTCAGTTCTCCGCGTCCTCGAACGTAGTCTGATAGTAGGGGCGAATACTCTCGTGGACGCCCGCGAACTCGATGGTGTCTTCGAGTGCAGTGACGACCAACTGGAGGTCCTGTTTCAGGGCGTGTTTGCGGTACTTCCCGCCGGACATGCCCTCGTTCTTCTCGGTCGAGGAGATGACTCCGAGCATGGCGAGGTCCGCGAGGTGGTCGCGCATCCGGCGACTCGTCAGGGGTTCGGTACCGACGTGGTTGCACAACTGTTCGTATCGGGGTCGGATGTCTCGTGAGCGGGCGGGCGTCTCTTCCTCCGCTTCGAGCGACGTGAGCGCGTAGAGGACGAGGCGGGCGTGTTCGGTCAGGTCGGCCACGCCCTCCATGATTCGGTCCCGTTCGAGTTTCTCCCGGGCCTCTTGGACGTGGTCGTCGATGACCTGTTCGACGGCCTCCTTGCGAGCGAGGTCCCCCGCTTCGAGGAGGAGGTCGAGAGCCTGTCGAGCGTCTCCGGCGTCCTGTGCGCCGTACGCCGCACAGAGCGGAATCACGTCCTCGGCGAGCGCGTCGTCGTGGAACGCGACCTGCTCGCGCTGACTGAGGACCTTCTGGAGTTCCGTGGCGTCGTAGGGTGGGAACGAGACTTCCTTCTCACAGAGCGAGGACCGAACTTTCGCCGAGAGCGAGTCGCGAAACGAGAGGTCGTTGGAGATACCGACGAGACCGATTTTGGCGTGTTCGAGGTAACCGTTGCTACGGGCGCGCGGAATCTGATACAGGATGGAGTTGTCGTTGATGTGGTCCACCTCGTCGAGAACCACGATGACGGTACCGCCGAGTTTGTCGAGTTCCTCCCAGAGGAAACTGTAGACCTGCGCTTGAGGATAGCCAGTGTTACTGATCTGCTCGGAGGGGTCACGGAGTGTATTGACCAACCGGACCGCGACCTGATAACCAGAGTTGAGACCGTCGCAGTTGATCTCGATGACGTTGAGAGAGATATCGTCGTACTTGGCGGCGTCGTCCTGCAGTCGGTTCAGGAGAAAGCGAGTGGCCGCCGTCTTTCCGACCCCGCTCTTTCCGTAGAGGAAGATGTTGGACGGAGCCTCGCCGTTGATGATAGGTTGGAGTGCGGCGTGGTACTCCTCTAATTCCTCGTCTCTTCCCACGAGGTTGTCCGGGGTGTACTCCTCGAGCAGGGCGTCTCGATTCTTGTAGAGGGAGTTATCCCGGTCGAAGCTAAACGATGACATGCGCGTTGCTTGAACGGACGGGGATATAAAGTGTCGTGGTTAGCGGCATGTCCGCTGTTTCTTCTGTCCCGAATATATTTATGGGTGAATGGAGCGGTGGGCATCCCCTGTTTCCGTTGTCCCGATTGACTTAAACACACACCCACCCCATCGTTTCCGGAGCTAACTGCGGGACGAGTGTGGGGTGTCACGTTGCTTCTGGATAAGAGGAAAAGTTTATATACTAATCTGTAAAACCATATCCGTAGTACAAATAGACAAAATAGACTACGGGCTCACTAGCTGGTGGAGAGATTCTGATCTGCTTTTTGCTCAGAGAGGGCCGCTAAAAAAGACGCGCTAGAATCGCTCGACGGTTTAATCAGGCACTCGGCAACATCTGACGACGTACCGACACGCTCTGCGGCCGAACGTCCGCTATCGTCATTCCGCGTTCCCTGCTCCGCGTCCCGCCTCGAATCACGCTATTTCTCCAAATTGACGCTCTCCGCTCGGGTTCCGTCACCGCTCTCACCGCCTCAATCCCCACCGTCCCCCTCTCGTCCATCGAAACAGCGGAAACGATGGGGTGGGTGTCCCCTCCCCTCATTCGACGCGGACTCCGAGACACACGCCTTCGATAACAACGGAAACAGTGGGGTGGGTGTCTCTACGTTCGCTCGACCCGTGCCGACGTCTGATTACTATCACGCGTGCTACGTATCTCTGTCTCTCGTTGGACTCCTCTAACTAGTCGTTCCTGCACTTCTCCTTCGTCGTTGGACGCGGACGAAACCGTGGCAGGGATGTCGAGCAGACCGTAGAAACACGCTCGGAAAACGGACTACTGACGACCGAACCATCGGCGACCGGACCTTCGACGACCGGACCATCGGCGACCGAACCATCGGCGACCGGACCATCGGCGACCGAACCATCGGCGACCGGACCACGGACGATAGAGAGTCCAACCGCGGACCACTGGCCGACTGAGCCACAGAGACGGCGGATGGACAGCGGAAACTGTGGTGTATCTACGTACTAGTCTTACCTCACTCGCCGTCACTTGACCGTCGAGAACATCGGTCTATCGTCGGTTTCCGAGATAGTGGCCGAAAACTGCGGAAACGGTGGGGTCACGGACGTCGCTCTCGTTCGAGGGTCTCGTCTCGACAGTCTCCTATCCTCCAGTACCGGCCGTTTCAACGCCTCTGAGATGAACCCCGCCTCCGCCGAGACAGCGGAAACTACGGGGTCGCCGGAGCAAGTCGAGACACGTATTCTTCCGCGAACACTCCGCTTCCGTCAATTGTCCAGTAACTCGGAGTCACCGTCCGAAGGTAGTTTACCGTTCGGCAACGACGAAGAACGTCTCGGGGCGCTCGTCTGCGCGGAGCACCTCTAAGTTCGCCTTTTCGAGCAGTTCGACCGCGTCGTCGCGGTCGTATCGCTCCGTGACCGGCGGACCGCTCTCGCCGTCACCGTTCGCTGACCAGTCGGCGACGACGAAGCGCCCGCCGTCGGTGAGGACGCGGGCTACTTCGGTCTCCGCGCCGGGTCCGACTCCGGCCCCTGTGCCGTCATCTGCTCCGGTCTTTGCGTCGTCATCTGCTCCGGCCCCTACGCCGTCTTCTGCTCCGGTCTTTGCGTCGTCTTCCGCTCCAGCGCCTGCACTGTCGCCGTCTCCGGCGAACTCGTGGAACGTCATCGTCGAGAACGCGGCGTCGAGTTCGCCGTCGGCGAACGGCAGGTCCCCGACGTCGGCGGTCATCAATTCGACGTTCTGCGGGACACCCTTCTCGCGATACAGCTCGTGCATCTCGGCCTGCACGTCGATGGCGCGGACCTCACCGGCGAACGGGGCCACGTCGTCGGTGTAGAACCCTGTCCCGCTTCCGAGGTCCGCCACCGTGTCGTCCCGGTCGGACCCGAGAGCCAGCGCGCCGACCAGTTCCTCGCGCGAGAGGTAGCGATACCGCGACTCGTCTTCGAGTCTGTCGGCCGACTCGGGGTCGAACGTGTGGAAACCCATCGTCACGGAATCGACGGCCGACCACCTTAACAACTGCGTGACGTGGGGAAGCGATGCAAGACTGCTTGGACGCTAACTGTACCGCTCTACGAGTCTCGTCAGGTTCTCTTCGTCCTGCATGCCGACGAGTTGCTCGGCCTGCTCACCGTCGGCGAACAGGACCAAGGTCGGGACGCTCCGGACGCCGTACTGCGCCGCGAGACCCTGGTGCCGGTCGATGTCCACCTTCGCCACTGTCGCCACCGTGTTGGCGGCGACGGACTCCACGATGGGTTCGAGCATGTTGCACGGGCCACACCAGTCCGCGTAGAAGTCCACAAGTACCACGTCGTATCGTGTAGTAACGTCCGAAAACTGTTCGACGCTCTCGACGTGAACGGGTTCGTTCGGTGGGGCCGCGTCGTCGTCGAACTCTTCGGCATCGAGATTCCGGTCGGCGGAGAGATTCACATCTGTGTCGAGAAGTTCGTCGTATTTCTGCTCGCGGATAGATTCGAGTTCGTCCTCGCTCATCACCCGACAGTTACCACTCCACGGATTTAACCGCTTTGTAAAACCCACACAATACTCGCTAAGGATGTGACAGAGTAACGAACGACTCCGACCGGCCAGTACTGCGTAGTCGGACCTGCCCTACGCGCCGTAATCACCCTTCGTAACACCGTCACGGCAAAGTCACGAACGTTAAAATACCGTAACGCGCACAGTATCGTCTACGAGATGGACACCAATCCCGTCTACGCCCTCGCACCGCTCGCCGCTGCGTCGCTCTGGGGCGGGATGTACGTCGTCAGCAAGTGGGGATTCTCGGCGATACCGCCGGTCACGCTCGGGTTCCTCCGTGTCGTAATCGGGGCGGCGGTCCTCTTGGTGGTGGTCCGCCGCGCTCGACCCGCGCGAGAGTTCTCGCGCACCGACCGCCGCAGGTTCGTGGCCCTCGGCGTAGCGGTCACGGCGACCATCGTCACTCAGTTCGTCGGCACCGACCTCACGAACGCGAGTCAGGGCGCGCTCCTGACGGTCCTGACGCCGGTGTTCACTCTCCTGCTCGGAGTCACGGCGCTCTCGGAACCGATGACCCGTCGGAAGACCGGGGGCATGACGCTCGCGGCGGTCGGCACGCTGTCGGTCCTCGCGGGGCAGTACGACTTGACTCGGATGGCGTCCGGGAACGCCCTCGGTGTCGCGGCCCTACTGGTGGCGAGTCTGGCGTGGGCCGCCTACACCGTCTACGGGAAACCGCTCGTCCGGACTTACTCAGCACTGGAGACCGCGACCTACTCGACCGTCGCTGCGGTACCGATGCTGGGCGTCCTCGCGGCCGCGGAACTCGCCGTCTCGGGGTTCTCGCTCGCCGACGTGCCGCTCTCGCTTCCGGTCGCCGGGGCGGTCCTCTATCTGGGAGTGCTCTCGACCGCCGTCGCGTGGTACCTCTGGTACAAGGGACTGGAGTACGTCGATGCGGGGACGGTCGCGGTCTTCTTCTTCGTCCAACCGTTCGTGGGCGCGCTTCTCGGTGCGCTGCTACTCGGTGAGGCAATAGGAACGGACTTCGTCGCTGGCGGGGCCGTCATGGCCGTTGGCGTCTACATCGTCTCCACGTCTACTACCGCGTGAGTGCAGACCTTCGTCGCTATCCGGTTTTGCTGTGAACGCTCACCTTCGTCACGCTAAGATGCAGGTGACTCTGGTGAGTCTCTGGATACCGTGGCTACGCACTCGTGGCGACGACGCGGAACTGTCTGGCCGGTGCAGTATTCTCGAAGTCTGAGACGGACCGCCCGAGAAATCGAGCCGATAGGTACCGATTACTCAGACGTACTCTCCGTCGCTCTCGTAGACCGACGGGTCGTCCTTGTACTTGCGAGCGATCTCTTCGAGAGTTCTGAACTCGGCGTTCTCGTGGCCCTTCACGTACTGGATGAACTCTTCGAGGTGCGAAATCATGTGCGGGAGACCGTGGAGGTCAGGGTGTATCGTGAAGGTGTAGACGCCCGCCCCGCGACGGTCGTAGAGGAAGTCGAACTGCGCTCTGTAGTACTGCTCGTACATCATCTGCGGGTCCTTGTACCCGGCGTGGTAGAGCGGTTGCTTGATGAACAGCATCGGCGGGATGTCGTCGCGGTACCAACTGATGGGAATCTCGACCACGTCGGTCTCCTCGCCGTACTCGTACGGCTCCATCCACGTCTCGGCGTCTTCCTCGTACTGAATCGGCGTCCACTCGTCGCCCTTCCGCATCCATCCCGGTTCGAACTCCCGCTCCATCAGGCTACTGTCGTAGAGGAAGTCGTGTTTCTCCACGAGGTCGGGCGTGTTCTCGCTGAACTCCCACCAACTCGCCCGATGGCCGACCGGTCTCTCTCCAGTCACTTCCTCTATCAGCTCCATCGAGACCTGCAGAATCTCGTCTTCCTGTTCGCGCGACAGGTCCGTCGGGTTCTCGTGGGAGTATCCGTGGACGCCGAGTTCGTGCCCGGCGGCGGCGACTTCCTCGACGTTGTCGCGGAACGTGTCGATAGTGTGGCCCGGCACGTACCACGAGGTCCGGACGTCCTCGTCCTCGAACAGTTGCAGGAGCCGCGGAATCCCCTCGTTGCCCGCCGAAAGCCCGCGCGAGAGGTCGGCCGGTGAGTCCGCGCCACCGTACGACCCGAGCCAGCCAGCCACGCAGTCCGCATCGACACCAATCGCTACGTCGATGTCCCCCATATCTACCACTACATCGCACTCGCACCGAGTAATAGATAGTGGCAGGCGAGTCGATTCCCCGAATCCCGTCTTGCCTCTCCCCACACGCTCAAGGAGGCGGCCCGCGACGCGTTCCACATGAGCGACCCCCTCGAACTCGAGGACTTCTACGACCTGACGCTCCTGACCGACCTCGCCGTCTCGCCAGACGGAACTCGGGTCGCCTTCGTCGCCGACGAGTTCGACCGCGCCGAGGACGACCGCCGGAGTTCGCTGTTCGTCGCCCCGACCGACGGGAGCCGCGACTCCCACCGACTCTCGCGGGCCTCCGACGCCAGCGCCCCGGCGTGGAGTCCCGACGGGTCGAAACTCGCGTTCACCGCCGCTCGCGATACCGACGCCGAAATCGAGGTGACGCGCTCCCCCGACGGAGACGGCGACCCTGAACCGGAGGACACCGTGAGCGAGGAGGACACTGAGAGCAAGGACGACCCCCGGAGCGAAGCGGACGGCGACGAAGACGCCGAAAACGGGACCGAGAACGGGGCGACCGACGAACCCAAGCCGCAGGTCTGGGCGTTCGACCTCGAACGCGGCGGCGACGCGCGCCAGATAACCGACTTCGAGGAGGGCGCGAAAGGCTTCGACTGGGGTCCCGACGGCGAGCGACTCGTCGTCGCGGCCCGCGACCCGACCGACGACCAGCGCGAGTACCTGAAACACCGCCGGGAGGAGGACGGTCCGGTCGTGACCGAGCGGCTCCAGCACAAGTTCGACGGACAGGGCTGGTTAGACGACGTGACGACCTACCTCTTCGTCGTGGACTACGACACCCGCGAGACCGAGCGTCTCGACGACGCCTACGGCGGCGGGGCGCGCGAACCGGCGACGGGACTCCAACCCGCGTGGTCGCCGGGTGCGACCGACGGTGTCGTCGGGGGTGGCGCGACCGATGGCCCGTCGGGCGACTCCGACGGTAGCCGCATCGCGTTCCTCTCGAATCGCACCGACCGCCCCGACGACAACTACGTGATGGACGTGTACACCGTCGCCCCCGACGGGTCCGACCTCCGGAAACTGACAGACTCCGACCTGACAGCCGGGGGACTCCGGTGGCATCCCGACGGGGACCGACTCGCGTTCGTCGGCGGCGACCCCGAGAACTGGTACCGGCCGTCCGAGGTGTTCGTCGCCGACGCGGAAACGGCGGCTTACGAGTCGTGGTCCGGCGACCTCGACCGGACCGTCGCCCGATACGGTCGCCTCTCGTGGGACGGCGACGACCTGCTCGCGGCCATCGGCGACGAGGGACTGACCCGCCTCGCGCGCTTCCGCGAGGACGGCGACCCCGAGCGGACCTTCGGCGCGCAGGGACGGGACCGCACCGTCGAGGGGTTCGACGCGCGGGGCGGAACCGCGGCGGTCGTCCTCTCGGACCCGCAGAACGGCAAGGACCTCTTCGCCGCGGACCCCGCCGACCTCGACGACACCGTGTCCAGAGACGACACCGAAGCGGGTACCGACGTGGGGACCGGAGACGCCGAACCGACGCGTCTCACAGCCCTCAACGACGACCTACTCGCGGGCCGCCACGCGCCGGAGTCGCGCCGCTTCACGTTCGAGTCCGGCGGCGACGAAGTCGAGGCCATCGCCTACTTCCCCGACGATTTCGACGCCGACGACCCCTCCCCGCGACCGCTCGTCGCCTCCATCCACGGCGGTCCAATCTCCTACGACGCGCCGACGTTCTCCTTCGAACACGCCTACCTGACGGGGCAGGGGTACGTCGTCGTCCGGACCAACTACCGGGGCAGTTCGTCCTACGGACAGGCGTTCAGCGAGCAGATTCGCGGCGAGTGGGGACCCCGCGAGACCGCCGACGTGCTGGCGGCGGTCGAAGCGACCGTCGAACGCGACTGGGCCGACCCCGACCGATGCTTCGCCACCGGGTTCTCGTACGGCGGTATAACGACGGGTTACCTCGTGGCCGAGAGCGACCGTTTCGCGGCTGCGGCGGCCGAACACGGCGTCTACGACTTCCGGTCGGCGTTCGGCACCGACGACAGTCACGTCTGGTGGGAGAACGACTTCGGACTGCCGTGGGAGAACGAGGAGGGGTACGACGTGGCCTCCAGCATCATCGACGTCGGCGAGGTGGAGACGCCGTTGCTCGTGACGGCGGGGGGCGAAGACTGGCGGTGTCCGCCGTCCCAGAGCGAGCAACTGTACGTCAGCGTCAAGAAGCAGGGCGTGCCCGCGAGACTGGTCGTCTACCCCGACGAGCACCACAACGTCGGCGACCCGGACCGTGCGGTTCACCGACTCCGAGAACTGCGCGAGTGGTTCGAACGCCACGACCCCGAGTCGTGAGCGGACTCACTCGTCGCCGAAGACCTCGCGCTGGAGTTCCTTGCGATTGTACTCCACGAGCTGATACTGGGTCACCAGCACGGCCGCGATGACCATCCCGGCGGCGAACCCGGCGACGCGGACCATCGGCACTCCGTGGACGTATCCGTTGAGTAACTGTGCGAGACCGAGAAAGAGGGGGACGACGGTAGCGACCGTGGTGCGGACGGGCAGGTCGCGGAACATCTCCCAGAACGTGACGTTGTCGGTGGCGGCCATTCGGTAATCGCTCCTTGAAGGAGGGTTCGGGCAGGGAGTGATTACCCTTTCGTATGTTGATTCCGACCGTTTCACCACGGTATTCGTCGTTGCGCGTCGCTCACTCCGGTCGCGCGACGTCACACCGACTGTGCGCTCGACCGGCGCACGTCCTCACTGTCGCTGGGTTCGAAGACGACGAGGTCACCGTCGGCGTGGACCTCGACACGACATCCCTGAAAATCGAAGACGACGCGACCCGACGTTCGGGACGCTTCGTTTCCGTGGTCCGCGAAGATACAGTCTAGTGCGTCCGGGTCGATCGCGTCGTACAGTACGAAGTTCTCGGCGAGGGGGTCACGGTCCGCTACCTCGGCGACGGCCTCGACGACGGCCGTGCTGACGCTCCAGTCGGTGGACGGTACTCGGTACGCCGCACGCCCGTCTCGGTCGAGTGACGGCGCGCGCTCCGTGAGGCTCGGTGTGTCTGGGTTCATGCGTGGTGGTAACTCCCCCGCTCTCCGGTTCGACGTGTCTACTGGTCGAGTTTCTACCAGAAAAGTTTCACGATTTAGACTGTAAAAACGTGGAGTTGTAGCGCTGGCTATCCACTCGGATTCGGTACGTTCCTCCCGTCGGATTCGGTGGACGTCAATCGGCGTTGTACTCGGGGAGCGTGTCGTCCTGCATGACCGCGGTCCGGCCGCCGTCCACGAGGAGACTGGTCCCGGTCACGTAAGCGGCGTCGTCGCTGGCGAGGTAGGTGACCGCCCCGGCGACGTCCTCGGGGTCGCCGATGCGTCCCGCGGGGTGGATGGATTCGAGGTGGTCGCGCTTCTCCGCCGAGAGACCCGCTTCGGTGCGCTCCACTTCGACCCACCCGGGGTTGACGGTGTTGACGCGGATGTCCGGTCCGAGGTCGAGCGCCATCGCGCGAGTCATCCCGTCGATTCCGGCCTTGACCGCGTTGTACGGGAACATCTGGGGCATCGTCACGAACGCGTGGTTCGAGGAGACGTTGACGATAGCCCCCTCGTCCATGTGTTCCACGGCGCGCTTGGCCGTCAGCCAGTAGGCCCGGAAGTCGGTTTCGAGGACGAGGTCCCAGTCGTCCATCGTCGCCTCGGTGACCGAGGTGTTCGTCTCGACGCCCGCGTTGTTCACCAGCACGTCAATGCCGTCGTACTCCTCGGCGGTCGCGTCCACGAGCGCCGCGATGTCGTCGGGGTCGCGCATGTCGGCCCGCACGAAGGTGGCGTCGCCGCCCGACTCCCGAATCGCTTCCGCGGTCGCTTCGCCGTCTTCGGCGGTTCGTCCCGTCACGACGACCGACGCGCCTTCGCGTGCGAATCGTCTCGCGACGCCCTCGCCGATGCCTCTGGTCGAGCCGGTGACGAGAACCGCGTCGCCCTCGAATCTGTTCATAGGGTCGCGTTCGGCCGCCCCACGCTTGATTGCTTTCCTTCGAGCGCCGCCGGATTCCCGAGTGAACCTGACTGACACCGCTCTCCGCGACGAACCTCACCGACGCCCGCCCGCTCCCCGCCCGCCGGAACCCCCCGACTGCTCGCGGGTCCCACTGCTTCCGCGTCTACTGCTTCCGCTCCTATCCCCGGGTCCACCGCCGCTCCCGCGACCACCGCGTCCGCCGTCGCTCCGACGCGGACTCCTTCGCGGACCTCCGCCAGAAGCCCCTCGACCCCCGCCCGGTGACCTCGCGGACTTCGGTCCGCCGCGCCCGCTGGCGTTCGAGGGTCCCCGGCGGACCGGTGAGGGTTCCGTCCCGCAGGGGCGTCGCCCGCGGGTCCGGCCCTGTCGGACGAGTAATCGACCGGAACGACGCCACCGCCCGACACGTTCGCGGATATCCACGAGAGGAACGCGTCGGGACTCCGCGACTGGGTCCACACCGTCCCCGGTCCCTCGAACTCCACGACCAGTCCTTCCCCGCTGAGGACCGTCGACGCAAGACCGCCGACGCGCCGGACCGAGTACCGAGTCGAGGACTCGAACGCGACGACGTGGCCGGTGTCCACGACGAACTGCTCGCCCGAGCGCAGCGGCACCTCGTCGATTGCCCCGAAACTCGACAGGAACGCGCTCCCCGGTCCCGTGAGTCTGAGCAGGAACAGCCCTTCGCCCGCGAAGAAGGTCCTGAACCCGCCGAACTTCGTGTCGAGTTCCACCTCGGGCGTTCCGGCGAGGAACGAACTCGACTGGACGAACAGCGGTTCGGTCCCGAGGTCGCGGGCAATCACGTCGCCGGGAAGCCGCGGCGCGAACGTCACCGACCCCGGTTCCCGCGCGACGAAGCGGTTCAGGAAGAACGACTCGCCGCCCAGCACCGACCGTTTGAGCGACTGGAGGAAGCCGCCGCCCATCCCGGTCTCGATGTCGATGCCTCGGGTGTGACCCAGCATCGCCCCCGACTCGGCCCGGACCGCTTCCCCTGTCGAGCGAGACCCGCAGTTGCGCGAACGTCGGCCGGTACGCTATCTCGTGTCGCATGGTCCTCCGGGCTACGCCGTCGGCCGACGTTATCCTGTGGGCCGGAGGCGGGGAACGCGTCGCGGCGGGTCACCCGTCGCGACGAGTTATTCCTTCGTCAGAATCATCGCCTCGCCCTCGGCCTCCTCGCCCACGCTGGCCGCGAACTGCTCGGCGTGCGCCCGCTTCACTCGTTCTCGCTCGTCGTCACTCAGTCCCATTCGCTCGGCGAACTCCGACCAGACGTGGTCCCGGACCGAGAGGTAGTACGCCGTCTCGCTCTGGGTGACGAGCGGGTCGCGGTGGAACTGCGTCCGGTACTCGTACACCAGACCGTCCACGGTCACGCCGTCGAGTTCGCGTACCGCCTCCTGCTGTCGCGCGACGAGTTCGCGGTCGGTCTCGTCCGTAATCTCCGGAAACGGGTCCAGTGGCTCGGGCATCTCACCACTCCGCGACGCTCCCGTCGTCGTGTCGCCAGACGGGGTTGTGCCAGTCCACCTCGCCCGCCACTTCGCGCACGACCGCCTCGTCGATTTCGACGCCGAGACCCGGACCGTCCGGGAGTTCGACGTAGCCGTCCTCGTACTCGAACACCGAGGGGTCCGCGAGGTAGTCCAGCACGTCGCTCTCCTCGTTGTAGTGGATGTCGAGGCTCTGCTCCTGAATCAGGGCGTTGGGCGTGCAGGCGTCCACCTGCACGCAGGACGCGAGCGCAATCGGACCGAGCGGACAGTGTGGCGCGAGCGCCACGTCGTAGGCCTCGGCCATCGACGCTATCTTCTTGACTTCCGTGATTCCCCCGGCGTGGCTCAGGTCCGGTTGAATCACGTCCACGGACTGGTCCTCCAGCACCTCTTTGAAGTCCCACCGGGAGTACATCCGCTCGCCCGTGGCGATGGGCGTCGAGGTGTGGCGCGCGATTTCGGGGAGCGCGTCGTTGTGTTCCGGGAGGACGGGTTCCTCGACGAACATCGGTTCGTACGGTTCCAGCGCGGCGACGAGTCGCTTGGCCATCGACTTGGCGACCCGGCCGTGGAAATCGACGCCGACGTCCACGTCTTCCCCGACCGCATCGCGGACCTCGGCGAGTCGGTCCTCGGCCTCGCGGACCTTCGCGGGCGAGTCGATTCGCTCCATCTCGGGCGTCGCGTTCATCTTGAGCGCGGTGAATCCGGCTTCGACCTTCTCGCGCGCGGCCTCGCCCACGTCCGCCGGGCGGTCGCCGCCGACCCACTGGTAGACCCGGACGCGGTCGCGCGCTCGGCCGCCCAGCAGTTCGTAGACCGGCGCGCCGTAGTGCTTGCCCTTGATGTCCCAGAGCGCTTGGTCGATGCCCGCGATGGCCGACATCAGGACCGGACCGCCGCGGTAGAACCCGCCGCGGTAGAACGTCTGCCAGTGGTCCTCGATTCGCAGGGGGTCCTCGCCGAGCAGGTACCCCTCTAACAGTTCCTCGACGGCGGCCCTGACGGTGTGGGCGCGGCCTTCGACCACCGGTTCGCCCCACCCGACCGTGCCGTCGCTGGTTTCGAGTCGCAGGAACAGCCATCTCGGAGGAACCTCGAACAACTCGTAGTCGGTGACTTCCATGTTCGCCGACTACGCAGGCCACGGCCTAAATCCTCGGGAACGCGCCGCCCGCCCGAACGTCGCCAGCCCGACACGAACTCGACCGTCGCGACGCTGTCGGTGGAATCACCCCACGTCCGACCGGACGAGAACAGACAGAATTAAACCCCGAAAATGTGAAAGTTCACGTTGATGGACAAACTCGACGGTGTCCCGCTCTCGTCGCTCCAGCAGCAACTCGACGCGGTCGAGAGTGCGAAGGCGGCGAAGCGCCTGATGGTCGCCATCGCCTACAAGGACGGCGTGCCGGTCTCGGTTCTCTCCGAGCGGTACGGCGTCCCGGAATCGACGCTGTACTACTGGCTCGACCGAATCGCCGACGAACCGCTCGCAGAGGCCGTCGAGGACGACGACCGACCCGGACGGCCGTCGGAACTCGACGCGGACCAGCGCGAGGCGCTGTTCGACGCCCTCGCGGACTCGCCCGCCGCGTACGGGTTCGACGCGTCGTCGTGGACGGCCCAACTCGTGCGGGAGTTCGTCGAACGCGAGTTCGGCGTGTCCTACTCGCTCGGGCACGTCCGCCGGTTGATTCGAGAGTCCGACGTGTCGCTGTGAGTCGCCGCCGGTGGCCGAGTCGGGCCGTGCCGTCTCTGCCTCTCTCACCCTGAACTGTCTCGTCGCTCGCATCACCGTCGTCGGGCGACGAGCGTCCCCGCGGCCGCGAGACCGACCAGCGCGGTCGTCGCCTCGCCAGCGAGCGACTCCGCGAGGTCGAAGGCTCCGTCGGTCCGGTCCGCGTCGTTCGGCGTCTCGGGGTCGTAGCAGAACGCGACTTCCTCGATGGCGAACGGTCGGCCGGAGTTCTGGTTCGTGGGTGCCTGCAGTTCGGCCCGCCCTGAGACGCCATCGGGGAACGCGTAGACGTTCGCACCCGGTCCGCCGCGGACGACGACCGCGTCCACGCGGAGCGTCGAGTCGAAGGTCACCGAGACCGGTTCGCCCTCCTCGTTACGCTCGACGTTCACCAACTCCACCTCGTGAGTCTCGCCCTCGACGGTGAACCGGAAGGTGTTCGTCCCGACCCGAGTGGCGTTCTCGCTGGTGAACTCGCCGCCTTCGTACGTCAGCGTCAGTCCGCGTTCGAGGCTCAAGTCCTCTTCACACCCGGTGAACCCGGCGACCGGACGCGGCGTGACGGTCGGCGCGGGGATTTCGGTGGTCGTAGTCGTCTCTGTAGTGGTCGTTTCGGTCGTGGTCGTCTCCTCCGTAGTTGTGGTCGTTTCGGTCGTCGTAGTGGTCTCGGCTGTCGTGGTAGTCGTCTCAGTCGTGGTCGTTTCAGTCGTCGTAGTCGTCTCGGTGGTTGTCGTCGTCGGGGTCGTCGTAGTGGTCTCCGTTGTCGTCGTGGTTGCGGTGGTCGTGGTAGTCTCTGTAGTGGTCGTGGTGGTGGTAGTCGTGGTTCCAGTGGTCGTCGTCTCCTCGTCCGCAGCGGTCGGACAGTCCGCGACGGCGACCGAGACGCTCTCTGTTCCGTTCACCGTCGCGCCCTCGCGGGTGGGCCTGACGACGTACTCTCCGGAATCGAGGTCGGTCAGCGCGCGCGACTGACCCGGCGGCACCGTCACTTCCTGTGCGAACTCGTCCGGCCCGGAGACGCTCACTCGCACCGCGCGCTGGCCCTCGTTGCGCAGCGTCAACGCCTCGCAGGCGTCGCTCGCGGCGACGACGTTCACCGCGGGCGGTTCCTCCGTGGTCGTCGTAGTCGTCTCTGTAGTGGTAGTTTCGGTGGTCGTCGTGGTCTCAGTCGTCGTGGTAGTGGTCTCGGTTGTCGTTGTTGTCGTCTCGGTCGTGGTGGTCGTGGTAGTCGTTATCTCTGTTGTTGTCGTCGTTGTTTCCGTCGTTGTCGTGGTCGTGGGCGTCTCGGTCGTCGTGGTCGTTGTTGGCGTTTCAGTCGTAGTCGTGGTAGTCGTCTCAGTCGTTGTGGTCGTCGCTGCCGCCACGGAGACGGTCGCGGTCGCGCGGTCGTTGACCGTCGCCGACCCCGGTTCCTCGCCGACGAACCCGGTCCGGGCGCGAACCGCGTAGTCGCCCGCTGGCAGGTCGTCGAGCGTCTCCTCGTCGCCCGGCCGCAGTTCCACCGTCTCGGCGAAGTCGCCGGGTCCGGTGACGTTGACCGTCACGTTCACGTCGGTCGGATTTCTGACGGTCAGCGACTCGGGGCCGCGGACTCGACCTCGACGTTCGGGCAGTCGGCGACGCTCACGGTCGCCGTCTCCTCGCCGTTGACGGTCGCCGCGCCGCGGTCGTCCTCGTCCGCCTCGTCGTCTCCGCCGACGTCGACGCCGCCGGGCACCCACGCCCGGACCGCGTAGTCGCCGGGCGTCAGGTTCGAGAGCGACCGATTCTCGCCGGGACCGACCACCAACTCGCGCGTGGCGTCGTCCGGGCCGGTGACGTTGACCGTCACGTTCCGGTCGCTCGGGTTCTCGACCGTCAACGCCTCGCACTCCTCCGGACGGACTTCGACGTTCGGCGGTTCCGGTGTCTCCGTCGTTGTCGTCGTTGTTGTCGGGGTCGTGGTGGTGGTGGTCTCGGTCGTGGTCTCCGTAGTTGTCGTTGTTGTCGTCTCAGTGGTAGTCGTGGTGGTGGTCTCGGTCGTCGTCGGAGTCGTCGTTGTCGTATCGGTGGTGGTTTCGGTAGTAGTCGTGGTCTCCGTAGTTGTCGTTCTCGTCTGGGTCGTAGTGGTTTCAGTCGTAGTCGTCTCGGTGGTGGTCGTAGTGGTCTCGGTCGTCGTCGTTGTCGTCGGCGTCGGACACGCCTCGACGCTGATGGTCGCTATCTCGTCCCCGTTGACCGTCGCGGGCCGCGTCGGTTCGACCAGACCGCCCGCCTTCGCCTGCACCCGGTAGGTCCCCGTCGGGATGGCGAACGTCTCGACCTGTCCCGGGTTCAGGATGACGACTCTCGTCAGTCCCGACTCGCCCGTCACCGAGAACGTGATGCGCTCGGTCGTCGGGTTCGCCAGTCGCAGTCGCTCGCAGTCCGGCGACGAAGCACGGGCGTTCGGCGGCGGCCCCGGTTCCTCCGTGGTCGTCGTGATTGTCGTCGTCTCCGTCGTGGTCGTCGTCGGCAGTTCGAGCGTCGTGGTGGTCGTGGTGGTCGTCGTGTCGCGGTCCACGCAGTCCTCGAAGTCGGGGTTCTCCTCGGAGACCGTCTCGCCGTCGCGCTTGACTATCGCGCTCTCGACGACCTTCCCCCGGTCGTCTCCGGTCCCGAAGAAGACGTTCCGGCCGCGGAAGTTCCCGCGGAACGTCTGGCGGTCGCCGTCGGCGAACACCAGCGTCACGGCGTCGTACCTGTGGGCGGTCACGGCCACCTCCTCGCAGGCGAAGTCGAACTCCGGTTCGAGCGGTCGGGGCGTCTCGGTCGTGGTGGTCTCAGTCGTCGTGGTCGTGGTGGTCGTCGTCTCCGGTCGCGCGCAGGCCTCGAAACTCGGGTTCCGGCGCGTCACCGACTCGTCGTCAGGTCCCCTGACGATGGCGAACTTCACCACCTCGCCCTGATTGTCGCCGGTACCGACGAACTCCGCGCGGTCCCGGAAGTTCCCGCGGAAGGTCTGGCGGTCACCGTCGGCGAACACCAGCGTCACCGACCGGAACTCGTCGGCCTGCACTACGGCCTTCTCGCAACTCACGAAGAATATCCTCGGCACGAACGGTTCGTCCGGTCGCTCGGTGGCGGGTTCGCAACCGCTCGCGTCGCTGCGCCGGACCTCGAATCGGTTCGGCCCGTTGTACACCCGGACCTGCGTGACGACCTCGCCCGCGTTCTCACCGGTGCCCGAGAACGTGTTCGTCCCGCTGAAGACGCCGGAGACCGTCTGCCTGTCGCCGTCGGCGAACGTCAGGACGACGCGGGTGTACTGCTCGGCCGCCACGGTCGCCTTCCGGCAGTCGAAGGCGACTCGAATCCGGAGGGGTTCGGGCGTCGTCTCCGTCGCGGTGGTCGTCGTAGTCTCGGCCGTGGTCGTGGTCTCTGTCGTTGTCGTCGTGTTCGCCTCCGCCGGTTTCTGCGGGCAGTCGCCCTTTACGAGGTAGACCGACCCCGTGTTGACGCTGCCGTCGGTGAACGGCGCGCCCACCGAGAGGTCGGTCGCCGAGTCGTCGTTCACGTCGCCGCCCGCCAGCGCGAACCCCGCAAGGTCGCCCCTGACCTCGCCGCTGAACTTGGCGTGGGCACCCGACAGCGAGTGGCGCTCGGCTATCTGAGAGCCGTAGAGCAGGTAGGCCGCTCCGGCGTTCCTCGCGGTGCTGTTGTTGTACGGCGCGCCGACGAGCAGGTCGCCGTTACCGTCTTCGTTCACGTCACCCGTGCCCGCGACCGACCACCCGGCGTAGTCGTTCGCCGCCTCGCCGGGGAGCGCGGCGTCGGCCTCGGTCGAGAGGTTCACCAATCCCGAGAGGTCGCCCCCGTAGGCCACGTAGGCCGCACCGGCGTCGTCGGCGGGCACGTCGTGGAACGGCGCGCCGATAGCCACGTCGTCGCGCCCGTCGTCGTTCAGGTCTCCGGCGTCCGCCACGGAGAACCCGGCCCGGTCGTCCTCGGCCGGTCCGCGGAACTTGACCGGCGCGTTCACGAGCAGGGAGACGCCCGCTAACTGCGGGCCGTACTGGAGGTAGGCCGCGCCCGCGTCGGTGGCGGTCGAGTCGTTGCCGCGCGCGCCGACGAGGACGTCGCTCCCGTTGTCGCCGTCCGCGTCGAGCGCCGCCACCGCCGACCCGGCGTAGTCGTTGCGCGCCTCCCCGAGGTAGGTCACGTTGGCGGTTTCGAGGCTGTAGGTGCCCACGCGCGGCATGTACATCAGGTGGGCGGCACCTGCGTCGTCGGCGACCCCGTCGTGGTACGGCGCGCCGACGAGCAGGCCCGCGCTCCCGTTGCTCGCGTTCGCCATCGTGCCCAGCGCCCAACCGGCCCGGTCGCCCGCCGAGGCACCGTAGAACGTCGCGGTGGCGTACTTCAGTTTCACTACTTCGGGCAGGTCCGCGTCGCCGTAGACGACGTATGCCGCGCCCGAATTCGGGCCGTTCGCGTCCGCGAGGGGCGCGCCGACCGACACGTCGGCGTGGCCGTCGTCGTTCAGGTCGCCGAGTTCGACCGCGAACCCGGCGTGTTCGCCGGGCGCTCGCGCACGGAAGGTGACGTTCGCCTCGGCGAGTTCGACTTCGCTCAGATTCACCGGACCGTAGAAGAGGTAGGCCGCGCCGGAGTCGCTCCCGGCGGAGTCGTTTGACGGCGCGCCGACGAGTACGTCGGCGTAGCCGTCGCCGTTCACGTCCCCGGAGTCGGTCGACCACCCGGCGCGGTCGTTGCTCGCCGCCCCGGAGAGTTCGGCGTCGGCGTCCGAGAGGTTCGCGGCCCCGGCCGGTCCGCGCGGAATCGCGCCCCGGCCGCATCTGGTCGCCGGGTCCTGCTCACTCGTCCCCGCGTTCCCCCGTCTCGCCTCTGCGCCCTGTCTCGCCTCCGCGGTTTCCCGTGCCTGCGAAGACGCGTCCTCGCGAACGTCGGTGTCCTCGCTCGGGGGAGCGCCCGCGCTTGCGCTTCCGGATGCAGGCGCGCCCGCGCTCGCAGGGTGACCGGACGCCGCGCTTCCGGACACTGCTTCACCGGCGTTCTCTGCACCCCCGGCCACCGTTCCCCCGGCCGCGAGCGAGAGTCCGCTCGCGCCGACGACGCTACTGGCGACCAACAGCCACGCGATAATCAGCGCGTCCCGCCGCCGTGTCGTGTCGCCTCCCTCCCCGGGTGTCATTCTGTCTCGTCCGCGGAGTACCCCACCTCCGGCCTTTGTTATGGGGAGCGCAAGCAGTGCGTAACGTCGCGTTGCCCGGCCCTGTCCGGGCGACAGGGTCGGCTTATCGATAGCAGGCGTTGCGGTCGGCGCGGAGTCTGCTGTGCCGCCGACCGACTGTCGTCGCGCTCACTCGGACGCGTTCACCTCGACTCCCACTGCCGGGCGGCCAGCAGGAGACCCGCCAGCGCGACCAGCGCCGCGCCGACGCCGAATCCGGGGATAGGTCCTTCGGAGGTCGCGGTGGCCGTGGCGGTGTCGCCACGCATCGCCTCGTCGGTGGTGCCGTCGCCGTCTGCGGTCACTTCGCTCGTCGTTCTCGTCTCGGACGCCGACTCGCCGCCGATTCGGAGGAGCCAGCCGTCTCTGGCCGTCGCGCCGTCGCCGGAAGTCTGTCCGGCGAGCAGGTACCCTCCGCCGTGGGCGCGGATGGCGGGCCACGGCTTGTCCCAGCCGTCGGTTCCGTAGTAGGTCTGCCACTCGCTCTCGCCCGCGGCGTCGGTCGCCAGCACGTAGCCGTCCACGCTCCCCTTCGGCCCGGCGTCGGACCCGCCGGTGAACAGGAAGCCCTCGTCGGTGCGCATCGCCGAATCGAGCCACTGGGTCCCCTCGCCGCCGGGTTTGTGTTCCCACTCGACGGTGCCGTCGGGACCGAACTTCACCAGCCATCCGTCTCGTGGGCCGGTACTGTTACTCTCGGTCTCCCCGGCGAGGACGAAGCCAGCGTCCGCGTCCGAGGCGTTCGGTCCGGACGAGGAGGCCGACGCGGCGGCCCACACGTCGTCTCTGCTCGGGCCGCCCGCCGTGGCCTGCCACTCGCGGGTGCCGTCGGCGGCGAGTCGGAGCGCCCACGCGTCGTCGCTGTCGCCCTCGATTTTCCCGGCGAGGTAGTAGCCCGTGTCGGTGGGGACGATCGCCCGGAGGTAGCCAGCGTCGTAGCCCTCGGGGACCGGGTGGCTCTCCTGCCACGCCGTGGAGCGGTTCGCGTCGAGTCCGACCGTCCACCCCGCCGTGCTTCCGTCGCTGTCGGTCCACCCGGCGAGCAGGTAGCCGGTCGCGTCGCCCGCGTCGCGGCGCTCGACGGCGTAGAAGGCCCCGGAGCCGAGGGTCCGCTTTTCGAGCGTCTCGCCGTCGGCGCTCATCTCGACGACCCATCCGCTCGCGCCGCCGTCGTCGGTCCGGCCAGCGAGCAGGTAGCCCGAGTCGGTCCGCGCGACGCCCCAGAACCGGTCGGTGCCCGACCCGCCGAGGGTCTCGGCCCACTGCTTCCGCCCTTCGCCGTCCGTCTTGAGGACCCACCCGTCGCGGTTCTCTCCGCCGGTCCACCCGACGAGCAGGTAGCCGCCGTCGTCGGTCCGAACCGCGTCGGCGAAGATGTCGTCGCCGCTCGCGCCGTAGGTGCGTTGCCACCGCTCGGGGAGCGTCGGCGGTTCGCGCGCTTCGACTGCGAGCGTCCCGTTCGCCGGAGCGTCGTCTTCGACCGGGTGGTCTGCCCGGACCGACGGTGCGTCTCGGGTCTCGGATACCGCGTCTCGGGGTCTCGGGTCACTGTCCGCGGCCGCGGGGAGGGCCGCTGCGACCCCTGCGCCCACGACCAACAGGACCAGTGTCACTGCGAGTGTTCGCATGCGCGTCCCTCGGGGCCTGATTCGCTTTGTTATGGGCCGTCTGTAGCGACGTAGGCCGTACCTGTTGGATATTTATGGGAACTGTCGGTCACTCCACCGTGGCGTCGGGAGTGTCGTCCCGTACTCGTCGGCTCCAGCTGAACTCTCTCCCGACGAACTCGGCGAGAAGAAGCGATTGCGATGCCGACACGGAACGACACCCCCGACTGAGACCTATCTGTTCCCGACCCCGTGGCTATACGTCACCGCCGCGAGACCGCACTGGTATGACTCAGACCGCACTCGCGTTCGCGCTCGTCGCCATGCTCGCGTGGGGACTCTGGGCGGTGTTCGCCGACTTCGCTACGCGGTCGCTCGCTCCCGAAGTGGCGATGGTCGTCTCCTACGTCGCTGGTATCGGCGTCGCCGTGGTGTACGTCCTCGCGCAGGGGCAGCGTCCGGCGTTCTCGTCGGTCGGCGTCGGCTACGCGGCGCTCGGCGGCCTCTTCTCGGGTATCGGCGCGATAAGCTACTACGTCGCGCTCCAGCGGGGGTCCGCCGGTGTCGCCACTACCGTCACCGCGCTCTACTTCGTGGTCGCGGCCGTCCTCGGCGTTCTCTTCCTCGGCGACTCTCTCACGACGCGCGACGCGGCGGGCATCGCGCTCGCCGTCGGCGCGGTCGCGTTGCTCTCGACCTGACTGCTTGACCAGACGGTATCGCTCTCCAGAAGACCGGTCAGGAACCCACGGAATCGTGGACGAGTTCCGTCACGGGTCGTGACGACGCGCCGCGGTCGGAATACGTCTCACCGCTCCCACGCTGGCGGCGCGCGGTCGAGTCGCCGCAGCGCCGCGGGGTAGCCGAACGCGACGACCAGCGCGACGGCGATTCGGGGAACGAACCCGCCGATACCGGCCGCCTCCAGCACGAAGACGCCCGCGAAGTACAACAGCAGCATTATCAGAAACTGCGGCAGCAACTGCCGCCACGTCGAAGTCATACGAGAACCGAGGGCCTGCGGGGATTTAACTGTGGGTGACAACTCCTCCCGTCACCGTCGCGTCTTCGGAATATTGATGTCCGCGCGTTGTCCTGTTCGTGATGGTATGCCCGCCCTCTCGCGCAGACGCGTCCTCCACGGAGCGGTCGCCCTCCTCACGGGTCTCGCCGGTTGCAGCGACTCGACGACAGACAGCGGCTCGGCCTCCGCCCCCGAGCAGAGAACGTCGTCCGCGACCCCGAGTTCGTCACGCTCCGGGACTCCGACGCGGACGCCCTCGCGTGGGTCCCATCTGAGGGGACCACCGCGTCAGACGGCGACGAGTCGTCCACTCCGTCCGCGACCCACCGCGAACGACGACTCGTTGCGACCGCGGAAGCGGCCGACCGCCTCCGGTTCGCCGACGTCGAGGGCGCGGACGACGCTCGGCAGTTCGTCGCCGAGACCGACTTCGAATCCCAGACGCTGTTTCTCGAACGCCACCGCGTCCGGGAGTGCTTCCGACTGAAACTCTGTTACATCACGTGGTCCGAGACCGAGGTCGGAACGCGGTACGGACGCTACTACCGCGACGCCGACGTCGCGTGTCGCACGGACGCCGAGGACGCGACCGTGAGGCTGATTCGCGTCCCCGACGCGCTCGACCCGGAGCGGGTGTCGGGGTACTCCTCCGGAACGAATAGCAACGGCTGTCGCTACCCGCCCTCGCTGCGCACGACGACCGAGCAGTCTCGGTCGGGTTCGGGGTCGAACGCTTCGAGTCCGTCGGCGCGGACGAACCGCACCGGAACGCCGACGAACTCCCGGAAACCGACTCGAACCGAGTCGAAGTCGGGCCAGAGCGCGACGACCCGAACCCGGACGGAGGCGGACAGATGACTGGTGGAGACGGCCACCGGACGCGCCGGGGGTTCCTCGCGCTCGCGGGCGCGGCGTCACTCGCCGGTTGCAACGCCCTCGGCGGGAATCCGCTGACCGACGACGCGACCGAAATCGACGGCGCGGCGCTTCGGGACTTTCCGGAGACGGAACCCCCGTCGGTTCCCGAGACGGTGCCCGTCGAGATTCGACAGTCCTACCTCGACAGCGGCGTCGCCCGCGCCCGAGAACTCCTCTCGTCGGTGCCCGCATCGTTGGACGCCGCGGAGATTCCCAACGGGGCGATTCGGTCGGAACTCACCGGAAAGTACGAAGCGACCGAGGAGACGATCTCGTCGGTCGAAGGCGCGGCGTCTGCGTTCGAGGCGATGGAAACGGTGGACCGCGCTCGCGGGGAAGCCAGAACGGTCGCCGCCGGTTGGAAGGCCATCGAAGACGGACTCTCGCCGACGGACGTCCGGAAGTCCGCGAAGAACGTCTCGGACGCGCTCGACGGATTCCGCTATCGGTGGGACTACCTCGGGAGCGACCCGATTCGGGCGCTACTCGTCCACGCGACCATCGAACGTCGGGTCGGAAACGCGACGACCAACGTCGAGAACGCCGTGCGGGGCGACCGACGCGGCCGGAACGACCCGATAGCCGTGGGCGAACTGGCTGGCAACCTCGAAGTCGCCAGGGCCTCGATAGACGGTGCGGCCCACCTCTACGAACGACTCCGGGCGACCGGAGACGACCTCTCCGACCTGGAGTCCGGACTCGTCGCCGCCGGATCGACGCTCGGGCGAGTCGCCGGACGACGGCGAGACCGACTCCCGGACGCCGAATCCGACGACCTGTCGGCGTTCGTGGACCGCGACGTCGAGGGGACGCCGGTCGGGGCCGCGATTCGGGAACTCGCAGAGGAGGTGACCCGCCGGACCGACCCCGGCGTGGAGGACCGGACCCGCAGGTACGCGAACGCGGTCCTCTCGGCCCACGGGACGCTCGTCAGACTTCGCGCGCTCGACTCGCTCCGGAAGCGGGTCGCGGCCGACGAACACGTCGCCGTCGAGGCGGCCGAGGACTTGCGGACGCTCCGCGAGCGCGCTATCGGGGCCATCGAGGACGCCCTCGCGGCGGACGAGCATCGTCACCTCAACCGAGCGGAACTCCCCGGAGTCGCGAGCGTCGTCGAGTACGCCGACGAGCAGATAGAGCGGTACAACACGGACCGCGCGCTGCCGGTCGATTCGATGGCCCGGGACCTCGGCCACTACGTTCGGACCGCGGCGATGGCGCGGGCGATACCGCCGACGAGCGCGCACGTCGCGCGAGTCGTCCGCCGGTCTTTCTGAGCGACGCGTCCGCGGGTCGGTGCGCGGTCGCTCGTCCGTAAACCGGTCCGAAAGCACTCCAGCGCGGGGATTCGGCTCGTCGTGTCGAGAGCGTTACCCGAACGAGGGGATTTATCCACGTGGCGGTGAGTGTTCCGAGCATGTTCGGAGAAGACGGCGGCGGGATGGACGCGGACGTCACCGGGTCGAGACACTCGATACGGATGGGGGGAACGACGAAGGCGATACTGGTCTTACTGGGCTTTCTCGCGGTCTTCTTCCTCCTGCTGGTCCTGTACGGCTGACCGCCTTCGGCCCGCGTTGCCGACGACTCGGCCGCGACCGACTCACCGAACGCGTTCACTCGGAGAAGCGCTCTACTCGTATATCTTCTCTCGCTCGCGCGACCGGGACCGCGACCGGGATTTCGCGCCGCCACTACCGCCCACGAACCTCGAAACGAGGAGGTACGCGAGGTACAGCAGGACGGCGACGACCAGAAGCGACACGAGGGTACTCACCAGCCACGAGACGACTCCGAGGACGACGCCCACGACTTTCGCGACGACCCAGAGGAGGACCAGACCGAGGAACGCCCATCCGCCGAGTCGGAGTAGCTTGTTCATATTAGTCAGTTTAGGTTTCGTGCGACATTAGTGTTTGGTCGCTCGTTCGGGACGGTCCCCGGCGGGGTCCGCACTCGGGTCGTCCGCCCACGCGTCCGCGCTCAGGTCGTCACGCCCAGATGGCGGTCGAGCACCGCCTCGTCGTCGCGCAACTGGTCGCTCGTCCCGTGGTAGACGATTTCGCCGCGGTCCAGCACGTAGTGGCGGTCCGCGAGTTCGAGCGCCACCTCCACGTTCTGCTCGACCAGCAGGACCGAGATGCCCTCGTCGTTCAGGCCGTTCACGAGGTCTTCGACCTGTCGGACGACGTAGGGCGCGAGACCCTCGGTCGGTTCGTCCAGAAGGAGCAGGTCCGCGCCCGCGACCAGCGCCCGGGCGATGGCCAGCATCTGCTGTTCGCCGCCCGACAGCGCCGCGCCCTTCCGGTCGGGGTGCTCGCGGAGGTTCTCGAACTCCGCCAGCACCTCCTCCGGGTCGCGCGGGTCGGCGGTGTCGCCCCCGCCCAACTGGCCGACGCGGAGGTTCTCGGCCACCGTCAGGCCCGGGAAGATGCGTCGCTCCTCGGGCACGAACGCGACGTTCCGCCGGACCGTCTCCTCGGGCGAGAGTCGAGTCACGTCTTCGCCCCGGAAGACGACGCTCCCGTCGGAGGGGACGACGTTGCCGACGACCGACCGCAGGGTGGTGGTCTTGCCCGCGCCGTTCCGACCGACCAGCGAGACGACCTCGCCCTCGCCGACGCAGAGCGACACGCCGTGCAGGACCTCGGTCGCGCCGTACCCCGCGACCAGACCGGACACGTCGAGCAGGGGTCCTCGCAGGCCCCGGCGTCCAACCGTCCCGATTCCGCCGCGCCGCGGAACTCGTCGCTCACTCCCGAACACCTCCGAGGTAGGCCCGCTGAACCTCGTCGTCGTCCGCGATGCGCTCGGGGGTTCCGGTCGCCAGCACTTGCCCGCGGTGGAGAACCGTCACGCTGTCCGAGACGTTCATCACGAGGTCGATATCGTGTTCGATGAGCAGCAGCGTCCGGTCGGCCAGCACCTCCTCGACGAGCGCTATCGTGTCTCGGGTCTCCTCGCTCCCCATTCCCGCGGTCGGTTCGTCCAACAACACGAGGTCGGGGTCGGTCGCCAGCACCAGTCCGAGTTCGAGTCGCCGCCGGTCGCCGTGGGCCAGCGCTCTGGCGTACTCGTCGGCCCGACGCTCCAACCCTATCTCGGACAGTACCTCGTCGGTCCGCGACTCGACCGCTCCGAATCGGTCGGTCGGACTGAACAACTTCCGGGGGAGCGAAATCCGTCCCTCGCCCTCGGCCACCGACTGGGCCGCCAACCGGACGTTCTCCCGGACCGACAGGCCGCCGAAGACGGTGCTTATCTGGAACGACCGGCCCATCCCGCGCCGGACGCGCTCGTGGGGCGCGGTCCGGGTCACGTCTTCGCCCCGGAAGTAGACCGACCCGGCGGTCGGTCGGAGCGCCCCGCTGAGGCAGTTGAACAGCGTAGTCTTGCCCGCCCCGTTCGGTCCGATGACGCTCCGGAACTCCCCCGCTTCGACTTCGAGGTCCACACCGTCGAGGGCCACGAAGTCGCCGAACCGCTTGGTCAACCCGTCCGCCCGGAGGACGGGGTCGGTCCCGGCGTCGGACTCGGGGGCGTCGTCGGCCGCCGCCATCACTCGTTCACCTCCTCGGCGAGCGGTTCGTCCTCGCCGCGCCCCTCGCGCGCGCCGGTTCGGCCGCCTGCGGCCTCCAGCAGTTTCTCGGGGAGTGAAACGAGTCCCCGCGGGAGGGCGATGACGAAGATTACGAACACGAGTCCGAGGAAGAACTGCCACTGGTCGGTGTACGACGACAGCAGGTCCTCGAACCCGATGTAGACGCCCGAGCCGACCATCGGACCGTAGAGGGTCCCCATCCCGCCGAGGACGGTCATCACGACGACTTCGCCGGAGTTGAGCCAGAACAGCAGCGACGGCGCGACGAACTGGTTCTGGACCGCGAACAGGCCGCCCGCCAGCCCCGCCATCGCGCCGCTGACGACGAACGCCCGGCGCTTGTAGGCGGTCACGTCGTAGCCCACGAACTCGGTCCGGCGCTCGCTCTCCCTGATGGACTGGAGGACGCTGCCGAACGGGGCGCGCATCATCCGGCGCGCGACGAGGTACGACCCGACCACGGTGGCGAGCAGGAAGTAGTAGAACAGGCCGTCCTCGCCCACGAGTGGTACCATCTCGGCGATTTCGTCCAACTCCATCGCGGCCCCGCCGATTCCGTACAGCACCTCCGCGCCGAACAGGCCGTCGCTCCCGCCGGTCCACTCGAACTTGAAGACAGCCCGGTAGAACAACTGGGCGAACGCCAGCGTGATCATCGAGAAGTAGACGCCCGAGACCCGAATCGAGACGTGGCCGATGGCCCACGCGATGGCCGCGCAGACGACGACGGCGACAGCGAGCGCGACGAACGCCGAGGGCGTCACGTGGAGGAGGACCAGCACCGCGGCGTAGGCCCCGGTCCCGTAGAACAGCGCGTGGCCCAGCGAGACGAGTCCGGCGTAGCCCATCACGAAGTCGAGGCTGAGCGCGAACAGCGCCCAGACGAGGACGTCCGAGAGCAGCGTCAGGACGTACTCGGAGTAGAGCACCTCGACGCCGAGGGGGACGACGGCGAGTAGGCCGACTGTGGCCGCCCCGAGTCCGGCCCGCTGTCGGTCGGTCAGCACGCCACGGCCCCGACCGGCGAGCAGTTCGCCCTCCGAGTCGCCCGACTCCTCCGCGGCGGAGGTACCGTACAGTCCCTCGGGTTTGACGAGTAAGATGCCTATCATCAGCACGAACACGACCAGACCCTCCAACACCGGGAGGTAGGTGCGCGTGAGCGTCTGGACGACGCCGACCGTCAGGCCGCCCACGACCGCGCCGCGGAAACTGCCGAGACCGCCCAGCACGACGATGACGAACGCGGGGATGATGACCGTGTTCCCCATGCCCGGATTGACGTTCTGGTAGGCCCCGAGGACGACCCCTGCGACCGCCGCGAGCGCCGCCCCGACCCCGAAGACGAGGGTGTAGTACCGGTCTATGTCGATGCCGAGGTTCCGGACCATCTCGCGGTCCATCGACCCGGCGCGCACGACCAGACCGAACCGGGTCTCGTTCAGCGCCCACCACGTCGCCAGCGACAGGACCGCGCCGAACGCGACGATGAAGTAACTGTACAGCGAGTTGGTGACGCCGAGAATCGTGACCGGCCCGTCCAGAATCGGCGGTGCGGCCAGCGCCTTCGACTGCTTGCCCCAGAAGAAGGTGATGACGTCGTTGAGCATCAACACCAGTCCGAAGGTCAGCAGGATGTGGTAGAGCGGACTCCGGTCGTAGAGCGGTCGGAGGGTGAGACGCTCGATGACCGCGCCCACTACGCCGACGAGCAGGGGCGCGACCACCAGCGCGACCCAGAACCCCGCACCGCCGAAGGGCGCGACGACTGCGAACGCGAAGTACGCGCCCAGCGCGAACAGTTCGCCGTGCGCGAAGTTGATGACGTCCATCACGCCGAAGATGACCGACAGTCCCGCGGCTATCAGGACGTAGACCATCCCGATGGTCACCCCGTTCAGCAGTTGCTCGGCGAACCCCGTGACCCCGACCATGTCAGAGGTCGCAGTTCGTCTGTTCGCAGGACGGGATGGCGTTCTGCCCCTCGACCTTCTTGCGGAGCGCCACCCTCGCGGCGTCGCCCGAGTCCGGTTGGACGTTCTCCCCGGCCCAGACGGGGTTGGTGGCCTGATGGTCGCACTGCCGGAACTCGTTCGGACCGAAGACGCTGGGCACCTCAAGCCCCGGCAGGGTGTCCTTGACCGCTTCGGGGTCGTTCGTCCCGGCCTCCTCGATGCCGTGGGCGGTCATCCGGATGGAGTCGTAGGCGACCCGGGCGAAACTGTCGGGGGTCGAACCGTACGCGTCCCGGTAGGCCGACACGAACTCCTGATTGTCGCCTGTCTCGACCTGCGCGTTGTACCGGACCCCGCCGTAAGTGCCGTACGCCGCCGGCCCGAGCGCGTTCCGGACGACCTGAAACGTCATCGTTGGACTCACCAGTTCCACGTCCTGCTTCAGGCCCTGATTGGCGGCCTGCTTGGTGAAGTTGATGAGGTCCCCACCGGTCATCCCCAGCACCGCAACGTCTGCCTCGGAGTTGCTTATCTGACTGACGTACGACCCATAGTTGCTCGCGCCGAGTTGCGACCGCGAGACCCCGACCTCGGTGAACTCGTCGCTGGCCTCGCTCATTCGAGACTTCCACTCGCGGCGGACAGACTGGCCGTAGGCGTAGTCGGCGATGTGGAACCAGACGCTCGTCCCGACGTTGTTCGCGGTCCACGGGGCGACCGCCTCCGCGATTTGTGCGGTGTGGGTCTCGGCCCGGAACACCCACTCGTTGCACTTCGCGCCCGTGATGTTCATCGCCGCCGCGCCGGGGTTGTAGACGACCTCCTCGTTCGCCGCGAACGAGTTGAGCGCGAGCGCGGTCGAACTCGAAATCGCGCCCATGAGAAACTGCGCGTCGTCCTGCTGGACCACCTTCTGGGCCACCTGTCGCCCGGTCGCGGTGTCGGCCTCGGTGTCCTCGTACACCGCCTCCATCTCGAAACTGAACTGGTCGCTCTCGTTGACGTGCTGGACCGCGAGTTTCGCGCCGTTCCGCTGGCCCTCCGCGAGTCCGCCGTACGGTCCCGTCATCGGACTCAGCACGCCGTAGGTCACGGTGTCGATGTTCTGCCCGCCGCCGAGACCTGCGCCTCCGATACACCCTGCCAATGCCCCCGTCCCCGCGATTCCGGCGAGTCTGAGAACGTTCCGTCGAGAAGTGCGTCCGTCGCCGCCCTGCTCCGTCGTTCGCCCCCTACCGTGCTGACTGCTTTCGTGCCCCATACCACTTATGCGGAATCTTCGATAATAAACTATTGTGTAGGATGTAGCCCCGACGCCGCCGAAATAACCCTCGCTTCGCTGCCATTCGTTCCCTCCCGAGACGCGCTCGAACGTCCGGACCGCCTCACTCGAAGTGCGGCACCACTTCCTCGCCCAATCGCTCGACGCACTCGACCATCCGGTCGGTGCCGACGCCGGGGTGGTACGTCCGGAGGACGAAGTGAACGTCGTCGCCCAAGGCGTCGCGGTACTCCTCCAACTGTTCGACGACTTGTTCCGGCGTCCCGAAGACGGCCTGCTCCTTCAACTCCTGCTTTCGCTCGCCGTCGAGTTCCTCGACTTCCTCGCCCGAGAATATCTCGGCGTAGCGTCGCTGGATGTAGAAGTACCCCTCTTTCATCGCCTCCCACGCCTCGTCACGCGACTCGCCGACGAATCCGTGCTGGAGGACGTATATCTGGAACTCCCCGTCGATGTCCTCCTCCTCGCGGACGGTCCGGACGTCCTCGACGCGCTTGCGGACGCCCTCGACGGAGAGCGCCGAGGGCGCGCACCACGCGTCGGCCACGCGCGCCGCCCGGCGGACCGCGGGTTTCGCGGACCCGCCGTACATGACGGGAATGTCCGACTCGGGCTTGGGCGTGACGCTCGCGTCGGGCGACACGTCGTGGAACTCCGCGTCGTACTCCAGCGGCCCCTCGGACCACGCCGCCCGCAGGAGGTCGGTGGTGTCGCGCATCCGCTCGACGCGCTCCTCGCGCGGGACGCCGAACTGCTCGAACTCGGTCGGATTCGACCCGATGGCGAGACCGAGGGTGAGTCGGCCCGCCGAGAGCAGGTCCACCGTCGCGGCGTCCTCCGCGAGGCGGACCCCGTCGTAGAGCGGTGCCAGCGCGATGCAAGTGCCGAGTTCGACGCGCTCGGTCTCGGCCGCCAGCGCACCGAGCGTCGGCATCGTCGCCGAGAGGTAGCCGTCCTCCTCGAAGTGGTGTTCGGAGACCCACGCGCTGGCGAGGCCCGCGTCGTCGATGGCCCGGCCGAGCGTCAGCATCTCGTCGTAGAGTTCGGTCGTCGACCTGTCGTCGTCGGGCCGCCGCTGGCAGGTGAACAGTCCGGTCCCGATTTCCATACCACGACGGTCGGCCGGGAGCGTCTTAATGTTTTACGAGCGAGATGTTGGGACGCTACGAACCGAAGCGGGCGGCAACAAAGGGATCCGTCGTAGTCGCGTTCGTCGCCGACTGTCCGGCCGAGTTCCGTCTCAGTTTCCCGTCTCGTCCTTCTGGACGGTCTCCCGGCCGATGAACCGGGGCCGCTCGTCGATGGCGAGGAAGTTGTCCACGTCCTCGCGGGCCTCCTTGGCCTTACCCCTGTCGGGGTCGTAGTCGCGGCTTCCCTCGCTGCCGAGGGCGTCGTGGAGGGCGTCCAAGTCCTCGAAGTAGAGTTCGGCGACGCCGTCGAACTCGGCGTTCTCGGGGTCGGTCGGCAGGACCGTGTTGTACTTCACGACGCCCTCGATTTCGCGGGCGATGGGGGTGTGTTCGTTCTGCCAGTGGTCCACGAACTCCTCGTGAGTCATCCCCTCCTTCCGGACGAGGAACGCCGAGTGCTTGTACAGTCCGTCGGTCTCGCCGTTCACCTCGTCTTTTTGAACTTTCTCCTCGCCGATGAATCGCGGTCGTCGGTCGATAGCGAGGAAGTTGTCCACGTCCTCGCGGGCCTCCTTGGCCTTACCCCTGTCGGGGTCGTAGTCGCGGCTTCCCTCGCTGCCGAGTGCGTCGTGGAGGGCGTCCAAGTCCTCGAAGTAGAGTTCGGCGATGCCGTCGAACTCGGCGTTCTCGGGGTCGGTCGGCAGGACGGTCTGGTAGCGCGTGACGCCCTCGATTTCGCGGGCGATGGGGGTGTGTTCGTTCTGCCAGTAGTCCACGAACTCCTCGTGAGTCATGTCGTCTTGCCGAACGAGCAACGCGACGTGCTTGTACATATTCCACCTAACAGGTGGCGCGCTCATAAAACTACGCGGCGGTCGGGACGGGCCGTCCGCTCGCCGGGCCCTCAGTGCCCGCCGGAGGCGAGGTGAAGCCCCGCGATGCCGACGACGATGACGCCGATGAACGCGATTCGCGCGAGGTCGGCGGGTTCGTCGAACAGGACGATGCCGAGCGTCGCGGTTCCGACCGCCCCGATACCGGTCCAGACCGCGTATGCGGTCCCCACGGGCAGGTCCTCGACCGCCTTCGCCAGCAGGAGCATGCTGACTATCAGCGCGACCACGGTGGCGGCGGTCGGGACGGGTTTCGAGAGTCCGTCGGAGTACTCCAGACCCACGGCCCACGCGACTTCGAACAGACCGGCGACGAGGAGGACGTACCACGACATTCGTCTGCGGATAACCGATCCGCAGTGCTATGTCTTCCGTTCCCGTCGCGACCCCGACCCGTGACTCCAGCGCGTCTACGAGCCGTAGCGGTCCTGTAGAATCAGCACTGCGAACGTCGCGGCCATGACGAGCGCTGTGGGGACGACGCCGTCCGTCGCGAGTGCGGTCGTTGCACCGACGAGGAGTCCGGCGATTAATAGACCCGCACTTTTCAGCGAACCGACGGTCTCGTAGGACATGTCCGATACGTGTCGTCTCTGCGAAAGTAAATGTTCTGCTACGGTCGTTCGTCCGCGGGCCGAACACGGACGGCGCTCCCCGATGCTGGCTCAGATGCATTCGACGACACGACAAAACTTATTCCGACGCCCTCCGGATTTCGGGACGATGCCCTCCAACTACGACAGTCGCTCGCGCGGGAGACCGCTCGGAATCACGATACTCTGCGTCCTCGGGTTCCTCGGCGTGTTCTTCTCATTCGTCGGGATGCTCGACGTCATCGGTCGCGGCGGCCCCTCCGCCGTTATCGGACTCGCGGGACTCGCGCTCGTCGTCGCAAAGGAGTCGTCCTCACCGGCCTCTGGTCGCTCCAGCAGTGGGGCTACAAGTGGGGAATCCGACTGTACGCCCTCGCTGCGGTTCTCGACCTCCTGACGTTCAGCGTCGTCTCCCTGATAATCGACGTCCTCATCGTCGCCTACATCGCCAGCAAGGCCGACCACTTCCGGTAGTCCCGCACCGAACCGTCACTGCCCCGTTCCGTCACCTACTTTCATTACGTCTCTCGATGTAACCCAGCCCATGGGATTCTATCAACGCGATTTCATGGAAGGCACTCGCGGCACGATGGGCGTCGATTGGGAGGAGCGCATCGACTTCCAGCGCATGCGCCGCGAGCGCAAGGAGCGCGCTCGAACGCATGCGGGAGGCCGGACTCGGGAGCATGCTCCTCGTGAACGACCCCAACGTCCGGTACGTCACCGGCCTCGCCATGACCGGCGGGAGCGGGGCCGACCACTACACTCTCCTCACCGAAGACGGCGACGTGGTCCACTGGGACACCGCCGACCACGCCAGCAACCAGCGGTTCAACTGCCCGTGGCTCGACGACATCCGGTACGCCGCGCCCGGACTCGGGAACGTCCCGCGGGCGTCCGGTAGCAGTTCGGCCCGCGACTGGTTGAAGGACAAGATGGCCGACCTCGTGGTCGAGGCGATGGCGGAGTACGGCGTCGAGAAAGAGCCGATGGGAATCGACGTGGGGAATCGGTCGCTCCTCTCGAAGTTCGAGGAGCGCGGCGTGGACGTGCGCCCCGGCGAGTGCGCCGACGTGATGGAGGACGCCCGGAAGGTCAAGACCCGCGACGAAATCGAGTGCCTGCGGATGGTCGCCGCGCTCTGCGAGGCCGGATTCCAGCGCATCACCGAGACCGCAAAGCCCGGCATGCGCGAGTCCGAGGTCTGGGGCGAGGCCACGAAGGAACTCTGGCGACTCGGCGCGATGGTGCAGGGCGGGTACGTCACCTCCGGACCGAACACGTGGCCCAAGCATCAGGCCAACACCACCGACCGCGTGATTCGGCCGGGTGACCTCGTCTACGCCGACTTCTACAACATCGGGTTCATGGGCTACCGCTCCTGTTACTACCGCACCTTCAGCGTGGGCGAACCCACGCAGGCCCAGCAGGACGCCTACGAGAAGGCCCGCGACGACCTCTACGACGTGCTCGAACGCATCGAACCCGGTGCGACGACCGACGAAATCTGCGAGGGCTTCCCGGACGAGGCGGGCGAACAGATGGACTGGTACGGTGCCGACGAGTTCTGGGAGATGACCACCAACCACTGGGCGCACGGTCTGGGGCTTCAACTCTACGAGGTCCCGCTAATTTGGCGGGGCCTCTCGCCCGACCACCCCATCGAAATCGAGGAGGGGATGACGATGGCCGTCGAGACGATGCGCCCCGCCGACCGACAGGGCGTCCGCGTCGAGGAGATGGTGGTCGTCCGCGAGAACGGCGTCGAGATTCTGAGCCAGTGGCCCGTCGAGGAGATTACGACCATCGAACACTGAGCGGACGCGTCCGGCGAGTCCGACGCTTCGGGTGGTTCCTGTGCGTCGACTGTTTCGACTGGAGGTGGGTCGCGCCGCGACCTACTCGTCTGGAAGCGCCCGCTTGGGCTGAATCCGGAGTTCCGGTGACCGCGTCACCGCGGCGTCCACGCCGAATACGTCGGCCAGCAGTTGCTCGGTCACGACCTCCCCGGGCGGTCCCCAGTCGTAGATGCCGCCGTCGTTCATGGCGATGATGTAGTCGGCGAACCGGACCGCCTGCGACAGGTCGTGGAGGACAACCGCCACGGTGACGCCCTCCTCCTCGTTGAGGCGGCTGACCGTCTCCATCACCCGGAGTTGGTGGTGGAGGTCGAGGAACGTCGTCGGTTCGTCGAGCAACAGCACGTCGGTCTCCTGCGCCAGCACCATCGCTATCCAGACCAACTGCTTCTGGCCGCCGCTGTCCACCACGACTCGTCCCAGGAGGTCGTTCGCCCGCGAGGTCGATGGCTCGCTCGACGGCCTCGTGGTCCTCGGCCGACACGGAGTCGAAGAATCCGCGGTGGGGGTATCGAACTCAGTTCCTCGACCGGATGCCGCCCGGCGAGTCGTTCTCTTGCGAGAGGTGGCCGAGTTCCCGTGCAGTCCTTCGCACAGGTTACTCTCGAAGCGTCGACGACGCCGGAGTCGGGTTCGAGGTGGTTCGAAGGATGACATGGTACTCTTGCCGCTCCCGTTCGGGCCGACGAGCGCAGTGATTTCGCCTTAACGTCGATGCGCGCATCTCGACGGCCATCGTCGTCGGATGCCTCGACTTCGAGGTGGTCGGCGACCACCCCGCCTCTCGACTTCGACCGGTTCGCCCTCGCCGCCGTCGCCGAGGGTAGTCGTCGCGTCGATGCTCGCTCGCTGCGTTCCTTC
>NZ_CP100403.1 GCF_024218795.1 Halorussus aquaticus
TAACCGCTCACGCATTTGTCGGCCGTAATCGGCGGCCGTCGCCACCTGTTTGGCAGTGTACCGATAGGTGTTCAGGGTCGTGTCGTAGGCGTCGTCGACGATCCATTCGGCTTCGGTACCGTCGTCCCAGGTGATGTACGAGTACTCTGACTCCGGGACGAGGACAGATTGTTCGCGTTCGGCGTCCGTATAGAGGAATGTTGTCCCGATACCGACCGGATCACCATCCGCGAGCCCGTGAGCGGCAAACTCATTCTGGTCGACCTCGGGGAGATCAGCGAACTGAATGGCTTCCGACTCAGTTACTGAGTCTGTGACGATATCCACTTTCACGGAGTACCTCGTGGCAGGGGTTTCCTCGATTATGTCATAGGACAATTCGTAGACGCCCTCTTGGTAGGCGATATGTTGTTGTTCGGGGAGTGGTGGACGTGTCCCCTTGGTTGTCGCGCCGCCGTCAAGAATCGAATCAAACAGTTGGGCAGTCGCGTCGTCGCCTTCGGCAGGGCGGACTGTATAGAGTACCTTTGTCGGGAGTTCTGCGTCAGTAATCGTCGTTAGTTCAAGTCGCGCTGTGGAGGCTTCCGCGACGGCGTTGCTCCTACTGAATCCGCCGGAACTAGTGCAGCCAGCGACGATTGCGGGAAGAGACGTGGCGGCGGTCGCGAGGAGCGCGGCGGCGCATAGTCGTGATTCCTCGGAGATGCTGGAAAAACTTTGTGTCGGCCGCACCGAGAAGCGTGTAGCGCGCGTCAGCATGTCTGGGCGGGTTGGCGACGTACTGGACACGCAACTTCAAGAAGCATCTCGTCACGGTGTGGAGTGATCCAAACACTCTTTACTGTTTCGCTGTAAACTGTAATCAAGAAGCGCTATGTCACGTACCTCGAACCAGGCCGGTGGCGACGTTGTCCGGGACTTCCTCTTGGTCGCGGACCTCCTCGAAGAGCCACAGTTAGCCCAACTGTACGCGTATCTCGCTCATGAAGGCGAGGCCACTGTCCAGAACATGATGGACGACCTTGAACTCGCACAGGGCACCGCATACAGCTACGTTAATCGACTTGTCGACGCTGGCGTCATCGAAGTCACTCACGACGAGCAGCCCCAGCGGTACGCCGCCTGCGAAATCGACCTGACCGTGACGACAGCCGCTGGCGACCGCGAGTACACAATCACGCCGGCGCTGATCGACGCCGTCGGCCGCCGAGAGACGGACGCCGACATCGACACCTACATCGACCGCCACGGTGTCGCTGGGCTTGCGACGGCGCTCACCTATGCGGTTGCAGGAGCGGGGCGAGGTGACCCACCGGCTGATGGCCGAGGACCTCGACATCTCGCCGCTGGCCGCCGAGATCATCCTCCAGGCGCTCCGATCCGTCGTTCACGAGCACTACGATATCGAAGCGTCGGGAGCATCACTCGACGAGTTGGATATTGACGACGGCGACGCAGTTGACGATACGTGAGCACGCTCCATATCGCCGACACTGGCCTGTTCGTCGCGATGGGCCAGCCATCGAACAGTCGGTACCAGGCTGTCCGCCGGTTCGCCCGCCGCAACGACGTCACCTACGTCCTGCCCGAACGCGTGTACGAGGAGTTGACCGTCGACGACTCCGACGTCGAAACGCCGCCCGTCAACGCGGCAATCAAGGAAGAGTGGGCGACGGTTGCGCCGCCGCTCAAGTTCTCAGAGCCAATCGTCTCACGGGTGATGGATGGCGTCCAGCGGTACATCGCGAACGCCGACGACCGCCCAGCAGACGAGGTCGAGCGGGCTGATCCTGCCCTTGCCGCGTTGGCAGCCAAGCACCTCAGTAGTGGGGTAGCGACCGAGGTGTACATCTACACGACCGACACCCTCGCCGGCGAGGGGGCCGAGGCCGTGCTCGCGAGTGAGGGCTACGAGGACTCGGTAACGTTCGTGAACGGCTTCCGGTTCATTGAGGATCTTCGGACGGGCGACCGTTGACAGGCCAGCGTTCCTCGATACGAGGTTCATGATACTCGAAAGCCCCGACGAGACAGATTTAGATTACGAGCACCTCCATGGACATCAAGGAACAGTCGTTGAGATCATCTCAGACGATGCAGGAACTGTAACTGGTAATCAACGGGAGGGGCATCCTTTCCGAGTTGAAATCGCTAATAGTAACACCATTGACGTCCGCCGCCGGGATTTTCGGCCAGTTTGATTGGCCATCGTATGGAGACACCTCTGTAGTCCAAGGTCACTAAATACTAAGTTAACGTACTGAATACATCTCGGCATTACGATGCTCTCGCTTCCTCCGCTTGTCGATAATGCCAACAGGACAGTAGAAGACGCTTACAAGCGGATTATTCCCCAGATCGAGGAGGGCCGTATCGCAACTGGATACTTTTATCTCTCAGGATTCGACCTCTACCGGGAAGACCTTGAGAAACTGGCTGATCCCGACGATCTTGGCCACGCTCCGCTTCGGATCTTGATGGGTCGTCAGACGAATAGGGGAACTGCTGACGAAATCGGTGAGGGGCAGAATCTCAAAGAGGAACTCAAAAGAGAAGTGAGAGAAAGCATCTCGGGCCTGAATAACGCTCAGATCGGGCGACTAGACCGGCTACGAGACTTCATCGCCGAAGGCGAGGTGAGCGTCCGTGTGCGAAATCCTGAAAACGGTTACTTCCACGCAAAGGGTGCATCATTTCGAGCGCCACTCGAAGATAACGAAGATTGGGGACAAGACGAGGAGGAAGACACCCGCCCATGCGCTACCGTTGTTGGCTCCTCGAACTTCACCAAGAGCGGCCACCAGAACAATATCGAACTGAACCTCACGAGTCAGGATCGACACAAGGCCAAAGCGTTTGAGGAGTGGTACGACAACCAGTGGGCCAACGCTGAGGAGTTCAGTGAGGAGATTATCCGAATCATCGAGAACAGCGAGGAGTACCAGGACTGGAAGGAACAGCAGGAGGACGAGTCCGACAAGGAAACGTCATCCGAGAAGTTGGGGACTTATTTGGAACCGTTCGAGACCAAGTTGCTCGCCTACGACGAACTGAGTGGGAACGTCAACATCCGTGACAGCCCACTGTACTACTTCCAGAAGCTCGGGTACGAGAGTGCAAAGGAAAAGCTCTCACAGTTCAACGGGTGCATCGTCTCCGACTCGGTCGGTCTGGGGAAATCATTTATTGGCGGTGAACTTCTCCACGACTACCGCCAACGTGGCGACCATTGTCTCCTCATAGTCCCGGCCAACCTGACTGATCAGTGGGAAGACCTACTCGAGAACGACACTGACGAAGACGGCAATCCATACTTCGGGTTAGAGGTGGACGGCACGCACCTTGACGTGATAAGTATCAGTAAGTTCCAAAATCTCTCCTACGACGAGGTCCAGGACCTCAAAGATGAGTTCGATGTCCTGCTTATCGACGAGGCTCACCGGTTTCGGAACTACGGGAAGTGGCGACCGAACCCGGGCCACGATGACGACTACAAGGGGACGCGACGACACGCGAATCTGAGGCAGCTCCGCGGAAAGACGATGATCATGCTGACCGCGACCCCGATCAATAACAGTGCCACCGACCTGAAAAACCTCATCAGCTTGTTCACCAGCCCGGAGGAACTTCGGAACAAGGCATCACTCGACTTCGATGCGTTCGACGAATACATCGAACTCTCGGAGACGCGAAAACGCATCGCGGCCGGGAAAGAGGAGGTTGGCGACGACGAACAGCAGGAAATTACTGAACAGCTCCAGCGACACTCCTCTGAGATATCGAATATCCTGAACGAAGTGATGGTTCTTCGGACGCGCAAGCACGTCAAAGACCAGATTCAGGACAGCGAAGACTTCGAGATGAGCTTCAAGCCGCCGAAACTCAACAAGCAACAGTACTCTCTGCCGGCGGCCTACCAGCCAGTATATCGGATGCTCCCCGACGTGATGGACGCCCTCCACCTTCCCCACATCACAGTCAAAAACCCGAAAGCGGGGAGCACGCTGAAAGCCCTCTACAAGCTGAACCTCCTCAAACGGCTTGAGTCATCAACGTACGCGTTCGTCCAGTCGATCGAGACGCTGCATCAGAGTGAACGCCAGCTTCTCGGCCTTCTTGGTGAACTCCCCGAAAACGAAAACATCGATATGCTCCGAACTGTTCAGAAGGGAGAGGACTCTGAACTCGGTGACTTTGTCGAAGGAGCGGACGCTGCTGAAGATCTCGAACAAACACTCGAAGAATTCGGTTTCGATACCACCGCTATTCAATCGGAAGAAGGAACTGATACCGAGGGAGATGAACTGGTAGACGCCACCATCGGCGAGGTGAAGACGTACATCAGGGAGGACCTCACCCTTCTCTCGTATTTCCTCTCGCAGTTCATCGGTGATGTCGCCCGTGATGCGGGTGATGTGAGCGATTATGCGGTCTCCACGCGCCAATGGCTCGCTGAACACGACGCTGGTGTCCTCCCAGATATTCCTGAAGAAGAGATGAATCCGATTCTCTACCCGAATAGTGATCTGAGCGAAGTCGACCCCGCCACACGCGACTTTTACGAGGCCGTCTTTTCACTCCGCGAGTTCCGCGACCCGAAGATCGACCGGCTTGCAGATGTCCTCACTGATCACGACCAGAAAGTGCTCATCTTCACTCAGTATCGGGCAACTGCAGACTACGTCTATCGAACCCTCTGTGACAACGCGGACTCACCACTCACCGAGGCGAATAGTGCCGTCGTCAAGGGTGGCGACGAGAATAAACAGGACATCATTCAACGCTTTGCCCCCGAGGCGTCAGGCTACCAGCAAACGCTTGCCGAGTCGGGGGATTCAGAGCTACAGTACGTAGTGGCCACTGACACGCTGAGTGAAGGGGTTAATCTTCAGGACGTTCATGTGGTGGTCAATTATGACCTGCCGTGGAACCCGATGAGGATTGTCCAGCGTGTCGGGCGAGTCGACCGGATTGGGAGTACCGCTGAGAAACACGTCCACAACTTCTACCCGGACGGCGACATTGAGGCGGCGATCAAGCTCCTGAAACGCCTGCAGGCAAAGATCAACGATATCGCGCTCATCGTCGGAAAGGAGAACAACATCCTCGATCCGAACGAAGACCAGATTCTCGAAAAGACAGGTGTAGACACGGAGAAGACAATCGGGGAATTACAGGTGGACGAGATCGAAGACTCCCTCCAAAAGTCCCGTGAAATTGACGACGTGAATGAACTCGACGACACGAGCAAGAATCCGCTCCTCCGCAATGCGGGGAGCAATGAACACGCTGCGTTCGAACGGTACCTTCTGAAGCGAGAACTAAACGAGGACTACGACCTGACCGCGGAAGACTTCGAGTACGCTGAGGACTTCTTCGATGACCCGCCCGAAGAACGGGAGTTCCTCTACACGAATGTAACTGACCACGATGCCGGTCCTCGTCCGGGCGTGTTCGCCCTTGCCCACCTCTGGTTCGACGATGATGACCACGAGTCCCCGCTTGGTCGCGTCCGTCGTGCTTTCTACTACAAGCCCTTCGCCGACGAGGTCAAAGAGCGGCCCGTGAGCACGCTCAACATCGACCCTTCAGTTGACGGCGAACCGATTACCGGAAATCCAGATACGGTGTTATCGAATCGCGGTGAAATTCAAGCAGTGCTTGACGAGCGTCTTGAGGTGATTCGAGAAGGCCAAGTTGAGGGTGCTTTCAAACAGGGAGAGGCCTTCTCGAAGGAACAGGAGACGATCCTCGATTTCATCAGTCACTACGTTCAGCCGAATCACGGTGATGAGCGGCTCCTGTCGAAGAGTTCGAAACAATAGGAGAATGGGCTAACGGCATCGAAGAGCGGCTACAGGAGGTAAAGCTGGCGAACACAGATGAAGACCGAATTCTACGGGAGATCTTTCGCCAGAACGAGCAGTACGACTCCTTCCCAGAGTGGCCGACCGTGGAGTTCCTCAGTCAGCTTGAGGAGTTCTTAGAAGAGAACGTCGAAGCCTCTACTGAATATCAGACAAAACTGATGGGAGAGAGTGATGTACAAGCGAAGCTCGTATGCTGGGGGGTTGTCGGACAGTGATTCGGGAGCTACGGTAGGGGCCCCTTCTGATCCAGCAGATCATATTTCTCCAAGACCAGATCGAAGTACATCTCGTCCATCAGCTTCGGATTCTCAACGCGATGGAAGTCGTCGAGGACAAACTTCACGTCACGACGTTTCAGGCCATACGCGTGGAATGCGGCCGCGTCGATTTCAGCCTGTAATTCTCTGCGTTCTTGATCTTCTACCGCTGCCTCGATTCCGCCGAGTCGCTCACGCATTTCTTTGAATTCTTCTCCGTAACAGTTCAACCGGGCAGCTCGTTCAGCGATATAATAGAACCAGTCATCTCCGTCGGTGAGGCGTGGTAGCTGGGATTCCAATAGCTCGCGCTTGACGATGTGCGTCTCGACTTTGGTTCGCATCAGGAAATCGAACGCAATGCTGTTCAGGAGTCCCGTTGCCGCGAAGAGTTCTTGATCCGTAAATCGCCGGACGTAGGGTGACCGAAGTGGGGACTCTGTGAGGTGTTCCTCTTCAGGCTCAATAGCGAACGGCTTGAACGTGTTAATGGTGTGGAGACAGATGACGTCCTTCGGAAGTACCGTCGCTATGATCGTCCGCTCGTCCCGAGATCGAGAAACGTCTCGAATGCCGATTCGGTATTCAGTGCAATCGAGCAGGACATCTTCTTCCTCAAGTCCGTGACCACGGTGTTCTTCGAGTAGTTTATCTACGAATTGAACTTGAGACTTGCTCGTCTCTGAACCTCCAAAGGCGTCATAGATTGCCCGTTTGAGATTACCCCTGTTGAATTTCTTTTCTCGAACACGGTACTGAGCACTATTCGGTGGATCGTACATCTCACGACTCCAGTACTGCGGTCCATCTAACGCTTCTGTGTGGGTATTATCGTACTGGAACTGGTGGATATTTTTGCCGCCATAGACGGGATAGTCGGCCTCCTCCGGCGATGTCAGGAGCCTATCCTTATCAGTCGATTCAACGAACTCCTTAGTGAGCATATCAACTGTCCAAGCCTCCTCTAAATCTTCACCCAAGGAAGGCTGCTCAACTACCTTCTCCAAGACGCTTACTTCGATCTGCGAGGTGATGGATGGGAAGATTCCCCTTCTGGAGAATAACTGACGAGTACATCGCGCGGAATGTTGACTGCCTCATCTTCGATCCTGTAGACTATATCCATGTCACGTTGGTTGAATATCCCCCGAAGAGCTGATGTCTTCCCCCATATTCTGAACGTCAGAATCGCGAACCGGTATCTATCGTCGATGGCCTCAAAGATACCCTTGTTCTCGAACCCGATGAGATTCTCCACGTCCGTATGGTCCAGCAGATGCATTCGGAGGTCTTTCCCCATTACTCCCCCGAAGATAGTACCGGGGAGGAGCAGACTCACCTTCACGCCGTCTCTGGAAAGTCTGAAGACCCGCTCAAGAAAAAGAGCCGAAAGTTCGTTCTTTGTCGGCATCGTTCGACCGCCCACCACCGGAGATTGGAGCTTATAGACATCTCCCTGCGTAAAGAAATCTGCCTGAGTTTCCATCGATTCCTTGTAGTCCTCCCATTCCCACGCAACTTTGGGGTTTGAGAGAAGGTCTTCCATCACACCATCCTTTTCCTCCGACGGATAGGTACGGAACTGCTCATCGTAGCGGATAAAGAAGTCGTCGCGATTCGCGTAGAGCATGTCCCACGGTGGGTTCCCGATGAACACGTCGAATCCGCCTTTCTCGAAGACGTCGGCGAACTCCAACGGCCAGTGGAAGGGAGACCACTCCCGGATTTCCTTGATCGTTATGTCGTCAAAGCCAGCGTCTTGGAATTCTCGCCGAAGAATTTCGTCAAATTTGTCCCGATGTTCCTCTATTCTGTCTTCTGCTTCTTTCCGCCATTCTTGTGCTTCAACACTGGTCTCCGCTTTCTTATGCTTCTTGATGGCCTCTTTCACGTCCTCAAAACGAGTTTTCACCTCCCAAGAATCGAGATCGCTGTCTCCGTCTTCGTTACTCTCAATGTCCGTATCGAGTTGACCGATTAGGCTGTTCCCCTGCCGTACGTTGAAATCGATATTGGGGAGCGGCTCCACCTCGCTCGGTTCGTCCTCGATATCAGCGACCATCGACAACCAGAGCCTGAGCTTGCAGATCTCAACAGCACCTTCGTCGATATCGACTCCGTACAAATTGTTGAGGATAGCCGTTCGCTTTGCGTAGAGTGCTGATGAGCCTTTTCCAGACTCGATTTCCTCTATCTCTTCTCGTGTTCTGGATTAGCTCCCAGCCTTGTCCCTCTGATTCGAGCCGCTGGAAATACTCAATGCATTGCATCAACTGAGTGGTTCGCTATTGGCTGTTTTCGACTTAATCTACGAATACTGGTAAAATACGAGCCTGCTTCTTACACTCTATTCAACAAGTGGATTGACCAGTTCAGTCGAAAGTCACGCTCATATCCATCATTTTCATATGAGTAAAGCAACTTGCAGGTGGTATGACTCTCCAGCAGATTACTGCATCCGATATCGCGGGCTGGGACTCTTTACAGGATATCGCGAACTCCTTTGAAAAACGCGGGCTCAAACCACGCCCGAAACTAGGGGGCGATAACGAACTCGTAGTCCAGCTTGATGATGACGAATTCATCGTCATTGTCAATGCTGGTCCCGGTGAGACTGCCACGGACTTCAAACCGGAAAATCGCTCACGGCACACCAACCTCGTTGCCACCAACGATTTCGAGACTTTCACCTTCATTACGCGAGTCCGAAGCTGGGAGGGCAGCAGCACGGTCGAATTAAGCATCAAAAGATTTCGTTCTCGAAGGAGCAGTTCACGCGGGACAGCGGAGAAAAGAACACTATTCTCCAGAAACTGAACTCGATCGAGTACGGCTCCTCCGCTGCGATATACGATACGCTCTACGACACACAACAGGTTGTCAAGGAGTTCTATGAACAGTTCGAAGAACTCCGGACAGATCTCATTCAAGAGGTCACGGGCATTCCCGACGATCGGGGTGATGCGAAGCAACGATATGTGCAGGTCATCCTTGACCGGATGATTTTCCTCTACTTCATCCAAGAAAAGCGCCTCCTTGATCGGAACCCGAACTACCTTCACGAACAGCCGAATGAAGTCGTTGACGAGGGTGGTGACCACTACGAAGAGTTCTACGAACCGCTCTTCTTCGAATACCTAGCAGAAGACAAGCAAAACCCTGACTTCGGTAGTCTTCCGTACCTGAACGGTGGCTTGTTCGCAAGGAATCCCGTCGAAGAAGAGTTCGAGGACGCGAAGTTAGGTGGCCCTGCTGAGGAAACGAACGAGCTCTTCGACGATATCCTCGACTTCCTCTCCGACTGGAATTGGAACGTTGACGAACGACTCGACATCGTTGATCCCAAGAACCTCTCCCCGGCGATCTTGGGCCACATCTTTGAGCAAACGGTCAATCAGAAGGAGATGGGGGCGTACTACACACCGGAAGAGATCACGGGGTTCATGGCCCGCCGGACGATCCATCCGTATCTGCTCGATCAGCTCAACGAGACTGTGGACGCAGACTACGACGAGATCGACAATGTGTTCGGATTCCCGTGCCCGAAGCAGATACTGCACAGAAGCTGTTGCCGATGGCGGAACCATAACTCAGCAAGTTCCAACGGAAAAGGTCCAGACCAGCCATGTGGAGACTCTCTACCACGATATTCTGAAGGAAGCGCACATTCTCGATCCTGCCGTAGGAAGTGGCGCCTTCCTGCTCGCCGCACAGGAGGTGCTGATGGACCTATACATGCAATGCATTGAGTATTTCCAGCAACTCGAATCAGAGGGACAAGGCTGGGAGCTGGAGAGTCGTAGTCGCGAGGAATTAGAAAGTATCGAGGGTAGGCATGGTGGGGAGTCGCTATACGCAAAACGCTCGATTATTCTGGATAACCTCTACGGGGTGGATATCGACGAGGGCGCTGTGGAGATCTGTAAACTTCGTTTGTGGCTCTCGATGGTTGCGGATATCGAAGACGAGCCAGGGGAGGTCGAACCGCTCCCGAATATTGATTTCAACATTCGGCAGGGGAACAGTCTTATTGGATTTACAGACCTCATCGAAACCGTCAACGAAGAGGGTGATACCTCACTCACAAATTATGGAATCGGTGAAGAAACACCGGTTAGTGAGTATTACGAGGACGTAATCCACGCTCAGCGGAAACACAAAAGGGCAAATTCCTCAAAAGAAGCAACCAACGCCCGTCGTCAGGCAGAGTCACTCATCACCAGCTACAGTCAGAATCTGGACAACAAGGTGCTAGATGAGTTCCACAGTGCCAGCGCTGAAATCACTCTGGATCAAGTTCAAGAATTCTATCCCTTTCATTGGATTCTCGAATTCGCGCTAGTCTACGACCAGGGAGGTTTTGATCTCATTATCGGGAATCCTCCTTGGGACCAGCTTCGAGCAAGTCGCGACGATTACTTCGTCAAGTTTGATGAGCAGTTCCGGTCCCGGATGCCTTCGAACAAGGACGAGATGCAGAAACAGCTGCTAGAAGACGAGGAGATTTCCGAGGGATGGGAGGAGTATCAAGAGCAGATAGAGAAGCAAATGCGGTACTTCACTGATGGATCGGAATACACTCTCCAGAAGCCGGTTATAGACGGCCGCAAGGATCCGAACGAAAACAACCTTGCTGCTCTCTTCTTTGAGAGACTATTTGACCTCGTGAGCAAACAAGGGTACGTAGCGCAAGTTCTCCCTGGAGTTATCTTCAGTGGGTCCTTCTCAAAGGATCTCAGATTAAAATTACTTGATGACGCAGAGATCAAGACGTTAGTGGGCTTCGAAAATCATGGAATCTTTGAGGAGATCGACAATCGATACCAATTCGCCATTCTCTCTTTCAAGAACAGTGGTAAAACGGACCAGATAGAGGGTGTATTTGATCAGCGTGATGTTTCTGTCCTCCGCCATTTTGATGAGATGGCAATTACTATTCCTCGAGAAGTGCTTTCGCAATATTCACTGAAAGCACGGATATTCCCTAATATCACTCATCCTGAGGAAGTGGGTATTTTGAAGAGTATTGTCTCACACCCACCGTTGGGAGAAGAGATTGAAGAGAAGTGGAACGTCACTCCCCACCGTGAACTGGATCGATCACGGGCGTCTGACCGTTTCGTCGAAGAGGAAAATGAAGGTGATTACCCTGTGTACGGTGGAGCAAACATTCACCAGTTCCAGCACGACAACACGTTCGATTCGAGTCTTGATTCCCCTTCACTATGGAGTGTCGATGAAGATCGGCCGGACCTGAGCGCTAAATACCGTGTTCGGGAACGGGCGTACAACGGTGGAACGCCGAAAAAGGACATATACGAAGCGTTTGGTGGACCAAAGACCAGCAAATCACAGAAGGGATTCGTCAACGATCTTCTTCAGGAACACCGTGGACAGGACCTTTGTATGGATGATCTCCTTCCAGACTTCACGGGATACCGAATTATCTACCGGGATATCGCCCGACCTACCGACGAACGGACAATGATTTCGACTGTGTTACCTAAAGGAATTGTTTGTGTTCACACACTCCAGACATTTTCGCCATATGAAGTCAATCCGGAGCAGGAAGACCTCTCAGAGTATCCCCTCCGTTCAATCTATGAACGTGCCTACGATGATGAGGAACTGTTCGTCATCACCGGTCTACTGAACAGCATTCCGTTCGATTACCTAATGCGGACGAAGGTCGATTCACACATTGTCCGGTTTAAACTGGAAGAATCGCAGGTCCCACGTCTCACAGAGGGCGACAACTGGTTCCACTATATTTCAGACCGGGCGGCCCGGCTCAACTGCTACGGTGAGGAGTTCGAGGAGATGCGGGAGCGGCTCGGCGGAATTGAACCCGCTAAAGAGGAATCAGAGCGTCGGCGACTTCAGGCCGAAATTGATGCAGCTTCTTTCCACGCCTACGGACTCGATAGGGGGGAAATGCAGTTCGTTCTTGATGACTTTCATCGGGTGTCGAATCCTCGAATTATGACGGAAGCCTACATCGAGAAGGTCGCTGAGAAATACACTCATCTTGGAGACGTAGGGCCAATGGAGTAACTTCTGAGTTAGCACTACGCCTGGTTCTTGAATGTTAGTCCATTCAAGCTTACTGATGAATGCTGTCCAGCGCTCGCCGGGTCATCGCTCCATCGACATTCAGATATTGACGTGCAGTCGTGATGTCCTCCCAACCGAACATTGCTCGAAGTGCAGGAAGGTCTAAGCCCCTTCCCGCATGGTACGACGCTGCTGTGGCACGCAGTCCGTGTAATGAGGTTGCGTCGTTGGACAGTTCTGGAGACAGTTCAAGGGCCGTTTCCAGACGTCGCTGTAAGGTCGAGAACGAGTATGGCCAACCGCCATGTTCGTCAAGTAGTAATTCGATCGCGATTCGGACTCGATACGAAAAATGGTACGGCACTGTTCGAGACGCGGCCTCTGTTTTCGGGAGCCAATAGCTATCCGCAAAACTTTGGAAGTCCTTCTTGGGATTGTGGTCCATTCGTTGTTTCACCGCTTGCCGACAGTAGCCACAGATACCGCCGTCACGTCCCTTTGTACAATCTTCTTGTTTGGGAATTTGAATCATCTGACGCTCTAGGTCAATCCACGATGTAGACAGGTGCGTCGTTTCTCCTGGCCGAAGTCCCAGGCGTCCCCCGAGGAGGATAGCGGCTCGTGTCTCAAGACGTCTTTGCGTATCTGATATCCGCCCAGGCTCCTTCTAACAATAGTTCAAACTCGCGTTCGCTAAGAGCCCTTTCTCGTGTTGCTTCCATACCTGTCTCTGTCTGTCGATACAAAGATAATCCGTATCTTATCCGAGTGTCAAGAGTCATAAAACAACATACCTCTCCCTGAGTTCAAGCAGTTTCGGGCATACAAATACATGGGGATGAAATCCAGCAAATCGAACAGGGGCAGGTAACCCTCCTGAGCGAAGGAAAACTGACCACAGATGATTCTGGATTTGAGGCCGTGTGTGAAGCACTTGACGGGCGAGTCGAGGTGCATGGCCCAATAAAGAAGATCGTCGTCGTAAGCCTGGAGGACGAGCCCGACGTTGTCGAATGTAGTGGCATATTTCAATTCCTTCTGGACCTATGAGACTCTACAGGATCGACGAATCGGCTCCTGCTGGATATTCTGACGACGCTTGGATTCGATTCGTTTGAGGACGAGTTCGGGATTGAATCCGATCAAGATGAAGTACGCCAAGAAATTCGAGAGAAGACTGACCAAAAGTTTGAGAAACGTCTGTCTGTCCGCTCTCTCTAATCTCTCTGAGAAGACACGGTTTTGGGAGCAATAGTAGAAGTTCTCATTCTTGAGTCCGCCAGGAGGTCAGCTATGTAAACGGGCGACAAGGCCGGTTGAGTGGGTGTCCTTCGTTACGGCCCGCCCCGCTCGCCGCTTACCGGCTTCCGGTGAGCAAGCTCACCGACGTCTCGTTCGCTTCGCTCACGAGACCGCCGCGTCGCTCGCGACCGACCATTCCGGGCATGCGGGCGCTCTCCACACCGCGAGCGCCCGGTCCGGGCTAAAGTGAATCTGGTCTCGACGCCAGCGGGTATCCGCCGGGGGTTGCGCGCCGTGGGTGCTCACCCCGCGACGCATACTCCGCTGGACGCTCGCGGCGGCCGAGACGGCGCGCGGCGCTGGATGCATCCTCTCCCAAAGTGCGCTCTCGCTCGCGCCCCAAGGGGGCGCGCGAAGGCGCGAGCGAGAGCGCAGATGAGTCTGTTGGTTGTGGGTGTCGAGGAAATCCGCGATGTAGGAGCATCGCGGTGTCGGGCGCGTGAGCGCCTTCGGAGCTACGCTAACTCCAATGTCTAGTAACAACGCAAGCGGCAAGGTCGTTTCGGTCGATGAACAGGCACTCAAACAGGCGGACGAGCAAGCAGTCGATGCGGATGGCTTCGAGGTGGTCGAGGAGACGCCCGAACTCAGAGCGACAGTCGAACAGGAGGTCCAAGCGAAGGTGGATGCCAACCACCCAGATGGAATCAAGGAGACGAACAACGAACGGATTCAGGGTGCGACCCTCGAACAGGAGGAGCGCATTCGAGCGCGGGAAGCAGAACTAGAGCGCATCAGTATCAGAGCTAAAGTCAGTCGGCAGGATGGTCGGGCAGAGCGAGCGCGAGACATCGCGGCGAAACGGAGCAAAGAGCGGCGTCGAGAGTTCCAGAAGCGGGCGGCAAGCGTGACCCCCATGGCAGACCCGGAGCGGCCGGACCCACGCGAGGAGCTATCCCAAGACGAGCCAAGCGTGAACGAGCAGACACAGCGGTTGAGCGAGAAGTTGGATGGGTGGACGAGAGCGGCGATTAGTCGGCGATTGGCCGAGCGCGTGGTCGAAGGGGCAGGCATGATGAGTGCGGTCGTCGGCGTCCACGAAGAATTGCAGACGGCCCCGGGACACGTGATTCCAATCGGCAAGCTCGAAGACGTGAATCGCAAGGAGGTGAGCATCTCCGGGCGTGTCGACACATTGTGGGAGCCATCGCATCCAAGTATAGCGCAAGTCGGACTCATCGAAGACGAAAGCGGACGAACCCGAGTCACGGTCTGGAAAAACTCGCAAGCGCCGTGGATGGAGGAAGGCGAGCAAGTGTGCATCCGCGGGGCGGCCCGGAACTGGTACGAAGGACGTGTCTCCCTCGCCGTGACCGGGTGGACGACCATCCAGTTCCCTGAGCGCGGTCGTTGGTGGGAATAGCCCGAGTACGCCCCCCTTTTTTGCTGGTGTGGTGCGGTCACCGCCACCTCCCACCACCTCCACGGTCCGGGCCGCTCACGACCCACGGGCCGTTCGCGGCCGGGCTTTCGCCACAGCAGTCAGACTTGGTTCCCCACCACGACGTGTTTATTCTGCCCTCAATTGGTGAGGGCCTCTTCGAGAGACCGGTTCACGGAGTCCCTCGTGAGTATCATGGCAACGAGCGAGATTTACGAGACGGCGTTCGACGAGGACGTACAGAACGATACAACGAATCAATGCCCGGAGTGTGACGGACGGGTCGCCACGAACGTCGCAGAGACCGTCTGTGAGAAGTGTGGACTCGTTCTTGAGGACGAACGTATCGACCACGGGCCGGAGTGGCGGTCGTTCAGTGACGACGAGCAGAACCGAGAGCGTACAGGTGCGCCGCTGACGGCGACGCGCCACGACCGCGGCCTCTCGACGGAAATCGGGCGTGGGACCGACGCAAACGGAAATCAGCTCTCCGGGCGAAAGCGACGGCAACTCGGTCGACTCCGTCGGGAGCAGTCCCGCGGGCGATTCCAGTCGAAGGCCGAGCGCAACCTCGCACACGGCCTTGGGGAGGTCCGCCGAATCAGTAGTGGGCTCGACCTCACCGAGACGATTCGTGACCAAGCATGCCAACTCTTCCGGAGCGCCCAGAACGAAGACCTCCTTCGGGGCCACTCAATCGAAGCGATGGCGGCGGCAAGCGTCCACGGCGCATGTCGATGTAACGGCCTCTCGCGAACACTCGAGGAGATCACCGAGCCAGCGCGCGTTGAGCAGGCCCGAGTGAGGACTGCGTATCAGACGTTGAATACGGAACTCGGCCTTCCAGCCCAACCGGTGAGGCCGAGTGGATTCATTCCCCAGTTAGCCTCCGAGCTTGATATCCCTGAACGAATCCGGCATCGTGCCCGGCAGTTAGCGGATCAAGCAGAATCAGCAGGTGCCGTTTCAGGCGTCGATCCGACAGGATTCGCCGCTGCGTGCTTGTACAAAGCAGGCTGTGATGCAGGGCGCTTGATGGTTCAATCAAAAGTTGCACGAGCCGCGAGTGTCTCGACGGTGACCATCCGCACTCACCGAGATACATTAGACGAACTCGCTGTGTGAACGCACGCTACGGAGTTACGGTTCTAATTACGTCTCCCATTACGGACAGAATCGGCGGAATTCAAGAATACTCGTAGTGTAATTGATGCTTAGATTTGAGTTGGAAGACCGCTACTCGTCGTGTATCTGCTGGAGGCATTCCGTGGTGAAGGTGTTGAGATTGTGGGCTGTTTCTGGTTCGAGGCTGACGGCGACACCTCGATTATTGCCGGTCGGGAAGTGCATGATGATTGCTTTCTCGAACCGCCGAACAGTCACGTAGAGGTCGCCAAAGGGGAACGCCTCTTCTTCGGCGGAGTGCGATTCCGGCTCTAACCGTGAGAGCATCCGATCGATCTGGCTCTGTAAGCGGACTTCACGAACATCGTCCCGTAAATAGAGGACATCTGCTGTTCCCTGATGGTATCTGATAACGCCACGTAAAGCGTTACCCACCCGATCACGGAGATACTGAACTAAATCTGCACCTGGCATACATAGGGGTACCTAGAAGATAAGTATAAGTTCAATGGCCGAACCGATAAAACCGAAAGCGAAGCAGACGACTATGAGACGACTTGATGACTGACCGGAACTCTAACTACAAAGAACTTCGGCCACTCGGCGAAGCGACGCATGTTCCCGACGACAAACTCTCCAATAGTAGCGACGAAGAGTCTAGCCAACAGCGACTAGATGCAGTCGCTACAAGATATCTAAACGAAACTACAGTAACAGAGAGCGAGTGTTCCTCCTGTAGAGCATCAATCCCTGCGAATTGGACCAAATGTCGGTTCTGTCTGGTGAACCACCTCGATAGCTCCGAGGAGGAACAGTCAAGGTCCGATACCGAGTGGACACTGCTTCACGTTATCCATTTTGTCGTGGAAGCATCGACGTTCGACAGCGCCGTCGCGAAGGGGACTGCAGCTGCGGGCCTGCTCGTGAAGGCCGACAGAGACTCCGCGGTCGACGACTGCCAACTAATCTCCGAGTTTGACGAGGAGCCTGCATCACAACTTGCGGACAAGTGGCCTTCGCTTCCCGAAGCAGTACAGATTACGTCCAACTCAGGGAGACAGCTACTCGAGACTGCCCGTGAGCTGACGGAGTGGCAGGACACGACGCAGTCGCGTCACGACGGCGAACATGCGACGTTCCTCTACGATGAAAGCGGACGTGGAATTCAGAACAAAGACCATCTTGAGACTCTTCTTGAGGACGTAGACGACGTGTGGCTAGTACCCGCGATTGCACTCCAGCAATCTGTCGAAGAGACCAGGACTGACAGCCACCAACGCGAGCGACCGAACAGGAGGCACCTCGAGTGTCGTGAGTGCGACCGCGATACGAGGCACCGATTCCTCGACTTCGAGACTGCCCCTGACGACGAGTGGAGTGGCCAACCAATGTGGGAATGCCACGTCTGCGGAATGCCTCAATACGGGCCAGAACCCAAAGCAGATCAGTAGACGGGAAGACACTCTTAACCAACAGACGAGGGCGTATTTCGGCATTTGTTGGTTAACTGCAGTCCCACTCACCACTCCTTCCTGGTTGGACGATGTCGGTCCGTGTTTTTTCTGCGCCGGCAATGAGTGCCGGCGCACCAAGCAGTAGCGCGGCGTGTAGTCGCGTGCGTCGGCAGATCGAAGTGAGAACCAATGCATATGGTGATTTATTCGCTGGTAGAGGCATCGACACGAGACGACGCACTCGCAACTGGAAAGACGGTATTCGACCAACTCGTCGGAGCCAGTCCACACGCGACTGCAGTGTTCGACTACTACGTAACGTTTGACGAGTCGGGCACGTCAGTCGCTGGGAAGGCCCGGTGGGGCGACCTGCCAGTAGCAGTTCTTGTGGAATCCGACGATGGTCAGGAATTGCTGGAACGTGGGTGGGAGGCGACGAAGAGCGAGTTCGAGCGGAATCTCGACCGCGTCCGGGAGGCACTTGAGGAACTGAGCGACGAGGAGATTATGCGCGACGACGGGCTTGCCCGGCATGCGTTCCACCAAGTCGGCGCATACGACGGCCCCACCATCTTCCTGTACGACGAACACGGGAGCGGCATTCGGCATCGAGACCAGCTTGACCGCATCCTCGACGAGGGCGAGAATCTCTGGATTGTCCCAGCAGACGTTCACTACTGAATGCCCGAGCTAGCCAGGGAACGTGACGGAGTAACCGCAGTGAGTTTTTCGTCCTCCCTGAGGGGTGCATGAAGTCCGAGTTACTGTGGAGCGACCAACGACTCGTCATTCGAGTATCGGTGGCTGGAACGAACTCCGAAATCGCTGTTTGTAAATTAGAGTTGAAGACTCTTATATATCGATTTAGTATTGTTTGTCAAATAGCTACCACCGACTCGGTACGTTCCAGTCCAGTACTAGTATCAAATTATCTGTAATGTCCCGTTAGCGGTTAGTGCATTCTATCAGTTCGGTGAACACGCCGTTCAAAATGGAGATGGGATTGCCGTATCTTGAAATAAAACTCGACGATCCAGTCAATAGCAGTCCAGATAGAGATGAAGGATAAGACGGTTGAATTCGTAGTGCCTTCGAGTCAGCTGAACGGGTTATCGGACGTATCCAGCCGTTTCAGGCCGTTAATCGCGTCAAAGTCGTCATCAAAAGAGTAGAGGTATTCAATATCTTCCCGTTCTAGATACGCCACAAGAGTCGCATCCACGAAGGAGAGTTCGTTGTATCGCCGGAAAAGGGCCTGTGCGGCGTTGAAATCCGCCTTCGGAGCGTGGACTATCTCGAAGTGCGCACCCTCGATAAGCCGGTCCAGCATCTGATTTGCCGGGCCTGCACCGAGTTTTTCACGAGAAAGGTTCAGCGTCTCCGCGACCACGTAGTTCGTGATGAGAGCGTCTGGGAGCTCACCGTGGTCGATTCCGCGGACGATCTCTCGGGCGCGGTCGTGGTACTCGTCGCGGGCACTGGCACTAGCGAAGAGAACGTTCGTGTCTAGAAGAGCAACCGCCATTACTCGGTCCCGAACTCGGCCTCAGCTTCAACCGCGTTCGTCTCCCCAGCGTCTACGGGTTCAAAGTCGTCAAAAACGCCCTCTCGCTGATGGACGATTTCGACCGAGAGACCTCCCTCTTCGTCAGTGGTCCACCGGAGCTTATCGCCCGGCTCAATGTCGAGATGCCGGCGGAGGTCCGCTGGGATTGTGACCATTCCGCGGTCGCTGACTTTCGTTTCCTCGGGGCCTTCTTCAGCTGCCATACGTGGACGTACCCTCTCCACGCCTATACATGTTGCTCCACATGTGGGTTGGAGTGCATCGTCTACTCACTACACCCTCAGTCGACTCTGCCCGGGACGGCTCAGTGGCGTTGTTGTCGTCCAACTCCTCCAACGGACATATCCGTTCAGGTATCTGCTTAAAACTGGGGAAAGAACGTGTTCAAGCGGGCAAGCTGGCAGTCCCACGAATCGCTGAACTTCACTTTCACAGCACTTGTCGCTGACCCGCATGAGAACACAGCCGTTCTAGATGATGCCGCCAATGATGAGCAGGCCGACGATGACTAGTAGCGTCACGCCTACGCTGCCGCTGACCAGCAGCTTGTTCTCCATTGCTTTCTCGTGAAGCGGCATTTCAGCATATTCTTCACGGAACGTTTCGAGGTTCTCTTCGTCATAGAAGTACTTCGTCTTCAGCGCGAACCGCTCAGTGACCGCACAGCCTGTACAGACCGGCTCTTGTTCCAGCCGTTCGGTCTTGATGTGGCTACCACAGGCAATCGCTCCACAGTTCGGACAGTACGTGTAATTCTCGTCGACACCGTTCGTCTCGCAGTGGACGCAACGATGGATGCCGTCCTCAACGGTCACCCGAGACGGACCTGTCGCGTAGTATTCGTAAGGATACGAGTACTCCCCCAATTCGGTCGTATGACGAATCTCAGGAAGATACACAGGTTCGATTGACTGCACGGAAATATCAGACAGATTCGGCTCGCAGGTCTTGTTGTAGGTAACGTTATTGTCGCCAGTATAGGTTACAGTCGTCGTGTGATAGTCCTGGAGTCGGTCGACCGCCCATTCCTTGTACTCGGTCTGGGTCTGGCCGAACCGATGCTCCTCAACGTCGTCAAACACGTCCCTGAACCGCTCACCGTCGAGGTCGACCGTCGCGTGGAGGTTCTCGGTGACCAGCGTCGCGACGGCATCATCGGCCATCTTGGGGTGGCCGCGTTCAGCGTGTACCACGAACCGCGTGCGTTCGTTGACCCGATGGATAACGCCGACCGAAGTCTCGAAGACGGCGTTTGTGTCAGCAGTAACTGCGACCACCGGACGAAACGTCACCTGTGAGTGTGGCGCTGGGAGGTCCGTAGCCTCGATGTTCTCGATATCTCGGAACTCCTCCTGGACGGGTGCGTTGACGTCGGCCGCCGGGTCGTACGGTCGGAGTGTTTCGTCACAGAGGATCTCGATGCGGCCATTGTAGAGGTCGAGACCCACCTCATCGGCAATCTCGCGGAGATCCTCACCGTCGAGCAGTTCAATGGGATGCGGGTCGTCGTTCTGCTGGAGGCGTTCGGCGTACTCCTCGGCGGGATTTGTGAATCGGCCGGTCGTGACGACCATCCCCCGCTTTGGGCCGTCGAAGTCAAACGTCGCAATAGCCGAATGCAGTTTCTGGACGACCGGCCGCCCAACCGTGTCTGTGTGCTTGCACTCGACAATGATCGCTCTGCGGGTTCCGTTGACGACCTCCTCCATGATAACGTCCCGGCCCTCGTCGGCCGTCCGCTTGGCCTGCCGGACGTTCTCGTAGCCGAGATTCCGGAACACATCCTCTATCACGTCTTCGAACTCGAAACCGGAGAGGTCGTCCAGCACAGCCATCCTGATATAATTGAGTTGTAAATTGCGACTACCAAATATGTTGCCAAACGGAATTCCGTTCTGGTTTTTCACCCCCTAAGGGGTGCGGGGGACTCGAAGTAGTCTCTCGGAATAAACTATGAGTGGAACAACCGACTCGAAATCACTTGAACAGACACGGCCAAACCAGGAACAGGATGTTGTCTACGTCGGCTACCGGCGGCGCGGACGCGCTGTTGTGGAAAAACAACCTGGGCAGGAGCAGGTGACGCCACAGCAGAGTCTCGAACTGGCGAATCACAGTCCCTCGGGCTTCAGCTGGGGATACAGTGGGAGTGGCCCGGCGCAACTCGCGCTAGCACTCTTGCTGGATTACACCGGCAACGAGGATGTCGCACTAACCCACTACACCGCGTTCAAAAACCGGGTCGTGAGCCAGTTAGACTGCTCCCATCCTGAAGGGTACTGGCGACTCACCGGTACCGACATCGAAAACGCCCTTCGTGAACTGTCCGGCAACGCAGTCGCACCGTCCAACTGAACACCAAGTAATACAGCTACACCATGTCAGAACACAACTCACCGTCTCGTGCAAGCAACGAATCGAAAGCGACCGATGACGAATCATCACCGACAGAGCACATCGAGCGGAGCGACGTCGGTGTCTCGCTCACGGTGAAACTCAAGCGGGGAACGGGGACACGGGACGAAGACCAGATCAAGGCAAAGGTGAAAGCGAAAACGCTCGACGACGCCAGAGAAGATATGGACGTACTTCGAGCGTACATTCGTGATCTCGCCGAGGAGGCTCGCCAAATTCAACCGGCGGAATAAGACGAACGCAAACGGATTAAACGAGGATTCGGGACTCGAATAGAAACGACATCCGGGGCAATTTTTCGACCCCCGAAAGGGTGCGGGGATAGCAGTCCCTGCCCGAGAAATATGGCAACACTCCAAGCAGCAACAACGTCGGACGGTGTCACCGTCACAGATGCACAGGCAGTTCGAGAACGCTACGAATCATACTATTTCGGAACGCTCGAATGGGAGGTTGACGACAACGACCGATTCTCGATTTGGGGCTACGACGCATTCGAGGTCTATGGGCGTCGAGAAAACGGCCTGCCCGACTCCGAAGCAGGACAGCGGACCCACGAGTTCCTTCGAGCACTCGCAACGTACGTTGAGGAGGGCGACGAACTCGATATTCAGACGGCCGGATTCACCAAGTGTCGATTCCCGGTGCTTGCCGCTCGATACGTCGTCCGGCATGGCGACGTCCTGCAATCAGACCTTCGGACTCTTGAGCCGATTGAGGATTGAACGGTGTGACGCGTCCGATCAAGCCGGATACTGTCGCTGACAGTCGCCGGGAGTGTCAGGAGTGGTTTCGTGAGTGACCCAAATACTGATTCAACTTCGGCGGCAATGTCGTCGACAAGGATGTCGCGCCACGTTCGCCTTGCTGACGACCTCTACGAGCGCATCAAAGCAAGTAGACAGGAAGGAGAGTCGTTTAGTGATACCATCGAGCGCCTCATCGACAACCGTTCGCTCCGCGACCTTCAGGATGTCTTCGACAATGAGCAAGTGGGTGAGATGCGGAACGCGATCAAGATACCAGAGGAAGAAGATACTGCCGAGGTCCGTGAACTCGGCAAGCGCTTCGACTAATCGGCAACACAACTATATTATGCGGGACGATGAACACGTACGTATGGTGCATACAGACGACTCCGCGGTCGAACGCGTCGAGCTCGACCGACTGCGGTCGTATCTCGACCAACAGCGAGTCGTCTTTGCGATTCTCTTCGGCTCGCACGCACGCGGAACTGCTGGACCAGACTCAGACGTGGACATCGCACTCCGGTTCCCGGAGACATTGGACGCTCGGGAACGATTCCGACTGCGAAACCAAATCGATGCAGACCTCCAGCAGTATGCCGAGGAGTTTGTGGACGTAAGCGATATCGAGCAACTCCCGACTGCCGTCGCACACGCCGCTCTCCAAGACGGTCTCCTGCTAACTGGCGACGAACAGGCCGTCGAGACATACCACGAGCAAATCGAGAAAGAGTACGAATCAACGGTCGACGAGCGAAAACGCCAACAGCGTGAATTCATCGACCGATTAGCAAGCGGAGACGCATAGATGGTCAACGAAGACGTGTTCGTTGACAAACTCCGCCACATCAACCAGTACATTGAGGACCTCGAACAGATGCGAGGTCTCTCAAAGGCCGAGTACGTGGACGATATGGTGACCCAGCGAGCAGTCGAGCGGACGTTGATGAACCTTATTCAGGCGTGTATCGACCTCGCTCAGCACGTTCGGTCGACAGAGAATCTCTCCCCGAGCGGAACCGCCAAACAGGAGATACAGGCGCTTGGGGAAGCAGACATCATCTCGAACGAGACGCAGGCGAAACTCGAAGAAGCAGTCGGGTTTCGAAATATTCTCGCGCACAGATACGGCGACGTCGATCACGACGTTGTGTACGACGTACTCCACGATGACTTGCAGTGGTTCAATCGGTTCCAGCAGGAACTCGCTCAGTGGTTCCAACAACTCGAGTGAACAACGACCCACCGAGATGCAGATAATAAACAGGTCTTGTCCACAAAGAGAGTCGCTCCATGCGTTTCACAACGAGATAGATACGTCGCTTCGATGGACGAGTTAGAGCCGGTCGGTTAGTTCTTCTGCCCCCGAAGGGTGCGGGGCACTCGACTTCTCGGTGCCTCACGACCACAATGACGACACCACTTGCAAGACTCAAGACGACGAGTAGAGTGAGGAAACGAGCACAGTACGAAGCCTTCGAGTTCGAACTCCAGAACGGTGATGTTCGTGTTCGGAACGGGAGCTATGCCGACCCGGAAAATCACGAATACACCGTCCGCATCGAGGACGACCTGCCGACCGCGTGTACGTGCCCGGCAGACGCGAAATACAGTGGTGCGTGTAAACACCGTGTCGCTGTTGCGGTCCGCCGACCCATTCTCGACGCCGTCCGCCACCACCAACTTCTCGCCGACGGTGGCAAGACTGTCCAGCCTCCGAACCACCCTCACGACCACGAGGAGGACTCCAAAGAACAAGCAGAGGCAGAAGAACCGGACTGTGACTGTGCAGACCTCTCCAGCGATTTTCCGTGCTGGGAGTGCTACCGAACTGGCCGACGTGACCTCCCCGAATAGCAATCCGTACGTCAAGACGACCTCACTGTGTTCGCCCACGCTGTATCGAAGTACAATCAACAGCAGATTCCGAACTCTATGACTGCCCCCGAAAACACCAATGACGACGCTTCGCTCGCACGACTAACCATCACAGTCACGAACGCCAACCTTCCAGAGGACGAAGCCGAACAGCAGGCACTCTGTGAGTCACTCGAAACGGCCGTCGGCAGCGTCCTCAACGAGACGCTCGGTGACGCCACGGCAGACATCGAAGCGATGCTCGGGGATACGTACACCTCGGTCAGTCCCATCTGTCCAGCGTGCGATAGCGCGCTCACGCTCGACGGTATCCATCTTGGCGAGGGTGCAGATGCGTACGCGGTCGCTCGATGTTCAGCCGACTGTGGCTGGGCCGGTGACGGCGTGTTCAAACTCGTCAATCTCGATAGAAGCGTCGGCCATCACTACGAAAGCGAGGTCCTCGCTGGCAGGATTCGGTCGGAGCGCCAGCGGTACACCGACCGCGACTGCTAGTCCGGTCGCGCTCTTTCATCCGCACCTCGAAACACGTCTCATGTAGTCTTCCGGTGTAGAGTCCAAAAAATCGCTCTCGGTTGTTTTTTCGTCGCCTCCGACAGGAGCAGAGGCGACAACAAATGAGCAACGTCACAGATGGCGAATCGAATGGACTCTCACCAGAACAACGACTTGAGCCGCGAAACATCCGGCTCATTGACCCGAGCATCGCGACGATAGACGACATGGACACGCTCCGTGCCTGTGTCGCCTACGAGAACACCCACCAGAATCGCATTCAAATCCTTCGACGGCTTAAGCGACGTGCAGAAGAACTCCGGTCAGAACAGGCGTAACAGTAGTGGCGATACGATTTCTTTATCCAGTTTATAGCCCGTAACTGATTCAGCGGTGTTGCTCAATGCGTGGTGGTATTGTGCGTGTCTGTTCGAGAAAACGGTTCTTCGAGACCGACTGACTTCTGACCACTGTGGAGGCTACACCGTCCCTACCGTTGCGACTCGCGGAGGATGAGCGGCTCAATCGCAAGCGTTCGCTTGGCAAGCGTTACGATTCGCAAGACATAGGCCATGAACAGCAGAAACGGCACCAGCGTCACGGTGAACGCACCACCAATCACCCACGTTATATTCGGAATACCCAGTAGATGTCCGGGAAACATTCCTATGTCAACAACCGTGAGCATGATTCCGGCGACCGCTAACGCTGGGAACGCGGCGTAGAGGATGAGCTCTGAGAGCGAGACGAGTGCCCACTCGAAGTACAGTGTCTTGACGTGTTCGCGGGCCGGAGCGAACAGGCTAAGTGCGGTCTTCAGATCGTCCAAGAGCTCGATCTCGTCGTCCCTCAAGCTATCGTCGTAGTCGCTGGCGAGCCGCTCGACTTGGAAAATCTTCCAGCCGTAGTTGAAGTCGAGTGCCGCAAACACCACGTCGAAGGTGCCGAACTGCGCCCCGTCGAGTTGATCGCGGACCGTCTCGGCGTTGCCGATGAGACTCTCGGTGAACTCATTGACTTCCTCGCGGAACTGTTCACTCTCGTTGTCGGAGACGCTCTCGCGGAGTGCCTTCGCCCGTTGTTCGGCCACCCCGACGAGTTCCCCGAGGAACGCTGAGGGGTCTGCCGGACTGGGGGTACCTATCAGGTCTTCGGCGACGTCCCGGACATCCATCGAGTTCTCCATGCGGTCGCGTTGCTTGCCGAGCGGGCCGTTCTCTTGTGAGAGGACTACCTGACCGATGGTGACGACGAGCGTGGTGCCAGTGATAATCACCCCGATCATCGTCGAAAACATCGTCTCGATGGTGTCGTCCGACCGGAGTTGTGGCTGGATGGGCTTAGGGAGGACTGTGACTACGACGACGAATACCACGAACATGGCCAGCGCCAGCACAGCAGTTACCTGCAATCGGTTCGCTGCGAGGAGCAACCAGATTTTAACTCGACTCTCATCGGCCCGTTCGCGCATTGTGTTCGCCGTGCTAATGTCGGCATCTTCGGTTTGCTCGCTCATAGCGAACTATCCCTCGTTGCGACTGGGGCTTTCTCAACGGGTCGTTTGAACACGAGAGACTTGGTCTCGCCACCGGTGTACTCGATTGTGGTAATGAGTTCCCAGCCATCGTCACCGCAAGTGTTCAGTGTTGCCTGTGGGTCCTCGGCCTCTTTCTTGGTTTCGTCGCAAGGCGGTCTGAGCGTCTTGTACTCCCAGCGACGCTCGGTAGGTTGGCTCATGGTCGTCTTTCCGGATGGGTTCAACAGCACTAAGAATGGCGGTAGTCACACCGTCGACTGCTCAATCCAAGCTCTCCATCGCGTAATCCATGGTGCGAACTTATCGAGTCTGGAGACGGAAGTATCCACATCCTCCATGAGGTAGCGGCCTACTGAGAGGATGCATCCGCTTTGTCACTCAGAACTACGTAGTCAGTAGTGCCACAGTTGATACAGGCCTCTCGTGCCGGTTGTACGTGTCCGTCTTTCTTGTATCCAGTGCGAGTGACGCCGCACTCGGTACATTTGATGGAATACAGCACGATCAAGAGGGGCAAGGAATTACTGACGTTTCAATCCTGTGTCCGTTCCAACGGTTGTATTTTATACGTTCTGCAGGTTTCCACCAGTACGGTCAGCGCAGAAATATATAACTAGTTACATGAGTGGTTTTACTGAAAGTTGGTTCGTTCGATGATGGATGCACAGTAACCGGCCCTCCGACGGAAATCCCACATATATCTGTCCTGTTTGTCATCTACCGCTGTGTTGAACGACACCGTCGAGTATCGTGTGGATGAGTTCTCGTCACTTGGGATCAAAGTTGTCGAAGCAGTCGCGGTTTCCAACGTCGTCTCGTACGTCGTCGAGTCGGTGGCCGCCGCTTCGAGGTCGCGTTGGACCTCGTCGGTCAGCAATTCAGTGTCCACCTCGTTGGCCAGCACGAGTGACGAGGGCGATCCAAGGAGTTCCTCGCGGTCGTAGCCGACCAGCTCGCAGTACGCGTCGTTGACTAGCGTGAAGCGACTATTCTCGTCGGTGATGTAGATGCCGTCATGGACGGTTTCGACGATGGTCTTGTAGCGTTCGAATTCTTGGCTGTACTCTTCGGCGTCAACCGCTCGCGTTTGCGCCCGGCCAGCGTAATCCCCCATCCCGAGCCCAGCGACACTGGCGAGCGCAGACAGGATGAGGACGTTCCCGGGGGGTCGGCCATGTCCGTGAGAAGTGCGACTACTGCGAGGATGACCATCGTCTCAATAGCGGGGACGCACCAACCAGCGACGACGTGGTAGAGGTCGGCCGGATGTCCGTTTTCGAGAGCCAATAGCCACCGGAGACAAGCACGAGACCGCTCCTCCGACGAGAAGCGAGATCAGGAGTACTTCGTTGGCTGACCGCTCGCCAACGAACGGCGTAACCGGGAAGCCGACGGCAATTGCGACGTAGAGGCCGCCGAGAATCAGGACAGTCCGCCATCCATCAATCCGCTTGATGCCCCGGGTTAAATACCCCACTACCGATTTCCAGTTACCGACGGATTATGAGGATGTTGATGCGCCAATAGACATCCCAGTATCAGTAGAGCCATCACGGTAGGTCGCCGACCGAAAATCTCTCCCAATGGTAGGAAAAATGAATATATTTCTGTCTACAATCGAGCCATATGTTTAATACCTAACTTACCCCATGTTCTCAAACAATGTCTGACGATGGCTCCGGCAGGGAACCGGTGGAAGAAACCCCGGTGGCCAATGACGGCGGAGCATCGCTGGTGTCTCGAGTTTTTCAGGCACTCCGCAATCGGCGGCGACGATACGTTCTCTCCTATCTCCGCGACCGCGAACAAGCACAACTTGACGACCTCGCCATCCAACTGGCGGCGTGGGAACAAGACATCCCACCCGACGAAGTGTCGTCCGAAGACATCGAGACTGTTGCAACCGACCTTGTGCATACTCATCTGCCGAAACTCGAAGATTACGGCCTCGTAGACTACGACCGGCGAACTGAAACAGCCGCCTATACCTACACACCATCGCTTCTTAATGAGGCGCTTGAGCTTGCCGTAACCATCGAGAACCCATAGGCTAGAACTCGAACCGTGAGGATATCGACCTCGCCGCGAGTGCGGCGCACGCCGAAAGCGACTTCTTGCGAATCCCTGACTGGGTCGAGGACGTGTCTAATCGGGGTGCAGATTGGGTATCGGCGATGCGTCTAGTATGCGTGTAGTACCACGAAGATCTGGAGGAGTTGATGATACTGTTCATTTATATACGAGAGTAGAATCGAGCTATCGGATTTGCTAAGTACGTGGTGCTTACAAACCATAGTTCATGATAGCCGTATACGGTCGATTTCAGCGACGTTCAGAATCCCTAACGTACTCTATGATGCAGTCCTCGCAAATGGATGCCCACTCGATATTCCCACTCTCAAATGTTACTTTAGTCACTTTCCCCTCCTCTTTTTGACAGCCAGTACATTCGTTAGTTGATTGAGGGGATAGACGCGGATACTCATGGTTTACAGAACAGTTCATGGTTTATTTGCTGTTATTCTGAAGAAGACATACTGGTCTAAGAGCGATGAAAAGTTATCGTGGCCGCATTCCGGGCACTCTACTCCTGCGACGTTTTCAACGCCGATAGGAACTGTGTATCCACACCCGTTCTGGCATGGAACGTTTGTATACTGTTCCTTTAGATGAGTTAGCACATCTTCGGCATGATTCTCTTTGAGGTGCGTCTTCGCGTCTCTTTTCACCGGGTCTACGGCTTCCCCCTCGACCAGCTCGTCACAATAGTTACAATCAAGCTGGTACATTTACTCTCCCCCACTCTCTCTAAGGAGGACCTCTCCGTCATGCGTGACCCGGATGTCATAGTCGTTGTACCTGAAGGCGACTGTCCCGTTTGCCATCCGCGGGTGGCCGCTCATCTGTGGTGCGAACAGTCTATCGAGTGCGTCAGTTTCGATGACCGAGTAGAGTGATTCGAGTTCTGCCGGGTGGGAGTCTTTCTCAGCACTGACGGCGCGGAGAACAGCCTCGGTGACCGATTCACCTTCCTGCACACAGTACGTCGTTCCGTCGTTGTTCGTGGTAGTGTGCGACGTAGCCGAAGCAGTTCCAGTAGAGTCAGTCATTTTGAGTGTTTCCACTCCTCCGTAGGCACTTGATTCGGTTGAGCCACAGGATAGTATATTCAGCGGGTTTAAAAGGGGGCGGGTACGGTTACGTCACGTCGAGTGTTCCTTCGATGAGATTACGTGTCCCTCGTCGGAGTCGGTCTGAGAACGACTGGTTGGCAATCTCGAGTTCCTCCGCCAGTTCACCAAGGTTCGTCTCTGGCGGTGTCTCGTAATAGCCATTCTTGTAGGCGAGCAAGACGGCCTCGCGTTGTTCCGACGTGAGGCCGTGCGCTCCTTCATCGGTTCGGGCTCCAATCGAATGAATGTGTCCTAACGTAATCTCAATGTCGTGGTCGGCGCAGTATTCTTGGAACTCTGCGATTTGATTGGTGTCCTCGGCTCGAAACTCGAATTTCCATTCATCCTCGGTGCCAGTCGCGGAGAGGACCGTCAGTTTGGCGTCGACAATCCCGGTCAGGATACCTTCAACATCTGGGTCCCATTCGGCACGGAACAGGCCTTGGTCGCCAAGGTCGTCGACGAGCGTGTACGATTTGAGCGCCCCCTGTGCTTCGAGGGTCGTTTGCACGTTTTCAACGGGCTCCTCGCGGACCCAAAAATAGGGGAGAATGGCATGATTTGTCGGCACGACTTGTTCGATTTCGATAGTGATTTCGGGGAAGGAGTCGAAGATGTGGCCGAGTGGGAAGGCGTCAGCAGGAACAGAGAACGTGGCTATCGTGGACATAGGTACAACAAGTACCCTTAAAACATAACCGCATCGCCCGAAACGGGTGCGCCTGCGACTGTGCCGGCATGCGTTTTCACGTCATCCTCGCTCCGATGGGTAGAGTATTATCCAACATGGCCGATCCACGTCTAAATCTCCTCTAACAATATATTCCGTTGCTTGGGTGATGGAAAGAGGAGAAACGGCAGTTCGGGGTGGTCGTCGCGGACGGCGTGGAGAAAATCGAGGCCGCGAATGAAGTAGCCTAGTCATATATAGAATCTGGTGGTTTGTAGAAATCTAAACTGCCAACCTCTGCACCTCCTCGTCTGTGAATCCGTATAGTCGTATGTGGTTGATGCGGTTATCGCGACGCTGAGGCGGTCACGACATCGATGCTCTCGACGACGCCCATGAATCGGTACTGGTCCATACGGCGGCAACCGCGCGGTCGGCGTGTGTTGACGACTGCGGAAAGCCATTTCCCGTTGCGACCTCTACAGTGGAAAGATGGTTTCCGAGGAACTCGACAACGTGGATAAAGGCATTCTGTATCTGCTCCAGAAGGACGCCCGGCGTAACACGACCGAGGACATGGCTGAGCAAGTGGGCGTTTCGTCCAGCACGGTTGCTAACCGAATTAACCGGCTTGAGGAGCGTGGTGTTATTCTCGGTTATCAACCAATCATCAAGTACAGCGAAACGGGGTTAGGTCATCACCTCCTCCTCACTGCGACAGTCCCCCTCCAAGACCGAGAGAAGATGCTGGACGACCTCATGGAGGTATCCGGTATCGTAAGCATCCGTGAGCTATTGACTAACAATGAAAACCTGTCGTTGGAATTAGTGGGCCTCACGTCGGACGACATTGAGGATTCCCTTGAAGCGCTGGACGAACTCGGCGTCGATATTGAGCGGATGGAGATGATGAAACAGGAACGAACCAACCCGTACAACCACTTCGGACAGGAGTTTGCGAATGAAGACGACACTGGATAATTTCCAGCCCCTCTTAAGTCGCTCTGGAAACTATCAAGCATACAACAGGTTCAAGAAGGGTGAGCGACTATAGTGGTCTATGGTCCAAACACAGATCGCAACAGCACACGTCGGTAATGTATGCAATGAAGTGGTTAAGAAAGTAGCCGAAGTAGAAGACGTTGACCCCCTCGAACTAACTCCTCCGCTCTCCGAAGTGATCGACTCCGACGCCTTGGAGAGCTTGTTCGCCAACAACCTAGCAGTTGGAAAGGTTGTTTTTAATTATAATAGTTGCGAGGTGAGTGTTTTCTCGGATGGGTATGTTTCGGTCAAATCCCACGGTACATAACTACAATCGCTAAGAGAATCGACGATGCCCGCACCTCTGTAGATAACACTTTGGGGTATACATACTCTGTATTTTGAGTTCGTCTCCATCGTGTCAGATGCGGCGGTCGTGCGGGAAGTATGTCCGCGGTGCAGCTACGCTCGCTCGATTGTCCCGGTTGCTATCGCGAGACGGGTGATTCCACCGCAAACCCTTCATCTTCGAACGGCTGTTCACGCACCGAAACCTCGACCTCCAAACAGGACCACAACGCCAACGACTAAGCGGCGTGACCTTCTACTCTAAATATCCGGGCCAGTCCCGGTGGTTGGGACACATGGGTGACGGCGACAAACAAGCGGAGGCCGTTGGACTGCTCCAGCAGCTTGGCCTCAAAGAATACGAAGCGAAGTGTTTCATCGCCCTCACGCGAAAACCGACGGCGACCGCAAAAGAGATCAGCGACATCGCCGACGTTCCGCGGACGCGGGTCTACGACGCGATTCGCATACTGGAGGCACAGGGGCTCGTCGAGATCCAGCACACGAATCCCCAGCAGTACCGGGCGGTGCCGCTCGAGGAGGCCATCCAAACGTTTCGGCGCCAGTACGAGTCCCGGATCGAGAACCTCCAAGCGGCGATCGACGCCATCGAACCCGCCGAGACGAACGATGAGCCGGTGACCCACGAGGTGTGGTCGCTGTCGAGCACGGACGCGATCACGAATCGCACGCATAAACTGCTTGAGGACGCCGAATCCGAAGTGGTGTATGTCATCAGTGCAGAGTCGCTCGTGACCGACGAGTTGGTCAAGACGCTGGACGAGGTCGCGGCCACCGACGTCGACGTACTGCTCGGCACGGTGACGGCTGAGATACGCGACCAGCTTCGAGAGCGTGTCCCCGACGCGGAGGTGTTCCTGTCGGAACTGGAGTGGCTCCACCCCAACGACGGCGACAAGGTGGCGATCGGGCGGATGCTGTTGATTGACCAGAGTACGATCCTGCTGAGTTCGGTTTATGAGGCCACGGGCGAGGAGAAGGCCATCTTTGGGCGCGGGTTCCAGAACGGGCTCGTTGTCATCACCCGCCGACTGATGGCGAGCGGCCTCGTCCCAGTTCGCGACCCCACCCAATAATGTCAAACTATGTGAAACACTGCTCTCAAGGCGATTAAAACTCTGTATTTATCGAAGGCAATACCACTGGGAGTGTCCGCTAACGGATAGAGGTCTGCGACGCTGCCTACCAACTGTTCCAGCTCCGGGGAACCCCGATACTGGACTGTCTCGCTCCGCCGGTCGTAGTCAATGACACCGGCATCTGTCAGTCGCGGGAGTGCCGAGTGCTGGAGCTTGAGAATATTCTGTTCTATCCCGCCGTGGGCTTGTTTGCTAATCTCGTCCGTGAGGTCTTGAACCAACGCGACATCGTCCGCCGAATCCTGGAAGTAGGACAAGATTGTGCGGCAGTGATGGTTGGCGAGGATGGGCAGGAGTTCGTCTGTCTGCTCAGGGAGCGTACCGCGGGGGAACTGGATCCACTCGTACTGATGCGCCACCTCCATCTCCCCATTCTGGAGGAGTATGGATTCATCCAGTGGGATCGCAAGAAGCACCGGGTCACGAAAGGCCCGCGATTCAATGAATTGGAGCCGTTTCTCAAATTGTATCAAGACCTGCAACGCGATCTCCTCGCCAAATAGGCGTGGTCAACGTCGTCAACGTTGTACGCCTCCATGTTTCAGAATAGGTCTTGGGGTGGTTGGACGGTCTGCTCGAAATGGTAACAGCGATGAGGGCCCAAGCCCTTATTTGAATCGGTCGCCTACTGTAAGGGATGGTAGATGACAAACAGGGCCGAGACAAGCAAGCGGATGACGAAAAGCAACGCCAGCGAAAGCGCGAGCAGAGGAGGCACGGAACCGCACCGATGAAGCCGAACCGGTGCGCGACAACCCGGGCGAGCAGCTCGGTGACCTTGATGACGCCCTCGGAACCCACGACTATCCAGCCACGACGGAGGAATTGGTCGAGACTTATGGCGACTACGAGATCGAAACGCAGGGCGGACGGAAACCTCTTAGTGAAGTGCTTGCCCCGACCGACGACCAAACGTACGGTTCCGCCGATGATGTTCGAAGCCGGATACAGGGACTCATCCATCGTTGATGAATACGCCCCAATCTCCCGCCATCGCGCTAATTGGTCAACCCTGGCTCTAATATGTATCCGCCCTGAATTTGTCGCCCTGTCTTTTACGGCCTAAGACGGAGCAAGAACGGCAAGTTCCCCACGAACCCCTCCTGCTTATTTTCGTATTAAAAATATGGAATCTGTTAGTGGGGCTCCTAAGTTGCTCAGTGGTTCTCTGTACGTATTTTTGGAGTACTGCGGATGATCAATACGTGGGGCGAACTTATCCTGTTCGCTCATCCAGGGAAGCGGTATTCATGCGGAGTTGGGTAAGAGCCGCTCATTACTAGTATAGCAATCAGCAGCGACGTGACTACGATACTTGCGGCGGGCGGGTCGAGATAAGTCTCAGCGTGCGCGTAGAAGACACGCTGGGTAGTTCACCAATCAGCGCACCAATCACGCCGAACACCGCCCCAGCATGACTGCTTCACCGAGATGAAGTGCCTGCGAGACAGTTACGGGTATCACGGAACTGGTGGAAGTGTTCACACTGTTCCGAGTTATCAGTCAGTGATGTTTGATTTCGAAAGGTCATCCACACGTGGGTCATCAGGAAATAGGACAATTTTGCCACGTCCGATTCGAACACGGGTGATCGCACCGTCGGTTTCCAATTCACTTAGATATCTGCTGACTGAGGATTTTGACCACCCTGTGCGATCAACTAACTCCGCTTGATGCACCCGCCCACCATACAATTCGATCAGTTTGAGGAGGGCTTTCTTTCTGGTGCCCCACATGAGAAGGGCGCGATCCATCTCCGACTCTGCGTCAACGGCAGCAGCGAGACGGTCGCGTTCACTTCCCGATTCTCTCTTCACTCCGGTGTCTGTGTCACGTACCAGTTCGGTAAGAGTGGTGAGTACATCCATGGGATCGAAAGACCTCTCATTGTTTTGTGAGCAGCGGTAGTTTGGTGATCGGCTGCTCATCCGCTCACTACGATTCGCAGCCTTGTGAATAATTAACATATTAACTCCCAGTTTTGGTGTTGAGAAACTGGGTGACAGGATTCCATAGTCGATAGTAACACCCGTTTTCCGTAATGTGAGTTCTCTAACTCCATCTGCTTGGAAGCCATTATAGCCACCCTTTTGGTAACTCATCGCGGTGGTCATCCACCAGTCTGAGGAGTGGCGCAACCTCCTCAAAGTTTGGCCCACGCCATATCGTCTGTGTCTCCGCGTCCCACTCGATATAGCCGTGCTCGGCCAGCTTTGGAAGATGAACGTTGCGTAACTCCGTTTTCACTCCGTTGCGGTCGTCATCATCAGGCTCTTCTAACGCGAGGCACTCGGGAATGACCTCGTCTTCGGTGCGTGGGGTCTGGTCGGAGACCGCCAACAAGATGCGATGACGGTGGGTGTTCCACAGCTCGTCGAACATGGCGTCGAGTGACGCCGAATCAGTAGGGTGTTCCATGGTGTGTCTTTCGTGGGTCGGACTACTCAGGCTGTGACTCACATTTGCCAACGTGGGGGATTCGATTGCTATCGGTATCAAACCACGAGATTTTCACACTCAACTACGTTCTGATTATCTGGGTGAATAATCTCACACCATTATTCTGCACAAAGCCGTTTCGATAAATGTACGCTCTCCATCGTGCAATCCGTGGTGCAAATGTAGTAGATCGGTCGTGCGAAGAATGCTGGCAACCAGTACTGGTTACGAACACCTATATTAGTAAGGTCGTGCCGTTACTGAAAAAAGGGATACCCGTCCCGACCATAGACGGGTCTGATGGCACTCTCCAAGGTGTATGAGAGAAACCAATCGCTTCGCTTCTCAATAGGCGAAGTAACCGGCGCAATCGGAGATTCGGTTACAGTCTTCCCGCTTGTAATCGCGGTTGCCACGCTTACTGACCTGTCGCTCACGCACCTCTTGCTCGGCTTTGCCGTCTTCCAAGTTGTGTGGGCCTCTACTATGGCCTCCCAGTGTCGGTCGAACCAATGAAAGCCTTGACAGCCCTCATCATCGCAGGCACGCTGACCCTGAACGAGTTCCTCGTTGCAGGTTTGCTCGCCAGTGTCGCTTTCCTCCTCATCGGGCAGCTCAGGGTACTGACCGCCGTGTAAGCCTACATCGGGCAGCCAATGAGTAAGCGAGAGCAGAAAGAACAGATGCGCATACCTCAACAACTTCAGAGAGCCTTAGAGGCCGATAAAATACATGCGAAGGATTATCATATCCGTCAAGCTCTCCAACTGCTCGAGGTCGAACATCTGCACGAGTAAGGGGTTCAGTGGTTCGTGCAGAAGGTGGAGTTTGTAGACAAGGGTGAGATACTCTTCGCAACGCAAGTCCTCGTGCCGAATTTGGGGAGGCATCCAGGGTTTCTCCTCGTCCAATCCAGTTACCACCCGCTGTTTTTGCGCTTGGAGAGCCGTTTGAAGTCGCCGTCACTCGTTGCACCTTGCTCTACATCCTCAGCATTTATCGGGAGATGGACGTGAACAACCCGTTTAAGTAGTGTTCACTTTATTGGAGGAGTTCGGCCAGTGCACTGCCGAGAATCGAACTGTTCCCACGTCGGAGTCGTGACGCGACCGCCTGTTGTGAGATGCCGAGTTCGTCGCCGAGGTCGGCCATCGTCACGTCGTGGGGCGTGTTGAAGTAGCCCCGCTCGTAGGCGAGCACCAGCGCCTCCTGCTGGGTGTCGGTGAGTTTGGCCTCGGTCTCCGACTCGATGGGCGTGAGCGCGTGCAGTTTGGTGAGCATAATCGGGATATCTAACTCCCGACACCGCTCTTGAAACGCCGCGATGTCACCTCGGTCGTCGCCCCGAACATCGAACGTCCACTGCTCGCTCGTGCCGACCGCTTCGATAAGGGGCACTCCCGTCTCTATCAGCGTGCTGAGCACGCCTTCGTACCCCAGCGCCCACTCAACCCGTAACAGATACTCGTCTGCGACGGAATCGACGAGTCGGATGTTCTCGACGCCCGGATGGTCGAGAAATGCATCCTCGATGTCGTCAACGGCAGTCCCGCGCACCCAGAAATAGGGGATCACAACGTCTTGGGCCGGAATGATTCGCTCCAGTTCGACCGTCACGCCCGGAAATTGTTTGAACACCGTTCCTATAGGGAACTGGTCGGACGGAACCGTAAACGTCGCTTCTGTAGCCATTGTCGAATCTATCTTGGTTCACGCAGCAAGAGGTGAGGTCGGATCTCTGGCCCAAACATGATATTTTTGTTGATAACCCGAGTGGGTAGCAATCTCGTACTCCAACATTTTGATCGAATACTTCGTTTCAGCGTTTGTCTCCAGATTTGGGGGATGGGCATTTTTTCGCGAACTGTGGTCCTCGTCTCACCTCGTCCGCTTGTCGGTCAAACTCAACCAATTCGTTTGCTTGGAGCTCGGGCAGATGGACATGATGGAGTTCGTAGACAAGGGTGAGATACTCCTCGGAACTCAGGCTCTCATCATGCCGGATGATTGGTGTAGCGTCCAGCGTTTTCTCTTCGTCCAACTCAGCTAACACCCGTTGTTTTTGCTCTTGGAGAGCCGTTTCGAAGTCTCCCTCACTCGTTGTCTCCAGCGGGACAGCCTCGATTTTTCCGTCACCGCACACGGTCACCTCAAGCCCCTCGTAGGTGAACGAAATGCGGCCACCTCCTTGCTGCGTGATGGTTGAGTCAGCGAACAGTTCTTCAAGCGCATCCACATCGATTGAGGAATAGAGTGGCGCCAGAAGGTCAGGTTCTTTGTCACGGACGGTCGCTACTAGGGCTACTACTGCCAGACTTACCGAATCGTGAGTTCTGTCGAACTCAGCCTGAAACAGTTCTCGATCTGTATCGAATTCAACGGTCGACATCGAGTCTACGAGTTCGAGACACCCCCGCGTATCTTGCGGTGAGTTCATCCACCCTAGTGTAGGCTCCACAACTCGTTGAGGAGGACTATTGCGTGCGCAACCTTCTTTTATATGGCCTTTAAGAGGTCACTCTTCCGGAGTAATGAGCGCGCTTGCCACGAGTCGTCGAAGGCCACGCTGCAACCGTGAGGAGACCGCCTGCCGGCTGATTCCCAGTTCGCCGGCCAAATCATCTTGGCTGGCGGTGCGCGGCGTGTCGAAATACCCTTTGGAATATCCCAAAACTAACGCCTCGCGTTGGCCCTCCGTGAGGTCGTACTCTCGATCCGACTTGAGTGACGCGAGCGCGTGAAGCTGGGTGAGTTCGATCGGGATGTCGTGTTTTTGGCAGTACGTTTGGAACTCGGAGAGTTCCCGTTGTTCGTTCGCGCGCACTTCAAACGTCCACTGTTTCTTATTCCCTATCCCAGAAAGGAGCGCAACGTCGGTGTTGACGATCGCCGTGAGAACGCTTTCATGGTCGAGGTTCCAATCGACACGGACGAACATCTGTCCCTCTACTTCGTCGATTATCGATACTTGATCAACCCCGATGTCGTCGCTCAAGTCGGTGGTGAAGGTGGCGGTGTCATCGGCGTAAATCCAGAAGTAAGGGATGATGGCGTTACTCGTGGGGACGATTCGGTCGAGTTCGATGGTGGCGTCAGTTAATTGTGCAAAGACGGCGCTCAACGGGAAATCGGCCTCATCGATGGTGAAGGAGGCTTCGATGGCCATAGACACGGGTTAGTCGTCCGGGCTTTTGAGTCAGTCGCTACTGCACTACTCTGCGCGGAGCAGGGAGATGGTCACGCTAACAGAAACCTCCTCGTTGTCGAATAACAAGCGGAGTTCGTTCAATTTACGCTATGTGTTGCTCACGGTGTGGTGCGATTGACAGCTGCTTATGTGATAAGCTGGGTGAACACACTCCCACGTTTAAGGCCCTGGCATCATAAGGGTGAATGAGGCGAGAAACCGTCCATTGTGCCCACTACTGTTTGTGGTAGTGACCTCCAGTAGTGGCGTGGCGTTCGCGTGGCAGGCTGTACGATGGCGTAGCACTGCGATCCAACTCGCTCTGCCCAAGTATGACTGATCGACACCCTGACCACGGCCAATCCGTGGACGAGACGACCAGTACCGATGACTCCACTGTGATTGGGTTCGACTGCCCGTTCTGTGAGGAGGAACTTCAGACCCCGACTATCGAGGCGATCCGTGACCGTGGCAGAACGCATTTAGAAATCCATCGAACCGACCTGTTGGCGGAGTTCGCTAACCGGGAGCGGGGGAAAGCCTGTCAGAATGACTGTGGCTACGTCTTCCCCGTCGGTGTTGACGAAGTGGCGGGGTTCGAATGCCCGGAGTGCGGCTACGATAATTTCGAGAAGTTTGCTCACCGTTACCTCTACTGGCAAATCGAGCAGTCGTGACAACGGCTCCACCGCTCCGGCGACGGGCAATGCACACTCTCTATTGAGCGACGGTTACACGGACAGTTCTGAATACAGAAACCCACTACCAACTACTGGTAACGCTCCGTCTCGCGGAGAACGTTGTTTTTTGAGCCTCTAACAGGCGGAGGCTCGAAGAACATGAGCAACCGACCAGAAATCGACATCCAGCAACAGACTGCGTTTGGAGACGACGGCCGACTTGAAGTCGTCGAAGAAAACGTCGAGACATCCCTCGAAGATTTCGGCGCTGAGGTCGACCACCGTGAGCGTGATTCCAAACTGGACCGGCCGGAGGCAGACCAGTTCGGCGTTGACGACCGGCCCGAAGTAGCGCGCTCGGCCGAGAGTGACCAAGCGACCCTATTCGCCGATACTGCCGACGACCAACGGACGCTTACAGGCGAGGAGGCGGCCACTCGGTGTCTCTTCGAGGATTAACCAACAATAGGGAAAGAGCTACGGACATTGTTGGTTAACGTTGGCGTCTGCGACTGGTTTTTCTGCCCCCGAGGGGTGCGGGGCGACCACTCCCGCGTCTTCGAGGTAATTCGAGATGGCGCTCTCAGCACGTCCGACTAGTCGCATCGCAACCGAAATTACAACTGCCCTGCAGGCCGACCACGTAGCGTTCCTTCACCGCGTTCCCTTCACGCTTGATGCATTCCAACTCGGTTTTCTCACTGGCTTTCGCGAAGACTGTACCTACCAACAGCACCAGTACATAGACTTGGAACTACCAGTCGGGATGCTCGACAATGACTTCCGTAATCCAGACCTCGATCGATACGTCGAGCGCTTTTTCGAGTACGAACCGCAGGTCGGTGTGATCGGTGATGCCTACGACGTCGACGAGGTCAAGGAATACGTTACTGCCGCACGCGAAATCCAGGGAAGTTACCCGGATGCAGATCTCGTGATCGTCCCGAAGTGCCGTGCCGCGATTCGCGCGGTCCCCGATGATCTCGTCGTCGGGTACTCCCGCGGCTATGCCGATCGACTCGCCCACGAATTCTCTGACCCCGTGGATTGGCGAGGCCGTCGCGTCCATATTCTCGGTGGGAGTCCGCCCAAGCAACTCGGCGTAATCGACCAGCTTACTCGCCCGACGCTAACGGGCGATCCACCGGCCGATATCGTCGGCCTCGACTGGAACGGTGTCCATCGCGGGGCACAGTTCGGCGAGTTCTGGACGCCCGAGGGATGGGACGACAGCGGTCGCAACGCCGATCATATAACGGTTCGCAAGATGGTGCGCCACGGCCTCGCCCGGATTCGTGAGTTCTGGCAGGCAAAGGGCGTCTGGCCCGAGTCGACACCCCAGGAAGACGGTCGTGAACTCACATATCAGGGTCCGTCACCGGGCGATATCGAGAGCGCGGCGTGTACCGAGTGTGGCGCAAACGTGTGGACGACCGAGCGCGGTCCCTACGTCGCTGAGTATGACACTGGGGACATCCGTGGCTACTGCAGCTACGACTGCTACTTCACCCACCGGCACCGGAATCACCTCGAAGAACTTGCTGGCGAGCAGAGCGTCTACCTCCCACCGGCCTGACGCCACGAGTGTTTTTTGCGCCCCGAGGGATGCGGCGCGTCCTACTCCGACGCAGTCGCCGTGAATTCGATTTACCGAAATCATGACCACGACCAGTAACTCGTCGGTCTCGTTCGAGGAGACCGACGCCCGACGCGACGAAATGCACAGTACCATCGAAGCGTGGATCGACGACCTCGCCGACCACGTCGACGATGCGCAGACCAGCGAGGAGTTCCAAGACTGGCTGGACGTCCAGAGTCGCTTCCACGACTATTCCCATCGGAACACGCTCCTGATCAACCTTCAGTATCCCGCGGCGACGAAGGTCGCAGGCTACAACACCTGGCGGAATGAGTTCGACCGGCATGTTCAGGAAGGCGAACAGGCCATCTGGATCTGGGCACCGATCATCACAAAGCGGTGTCCCAAGTGCGAGAATTCGCCGAGCTACCACGAGCAAATCGGTTGTGAGTACGACGAGACATCGCCGAATGAGTGGTCAAAAGGGCTTGTCGGCTTCAAGCCAACGGCGGTCTTCGATGTGTCCCAGACCGAAGGTGAGCCGCTTCCCGAGCTAGAAACCGAGGCGACTGGCAACGCTGACGACCTCGTGCCTGCACTCAAGAATGCAGCCGCTGATATCGGCGTGACAGTTCGTATCGTCAATGCTGACGAGTGGGAGCATGGCGACGCAACGGGCGTCTGCAAATACCGGAATCAACGTGATCTCCAACCAGTCGTCGAGGCGAAAGCCCGCTCGAATCACGCCGATCTCGCTGTCACGCTGATTCACGAATACGCCCACGCACTCCTTCACGCAGACATCACCGATGAGACCGAGCGGGCGAAACGCGAGGTCGAAGCAGAAGCCGTCGCATACATCGTTGGCCGGTACTGCGGGCTAGACACTAGTGGATCGGCGTTCTACCTCGCTGCGTGGCAGAGTGATGACTCAGCGGTGATCCAAGAGCGCCTCGGCCGAATCAGTACAACCGCTCAGAAGATTATTGAGGTCATCAAAGACTGAATTTTGCCCACTTTATGTTAACCAACATCGAGACGGAGACTCGCTATTTGTTGGTTAAGTTTTTCAGCACCTGCGAAGGGCGGAAGCATATCTAGATCGTCACCGAACTCCAGCCGACCAATATCTCACAGCAGTACAGCGCAAAATTTCACCCTGTAGGGATGAAAAGCGAGTACGCTCCATGTAGTAACCCACCGTCGATAGCAAAACCGACTCCCCACTATCGAGCAGAGAGAACTCTTGTTCTACTCCGGTGGCCGGACTGTCTCACCATCTTGGAGAACCCGATCGAACTCTGCAAGATACGCAACCCGTTCTCGAACGTCAGCAACATCTAGTTCCAGATCAGCGGCTAGTTCCTCGGCGGTCATCGCCTCATCGAGTGCCTGAAGCACTTCGAGCCCGCGGTAGTACCGAGTCGTCAGCTCTTGAACGCGGTCCTCAATCGGCGTAGTCACTCCATATCGCTCCTCCAAGTCGACCAAGGCTTCGTTCGCGAAGGTAGCGAACTTGTCATCGCCGAGCTGGTCGATTTGTGCTTCAAGTGCCATCCGGACGACGTCGTAGTCCAAGCCAGCTTGCACGAGCATATTCATGTCCTCGATGTCGTCGTCGCGGCCCGCGATCAGTTTGAACAGGAAGATATCCTCGTTGCTGACCAAGCGAACAGTCAATCGGTTCGTCGTCATCTACCCACGACTTAAGTCGTGGGCTTGAGCGTGGGACTCCCGGTCTGCCGACCCCGAAGGGTCGTCGGGGGTGTAATCCCCGGTTCCGTTCACCGTCCCGCTCTTGAGGGCGAGATGACCGTCGCCCAACCCCGAAGGACGTTTGCCCTCGGGTAAAGTTAGCAACTTCTTGCCGATGTTCTTCGCCGCGTTGTAGTCGCCGTCGTACTCCTGCCCGCACTCGTTGCACTCAAACCACCCTGTCTCCGAATCGCGGTTCGTACTCGACTGATGGCCGCAGTACGAACACGTCTGACTCGTAAACGCAGGGGGTATCTCCTCTACGCGAATCCCGTACTCGGCGGCTTTGTACGCCACTATTTCCTGTAACTCGCGGAAGGCCCAGTTGTGCATCTGACGGCGCGTTTGGTCGTTTCCGTTCCACATCCTCTCGCGGATGTGCGTCAGATTCTCGACCGCGATATACGAACAGTCATGGGAACGCGCTTCTTCAACAAGACGCCGAGAAATAGTGTGCAGGCGGTCCAAGACGAAGCGGTTTTCTCGTCCCGACAGTCGCGCAATCACCTGCTTCGCGGAACGAGTGCCTTTGTCTTGGAGGCTCCGGCGCACTCGGAAGTAGTGGTTCTGTCCCCACAACAGTTCGCCACCATCGTAGAACGACCCCGTACTGGTCACGGCGACGTTCTTGAGGTTCAAGTCCACGCCCATCACGCGGTCGCCGCCGCGTTCCGCTACCTCTTTCTTGATGACGATGTGGAGGTAGAAATTGTCCTCCTGTTCGCGGTAATGGAGCGTCCCCATCCGCTTTTCGTACTCGTCATCATCGAGGTACGACCGCTGATACTCGCCAAGGATGAAATCGACGGCTACCCGTCCGTTCACGGTGGAGAGGGTGGCCGACCTATCCTTGATAGTCAGCGTGCGTTTGTCGTACACCGCCGAGGGTTCACCGAACCGAGGGAGTGGTCGGCTGTTGCCTTTCTTCCAGTCCGCGACGGTAGACTTCATCGACTCCACCGCTTTGGAGTACGCTCGGACGCAGAGGTTGGCGGGAAGGTCCGTCTCGTCTCGTAGGTCGTGGTACACGCGGTCGTGTATCTTCGACTTGTTGAGGATGAGATACCCGTCGTCGTTGCGCCCGTGTTCAACGGTGTAGTTCGCGGCGCGGTTGAACTGTTCGATGGTGGAGTGGAGGTCGTCCCGCCGGTCATCGGGTACGTCGAGTTTGACCGGAACGGTTCGTTTGACCTCCATCGAAACTTCACATTCGAACCGGCTTATTATAAGCGTTCGGGAGTCGGCGTGCCATCGTCGTTTGGTTCGTCGGCAGTTGTCGGCTTTCTCCCACGGCTCAAGCCGTGGGCTTCCGCCTTGCTATTCCTGTGAGGAACGGCTCGCTACGCTCGCGCATCTCCTCAGTCAACACGAGCTTGTTCGCCACCTGCTGGTTGAAGATATCGAGGCGGCATCCATCGTCGTTCTCGACGCAACTCGTCGCACCTAATTCCCGATAGTCAGCATCGAGTGACTGGACCTCCGAATATCCGAGGTCCATCAGGACGGCCCACTACTGGCCGTACGCGTCACTATCAGTGACTACGAGGTCGATATCCTTCGTCGCCCCTTTGAGATCGCGGAGCGACATCGCTCAGCCACCAATCAAGTAGACTGTTAGCGAATTCGACAGCCCGTCCGCGATTCGCTGGAATTCGTTCTCAATATAGTCGCGTCCGAATGTTGGTCTCATTGTGGTAGTGGCACCTCGTAGTCAGCCGCCAACTCCTGGAACTCGGACCACTCGGGGAGATGGTCGTTCTCGACGTCGCCGTGTGTCTCGAGGTACCGGAGCAAGGCGTCGATTTCGTTCTCCAACCCGTACTTCGCCGCTTTATCTCGAAGCTCACCCTCGTCGACGTCTATGTGACTGAGCAAGAGCAAACAGTACGAGCGGTGGCGCGTGTCGTCGTCGATCAGCAGTGTATGACAGCAGAGTTCCGCTGGCGAAACCGCTTCTAGGTCCTCAGAGTAGAGGTAGTAGCGGTGGCCGGTCAACAGGAACTGGAGGTCGAAGGCCGCGAACCGAGCGAGGCCGGTTTCGTGGAACCCCTCCGCATCGATTTCCGTCTCCGTTTGCGCGAGAAATTCATCGTAGTCTTCCCAGAGGAGTGTCCCGTTCAGAGCAACTGATTTGAGGCGCTGCCGGTGGAGATGGTGGGCGAGTTCACGTGCGAAGTCGTGAAGTTGGTCGAAGTCCCCGTTGAAGTGGTAGCACCCGTCGTCCGTGCCGACGAGTCCACGGTCCCGTAACCGTTTGAGAACCCGATTGACGGTGTTGCGGTAGTTCCCACTTTGCTCGGCAATCTCGGCGACGGTTCGTGGCTGGTCAAGATAGTAAAGCACTTCGAGAGTTTTGCGCGTCAACAATTCAGGAAACTCAATGTGGGAGTGCTGGCGCACGAGATCTTGGTAGAGTTCGACCGCCCGAGCATCCGAAGGGATGATTCGTTTTTCGCGGCCGTTGCGCTTTGTATAGACTAAGCCTTTCTCGGCGAGGTCCGCGACGGCGCGAGAGAGATAACTCTTGCTGTGGGCTAGATCCGTCGCAAGATCGGAGATCGTGTCGCCGCGTTCGACGGTGGCGAGGACCTCCAGTTCGATGCTCTGCAACATGGTGTAACATAATACGAAACTAGTATATAAAATGGTTTCGAGTAATGTTACAGTTTCCAGGAGTTGGCTGCCCCGAAACAGCATTAACCAACAAAACTACGGTAGTAGCGGCCTATGTTGGTTAACACAGAGTGAGCCACCATGTCCTACGAGCCACCGACACCCCCAGCTGAACTCCCCACCGACATCGTCGACACGCTCAACGACTACTCGCCCGAGCTCCTTCGTCACGTCGCCAGCTACACAGAGGAACTCGCTGAACACCGTGAGCGTGAAGAGCGTCTTGCCGAGAAAGAGGAAGAGGATGAAATCGACGAACGGCCGGACGATCTCCCGGAGGACGTTCCCTTGAAGGCGACGATTACGATCAAGGAGATTAACGGCAATCGCTACTACTACTGGCAATGGCGGGACGGAGACAAAATCCGCTCGCAGTACAAAGGTCCAGTCGATTCGTCAGGGTGAGTCATTCTATAGACTCACTACGAGTGACTCACTGTGTCGCTTAGCGAGTTCTACGATTTTCTCCTTCATTTCTACAGGAGACCTCCTAGACACCGCTTTTCCTCTGCTATTTCCCGTTGTAGTAGCTTGAGAGCGATTCATGCACCCCAATCGAATCGAGAGTCTCTTCCAAGGCTGTGACGACCAACCCGAGGTCCTGCTGAAGATCATACTCGCGGTACTTCCCGCCAGCTAGTCCTTCGTTTTTCTCGGTCAAGGAGAGAATCCCAAGCATACCGAGTTCGTCAAGGTGGTCACGAAGCCAACGACCCGTATGCTCGTCGCGGCCAGCGAGCGAACAGACGTGCTGATATCTGGGGTAGATTTCGCGCGACCGGACTGGTGTTTTGCCTTCTGCGGAAAGAGTTGCAAGCGCGTAGAGGATATATCGCTCGTGGTCGTTCAAGTCCGAGATGCCTTCTTCGATTTCTTTTTTCTCGACACGCTCAAGAGCCTCTTCGACGTGTTCTTCTTGAACGACGCCCTCGTTGTTCCCACGTGCGATATCTCCTGCAGTCAATAGCAAGTCAAGCGCGTGTCGAGCGTCCCCCGAGGCTTGTGCCCCAAGTGCAGCACACTTTGGAATCACATCGTCGGTAAGAGCGTCGTCTTTGAACGCGACATTCGCACGCTGTTTGAGGACTTCACGAAGTTCGTTTGCGTCGTAGTGTGGGAAAGAAATTGTGCGTTCACAAAGCGACGAGCGGACCTTCGGAGAGAGACGGTCTCGAAAGGTAAGGTCATTGCTGATTCCGATGACGCCGACGCGGGCGTTCTGGAGGTTTTCGTTTTCTCGGGCACGAGAAAGCTGGTAGAGGATGCTGTCCTCCCCTTGGTTGATGTGGTCGACTTCGTCAAGGACGATGAGGATTATGCCGCCACGGCTGTCAAGGTCTTGCCAGAGTTTAGCGTAGACTTCACTTTTGCTGTACCCGGATTCGGGAATATGGTCTTGAGGTGGGCGGAGAGCGTTCACGAGAGCAACGCCAACTCGGTAGCTGGTCTCGAAGCCGTCGCAATTGATGTATGCGGTGGAGAGTGTGAGGTCGGGATATTGTTCAGCGTCTTCTTCGAGGTTTCGGAGGAGATACCGAGTTGCGGCGGTTTTTCCGACGCCGGCTTTTCCGTAGAGGAAGACGTTGTTCGGTTGTTCGCCGTAGATGACTGGTTCGAGGGCTTCATGGTACTCGTCTAATTCGTCGTCGCGGCCGACGAGGGTGTTGGGAGTATAGTCGTCAAGAAGTGCTTCGCGGTTTTCGAACGGGGTAATTGACCGCTCGAAGCTGTGTGACCCCATGTTGGTGTTGACTAACAGAGGCCTTAATGATAAAACCACCCGTTCCGTTGCTTCCTCTGCTTCCTTTGCTTATCTCGTTTAAGTAGGACACACACACCACGTTTCCTCTGCTATTGCTTCGAGTGGAACACCTGGAGTCAGAACGGTATTTATTGAGCCAAAGTTTTAATAGGATAGCTTAGAAATAGTATCCGTAATATATTCTAATTTGGCTATTGTGTCTAGCTGGTTGGAAGACGACCCCGCTACTCTACGAGAAAGCAGAGGAAATCCGGTGTGTGTGTGTATGTCCCCGACTGACGACCGACCCTAGAGGTGATTCGCCGATAGCAAAGGAAATCCGGTGTGTGTCTTCTTCAAAACACCCTGCCGACCATATCCAAGGTCACGTCCAAAGCACCGACACACCGCGTTTCCTCTGCTTTCGAGCTAACTGTTTCCACACCTAGTGAGAAATCCCTACGTCACATAGAAATATTTCTATAAATGACTGTCTCCACACCACTTGACTGCACTTTCGTAGCAGAGGAAATCCGGTGTGTCACGAGTCCCGACGCTCACGTGAGGGTGCCGAATACGGACTGATCTCGCTCCGGGACGACCGGCATCGCCCGTCAGCACTCGCTGGCGGCTCGATCAATCCGGTCGGGCGACTTAATCCATTATCTCCCCCGTCATAAATGTGTAAACTCGATCCTATCGCTAATAGCTAGGTCGAGACCCCGGAAAAGAGCAGCGTATGCGGGATGTGTGAGATCGTTACCGTTTGTACAAGTGGTGCAAATTGTGAAATTGGTGCCGATTGTACCCTTGATAGTATATGTGGTATTGTTAGTGCGAACGCGACTACCTTCGGCGAGCTGCTGAGAGTTACTCAGTCGATAGAAGGCTAGAAATGGTGCCGTTTGTACAATTGCTACAAATTGCACAACCGAAAACTGATTTTACGGTCTAATCCGGGGATTAGCCTAAACCAAACACCCACTACCGATTACACAATTTGTACAACTTGTAGAACTGGCACCGGTTGTGCAAAATGGGCTGATTGTATAATCGGCTGTAAATAGAACTACCCTCATCAGTAGAACCACTTTCTAATTTCCTACTTGATCGGCGTGTGTTTATGGGGCTCTTGGTGCGGTCGTTGGACATTATACAATTTGCACTGATTGGGAAAACGGCACCAATTGTACAATTGGTACCTGCTGTATCGACGAACACCTATCAATAAACTTGCCTCACAGTACAAACGGCGCAATCGTTACACATTGTGCAATCGGTTCAGCTTGTAGAATCGTTATCTGTTGCACAATCGGTGGAAATCTTTATAGAGTCTGAGTGAGCGGATTAGCTTACAAGACTTGGACTCGGCACACTCGGTACCAATTGCACAACAGCTACCGATTGTACATTCGGTATAATGTGCGCCGATTCCAGAACACCCCCATGACACAGAACAAACCCTCAGAGGTTCTCGAACCCTACGAGAGTATCGAGCCGGAACCGTGCGCTGTCGCCGTCAACCTGCTTAAGGGTGGGTCTGGGAAGACCACGACTGCGATCAATCTCGCCCGCGAACTCGCTCACCGGAACGAACAGGCGCTTATCGTCGACCTTGATGACAACGGCCACATGACATTGAACCTCGGCTACGAGGACATCTACGCGAGCGCCGCCGACGAGGAAGACAACCACGCGAAGGATGTTATCGTCGACGGCGACGACCCCCGAGAACACATTGTCTCGGTTGCAGAGGGTCTCGACCTCTTCCCTGCTCATGAGGACCTCGAAACCGTTCAAAGCGCGCTCAAGGAAGCGACGATGGGGACGACGAGACTGAAAAAGAACATCGTGGACCGACTCCTCGGCGATGAGTATGACTACATCGTTGTAGACTGCCCGGCGAATCGTGGGAAACTGAACGACAACGCAATGTACGCAACCGGGAACATTATCCTACCACTTCGCCCGGAGAACGGCTACGAGAGCGGACTAACCAATACAATGAACCGGCTTGTCAAAGAAGCACGCGAATACTTCGACCTAAACATTCTCGCCGTCGTCCCGACAGATCTTCGTGCGCGCATAGACTACGACACACGGGATCGAAGCCTACTGGAGGAGTTGAACAACCTCGGAAATGCAGATGCGATCATCCCGAACTTTGCTCGTATCACGGATGAAGACTGGCAGGCTATCGACGCCGGTGATTACGACGGTCCCCTCCCCGGAATTCGACATCGTGGCGCTATCGACAAAGCCCACGACGTCGGTAAACCACTCCGCGACCACGACCCAGAATGTGACCAGCTTCCATATTACGCGGAACTCGCCGCAATCGTCGAAGTCGGAGAGGTGGTTCGATAATGGGCTTCGAAGATTTAGATGAAGCCGCTGGCGAGCAATCGAAGGACAAAGACGAGGACTCAACGTCTGAGACGACGACCTCCGAAACGGCGACTGAAACCGACTCCGAGACGACCTCCGAGCGCGAACAAGAGTCGGAACAAACTGACCCCTATGAGGAACCTGCGTTTCCGTTCGTGCAAGGCGATATGCAGACGAACGTCTACGCCCGTAAGGAAACCCGTGAAGCCCGAGAAGAAACCCAGAAGTTCGAGGTAGACCGCATCCTCCACGAACACGGCGTGAAGAACGTGGCTGGCCGCGAACACCATGACGCAATCTTCCGGATGGCCGCCGACCATCCCGAACTCTGGGCCCGCTACATCATGGAGGCCCGCGGCCTCGACATACCAGACGATCTCTGTGAGTGATTTCACTCCTGATTACTTGATTGGCACCGTCTGGTTAGCACGATTTGCATGAACACAACCGCTACAACCCGCTCGTTTCTCAAATCGTGCTAACTAGACGGTACTCTTGAAGAAATAGGTGAGCGTATTTGACTGTTAGCGAGAGAAGGAGGTCAGTTGTCGAGAGCAACAATTACAGAGGATTTAATTTGGAGAGTTTGCCGCCTCTCTTCGATTCCCAGTCATATCGCTGTAGACGATACATCGGTAAAATAATCAGTATAGTTCCGATGAAGAGAACGGCTGCCGCGAATAATCCGACCCAAGCGGTGACTTCTCGGATTAGCCCCGCCGAAGAGTTGAACGCAACCTCGATAATCCAAGGAGAGATCACAACCGTACCAAGAGACCCGAAAACGGCTGCAAGGGCTTTAGAGTTCTCTGGGTTCTCGGAGAGGTCATTGTACTCCTTGATCTTCCCACGTGCATCCTCGGCAATACTAAATGCCGTGTCGGAATTCGATACAGGTTTGACTGTCCCATTCTGTATAAGATGAGTATGCAAGGACTCGCTCGGTGTCTGGTCACACTCACAAATTACGAAGTGAGTTGATTGGTCAATCTCCCCTGCGAAATGAAGTTGTCCTATTTCGATCTCGTCGTCTGATCTCTGAACGTTTGTTAATCCCTCCGGATCTTCCTCAACGGAAGCATTGTGTTCTCTGATGAAAAACCGAATCATATCTTGGACGCCTTCCTTGTTACCCTGAACCGCAGGAGATTCCATGTCGGATATGTCAAAATGCCGTAGCTCCTGACAGCTCAGTAGTTCTTCTCGAAGTGTTTCCCAAAACCCGTCGTAGATGGTCTTGTACCATGGGTATACGTGGTCTATGTTATCACCACCTGTCGGTTCAATTAACCAGAATAGCACGGCACCTTCCATCAAGTCTGGACTATCGCCATTCAGACTCTCCCCATCGAGATAGATGTAGAATGATAGTTTTCCTCGTCCCTCTGACTTAACATCCACTCTCCATTTGCTGTTATAGGGCTCTTCATCGTTGCAACGCTCTGGAGAGGAAACACTCTGGAACCACCCCCTGTTATCAAGTGCTTCGACCCACTCAGACACGATTGCCTCATCGTCCAGCACGTACTCTTCGTCGTCCCCGTTAGTATCCCGGAGGTTGAATAGACGCCGCCAGTCCCGCTCCGTATCGTCCTCAGTCAGGCTACACTCTCGGGCTTTCTCTTCCAGTTCCTCCTCCTCAAATGGATACTCGCCTAATCGGTCTCGTGCAGGGATACCGTCCATGCACTTCCGGACGAAATTCGCGGTCTTGGGCGATATCATGCCCTATATTTGTTCTCTATACTTCTAAGGACACTTATTGGTGAGTCATGCTCCTCGTTGAGTACTGCATGGAGGTGATTCCAAAGTCGGTCAAAGTCATAATTCGGTTGCTCTAGTTTGAACTCGGCCATGTCATCGAAGAACCCGCTCACTTCACTCAAGAAGTCCGGTGAGTCATCAATGTTGGATACACTCGGATAGCTATCTGAATCGAGACCTTGATCGATCTCGATTTTCAATAGCACCTTCCCTGCATTCGCAATTACAGATCTGTAGGCCTGCACTTCTACTTCTTGGAATGAGGGATTCTCTACCTCGAAGAACTCGTGTACAATGTTCTCCATCGCCTGTGTTTTCCTTGATTTGTAGGAGTCTGATCCATCAAGAATCATTTTTTGGAATAGCTCGTCGATGAATTCTTCGATTAGGGATTCCACCCTTTGGAGGTTCTCCTTGTATTCCAGTATCGTTAGAAGGTGCTCGACCACAGTATCTGCGAAGTCAGGCTCAGTTGGCCTGGAGGTGGTTACGTGCCCATCGCGATACGCTCTCACCTGAACGTCGCGTGCCTTCGTACTCCCTGTGTATTCAGTATAGAACTTAACCTGGTTGATGACTCCCTCATCCTGTGCTGGACTTACAATACCCGTTCTTGCGAGGGCTTCCGTACGGTCCCCGCGGTACTTCGCGGAAGTGAGGTTAGCGTTCCTAAAGTCACCGAATCCGAGACCACAGTTCTTCCCGTCCATGAGATTCTGAAGGGAGAGAAGCTCGTTCTCTCCAAGCTCCATTGAGGTAGAGATTGTACCGTCCGCCCAGGTCTGTACGAGAGTGCGAATTCTGTTCCTCTCACCCTTGTCGGTTCCCGACTGAGTAATCGCGATTGCCCCCTTATCCAAATATACGCGACACTCCACATCGATTTGATCGCGGAATCGAATTCTTCTGTCACTAATGTCGTCTTTATCGATGTTTTCAGCGTTCTCGGTGTCCACCGTTTCAATATCCGAGAGCACAAAGAGGATATCGACAATGTTGTCTCCGTCGTACGTCTCGTATTCGAACACTCGCTCAGAGATAGTCCTTGAATCGACCTCTTCGGGGTCGTCGTCCCTGACAATCTCCTCGAGCGACTCGACAAGAGAATTGTATTCAAGTCCCGCCGCATTATAGAACTGGAGATTCGCAGTACTCCCTTTTTGTCCAAGTTCATCGAATAGGTCCTCGTAGAAGGCATCACGGCGGTCTTTTTCGAGTTTGTCACGAAGCACATCTATCAGGTCCGTTTTTGAGTTCCCCGTGAAATCACTCTCAACTACTTCGGTGTTTTCGATTAGCTCTTGGATGACCCGATTATCGGTGTTCCTGAAGTCTTCCAGATTGAGGCGTCGTCGCTTCTCCGGGATGCTAGCTCCCTCCCAAAGGAAGTAGCGGCTACTCATCTTCAGTCTCGTATTGTAGGACGTTTGTCCGAGAACCGATGCGCTTCAGTTCCGACTCGTATTCCCCAAGCGCAGCTATTACCTCGTCGATGACACGGTATTCCGCAAAAACTTCCTCATAGGCCGCTTCGGCGTGCTTTTTCTGTATCGTCGCGCTATCGTCTGCGTTCGCTTTGTCCTCTGCTGTCTTGATCATCGCCCTCGCCACGCTTTCCAATTGCTGTTGCATGTAGTCGGTTGTGGCTCTCCCGACCTGCGTATCGTCAGAGGTTGCTTGCTTGTGGAGTTTGTGTAGTGGATGGCGTTTTATCGGATTGGGCTCGCTATCCTGAGAGTCGCTGTCAGTCATTACTGCGCGTCTTATTTTTGAGGGGATATATATTATGGGAAATCAACCTGTAGGTCTTATAGACTGAATCGAAACGCTCTGTACAAACCGGTCAGTTCTCTTGGAACTTGCGACGTTGATACTGCGGAAGGTCGGGCACGCTGAAGCTGTAGAGACGGTTGAGACCATCCGAGCGTTCGAGAACTTCAACATCCTCCCCGTGGACAAACCCGCATTCAATGCTGCCTGTGATGGGTTCGCCCAGTACGACGACCACCAGACCTCGTTCGTTGACCACACCGGTAGTATCCTCGCTGGAAGCCGTGACATCAACCACATCTTCGCGTTCGATAGTGACTTTCGAACACTCGGATTCACCCTCGTGCCCGAGGACGTCGGGGGACTCTGACTGACGAGTTTCTGCCTGGCGAGTAGTATCTCATTCTCAGGTTGACTAACGAGGATAGAACCCGGAAACTCATTTTCAGTCGGTATTGAGAGTAATAGCGTTAACCAACATATGGCCGAATTGGGGGATGATTGTTGGTTAAGGCCACCAAATACTGGATGGCAGAAATGATGACGATGCTGATGGTAAGCTAAAACTACGCAGTGGTCTGTGCGAAATCTCTAGAAGGAAGCGTATTGGAATCGCATTAATTAGATTTACGACCACATTGGTGGTTTCGACGCAAATTCCAAGTGGCGTTTGTCCGGGATCATCAAACAGACTAAGAGAGATTCAGAGGTATTGAACGTACCGCAGAGTCAAACGAAGGTGTTAGTGGTTATAGTCGTCAACTGCAGCCTGAAGCCAGTCCGGGTACTCGATTTCACCGTCGACTGGATGAACACCACCGTAGTCAAAGAGGCACGGGTACTCCCGCTCTTCGTGAAAACCGATATTCTCCGGAGCGTCTTCGATATGCCATCCTTCGTCTTCCAGCCATCCCTCAATTCGCTCAGGCGCATTCGAATCAACATAGTACTCTTGCCCGTTCCCGATGTACGGGAGATCGCCAGAAATAGGCGACACAGGAGTCACGCGCTTCATGAGGAGCCAACGGTACTTGTCATCCCAAGCATCAACTGGAGCAAACAGATCAGCGTCGCTGTTCCCATACACTCGGTTCCAAATTTCGACTTCACGGTAGTTCTGCGGGGACGGGATCCCGCATATCTTTGCGACATAGAACGTCTCATGCTCCCAATCGTCGAAATAGAACTCAGTGATATATTCATCCGGGAACGGGACGATTGCGCGAGCTCCACCTCCACCAGTGAACAGTTGGAGTCCGTGTTCTTCAACAAGTTCTTGGAGTTCGCTTCTCTCCCCGCTCCAAGCCTCACAAAGGTCGTTCAGGAACTCAGACCCTTCGTCTGTGATAGTATGTTTAGCGTTTGGTGCTGTCATGGCTGTCGCTTCGATAATAGTATAGAAGCAGGAATGGGGTGACGTGGGTCAAATCATCTTGTCGATTTCATCGAGGAAGGCTTGAAAGTCGTCCGCCCCCGCTTGATCGGCGATACTACGGAGAGTACCGGTGGACAATTCGTCGTGTAGCGGGACGCTCACGTTTCGCTTTTCCCCGGTATTTGGGTCGATGTACCGGAGCTTCACGTGGCTCCCTTCCTGATCGACCTTCCGGAAGCCCCAGTTACCGAGCGCCTTAATGATGTCTCGGCCTGAATACGTCCCTCGTGGCACTACCAGTTTATACCGGGGCTCGGCATAAAAAGTCACCCGTTCGGGCGCGTGCGCGTGAGAGGCGGTCGGTTATAGCCAAGGGGCCGTAGACTCTTCCACGACGTCGTCTTCCTCTGGAACCGGACGTTCGTGGAGCTCAAGGGCCTCAGCTAGGTTTGCAAGGGCTTCAGCCTTTGTTTCCCCTTGGCTCGCAACCCCTGATTCTTCGTCTTTGGCGACGTACCACCCGTCACTCCGGGTAATAACGACAGTCTCGCCATCGCCATTGGGGTTGCGAGATTGAACTCCCATAGTTCTATTTCCACTCGGGAGGTTCATAGGTTTTCCGACCGCGAATTGGTTGGCGTGTCGAAAACCAGTTCCTCGGCTCTGTTGAAATCCTCAGAGAGTCACAGATTCCCCCAGTAGTTTGACCGGATGCAAGTCCTCCCGAAGTCGCGGTTAATCCGGTTTGTTGAGTAGACGTATAACTTAGTTCGGCGAGTTGTCGCTCGCTACTCCTCAAAGTTTTCGAAACGACGGTATATACTTCACCAGCACATCGTTTTTCTTTGCCTCAAAGTACGGAAGAATACGACGTACCGGATGCTTCTCGACGAACTCATTGAGATGCCTCGGATTCGAAACGCCATCGATCTTGAGGAACTACCATCTCACTCAACGTTGTGTAAGGCGTTCAATCGGTTCGATAATCGTGCGAAGGATATCTTCGATATTCTTGAACGTCCGCCCCAAACGTACTGAATCTTTGTCCCGTACTTTCTACCGTCGAAACTACCGTCATCAGTCGTCAATACCCTCCCCTTCTATTTCTTCTTCTAGGAGTTCCCGAGTGCGCTCTTTCCCCACTTCTCCGATTAGGCTCGATAATGACTCACAGGATACAGTGTCAAGATACTCCTGGGACTGAACGTACATCTCTGCACGTGTTCCCGTCTCCTCGGCGACGGCCTGTGCCGCTTCGAAGGCAGCCCAGTTATCCCGATCTGCATCCTTGTCGTCGAACGAACTCCCCCATCGTCCCGGTGTGTAGATGGGACCGGCCCCATCTTCGGTCCGGTTGTACTGGAATCGGAATCGACCGACACAGTCATAATGCTCGTACAATCCAATAGTGACTTCAAGTGAGACATCGTCTCCACGTCCTACATCTTCGACGACCCACTGCCTGAATTCGGAATCTGGAGTTTTTGCTTCCATAAGTCAAGCTCACGTGACGTCTGTATCTTCTAAAGCGTCTACGCTGGAGTCCGGAACGTGTGGCAATCGTTCTTGGACAGCGACGAGAACCCCGTCGTATTCGTCAGTCGGATTCACCGCTACCACTTCGTAGATGCTCTCGTCGTACTCCAGTAGCCGAAGGAGGTAATGCGTACGGGGGTAGCATTTCCGTTCTTCTCCCTCAGAATCACAGAAAAGGACGTGAAACGGTTTCCCAGTACCGTCGGAATTTCGGTCCACGTCGTAGTCAAAGTCAACTGCTACGATTGAATAATCCCTCTCGAAGAGATTCCCCTTTTCCAAGAAGAACTCATAAGACCACGCGTCGATCTCACCGGAGACAACAAGGAACCAATCTAACGGTACTCGGTGGTAAAACCGGTCTATTCCGAAGCCAGTATGTTCGGTTTCGATTGGCTCGGTATAGTGATGCTCCGTCGTGAGAGGGGCAATTGTGTCTGGCGGACCCATGAACCCAGTAAATGCTCGCAGTCTAAATAATCTAGAGTCTAGGTCTCCATAGTCGCAGACCTGCACGCTTGGTGACGAGGTTACCATCTTAGCTTGATCGCAACGATATGACCACGTGCAAGCAGATTTCCTCAAATTAGGCAGACTCGGCTTGCTCCGAAATCGCTATGCCGTGCGAATATCACGACATACGTAATGTCTGACATCGGGCGATGGGTCGTCTGGGGATTGCTCCCGTCTGTAATCGGCGGGCTTCTCCTCAACACCATCGTTCCCTTCGATACAATCAACAGCGAGGTCTTCGCAGTCGTACTAACGGACCCGATACTGCGAACCGGAGGGTTAATCATCGTGCTCGTCGCTCCCGTGTACTTCGCCGTGAGCTACATCATCGGGCTCGTCTCCTCGCTCGTAGACCGGCGGCGAGAGATTCAGAAAAGCAACTCTCCGAGCGCGTTTAGTGTTCCATCGCGGCCGAGTAAGTTAATTTGGCACGGTGTCGTCCGGCACTACGGTGCTGACTGGTTCGTGACGGTCGGTGAACCACGACGTGGCAGTCAACGATATGCGTACATTGAGAAGGGGCCGTGCTGCCCGAACTGTCAAACAGAGATGCTCCGGCGGAATAAGACGCGCCTCTTCGTGTTGAAACGTCGCGTATGGTTGTGCCCAGAGTGCGAGACGGTCGTTGATCGGCCGAAAGAGATGCTATTTGAGGAGGAGCGCGGCGTGAAGAACGTTGTCGAGAAGCATGTAATTGCGTCGTTGTCCGCTGATGATCCGGAAGAGTACATCGAGTCGCTAGATAACATCGACACTGGGCAGTGGGGGAAGCGAGTTCGCTAACCGGGTTGATCCCTGGAACTCTTGGGACGGCGCTCATGTCCGCGTCGCGGGTACTCCAGTCGCGGTCGCACTCGACGCCTCGGTACACGCGCCACCGGTCGGTGAGACCCCAACGACATGTACGGAGCTGCATCGAGGACTGGCAGAGTGGGTGCTCAGTCATGGATCTTCACCGTCCTCGGTTTTCTCGCGTCTTTCTGGAACTCGCCGATGTCTCTACCCATTGACCGGGTGAGTTCCGGGATTTTGTTCGCACAGAAAAGAAGTACTGCTACTGCGAACACGATGAGTAGCCTGGGTCCGCCTGACATACACCCGAGCATGATGACCACCTTTGGGACTCGGAGGTCGTGTCGACACGCTCATACTCGTCAGAATCGATTCACTCCTCGGGTTATAACTCGCAGAGTTCCTCCGTGTCGTTAGCGGATTATATATTGTGTTCGTCTACGTAGTCCTCGCCCACGAGTACTTCGGACCCGACGTACGCGATGGAGACCGTCGAATCGTAACCCTATACTCATTGACGACCGCCCTAACAGGGGCTTTCATACGGAAGGGATGTACGAGCAGACAGAAGAGGAGTCGCAAATTCTTGGTTAATTGCCGCTAGGCCGTTTGACGTTCGTAGAAGGCGTCACCGACGATTTGACGGACATCGGGTGCTAAGATGTAGGTTCGCCGTGCTGGTTTGGATGATCGGCCACCTGTGGAGCTTCGGCGGCTCCTGTACCGGATGATTACGGCACCGTCGTTGATAAGACGGGCTGCGGTATCGGAGTGGTCCTGCTCTACGTGATCGTCTCGGGCGACTTGCTGATTCCGATAGAGATCATCTTCACCGTGTGTGACGGCTTCGATGTCGTCTAAATAGGGGTCCTCTTCACAATAGGAACGGATCGTGCTCCGGACATCGCGTTCAAAGTCGTCGAGACCCTCGGCGAAGGCATCAAACAGGTATCCGGGTATACGGATGTAGTTATAGCCGTAGGCGTTGGAACTGTAGTAACCTCTGACTGCGCCTGCTTCGATAAGGCTGTTCAGTAGTTGGTCAACGTCGCTCTCGTCAAGGTTGAAGCCGTAGATGAGTGTGTCTTTGAAACCCTGTGTTTGGATTTTACCGGCCCCCGTAGCAGTTTTCCCGAAGGAGGATTGGTGCCGCTCTTGGCGGTCGCGGCGAAGCTGATAGGCGGTCCAGAACAGTTGTTGTTCCATCTCATCGGCGTTCTGTATCCGGTCAACGGCGCGCTGACGGAACTCGTCATAGTAGCCATGGCGGTCGAGAACGTCGGTGATCGCATCCTTTGCATCGGAGGCTCTTATGTTCTCGTCGTTCCAGTGTTCGCGGATGCGTTTAGCGTCAAGTCGTGCTTGATCAAGGTCAACGTCGGTGTCAGCGAACCGTGTCTCAACGTTGTCGATGTATCGTTTTTCTGAACGAATGTAGCGGCTGAGTTGGGTTAGACAGTACGCACCGACGATGCCGTACTCGTCGATGTGGTCGTGGAGGAACTGTTCGGTTGGGCTGTTAGAGCCGTATTTTTCTCGTTGGACTTCGCGGCGGATGAACTGACGGATACGGTCCGCCATGTCAGGGATGTCTTTCATATCGTCGCGGAGGTCGTCGTCGATTCGGATTGAGTAATTTGTCATCGTACTATAGTTGTGATACAGTACTACATCTAAGACACTTCAATCTATAGGGATAATCGGATTCTCTGATTATGTCGGGACATCTCCCGATTTCGTCGAGATAGATCGGTATGAGCTACTACGGTGCTGAGAGGGACCTATCGAATATCCGTAGAAACGGTTTCAAAGAAGCCTGATATGCACACTCTAAGTATTCCTACTCTCCTAACCCGGCCATAGTTTGCTTGAGAGCAGAATTCGCGGCCGCTCGCATCTTCCATAATGGCGGAATCGCCAGATTGTCCTGATCAAGTATCCCTTCAATGTTCTCTCCCTTGTCGGGGTGTTTGACCCTGTTGACCATCTCGCGCCACGATTCAGCGTCGTTCACGCTCATTCCCGTACTCTCGGCGATTACCTGATCCTTTTCATCGTATCCGGGGGAGAGCGTGTTTTCGCAGACGTAGTAGAAATTGGCAGCGGCGGTCCAGAGGTCAGATGACAGGGCGTCGTCGTACATGTGGAGCGCGACGCGGATGTCAGCCTCCGCGTCCGATTCGATCCGTTTCGAACGGTACTCTCGGACATCCCGATAGACGGACGCCACGTCCCCGGAGATTTCGATTTCCTCGGGTATCTCGTTCATTCCGAGCAACGCGGTCGCAAAGTTGCCCAGAGAGAGTCGGGACTGATACTTCAGTGCGCCCCTCTCTGATGTGTAGGCCCCAGATACTACTTGGCCGGGGCTCTGCGAGAAGAAGACCGGGTCGTCCGTACACAAATTGAGGGAGATCAATAGATCGAAGATGTCCGCGTGTTCTCTCAGAGGCGGATCCAGTTCCTCTAAGAAACAGCGAGAGACGATCCACCAGTGGCGTTCCGGGTGGTCTACGGACTCCTCCACGCGTATCTCGCGGTCACTGGTGACCACTTGTCGCCCGTGATAGGCCTGTTCGTTGACCCGTAGATCGAATGTTTCGCTTTGTCGGAATTCCAGCTCTCCTCCGTCGTTCCGGATAGTTTCGACCTCGTCTGCTTTCTCGTCGACGCGTGATTGATTACCCGTCCGGATCTGACTCAATGGCCGGAGATAAGACGGCACGTAGGTAGTCATCTCCTCGATATATTCTACTAAAGAACAATAGTGTTAATGTCGATCTCTGGTAGGAGTGCCTGCTAATGGCCCTCTGAACTCTATGGTGCTCGCATATGTACCCGAACAAGTTCGTCACGTTTCGAGTCAAGCCGGTGCCGAAGTAACGAAAATTCCCTATACCGGGTCAAACAAAAGCCCGACCTACCCACAGGCTACTTCTTATCGTTATCTCCCTTGACGGGAGATACTCCCAACTACGCGCCAAATGCGTCTGCGAGCAACTCCCGCATTGCAGGCCGCCGGGCCTCCCGGCGTTTCTCTTCAGAGAGATAGTTCTGATGCACCACATCCGCGGATGAACTTCCCTGCTCGTCAGCGATGATATCGAGGCGGTCGAGTACGTCGGCAAGCGCGTCTTGATACTGGCTATACCAGAATCGGCGGGCCATGTGGGGCTTCGGGAGGCCGCCGTCGATGCGGACATCAGCCTGTTCGGCGAGTCGGTGAAACCGATTTCGGACAGTATCCGAGTCGATGTGGCCGGTCTCGGCCTGCGCCGAGGGAAAGAGGTAGCCATTCCACTCGTCGTAGTCATCGACGAGTTCGCGCTGGCGCTCTTGGTAGGCGTCCAAGCCGTAGAGGAGGCTGACCGTGCTCGGGCCGTTCTTCCGCTCCTCGAACTCGAGGTGTGGGTCGTCGGAGTCGATACCGACGAACTGGTTGACGTGGAGTCGCGCGACTTCGCCCGACCGTAACCCCCACGCGGCGAGTGCAACGAGCAGGAGCCGGTCTGCGGGCGTGTCGGCCTCGTTGTTGAGTGCGCGGACATCCGAAGGGGAAAGCGCCTTGTTGTCGGGTTCTGCGCGCTCCCAACCGAAGTCGGTCGTCACCCCGTCCAAGGGATTATAGGCGGCCGCGCCGTGCCGGTCGAGTCGGTCGTACCAGCCCTGGACAGTTCCGACGTAGGTGAATTTCGTGCCGTCGGTCGCAAGTTTGTCGTCGAGGACCTCCACAACTTGGTAGGCGCGCTCTGTTTCGGCGGCCTGCTCTGACGGATCAGACAGCGGCGTAAGGAGGTCCGACGTCCCGTGGAGGTCCTCGTAGATTTGCGCATAGGTCGCTAAATGGGTACGTTTTGAGGCGAGTGTGGAGTCGGCAAGCTTCCGGCGGCGGTCGAGTGCGCGGAGGTAGGCTTCGAACTCGTCGATGGTCTTGGTGGATGAGATTTGCCAGGCGTAATCATCAGGTGATTCACCGGAAACGGTGGAGTCCTCAAGCCCGACCACGTCGGTGAGGAACTCTTTGACAGTAAGGTCGTGGTGTTCGCGAAGGGTATAGCCAATACCGCTGTATCCAAGGTCGGCAAGCGTCTCGTAGGACGGTCGAGTATGGGGGTCGCGTCCGTCACGACGCAATGCGGGCGCGATTTCATCCCAGTATAGTTCTTTGAGGGCGTCGAGGTCGTGGTGACTCCAGTTGATGGTCTCGCTCATGGGGGTGTAGCTGGATTTCTGCGGGGGTGAGTGATTCTAAGGTGGGTCATTTCTGGGTGCTGGGTTTTCGTACTATCTACTTTATGTTTTTGCTTAGTCGGTTGTACATCTCTACACAACCGAACTAACTACTATAACGAGCAAAACCATGATAAAATGGAATAAACCAAATAACGGTATACAGACTCTGACTTCTCGGAAGATCAGAGAGTCGGAGTTTAGATTTCTACAAACCACCATCTTTCGTATGTGTTCGGCGTGATAGAGATAGAACTGCAGTTGGGGAGCCACTCGGAATGTCACTCAGTAGTAGCAGCGCGATTTCCTATCCGACCGCATGCCAAACTAGAACACAGATTTTGGTAAGTACATGGTGCGAATTGCTCGGTCGTGAGTACCTCCTGCTATCAAGACGCAATTCACTGTCGCTCAAATAATCAAATGAACAATCTCAGTAAAAAACAGGAGGTGATTTATGGGGTGGGTGTCAACATATGACATAATGTCTGACGATGCGTGGGTGGGAAATAGTGGGGAAGAGAACCGGGGGGTGAACATCGGTCGGGTGGATGACTGTACGCTGAATGAGGCGCTCGACCTGCTCCGCGACCAACAGCGCCGCTACGTTCTCAAGAAGTTACGGGCAACAGACGAGGGGGTGGCGGTTATCGATGAACTGGTCGAGTATCTGCTTACGCATGACCCTGACGCGGATGACCGCGACCAAGTGGCACTGATGATCCACCACAAGACATTGCCACGGTTAGCGGACGCTGGCGTCATCGACTTTGACGCACGGAGCGATACCGTCCGATATCACGGGAGCGAAGTGGTGGATGACCTGTTGGCCGTCGTTGTTGAATAGGAGGGGAGTCCCAACGAGAGCGGTCGGCGCTTCTGTCTGGTCTCACTCCCTCCGTTTGATGATGCGGGTGACTGACGGATAACTCTATTGTGAAAAGACGTGTATGAGTTCGTCGCCCTTCTCTATCGCTCAATCCACGCTCTACGTTGCTCAATCCGTGGTGCGTACGACTCAGTGAACCCCTCCGGTCAGTCCCCACTGTCTCGAAGACGGCGTTGTTCCTTTCCTGTTTGAAAACCGATAAGGCTGACTCCGATGAGCATACTGAATATCCCAAGGAGGGCGAACCCAAGTGCCACCGTCGCGGTAGTCGTTGCCGTGGCAAACATGAGTTCTACGACAACGATAGCACCGCCAATGAGAAACAGCCCCATCCCGGCGGTCGTTATCGGGACTGCCCAGTACGTATACGGCATCTCGGATTCGACCATTATCTGCAGGAGAATGGCGAATGCAGGAAGCGAAAGCGCCACTAACTGTAGGAAGGTGAATGCGAGTTGCCTCTCAACCATACCCGCATTATCAGCGCAACGGAAATCGGTCTATCGGTCAATTCACGCTCTGCATTGAGCGACAGTTACACGGAGATTCTGAATCTGATTTCGGAGAACATATAGCAGACAGGTCACCACCATTATGTACAGGGGCGATGGAGTCCGCCTGTCCCAACCGCCATATACGATGGCTGATGACTCCTATCCAAACCCATCAGCCATGACCGACCAGCACACCCTCATCACCCGGCTCGAACTCATCGCCCTCATCGGCATCGGCGGCTTCGCGGGCTCCAACCTCCGGTACTTCCTTGAAACGGTCTCTCCGGGGCTTCTCAGCACACTCCTCGGTAATGCGCTCGGCAGTCTCGCGCTTGGTGTCCTGCTCTACGAAGCGATTTATACGGGCGTCATTACCTCCGAGACCCGCTTGGTCGCCGCCACCGGATTTCTCTCCTCGTTCACGACGTACAGCACGTTCGCGCTCCAGACCGCGTTCGCCCTCGTTCCGCTCTGGATGCTGCTCAACGTACTGGCGAATTACGCTCTTGGCTTCGGCGGCATCCTCCTCGGACGAACCATCGTCGCCCGCTACCAGCGGAGAGTCACAGCATGACAGAGATTCCGCCCGCGCACATCGTCGGCACGGGGGGCGCGCTCGGGGCACTGCTTCGCTACTACGTCAACCAGTCTCTCGACCAGACGGACCTGCCGGTCGGGACGCTCACTGTGAACGTCCTCGGGACCTTCCTCCTTGCGGTCGTCACGTTCGGGGGAGCTTCCCACGACCTCCTGTTGCTGCTGGGGGTCGGGCTATGCGGGTCATTCACCACATTCTCGACGTTCTCGTTTGAAACCGTCCGCCTGTGGGAAGCGGGCCGAAAACCACACGCCATCGGCATTGCGGTGGGGAACCTCGCTGGCGCGGGATTTGCCATCGGTCTCGCATGGCTGTTCACAGGAGCCCTATTCGGCTTCTGATGGCACAATTCCAGTCATGAGAACGAACAATGTCGTCCGCGACGACCATCCCAAACAGTCGATTTCTTCTTTCAAGCAACCTAGATATGGAATATACCGTTAGAGAAGTTTTGGATGTTTATCAGCCGTGGTGGGGAATTAGGGCTACTGAGATGAGGCGGTTGACGTAAAAACGCATGCCAGCACAGTCGCTAGGGCGGTGCCCGTTTCGGGCGATGAAGTTATGCCCCGCGGGTGCCTGTTGTTTCTATGTCCACGATAGCCACGTTCACCGTTCCTGCTGACGCCTTCCCACTCGGCCACATCTTCGACTCCTTCCCCGAAATCACTATCGAAATCGAACAAGTCGTGCCGACAAACAAGGCGATTCTCCCCTATTTTTGGGTGCGAGAGGAACCCGTTGAAAACGTGCAAAAAGCCCTCGAAGCACAAGGCGCGCTCAAATCGTACACGCTCGTCGACGACCTTGGCGACCAAGGCCTGTTCCGTGCCGAGTGGGACGCAGATGTTGAAGGTATCCTCACAGGAATTATAGACACAGAACTGACGTTAGTCTCCGCGACCGGCACCGAGGATGAATGGAAGTTCGAGTTTCGAGCCGAGGACACCAATCAAATCGCAGAGTTCCAAGAATACTGCGCCGACCACGACATTGAGATTACGTTAGGACACATTCATTCAATTGGAGCCCGAACCGATGAAGGCGCGCACGGCCTCACGTCGGAACAACGCGAGGCCGTCTTGCTCGCCTACAGGAATGGCTATTACGAGACACCGCCAGAGACGAACCTTGGTGAACTGGCGGAGGAACTCGGGATTGCCAACCAGTCGTTCTCAGACCGACTCCGCCGAGGGACACGGAATCTCATCGAAGGAACACTCGACGTGACGTAACCGTACCTTCCCCCTATTAAATCCGCTGAATATACTGTCCTGTGGCTCAACCGAATCAAGTGCCTACGGAGGAGTGGAAACACTCAAAATGACTAACTCTACTGGAACTGCTTCGGCTACGTCGCACACTACCACGAACAACGACGGAACGACGTACTGTGTTCAGGAAGGTGAATCGGTCACCGAGGCTGTCGTCCGCGCCGTCAGTGCTGAGAAAGACTCCCGCCCGGCAGAACTCGAATCACTCTACTCGGTCATCGAAACTGACGCGCTCAACGCGCTGTTCGGACCACAGCTGAGCGGCAACCGACGGATGGCGAATGGAGCGGTCGCATTCGAGTATAGTGGGTGTGAAATCCGGGTAACGCATGATGGAGAGGTTCTCCTCAGGGAAAGTGGAGGAGAGTAAATGTACCAGCTTGATTGTAACCATTGCGACGTGCTGGTTGAAGGGGAAGCCGTAGAACAGGCGAAAAGAGACGCGAAAACGCACCTTAAAGAGAACCACGCCGAAGATGTGTTAACTAATCTAAAGGAGCAGTACACAAACGTTCAATGCCAGAACGGGTGTGGATACACAGTTCCTATCGGTGTTGAAAACGTCGCAGGAGTAGAGTGCCCGGAATGTGGCCACGATAACTTTCCACAGCTCTTAGACCAATATGTCTTCTTCAGAATAACAGCAAATAAACCATGAACCGCTCTGTAGACCATGAGCATCCGCGTCTATCCCCTCAACCAACTAACGAATGTACTGACTGCCAAAATGAGGGAGGGAAAGTGACTAAAGTAACATTTGAGAGTGGGAATATCGAGTGGGCATCCATTTGCGAGGACTGCATCATAGAGTACGTTCGGGATTCGACCGTCGCTGAAATCGACCGTGTACGGCTATCATGAACTATGGTCTGAAGGCACCACGAATTGCACGATTCAGAGCGTAATTGACCAACCAGCGAGTACATATCTACTTCACTCCACCGCGTCAGACGGCTGGATTTCGATGCGGCCTGAACTGAACACTCGCACTGTATGGTCACAATACGTGAACACCACCCTCCCAAACCCACGAGCCGTCCCTGATGGCGTCGGCGCAAACAGCGCATGTGTCGGTAGCCATCGTCGGATTCGAGGTCGTCCGCACGTCCCGTCGTCGGTTCGCTCACAACCAGTCGTCGGGCAGTTCGTCCTAATGGTTGTGAATGAGTTCGAGGAGTGGTCGCAAGTCATCGAAGTCAGGACCTTTCGTCACCACGTTCTCGTCTCGATTCCAGTCGATAACGCCCATATCCTCCAGTTTCGGGAGGTGCGTGTGGGTCATCTCGATGATGAGTTGGTCGAACTCGTCGTCGGTGGTGGCCAAATCGCCGGGGATGTCGGCTTCGTCTTCTGGATTATGATCGAGTAACGTCATCAGCAGCCGCCGTCGGTACGGATTTTGAAACAGTTCGAGTGCTTCGTCGAACTCCAGCCGAGTGGTGGCGGGTGGCGTCATTTGACTACCACCCATTTCATTCGAAGAGTGAAACACCTATCGTTGACTCATATCCTCACGCCCATGTTCTGAGCTGGACCCCGAACAAGGGGCATGATTCACCCAAATATTCAATACCCAATTCAGCGTGAAAATGTAGTGGTTTGTTACGGTTCGCACCCGAGACTGTTCACGTTGCCGAACCATGTAACCTAGAGGCTGAATAAACCCGTCTCACGAGTCACACGACCGTGACAGACTCACCAAATCGAAGCGTCACCCGTCCGACGGCCTTGTGCCAGCTGAGGCAGATGGTGCCGACCTCGACCGATTGAAAGCGGTGTGACAGCACATACATCAACTCAAGCTGGCCGAGCTGGCTATATCGACTGGGACGGAGAGACACAGACGGTACGACGTGCCCGAGCTTCGACGAACTCGTACCGCTGCTCGCCGCAGTGAACGACCCCGATGATGCACAGGGCGTGTTCCCTGACCGATAACGACACAATACGATACGTAACGAGAACCTACTACATGCCTCGAACCATGTCCAGCACACCATCACCGCGAACTGTCCGTGTCCACAACCCTTCTAGAGTACGCCTACAGCCACCACGAACTCGGTATACGGTCGGAGAGTTGCAGAGCCATTTCGCCCAGTGCCCAGATGACTGGATGGTAAAAGAGAATGAGTATCTCGTCTGGCGCGGCTGTGGATACGTCAGGTATCTCTAACACGTTCAGTCACCATGCAAGTAATTGCTACAATGGAGACCGTCGCTGGAACGGGGAACACCTATCATCTGTTGAATGAGACGAAGTCGGGGAGTCGGTGTGGCTCAATCCAAATTGAATCTCGATTTGGTCGGCACGCCCACGAAATGCTGAAACGTGAAGAAGCCGAACAACAGGGCTTGGAGCCCTGCTTACGGTGTCAGTCATATACCGGTGAGAAATGAACTCAACCGCTCCGTGGGAGGCGAGAACGGTTGCTATCGGAAGGTATGATGGAAACGAGTATTCCCGCCGGTACAAGGCGTAATCCGATCGTTTTGCTGCAACGGCACAGCGTGGTGAGAGACTAGGCTGGTATCCTGACGTTGGCTTTCTCCTTCGAAGGGTATTGATGTCTAGGCAAATCGAAAGTAGTCGCACGCCGCTGTAAGTTCGCCATGGGTCAGGTGAACGGTTATGGGATTCGTGTGAACGGATAGCACAGCACTGGTGGTTAATGGAACCTCACGTGGCAGGAAGAGGTATGCAATTCGACGCCCCGAAGGTGCTAGTTGACGCTGACCCACGGCAAGGCACGTACAATGCGACGTACCACTATCCGTCCGACCCACCGAGTACGACGGTCGCGCTCGCGCTCATGGAGATACTGGATAGCAATGTGACTGACCTCACGCCCATGCATGAGGGAGCGAGCGTGAATGCGGACGCGCTCGACGACCTGTTCGACCCGGCTGTGGCCGAAGGTGAGCCGGAGGGGATTGTGACGTTCACCTATCACGACCACACGGTCATGGTCAAAAGTCATGGTCGCATCGTCATCCAGTCTCCGGACGCATCGTCCAGTCGGCCGCTGTGACGGCGACTGGATGACGACGGGGGATGGTGTTACCTACGCTTGGTCGGTAAGCACGTGTGGTGGCCCAGCCTTGTGCTATACTGCTCCCCCATGGTGGGAGGGGTCCGATTGGATATCCTTTTGCACCGATGAGCCTCGGGTTTTTCTCCATACGGAGTGTACCTGCCCCATGGGAGAAAAGGAGACGGCGGACGTCAGTGAGAGCGAGTCGAACGTCCATCATCGGAGCATCTTCGAAGACGTCGATGAAAGCCCCTCGGCGGAGTTAATCGGAATACTCGCGGAACTCAAAGGCGTTGGGACAGACGAGCTTTCGCCCTTGTACTCATGGGTGGATAGTTTGATTAGTGACCTGTACTCGTCGCCGCCACCAGCCGAGACCCAAGCGGTGATTGAGTTCACGTATGAGGACTATCGCATTACGTTGTATCAGGACGGCCACGCTGTGCTGATGGAGCGTACCTCAGAGTCGGGCACCCACTAGCGTTTAGAATCATACGGAGGCAATTCAGTCCAAGCGGGGGTACCCGGCTGATTGCTTCCTGAGTAGACTAAGGACGAGTGCAGAGCATGCGCGTCTAGTAGAGGAGCGGTGCTTCTATCAATCTGGTTTGATTTTTCTTGGTTTTCGACGGTTATTGTCAAGGTTGAATAGTGTTATAGTGGCCTGAACATAGGGTAGCTCTCGACGAGCGCGTCTCAGTCTGAAACAGGCGGTCACCCCCCCAGTTTCGTTTGTAGATGTCGCCAAATAGTCAGGGTCTGGAAGATGAAGTTGCACTCGAAAAGTTGCCTGACAAGACGGGGATGAGAGTCATCCAGCAGTTCTGAAGACCAACCGACCGGCGTCAGCTCGAACCATCGGGTGACGTCTTCTTCTCCGACTTTAGGGGTTAGACTATCTGCCTTAATCTCTGTGGACACCAGCTCGAAGTCCGTATGAGTTTGGTCAAGTCGATCAAGCATTAGTCATCCACTTCGATATAGGACGAGCGACCTCAATCTATATCAAGATAGAGTGTGACTCGTAGAGTATGACCACCGACGAATCAAATTCCGACAACGGACTCATGGAACGCCAGACAACCGGTGAGGATCGAGTACGGATGGTCACGCGTCAGTTGTCAGAGCCACGGACCGCAAACTGGATCGCCTCCGAAGCAGACTGGTCGCACGAACCGACCAAGCGCGTCCTCGAACGGCTTGCCGACGATGGTATTCTCCGTCGTGACGACAGCGGTACACACACCACGTACTCGCCGGATTCCCGCCGTCAAGCCATGCAGGAAGCAACGCGCCTTCGAGACAGCGGGCATACTGTCGAAGAACTCACTGGCATCCTTGCTGACATGAAGGCACAGATCCGGGACTGGAAGGACGAGTTCAACGTTGAGTCACCGAATCAGCTTCGCGGAACAATCGCCGACGAGGCTCTTGATGCTGAAGACGAAGACCGCCGCCGCGAAATCGCACGTGAGTGGGAACATCTCCAGCGCCGCATCCAGATCGTCGGGTTCGTCATCCGAGAATGGGACTTTCTGGCCCCAACAACTGAGCCAGCCGAGGCCAGCAGCTAACGGATGTCTGTTCCACATCCCGGTGGTGATCCGAACGCGAATCTGTACGCGCAACTGAAGCAGGACGTCCTAGAGCGTGTTCCCCAGATTACAAGCCGGTCCTAGATACAACGCAAAACAGGGACGTCTCTCTGAGTTTCTCGGTTTTTCAACTCGCTCTCAAATCGGGATACCTAGTACAGCACTAAGTTTATACCGCTTGGACGACTTTCTTCCGGTATGAGCCTTGAAGAGACGGTCGATTACCTCGCCGAGGAATTTGACCTTGAGCGAAGTGACCACGTCCGAGAGGTCGGTCAGTCGGTCGCCGACCTCCACGACTGATCAAAACAGTTCTCTGAAATCCCGTTCGACAAGTCCAGACTCCAGATAGTCGATGAACTTCTGCTTTGTTGGCCCTACTGTATCGAGAAGATCCGCTCGCTCTGCACGCTCAAGGACTGCGCGAGCAAACTTCGTACAGTGGTCTTCATGCCGAGTAGCGTACACTGAAAGAGCGTCACGCCAGTGCATATCTAACTCAAACTCGGCTAATTGAATCTGAATCCTGTCTTTCCGCTCTACAAGATCGATGCCCAGCTCTTCTAGTTGCTTGAAGCGGATATTGTTCCCACGGACTGTGATAAGTCGCTTCGACTCGATGATATACGGATCAACCCATTCTTGCCAGGTTTCATCGTCGTAGTGGGTCCGCGGCATCTCGAAATTCGAATTCACGCTCTCGATACAGAATTGCAACATCGCAATCCCAGTTCGATGATTCGCGTTTGGCAACGAGTGACGGAGAATGAGGTTCGACATCACCTCGCCAGCAACCTGTGGGAGTGGTGCTTCCCAAGAGACATGGTCGAGTGCCTGCTGAATCTTCTGTGGCTCAAATTCCTTGTAGAGACGGAACTCATCCTCCTCTCGGACATCCACAGCCGCTTCTAGCAACTCAACTAATCGAAAGGCGACAACTTGTCCCTCGCGAGGGAGTTCGGCGATCTGATTGCCAAGCCATTCTCTATCGAAGTCGATATTTGTCGCGTCCTCGATTTCTGTTTCGCTCTCGTAAAGGACGTAGATAGGGGTATCAAATGGATAGCCGATGAGCTTTGTCGCACCGTCTAGCTCCTTTTGCTGGACGAGTAGGTCCGCTAAAGAAGCCGAGCTATACCTTAACGAGAAATTCTCGGCTTGAGGATGATGGTAGTGGACGACCTGAGCCATCTGTACAAGTAGATTCGTGGTACGGGCTTAAATCAACCAGGCGTTCTTTCCTGATGAGAGGTGGTAGGACGCAATTTTGGGATGGGGGAGAGTGCATTTGGAGTGTTCGTTGCTAGGAGACGGTGTTTGTGAACTACCCTATCCTACTCACTCGCCGCTGACGCGGCTCGTTCCTTGAGGGGTGGGTTCCTGATTCACAACGAGGTGAACCAAGGCCAGAGCGGCGGCAGGTCGTACACTCACGAACTCGACATGGACCCACTTGACAAACAAGGCGAAGTCTGACCGTTCGGATTCGGCGGCTATTATACGCTGAACAGGCGCAATACTACGCCCATTATAACGTTCAACGACCGCATTAGGCACTTGATGAACGAACGCCAGTCAAGGAGGTAAACTAGACAGTACCCTCGTCAGGAACGGTTCAATTCTTTGAATCGTTGAGTTCTTCGTACTCAATGTCGCCAGCGAGAACTTGCTCGCCGAGTTCCGTGATGCGGTATGCGGGGTCCTCGTCATGACGCTCAGCAAGATCATGATCAACAAAGATTGGACAGCGCTGAGAAATCCACTGTCGGCTGAAGTCAGTATTGATTTCGAGGTTCTTTGCCGTGTGCCAGCCCTCATACTTTCCTAGTTCTTCGAGAATGTATGGGTCAGCAGGTACCGCCCAATTAACTTCTCGATACATATGGATATTTTCACCCTCATCCGAACAGATGTATATACCTTCCGATTAGTTCTCTGAACATCTTCTCGAATGCTAGAACATATAATCATATACCAGAGAATACGTTCGTATGTTCAAATTCATATACCCCGTCTGTTTGTGGTAGAACTGAACGCTGATTCCACATCCCGTGACACCCCCCGCAATCGAACGGACGATGGAACAGCCAACCATAGCGTATGCAACAATCAGATACCGACTCCCCACAAGAAAAGTCGAAAACCACGATACAGAGTGCTGCTGGACTAAAAATCCCCTTCACCATCGTAGTACTCTCACTCATAGTAGTTGAGCCAGCGCTCGCTCAAGAAACATCACAGGGCGCGGTCTGTAGCGCAGACAAACTCCCTGGAATGATTGAGGGATTCTTCCAACTGACAACCGGACTCGGCATCGTTGGTCTCGCCGTCGTCTGGCAGGCCGACTCGCTGATCGAGATGTTCACCCTCAATCCCGAGCAGAAGAAGGCCCTCAAGCGCCACAAGCGCTCAGCGATGAAGTCCACCATCGTCCTCGTCGTCCTCGGCCCGCTGTATACCGTCGCCGGATCGATGATGGGCCTCCCGCTGGCACAGTGTGTCGACCTCGTCCCCTGGTAAGCCACTTCCCGATCCCGTTGCGAGCCCTCATGGAACAACGAGAACGCTCCATACTCATGGCCGTCTTGTTCGTGACGAGCTTAGTCACAGGTATCGTCACAGCAAGCCCGCCGCGGCCGGGGACGGAAGGAAATGGACTCACCAAAAACGAGTCGGCGACACTCTGGTCGCGCGACGCGGACAATTACATCAGTCAGGAGGAGTACCGCCAACGCTACGGTGACGAGCGGACGTCGATCCACCAGCTCGCAAACGGGACGGACATCACGTTCAAGCGGCCGCCCGCAACTGCCGCAACGTGGACTCGAAACGACTTCGAAGACCTCGAAGCTGGAAGTTCAGATACGTCTGTGCATCCGCCTCACGCGTCGCTTGACGACGGTGTGTTCATCGAGGATGCCCATGCGACTATGTTTGCCCTTCAGCCGTCGACCCGTGGCCACCTCGAATCCGGTGACACCCCACTCTACATTGCCCCGAATGGGACGATGCGCGGACTCGTCGATTATCGCGTCCGCGTGCCGAACGGGAGTTCCTCCGAAAACAGGACCGTCGAGTGGTCGCTCACGGAACACGAGATCGAGGAAGTACGCCTGAAGAAAGACGGGGAGACCATCGCGAGGACTGATGGGTCACACACGCCGGCCATCGACTACCAGATCACCGACGACTGGAGTGCAACCCTCACTCTTGAAGCAGAGATCCACGTTCGGCTGAAGAAGACGATACGGACCGACGTGGGTGGCGGAACCAACGTCGACGTCGTCTACCGTGAGGAGACGCGAAACGTTTCGGACTCGGTCGATGTCGAGATATACGACCTCTCTGCGTACCCCTACTACGCCGAGTACCCCAACGGCGATGCTGGCGTGGCTATCTTCCAGTCTCGTCCGTGGCAAGGGTACACTCTCACCGACGAGGGGGACGCGAGCGTACGTGGTGTCTGGCGGTTCTACACGGCCCGCAACACCAACTGGGATACGCTCGTCAGGTCGAACCGAACTGACAGCGCCGAAGTTGAGTCCGATGCCATCCCCGTGTACGTCCACGCGTATCCGTCCCGAATCGGACCACGAGCTGATCCCGTCCGGGACGGCCCCAAAATCATCGACACGTGGGGAACGGAACGCCCCTCCCCGCTGGAGACTATCGGCGAGAACGTCAACGTCGAGATCGTAAATCAGTCCTACGAGACGACGTATGGTGTCGCCGTCCGCGCCGAGAACGTCGACAGAGAGGCACTCCACGTCGCAGGCATCGTTCGCGGTGTGAACGCGTCTATCGTCGAGCCCGACGCCGGTTCCGAGCGGCAGCTTCGTCGTAGCAACCTCTCAGTCGAGGTTCTCCAGCAAAACGAATCACAGGCGACGCTTCGGATTGAACTACGTGACAACCAGACTGGCGCACCGATCGTCCTCAACGATAGCGCCCGCCGGTATCCCATCGGCGGCACCTCACGTGATGGCTACATCACTATCGCCGATCGGGAGGTCGAGACCAACGCCTCTGGCGTAGCCATCGTGACGATCACTGAACCCGGTATCTACACCGCCCGGTATCATCCAGGGTCGTGGCTCGGACACAATCCGGCCTACGTGAGTGATACGGCGACCGCCCGGTGGCATCCACTCGGAACCATCGACGGCTGGTTCGCGTTCATCTTCGAGGTCGGCTGGCAGTTCATTCCCTTCTTCGTAATGTTCTACGCGGGACGCCGTCTCCTCCGGATGCTCGGCCCAGAAGACATCTTCCAACAAGATCCATAGCCCATGACACAGAATTACCCACACATCAGTAGGCGAAACGCCCTCCGAACAGTCGCAGGCGCCGCGCTTGCGAGCGTGGCTGGCTGTCTGAACAACGGTGATAGCTCCGGAACTCCCGGTGACGGGACAACCGATTCAGAGAGCAAGGGGCCACTCAAGCGAGTCGCTGTCGACGGGACGACGCTCGTCGTCGAGCTCTCGGACGAAGCCGACGTCGACCAGGTCAACCTCATCCAACCTAATGGAGAGCTGTTCGGAAAGCGTGACGTGGCCGCAGGGGCCCAACAGGTATCGTTCGAGATCGGAACCACGTACGAGCCCGGAGAGTACCGCGTGGTCGCTCTGAATGGTGAGGAGACTGTCGTCGAGAGTACCGAAGAGATCAGGCCACAGGTCGAGATTCGAGACATCGGGCTGTATCGAAACAATCCAGACAAACCTTGGGATGAGGTCTATGGAGAGAGTCAAACTGATAGGAAAAAGAACGGAGAGGCATTCGTTACAGTAGAAAATACGGGCAGTGGTCCGGATGCTGTCGTGGAGCTGCAGTTTACTGGGGATGTCCCCAATCCAATCGAGGATCCTAGGGGTGGTGGGCTGTATGAGACTGAGCGTGTAGTAATCCCCCCTGGCGAGACGATTGACTTGTTCAGTAGCTCATTCCCGTTCGGAACAGAAACAGCGGACGGAATGGGCTGCTCACCAGATGGCAACAGCGGCCAATTCACTGCAGCTGTTGAAACTCAGGTTAGTGGTGATCAGGTTTCAAAAACCTACGAAGTCCAATACTCTGGCTCCAACGACATGACTGATTGCGAGGTTACAATCACGGAGTCCTAACTATGGTAGATCTGATTGACGTCGTACTGGAAGGAGCCAAGGCCGTAGTCGATTGGTTTACCGGTCTGTTCATGGACGGGCTCAGATCGGGGTACGAAACATTGACGGAGGGGATGTTTGGGACACCCACTCCAAACACAGATGGAGCATTTATTTTCGGAGATCCGACGAACGCACCTTGGCCCGCAATCCAAGATGCTCTCGTCGGTGGTGAGATTATGCTCATTTCTCTTCTACTCCTCGTGATGAGTGTTCAAGGGCGGCACACGGTTCGAATCTTCAATATCGGAAGTGCCTACGAAGCCCGAAAAACGAAGAAAACTGCATGGGTCGGTGCATTCCTTATCATCACTTGGTACTGGGTTGGGTCTCTGGCTCTCTACCTCGTCGATGGGTTCACTATTGCACTGATGCCAGAGCTCTCCTCGGTCACAGAGGCTATGCTTGGATATTTAGAAGTGTCAATTACGAACCCCGGATTAGCACTGTTGTTTGCCCTCGTTGGTGGAATTTCGATGTGGGCATTGGAGGCACTATTCTACATCCGGGAGATACTCATCTATGTTTACTTGTATGGAATGCCCGTTGCCTTCGCTCTCGCCTATGGGAATATTCCAGTTGTCTCTGATATCGCTCTGGGGTTCAGTAAGCGGTTTGTCCCACTAGCGGTTCTCCCACTACCTGCCGCAATAATCCTCAAAGGATACGACCTGATTTACGCTGGAGAAACGCTGACTCCCGGAACAAAGTTCCTCAAATATCTGGTCGCTGCATCACTTCCGCTAATCGCGCTTTACGTGACCTGGAAGACGTTCAAGTACGCAACTCCACTAACCGCCAAGGTCGTAGGTGGTGCGACGAAGGGAGCTGCCCTCGTTGGCGGTGTCGCAGCCGGTGCGTATGTCGGCGGTGCTGGCGTCGCGACGACGGCAGCACGATGGGGGCCAAAAGCGGCTGCTGGTCACGCTGTCGCACAGAAAGCAGCTGCTCGAGGGGGTCACAGCGGCGGGGACAGCGCCCCTCCATCATACCGCCGGACTGAGAACGATCCAAGCGGAGCAACGACAGAGGCATCGAGCACTGATCGTGGAATGGAGTTTGATCGAGGAATCCACTAACAATGTCGATGGATCAAGACGCAGCCGCACGGCGCATCATGGACCAGTTCGGCGAAGAGAGTCGCATCCCCTACCTCAACATCGAGGAGGGGGACGTCGGTGTGCTCATCGCCTTCCCGATCATGGGCCTGTTCATCGCTGGCCTCACTGGTATCGAGTCACTCGCCCTCCCGTTCGTAGCAGGAGGATTCGGGTTTGGCGTTGCCATCATCTACGTCTCTCCCGACCACCTGAACGCGTGGACGTGGACGAAGGACGTCTATCGCTACGCCAAGCGACCGCGAGTTACGTTCAGTGCCCCAGAGGAGCCCAAGAGTGACACGAACGAGACAGAGCGGAATGAAGGCGGTCTCGCGAACTACACGCCGTTCAAGCCGGACGAGCGAACGCAGGACCTCACGAACGTCAAGCGAGCATGGCCCGGTGCTGGAGCGATTCAACGTGCGGATGGAACGATGGAAGCATTCATCGAGATCGATCCGGGGAACATGGACTTCGCCATGTCTGACGACTGGGCCCAGCTCCAGGAGGCGGGCGAAGAGTTCGCCAACAAGGAACTTGATTCGAAGCTCAAACTCCACGCGACAACCCGGTCATTTCCGGTAGAGCAAATCACCGAGACGATCGAGGAGCGGCTCAACGACGAGGACGTCAAACAGAACCCGATCTTCCGGGAACTCCTCGAGGAGTACCGCGAGACGCGTCCCAAAGAGATGCGTGACCGGGGCATCCAACAGGTGCGCTACTACATCGGCGTCGAGGTCACGCCACTCGAAGTCTACGATAGATACCGAGACGAAGGGACACCCGCCGAGAAACTGACGCAGTTCCCTGTCATTGGGTTCCTGTTCAACCCATTCGTGACTCGTCGTGAGGACCTCACAGATGTCGAGCGCCGCGCCCAGATGTTTGAGAAGCTGGACAGCCGCGTCAACGACGTTCGCGCCGAGTTCATCCAGCAGGCGTCCGGGTGGTCTGCTCGCCGGCTCAGTACGGTCGAACTGTTCGTTCTGAATATGGACTTCTGGAACGGTCGCGAGCACGACTACGACGAGGCAGAGCGTGTTGTTCGCGAGCAACCGATCATCGGCCACTCGCGCCGGGAGGATGAGACCAATGCGTAACGTTGTCCTGCAGGCGGGTGGCGGGACCTTCACCCAACTCACAGAGTGGCTACGGAACCCAACGTCACCCGAGGGTGCGGCGATTTACCTTCTGTTGGTTGTAGTCCTCGGCGTCGTCGGGAAACTCCTCTGGGACTGGCACACCGCCGACGACGAACCCGAAGTCGATTTCTCGGACGTCCTCGACGAGGAGACGCTCGAAGAGGGTCACGCGGAAGGCCAGCTCCTCGACGACATCTCTGAGTCCCACAAAACGGTGACTGCGCCAGCAGCCATCGAGTGGGAGACACGATCCGCACGCGTCGGCGAGCAGTGGACGACGACGCTGTACATCGCGGACTACGCCGATTACCCGAACGACGGGTATCTGAGCGATCTCTTCGAGTTGACCGACGTCGAGTTCGACCTCACAGCGCACATCACCCCGAAGAACCAGCAGCGAGCGCGGAACGAACTACAGGACATCGCTGACGACCTCCAGGTCGACGCCGATCTTGAACAGAGTGTCCGCAGTGCGTACCTCCAAGAGCGAGCAAACGAGGCCGCTGCGACCTACAAGGCCGTCGAGAGCGGAGCGAACGTCTTCGACCAGGGGATGTTCGTCACGGTTCGCGCCGACGACAAGGAGGACCTCAGGGACTCAGTCCAGAAGGTCAAGAGCGCCCTCCGCGACGACCCAGCGAACCTCACGCCGAAGACCGCGATTTGTCGGCAAGACCTTGCCCTCCAGTCCGCCGCACCCATTGGCGACAACGAATTCGGTCGCGAGTCGATCGCCCTTGGGGGTGCCGTCGGAGCGTTACTCTCCTCCCCGCACAACGCAACGATTCTCGAGGAAGGCGGAGTCGAGTTCGGTATCCACAAGGACAACCAGAGTCCCGTCGTCATCGACCCGTTCGCCCGTGACAACGGGTATGCGATGTTCACCGTCGGCGATACTGGGTCTGGGAAGTCGTTCGGATCGAAGCAGAACTTCATCCGCTCTATCGAGCAGAGTAAGGACCGAATTGGCATCATCCTCGAACCGCTCAACAACTGGGCAGGCGTCTCCGAAGCACTCGGTGCGAAACGCATCACCGTCGGTGGGACGCTCGGTCTGAATCCTCTGGAGATCCGCCAGACACCCGACCACGTCCAGCGGGCGATGGGTGAGGATGCGAGCCCGTTCAACGAGAAGCTCGACGACGCGATGAGCTTCCTGACGAACTTCTTCGCACTGCGGGGTATCTCGCTCGGCGACCGTCGGACGACGCTCGAACTCGGTCTCAAGCGTGCCTACAAGCGCAACGACATCACCGACGATATCTCGACGCACAGCAACCCCAGCCCGACCATCCGGGATATGATGGACGTCTTCGAGGACATGGTCGACGACCCCGATGAGTTCGTCGTTCGTTCCGACGAGGAGGCCGGGAAGATTCGCGAGGACGCGACGTGGCTTCTGGACCAGCTTCGTCCCTTCGAGGAGGAGGGTCGCCACGCTAATCTCGGGAAGTCCTCAGAGTTCGACATTCGCGACGAGAAAGTCATCTACCTCGATCTCGCACAACAGGAGGGCAGCGTCGACAGCAGCACGGCACTGACGATGCAGTTGCTCATCTCGCTCGTCTACGAGCGGGCGAAAGAGACGGACAAGGAGGTCGTGTTCGTCATTGACGAGGCGCGGTACATCATGCAGGACGCTGCGAGTCTAGCGTTCCTCGAGACGGTATTCCGACATCACCGTCACCACGATCTCTCGATTCGTCTCGTTACCCAGACCGTCGACGAGTTCTTCGAGCACGCCGAGTCCGAAGCCATTCTTGACCAGTGTGCCGTCAAGCAGTTCCACCGCCTGGATGGAATGGACGACCAGTGGGCCGACGAGTTCGGGTTGAACTACGCCCAGATGCGCTACGTGCAGGACGCGGTCCCCGGCAACGAGGACGCTGGGTTCTCTGAGGCGCTCGTCGGCGTCGACGGCGAGTGGCGCGGCATCAAGGTCGAGGCAATGCCCAAGGAGAAGCAAGTCATCGACTTCGACCCGACCGAGCAACGGCGATCCTCACTTCCCGGCGCTGGTGAAGGCGCAGTTGATACGGACGTCCAGGAGTTCCGAGAGAAGCTGGAAGAGCAGGCGACGAACGGACAGTCGAAAGAGTCGGAAACCGTTTCTGCCAAACCTGACGGCGGGTCGATGGAGGGAGAGGACGATGCGTGAGTATCTCCGAGTCACGCCCACATCCGAAGGCCTGGATCCCGAGGGAATTCCTCGAGTCCTCGAAAGCCTACATAAACTGACTACCACGGAGTCAACGGGACTCGCACAGAAGCTGAACCCACTCCACAGTGACACACCGCTCCGATTCGAGTTTCTCGCACTGAGTGAGGGAGCAGACGACCCTGTCGAGTTCTTTTACGGCGCCGACGGGCATCTCGACACACTCGAAAAACGGCTCCGTTCGATCTATCCCGAGACATTCGATATCGAACGCGTCGACGTCGACGTCGCCTCTCGGCTCATCCAGCCAGTCGAATTCACACGAGCAGAGTTCCTCGAACACTACAAGGTGGGGCAACTACAGTACGAGTTTGGTCCTGACGAACAGCACGAGCTTGTCGATGAAGACCGTAGCCAAGACCAGACACCAGCGGCCGAAGCATCCCCCTTTGCAGATGGCGGCGCAGCGGTCGAGTCATCTGCTGGTCACTTCGTTGAGGTTGGTGATACCGCCCTTGAGCTGGCACCACCGAGCGAAATACCGGACGAGCAGCCACTGACGACGCTCGAAAAGCCAACCGAGACGGACGAGGGAACGATACTCGCTCGGCCAACCATCGACGCAATCTCGCCAGTTGGCGTGCGCTGGTCCGGTTCGACCACCCGGAAGAACGACTGGATGACGTCATTGACGCCCTTCGCCTCTGGCGATGGCGACGACGCCTTAGTGGCTGTCGACCAGCCCGGCGCGACGCTCGCGTCACTCGTCGACCACTTGATGGAGGCGGCTTCACCTGTGGCGTTTCAGGTTGTGTTCCAGCGACGGGCGAGCTGGCAGTCCGACGCTGAGGTCCGAAAAGAGGACCTCGTCGACGGGCGGGATACCTTCTTCCAGGAAGTCGTTGGATCCTTCCTCGAGGTCGAAGACCAGCGGAGCGATCACGACGAGAAGCAGCTCAGGGAGTCAGTCGAAAAACGCATTGAGTATATCGACGCGAAGAATCCCAAGCGGTCGTTCACTGCTAACATCCGAGCAGTCGGCGTTCCGACAGGGGATGAGGCTCGCGACGAACTCGCGGCCCAGATGGACTCACTTCGCCCTGTGTTTGACCCAGTGGACGGGCCCTATTACGAAGTCAAAGGAAAACGACTCCGGGCAGACGGTTTTCGTGAAAAGACGAAGGAGAAGAACGCCCAGACAGCCCTCCGACAGTTGCTAGATCGAGAGATTACGACTGGCCGAGGCAAGACCCGACCGGATTTCGTCCTCAGTGGGACGGAACTCGCGAACTTCTTGCTCGTCCCTTCGTCCGAGCAACTCACCGTTGAGGGGACGCGAGGAACTCGAGCTGAGCAGCAGAGCCGGAACCCGCTCCCGTGGCCCAATCCAGATTTGGTTCAGCAGTTCCAAGAGGGCATGGCTATCGGCTACGCGCTCGACGAGAACGGCGAGCCGCGACCGGACCCGATCCGGGTTCCGCCGGATTTGCTGACGACGCACTACGGTCGGTTCGCATCGACTGGCGGCGGGAAATCGAAAGCGATCGTCAACGACGCGCTCTCGCTCCGCGAGACGACCGGCGGACCCGTCGTGATCGTCGATCCGAAAGGCGATGGGATGTGTGCGAACTACCTTCGCTGCCACTACGAACGTTTCAATGGATTGGACGACGTCTACCAGTTCCGTGTCCCAGAGACTGTCCCAGCGTTCTCCTTCTTCGATATCCGTCCTGCTCTCGAAGTCGGGCGGAACCGCGAGGACGCGATTCAGGACAAGGTCGACCACTTCCACGACATCCTGCGGATGATTATGGGCCGCGAGCAGTACGGCCAGGCATTTGTCGCGAACGAGATCCTCAGCTACCTCATCAAGGCACTCTTCGACGAGGAGTACGGGAGCGATGTCTTCGGTCTGGACGACCTTTTCGCGGCAGCTCTCCGGATGCAACGAGAGCGAACTGTCCCACCGGTATCGGCGGACAACAGGAACGTCGAGGAGTCACTCACGCGGCACTTTGCGAAGGACGACCACCGGTTCCAGGTGTCGATGGACGCCGTCGGAAACCGTCTGGACAAACTCAGAGAGGACGCGCACCTGCGACGGATCTTCAGTCACGTTCCCGAGCAGAACGACGCCGGCGAGTACGTCGACAATCGCTTCGACTTCCGTGAGTTCCTCGACGAAGACGCCACGGTTCTGTTCGACTTGGGCGATCTGCGTCCCGAGGCACAACGGGCAATCACACTCCTCCTGTTGAGTAACCTCTGGGACGCCGTCCAGGTGCGCCGGCGTGATGGAAAGACAGACTACGAGAACCTCACCAATCTCATCATCGAGGAGGCCGCCCCCGTGGCCTCGACAAAACTCGTCTCCGAACAACTGCTTCCACAGGGACGGTCATTCGGCCTGAGCATGGGACTTGTGATGCAGTTCCCCGGCCAAGTTCGAAATCGAAACGAGCGCGCCTACGACGAGGTCCTCAACAACATCAAGACGAAGCTCATTGGGAACATCTCTATCGAGCGCGACCTCGCCGAGTCGTTGGCCCACGAAGACCTGAGTCCGACTGACCTCCGAAATCGAGTAAACACGCTCCCCAGCGGAGAGTGGATTGCTCAACTCCCGAGCCCCTCGTTTGGGAAGACAGGGCCTGCTCCGTTCTCGGTGAAGCCGCTCCCGATAGCAGCGGGCCATCCAGAAAGCGACGAGCCGCTCTCTGTCGAACAGGAGGACCACTTCGAGTCCGTGGCTCTTCTACGGCTGTCGGAGCGTACACAGACCCAGTACGGACTTGCTGAGGCCCCAAGCGAATCGGAGACAACCGACGATGAGGGATGGGGGAGTAGACCGAACGTTGGACAGTCTGCATCTGCAGGCTCCGCGAACCCTGTGGACTCGACGCAATCATCGTTCATCGGACAGGCAACCAGTGGTTCAGCAGCCGACGAAGAGAGGGAGAAAGACGCGGACACCATTAATTCCCTGTTTGGAAATATGGGATCCGTAGAGTCAGAAGAGTCGGCCACAGAAGAGGAGACGAATCCCGTCGACGAAAACGGATCGTCGCCAGTACAGGCAGGTGGTGTGACCGTCTCGGATGACGAACTCCGACGGCGCGGACTCACTCACGACGACATCCGGTTCTTGACTCGCGTCCTCGACGTGATGAACAGGGACGCATCGAATCATGGACTCATGGATTCAATGAGTGCGTTCAAGGACGACTTTGATGACCTGGACGTGCAGCGGCTCATCGACCAGGACCTGCTGGAAGAAGGGCGAGCCTGCAGTCGGAAGTACTACACCGTCCTCCCGGCAGGGCGTGAACTGCTTGGCCAGAAGCTCAAGGTCGGCCCTGGTCAAGGAGATATCGGCGAGAAAACGCCGCATAAGGTCGGTGTGAAGCTACTCGAGCTGTGGTTAGAAGCGCGCGACGAGGTCGTACAGGTCGAACCCTACTACGAATACGACGAGGAGACGGTGTTCGACGTCGCCGCCTTCGACGCTGACGGAGAACTCGTGTGGGTCGGTGAAGCGGAACTCCCGAGTAACAACAAACACGCGCCGGTTGACGACTATGACAAGCAGAGTGCGGTGGACGCAAACGTTGTCTGGGCGTTCAACAGACGCGAGACAGCTGTCGAGGTGCTGGATCGACTCGCAGAGGCCGACCGGATAGAAAGCAGTGTGAGTGGGCGTGCAGCCCGTCGATTCTCGGATATCCGGGAAGCCGTCGAATCGTTCGACGCAGAAGGGATGACGACGATTCGGAGCTTCAACAAGCTCGATGAGGAGTTCAATCCATGAGCTGGCGCCAAGCTACGCGCGAGGAGATTTACCGGTACTACACGGAGGAGTTCCCCTCGTACGTCGACGAACTCCCGTCGTTCATCACAGCGGAAGGGCCGAAACAGTACGCACTCGCGTTTCGAGAACCCCACCCGGTACGGAAAGACGGAGTCCCGGATAAGGACTTCATCCGACGAGACACCTGGCAAACGAACACCTCCGGAGAGCGGACCTCAGCAGCATTCCACGACTTCGACGATATCCTCGAGTTCATCCGCTACCCAGCACGGAATGATCCGCTCGGACGGAGTGACTTCGCGCTCGCAGATCCCGACCTGCTTGACAAACCAGATCCACATCCCGATGCAGTGTACTACGCCCTCGATCATTGGGAACGGCCGTGGGTGCTCCTCGTCGATATCGACGCGAAAACGATAGCCCGAGAACGAGCAACTCGAACGGTATCGGACGGGGATGTTTCGGGAGACAGCGAGGAACTGCTCGATGCTGTGGGAGTTCTCGAAGCGGATCCAGCAGGCTACCCGTATTCTTTCGCTGATATCGAACGGGCCATTGACTACGGTTTCGAGGTGCGAAATATTTTCGAGGATGACTTCAACGCCGAAGAGACAATGGTGGTGTACAGCGGCCAGGGCGTTCACGTCTATCTTCTCGATACCGATCCTGCTCATCGATATGACGCCAAGAGTCGAGAAGTGCTGAACGACCTTCTGCAAGACACCTACGAGATTCCCATCGACCCAGTGGTTACCGCCGACCGTCGTCGAGTCGCCCGGCTCCCCTACTCGTTGCACGCTGACGTCTGCAGTATCGTCACGCCGATAGAGAGCCCGAGCTTCGACGTTCGGTCTGCGACACCGGAGGTCATCCAGTCGTGAGTCAATCGACCCCTGTCGAGGACGAGCGTACTGCCTACCGCGTTGCGACGCTCCCGCTCGAATACGGCACGACACGCATCAACCAGCTGTTCACTCGGGGCTACAATCGCTACATCGTCGACGGCGAAGACCAACCAGAAGATCTGTTGAACGACCTCGAGCGGTTCGGGACGGCGGCGTTCAAAGAAGATATCAGGACAAACGCTGCGGAGGAACCGTTCGTCGACGAACCGGGAACACTCGCCGTCCTCGCGACGTTGAGCGCGATCTGCGTCAAGGCGCATCCCAAGTTCGAACACGCTCCGCCGCGAAAGGTACAGGTCCTCTACGATATTCGAGAGTTGTACGTCAACAATCTCGCTTCCCTCCTTCGAGAATTCGGTAATGGAAGTCTCCAACAGGATATCGCAGAGGTACTGTACGCGAAAGGTCCCGGAGAGGACGGCCCGCACCCCGGCCGCGTTTGTACAGGGATCAAGGAGATGCCCGAGTTCGGTGAGGGATTGTATCTCGAAATCCCAATGGCTGCAGCATCGAGGAAGTGCCTCGTCCACGCCGACACCGAGACAGGAGAGGCCGGAGAACTGCTCACTCACGTTAAGGACAACCGTCTCTACGTGCCGGTCGGTGATTTCGATACGAAGTATCGCGAGTACGCCAGACGCGCGTTCAAGAAGCTCCTGCGAGTCCAGGAGGAGAACCTCTCCGAAGACCAGCTCACGTGGCTAACGACGAATGAGTCGGCCATCACAGACCGCATCGACCGCTTCATCGAGACGGGACACCACGAACGGATCTGGCGAGACTGGAACCCTGGTGAACGGACTATCCGTGTGCTTCGGGACGCGATTCGAGACGCTCCAGACGAAGTCGCTACGCTGGGGAATTTCTACTCAGCGAAGGAGCTGTTTGAAGCAGTGGAGGCGTACGATCCGGAAGCGGGCTGGAAGCGAGACGTGTGTAATCGCATCTCGAGTCCACGGAGTCTCGGAAATCTTCTCGCATCCCAGCGCGACCACCGGAGCCTCACTATCCGACAGCACGAAAATACGAACCGCTATCGGATTCAGGAATCTACGCGTGGCGTCCAGCCCCTCACCATCGAATCAATCGAGGACCTGTTTGAACTCCCCTGCATGGCGAACATGGCCGAACGCCTCCACAAGAAGAAACCAGTCCGAAAGGACCTGTACAACTTCGCCCGGATGGTGATGTGGCTGCCACAGTATCAGGACAGCGACCTCGAGACCATTGTCACAGATCTCAAGGACGTCTTCTCGCGGTGGCCGTGGTACGATGAACAGGTCACCGACTACCAGATTCGCTACGAGTTCTCGAACACGATTGGAGGCGACACCCCGCTTCCGATGAACTGCGACAACGACGATATGCAGCGGTACTGCATCGGACAGGATGAGTGTCCATACTCGATCTGGGGGAGTCTCCCCTTCCCGGATGAGATGTACGATCGTCTGGATGAGGCTGGATCTACGGGAGAGGAGTTCTAGCTTTGCTGGGAACCAATAGGTTTGATCAAAGCGGCCCTGTTGAGAATCTCAGGCGCTTACTGTTCGTTGAGGCCGTGCTGAACACAGAGCACAAACCTTGCAGAGCAATAGATCCCGAAAGGCCGAAACCATAGAGAGATGTTTTTGCGTTTTGTGCACTCCTTGTAGGTTTCCAAGGTTGGTTGGATTCTATCAATGGTAGGATAACAACCATTGATTCTATTACGCGTCGTTTTTCCTGTACTGATATGGTCGATGACGAATATTTGAACCCAGTTTTGGAGAAAATTCACTATGTTCCTATTCCAGATGAGCCTCATGTTCAAATTGCGGAAGATTCCTCGTTTGACTACGATGTCGAACGACTCATCACAGAAGGGCTTGGTGTGGACCCTCAAGCAAAACGGCATTCACTTGAGACGCTCCGTCGTGGATTCGTCCCTCTGCTTTGCGATGCAATTGAGCAGGCGGCGACATCTAACCAGTCGGAGGTAGAGGCATTCAAGGATTACAAGGCTGAATTTTTCCGGTCTATCGTCCACCGTGATGAATACACGTATCGGATTATTTTTCCGCTTCAGCAGAGTTGTGCCGATGCGCTGAACGAACCGGTAGCCGTGCTAGGTCACGAGTTGCAACCAGCTGACCACGCTGAGCTGGAATCCGGGTTGGAATCATATTCGGCTCGCGGTACGTCAGAATCCTACACAGAGGCGGCTAACCTGTTTCGTGAGTACGACGGGGAGTACTGGCAGCTTCAGATTGATGCTAGAGACAATGCGTTTGCGTATCAACGCGCAACAACTGTTCTCCGTTATTTCTACGGAATTCTAAATCAACTAATGCTACGATGGAGACGACTGAGATGGACAACAGATGGCGAGCCGACTCAAAGATCAGCCCCAGGACTGCGGCTGCCGGCGGGCATGCTGGTGTACTCGAATACGGCAGCAGAAACTCGCGATGAACATGCTCAGCTGACGATCAAACGAGAGTCAATAACTAAACAAGGAGGTCGCAGCTCAGCATTGGATGCCTATAGCTCTCTTCCCCAATTGCCATCGCTTGATTCACTTACCGAAGCTCAAGAGAGGCTATTCGCAGCAGCCACTTCATATCAGAAAGGGTCGAGCACAGCCAACGCGAATGACGCGTTTTTCGCATTCTGGCGCGGGATTGAGGTCTTAGACGTGAGCGAGCAGTTAAGTAACGAAGAGCTTGTCACCCGAGCACGACAAATTCTCTGGTCAGTCAGTGGCTCAGATTTAGGTAATCCTGAGACACGGAAGGGAGGACTCCGGTTCGAAAGGTCACGCCTGTTGGACGCAATGGACAGGCTCGATGAACTCCGTAACAGGATGGTGCATGAGGGGCCGGGGGTAGAGATTCGGCCAATAGATGTCGTAGCCGCGAAAACATTACTTGACGCGTATTTTGATATCTACTTTGAATATTGGGACAAGGCCGATACACAGGCCTTCGAGAAGCTGTTGGATGGATTCGCCCTCTCATCTGATGAACGCTCCGACCGAATTGCAGATCTGGAAAATCAGATTGATATTTTGAAAGAAGCAGACGAATTTGACACACAGAGAATACGTGCCGACCATGAGGATGATATATGGTGGCCAACCATTCCAGACTACTGAACTTTTGCTGAGATGTAGATTCGATTCCAGTCGCAGTAACGGTGTTCTTTGAACTCGGAGGCTGAACGAATCCTCGGTATTCCGCACTTTTCTCCCATCGATTACAATGGAGTTCAATAAACTATAAAAGTCAGATCTGAAGCTATAAGCTCTGTTGAATGTCGTAGAAGCTGTATTCCATGAAATTCCATTCTTCGAACTGCGCGTAGAATACCGGTGTCAGGACCAGATATTTAAGTAAATTTGGCGTGTTATAACCAAATGGCAGTTTCAAGCCGTCTCGGTGTTCTGCTTGTGGCCCTCAGCGGGGCTGCCCTCTTGCTCGTTGACGGCTTCCGATCTCCTCCTGGACTCTGGTACGCGAGCGGAGGTATCGTCGCTGGGATAATGTTGATTGTATATACATCGATAACACCGTCTTCCCGTCGTACAAAGCCTTCCTCCTACCCAACACCATCTCCGAGCACGCATTCCGACTCCAAGGCGGAATCAACGACAGATAAGACTGGTTCAGAGCAAACAGCCCATTTCACAGAATCAGCTACTCAAAAGCCAGACCCAGCGATTGGAAAAGACTCGGAACAGGTAGAATCACGTCCTTCCGAGGATCCGGAACTGCCGTCGACCACGGCGAAAAGATCACAGCGTCTTCCAGTTGATTCCCAGACTATTGAGCGAACAACTTCGTATGCCAAGACTTCAGGTGTGAGGGATAGGGCAAGCACGTCGACCTTTCGGAATAAAAACGCCACATCAATGGTTTCGAAGGGACGAGGTCCATCCTCCGGAACCGATAACACGTATTTCAAGCCAGTCGATTCGAGTAACGAGTTCAAGTTCCTCCAAGTCGATACGAAGTTTAGTTACGTCGATGTCGATTTTGGACCGGAATTCATCGGTCTCGACCCAATTCCGGATCTTATTGAGGTTGATATCGGCCCCAGCGCCGTGAGCCAGGAACTCGTCCGAAGCCCGGTCGAAATAAAAATCTCAGCAATGCTCAAAGCGTTGCTTGGACCTACTCCACCCGAGAAAGGTGCTACGACCACAAATGACAATACGGAGACGTTAACGGTAACAGACAGACATACTCATCAACGGGTGAACGAAGCCCATCCAAGACGAAAACAGGCTACCCACGATTCGCAAGAGACACAGCACGATGAGTTGTATCAGTATACGAATCGGACCGCCGACCCACTAACGGCCTTCAGCGGGATGAACCAATCAACCGAAAGGCGGCCACAATCACCCAACCACGAACCAGAAAATCATCACCGACCGCCCGCTGACGTGACCGGCTTCGGCGGCTGGAAAAACAAGACTGCGACCGGCAGAGAATTCTACGAGGACCGGCCCTCCCACAGAAGGGATCCACCCACGCAAGAAGCAATCCGTACGCAAGATTCGAGGTCAGTCGGAGGATCGACAGCCGGCGTCGGACTGGATTATTCACCGCCACGGTGGGAGCCGCCGCAGTGGGACGCCGATCCCTTTGGAATGAGCGACTTCGGTGCAGGACTCGCCGAGCGCGAGGAATCAGCGTTCGGAACTGTTGAACAGGCAGAACCCAGCTTTGGAGCGTTCGATCAGGTGCCCAGTGTGTCGATCGAGAAATCGGAAGTAGATCCAGGATTCAGTGAGGAGGTATTCGGGCTGGATGGGTTTGCGGAATCACGAGAAGAAATGGTAGGTCTGCCGGGCTTCGATACTGGGAGTGGCTCGGGCCCACTGTTTCCTAACGCAGAAGGTTTCGTCTCGAATGAAAATCTTGAGGAAGATTGGCTGTCGTTTTAGACCGGTCTATTAGTCGTCACGTCTTGTCATCCGTGAGGAAACCACCACAATTGCTATATTTTCATAGGAGGTGTGGTTCGAAGAAGTCAAGATCCCCGTCATGCACTTTTCAGGCCCTGTATCGTCTGCTTTCGACCGAAATGGTCAAGTCCTCGACGAGTCGTAACGAATTGCAGTCAATTACTGTAATTCGCTGTTGTCTGGTTTCGCTCAGAATATGACGCCGCTTCTCTCGAATTCGAGGGTCTCACCACCCCGTCAAGCACAATTATTCCAGACAACCGTATCTTGAAGTTCGTCAAGGACATTACTACCGCCTTAGAACTGCTCGACGTCCCTCTTGTCTGATTTAAGCCTGTTTCGACGCCCTTTGCACCTCCAGATTTGTCCAAAGGAAGGCTAGGGTACAACGGTGCAAACGCCGCTGGCTCTCTCGGGCCGAAGGGCCATCAAACGACGATCGTCTATAGCCGATATATCAGAGTTCACCCAATAGATAGTGATTCGATTCGCGGTGGAGTTTGTCTCCCCCGAGAGGGGCGAGGGGCTGTCGTAAGCGCCCACTCAACAACCATGTCTTCAGAACACGAGCAACAGCGATCACGACTTCACGCTGAGCAAACTGAGCAACCGAGCGACGAACCGTGGACAGATCTCGAACTGACGATCCCCCACAACAGAAGTCCGACTGCCGTCGTCTCACTCGTCGAGTGCGCGCTCGTTGAACTCACCCACGAAGACGTCGGAGCCGAGATCGTTTCGACCAGCGTTGCGGGAGTGAAGCGGACACAGTACATCGCCACCGACGACGTCGGCCAACGGTTCCAGAAGCGGTATTTCGACGAGCGGCTCGGCCAGCACGAAACGACAGTCAGTCGTGAAACGGTTCGTGACGAGCTGGTCAGCCGACTCACACACCAGTCGTCACTGGGCGGTGAGGTAGGTCAGAATGACGTTGACGGTGGTCAAGACAGCTTCTGCGTGAAACCAGCTCGAGAGCTCCGATTTCAGGAGTGATGTTTTAACCAACACTTGGACAATCGAATTACCCGATGTTGGTTAAGGAATTGTCAACCTGTGTATCCCAGCCCATCCAAGTCAGGAAACTATTCCCTGAAGTAAGAACTATATCCTTCGCCCTGCAATTCCGAGTATGTCCGAAACAGACGCCACCGATGGGACTCCCCCCTTCGAGGACGCGTTCAGCAGCGATGACGTCGAACAACGCATCTATGGCACCATCCTGCAAACCCGCGAGCCGACGACGGCGAGCGCGATCGCCGACATCGCCGACTGTGACCCCAAGACCGCCCGGAAGTACCTAGGCTGGTTCGACGATTTGGGAATCGTCACCCGGCACGATAGCCATCCGGCCACCTACGAACGGAATGACGCGTATTTTGAGTGGCGACGCATCAACCAGCTCGCAGCCGACCAGTCCGTCGAGGACCTGCAGGATCGGGTTCGTGAGCTGACGACGCGCATTACCGAGTACAAGGCGACGTACGACGCCGCGTCACCGGCCGCCGTCGACGCCGTCGCCGCTGCGGAGGGCAGCGACGAGCAGACCATCGACGACGTGTACAGCGACCTCGCCGACTGGGCGACCGCCCGCGAGGAGCGTGACCGCTACGAACGCGCGCGCCAGCAACGCACGGGTGGCGAGCGCGAACAGGCGTCCGGGTAGCTCGCTCGATGGCGCCACCGACAGGCGATGGCGAGAGCCCTGCCCCCATCGATCGTCCAATCCTCGAGTTCCTCCAGACACGACTCCAAGCGACGAGGCAGGTCTCCCGAGCGATCGTCACGGATACAAGCGGCCATCTGGAACTCCACGTCGTCTTTGCCCCGTCGTACTACCCGACAGCCGTCGACGAGGCGCAGTTGACGGTCCGTTGGTACACGAACGACGACTTCAAACTCCACTATCGAGAGCAGCACGCGGACCATACCTGGGAGTGCCGGTGGGACCGGCACCCGAATCCGCACAATACACGGGACCATTTCCATCCCCCGCCCACCACCCCGACGCCCGGCGAGGACGCAGCGTGGCCAGACGACCATCGTGACGTCGTTGCGCTCGTCCTCGATGAGATCGAAGACCGGATCGCGACCCTCTGGAGCTAGTAAGGGCTACGGTCTCGCGTGGAGTGTTTATCGGCGCCAGAAGGCGTGCAGCGCGCGACAGCGTGCGCGGCGTGACTCACTATGGCTGATCCCGATCCGAACGACGACACGAGTGCCGACTACGAACAGTTCGAGAAAGAGTTGCTCGCCCAGGACCGCGACGCCGCCAGGGTCGACACGGCGGACATCGACGACACGATGGCCCGCAGCGTGGTCAACGATCTCGTCGACGCGGACGTCGTCACTCCGGTTCCCGAGGACCGCGTTCTCGTTCACGAGCCGAGTAGTAGTGTGTTCGATTCAGCCACGCAGTTGGCTGTCTTCCACCAGGGCTGGACGGCCGCCAGCGACGCCGGCGAGGAGGACGAGTGATGCAGCAAACCCTCGTTGGCTGTGCCTTCTGCGACGCCCCGCCTGGCACCGAGACTGGGGAGGCGCACACCTGGGGCCAGGACGAGCGGGTCACCCACCCGATCTGTGTCGGCTGCGCTACCCAGACGCAGCCGAATCCCGATGAGCGCGATCACCACACCTGCGACGGGTGTGGCCTCGTCGTCGACACGAGCGCGGCGCTGACGCGGTTCCGAGTGGAACTCGGCCACCTAGAAGGCCCGCTCCAACTCTGTGCCCGGTGTAGTCCCGGTGGGCCAGCTACCTACTGGACGCGCGACCTCGAGGATCACCTTGTCGCGGCGCCGGCGGAGTGACCCAAACACTCTCTACTGTTTCGCTGGAAACGGTAATTAGGAACGACCCGTGTCACGTACCTCGAATCGTACTGATGGCGACATCATCCGTGACTTCCTCTCGGTCGCGGATCTCCTCGAGGAGCCGCAGCTCGCCCAACTGTACACGTACCTCGTTCACGAACACGAGGCGACCGTCCAGGACGTGATAGCCGACCTCGAGCTCGGGCAGGGGACGGCCTACAGCAACGTCAATCGACTCGTCGACGTCGGCGTCGTCGAGGTCACCCACGACGAGCAGCCTCGGCGGTACGCCGCCTGCGAGATCGACCTGACCGTGACGACGGCCGCCGGTGACCGTGAGTACACGATCACGCCAGCGCTCATCGACGCGGTCGGTCGTGCCGAAACCAACGACGATATCGACACCTACGTCGACCGTCACGGCGTTGCCGGCCTCGCAACGGCACTGACCTACGCTGTCGCCCGCGAACGCGGCGAGGTGACCCACCGGCTGATGGCTGAGGACCTCGATATCTCGCCGCTGGCTGCAGAGATGATCCTGCAGGCGCTCCGCCCCGTCGTCCACGAGTACTACGACATCGAGGAATTTGAAGCATCGTTCGATGTCGACAACTCCGACCGTAAGTGAGCTCTACATCGCCGATACCGGCTGTTCGTCGCAATGAGGAGTTTGTCACTTCAACGGTGATAGACGGTTCACATACTTCCTAGTTGAAACGACATTGGTGCCGTAACCACCAGACAGACTGGAACCCGACTGCCGCCCTAGTGCGCGTGGCTCGTCAAGAATTAACTGGCCTGACTGGAGAGCATTATTCAATGGCGTCTGAATCAAATTCACTTCCTCCGGGCTTTCAGTTCTCGGAGAAGCTTGTCGCCGGTCGACTTGATTTCGATATCGTTCGCTTAGAGGATGACGAGCGCTTTCATAGAGGAGATCGAACTGACGGAATCTGGAAACTCCCTGACGAAGCCAGAGAAGCGATCGTTGCTGTCATCGATGAGTACTACGACCGGCGACCAGCCATTGAAGAAAACGTCTCAGTTAGGTCTGAAAGCTTCGCCTTTCGTATACTGGAAGAAGATGCCGAACATATTTCCCAATTCATAGCAGCTGATCTTGAGATCAGATTCGAAATCCCCGATTTTTCTCCTTCGGGACTAGACGAAAATCCCGACCCGCTCCCATATTCAGACCTAATTAGCGACGTTGCGAATGTTCAAGATAGATCTTGGAGTGAGCTACCAGAGACTTCATTCGATGTCGAGGAAGACATAGAAGCGGCGATTCCTGAGGGACACTCTGAGCCCAATTTTTTCCATGATGATTATCTCGACTATGTACTTGAATTCCTCGTACCAGCAATCCAAGATGCAGGGTGGCGAGGGGGTCATGCGTGGCTGCTGAATCTCGGTATGCAAGAACTACGGAACGGGCGATATGAGGAAGCAGCGTATGCGTTCGCAGGTGCCAAAGATGGCCTGACGAAACACAGCCTCTTCGACGAATCACGGATACAGCCGCTTGTTAGGCGTTCGCTCAACACACTGCGCGATCTCTGCCTACTCAAAGCCCCAGATGAGTACGACTTCAGTGAGTTTGATCTCTACTGTGAAGCTGATGTACGTGATCTTATTTATGTGCCTGAGTTCATTTCACGGCCAGAGATTGACGATCTAAATTTCCGGATGAACAATCCGGTTTGGATTGCCAATGCGCTCGTCCTCGTTCAGGGAGTTGCCCACGCAATAGGAAAGCCAACAATCTCTAGGACGGAAGTTGACCCGTTCGGATCAGGTATGACCCTCCGAAATGCATCTTTTGTGCTGAAGCTCGCTAACTCGTTAGTATCGGCTGCTCCGGACGAAGTTGAGTCAGATCCGATTCAGTATCTCGAAGGAATTGACCTCGGAAATTTCACACCCGATATCACGATCACGCGGACACTTCGAAGTGCAGGCTACACCATTCAGATGTATCGCAATACAACCGAGGGGGTACGGGACGAGCTCAACATTGATTTCGACTTAATTGTGGCTCGCGGAGACGACAAATACCTTGTCCGCGCAATGCGCCCCGAAGACCGGGATCGGGGAACTCTCGAGGAATTAATTGAGCAGATTGGCGATCTCGATCACTCACTCCTGTTGTTATATGATCGCGAGCTTGAGAGCACCAGTGTTAGCGAGCTTGGGGAACAGGATGGTGTTGAAATGATGTATATTAACCTCCAAGCAGAGCGGCTCTCGCCCATTTCGGCCGGCTATCCACGTTCGTTCGCTGACTTCGCGACGGAGGAAGAGATTCGCGATGAGATCGAACGTCGGTTCGTAGCGGCACAAGAGGCTGAAACTACTGAGTCCAAAGGAGATCGGTTGGAGGAACTGATGGCATTCATCTTTGAGAAGGCTGTACCGGATACGCACGTGATGACGCCAAATAACCGAACTAGTACGGAAGAGATCGATCTCCAACTGCAAAATGAGGAAGAGCATCATCCCTGGACTCAGCTGGGAGCGCCAATTAATGTCGAGTGTAAGAACTGGAACGAGTCCGTTGGAGTTGATGAGATCTATTCTGTCTACGGGAAGGCTAAGATGACTTCTCCGAATAGTAAAGGGGCAATTCTGGTCTCTTGGGAGGGTGTGTCAGATTCTCAGAGTGGCCGGAACGCTGATGGATTGCTTAGAGATATGCGCATTCAAGACCTCGACATCCTCGTGCTTGATCAAGACGATCTTTCAGAGATCGTTGAAACTGGCGATGCACAAGCGGTGTTCGAACGAGCATACACCAACCTGTATCAACGCTAAACTGCACTTCTGCGCTCATTGAGCTTCCAAAAACTATACACAAACCGATAGAATCGGTTAGGACAGACATGGACCCAAGCGAACTCGAGAGGAGACCGACATCACTTGGCGGCTATGGAAGCATTGTTCCCTATCACGCACCGGCCACGTACGACCCAATCTATGGAGATGAAGGAGTTCGTGTCGATCTCCCCACTGAGGGGTACGAATCAGCGGATCAAATCCTCAACCGACTGACTCGCGCCGCGGACAAGCTTGATCTCGATACGGATCCCGGTCGTCTCTACTATTCCGCGCAATGTCAGGACTTCTCATGGTATGGGAGCGGAATCGAAGACCTTCGAGAAGACCTCCCATCTTCGTGGAAACTGTCGCAGACGCTTCAGAAGACGCTTGAGGAGCGTCATGGAACAGAACTGGGTATCCATCGACCGTGCTTCGTGATACTTGCACCAATACGGTACGGCATCTTCTGGACGGTATTACGGGGATTCAAAAATAGTGACGAGGATGGAGAGGGCTACGAAACCGTCTATGACACACAAGCCGGCGTGTTGATGGAAAATCCGGTTCTGTCCTGGCCCGCGTTAGAAGAACTAGTAGAATCAGATGGCCCAATTCCACTTGTGACAACCGAAGTGGAGGCTGTAAGCCTGCGCGGTGAAGACCGTCCGTTAGAGGAGGTGATACCCGTCAATCATGACCGAACTGGTGATGCAGATATCTTAGCTGCGAAGAACGTGTATGAAAGTCAAAAAACAGAGGCCAGCGAACAGATGCACGAAGCAGTCGAGCGTACTGCCCGACTATCCTACCGTATCAAGGGTGGGACAATCGGATTCGAGAAGGAACGAGAGTTCCGAGCAGAGGGGATGTCGTTGTTACGCCCTGAGGGGATTACCCTCGGTGGATGGCCGGTTGTAATGGGGTCACCGTTCTGTAGAGCGATATCTGACGAATAAGAACCACTGCTCGGTCGACGAATAGATTCAGGGCTGATTCCCGAGTTTGAGTGCTCGATTTCTATCTGTGCTCCCAGATTGGGCGATAAGTTCTTGGGCTCGCCCGATTCCGTGAACATCGGGCCGTCGGACAGTTTGATAGCCTTCGAGGGTCTCTCGTAGATGACGTTCATGCCGTTCGATATTGGGTACTGCTACGTCAGATTCTTCGAATAGCCGACGATGTTGTGAGCGCGCAAACGAGACGAGTCGCTCAATTCGCTGGTGGTCATTCTCATTCGGCTCGCCACCGTCAGTTCGTGCCTGGCCACGAGTATCATCATGGAGCGCCCAGAGGTCCTGTAACCGGTCCACGAAATCGTCGTAGGAGTCCGTTGTCGATCCGCTCTCGCGGATGACCATACCAATGTTCCGTGACTCGATGCCAGTTCTTAGGTCGTCCCACATTTTGACAGCTGAATGGGGGATTTCGTAGTAGTTCACTGGATCACCAATCCACCCGGACTGGTCGGAGGGGTCCTTGAATTTTGCCTGGACAGGCGAATTGGGGTAATCGGTTGGAATATAGAGTTGAGATGAGCCAGCCTCGATCGCCTGCACATCGATAAAATAGCACTCCGTCAGCGCATCGGATAATTGGTTGTCAGAGTCAACGACGGGACATGCGTAGTAAGCGACCTCACCTGGCTCTCGGGTTGCAAGTGTCGTGATCTGCTGAGTATCGAGTTTGAACCGAACGCCCCTGTTTGGCTCTGCCTTGGGTGCTTTGTACTGGAAAAGAAGTCGCATCGCTAACGGGAGCTCGACGTCGTATCCTCCACCAGCCTGGTGTTCCTGATACCGTGTTGGTGCGATGGCGGTTGTCTGATTGTACGGCCCACGAATACGAGTCAGTATTTGGTGTGTCGCATTCACGACAAGCGAATTCTCGGATGGATACGACGCCATGTCTACGCAGAAACTGTGAAGACGAAGAATATGATATTTGTGTCAGAGTGGGCTGGAACCGAATGTTCTCAACCGAATCTAAGCTACACTGGGTTCTGCCTACCAACGACAGTCATCGTTTCCTAAAAGCCCTCGACCGCTCGGCATCCCGCGACCGCTGCTGCGCTCCTCGTGCCTGCGGTGCTTACGGGGTCGGGGGACGGCCGAAGCGGCCTCGCCCTTTCTGAGTCCACCAGGACGATAGATGGTTCGCCGAGCGACGCGGCCGGCTGGCCAGATGGTACGTAACGGCCCGCCCCGCTCGCCGCTGCCGCCCTCCGCGTCGCTCGCGACCGACCATTCCGGGCGTGCGGGCGCTCTCCGCACCGCCCGCGCCCGTTCCGGGCTAAAATAGATGTGCCCTCGACGCCAGCGGGTATCCCCGTCGGTTGCGCCCCTTGCGGGCTTTCGCGTTCCAGCGCTTGGTGCCGCCTGCGCTGTCGCGCGCCACACCACGGCGCGCGTTCTCGGCGACAGTCGCCCTGGACACGGACCCGCATATCGGGCCGGACACGAACGGGCATATCCCGCTGGCCGCTCGCTCCGGGCGGGTCGGCGCGCGGTGCTGGTTGGGTGGCCTCCTCGGGCGCGCTCTCGCTCGCGCCCCAGGGGGCGCTCGCGAAGGCGCGAGCGAGAGCGCGCAGATGGTTCTGTCGGTCGTTGTCGTCGGAAAACCGCGATGTAGCAGCATCGCGGTGTCGGGCGCTGAGCGCCTTCGGATCAGTGAGATCCAATGTCAAGTAAGAACGTTACCAGTGAAGTAGTTTCGGTCGATGAACAGGCATTCGAAAAAGCGGACGAAGCGGCGGTCGATGAAGACGGCTTCGAGGTCGTCGATGAGACGCCGGAGTTCCAGGCGACGGTGCAGATGGAGGTGCAGGCAAAGGTCGATGCGAACCACCCGGATGGGATGGTCGATACGAGTGAAGAGCGGATCTACGGTGCGACCCTCGAACAGGAAGAGCGCATTCGGGCCAGGGAGGCTGAGCTGGAGCGCATCAGTGCCCAGGCGGAGCTGGGGACGCAAGAAGGTCGGGAGAAGCGGACGCGAGATATCGCGGCGAAGCGGAGTGCTGAGCGGCGTGCTGAGTTCCAGAAGCGGGCGGCGAGCGTGGACCCGTGGGCGGACCCAGAGCGAGACGATCCTCGTGCAGAACTCACGCAGGAGCAGTTGGCGGCGGTGAACAAGCAGTCGATGCGGCTGGCCGAAAAGCTGGATGGCTGGTCGCGAGCAGCGATTGGTCGGCGGTTGGGTGAAGCCGTAGTCGGTGGGAAAGACCTGACGAGTGCAGTCGTTGGGGTGTTCAAGGAGTTGCAGACGGCGCCGGGACAGGTGGTTCCCATCGGGATGCTCGAGGACGTCAATCGCAAAGAGGTGAGCATCGAAGGAACTGTGACGCAATTGTGGGAACCGTCAAGTTCAGCCATTTCTCAAGTGGGGCTCATCGAAGACGAGAGCGGAAAAACGAAGTTCACCAGTTGGGTTGCGAGCGACCAACCCTGGATTGAGGAGGGCGAGCACGTTCGTATTCACGGAGCGGCGAAGAACTGGTACAACGGGCGCGTCTCGGTGGCTCTGACCGGCTGGACCACGGTTCACTTCCCCGAGCGCGGTCGGTGGTGGGAAGCGTAGCCAGCGTACGCAGCCTTCTTTTTTACTACGTGCCGGACCGACCCAGACCCCACCTCCCCACCCTCCGCTCCGTGCTCGCTACGCTGCGCGCGCAGCCACAACCTTTGCTACGCAGAAACTCCCAGCCATGTCGTCAGGCACTCTCCTCGTAGATATCTATCATCAGGGAAAGTAGAATTAGTGCGTTTCTACCCACATACGCCCCATTGTCGATAGTTCCGTCTCGTGTCTATTTCCGCTATCCCTTCGGGTGACGTACCCCTTTGTATCTAGGTTAGACACATTGTACTGAACTCGACTTCTGAATGATTCGCCATATTCTTCACCATTCTCCTCGGCCAACGCCTCCGCAAGTTCTGAGGTCGATTCGAACGTACCCTTCCCCTTGAGAAATCGAAGAACATGCTCCTCGAACTCTTTCACGTTGCTACCAGGAGATGACGGAAACTCAACGAACATATGCCCGTCACCATCTAAATCTTCCCGCGCACCCTCTGTCACGCCACTTTCATCGACCCGATCTAGTATGTCGGTGATCGCCTCATAGTGCTGATGTACCCGAAGGTCTTCGTACTCCTTCAGTTCATCAAAGGCCTCGGCCGCATCTTCCAACACATCGAGCATTTCCAAGACCAGATACTCCTTGGGGGCCACGTAGTACGTGTGTACGTGATCACGAATGTCCTCGAACTCCTCTTGTTTCTCAGCTATCAATGAGTCAGCAGCTGTCGCAAACGCGAACGACACCGTCCGCGGCATGGAGGAGATATTGACGTAGACTTCGTTCCCCTTCTTGATTTCCTCCAGAATGTAGTCATGCGCTTTGGGATAGAGCGTCTCGTACTCGTACATCTCCTCAAGATTGACTGCCTCAATTTCGACCTCGATATCGATCAGCTCGAATGTTCGCTCCAGTTTCCCAGTCATATTCTTTGCAAGCTGCGCTGCCCGGTCTGTCGGGTCATCGTCGGGCTCGCCTTTGTGGGTGAGTAGGACGACACGGTCAGCCTCCATCTCACCCTTTGATATTGGACGAATAAGGCGGTCAAAATCGAACCCGACTGGAATGAAATGAACCCTATCACTCATAGTTCATAGTCAGCCACCTCCGTGTTAAATCTCTCCGATATCGACCGCCTATCGCCACTATATAGTTTCGGCCAACCTAGAACATAGACGATCTGTGTCCTATCTTGCCCACCTGTTTGAAAAATCTCCAACAGAGTTTTATATACAGAATTCGTAGAATGGCGGTAGGTGCCAAGTGAACGACCCGCACCATCGCCAATGAATTCGCACTCCATACAGAGAGATTCGCATAGAGGTCAGCAAACCCTGTTAGCCTCCTTGATTGCGCAGTACTCCCAACTTCAGGCGATTCTCCGCCTCGAGCCCAGCGGGAAGTTTCTCAATCTACTGGAGGCGGATCCAACGATTGAACACGTGATGGTGACACTCAGCGAAGCCGAGAGCGTTCTGAGAAATCACGGAGGATTCGATAACATCCTCCAGCCCCACCACAAACTCACAATCGTGGGCACGGAACCCGACCCAACAGTCACGGACAGAGGGCGATGGGCGGAAATAGACCTCTATGCCGAAATCACGCGTGAGGCGCGAATCATCCCGGACTGGTTATGGGTCTACCATCAGATGGAGCCAGAACATCAGTTAGAGAACGTGAGAAAGTACCTTGACCGATTCGAATGGCTCTACCAGACGGCCGAGGAGATGGGACTATCCCACGAACTCATACCTTTGGCTAAAGGGCTTTCTCAACCCCATTTCAAGGAGGCTCGTGAGACCTTTGCCCGACTGGGTATCGATCGGTTCGCCATGTACGGCGTCCAGACACCCAGCAACTACGAATTCCGAGATCGGATACATCAGGCGGCTACCGCCCTGAACCCTGAGGGAGTTTTGGTCATCGGTCGAGGGTCACCGAGACAGGTCGAAGTGCTGCCGGGGATTGTTGATGAGGCTGCTGGGTGGTACTGGAAGCAGGATTGCGGTCTGACGACGGACGGGTATTCACAACAGAGGTTAGCCATGTGGATTTACGAAATCAAACGAGCGCTAGAGACGGAGCGCACCGACGAGCAGTCGCGAATTGGAGACTACCTTCCGGACTCTGGGGTGGTTATTAATGGGTGACGGGACGACAGACGACCTGTACATTGACCCCGAGGACGATGACAGTGGTAGTGCCTCCGGTGACGAAGCGCCAAACGTTGATCCCGACCAGACAGGAGTTGACGAGTACACCAATGAATCGCCGTCAGAGGAAGCACCCTCCGAAGATTCTGGCCCCCAGCCAACGGAGACCACACCGTCCGGAACAGACGGTAATGGAAGCAGTGGAGGTGGAGGCGGAGGCGGCGGCATCATCGGAATCCCCGAGGGTGTGGAGGTAGGTGACGACTCCCCCGATGAGGCAGGAGAAGACCCCGATTCTTCAGAGCCCGAGAAGTCACAGGATCCCGAGACTCCGGACGAAGAACTGGAACAAGAGGAGTCGGAAGACGAGGATGATGACGACGATGAAGAAGAACAAGAACCGAAGGTTGTGCAATACTCAGACCCGTGGGATAACGTGGGGTGGGGGCTGTATCCCATAATACTCAAAATCAAAGAGCGATACGGACACGAAGTCGATACCGACTATCACCTTGTCCCCGTCCGCGAATTCGTTGACCCCAAAGAGATGGCATCGAAGTGGGAAAGAGACCGTCTTCGCCACAAAATGCCTATAGATACCTCCGTGTGGGAGGAGAATCCGCCGGAATCAACCGAACTCGCAAATCGCGCTTACCTGGCAGCGATGCACCAAGGGCCAAACGCCGCCCAACGATACCTTCGACGGCTTCGGACGGCCACCATGGTCGAAGGGACAAACATCGAGGATAAGGAGATCCTTTTCGAATTAGCGGAGAACGCGGGGCTCGATATCAACCGATTAGAGGAAGCTTGGGACAAAGTAGAGCCTCGTCAGACTAAACGTGATCTCAATCCGCCCTTCACCAAATTCCACGTCGACGGAGAGGAAGTCACTCAATCGGGCTATCTGCACTACGACGACATCGTAGATATTTTCGACCAATCAGGAATCGATAGTGAGGAGCCGCAACCCCTCTCCGGATTCGTTACCGAGCACGGCCCTGTTGCGACTCAAGAAGTCATGACGGTTTACGAGTGGCCGCAGGACCGAGCAGAGGAAGAACTCCAACAGCGGGACGATATTGTGCCTGTTGAGATCGGAGTTGGAACATTTTGGACGCGACACAAACAGGCAAATGAGGGGATCTGAGCCAACCCTGCTCGGTAATTTATCGAGTACTAAAAACAACGTCGTCGGCTCCTGCCGGAAAGTGACTTAGTGAGCGAATGAAACGAAGGACATTCCTTAAAGCGACGGCAGCTACTCCGATTGCAGCTTCAGGGGAGGTAACTGCCCTGAAAGAGAGGAGTACAGTAAACGATGTCGCCGACAGCTATTTCGACGCACTCCCGGAGACGAAAACCGAACGGAACGACACCGTAATTCAATGTGCTAACGAACTGTGCTCCGCACGCAAGGCAATTTCTGGAGAGACCCTCAATGCAGTGGTCGATAGTGGCGAGTCTGTGTCTGACGTCGTCCGTCGTCTCCAGTTTGGAGTTCGCATCCTCAACGAGTACAACATCACCGACAAAATAGACGAGTCTATGATTGAATCGGGACGACGGGATCTTAGCAAATATACCCGCTATCTCCCTCTCATTGGGAGTTTCAACAACCTCTGCAATGCTGCGTGTGTCGTCGAAACTCCTGACCCAAACCCAGAAGCTATCAAGGGGTTCCTCTTCGCGTCAGCGGCGTTCGGTCTGGAGGTTGTCCTATGGACCATCGGTACCCCGTACAAGATGGCATGGAGAGGAACACGTTTCATCGCCAATCGTACATTCCTCCGGTTCGCCCGACACGGATGCCGAGGGTGTATCGCTCTACTGATGAGCGAACTCCACTGGGCGATTCGAGGCTCAGTCTACGGTGAGGCTGTCACGGACAGCAACGTCGAGTTCGTATGGGATCAAATTCAGAACCTCAAGACCGACGCGGAGGAGTGGAACTACGACGTCAACTTGGATTTCACCTACGAGGAGATACAGAACTTGATCGCCCCTGAAGGCGGTTCGGCTGTTGGGATGTTCCCGCAGGAAAAGGAGGGACTTATCGAACGATACATCCCTGATTTCGATTTGGAACTTCCAAACCTTTCCGAACTACTCCCCTAGACGCACTAAAGTAGTCGAGAACTCAAAACCAAATGCAGCAAAGAGATCATTATGGGTGAGGATAGCGAAGATTCAGACACAGAGTCCGGGAAAGATCCAAATACCTCTATCTCTACAGGTTTTACTGTCGATATAGACGTTAGCAGCATTCTCGCGGCTCAGAAAGTGGCAGAGGAAGCGATCCAACCGGCAGCAGTCCAGTCGATGATAGAGACGCAGAAGACGGTAGAGCGGGCTGTCAAGCCGGCACTGATTCGGGACGCAATTCAGATGCAGAAGACGATGGAGAATGCCATCCAGCCTGCACTGATCCGGGATATCGTCCAAATGCAGAAGATCGCGGAAAGTGTGGTTAATCCGGCGTTGGTTCAGTCAATCACCCAGACTCAGAAAATTGCTGAATCGGCTATTCAACCGGCGATGGTTCAGTCGATTGTCGAGATGCAGCAGGCACTCGACGCTATGTTGGTGCAACTCAACGCACCAAGCATCGCAGCCGATATATCGACGATTGCCGCGACAGTACACCAGAAGAGGTCTACACCGGGTGTAGGCCAATACAAGTACCCAGCTTCGGACATCGATGAGATACGTCCGCCCGAATCGTACATTCACGACAAGCTGATTTGGGATGATGGGGACTGGTACCGACGTCGGACTCGAGAAATTTCGTACGATCTCGTCGACTACATCTTCTGGAAAGCGAAACAGACCGGAGAGCTGACCGACGCCTCTGATGAAGAGATGAGTTTCGGAGCCACAGTAGCAACGTTCTTCATCACACTCGCACTGACTGGAGGAAATGTCATTGCCTCTGCAACGGTTGCGGGATTCACTGGTGGAGCAACATTTCAAGGGGGCAAGGCGGCTAAGAAGCGCAGTGAGCGCAAGAACCTCGAGGAGAAGTTCACCCATGACAAGTAGAGCGTTCGCAGCATTTTGAATTCTGACAGTAGCAAGAGCCTCGAATCACAAAGTTGGAAGATCACCTATGTACGACTGAGCGGAAGGAATATACTTCGAGTAGGAAAAGGACAGTTGTGTGAGACCAAAGTGGGATAATCTCTTCTGGTACCAGCGTGCCAGCGATGAGGGTAAAGAGCAGCTGGAGAACAACACCACGAAGGGCTTCCTGAAAGTCCTGCAAGAGTCTGATAATAGACTCACGGACAGTTTTCTAAAGCAGTCCCTTGGTCTCGCTTTCGAGGACGCCAAATTCGAGTACGACACTCAGGTCGGTTTGAACGAGATTCCAACATCTGAACATTCCGTCCACCTTGCTGGACTCTCATTTGCCGGAGAGAACGTCGCTAGAGAATCAGATCCACGTTCTGGAGACGGAACAGTAGACGGCGTAGTCACAGTTCATTCAGAGAACGTCCCAACGGCAATCGTTATTGAGGTCAAGACAGAACGGGACAGGCTGAGTCTCACTCAGATGGGGAAATATCGGGGAGAGCTTGGCCTCACCGATGACGAATTGTGTCACGGAATCAGTTGGTTGGACATCTATGAACTGCTAGAAAATTACCGAGAGAGAACAAAGAATGACATCGACCGATTCCTACTCGAAGAATTCACCGACTACTTAGAACTAATGAGAATGGTACCATTCAGAGGTTTCGACCGCGATAAACTGAGCGGGTCTGGTGTGGGAGAGTATCGGAAGACGATGCTTCGAGGAGTCGACCAGACTAACCCTGGAATCTTCTCTCAGGCGTTGTACGAGAGTAGAGGGAACTACGATCTGGGGAACTTCACCGCGACCTCAAATCAACGAAGCAGAGAGGTACACCTTGTTGATTCAGAGGAATTGGAGAACGGGATATTCCAGCGACTTAGACATTTCTCGGCAGGGTTCTGGCACCCAGCAAAGTTCTCTGTCCAACTCTATATCCCGAACCGGATTGTCAGCAATATCGTGAGACGGGGATCCTCTGAACTTAAACCGGAATTCAAGCGTGTGATGTTGGACGCCCTGTCCGAACTGGACGGCATCGAACTCACACGTGAAGACAATCCGTTCTATTATCTCCGGTACCAGCGGAACATCCAGCAGGCCAACGACAGAGAACGGCAGACCACAACCTTCCACGCAGATTCGGTCATCTACATGCCAGGGGTCGACGAAGCGAGTATCACGGATAGGTTGGGAGTCATCGGTCGGGCTGTGAGGGAGACGACCGATGCCAACATAGGACACGAGAAGTCGTTCGTAATCGAGAAGCAGATTCCATATGGTTCAGACCTCATCGAGAAGAAAGAGTTGGTAGACTGGACGCTCGAGTACTTCCAAACTCTCCTGCCTGTGTACGAGTACTTCGCTGAGTGATGCAAGCGGTCACCGATGGCGGCGTCGTAATCGACGACGAATAACCGGCCACGGCATACCCCGCTGAGAGTATGTACAGACGCTGCAAAGGCTCCTTGAGTAGTCAATAGATATCTTCCATAATCACATCCGCAGTTGTCTATCTCCCCCTGAGAGGGGTGCGGGGTGCAGACGAGACGCCTCGCGAACTACCGATGGCCACGAGAGAGATCTACGAAACCAGCTTCGACGAAGACGTATCGAACGACAACACGGCGTGTCCCGAATGTGACAGCTAAGTGAGAACAAATACCGTCGAGACGGTCTGTGAGGACTGTGGGCTCGTCATCGACGAACAGAAAATCGACCATGGTCCGGAGTGGCGGTCGTTCGCTACCGATGAAGAGACTCTGAATCGAACAGGTGCACCACTCACCGTCGCACGTCATGACCGAGGTCTGTCGACGAAAATCGGTCGCAGAACTGATTCAAACGGGAACGAACTCTCTGGGCAAAAGCGCCAGCGGCTAGCCCGAATGCGGCGTGAGCAGACTCGTGGTCGGTTCCAGTCGAAAGCCGAGCGAAACCTCGCACACGGCCTGGGTGAGGTCCGAAGAATCGCGAGCGTCCTCGAGCTCTCAGATTCGGTTCGTGACCAAGCGTGTCAACTGTTCCGGAGCGCTCAAAGCGAAGACCTGCTTCGAGGCCGATCAATCGAGGCGATCGCGGCAGCAAGCGTCTATGGGGTCTGTCGATGTAACGGCCACTCACGGTTACTCGACGACGTCGTCGATGCGGCACGCGTTGAACAATCGAGAGTTACGAACGCGTACAAGACGCTGAATACAGAACTTGGACTGCCAGCCCAGCCTGTTCGCCCTAGCGAATTCATCCCCCGGCTTGCGTCAGAACTCGAGGTTCCAGTGTACATCCGACAGCGAGCTCGGAGGTTGGCTGAACAGTCTGAATCGACAGGAGTAGCGTCGGGTGTCAAACCATCGGGATTCGCAGCCGCCTGTCTCTACAAGGCGGGTCGCGAAGAGGGACGATGGCTAACGCAGGCGGAAGTCGCTGAGGCGGCGAGCGTCACGTCAACGACCATCCGGTCGCATCGAGACACATTGAACGAATTGGCGGTCTGAAGACGCTATCTGCGAATCTTCTTCCGGCGGAGATTCGGAATTTGTGGCTGAGGTTTAAATACAGAAACGAAGGAAGGTGCTGCCAGACCACTCTATGAACGGGCGACAATCTGACTTTGAAGAACTGCGACCACTTGGTGAGGCGACCCACGTTCCCGACGACAAGCTTTCTGGGCGTGGTACTTCTGGGCGAATAGGACAGCGGAGAAGAGAAACGCTGGAATCGTATCCAAACCGAACGAGATCGACACAGAAGGAGTGTTCCTCTTGTGGCGCTTCCATTCCCACTACCCAAACGAAGTGCCGGTTCTGCCTCTCGAATCATCTTGATGGAACCAGCGACGAGAGGTCCACCCCAGATACGGAGTGGACACTCCTCCATGTCGTCCATCTACTCGTCGAGGCGTCGACGTTCTACGCCGCCATCGCGAAGGGTGCTGCTGCGGCCAGGCTCCTCACGAAGGCTAACAGGGATCCAGCGGTCGATGACTGCCAGCTGATCTACGACCTTGATGCAGAGCCCGCCACGCAGCTGATCGAGCAGTGGTCCTCGCTTCCCGAAGCAGTTCGAGTCACCTCCGAAAGCGGCGAACAGCTTCTTGCAGTCGCTCGTGAACGGACGGGACAGACAGAGTCGAACCAGTCGCGGAGTGATGGGGCGCACACGACGTTCCTCTACGATGAGGGAGGCCGCAACGTTCGTGAGGAAGATCGGCTTACAGTCCTACTTGAGAGCGCCGAGAACGACGTCTGGTTGGTGCCAGCCATTGCACTCCAGCGCGCTATCATCGACGAGTACTCCGAGGGTCGGCAACCCAGCGTTCCCTCGAGAACACATCTTGAATGTCGCAAGTGCGGTCGAAAGACTGAGCATCAGTTCCAGGAGTTCGAGACTGTCCCTGATGCCGATTGGTCTGGCCAGCCGATGTGGGAGTGCCAGGTTTGTCAGTCGCCTCGTCACGGACCAACCCCCGAGTAGAATACTCAACAGAATAACGTCTTAACCAACGTGGAATGGGTCTTCCCGAAGCTGTTGGTTAATACAGGTGCAAGGCTTCGGCGGGAGACATCAGCGTCTCTCCCGTTTTTTCTGCGTCCCCAGAACGCAAAGCGTTCTGGTGTGCGAACGAGACGCAACGCGTCTCGTTAACGCCAGAAGTCGGCGGAGGCGTACATCATGGACCCACGAGACACACCTGGCTACCGGCTGCATCGCGCGCTCAGCAACCTCAACAGCATCGATACCGAGCAACTGGACTCGCCCGACCAAGAGCGAATCGAGAAAGCTACGATGCTTCTGGAACAGGTGGAACTGCTCACCCAGCCAGGTGCTTCGGCGGAAGCGAACGTCACGGTCGACTCCTGAGCGAGGATTTAGTCGCACACCACCGATCCAGCATCTCTCGCGGTCAGTTTGTTATCCCCAAAGGGGTGCGAGGGCAGGAAAACGCCCTCGAGTACGAACAATGGCAACGCTCCAAGCAGCGACGACATCGACCGGCGCAGTCGTAAGGGATGCACAGGCAGTCCGCCAGCTCTGCGAAGCACATTGCTTCGGGACCCTGAATTGGGAGGTGGATGAAGAAGGAGAGCTCATCATCTGGGGATACGACGCCTTCGAGGTCTACGAAGCGCGTGAAGACGGCCTTCCTGACTACGAAGGTGGTCTTGTGACGCACGAGTTCCTCCGAACACTCGCCGGCTATCTCGAGCCTAACGAAGAACTCGACATCCAGACAGCCGGGTTCACGAAATGTCGGTTCCCAGTCCTCGCAAAGCGGTACGTCATCCGTGACGACGAAGTCCTCCATGCGGATCTCAGTTCCCTCGATCCGATCGACGTGTAGCGTTGTTCTCCCCCAGGAGGGGTGCGGGGCGACACAGCACAAGCATCGCCTCGTGAGGTGATTGAATCATGGGACACCGCGCACTTGTTGCGTACGAACGCACAGACGGACAGTACACGCTCCACTACAGCCACTGGGGCGCAGCGAACCTGAAGCTCAAACACCGAATCTCGGCTGAGTCGCCGTTCGGTGGCGAAGACACCGACTCCACGTGGGCGAAACAGGTGCTGGCGGAACTGGCCGATGGCCTCGAGGCAGATGCCGTCGACGGGTACCTCGTCGGCGAGGACCGACCGTCGACGGTCGTCGAGCCGAAGCCCCGCGCCACCGGGCTCACCCTCGACGAGATCGTCGCTGACCACCTCGACTACCTCCACCACGAGGCGTTTTTCGTGGTGTCGGCGACGTTCGAGGTGACCGCGTATCGGACGCTGTGGTTCGGCCTGCAGTACGACTCGGAGACAGTCGAACAGGGAGAAACAGTCGGGAACGGCGCGCTCGCGACAGTACGTTGGTACGACGGCGAGCCGGTCGGTGACGGCCACCTGCAGGGGCAGTTCGAGGCCCTCAAAGACGTCGTCGGCGACATGATCGACAAAGGCGTCTTCACGCCGTCGACGGCGAGACAGTACCTGAAACGAAAGCTGGCCGAGCGGGTCGGAGACCGACAGGAGCTACTCATCCCGACTGGCGAATCTCCCTTCGAGAAAGCGAGCCTGAACCACTCCTAGTTCGATCTGCTTCGTGGCAACTGCTGTTTTTTCAGGGGCAGGAATAGGTGAGCCCCTACGTGGGCTCGTGATTCCATGACCGAGCAACCATCCGACGATCCGTTCCACGACTGCGAGCTGAACCCCAAGGCAATCTTGGGAACGCACACCTTCGAAGACGTCCTATTCACCGACGAGACGGAGACACCGGTGAACGTGCTGACGGGCCAAACGCCAGCGCACTCACAAGCGACCGTCGACGAAGCACGTGAGTTCGCAGCCAGTATTGACACCGATACACCACAGATCGCACTCCCAGCCTTGGTGGAGACACAGATCGAGACCGCCAGCAAGCCCTACACCGCAGCCGCATTCTTCCATTTCAAGGCAACCGGCTCGCTCGAACTGCATCGAGCCTACCACGCGGCGTACGAGTCGGATGGGTTCTCGGTCGCATTCGAGGCCAACTACGAATCAGGGAATCTGACCATCACCGTCGAACGTGCGGACGACCCCTGAGAGAGGGAAGTGCCGAGAGTGGTTTTTGTGCGCCGGCGATGGGTGCCGGCGCAGCACGGGGTGAGCGAACGATGAGCCCCGGTGCGTCGGTGCTTCGAGGTGTTCGAGATGCATATGGTAATTTACGCGCTGGTAGAGGCATCGACAGAAAACGAAGCGCTATCCACCGGAAAGGCGGTGTTCGAGCGATTGGTCGGCGCCGATCCACACGCCTGCGCTGTGTTTGACTACTTCGTCACCTTCGACAACGAGGACACAACCGTTGCGGGCAAAGCGCGATGGGGCGATCTCCCGATTGCGGCGACCGTTGATTCCGAGAAAGGACAAGAACTGCTTGATCGTGGTTGGGAAGCAACGAAAGCGGAGTTCGAGCGGAATCTCGACCAAGTGAGAGAGGCACTTGACGAGCTCTCCAGCGAGGAGATCATGCGTGATGAGAACCTTGCTCGGCACGCGTTCCACCAAGTTGGCGCGTACGACGGACCGACGATCTTCCTCTACAACGAGCACGCGAACGGCATCCGGCATCGCGAGCAGTTGGATCGACTCCTCGAGGAAAGTGAGGATCTCTGGATTGTGCCCGCAGACGTCCACTTCTGATCGACTATGCCTCGAATCACTAACTGGCGACGGGAGAGCCAGACGCCCACACTCAAGTACCGAAACGCTGAGACCGGAGCGAGAGCGGTTCTACACAGAACTCCAGACTCGTACGTCTACAAGTGGCGCGGGGCGATCCTCGCCGACGGGTACCCCCTCTGGTCGCGAGGGTACGAGACAAAAGACGCGAAATCGTTCCGTGAAGAGCTCCACGAACGGCCAGCGCCTGAACTGAGTTGTCCCGAGTGTCCGAACGACGACGTCCTCGTCGGTGAGAAAGCAGCTGACGGCGCGAAAGTACAGCGCTGGTTCGACTGTCCCGACTGCGGGTATGAAGCGCCCTCGCGAATCGTGTACGGCGCCGAGCGCTGATTGATGGGTGCGTATCTACGGTGACGTTTATTTTGGGCCGGAATGGGTGGCCCATCTCAATCGGGCCAGATCCATAGATGAGTCTGGAAGTCATCGACCGCCACAGCGAAGCACTGTTCGAGTTCCTCTGGTGTCCGGTCTGCGGGCACGAGATATTCAGTCACATCCCCTTCGAGGGGATATTCTGCAAGAACTGCAATACGCAGGTTAAACTGCAAGAGTCACGGGAGACACGCGGCTACGAGGAGGCCGTCCTCGCCTGCTTCGACACCGATTCGACGTGGAACCTCCACGTCGACGAGAAGCTCCGTCGCGATCTTCCGGATGGGTCGGCGCGGGTGAAGGTCCTCGGTGCCCCAGGCGACTATGAGGTCGATTGGTGGAGTCCGAAGCCGGGTGAGGACTGGGAGCCGGTCGAACGTGGTGAGTTCGACGATGTCGAGGAACCTTCGGAGGTCTCTCATTTGGCTTAGCGAAGCCCTGCTGCAAATCTAAAACCGGGTCACAGAGAGTACTCGCATCGGTTAAGTACTCGGTCCTGCCATCTGTCTATGAAGTTAATGTTTACTCGAGATGATCTCCCTCGTAATGACCGTCTTTCTAATCCTATCACAGTCCTCGTTCGAGCGGTCTCGCCCTCCAGCAGTAACAAACTCGATTTTGAAGTTACAGTCGAGGATGCAGACGGACATACAATCTCTCTTAAAATCTGGTCGACACATTCTCTCTCCCTTTCGCTTACCGAAGGTCACCGGTACGAACTGAAAGACGTGCGAGGAAGGTACTGGTCACAGGGTGGAAGTCGACACTACCAGCTCGACAGTACGAAGGATCTGACAGTAACTGAACTCGGTCCGGCCGATGACACCGCAACGCGACTCTTAATTGTCGGCGACACACACGTCGGTTATCGGCATCGTCGCCGTGATAAGAAAGCAAAAGGTGCTAAAGATCTCGACGCTCGTGATCGCTTCCAAGCGGTAATGGATCAGGCCAAGACCCTAGACGCTGATGCCATTGTCCACGCCGGGGACATTTTCGATCACGTTGCCATCGGGGCAGACCGGTCCTTTGTGATAGACGCTCTCAACTCAGAGCTCAATATTCCGTTCTACTACATCTACGGGAACCACGATGAGCCTGCTAGCCGTCGAACAGTTGATGGAGCAACTAATGATACGTCAGGGATTGAGCGTCTCTCCAACGATGGAGAATCAGTAGGGGAAGCAGGCGTTACGCTATTCGGAATCGATTACAGCCACGATAGCTTCCCGGGCGAGCCGCTCGAAGCCTCGGTTCAATCAGTACTTTCAAACGCGAATGTATTGGTCGTCCACGATACTCCATACCCTGTCCGGAATGAAAACGGGTACCACATACATCAAAAGAGGGGAGCAGATTTTCGGAAGGCTATTGAACAAACCTCCGTTGAAATTGATCTCATCGTCTCCGGACACATGCACGTCGGTCAACAGGGCACGCTTGATGAGTTCCAAACGCCCGTCCTTGTTACCGGAGCACCAGCACCAATCAATAGCGGGAAAGAAGACAACAACCCGTCAACGTGGCTCCTCCGCGTGACTGAGAGCGGCATTGACGACATCACACGACACCCTCTCTGAGGACTGGTTGTTGTTGCGCCGGCGGTGTTTGATGTCGACACGAAGTCCACTAAGATTCGTCCAACGAGTCGACCAGGACGACGAACCAAACGATGCGGACCAGGTCGCACAGGTGTACCGACACTCGGACAGCTACCCGACGAGCGTCCTGCAGGATCTCGTCCAGCTGAAGGAACTGCTCGATGCGACCCGCGCCGAGAGAGGACCGGCCTACACGGCAGCGGCGTTCGTGTTCCTCGACAAGCTCTCGAGGCCCCACCGACGAGGCCTTCGAGCGAGCCACTTGGCAAGTTCCACAGCCCCTAGAGCACGCGCTCGAAGAGCTGGTCGCTAAGCCGGCGTGAGAACGCGACCGGTCTAAATGATGCCGCCGATGACGAGCAGGCCGACGACGAGCAGCAGCGTCGCGACCACGCTCCCTCCAGCGAGTAACTTGTTCTCCATCGCCTTCTCGTGGAGTGGCATTACGGCGTATTCCTCGCGGAACGCCTCGAGGTTCTCCTCGTCGTAGAAGTACTTCGTCTTCAGCGCGAACCGTTCCGTCACCGCACAGCCCGTACAGATCGGCTCACCTTCCAGCCGCTCCGTTTTGATGTGGCTGGAGCAGGCGATGGCCCCGCAGTTCGGACAGTAGGTGTACGTCTCATCGCCGCCGCTCGTGTCACAGTGGACGCACCGATGGATGCCGTCCTCGGCGGTCACTCGTGACGGGCCCGCCGCGTAGTACTCATAGGGATAGGTGTACTCCTGGTGGTCGGTGGTGTGCCGAACCTCGGGAAGGTACACCGGTTCGATCGACTGGACGGAGACGTCCGAGCGGTTCGGCTCGCAGGTCTTGTTGTACGTGACGTTGTTGTCGCCGGTGTAGGTGACCGTCGTCGTGTGGTGCTGCTGGAGCCGCTCGACGGCCCACTCCTTGTACTCGGTCTGCGTCTGGCCGAACCGCCGCTCCTCGACGTCGTCGAACACCTCTCCGAACTGCTCGGCGTCGAGATCGACCGTCGCGTGGAGGTTCTCGGTGACCAGCGTCGCGACGTCCTCGTCGACGACCTGCGGCCGCCCGCGTTCGGCGTGGGCGACGAATCGCGATCGGTCGTTGATCCGGTGGATGACGCCCAACGACGTCTCGAAGACGGCGTTCGTGTCCGCGGTGACCGCGACCACTGGGCGGAACGTCACCGATGAGTGCGGTTCTGGGAGGTCGGTGGTTTCGATGTTCTCGATGTCGCGGAACGCCTCCGTGACTGGCGCGTCGACGTCGACGGCCGGGTCGTACGGGCGTAGGGTCTCGTCGCAGAGAATCTCGATGCGCCCGTTGTAGAGGTCGAGGCCGATCTCGTCGGCGATCTCCCGGAGGTCCTCGCCGTCGAGTAACTCGATGGGATGCGGATCGTCGTTCTGCTGGAGGCGGTCGGCGTACTCCTGGGCAGGATTCGTGAACCGGCCTGTCGTGACTACCATTCCGCGTTTCGGGCCATCGGAGTCGAACGTCGCGATCGCCGAGTGGAGCTTCTGGACGACCGGGCGCCCGACCGTGCCCGTGTGCTTACACTCGACGATGATCGCGCGGCGGGTACCGTCGACAACCTCCTCCATGATGACGTCGCGGCCCTCGTCGGCCGTCCGCTCTGCCTGGCGGACGTTCTCGTAGCCGAGGTTGCGGAACACGTCCTCCATCACGTCCTCGAACTCGAACCCTGAGAGATCGTCCAGTACAGCCATCCCGATATACCTGGACAGTACGTTGCAACTGTCAAATACGTTGCCGAACGCAGCTACGTCCTGTTTTTGAACCCCCCGAGAGGGGTGCGGGGGTGATCGAACGAGCCTCCCGCGAACCAACCTATGAGTGGAATCAGCGACCCACGCTCACACGTACAGTCACGGACCTCGGCTGATCCCAACGTCATCTACGTCGGTTACCGTCGCCGAGGCCGCGCCATCGTCGAGAAGCAATCGGACCAACAACAGCTCACGCCAGAGCGGAGTCTCGAGCTGGCGAATCACAGTCCTTCGGGCTTCGAATGGGGATATGGTGGCAGCGGGCCAGCCCAACTCGCACTCGCCCTCCTGCTCGATTACACTGATGATGAGGAGTTGGCGCTTGCGGAGTACAAGGCGTTCAAGACCGAAGTAGTGAGCCAGCTAGAGTGTACAGGACCTGACGGCTGCTGGCAACTCACCGGACGCGAGATAGATGCAGCCCTTCGTGAGATAGTCGACGAGCCAGTCGCACCGTCCGTCAACTAACGACCACAGAGAGCAATCAATGTCAGAACACACCCAGCAGCCTCGTACGGGCGCAGAATCGTCGCAGAACCGTGAGCGTCAGGCACCAACCGAGTACGTCGAGCGAAGCGATGTCGGCGTCTCACTCACCGTCAAACTTACTCGCGGTACTGGCACCCGCGATCAAGACAAGATCACGGCCAAAGTGAAGGGCAAGACGCTCGAAGACGCCCGCGAGGATATGGAAACCCTCCGCGAGTATATCCACGACCTCGCTGAGGACACTCGCCAGATCCAGCCAGCCGACTCACACGAATAGTACTTCTTTTGACTATTGCACAGAATTGTGTAACCAAAGGATGTACGAGGTGTGCGGTGAGAAGGAACTCAAGGTCATCCTCGCGCTTGACCCGGGCGATTCCATCTCAGGCGTCGCGCGGAAGATCGACGAGAACCGGGAGACGATCCGTCGCGTCGTGAATCGCCTCGAGGAGGCGGGATACGTCGCATACGACGATGGGCTTCATCTCGTCGATCAGACGCTCCGAGACACCGGTCTCGAGTTCCTGACGGCGGTAGCAAACATCTCGCCGCCGTCGATCTCAGAGGCGTACGTCCTCCCGCAGTTCGCGGGGATGGAGTATGCATACACTGGCATCGATGCGGTCTACGTCTGGACCCGCGGTGGCTACCAGGTCGCCCGCGACCCAGCGGACTATCCGCTGTTCATCGCCGTCCACGAGTCCGACCTCGACGACTGGACGGCGTTCTTCGATCGATTCGGGATCCCGACTGCGGAAGAACGCCTTCCCGCTGCCGACCTCGATGGTGCGATACAAGTGGTATTCGAGCCGCGGCCACAGATCGAAGTCGAGATGGTCGACGGACGGCCCGTCATCCCACTCCAAGAAACCGTGGCGTTCGCAAACGAGCACTACGCGCACTTCCAGTCAGCGCTCGATATGCTCGGCCGCATGTACGACAGCGTCGACACTGACGCGAACTACCGTCCAAACTGACTTGGAGTTCTGACAAGGAATTTCTTCGACCGGGAGTGGCCTGGCCGCTGTTTATTGTCGCCTTGAGAGAGCGGAGGCGAACAAAAAATGAGCGACTCGTCAGATCTATCCGTCGAATCAGACGGTCTCACACCGGAACAACGTCTTGAACCGCCAAACACCAGACTCATCAACGCTGGTATCGTGACGATTCACGACATGGAGACGCTCCGAGCCTGCGTCGCCTACGAGAACGCGAATCAGCAGCGCATCCAGATCCTCCGCCGACTTGAACAGCGGGCCAGCGAAATCCGCTCACAGGACGACTAACGGAACATTCGGGGATGTCTGTCGGAGCCTTAGTAGATGAAGGATCGAATGATTGACCCACCGTATTAGGGATTAGAATATTATAGTTCAGACTATTATAGTCTGGTTCCTAACTTCGGAGCACATATGTATCTCCCACAACGACTGGGAGTATGGACCAGTTCGTCAATCGTATCGATGAACTCGATCGGTTGCAGACCCTCTATGAGAGTGGCACTGCAGAACTCGCAATTATCTATGGGCGCCGCCAGATCGGCAAGAGCGAACTCGTCCGCCAATCGATTGCTGACCGCGACGATGCCGTGTACTATCAGGCAGTCCAAGGAACAGCGACGACACAGCTCAGGCGGTTCGTCGAGGCAGCAGCGTCGACCTATCCAGACATCACGGCCGTTAAAGAGGAGTGGGAACCGCTCTTAACGTATCTCACCGACAGAGACGCCGTCATCGTTATCGACGAATTTCCGTACCTCATCGAATCGAACGAGGGACTTCCCTCGGTCATTCAACATCTGTGGGATACCGCTGTCGACGAGAGTCAGGCGACGCTCGTACTCACAGGCTCTGCAATCGGCATGATCCATACCCACGTCCTCGATGGCGGTGCGCCACTCTACGGACGGGTATCCCAGACACCGAATGGCCGCCTCGAACTCACCCAGCTGCCGTTTCGCTCCATCCAAGAGTTCGTGCCGACGTACGATCCCGAAGAACGGGTGTTCGTCTATGGCGTCTTCGGCGGCACACCCCGATATCTCAGCCCGCTCGATCCATCACAGAGCCTCGGAGAGAACATCACGCGGCTGCTGTGCGACCCGGATGGCCCACTCCACGACGAGCCCGAAACCGTCCTCCAGATGGAACTCAACGAGGTGAACACGTATTTTTCGGTTCTGGAGTCGATGGCCAGCGGGAACCGCAGTCGAAACGAGATCGCCCAGGGAGCCGGCATCGAGAGCACCAACACGTCGTACTACTTCGACCGGCTGGAAACCCTCCAGATCATCGAGAAACATCATCCGGCACTCGCCGATCCGGCGCGCAGCAAGCGGACTCGATACAAGATTCGAGATCCCGTATTCCGGTTTTACTTCCGGTATCTCTACGGCCGCGAGGGACAGTACGAACTCTACGGCGAGAACGCCTATGCAGATCTCATCGAACCGGAATTGCCCGACTTCGTCAGCGAAACGTTCGAATCGCTCTGTCACCAGGCAGTGCCGGCGCTCTATGCAGACTACCAGCTCACACAGGTGCCAAGCCAGTGGTGGTACAAGGGCCAGGAAGTAGATGTCGTCGCACCAACTGACGAGTCAACGCTGATCGCTGGCGAAGCGAAATTTACCAACACCCCCCTCGGCTATGACGTGCTCGCGGACCTCGAAGACGACGTGGAGCAAATCGATTGGACACCCACCGGAGGTGGTGAGCCGACGTATGAATTCGCCTTGTTCAGCCGCTCCGGGTTCAAACGCTCCGTCGAGGAAGCTGCAGACGAGCGTGATGATCTCCGGCTATTCGATCTCTCCGATATCGTTGCCATTCTCGAGAGTGGAACCACCCATTAACGCCGGAGGGTAACAGCTGGGGATAGTTTTTCTCCCCCAAAGGGGTGCAGGGGAATCAAACGTACCCCCAGAGGCGAACCAAATGAAAGAAACCAACAAGACGTCAGCGTATCGAATAACGATCACTCTCGATAGCGCCGAGCTCCCCGTCGACGAGCAAGTCCGCAACGCGCTTCTCACCGAGTTCCGTTCACGAGTCGGCCATCTCGTCGAAGGGCTTCGTGGCATCGACGCTAAGCAAGATGACATCGACATCAGTACGGGCTACCGATATGCGCAAGTTCCGGCAACGTGCCCACTCTGTAGCGAGCGACTCGATCTCCAGAGCGTCCATCTCGATACAGAAAACGGAGCCCTGGCTAGCGCGGTGTGTTCGAGTGAGGAGTGTGACTGGAGCGGTGATGCAGTCTATCGGATTATCGACCTCGAGGGCAGCGAAAGCGACGCCTTCGAGAGCAGCGTACTGACCGGGGATATCGCTCCGCGCTACCACCCGTACTGAACTGAGATCTGCGAGGTATCTCTGCTGAGCCGACAACGTAGCAGCCCCCACAGAGAACCAGCCCGATTAACCAACATGACTCATCCAGTAGTAACCAGTGTTGGTTAACGGCTAGCCGCCGGTAGCAGTTTTTCTCCCCCAGGAGGGGGTGCGGGGCGAGTTCCCGCATTGATTCATTATGGCACTCACTGCGAGTACGACCAGCAACGCAGCTAGCGAAATTGCAACTGCTCGGCAGGCTGACCACGTGGCGTTCCTTCATCGAGTCCCGTTCGCATTTGATGCTCTCGGACTCGGTTTTCTCACTGGATTTCGCGAGGACTGTACCTACCAACAGCAGCAGTTCAAAGCGTTAGAGTTGCCTGTCGGGATGCTCGATAACGATTTTCGAAATCCAGACATTGATCGGTACGTCGAGCGCTTTTTCGAGCACGAGCCCCAGGTCGGGGTGATTGGCGATGCCTACGAAGTCGACAAGGTGGACCGATACGTCGCTGCTGCTCGCGAGATCCAAGGAAGCTACCCAGAATCGGACCTCGTCATCGTCCCCAAATGCCGTGGCGCGATTCACGCGATCCCTGATGACCTCGTCGTCGGGTACTCCCGGGGATACGCCGATCGACTCGCTCACGAGTTCTCAGAGCCGAGCGATTGGCGTGGTCGTCGTGTCCACATACTTGGAGGAAGTCCGCCAAAACAACTGGACGTCATTAAGCAGCTCACCCGTCCCACGCTGACTGGAGACCCACCCGCAGATATCGTCGGTCTCGACTGGAATGGTCTTCACCGTGGCGCACAGTTCGGCGAGTTCTGGACAGCTAGTGGGTGGGACGACAGTGGTCGCGACGCCGAGCACATGACGATCCGAAAAACCGTTCGGTGCAGTCTCGCGAAGGTTCGAGAATTCTGGCAGGCACGAGGCGTATGGCCCGAATCGACAACGAAGGAAGACAGCATCGAGTTCGAGTATCGCGGCCCGTCACCGAGTGATATCGAAGGTGCAGCGTGTACTGAGTGCGATGTGAACGTTTGGACGACTGAACGAGGTCCCTTCGTAGCAGAGTACGATACGGGAGAGATCTGTGGGTACTGTAGCTACGACTGCTACTTCACGCATCGGCAGCAGAACCAGCTCGAAGAGCTAGCCGGCGAAGAAAGCGTCTACTTCCCGCCAGCCTGAGCAGCGCGCTGTTTTTTGCGCCCCGAAGGGGTGCGGCGCGATCTGAATCGGCGCAGTTGCGATAATTCAAGTTCTGAAAACCATGGCTACGAGTAGTGATTCGTCGGTCTCATTCGAGGAGACCGATACCCGACACGACGAGATGCACAGTACTATCGAAGAGTGGATCGACGACCTCGTCGACCGCGTCGACGATGCCCAAGCAAGTGAGGAGTTCCAGGAGTGGTTAGACGTCCAGAGTCGCTTCCACGACTATTCGCACCGAAATACGCTCCTGATCAAGTTCCAGTATCCAGAGGCAACGAAAGTCGCAGGCTACAACACGTGGCGAAACGACTTCGATCGGCACGTCCAGGAAGGCGAACAGGCCATCTGGATCTGGGCGCCGATCATCACCAAGCGATGTCCCGAATGTGAGAATTCGCCCAGCTACCACGAGAAAATCGGTTGTGGGTACGACGAGACGTCGGCGGATGAGTGGTCGAATGGCCTCGTCGGGTTCAAACCAACACCAGTCTTCGACGTCTCCCAGACGGAGGGAGAGCCGCTCCCCGAACTGGAGACGGCAGCAATGGGCGACGCCGACGACCTGGTGCCAGCGCTCAAAGGAGCAGCTGATGAACTCGGTGTGACGGTACGCATTGTCGATGCTGACGACTGGGACTATGGCGACGCGAAGGGAGTCTGTAAGTACCGGAGCCTACACGACCTCCAGCCAGTCGTCGAAGCGATAGCCCGATCGAACCAGGCAGATCTCGCTGTCACGCTGATCCATGAGTACGCCCACGCGTTGCTCCACTTCGATATCGAGGATGAACCCGAACGGGCAAAGCGCGAGGTCGAAGCAGAAGCCGTCGCGTACATTGTCGGTCGGTATTTCGGACTCGACACGAGCGGATCTGCGTTCTATCTCGCTGCGTGGCAGGGCGATGACTCAGAAGCAATTCAAGAGCGCCTCGGTCGAATCAGTTCGACTGCTCAGGAGATCATTGGGTCACTCGTGGAGTAACGATTCAGACAACTTCTGGAACTCGTAACAGTCGAAACTAATCGAGTGAAGTTCCGGGTGCGTTGAAAACGGTTTTTCACGCCGTCGAAGGGCGACGGCGTGCGCGAACTCGTCACGTCGATTCAGCCGAAATCATGACCGAACGAACTGACGACGTCGAGACACGGAGCGAAGATGAAACAGAACACGAAGAGCGGGTGTACTCTCCTGATGGTGGAGTTGTAGCATCGACTCCTGCAGCTTCGCCACCTACTGAAGCGATCCAACAACCCACCATTGGCGAAGACCCGTCTCAGGAGGAGCTCGAGCCTCGCACAAAGCGAGCTCGAAACGAAGAGATGGACGTCTCGCTACTCCAGAAGGGAGGAATCTACGAGGTGCAATCGTCGTCCGGGAACATCTACGAGGTCGACGTCGCGAGTGAGACGTGTACGTGTCCAGATTTCAAAAAGCGGAATCCAAGCGGTGGGTGTAAGCATCTACGGCGAGCCGATCTCGAAATTCGGGGAGGGAACGCCCCTCGTCCAGATGGCCGTCTCCCGGAAACGACGGACGTGGTCAAACAACTTGCAACGGAGATTCGCGAGCTGGACCAAGAGATCGAAGAACGCGAGGACCGTCGGCAGAAACTCGAAGCCACGGTGGCGGTTATCGAGGAAGTCTCGTTGAGTAGACGAGAAAATTAACCAACAATTCTAAGATATTGCCCAACAACGTTGGTTAACAGAACCTGTCCAATGTCCTATTCTCCACCAGACCCACCTCGAGAAGTCCCAGCAGACATCGCTTCAAAACTCGATGAACAATCCCCGGAGGTACTCCGACAAATCGCTCGATTCGCCGAGGAGCTTGCTGAACATCGCGAGCGGGAGGCACGACTAGCTGAAAACGAGGAGGATAAGGAGGTCGAAGAGCGACCAGAGGACCTTCCCGATGACGTTCCGGCGAAGGCGACGATCACAATCAAGGAGATCAACGACAACCGCTACTACTACTGGCAGTGGCGGGAAGGAGATTCGGTGACGTCGAAGTACAAAGGGCCGGTGAATCCCGACGAGTAGACGAGATTGAATGTAGCCTGAAGTTTGTTACAGCGCGATTCCTAGCGTAGCAGATGACACCCCCCAGAGTGTGAATGGGGTCGGTTCACCCACACCCCTCAGTGTGAATGAGCTATCAACCGCCCCTCTCTAACGAGACTTCACGCCGAGAGAAGGCAGAGGAACACGTGGATAGATTACGCCTCGTCTACCCCCACACCCCTCAGTGTGAATGGACCACCACCCAGGGTACCGCGATTAAGAAGTCCTTAACAACAGAAGCCCTCACGCCGTAGGGAGGGTTCTCGCCTCAGTGTCGAAGCTTCGGCACAAAGCCTCGCCTTTCAGAATACGCCTACTCGGAGGACTGTTTAGACTGTAGTATAATAAAGATAACTAAAACTGGGGTGCGGTGTCGTAGCGGACCGGGTCAGCTACCATGGCAGAACGTGTAAGCCGCTCTCCGTGCCGTAATAGGTTCTTCAGACGAACGAGACAGCTTCTACAGCTCGAGTCCAGCTCTGTCTCTACAACCGTCGTAGCCTATGGGGGACCATTCACACCGAGGGGTGGGGGTGTCACCATCCCATCAACGTCTGGAGTTCCGGCGTTGAGTTGATCAGTCCAGTTCGCGTACTCTCAACGTCTCCTTGGAGCGAATACGACCTGAACTTCCCCTGATCTCCGCCTTCCTTCTTTTTCGATTCGAGAACTCCTGTCGTCACGTGCTTGTTCAGAAGCTCAAGCGCACGATTGTACCCCTTGGGCTCGACTTCGACATCCCGTGCTACTGTTTGGTAGACCTCGTGAATCTCTGACGTCCGGAACCATTCTTTCTCCGGGTTATTCCGGTCAAGACGTGTGAGAGCAAACAGGAGTAATTTACCGGACAACGGAGTCCCTTTCACCATCTCCATAAAGAGCTCAACTTCAACGAGTTCGTCAGCTTCGAAAACGTGCTCCGCTGTCACGACGTCGTCGCCTTCTTCGTCAGCGATCTCGCCTGCATTCCGGAACAATCGGACTGCGCGTCGAGCGTCACCGTGTTCTTCAGCTGCGAGTTCAGCTGTTGTTGGAATCACTTCGTCATCGAGGACACCGTCGTAAAATGCGTCTCGTCGATTTTCGAGGATTGCGATAAGCTGATCTTCTTCGTACGGTGTGAACGTTCGGTGTTCTGGCTGGAGAGTCGATTGAACCCGTGACTCGATTTCTCCTTTGAATTCGATGTCGTTCGAAATTCCGATTGTAACGACTGGGAAGTCAACGTCGTCTTTTGACTGTGCCCGTGAAAGCGTGTAGAGTACTTCGTTGACTTCTCCATGCTTGTCGATCTCATCGATAATGACGACGAGACCGCCAGAGAACTCCCTCTGAACAACGGGCCACAACTTCTGATCCCGATAATGTTCTGCTGAGAGGCCCTGATAGGGGACGTCGAGCGGGTTTTCTGCTTTCGCGTTCACCTGCTCTGCGATCTTTCGGAAGGTGGAGGTATACGTGGAGATGGGATCCGGATTAATGTACGCAGTAACGATCGGGGACTCCGTTCCTTCAGTTGCTGCCTCGAGTCGCTCACAGACGTGTCTGGCAACTAGTGTCTTCCCCGTCCCGGTTTCACCCCACTCCAGGACGTTATCCGGGACGCTATTTGTCCGCATTTTCCGGAGATTCTTCGCCAAGAACGTGATGTGGCCGTCCCGACCGACGATCCGATTGGCGTCAGGAACGTTATCGATCTCGAGCAACCACGGTTTCTCAAAAATGTCCGATCCGTCTTCGCCATCCCCCTCATTGACATTTAAGATCTCGTCGACGGTTGTTTGCGTGGAATCGTTGTTTGGCATGGACGGACCAATTCGTCCCATTCACATATAGGTTGCCCACCCTCGGTGTGATTGATTTCCTCCCCATTCACACTCTGGGGGGTGCTCCGTTTCAGTAAGACCCCCCGGAGTGTGAATGGGATTAACCCTATCGCCCACCTCCGTTTCAGCAAGACCCCCCCAGAGTGTGAATGGGATTGACCCTGTCGCCCACTTGTGATTCTGCTCGCTTCCGGGCTAAAGTGTATGTGTCCTCGATGCCAGCGGGTCTTCAGTTTCGGTCCCGGACCTCTAGGACGCTCCACAGACTCCGCCCTGCGAGACAGCCTCCCTCACCATTATGCAAACGTTGGATAGCTCCGTCCGTTCTGCTGGACGTAGGCCTCCTCGACGGTGTCGTCGATCTCCGTCTTGGTGAGGACGTTCCGCATTTCGGTCTGCTGGAACAACCGGCGGACCTGGCTGAACCGATAGTCGGCGTAGAAGCTCAGGTCGAAGATCAGGGCACGGGCTGTGTCCTCACGCGTCTCGTACGAGCGCGTCGACGACTCCCAGTCACCCTTCACGATCGGCATGATCCGGGCGCTGTTCGCGGCCGTCTGGAGCATCGTCCACATCTGGTTGTCACTGAGTGGTTGTTCGAATCGGGGCGTCGGCACTACACTCTTCTCAGCTCCTCTCGAACTCGAATGTATGCCTGGTAACGTTCTCGTCGCTTTGGACGGCTCCCCGCTCGCCGAGCGTGCGCTCACGTACGCACTCGAGACCTTCCCGGACGCCGCCCTCACCACGATTTACGTCATCAACCCGATTGACTCGGTGATCGACGTGGAGGCTGGCGGCTTGCCAGTCGCAGAGGACTGGTACGATACCGCCCAAGAACGGGCGACCGAAATTCACACGACAGCGACGGATCTCGCGGCAGAACACGATGTTGCCCTCAAAAACGTTACAGAGGTGGGTAAACCCGCGCGTGAGATCCTCGAATACGCTGACAGCCACGGCATCGATCAGATCGTTCTGGGGAGCCACGGCCGGTCAGGTATTGACCGGGCGCTGCTTGGAAGTGTTGCCGAAACAGTCACCCGCCGAGCACGGATTCCGGTGACAATCATTGGATGATTTCTCCGACTAGCGTATCGATACCAAGGAACTCTCCGAGGCCCCGGACTCTGTATGTTGTCGGACAAATACTCATTGGTGTACCTAAAACGTGAAATCAAAACAAGCCATAGGTGCCGAGAAAGTGGCTATTACTGAATCACAATCTCTCTCGACGTGTTCGATCAAAATCGAACGACGAGGGGGTCGGGGCGACGCGGGAGCACGGGCACTCGAACAACATTTCAAGCGTCTCACCGGCGCCCACGATGTCGACGTCTCATTCCTCTCATTGTCGTCGCTGCTCTCCTTGTCGGTGCTCTCCGACTGGTGCGCGCCAGGAATCCGGCTGCTGCATTGCTGGGCGTGTTGGGTGTCTTGTTGGTTGCGTCTCCGTGGGCTCTCGGCCTTGCGACGCCACTTTCTGTCGCCACGACCATCGAGGAGGCGATGCGACGGGGTATCGTCATCTTCGATGAAACGATCTTCGAACGGTTACGGGAGATAGACGTCGTCGTGTTCGACAAGACTGGTACCCTGACGACCGGCCAGATGAGCGTGATCGACGCGGATGCGCCGGCTGACTTGTTAGCGGCCGCGGCAGCACTGGAGCGTCGGGCGTCACATCCGGCTGCGGAGGCAATCGCGGCTGAATTCGCTCCCGTGGACGGGGTTGACGATTCGACGTTGCCCGATGGTGGGCTCGCTGATGAATCGAACCAGGAACACGGTGGCCACATACAGGACTTCAGCAGCCATTCAATGGGTGTCGAAGGCGTCGTTGCTGATACGAAGGTTCTCGTCGGGCATCCGGATCTCTTCGAACGACGGGGCTGGACCGTGCGTAATGACCTTCTGACTCAAGTCACAGACGCACGCAGCTTCGGCCGGCTTCCGGTACTCGTCGGACGGGACGGTCGAGCGGAGGGGCTTGTTATCGTCGGTGACGAACCCCGAGAACGGTGGGACGACACCGTCACCCAGTTGAGTGAACAGGGTATCGATATCGTCGTCCTGACTGGCGACGACGAGGACGCTGCCGAGTTCTTCAGCCAGCATCCACACGTCGATCACGTGTTTGCGGACGTTCCTCCTGCGGGGAAGACGGCGACGGTTCGCCGGTTACAAGCGGACCACTACGTCACGATGGTCGGGGATGGAACGAACGATGCCCCCGCACTCGCGCAAGCAGATCTCGGTATTTCACTCGGTAGTGGGACGGCGATCGCATCTGATGCAGCCGATCTTGCAATCGTCGATGATGATCTCGAGTCCGTCGAAACGGCGTTCGACCTTGCGCGTGCGGCTCGGCGTCGGGTGAGGCAAAACACTGTCCTGGCACTCCTCTATAATGCGATTTCGATTCCGTTAGCAGCTATCGGGCTCTTCAACCCGCTCCTCGCGATGGCGGCGGTAGTCACCAGTAGCGGGCTTCTCGCAATGAATTCGTTCCGAGAGCTACTTGATAAGTGACTCCGTTCCCGCTTCGATTCAATCGGCAGGCACGATCGATGTCGACTGGTTAGGGCTGCGAGCTGATTTGATCGAGTAGAGCAGACTCCCGGTAAACAGGAGAAGGCTCCCGACGATGAACAGCGCACTGAGTGGTGAGGCGGAATCGACGAACACCCAGTAGAGAGGGGCAGCAATCGAGGGGCCGGCAGCCAGTACCGCGATCTTCGCGACGAGTGGACCACAGCAACCACAGGTACACGTCCCGACGATTGCCGCACTCCCGGCGGTCCCTTCAGTCATACCGGCCCGTTCCTCGACGCGCCAGTGACGGGCGATGAGAGCGGCGTTCAATCCAATGAGTCCGCTCAACATTCCGACGATGATGACTTGGCCGGGTGACAAGGCCAGGAAGAACGGGATGTGTGGGATTGCAATTTCGAGTGTGGGCCACGTGACCAGCTGATAGATAGCGGGAAGAACGACGACTGTCACCTCGTGGGGGAACCCTTCTTCGGGGAAAAACGAGAGATAGCCCGTCACGGAGATGAAAAAGAGTGCCAATACGACACCGACACCGATGCCGAAGCGACGAGCGACTGGATCGCGCATGACGGCGCGAATGACGCTCCCTGCGTCTTTCCAAACGACGTAGCCGACCAGAATTGGCGTTCCAAGGACGATTGCGTACCCGAGCGGATGGGTGTCGCTTGCGTGACCGGGAATAAGATAGGGGTACGAAATCCACAATCCCATGAGAATGCCGAGGAACGTATACCGTGGGCGGGATGGCCAGCGCAGCCAGCCGACGACAAAGCTTGCGACCATGATTCCCAAGCCACTCAGTAGGGCCAGTGGCTGATACCACGACCGGGGGAACGGCATCGAACTTGCAGTGTATGTCGGATCTGGGGAGAGCCCCTCGAAAAGAACGGCCCCGAGTGCAGTGACAGTTATACCGACGAACACGCCGTAGAGGGCGGCTGTCGGCGTGATTCGACCGATCCGTTTGAGAAGGATGAACCCTCCGAGGATGGCGGCACCGACCAGTACCAGGATGAGTCCGTGGTCTTGCGAGAGTCCACCGGTTGCATTCGCGCCGTGGGCGGACGCGATGGGGACCTGCGTTAGCATAAAGATCGCGGCGAGAAGTACAGAAAGTGGCCGAACAGACCCAATTCGAGAGGTCTGTCCACGGGAGGGTTCCCCCCGCGGTTGACGCTCTTCCGGTGACATCATTCGGCCTTGGACAGGGAGCCACTTCTACCTGACTGATTTACCAGAATTGAGGCGAGAATGCCCCTTCCTCAAGGAGCGAGTATTGCGAGCGAGTAGGGAGAGGATGAATCGCCGCACGACAGTACAAACCATTAAGCGAACACATCTCTAATCAAGGGATAGCGATGGAGTACAGTCACCGCTACCCCGCATACCCAACACAACAGGTAGCGGCTGTACTGGACTCTCACATCGACAGTCATCGCCAAGCGTACAACTACACCCTGTACGAGTACGAGAACGTGGACGCCGACGACATCGGTTCCGCGTACAAACACCACTACCGACTCACCGACTGGAAAGACGAATACCCCATCTTCTCGGAAGTTAACTCCAAAGCACTGCAACGAACCGTCACTCGGTTCTACCAGAACCTCAACGGACTCTCCGAGCAGAAGCAAAACGGACGCAAGGTCGGGAAGCTCAAGTGGAAGTCACCAAAGGAGTTCCAGAGTATGACGTATTCGCAGTCTGGCTTCGAACTCAAAAACACGAGTGGCCGACGCGCGACGCTCTGGCTCTCTAAAATCGGAGACATCCCGATCCGCTACCACCGCGAAATCCCCGACGAAGCCGCCATCAAAGAAGTCACCATCAAGAAGGAGACAACTGGCGACTGGTTCGTCTCCTTCGGGCTGGAAACCGACGACGCCGACCTAACCGAGAAACCCGACGTGAACTCGATCAATACGAGCAATAGCGTGGGTCTTGACCTTGGGATCCTCGACTATATTCACACCTCAGATGGTACGACTGTAGATTGGCTCGACCTCGAAGACGAGTACGACCGAGTCCGCCACGACCAACGCAAACTCTCGCGGAAAGAACAAGGGTCGAACAACTACGAGAAGCAACGCCGAAAAGTGGCGAAGGTCAAGCGACACATCCGTCGGAAGGTGTTGGACTACCAGCACAAAATCACGACGTGGCTCGTCCGCGAGTACGATGCTGTGTTCGTCGAGGACTTGGACGTGAAGGGGATGTTAGAGCAGTCGCACAACGCTCGCAACAAGCAGGACGCGGCGTGGCGACAGTTCATCACGCTCCTCGAATACAAGGCAGACTTGTACGGCTGTCACGTCGTTCAGGTGGAAGCAGCAGGAACGACGAAAGAGTGCGCGAAGTGTGATGTGGAGACGGCGAAACCCATCTGGGTTCGAGAACACTCTTGTCCGTCGTGTGGGTTCGAGTGTGACCGGGACGCGAATGCGGCGATGAACGTCTTGCAGCGCGGCTTTTCTGAACTAGGGCTGGGATGGCCCGAAGACACGCCTGTGGAGACTGCGCTCCCTACGGACACCCATTCGGTGTCTGCAAAGCGCGTCATAGAAACAGGAAGCCCCACCCTCAACGAAGCCGCACCAGCGGCTGAGTAGGGTGGGGTAGTTCACTTACGATATCCTGGGTTTGACCGTCCCGTTATCGCGCCGAACGTGGCCGATGTCATCATCAAAACTGTTCAGTCCGGCATAGAGAACTCATTGTACGTCCAGAAACGCCAGAAGCTGAATATGTTTGAGAAACCAGATCGGAAGAATAGCTCCAACCCCCGCAGCGAGCAAGGGATTATTCGATATCTCCCACACGAACTGCGCAAGAGCGGTTCCGGGAATCATAACACCGTTGTATGCGATCGCATTCACCGCTATATCGCCTTTCGTCTCTGGCCGGGGCCACTCAATGAGACTGAACTCGATAGCCGACGTTCGGCCGGAAGTTACTGCGACGAGAAGTCCGAGCAAGCCACACAATAGCCATCCGAGGACAGTTGGTGGCCAGGTGAATACGACCGTTGCGGTAGCGAGAGCAACCAGGCTCGGGCTAGTGATTGCAACCAGTTCTACGGAGGTAGACCTGCTCAACACGTGCTTCTGTGAAGATAGTCGTGGATTTGACATCTATGAGGTCGGTCTATAGAGGGTCGAAACAGATTGGGATGCTCCGTCGAGGATTTGAACCTCGGTCCTCGGCGTGAGATACCGAGATGATTGGCCGAGCTACACCAACGGAGCATGTTGAACTCACTGATGAATCCAGTTAAGCCTAATCACTTCACGAAACTGAATTCGACATCCGTAGACGACTACGCGGTGTTTGCATCGGAATGGATCCATTGCTTAATGAGTTCGTTCACGTTGTAGAAGAGGACGCCAACTGAGACGAGGGTTATGACGAAATAAATAATCAACCCGAGTGGACCGCCGACCATTGTCCCAATTGCGCCTCCTCCAAACCCGACTACCGTGAGTTCGATCCACGTCACGACGATTCGGGACAGCAATCGGGGTTCCGAAGTGGACTGTGTTGGTGTCACCGTCTCAGATCACCATATTCACGAATCGGTGCTGGACTTCCAGTTGACTGTGTCCTCACAGCGGTACGACATGCGGTTGTCTGATGTTCGTTCATCCGTAGGATTCCTCAGTATCGACGGGACCACTGAACGCGGAATAGAGCACGACGAAGTACACGAGCACGATTGGGAGCAGCACGCTCGCCATGATCGACATGAGATTGAGCGGAAGCGTCGAGATGATCGCCTCTCGGATAGTGAGTCCCGCAGTCCGATCGACGAAGGGGAACAGAAGGGTTGCGACGAGCCCGACGAGTCCGAAGACGAGTGCGGCTGTCGCCGCGAACGCAGAGTAGTACCGGTGTCTGCGGAGCGCGACGACGTAGATTCCTGTCAGGGTTGCCGTGAGGATCACAAGTGCGACAACGAGTGGTGATCGGAACGAGGCGCGCAGCCCTGGTTCAGTCACGTATATCGCCCCGAGCGCACTGATCGCTATACCAAGATAGCCCACGGCAGCTTGGACACCATAGTATCGCATCTCGTCTCGCAACGCGCCGCGGGTTTTCAGCCCAAGGAACGCCGCCCCGTTGACGATCGTGAGGGCAAGGACTGTGACACCGCCGAGGACTCCCACTGGGGTGATGAGATCGGTCGCTCCGACCAGCCAGTTTATGACGAACACACCCAGCAGAAACGGCGTACCGATACTACCGATGACGAACGAGTAGCCCCAGAGTGTCCGCCAGCGGCTGTCTTCACGCTCCTCGTACATTTCTGGGGCGAGCCCTCGGAGCCCGAGTGCGGCCAGAATCGCGAACATCAACAGATAGTATCGACTGAAGAGGTTCGCGTAGACGGACGGAAACGCTGCGAACAGTGCCCCACCGAAGACAACGAGCCAGACCTCGTTGCCGTCCCAGAACGGCCCGACAGCCGCCAATAGCTGTTCTTTCTCGTGATCGTCATCACGGGTCGCAAACAGGACGCCCACGCCGAAGTCGAAGCCGTCGAGAAAGAGGAACATCCCGAAGATGAAAAACAGCAACGCGAACCAGAGTTCGGCGAGCGGCAAGCCGAACAGTGGCTTCGTGGCCAGCGATCCAACGCTAGTCACCGGACGTCACCTCTGACTCTGAGGCACGGGCAGAATTACTCTGCGTGAGTTCGTCTTTCGATGGCGGCCCCGCTCGGATGATACGACCGACGACGTATGTGTAGAGACTCAGTAACAGGATGTACCCGGTAACGAACCCGAGGAGTGTGAACGTTGCTTCAGCGCCTGTGAGATTCGGAGAGACGCCGGCACTCGTCTTCATCACCCCTTGAATGACCCATGGTTGTCTCCCGACCTCGGTGACGATCCAGCCGACCTCTACGGCGACGAATCCCAGGAGTGACGACGCCATCAACGCTTTGTGCAGCAGGTCGTCCTCGAAGAGTTCCCCACGCCACCATCGATAGACTCCCCAGACGGCCAGCAGAATGAACCAGAAGCCGAGCGCGACCATGATCCGGAACGCCCAGAAGACGATCGCCACGGGAGGGGCTTTCGTCGAGAAGGATTCGAGGCCGCGTATTGTCGCCTGTGGGTTACCGCCACTCGCGAGCCACGAAGCCCCACCTGGGATGCCGATGCCAAAGAGATCTTTCGTGCGTGGGTTCAGCAGGTCGTCGATATCCGTCGGGAACGCAACGATATACTCGGGGACGTAGGAATCGGTTTCCCAGACGGCTTCCATCGCGGCGAATTTCTGCGGTTGGGTCTCGGAGACGTGGCGGGCATATTCGTCACCCTGAATCACCTGTATTGGGGCCGTTATGAGCAGTACGACGAGCGCGATTTTGAGCGTCTTCTGCCAGACGTCGATGTGTTCGATCGGATAGCCCCAGACGTGGTGCCGGAACACGTAGTAGGCGGCAACGCCGGCCATGAAGAGTGCGACCGACTCGACGGCCGCGTTCTGCATGTGGATGAACATATAGGGGAATCGCGGGTTGAGATAGGCGGCGAGCGGGTCGGTGAGCTTCACGATTCGCTGGCCGTTCTCCACGACGATGTCGAACCCACGCGGCGTTTGCATCCAGGAGTTCGCGATGAGAATCCAGACGGCCGAGAGCCACGTCCCGAATCCGACGGCGATACTCGACAGGAAGTACAGCCGGTCCGACACCCGGTCACGACCGAAGACGAAGATCCCGAGGAACGTCGCTTCCAGCATGAACGCCATCATCCCTTCGAGGGCGAGTGGACCACCGAACAGCTCCCCCGCAGTCGTCGAGAATGCGGCGAAGTTCGTTCCAAATTCGAATTCAAGAACGAGCCCGGTCACCGTTCCCACGACGAAACTGACCGCAAAGATTTGTGTCCAGAACCGACGGAGCTGTTCGTATACCGGCTGTTTGGTTCGAATCTCTTTCCATGTGAAATAGATGAGAAACGGTGCGAGGCCCATACTCATCACTGGGAAGATGATGTGGACGATCGTGGTGAGCGCGAACTGGAGACGACTAGCAAGAACGGGATCAACCATCGGCCTCACCTCGGCGGATTTCTCTCTTGGTTTGACCGACGACCCGCAAATTGAATGAAAAATGGGTCCCTGTCGGATGGCATGCCATCATTCTGACTTTGCGACTTCGCTACGTCAAATGAAGGCGGTGTCCTACGTAGTGGGAATCCGCCTTTGCCCCTTATACCGGGGGCTTTGATACATAAGTATGGAGCGTCGACGAATACTCAAGACAGCCGGAATTCTCGCTACAGGTGGCGTAACCAGTCTCGCAGGATGCAGTAGTTCAGGGAACGGAGACGGTGGTGACGGTGAGCCGACCACGACCGAGACGGAGGAGACCGATGGCTCGGGTGGCTCCAATGCAGGTTCGAATACGGTTATGATGGTCACCGAGGGCAGCGAGTATTATTTCGATCCGATCGGCCTGTTCGTCGAATCCGGGGAGACGGTCACGTTCGAAATCCAAAGTGGGAGCCACTCGGCAACAGCCTACAAGAAAGGGACGAGTTCAGCATCGGTAACTCGGATTCCTGAAGGAGCGGAAGCATTCAATAGTGAGATTCTGAGCGAACAGGGTGCGACGTACGAGCATACGTTCGAAACCACGGGAACATACGATTACTTCTGTATTCCACACAAGACTCTGGGGATGGTCGGCCGAATCGTCGTCGGGGAGCCAGGTGGCCCTGCCGAAGGAAGTATGCCGCCGGATGGAGAGGTTTCCGAGAGTCAGACCATCGTCGACCAAGGTAGCGTCTCGTACAGCGAGTTCTCTGGATAGATTAGTAGTCGCAGGCGTGGTCTGGGACACGCCTTATCCGTGAACCCTATGGCCGAAACTGACTGTACTGCAGACATAATACATGATCTGACCTGCTGGCTATGACCCTTGGATGCCCTTCTTGGCCGGCGTATCTGAAATCTGCTATCGAGAGCGTTCGGCGTGAGCGACGCGAGGTTGAATGCGAGTGTCGGGCTTTTCGACGGTTTCGCCAGCGCATCCAGAGCCTCGAAACAGCCACTCCACAGATCGAACAGCCATCCGTTGGAATGCAACAGGGACTCTCGTACGCGCAGCGGTCTGTCCGTGACGAGATAGAGCCGCATTATCGTGAGACCGTGATGGCAGTCGATCACTACGAGAATGTCTACGATGATTCGTTAGAAGCGAGTATCAGCACGGAATTCGGGGCCGATGTTCTGCTCTTGATCTCGAAGGCATCGTCTTTTTCGCCGGTTATCAAACAGCGACTACTTGGTGCTGCTCAGCGGTGTACCGATAACCGTCGGCTCTTTTTAGAAACGCTTGAGAACGAATTTTCGACGCTCACGGATGCACAGTCCACAGTCCGGGGGATTCGAGACACGATTATAGAGATTGACGACGACGAATTACAGGATCTCTCGGCCACTCAATTAACCAGGCGATTTGAGAGGCTCCAATCACTGACCGACGAATGCGAGGAGTGGCTCCAACGACGACAAGACCAGCTCCATATTCGCCAATCTGAACGGCCATCAGATGAACGTGGCTGCCCCGGTCTCTGTTTGTACCTGTACGAAACCTTGGGAATCGGTCATCCAGTATTAGCTACATTCACCAAAGTTATTGAGATTATCCACCGATATGAACAACAGCTTCTCCGTATCCTGGCTTAGTCACCATCCTCCTCGAAGACGCATTCCAAGATATTCCTTGGAAAGGGTGACCTCAACTGTGGTCACAACTGAAATCAGTTCACCCGATTTCTATCATTTTCACGTTTGATGTAGGTATTTACTCGGAGTAGCCCGCGTACTCCATGAGCTGTTGGAAGATGTCTGTATCCATAACGGACCGATAGACCACTCCGGTGAGCATACCGCCGGGATAGAAGGTCCCGTTCATAACGTGGTTGACCTTGTGACAGTGCATGAGATAGATGCCGGGGTCCGCATCGGCTGTGAATTCGATCGTGTGTCGTTCAGCAGGGGCGACGTTCGTGACGTCCATGTCGTGTCGGGCAGCCTCCGGAATCGTCCCGCCGTCCTTTTCGACGCGCTGGAAGCGATGGTTGTGGATATGCATCGGGTGAGACATGTACCCGCCGTTGACGAGATGGACACGTACAGAATCCCCCTCCTCGACGATGATTGGTGAGCCCTGTTCGGGGTGTAGCGTCCGTGGCGCGCTCTTCCCGTTGACGGTGAACACGTCCGGATTTCGACTGGCCGAGTTGTAGGTGAAGTCCGCCTCACCGGCCCACTTCCTCGGGACTCGGGAGTCCCAGTCTTTGATCGTCATGAAGTATTCGCGGTCGGCTGGTTCGTAGCCTTCGGGGTCTACCCGGTAGATCCCATACATCCCCATGTCGATGTGGCGGTGGGTCTGGAAGTGACAGTGGTAGAAGTGTGTTCCCGGGACGTTGGCTGGGATCTCGTAGGTATGCGACTCACCTGGAGGGACCTGGATTCCCGTCGTCGTCGGAACGCCGTCGTTCTCCCATGTCTTGCGGACACCGTGAAAATGAATTGTGTGCGGGCGGCGGCCGTCGGTGTTGTCGAGTGTGACTTCCATTGCGTTGCCTTCCGTCGTTCGGAGGATCGGACCCGGCACGCTGGGATCGTTATCATCGGCCTGGAAAGCCCAGACACGCGGGAACTCGACTGGACCACCCATCGTTTCGAGCGGGTGGACAGCGTGTCGCGCCTGCTGGGTCCGCATCGTCACTTCGCCTCCCTGTTCGTCAACGTCGACCACCGCTGGAGGACTGGTGTAGGGGAGGTCAGCCGATGTAGCTTGTGTTTCAGTCGGAGTGTCCGTGGCTGCTGTTGCCGGTTCGTCAGCCCCACTTGTTGAACAGCCCGCCAGCGCCGAAACGCTGGTCACGCCGGTCGCAGCGAGAAATTCCCGCCGCGACAGTCCGGTTCCGGGGGCACCGAAACGTGTGGTCATAATACATTCGACGTTTTGTAGAGCCCCAACATAGGGGGACGGCGGAGTCTCAATTCACGGGACAGCGCGTGGATATGTTCGGCAACAGCCGGATGGGTATCGCAGGCGAACCTCTATGGTGCTGTCGTGAGTCCATTATTGGGGATCAAAGATTGGCGAGCTGTTACATCCCGCCCGTCGCCGTCAGGTATGCGCTCCCAAACTGTACCGCATTGTACGCACCGTGAATTACGGCCGGAACAGCGAGGTTGTCGGTGTACTCGTAGGTCGCGCCCAGTACCAGGGCTAGAACGAATGCGATACCGACGTACACCAGCTTCCCTTCCCCGGTCAACGAGAAGAGATGGATCGACGCGAAGAGGGCGCTCGCGAGAATGATTGCACGGGCCGGATGCAGCGTTTCTCGGAGCGTACCCTGAACCAGTCCCCGGTATAACAGTTCCTCGCCCGGACCGACTACCAGAAACGAGAGAGGAACGAGCAGCAGAAACACCGCTGGATTCTGCTGACCAATCGTCACGATCTGATTTTGTGCCGATTCGAGTCCGAGCGAGGAGATGATCGTCGACGCGGCTACGAGCAGGCCCAAGAGCGTAACTATCCCGGCGATGGTCACGGCAACATCGCGCCTGTCCGGAATCGTAAGCGGGACGAAGTCGAAGCCGAGATCGCGGAATCTGAGATAGAGGATAGCGAGCCCTCCGAACGTTACCCCTTGCAACAGGACTGTACTCAACACAAGACGCAACGATGGACGAGTTGTGACATCGATTCCGAATCCGGCCAGCAGCGTGGCACCGACGGCGACGACGACCGAGCCGATGATCGTGGAGCCGTACGTGAGTCCAATCGCAGTCACAACAGAGCGGATTCGTGAAGTTGGTTTCATCATTTGTAGGAACTGATAACGGAGCGATCTGTACAAGCTATACGCGGAACTTCGATACTCAATCCTGGTAGTGAGTTATCGTTGGGTTCTATCATTGATTGTGGTGTCTCGTCTCGTTCCGGCTCACAGTCATTCTTGAGCAGCTGAGCCCTGCGGCTGTGACGAGCAGGAATGCGAGAAGTGAGAGGTTCGGAATCGTCAGTCCGAGCATCGGTGCCTGCCATTGGACAGCGGCACACGATCCCTCGAAAGAACAGGTAGTTGTCGTCGCCTGCAGTACCGAGTGATTCGCTGCGGTCACTCCACCGATGACTGACAGTGGAATTACGGTTCGCCAGACTGCAGGACGGGCTTCGATCGTTGCGACACCGAGGACGACGACTAGCGGGTACATCAGGATTCGCTGGTACCAACAGAGGTCACACGGTACCAGTCCCAGACCGAGGCTGAACCAGAGACTCCCAGCTGTTGCGATCCCGGCGATGAGGGTTGCACTACCCAATACAAGCCGGATCCGATCACGACCCATCTGCGAGTCGTTCGATGAGGGTACGGGTTCGTTGTTCGTCACTCAGCGGGTTGACTGTTTCACCATCGATTACGAGGGCGGGGGTTCCCGAAACGCCGGCGCCGGCTGCTGCCTGACTCGTCCCCCGAATCGGTGATTCGTAGGCCTGTTCCTGAATCTTTGTTCGGAGCTGTTCCGTTTCCGTTACTCCGGCCTCCTCAGCGAATGACACGAGTTTGTTAGTGGTCGCCCACGTCTCACTCTCTGGTGGTTGATTGGCGAAGACGTATTCGTGGTATCGCCAGTAGGTTTCAGTAGCTACGTTCCAGACACCGAGACCAGCTTGAGCAGCACGAGGGGCATCAGGGCCGAGGAATGGCTCGCCATCGATGTAGGCCAACGAACGGAATCGGAGGCTGATGTCTCCAGGCTCGACGTAGTCTGTGACGATATCGCCGAGAAAACCCGTGCTGAAGTCAGCACAGTACGGACATTTCCAGTTTCCGTAGTAGGTCACAGTCGGTTGAGCGGCCGATCCCGCTCTTGCGTACGTGGATGATGCAGGGTCGTCTGGGACCGGCGCGTTAGCTACCGCGCCATCGAGATCAGTATTTGGTGGCTCATTGGTTTCGCCACCGAGACATCCACTGAGTGCCAGTACTCCACTCGTCGCGAGGAACCGGCGTCTCGTTAGCAGTCTATGTTCTCCGCCAGATGACGTGAGCAGGGTTGAGATGCGTTCGCTATCGGTCATGCTTCTTCACTCATACTTTAGGTTTATCGACTCGTGTGTTACGAAGGTAGGTCGTGAGGACGGTTGTGAGCAGGCTGAGGAGAATGAGAATGGCGACTCCGAGGTGCGTTGTGACGATTATTGGTTCGAGGTTCTCTGTGACAGTCAGGCCTCCGAGTACGACCTGAATTGGAAGCAAGATGAGCGCCGTTGTTGCGGACCACTTGACTAACGTATCGTCTGGGTAGACGATCCACGCACCAACTGCTGTCCCCGCGATGAAGAGGCCAGCAGTCATCGCAAGTCCCCGGTGGGCCCATTCGGCGAATATCTGCAGGACAGAGTACGGTGAATTTGCCATGATGTTGGGTTGGAGGAAGGGTACCCAGGTACCGTAGCAGGTCGGCCAGTCGGGGCAGGAGAGTCCGGCACCGATTGCACTCGTGTAGGCGCCGAGAAGCATCACGATGTACGTCAGAACCAGCGTCAGGCCGGCGATGTGCTCGTACTCAACTGGAACCTCTGAAATCGTCTTTCGAAGGTAGTTCGAGTTCGTTGGATTTTGGGCCATATCTCGGTTAGTGGGAGGTCCCGAATTACGATGTGGCATGTTGAAGTCATGGTGACAAAGGTATAGGTCGGATTCCCATCGAGTGGGATTCCGCCATCTATTCATTGCGAAGCCATCCCACGACATTGTTAAGAAGACCCACGATTTGCTGGGAGAACGCCTATAGTTGCGAAGTTTATGATACATCAAGAACAAACTCACGAACGGTCGTCAGATGGCCGTGAGCGGGTCCCGGAGTCTGTCGATGATGATACGTGTCCCGAGTGTCAAGGCCAAATCACACAGGATGGCGGCCGGGGTGAAGCGACCTGTGAAAGCTGTGGATTGGTTTTCGAGGAGAGCCGGATCGATCACGGCCCAGAATGGCGCGCGTTCACGTCGGACGAACGCGATGAAAAGAGCCGCGTTGGTGCCCCCACGACGCAGCTGATGCACGACAAGGGGCTGAGTACGACTATTGGCTGGCAGGACAAGGACGCCTATGGACAGGCAGTCTCCAGTCGCAAACGCGCTCAGCTACAGCGTCTTCGGACCTGGGACGAGCGGTTCCGAACGAAAGATGCCCACGAGCGGAATCTCAAGCAAGCGCTCGGCGAGATCAGCCGCATGGCGTCTGCTCTCGGGCTTCCGGAATCGGTTCGGGAAACCGCCGGTGTTCTATACAGGCGTGCTGTCGAGGAGAACCTGCTCCCCGGCCGATCGATTGAGGGCATGTCGACGGCTTCGTTGTATGCGGCTGCCCGACAGCATGGAATGCCACGGCCCCTGACTGAATTCGCCGACGTGAGCCGTGTCGAAAAAATCCGAATCCAGCGAGCATACCGGTATATTTCCCGTGAACTCGGGTTGGAAATCGAGCCAGAAAATCCCACTCGATATCTTCCACAATTCGCGTCATCGCTTGACGTGAGCGACGAAGCAGAACGGCGCTCTCGGGAACTGCTTGAGGTGGCCACAGATAATGCCGTCCACAGTGGGAAGAGCCCGGCAGGACTGGCGGCCGCTGCGCTGTATGCCGCGACCCATCTCACGAACGAGCAACTCACACAGGAGACGGTGAGTGAGGTCGCCCACGTCAGTCAAGTAACGATCCGAAATCGATATCAGGAGCTCCTCGAGGTGTACGCAGAGCATGACTGACCGGGCGGCTTGTTCGGACGGCGTACAGCTACTGATTCACCCAGGGTCCGAATTCTAAAATGAGCGAGTTTTCACGCCAAACCGAGATCGACGTATTGGAAACGCTTGTTGATCGGTCACCTTGTCACGTGATGGAGATCGCTAATGCCGTCGACGGGCATCCGATTACTGTTGACCAGACATGTGCCCACCTCCATAATGACGAGTGCATCCGTCCGCTCGGCCGAGGCCTCTACGAAATCACCGGCGAGGGAGAACAACGACTCGAAACTCAGCACCGCCTATAACGCCCTGCTACCAGTGTCACTATGTCGATCCTCGTCTCACGTCACTTTCGACAGCTCGTCCGTCATGAACGGAGGGTTGCAATCTGTCTTGGATTCGTACCGTCGGGAGAGTTCCCGAAGGTCAATCGGACACCATATCCCGACGAACACGAATAATCGAATAATGGGAGACAATTCAGTGTCGTCCGAGGACACACCGGTGTTACAGGATGTCCTCGATGCGCTGGATGATCCCGAGTGCCGGGCCATTCTCCGCGAAACCGTTGAACCCATGACTGCGAACGAACTCATCGATGCCTGTGACATCCCCAAGTCGACGTTGTATCGCAAATTAGAACTGCTCAGTTCCGCTTCTCTCGTACGAGAGCGGGATACGATCAACCCGGGTGGCGGACGAGTCACTCACTACGAACGGTCGTTCGATGACGTGACGATCTCTATGGACGACACAGGCGAGTTTTCGGTGAGTGTCGAACGTCCACCGCAGTCCACCGACGAACGGCTTGCAGACATCTGGTCGATGATGGGGGACGAGGTATGAACGGAGTAATAACCGCGATTGTGGTGGTTAAGTTCGTAATCCTGCTTCTCGGGGGTGGGATTACTTACATTGCGTTCAAAGCCTATCGGCGAACAGGTGAGGACTCGCTTCGTGTTCTGGGTATCGGATTCGGTGTCATCACGCTCGGGGCTCTACTGACTGGCGTGGCTAACCAGTTCTTTTCCGTCTCGCTAGCACGCGGTGTGCTCATTAACAGCGTGTTCGTCGCTTTCGGACTCGCGGTCATCATGTATTCTCTGCATATTCAGAGATGACTCGAGTTTCGTCAGTCCGTATTTGCCGCCCGAAGCCACCGAAGTGCAGTAGATTGCTCTGTCATCTCGAAATAACGCATTCGATCGGGTGCGACTGGCCAGACGGGACGAATCATGTTCCACCAATCGAAGAGGAGTTTCGCCCAGACCGAATCACCGTCTGCGGCGTACCGATTGATAGTGAACTGCGACCCGTAGCGTAGGTCAGGGATGATACCGTACACGTGGGACAGAAACGTCGAAAACGTCCAGTTTGGGACCACTTCCAGAACACGGACAGCGCCATATTCGTCTGTCTTCTGGACGAGCAGTGAGTACAGTTCGTCGTAGCCCTTGCGGGACCCCCGGCCGACTCGGATCGCGATGAGATCTCCCTCAGTTTCATCGAGAATCTCGAACATCTGGGTGCTTGTGGTGGATGCCATGCTTAGTGGTCGTGACTCGTGTGGTCGGCGGTCCCCGCATCGGTCTCCATATCACTCACGAGTTCGACGGTCGCGTGATCGATTCCACGGTCCGAAAGAAGCTGATGGACCCGAGAGCGAATCGTCTGTTGTTGGTCTAGTGATGTTGGTTCATATTGAAGTCGCACCGTCGCTACCGTCAGTTGACTACAAACTTGCCAGACGTGCAGATCGTCGACATCCTCGATGCCATCGATAGTCATCAGTTCGTCTCGAAGCTCACCCGGTGAGATGGGACTTCGCTCCAAGAGAATCGACGTGCTCCCGCGGAGCACTTTCCCTGCCGAAACGAGTATTAAGACACCGATGAGGACGGCAGCTGCCGGGTCGGCGATGGGTAAATCGAACATGACGACGGCTAGTGTCGAGATGATCACCGCGACTGAGCCACCGGCATCACCGAGGAGATGGTAGAATGCCCCGCGCTCGTTGAGGCTCATCTCCCCACCCTGGACGATATAGACGGACCCCAAATTGACGAGCAAGCCGCCGACGGCGATGATCAACGTCATCGTAGGGTCGATTGCGACCGGATCCAAGAATCGTTGGTAGGATTCCCACAGAATATATCCCACCATCGGGACGAGCAGTATCCCGTTCAGAAACGCAGCAATGGGCTCCAGTCGGTGGAGTCCGTACGACCACTCATCGCCGCCTTCGAACCGTTCTGCAGTGTAGCTCGCCCCGAACGCCATCGCGTACGCGAGCATGTCGAACAGCATGTGGAGCGCATCACTGATGAGGGCGACTGAACCGAAGAGGAGTCCACCAGCCAGTTCGACAAGGAATCCAAGGAAATTGACGACCGCTACGAGTGCAAGTCGACGCGTACTGCCACCTGTTTCAGATGCCCCTTCGTGTTCTGCCGTATCCTCGTGCGTATGCTCGTGCAGAGTCATAGGTCCACGTTAGAGTTAGAGCTATTTCGAATCCGAGGTCTCTAGGTTTTCGTGGGTGGATACCTGGGATGTATCTCCGTTTGTTGATGTCGAATCCTGTGCCGGCGACTCGACCGTAGTCGAGGCTTCAGACTCGTCATCGTGCTCGTCAGTTCCCGTTTCGGGCTGATCTGACTCTTCGGTGAGGGACGTGTCCTGACCAGAGGACCCAACGAGATCCAACGGACGAATCCAGATGAACCAAACAACGAATATCGTCGTGCCGTAGCCGACGATCCAGACGAAATCAGCTACGGTAGGGAGATTCGCTGCTTCGAGAGCATATACCAGTAAGCCCGGACCGATGAGTCCGAGGAGAACAACGAGGACAAACAACTGTCGCGACGAGAGTCCGAACGGATATCCTCGCTGGTCAGCCTCGGTACGGGTATTGACGCTTTTCTCCTCCTCTGTCCCCATACTATTCCTCCAGAGCGTTGGTTTCGGTGCCTGTCTCCGGCGTGATTCGAGAGAGTCGCATCGCGTTGCCAGTGACGCCGAGTGTCATCCCGGCGTCGCCAGCGAGGACGGCGAGCCAGATAGGGACGTATCCGAACGGGACTGCGACTGCCAGACCGGCTTTGACGGCGAGACTCGACCAGATGTTCTGCCGGATGACGCTGTTTGAATCGTGTGCGAGTTCGTAGAGGTACGGGAGCTTTGCGAGGTCATCGCCCATTAAGGCGATGTCGGCGGTCTCCAGTGCGGTGTCAGTACCGGCAGCCCCCATCGCCACGCCGACTGTGGCGGTGGCGAGCGCCGGTGCGTCGTTGATGCCGTCACCGACCATCGCAACGCCGTTGTATTCGTCAACGAGCTCCTCGATCGCGGTCACCTTCTCTTCGGGGAGCAACTCAGCCTGGTACTCGTCGACGCCGACCTGTTCGGCGATTGCGCGGGCAGTCCGCTCGTTGTCGCCCGTCAGCATCACCGTTCGGGAGACGCCGAGATGCTTGAGTCGCGTGACCGTTCGCTTCGCTTCCGGACGGATCTCGTCGGCGACGGCGATGACGCCTTCGAGCTCGTCCTCGGTTCCAACGAGGACGACGGTCTTCCCTTCTGCCTGGAGGTTGGGGACGGTCTCTTCCAGAAGATCGAGACAGTTGTTCCGGTCGCACATCTGCCGGGCTGTCTGTGTAACCACACCCCCGTCGGTCGTTGCGTGAACGTGCGAGAGGTCGAACCCCAGCTCCTCGAACAGCCCTGGCTTGCCAGCGAAGTGAGGGGTTCCGTCGAGGTCGGCGCGCACGCCCTTCCCAGTGATGCTCTCGAACTCGTCGATCTCGCGCTCAGCGACCTCCCTGCTGCCGGCTTCAGCGACGATCGCCTCGCCGATGGGATGTTCGCTCCGCTGTTCGAGCCCGCGTGCACACCGGAGGACGTCTTCCTCTGAGTTCTCGTTCAATGGAACGACGTCAGTGACGGTGAGCTCACCTTTCGTGAGCGTCCCCGTTTTGTCGAATGCGACGACGTCGACAGCTCCCATCGATTCGAGGTGATTGCCGCCCTTGATCAGGACGCCGTTCTTTGCGGCACTCGTGATTCCCGACACCACGGAGACGGGCGTCGAGATGACGAACGCACACGGGCAGGCCAAGACCAGTAACGTCAGCCCGTAGACGATGGCCGTAGGCCAGGTCGTGCCGAGGACGTACGGGCTTACCACCGTCGTTAGGATGGCAAAGGCGACGACGACCGGCGTGTAGTACGCGGAGAAGCGTTCGACGAACTGCTCACGTTCGGTTTTGTTCGACTGTGCGTCCTCGACCATCTCTACGATCCGCGAGAGCGTGTTGTCGCCGGCTTCGGAGGTAACCTCGACTTCGAGATATCCCTCCTCGTTGATCGTACCGGCGTACACTTCATCTCCGGTCATCTTGTCGACGGGCACGCTCTCGCCCGTGATGGGCGCCTGATTGACGGCGCTTTCGCCGTCGACGACGGTTCCGTCCATCGGGATTTTCTCTCCCGGCTTTACCACGACGATGTCGCCGACAGCGACCTCGTCGACGGGAATCGTCTCCGTGCCCCCGTCCCGTTTGACGGTTGCCTCATCCGGTGAGAGGTCCATCAGTTCTCGGAGCGAGTTCCGGGCGCGATCCATCGAGTACCGCTCGAGCAGTTCGGCGATACTGAATAGGAACGCGAGGGTGGCGGCCTCGAAGTAGAGCGCCTCACCGAAGGCGAGGCTCGCAACGAGTGCTCCGAGGATAGCCACCGACATCAGGAAGTCGATATCGAGGTTCAGATTCCGAGCGGAGTAGTAGCCGTTGCGGAGGATCTCCTGACCACCGGAAGCGACGGCAACGAGGAACAGTACGTCGGCGACGAGCAGTTCCGTACCGAGAAGGCTTGCAAGCTGTATATTCTGCGCGGTCAGGAAGAACTCGAAGAGCAAGCCGAGGGCGACGAATCCACCGCTAATCCACGTCTTGAGTGCTCGCGGACTCGTCCAGATACTATCGCGTTCCTCAGCCGCTTCCTGACGTACTGATTCGTCGCTCGACGTGTCTGTCACCTCGTATCCGGCACGTTCGATAGCGTCGATAATATCGGCTTCTCCAGTCCTCGAGGAATCGTACGTGACGACGACGGTTCCGGTCGTCGGCTGGGTCTCGTATGTCGTGACTCCTCCGACCCTGTCCAGAGCATTTTCAATTTTGCCCGCGCACGAAGGGCAATCCATTTCTGGAACCGTGAATTTCGAGGTTACCTCACCAGTGTCTTCCACGGTGTACCCGGCCTTTTCAACTCGATCAGCAATCGCGGTATCACTCGTTTGCTCGCCGTCGTACGAGACGGTCAACGTCCCGGTCGTCACTTGCGGGTCGATGCTACGGATTCCGTCTAGTTTTTCGACGCTGTTCTCGACCTTGCCTGCACAGGATGGACAATCCATCTCCGGGACCGAGAACTGTGCAACGTCCCCGTGGTCTATGGGTGGAGAATCGTCGTCGACGCCCTGTTCTGCGTGTTGGGCGTGTTCGTGATCGCTGTGGTCGTGGTCATGCGTGTGACTATGCTCGTGGGACCCCTCTTCGTGTTCGTGGGTGCGATCCGGTGGTTCACCACTCCTGTTGTGGGAATCGTCGTCGGGTGAGGTCATCACTCTCCCCTAGCCACTACACATTTATTAAATCGACTGCTATAAAACACCCATTTTATGCTAACACCTAATAAAAAATGCGGCCTATGTTATTAACTCGGGCGTTGCCTCAGCTCAAACGCAGACCTAGGAACGGTTTGTTCGATACTCACCGTGTTTGATCCCAAGGAGGAGCGTAAAGACTCCAAACACGATGAGGCCGACGCTCACCATCATGACTGTACTAGTGCTCATCGGACTCATCATCGTCCCACCAATTATGATGGCGAGCAGGACCACGAACGCGATTACCGTTTTCGTTGTATCGAATTCCATCGCTAGTTTGTTACTGAGGCTCAATCAGATGGTGTTTCCGATGTCTCGGCCGCCGACACCGTGGTGCGGGTCTTTTTTCGAACGAAACCTGCCCAGAGAAGTGCGCCAACAAGACAGATGATGCCAGCGATTGCAATCGATTGACCACGGATCGTCGTCCCGGTCTGGTTCTGTGTGATCAGCAAGATACCGATGCCGACGAGGACGAATCCTTGAACACCTGTTGCTTTCGCTGGTCCAGCCATATACCCCGCCTCTGTGAGAATGCCAGCAACAGACCCTACAAACAACAAGAGTCCCGCCACAGATACGGGACGGAGGCCGAGAACGACACCGACCTCCGAGAGAGCAAATCCAATAGCGACAAAGAGTGGCCATGGACTCGCCCCCGTGAAGGTTGAGTCCGAGTCTGATGAATCGCTCATTATCTCGACTTGAGGACCGGGTTATAATAAATCGGCTGCTATTAATCCTCCAATTTTTAATAGAATATGCCAGTCTCACAGCAGTCAGTTAATACTCTCGCGGTATGGAGAGCACTCTCCTGAGCCGAGGGGGCGCTCTTCAAATATTGAACCAGAACGGTTTCAACGCTGACTGGCTTACGGCCGAGTAACAGACTTCGAGTTTATGTCATACGAAGGCACTACGATTCCACGGAGTGACGCACCCGCAGGTAAGTGTGATTACTGTGGGCATCCGTTTCCAACGACCGACCGGCTCGTTCTCCACAAAGGCTTAGAACATCCCCAACAGCTGGATGACGACGAGGAGGACGCATTCCTCTCTGCTCGAGAGGACGAAGAAGACGAGTTGCGTACATTACGTCTGAAAGCCCTTGGAGCCCTCGTGCTCCTGTACTTCGGTTTCTTGATGCTATATGCCATCGTTGCCTAACTCAGATACGAACACCGAGACAAGCGAAGAGGAACACACAGAGTCATATTCCAGGTCGAGGCTTCGTAATTGGGTCGTATCGAACACGAAGCTCAGACTCTTGATTCAGTTTGTAACCTGGGTCTCGATACTGACACTGTTTACTGAAACAGTCGCTGCCGGGAACGGAATGACGCTCTCGAAGCAGCCTCGGGATACCCTAGCCGTCCCTCGGTGGCTGTATCTTGCCACTGGCGGCGCCACGATCGGCGCCTCCGCCCTGCTTGCGAGCTTCGTCACCGACCGGGCGTTTATCCGTTATCTCCACAACTGGTCCCTCCCCGGTCCGGCGGTAGACGACTGGTGGACACCGCTGCGATGGATTGGCCATAGTCTCGGGATTGTCGTCCTTGGACTGGCAGTGTACCTCGGGCTGACCGGACCGCAGCTCCCGACGGCAAGCTTCACCATCCTCGTTACGTTTGTCGTCGTTCGAGCGGGTTTACCGATGTTCACGTATCTCGGAGGAAACATCTGGCCGGCGCTGAACCCCTGGCGAGGAATCGTCTCGCTCTTCCCGAGTGGATATCGGTCCTATCCGGATGCGTTAGGCCGTTGGCCGGCTGTCGGTGGCCTGTTGCTCCTCGTGTGGACTGAGGTAATCTTCCCCGTCAGCACGATTCCAACAGTTCTTTCGATTGCAATCCTCGGATACAGTGCAATCACTATCGCTGGCGCTGTACTCTTCGGTCCCGATGCCTGGTTCGAGAACGGGGATCCGTTGTCTGTCCTGTTCCGATTCTTCGGGGCTGTCGCACCTGTGCAACGGCGTGATGAGACGCTCACCGTAAAACTACCTGGTAGCAACCTGTCGGACTCGGAATTGATCACTGATACGTCCGATATCGCGTTCGTCATCGCGCTCATCTGGGAGCTCACGTACAGCGGGTTTATCACGACACAGACGGGCGCAGCAACTATCGAGACACTCGTCAACCTCACCAATATTGGAGTCGGAGCAGTGCAGATCCGCGCGGTTCTCGTCTACACACTGCTGTTCGCCGGTGGCTACGTTGTTTTCTTCGCTGCGTATTGGTATGCGGGCATTCGTTCTCGCCAGCGGACTGGAACATACATCACCGCACAGCGAATCGCCTTTCGATTTGCACCCTCGCTATTGGCCATCGCAGCGGGATACCACCTCGCTCACTACACCGGGTTAGCCGTGTCTCTCAGTCCAGCTCTGGGAATGGCGATTGTATCCCCACTCTCTCCACCGGCTAATCCACTGACGCTGTCTCCACCCGGATGGTTCAATGGGTTGAGTATCGCGTTCGTACTCATCGGACATCTCCTCGCGATCTGGGCAGCGCACGCGACCGCCTACGAACTCTTCTCGAGCCGACTCGTCGCTATCCGAAGCCAATACCCGTTCATCGCCGTGATGATCGGCTATACTGTTATTAGCCTCTGGATTCTCTCTCTTCCCGGTGGGACGCCCCCGTATCTGCCCTAACTGTGTAATAGTTTTGAGGAAATAATCAGTGACCCACAAAATACGCGATCTGACTGTGTGTGGAGTCACTCGACAGTGAACTCTATTGGGTCCATATCGATGAACGCGGTTTCGTAGCCATCGTGACGCGCCAGTTGTGGAGGCGTATCAACGGCGATTCTGACCGTGTCGCCCGATCTGAGCTCGTCAAGCGTCATCCCATAGATGCTCCCGAGAGCGGGATCGAGGGTCGCTTGAAGTGACCCTTGGGCGATTGTGTCCCCGCTTCGGTTGATCGTTGCTGACAGCGCCATCCGCGGGAGCATCACGCGGTTGTAGGGGGTTCGCGGGGAAACGAACAGGTAGGGGCCCACTGCATCACGAAATCGATGGTCTCCATCGACGAGAGCGACGAGCATCGTCGCGTCACCAGACTGTCCCTCGTGGAGTAATCGACCTGGAAGCTCAGATGTTGTCGGTACGATCGGTTCAGGGATCATTTCCATGTTCACGAGATCGACGGTCCCGCGGGTGCCCGCTTTCTCGCCCAATCGACGGATCTCCAAGTTGTACGTCTCACTCGTATCGAACGTGAACTGCATCGAAGCTGACTGCCCCTGGCTAAATCGGCCCTTGAGCGGGTCAGTACGAGCAGTCTGTAGTGGGCCGACCTGGAGCGTCACATCGTACTGGCCTTCTCCCGGAAGCGCAATATTGTCGCCGTAGTGGAATCCCATATTCGGCGAAATCATCGGCCAGAGGTTGGTAGAGGAGATCTGGCCGTCGCTGTTACTGATGTCGACAGAGACGTCGACCGGGAGAATCGTCTCCGTCTCGGTGTCCCAGACACTCGCCATCAGATGCACCGAATCATTCGACCGGACGACGACTTTCGTCTTGCGTGAACCGGTGAGGTTCCAGAACCGGTGCGGGAAAGAGTGCATCAGCGCAAATCCGAGATCGCCGGCCGTCGTCGTTCCGTACATTCCCATCCCTTCGATGATAGCAGGATAGTAGACGGCATCAGGTCGATCCTCCACAAGCGGTGGATCACGCCATGCAGACTGCGTCTCGAATCCGAGCCGCCCTAGGCAACCAGGCAGTAACAGTCCACCTGTGAGAGCGGTCCCTTGTCTGAGAAACGTTCGCCGATTCATTGTCTCACCTGAAATGCTATGTTTGGTTGGTCCATATCAACTCAATCCCGATGCCGCCAACCGGGGGTGTCTGTAACTGCAAGCCTCGGCCACTCTGGGAACACCTACGCCAGGCGAACGACGAACCCGGTGAGTACCAGTAGTGAGACAACGCCGAGTAACGCCGCCAGTAGGAGGTGCTTCTCTTCCATGGTTTCGGCTTCGATTGGAATTCTAAAGACACCTTTGAAACTACAACGTCACCTGCACGTCTGGCATATCAACGAAGGCTGTCTCGTATCCCTCATGGCGAGACGTTTGTGGGGGCGCATCGACTGTGATTGTCAGCTCATCTCCCATCTGTACGTCTGCGACCGTGGTTCCGTAGTGATAACGGAGATCTGGATCGATGGTGGGCTGTAGAATCTCGTCGAACACCGACGTACCGGCACGTCGCAGTGTCGCCGAAAGCGACATCATCGGAAGCATCGTTCGATTGTAGGGCGTGCGTGGAGAAACAGCGAGGTACTTCTGCTCCTCGTTCCCACCGAAACGCGACGCATCATTGAGGAGTGTTACCACAAACTTTGCGTCCCCGCTCGTCCCCGATCCACGGACGTTGCCGGGGAGCGCGTCCGGTGTCGGTACCTGCGAGTTTGGCAACATCTCCATGTCCATTAGGTCGACAGCACCCTTCGTGCCTTCCTTGTCGTCGGGGATGTCCGTATACGAGATCTCATTGAGCGTCGATTCGCTGAACTCGAACTCGAACGTGAAGGATGTGTTCCCCTGGTTCTCGGCCAGTGATCCCGTCCGCCGCGTCGACGGCCCGCCGATGCTGATCTCCACAGTGTATGTGCCGTCGCCCTGGAGTTGTGCGTTATCGCCGAAGTGAAAGCCCATCGGCTGGGAGAGCATCGGCCACGGCGCGAACTGGTCGATTGACTCGCTGTCCTGCATGATCGTGAGTTGCGGATTGATGTCGGGTGGGATGATTCCCGTCTGTGTATCCCAAACGACCGGCATGAGATGGATCGAATCCTCGGATTGAATCTCGACCATAGTGATACCATTTGGCTTCATTAGCCAGAACCGGTGCGCATACGAGTACGTGAGCGCACACCTGTACCCGCCCTGTTCCTTCATTCCGGGTATTTTCATGCCCTCGTAGTGGGTCGGATAGTAGACTGCGTCTGGTCGGTTCTCGGGGAGCGGTGGTGCCCGTGCTGATTGCGTCTCGAACAGGCCGGTACACCCCGCGAGCCCCACGAGTGAACTGCCTCCCACCATTCGAAGCACGTCACGACGATTCATGTGTCACCTCTTGTGCGTCTCCAGCCGGCTGTGCAGGCGGTAGCGACCGCAACGACCTCGGAGGAACGAGGAAATTACCGCGGCGCTCCGTACGGATGTACTGCAGGATGCCGTTGTTGTTCCGCTGACCGACTGCCGACTGCTCGGTGATATCAGTTCCGTTCATCGCTTCTCTTGTGTCGACGAAATCGGTGATTCGTCGCTGGAGAGCGAGAAAGTGGAGGCTAGCGGCTCCATCGTCGGTAGAATCGAAGTCACGTCGCAGGATGAGCGGTGAGTCATCGTCATCGCGAGCGCGGGCGGATTTCTGAGAGTGGCCGACGACGCCCATCTCGCGGGCTGTTTCATCCGTTGGCCGACAGTCGTCGATTTTGCTGCTGGTTCCGAGATTGTCTCCAGCCCCCTCGATTACGTCGTTCTCGGCGTGGTACGGACAGAACATTTTCGCCTCACGCTGCCAGCGATCGTCCTGATTGTACCACTGGTTGAGGTTGAGCTGGAGCTTGGAGATGTGTTGAGTCGTTGCACCGGTGAACGGGCCCGACTGGATCGTCACGCGATCTTCACTGGCCTGGTTCTTTTTGAATCCGGATTTGAAACCCATAAACAGTGGAGCGTTCTCGGAGACCTTGTCGGCCGGAACACCCTTCGCATCGTCTGCGTTCTCCGCCGGGAGCCCATCCCCGACAAATCCCGTTCGCCGGTCGGCGACGGCAAAGACATCGGTGAGTGTCGCGTCGGGCTGTTCGACACCGTTGAGCGTCGATTTGTTCCCCTTAAGGGCTTCTTCAGCGCCGAGCACCACCTGTGCCGTATTACTCGCGAGATGGACGACTGCATCGGGTGTATCCAGATCGGGATCCTCGAACGGAGCGAGTGCTTCCGGATCGGTGAGGTCAACGCCTTCGGGAAGGGATTCGTCGAATCGGTCGAAGTATGCTGGGGAATAACTCACCGTGAGCAGTAACCCGTCCCCGCTTCGCTCGTAGGCGTGTTCGATGCCACGGAGAGCTGTCTCAACTTGGTCGCGGTCGTCTCCGTTCGGTTGACCCTCTCGTCGGTAATTCAGATAAAGGAGCACACGATGGTTCGGAGCGACGACGTTCCCGTGGTCGTCCCGTGGGAGGGCTTCGTTCCAAGCGTGCTGCCGTTGTGGATACGACGAGAAATTATCCGGCCCTATCGGGACATCAACTCCTTCACGGCCCAGACAGGCACTAAACGCCGCTGTTCCTCCGATCGCGACGGCCGACTTGAGAAATTCTCTGCGAGGGATACCCCTCTCATCAGTCATTACCCGGCAGTTAGGAAGTCAGCCGAAAAGCGATTCTGGTAGAGTTCTCGAATCCCTCCTTGAGGTTGGTAGCGAGCTATTTGCCGACAAGCTTCTTTAGTAGTCCCCAACCGATAAACCGAGGCGTCCGCTCACGGTACTCTTCGTATTCTTGTCCGTATTGTTCTCGTAGCCACGGCTCTTCGGCAAACGGGAACAGCGCGTACACAACAATCGTTAGGACGCCATGCACCACCAATTTCTGAGAGTTCGTGGCGAGGAGCACACCCACGATGAATGTGATGAATCCCACACTCTGGGGGTTTCGTGTGTACTGATAGATTCCGTCCGTTCGAAGCTCTCCTTCTCTTCCACTGCTTTCCATCCACCCAAGTTCGAAGAGGGCCGATAGGGCAAACCCCATGCCAAGTGCGGCGATACCGCTGCCTGCGAGTTTGCTCCAGCGTTCGGTGAATATTAATGAGCCCCGATCGAACGCGGCCAGCACTGGAAATCCAGCGAACACGACGGAGAGCGCCGACCAATTGAACCACCACCGCCAGGAGCTGTCGCCGATGGGCCACACTCGACGGTCGGGATGAACCGCACTGATGATGTACCCGAGAATCAGCGTGACATCCGCAACGACAGTCGCCAGGAGCGCGCGATCTGAGAACGAGGACATGTGTGTACGTCGTGATAGTGAAGGACGAAAAAAGTGAGACAATCGTAGTTTGCAGCTGGGTGCTGCTCCCTCCGAAGAGGTTTGGAACCACCAGCCATTCTCTCCAATTCAAACACCCACGTCAACTCGAATCGACGTTCTCAGGTAGCTGTGTTTCAAATTTGGCCCACATGGCGGGATTTGTACCACTCCATAGCGAGTTCACCGGCTCGCAGTCCCTTCCATTGCTCGCGGTGATCACCGTCGCTGCTGCAGGTACAGCGGTGCTTCTGGGCCTTGCGATCGGCGCGTTCGTTCAGCGCCAATCCCGTCCATATCTGTTAATCGTCGCTGCGCTGGCTGCTCTTCTTGGACGCTCTGCGGTTGCTGGGATCACCATTGTAGGCCTGTTCTCACGAGCCGAGCATCACCTCCTCGAACACGGACTTGATGTCATTCTTGTCGCACTCGTCATTGCTGCGGTCTATCACTCCCGAACCATTGCGAACGAGACCAATTTCAATACATGACACACCAACGTGACCGGATTCACGAGTATATCGCCACCCACCCTGGAGAACACTTTAACGCACTCACGCGGAGACTCGACCTCGCACCAGGACAGGTACAGTACCATCTCAAGAAACTCCAGACGCAGGGAAGAATAGTCGAACTACCCATCTATGGCCGGACGCACTATTACACACCAAAATATGATGCGTGGGAGCGGGGAGCGATCGCTGTCCTTCGACGGGAAACAGCACGCGACATTTTATTCTGCGTTCTCGAACAGGGGCCATCCAGACCGGACGCTGTTACAGAGTCCCTCGGGATTGCTCGGGGGACCCTCGAGTGGCACTTGAATCATTTGACGGTACAGAATCTCATCGAGAAACACCGAGATGCCAATAATCACGTGACGTTGGTCGCAGCCAAGCCGGCTGAGACCGCTCGTCTCCTTGAAGAGATCACCCCCTCGCTGTCCGATCGGATGATCGACCGGTTCACCCGCCTCGTCGATAACCTACTGGCGGATGGATCGTAACGAGTTTGCGGATGTGCTTCATCGGAACGTGAACGTGATTGTTCGATTCCTGCATTCATTTGGATAGGCCGCTATGCAGTCCCTGAATCCACAGTGTCCAGATGCTGGTTTTCCCACTCACGCCGCGCCTCGATTTCGCGTTGTCCACGCTGTGTGACTGTGTACACGTTCGTCCGCTTGTCGAGTTCACCTTTCTTGAGGAGTCCTTTGTCGACGATGTCGTCGAGATTCGGATAGAGTCGACCGTGGTTGATCTCTTGTTCGTAGTAATCGTCGAGTTCGGCCTTGACTGCGAGCCCGTGTGGTTCCTCGAGCCCGGCGATCACGTACAAGATGTCCCGCTGGAACCCAGTTAGATCGTGCATTCGTTCGTTCCCTATTTTTGAGGGGTGGCATATGTTCTCTCTGGTGCTCAAAGGCGAATATTCGATACGACGAGGGGGAAGAATCCTGCGTGAGAACTTCGAACCTTTATATAGTGAACAGGAGAACTCCGCGATGGAATGTCTGACCTAATCGTCAAAGCAGCCGTGAAGGACGCACTCTCTGACCACAACGTCTCGGCGGATTTCTACGACGCTCTCAACGAAGAGGTCGCCGAACTGCTCGACGACGCCGCGGAGCGTGCCGAGGCCAACGATCGGAAGACGGTCCAGCCCCGCGATCTGTAGGCCTGCGTAACGCAGCCCACCCCGTCACTCGAACGTAGCTTTTTGAGGTTCCTGTTCAGAAGTTAGTAGACGAAGATGGCGGACGCACCGGAGACTGAACGGCAGGCGGTCGAACCCGATTCGAGAGAGGTCCTCAGCGTGTCACAGCTGAACGACCGAATTGCATCGGTCGTCCAGGACACGCCTGCCTTCAACGGTGTCCGCTGTATCGGCGAGGTCACGGATCTCCACCAGAACAGTACGGCGCTCTACTTCACGCTGACCGACGGCGCCGCCGAGCTCCCCTGTATGATCTGGGCGAACCGCTACCGGGATATGGACGCCGAGTTCGAAGACGGCACCGAGGTTATCCTCGAAGGCGATATCGACTACTGGGTCGAAGGTGGGAAAATCGACCTCAAACCGTGGGAAGTGATCGTCGTCGGCGACGGCGACCAGGCAGCCGCCGTCGAGCGACTGCGAAGCGAACTCGAGGAGCGCGGCCTCACGACGGGCGTCCATCCGGCCGGGTTCGCAGCGGCCTGTCTCTACAAAGCGGGGCAGGAACAGGGGCAGTGGGTGACGCAACGTGACGTCGCGGAGACAGGGAACGTCACGCCAACAACTGTCCGGACGCATCACGAAACGCTCGATGAACTCGCTGTCTAGACTGGCCAGGTAGGAAGCGAGGGCGTCCCATTCTCCCAACGAATCGCATCCAGCGCCGCCGGGAACTGCTGTAGTCGGTCATCGAGGGCGGCGAGTGGGTGCGCATCGAGAAACGCCACACCATGCCGATCGACGGGCGTGTCTTCGTGATTGAGCTGGATGTGGCAGGGCCCAAGATCTGGGTGATCGGCGTCCTGGTGAAATCCGAGCATGAGGTTCCGCTCCGGTTCGACCCAGTTGATGCGGTAGTATTCGTGGTCGACGCCGGCAGGGTACCAGAAGCGAATCTCCAGTCGTGCGGCCTCCGCGTCGTAGGAGTCACCCCAGTACGTCGTCGGATCGACGTCCGTGATGACGTACCGCGGTCGGCGTCGAGACGGACGATACCGCACGTCCTCACACCCAGGCTGGTTCGTCAATCGGTCGTGAACGTCGCGGAGGAGGGTCCGCTGTGTATAGCGGTCGCGACCAGCGAGAAAGATCATACTGTGTGAAAGGGAGATTAGCTCGTGGCGCGGTCGGCCACGTCGGTCATCTGTTTGCGAGCGGCTTCGACGTCGGAGTAGAGTTCCAGTGCGTGCTTGATGAGGCGGCGGTCCTCCTCGTTCTCGCGCCAGAACGCGATGACGTCACGGCGTTCTCGGAGCTCGGCACTTGCGAGATCAGCGTCGGCGAGTGACTGTTCGAGCTCCTCCCACGTCTCGACGTCGTAGGCCGCCTGCCACTCCTCGATCTCCTCAGTGATCGCGGCCAATTCGTTGCGAAGCTCCTCGCGCGTGTTCTCCTCGATGAGCGTGCGTATCTCTTCGAAGAGCAGGCGCGTGTAATCAGGCTGGTAACGTGTCGTCTCGCCGGCCTCGACGCGACGCAGCTGGCCCTGATCGACGAGATCCTGGAGCTCCTCGTTGGTCGTACTCCAGGCGGCGTCGGCCTGCTCGCTGATCCAGTTGACGGATCGCGGTTCGCGAAGCGTCTCGGCGACCGCTCGAATGCGGTCGCGGGCGCTCATCGACTCAGCCCACGTCTGGACGCCATCTCGCGGGGATTCGGACATGCTTGGCACCTCTTACAATAGTGTTAGCTCCGCACTCTCATATATGTTTGTACTATCTCGCATAATCGAGAGTATGTGGCGAGCGAGGGCATCCGGACGTTGAAATGCGATACCGACAGAACCTACGAGCCAACCGATGCACAACCGATATTCTGACTTTGAGGAACTGCGGCCGACCGGCGAGGCGTCCCACATTCCGGACGAGAAGTTGGCCGACGGGTGTGAAGGCGACCCTCGGCGGCAACGCGTCGCGACGAGCACGGGGGGCTACCCCGATGCACCGACGGCCACCAGCGGCGAGTGCCGGTCCTGTGGCGCATCGATCCCAGACGGGCAAACGAAATGCCGGTTCTGTCTCACCAACCATCTCGGTAGTGAAGCCACCAGCACGGGCGAATCGGTTTCGACGACGTTCCTCGGAATCGTCCACCTGGTCGTCGAGTCGACCACGTTCTACGGCGCCGTCGCGAAAGGGGGCGCCGCGGCGAACCTCCTCTCTGCCAACGAGGCGGAGCCGGTCGTCGACGACTACACGCTCATCTACGATCTTGACGAGGCGCCGGCGCGCCAGCTGGCCGAGCAATGGTCCTCACTCCCCGAGGCGGTACAGGTGTCGTCAGAGGAGGGAGAGCGGCTTCTCAGTGCCGCCCGTGACCGGACTGGGTGGCACGGGCAGGGAGCGTCGGAGCGTCAGGAGCAGGCCCCGACGCGGCTCTACGACCAGCGTGGGGACGGCATCCGCGACGCGTCGCGTCTCGACACGGTCCTCGACGACGCTGACGACGCAGTGTGGCTGGTTCCAGCGATGGCGCTGACCGAATCTACTGGCGAGGCTGCGGCTGATCGCCAGGTGTCGTCGGTACCGACGGCTCAGGAACTCGACTGTCAAAACTGTGGACGAGCGACCGACCATCGGTTCAAGACCCGCGAGTCGGTCCCGGATGAGGCGTGGACGGGGCAACCGATCTGGGAGTGCCGGGTGTGTGGCTCAGCTCGCTACGGCCCCAGTCTCGAGTAGCGCCAGTGCTAGGCGTCGATTAACCAACAGCCTGCGAGTACCGTCGAAGTTCGTTGGTTAAGACTGTGATCTCCTGCAAGCCCGATGCCAGTCTCACTGGGGAGTCTTTCCGCGCCGGCGAGCGGTGAGGGCTTCCGATGGAGCAAGAGTTCAAACAAGGGTACCGGATGCATCGTATACTCAGCAATCTCAACCGACTCGACGTCGACCGATTGAACGACGCGGATCGAGAGCGAGTCGAGAGCGCGAGAGACCTCCTGGAGGAGGTGAGTCTTCTCACGCGGCCGGGCGACGGAGCTGGGGCGGACGCTCACGCAGACTCCTAACTGGAGTCGCCGACCACGCCCAGGGAGCCACCTCTCACGTCGGTTTATCGCCCCCGACAGGGGTGCGGGGGCGACCCCGTGAAGTCCAGACATGGCGACACTGCAAGCTGCGACGACATCGACCGGCGCAGTCGTGACGGATGCACAGGCAGTCCGCCAGCTCTGCGAAGCACATTGCTTCGGGACCCTGAATTGGGAGGTGGATGAAGAAGGAGAGCTCATCATCTGGGGATACGACGCCTTTGAGGTCTACGAGGCCCGAGAAGACGGCCTTCCTGACTACGAAGGTGGTCTTGTGACGCATGAGTTCCTCCGAACACTCGCCGGCTATCTCGAGCCTAACGAAGAACTCGACATCCAGACAGCCGGGTTCACGAAATGTCGGTTCCCAGTCCTCGCAAAGCGGTACGTCATCCGCGACGACGAAGTCCTCCACGCGGATCTCAGTTCCCTCGAGTCGATCGACGTGTAACTGGTGAGGAACCCTTGGCGGGTGCAGAAGAGACGTTTATCGGGGGCTGAAGCACTGAGCCCCACACGGGGCTTGGTGATTCCATGTCTGAACAACCACCCGACGACCCGTTCGAGGACTGTGAGCTAGGCCCCGATGCAATCCTCGGGACTCAAATATACGAGGATGTCCTGTTCACCGACGAGACAGAGACGCCCGTGAACGTACTGACCGGCGAGACGCCCGATCATTCACAAGCAAGCGTCGACGAAGCTCGATCCTTTGCCGCCGGAATCGATAGTGATACCCCGCAAATCGCGCTGCAAGCGTCGATCGGGGCACAGATCGAAACCGCCAGTAAACCGTACACAGCAGCGGCGTTCTTCCACTTCAAGGCGACGGGGTCACTCCAACGGCATCGCGCCTACCACGCCGCCTACGAATCGGAAGCGTTTGCGGTCGATTTCGAGGCCGACTACGAAACCGGAGATCTGACGATAACCGTCGAGAAGGTCACCCAGTCGGAGCAAGACACGTCCTAACGACTGCGTGTTCCGGTAGCGTTTGTATTGCGCCGGCGATGGGTGCCGGCGCACCAAGCAGTGACGCAGAGCGCAGTCGCGGGCGTCGGCAGTCCGAGGTGAAAACCAATGCATATGGTCATTTACACCCTGGTAGAGGCATCGACGCGAGACGACGCACTGGCCACCGGAAAGACGGTGTTCGATCGACTCGTCGGCGCCGTGCCACACGCTGGCGCTGTGTTTGACTACTACGTCTGCTTCGACGACGACGAGACGACAGTCGCTGGATCAGCCCGTTGGGGCGATCTCCCGGTTGCAGCCACTGTAGAGTCCGACGAGGGCGAAGAACTGCTCGAACGTGGCTGGGACGCCACGACGGAGGAGTTCCAGCGGAATCTCGACCGCGTGAAGGAGGCGCTCGACGAATGCAGCGACGAGGAGATCATGCGTGACGAAGACCTCGCCCGGCACGCCTTCCACCAGGTCGGCGCGTACGACGGCCCATCGGTCTTTCTGTACGACGAACACGGCAGCGGTATCCGGCATCGGGGCCAGCTGGATCGGATTCTCGACGAGAGTGACGACCTCTGGATCGTCCCGGCGGACGTCCACTTCTGAGAGGACAGCCAGCTCCTGATCCGTGACGCAGTGACCGCAGCGAGTTTTTTCGCCCCCTGAGGGGTGCGGGGGTGCTCGAACGAGCATTCCTCGAATAGACCCATGAGTGGAACCATCGACTCACAATCGCACGAACAGACATTCACGAGGAATAGCCCCGACGTCGCCTACGTCGGCTACCGACAGCGCGGACGTGCCATCGTGGAGAAACAGCCCGGAGAAGAACGGCTCACCCCGGAGCAAAGTCTCAAGGTGGCGAACCACAGTCCCTCGGGCTTCGAGTGGGGATACGGTGGGAGTGGGCCGGCGCAACTCGCGCTCGCGCTCCTGCTCGATTACACCGACGATGAAGCGGTCGCCCTAGCGCATTACACGAAGTTCAAAAACGAGGTCGTGAGCCAGTTGGACTGCACTGGTCCCGACGGACGCTGGCGACTCACTGGTCGCGCCATCGAATCAGTCCTTCGCGAAACGTCCGACGAAGCGGTCGCACCGTCCATCTGAGCAACGATCACCGAGAGTAACATATGTCGGAACACAACCAGCCGTCTCGTGCGGATGTCGAATCGTCAGGAAACAGTGAGCAGCCGTCACCAACGGAGCACGTCGAGCGCACTGACGTCGGTATCTCGCTGACTGTGAAACTCAAACGCGGAACCGGAACACGAGATGAAGACCAGATCAAGGCCAAGGTGAAGGCGAAAACGCTCGAGAATGCCCGCGAAGACATGGAAACGCTTCGCGAGTACATCCACGACCTCGCTGAAGACGCTCGTCAGATCCAGCCAACAGACTCACACGAAGAGTAATTCTTTTGAGTGTCGCACAGAATTGTGTAACTATAGGATGTACGAAGTGTGCGGTGAGAAGGAACTCAAGGTCATCCTCGCGCTTGACTCAGGAGATTCCATCTCCGGCGTCGCTCGGAAGATCGACGAGAACCGAGAGACAATTCGGCGCGTCGTGAACTGCCTCGAAGCGGCAGGATACGTCGCGTACGATGATGGCCTCCAGCTCGTCGATCAGACGATCCGAGACGCTGGTCTCGAGTTCCTGACAGCGTTAGCAGACATTTCACCGCCGTCAATCTCGGAAGCGTACGTCCTCCCACAGTTCGCCGGCATGGACTACGCCTTCACCGCCATCGATGCGGTCTACGTCTGGACCCGCGGTGGCTACCAGGTCGCTCGTGACCCGGAGGACTATCCGCTGTTCATCGCCGTCCACGAATCCGAACTCGACGCCTGGGCGGAGTTCTTCGATCGGTTCGGAATCCCGACTGCAGAAGAGCGCCAGCCCGCCGAAGACCTCGATGGCGCCATCCAGGTCGTTCTGGAGCCACGGTCACAAATCGATACCGAGCTGGTCGACGGCCGGCCCGTCATCCCGCTCCAGGAAACCGTGGCGTTCGCACACGAGTACTACGCGACCTTCGAGTCTGCACTCGACATGCTCGGCCGAATGTACGACGAGGTCGACACTGACGCAGAGTACCGCATGGAGCCAGCCTGAACATGAGTCAAGAAGACCGAAGCGAGGCACTCATCGAAGTGCTCGAAGAACTAGAGCAGTCAGAAATCGGGTTCGTCCTGGTTGGCGGCTACGCGATCAGTCAGTTCGAACCACGATTCTCGACCGATCTCGATCTCGTCATCGCACCGGACGACTACGACGAAGTCGTTGCATTCCTCCAACAGCATGGCTTCGAACGGACAGCGGAGTTCGACGTCCCAGCAGAGGAAACCATCTACAACCGGGAAATCGAATGCTTCGAACGAACCGAGGGATACCCCACCCGGTCGGCGTGGACATCCTTGTGAACGGCCTCGGCTGCCGACAGACCCAAGCAGAGTGGTCGTTCGACTATCTGCGCACGCACAGTTCCCGACGACGATTTCAGGCGACTGCACGAGCAGCTGCCGGCGAGGTCCTCGTCGCCGCGAAACTCCACAGTGGCCGGAAAACAGATCTCGCAGATGTCCTTGCTGCGATTCCCTCGATCGATTTAGATCGAGTCGAGACACATCTGCATCGCGGAGATGCTGATGCCCTTCGGCAACAGCTCAGTGACGCACACGCGTTCATCGAAGAGGGTGGGCTCGATCACCGGTTCAAGAGTCTGTTCGGCCAATCATCGGCCTCGACCGAGGATATCGAGACGCTTCTCGAATTCCTCGATCAACAGCAGTAGTGGAGCAACCCTCACCGCGAGTCCTGCATCGGACAGTGTCTGTCCGTGTCTGTCGCTGAGAAGGTACGCGAAACGGAGAGCGAACTGGCGCTGTTTTTTCGTCGCCTCAGCAGGAGCGGAGGCGACACTCAGTGAGCAACTCGTCAGAGCAATCCACGGTATCGAGCGGTCTGTCACCGGAACAGCGTCTCGAACCACCGAATTCGCGACTCATCAACGCCGGTATCGTGACGATCACCGACATGGAGACGCTGCGGGCCTGCGTTGCCTACGAGAACACGCACCAGAAGCGAGTCCAGATCCTTCGCCGTCTCGAACACCGAGCCAGCGAGCTTCGGTCTCAAGAGGATTGAGACGGCGCTCACGGAGAGTTTTTCGGAGCCTCCAGTGGGTGGAGGCTTGATTCAGATGAGCGATCGACCAGAGATCGAGATTCAGCAGCAGACCGCGTTCGGCGAGGATGGCCAGCTCGAAGTGACCGAGACGAGCGTCGAAACCTCCCTTGAGGACTTCGGCACAGACGTGGACCACCGCGACCGTGATTCACGACTCGATCGGCCGGAGGCGAGTGAGTTCGGCGTCGACGACCGTCCGGAGGTAGAGCAATCGTCCGAGAGTGATCAGTCGAACCTCTTCGCCGATACTACCGAGAATCAGCAGACGCTCACCGGCGATGACGCGGCCGACCGCTGTCTCTTCGAGGAGTAACCAACATCCTGTTCGTTCGACTGGCTGTGTTGGTTAACCGTTGGTGATGAGGGCAATAGCAACTTGCGAGACTAATCAAGCGGCTGCGGACCTCCCGAACGCGGAGGTACCAGTACATATGCCACGAATCAAAAATTGGACGCAGAAGAGCCGTACCCCGAAACTAGCGTATTGGAATACAGAGACCAACGCGCATGCGGTGCTTCACCGAGCGCCAAACTCATACGCCCACAAGTGGCGTGCCGCGATTCTCGTCGATGGCTATCCAGTGTGGTCGCGTGGATTCGCGACGAAGGAAGCCACATCGCTTCGCGACGAACTCCAAAAGCGCCCCCACCCTGAACTACCCTGTCCAGAGTGTCCAAACGACGACGTCGTCGTCGGCCAGAAGAGTGCCGACGGTGCCAAAGTCCAACGGTGGTTCGAGTGTCGAGAGTGTGGCTACGAAAGCCGCTCAGCAATCATCTACGGCCCCGAGCGCTGATTCTCAACTGTTAGAGCAAATGACGGAGCACTCAGAGGAATCAAATTGACCGGTGGGTTCAAGTCGCTGCGTAAGGAATTCTTACGTAGAACTGCCAATGAGTACTGACGACCCTGAAGTCACGACGGTTACCTCGAAGGGACAGATCACGATCCCGAGTCGGCTTCGCAAACAGTTCGGCCTCGAAAAGGGGACGAAGCTGATGGTCGTCCCGACAGACTACGGTCTGGTCTTGAAGAAACTCGAACTCCCCTCAGTCGAAGAGTTCCAGCACCGAGTCGAAGAGCGATCGGAAGAGGTCGATCTCTCCATGGATGAGGTCACCCAGTTGGTCCACGACGCGCGGAGCGCCGATGAATGAGAGCCGTTCTCGATACGAACGTCCTCATTTCAAGCGTCATCGCAACTGGTGTCCCCCACGACGTGGTCGTCAAGGGGTTCAATAGCGAGTATGAGATTATCGTGTCCGTCGCGACGCTGACTGAGTTTCGAGAAACGCTGTTGAAATACCCAGAGAAGTTCCACATGGACGAAGAAGACGTCCAGCAGGAGGTCGAAACAATCCGGTATTACGCAGAGTTCGTCGACCCAGACGAGGACATCACAGCGGTTGATGATGATCCCGATGACGACAAATTTCTTGAGGCCGCCGTGGCGGGTCACGTGGACTATCTCGTTTCTGGCGATCGGCATCTACTCGATCTCGACTCCTTCCAAGGGATCGACATTGTCGACCCGAGAACGTTCTACGAGTATCTGACCGCCCGCTAGTCAACGTGTACTGGTGTCGGCGACCCACGTCGTCAGAGATCAATCACGTAATCCATGTACTCTGATACAGCGGGTAGAATACAGGTGGTGGCCACTCTATCGCTGAACCCACCGAAAAGTGGTATATTGTCGTCTTATGTAGCGACGCTGAATTCGTCGAACAGCGCGATGACCCGCTGTTCGATTTCGTCACGGATTTCGCGCACTCGCTCCAAGTCCGCTCCATCGGGATCGTCGAGCGCCCAGTCGCGCACATCGACAGCACTCCCAACCTCGCCGACATCCAGCGTGGAACAGCCCATCGTCGCAACGTAATCACACGATTGGAGTTCATCGATCGTGATTTCGCGCGGAGTTCGATCAGAGAGGTCGAACCCCGCTTCGTCCATCACCTCGATCACTTCCTCATGGACGTGGTCGGCTGGCTGTGTCCCGCCAGTCAGAATCTCGACCCGGTCGTCGAGACCACGGCGGTCGCGTTCGCGTTCTGCGAACGCCGTGGACATCTGGGAACGGCCAGCGTTCTGGACGCACATGAAGGCGATACGAATCGGTTCAGCCGAATCAGTATTCGTGGACATTGGCTTGTGTAGTGATTAGTCGTCGTTCGTGGTCGGTTCAGGAGCAGATGGATCGGGACTTCCAGTCTCGGAGTCAGCCCAGTCGAATTTCCGCTGGAAATAGAGCGCGACGTTGACCAGCGCGAGTAAGACCGGCACCTCGATGAGCGGGCCGATGACGGTCGCGAAGGCAACACCGGAGCCGACGCCGAACACCGCCACCGCGACCGCGATCGCCAGCTCGAAATTGTTCGAGGCAGCTCTGAACCCGATCGCGGTCGTCGTCGAGTAGTCCGCACCGATGCCGCGCCCCATGCCGAAGCTCACGAAGAACATCACCACGAAGTAGATCGTCAGCGGCACCGCGATCAACAGGACGTCTCCCGGCGCGGCGATGATGTTCTCGCCCTGCGTGGCGAACATCACGATGATGGTGAACAGCAGCGCGACCAGCGTCAGGGGGTCGATCTTCGGGATGAACACCTCGTCGTACCACTCCTCGCCCTTGGTTCGGGTCCCGATATAGCGGGTGAGAAAGCCTGCCGCGAAGGGAATCCCGAGGAAGACGACGATTGCCTCGAACACTTGCATCGGCGTGATGTCGAAGGTAGTAATCCCGGCGACGAGCGTCTCCATGCCCAGTAGCGGGGGCAGAAACAGCGCGAAGAACCAGACGTACACCCCGTAGGTAATGATCTGGAACAGGCTGTTGAACGCGACCAACCCGGTCACGTATTCGGTCGAACCCTCGGCGAGTTCGTTCCAGACGAGCACCATCGCGATACATCGAGCCATTCCGATGAAGATGAGTCCAAGGAAGAACTCAGGACGGGCCGGCAGGCCGGGAACGAGCCCACTGAAGAAGACGACCGCCAGCGCGAACATCAGGGTGGGACCGATGAGCCAGTTCTGGATGAGACTCAGCCCGAGCACCCGCCAATTGCTGAGCACTGTCGGAAGCTGCGAGTAGTCCGCCTTCGCCAGCGGTGGGTACATCATCAACACGAGTCCGATTCCCACGAGGTGGAGGTTCTGGATCGGCTCAGTCACCGACGGTGCAACGTAGCCCAGTCCCACGCCAATCGCCATCGCGCCGAAGATCCAGACGGTGAGGTACTTATCGAGGAAGTCCATCGACCGCGGGTCACCACAGCTCTCACAGCTACAGTTCGGCCCATGGTCGTGAGTGGCGACGTTACTCATCGCTCACGCTCCCTTCGAGGACGGTCACGAGGGCGACCGCGCGGTTGGTCGCCCGATACTTCTTCCAGCGCCCATCCTTCCGCCCGTCGACGAGGCCCGCGTCGACGAGCGCCGAGAGAGCATGGCTGAGCCCGCTCTCGCTCACGTCGACGACTGCGTGCAATTCACAGACGCAGAGTTCCTCCTGGGCCGCGACGAGCACACGCACGAGCGTGTAGCGCGTCTCGTTGGCGAGCGCCGAAAGGACGTCGAGTTCAGCATTCACCTGCGGTGCTCCGAGTGCTGCTTCGAGCGTGCCGAGTTCGTCGAGCCGACGCTCGACGTCCTCGCTGCGACACTCCCCGAGTTCGTCGTCGAGATAGCGTCGTAATCGGTCGGTGGCTTGTGCCATTAGCGTATACTTGAGAAACGATTCAATTAGTGCTTTCGATTACGAGCGAGCGTACCCGAACAACGCACCCCAATAGCTATACACAGGCGTTCGGTTGAAGACCGATCGAACTAAGTTAGTTGAAAAACGATTCAACTAACACATGTCGAGCGAATCAACCACCCGAACCCGTGTCGTCTCGCGTGCAAGTGACACCACTCGCAAACAACGCGACGGAACCGAGTTTACGGGCGCATTCGGCCAGCGAACCGGTGATTCCGATCTCCTCTTCGTCGAGGGACAACTCCCGGAACGGGATGGAACAGTGGAAAGCGAGGACTCTGCGTCGAAGCAGCTAGAACGCTGCCTGGAGAACCTCGAATCCGTCCTCACTCAGCACGGGCGGACCGCTGAGAACGTGCTCCAGGTGACCCTGTACCTCGCGGACATGGACGCGTACGAGCAGGTGAACGAGACGTACGAGCAGTACTTCGAGGAGACCTATCCCGCGCGGACAACGGTCGGCGTCTGTGACCTGCTCGGCGGTGCCGCAGTCACCGTCGACGCCGTCGTCGCCGTCGAATAACGACAACAGACGGCTGCGAATACCATACGAGGGCTGTTTCTACCAATGAAGAGTGTCGTCAGGGTAACTAGATCGACGACGTCACGGTATTGTTCAAGGGCGATGAAGGCGTGAGTCACGCATTCTAAAGCGGGAAATCAGACGATGACGACGTTGAACACGACACCAACGACGATCCCAATCGTGACGACAGTACCAGCGTAGACGAACAACAGCCGGCGCTCGAAGAGCTTATTCAACAGGATCAGGTTCGGAATGCTCACGCCCGCGCCACCGACAACGAACGCGAGGACGGTCCCGATAGCAATCCCCTGTTCACTCAGGGACGCCGCGATGGGGAGCATCCCGCTGAGGCTGATGTAGACCGGCGCACCGGCCACCGCCGCCAGTGGCACGGCCAGCGGATTCTCAGAACCAAGGACGGCGTGGAGGACATCGACGGGGACAACGCCGTGAATCAGCGCCCCGAGCGTCATCCCCAGAATGAGGTACGGGAGCGTATCGACGAAGAACGACCACGCTTCACGTGCGGCCGTCTCGACGTGCTGCCTGTGCGACTGGTTCGCCGTGACGGAACTACCTGCACAGCAGTCAGCCGTCCCACCGTCCGTTGCGACGGCCTGATTCGTCTCCTCAACGACACGGACATCTTTGACGTGCTCGGCCAATCCCAGCCGTCCAATGACGATGCCACCGATGATAGCGGCAACGAACGTGATGAGGACGTAGTAGACAGTGACTTCAATTCCGAAGAGACCGATAAGCAGGAGGATAGCGATCTCATTGACGAGTGGCGATGCGAGCAGGAACGAGAACGCGAGTCCGAGCGGTGCCCCCTGCTTGGAGCAACCCGGCGAGGACGGGAACCGTCGAACACGAGCAGAACGGCGTGACAGCTCCTAATCCAGCGGCAGCGACGTTGCCTGTTCCTTCATCGTGGCCGCGGAGCTTGCGCTCGACTTTCTCCGGGGGTAGGTACTCTTGTGCGAGGCCCACGAGGAACGAGGCCCCGATGAACAGCGGGACGAGAATGACGGCGAGATGGAGGAAGTAATCCCAGGAATCCAAGAGTGCCTCGCCAAGACCTGGTGGAAGCATCTTAGGCGTCCTCCTGGATCGCGTGAGCGAGGTCGAGTAGTTCGAAGACCGCGGTGTCGGCGATACGGTAGTAGCTCCACTTCCCCTTCTTCCGCGATTTCACCAGGCCTGCCTCTTTCAGCTTCCGGAGGTGCGTGGCGACGGTCGATTGTGGGGCGTCGAGGACGACCTGTAATTCACAGCCACAGCACTCTGAATCACGGAGCGCCTCGAGAACGCGGAGTCGATCTTCATTTCCGAGGGCTTTGAAGACAGTCTCCTGACCGGCGACATCCTGTTCAGATGGCCGGACGTCTTGTAAGGCGGCAATCCGGGCCGCTGGATCATCGTAGAGCCGTTCGAGTGCATCCTGGGCATCCTCCGGCGGTGACTCTGTTTCAGACATATTGGAATTGTACGGTTTGGTTTATTCGCAGCAGGGTTCCGACTCGGATTCTGCGGAGTCAGATTGGTCTTCTTCGATAGTGGGGCCGCAGCAATCTGCCTCATCATCCTGGTTGTAGCGGTCTACGAGCCGATTCCAGATGCGATCGAGAGTGCTCTGAGCCATCACCATCATATTGTATTTTCTCGATTCGTCTTAAAGATTGGGACTCATTCCCCGAGCGGGGTCCGACGAACACGCAAGTCTGTCGTGACAGTCGAAGGGGTGTTAGTTGAATTAACCAACAAGAGGCCGTTTCACTGCTGCTGTTGGTTAACACTGGGTGCGACTGGTGGTTTTTGAGCGCCCGAGAGGGGCGCGGGCGCGAGCAGACGTGCCCCCAGAGGTGACCAGAATGGAAGATGCAGACCAGACGACAGCGTACCGGCTAACGATTACCGTCGACGGCGTCGATCTCCCCGTCGACGAGGACGTGCGCCATGCACTCCTCGACGATATTCGCGTAGCGGTCCGAGACCGGCTCGGGGAGCGTCACGGCGTCGAGGTCGACCAGGACGATATCACCGTCGCGACGGGCTATCGGTATGTACAGGTTCCGGCAGAGTGTCCGCTCTGTAGCGAGCGTCTCGACCTCCTGAGCGTCCACCTTGATAACGAGAACGGCGCGTACGCAAGTGCGATGTGTTCCAGTGTCCACTGCGAGTGGAGCGGTGACGCCGTCTATCGAATCGTCGATCTCGAGGGCAGTGAAAGCGACGCCGTCGAGAGCAGTGTCCTGACCGGCGATATCACGCCGAATTACTCTCCCTACTGATGAATTCGATGGAAGACACATCCACGTTCACGCGTATCGAGCCGATCTGCCCCCGTGACGACTGCGAATCTCACCTTGGCATCGGGAAACCCATCTACGCTGGTGAGCAGACCGACATTGCCTACGCCGATGTGTGGTGTCTCGACGAGGAATGCTCGTTCACTGCCTGCGCGCAGTTCGCACTCGTCGATCTTCTTCACGAAGAGGCAGACTCACAGACGAGTCTCGTCCACGCCGGAGAGATCGAACCACTTGAGGCACGATATCAGCTGTGAATTAACCAACATCAGGAGCGGCAAAGCTGCTATTGTTGGTTAACGTGGTGTTGTTTTTGCGCCCGGGAGAGGGGCGCGAGACGACGCAGTCGCGGATCGATGAGCGTTCTTGATTCGAGGTGACCGAAATGAAAGACCCAAAGTCCAGAACCATCTTCGCTGGCGTCGACGGACGTACCGACACCGAACTCCCTGAGTGGTATCGGGAGCGTCGCGGAGGCGTAGAGTCCGTGACGTTCGCGGAGGCGATCCGAGACCTCCCCCAGGCCGTCGAGACCACCGTGGCGTACCAGAACCCATTCACCGACGAGTGGGTCGAGACGGAGCGCTTCAACGCGCTCGTCGAGCCGAGTCGAGCTCGTGAACAGGCGACCGCAGGGGAGGCTGAAATGGATTCTCTCTTCCATATCCCGACCGACTCGTACTCGATCATCAACCCGGTCGACGTGTACGGCCCGCTGGAAGAGATCCTTCGCGAGGAGACCATCGATGGGACGCCGCTGGGCGACGTGATGTTCGGGGAAATTCGGCGCTACCGAGGTGGGGGCGAAGTCCACATGGACATTATGTTCGATGGCCTCGAGGTGCGCCTCCCCGGCCGATCAGACCCGATCACGATGGGCGTCACGTCGGGCTACGACTTCTTCGGCGAGCACGCCGTCTACGTGGAGGGGTTCGCCCAGGACGGCTACTGCTCGAACACGATGCGCTCGCTCACCGACAAGGAGGTCATCAAGCACGTCGGCGGCGTCCGGAACTTCCGGATCTGGTGGGAGGAGATCCTCGCACAGGTCGAACTCGTCGCCGACGACCTCTTCGAGTTCATTCGTGACGCTCAGGAGATCGACCTCGACTTCTCGGAACTCCCGTTCACCGTCACAGAGTTCTACAGCCTGCTGGGCTTCCCGGACTACCTGGCCGAGCGCGCTGCAGGCGATGCAGAAGCAAATGCGGCATCATCCTTCGAGATCGATGTGTGGACGCTACATTCCGGCGACACGTACGCGCTGACGCATTTCTTCCAGGGCAAGGAGGGAGCGTCCCTCGATCAGTACGTCGGCATCGTCAACGACATCCTGTTCAACCCCGAAGGCACCATCGAGCGCGTCAGTGACGACCTGCAAGAGAGGGTCGACCAGTTCGAGGAACGCGAGGATGCGCTCCGCGGGTGGTTCTAGGACGCGATGAGCTGACCCTACAGCTTCTCGGTCTATCACATTACTCAACACGCTAACTCGAGAATATCCACCACATGAAATGAATCGTCACCCCGGTACTACTCTGTGATCCCCCGGGTGAGCGCAGACGCCAGCATCATTCAACGAGCGAGTGAGTCGGACCGAACTTCCGGTCAGGAGTGTTACAGCACTGACGAAGAAGAGTGCGCCGAGTGGCGATGACGGAGCTACAAACGACCAATAGAGTGGGCTGGCCGACACCCCCAGAATTGCGCTCGCGATGGCATACACAGCGGGACCACAGCAACAGCACGCGGTTGCACCAGTGGTCGCCACCGCCCCGCCACCACCGACCGTCGAGGAGAGTTCGATATCGCGTTGCCAGACCGTCGTCATGAGGGCCGTATTGACGCCGATGAGGACAGCGAGTAGCCCGATGACCAGCGCCGTTCCGATCGAGAGTCCACCGAAGAGTGGAATCGATGGAATGTAGAACTCGATGGCTGGCCAGATGACAAGCGGATTCGCGAACGAAGCTGTCGTCACGAACGACTCCGTCGGCGCGTTCACGCCCTCGTCGGGATTGACTGTGAACAACCCGGCCGAAAACAGAAAGAAGACGGTGAACAGCGCAGCGACGATTCCGCCGACGCGTCGAGAGAACTGGTCGACCACGGCGGTGGAGAGGGCCGGGGAGACATCGCGCCAGAAGATATAGCCGATGACGAGCGGGACGACGGCGACGAGCAGATAGCCTAGCGGATGCGTGTATCCCGCCCTCGGCATGACGGCAGGGTAGAGCACCCAGAGGCCGAGCAGCGTTCCGAGCAGTGTATATCGCGGGCGCTCCGGCCAGCGGACAATCCCCACGACGAGACTCGCAATCAGGATGCTGACCCCGACGATGCCAGCGAGGATCGGGTACCACTCGAGGGCGGTCGGCGTCGTCCCGATCGGTTCGATCTGGATCTGTATCACTGCGGTCGAGCCGATCATTGCGACCACCGTCCCGAGGAGGAGACTTTTGATCGTTCGCCGCGGGGCACCCGCCCAGCGCGTCCGTCCGAAGTGGATGCTAATCCCGACGATACCCACACCGAGCAGTGTGATTCCCAGAAAGATCCAGTGTGGGGTTCCGGCGTGAGTGCTCCCACCGTGCGCTGCCGCGGTCGGGGCCATCGACAGGCTAGCGAGGGTGAGGAGGGTGGTCGCCAGCACACGCCGCGGAGTTAGACAGAGCACTCTGTCACCCCGTTTGCGTTCTGCGTCGCTGCGTACACCAGTACGAGCGTGGCCCCGGTCAGAATCTCCACCTCGTATGTCGCCATAACGCCCTGGATGAAGCCACTCACGCCGAAGGCCGCGGGAAATACGCCGACGACGGACGCAGCGAGTATAGGGAGTAGCGGCGAACAGCAGAGTAGCGGTGGCAAGACGCTGCCGACGAACCCTGTCGTGGTCGTCGCTGAACTGGCTGAGCCACCGAGGCGTATCGTGTACGCCGTGAACGACACGATAACGGCTACCAACCCGGCCATGATGACGGAGAACGTCGCGAGCGTCGGCGTCAGCAATCTCAGCGACACCAGGCCGACCCGTCCCCCTGTGTACGTGGCAGGGAGCGTGAAGAGGTAGAGCGTGGCGAAGACCACGAACGTCGCCGCCCCGATGGCCCGGTATTTGCGCTGCGAGAAGACGATACTGGACGCCCTGCTCCAGGACTCGATTTGGTTTCGAAGGGTGTCGTCTATCTGGTGTTGACTCACGTCATTCACCCGCGATTGGTTCCGGGGAGCGATTCCGGTTCTGTTCGATGAACTCGACAATCCGTTCTCGGTCGAACGACTGGAGTTTCATGAGCTGACCCCAGGAGGCGACGGCGAGTGGCGCATCGTTCTCGCTGCGTTGCGTGATAACGACGCTCTTTGGATAGTCCGCGGCGAGTTGCTGTAACTGCGAGAGGGTGCTGTCACTCACGTTCTTGTGCGTGATCCAGATGCCGCCGTGTTCCAGATTGTGTACCACGCGTTCGTCAGGGAGCGCCTGGTCGTAGAACCCCCACTCCGCCGGTCTGGAATAGTGCCAGCCCGAGGTTGGCGGGTTCGAGTTGTACTCGGGATGGTTGGCACCCTGCTGGATATGCTCGGCAGGTTGAATCTCGATCGATTCCCCGGGTCGGTCACCGCCCGGATTTTCGGCTTGTGCGAACTGGATGATTCGGTCTATCCTCGCGGCCGGCGCCGCGGTCTTCGCCTGGATCGTTCCCTCTGCATCGATGAGCCAGAAGATGTCCGGTCGGTCCTGTGGATTCCAGACGCGGGTCGATTCTGCCGAGAGGTCCCCCCACACCCAGTTGTCTGCATCGACGAGTTCCGGTGCGTTCTGCTGGGCGAACTCGGAGACCGACGGGCCGTCGTAACCCGCGTTCCCGTCGGTCTTTAGCCCGAGGAAGGTCACGTCTTGTAACTTGTCCTTGTTCGCCTGGAGTGCTCGTGCGCCCTCTTTACACGACGGACACCACGTGGCGAAGACCCAGAACATCACTTTCTGGCCCCGGTAGTCGGCCAGTTGTTTCTCCTCGCCGTCGACGGTGGTGAACGTGGCAGGGGCCGCGGTCGCCCCGGGACTCGTCCCCCCACGCTCCGGCGATACAGAACTGGCAGACGATCCGAGCAAGCTATCTGCAGCGACGCCGCCGAGTCCGGCGGTGGCGATGGCCCCACCGGCGAGGAGTTTCCGCCGGCTAAGTCTAGTATTCGTTACAGCATCGATGGGACCCTGGTGGGCCAGCCGGTTCCCGAACGTGAGCGGGCCGACCGCCTCCTCGAGCCGGTCACGGGTCTCCCGGGACAATGCCTCGGCGTGAACGGCCAGCTGGTGGGTGAACAATGCGTTCTGGGTGTCGAAGTCCGCACCACAGACGTGGCATGCCCCGTGTGCGTTCCACGTGTGGTCGTGGACGGCCGTCTCGCTCGCAAATCGCTGGTCGCAGACCGGACAGACGGTCCCGTCACCGACCTTGGATTCGGCCCGCTTGCGGTCTTCCGCCGTGAGGTCGTCCTCATGGGCCTCCAACCAATGGGTATACAGCACCGCTCGGTCCTCGAATGAGGCCCCGCAGTGGTGGCAGACGCCGTGAACGTCCCACGCGTGGTCACGGGTACTGGTTTCTCTCGGGAAGCTCTCTCCGCAGACCGGACAGTTGTTCCTTCCCGTCATCCGTGGTATCCCCGTCGGCGAACAATGACTCCGATGACGAGCAGTGGCAACGCTGTCGCGAACACAGTCGCGAGGATGCCACCCAACCCACCGGAAGTACCCCTCGCAGCCGTCGCGCCAGCAGCTGTCCCGCCAGCGACGGCGGCACCACCGGCGAGGGTCGCAAGGCCGATACAACAGAGGCTTATCGCACCGGCGACTCCGAGGAGGCCCCAGGCGGAGCCGTCACCCGAGGGTGCCATGGCTCACCCCCTCTATCCGATGGTAGCTGATCGCCAGCAGTCCCGCGAGCATTCCACCGAGACCGACGGCGAGGAGATACGTCAGCCCGGTCGAGAGGCCGACTGCAGCCGCGATGCCACCGAGTATCACTGCTCCGCCGAGTAACTCGATGGCGAGACAACAGACAACGGCGCCTCCGACCCCCGCGTACGGCAGCCACGACCATTTACTCGTCATGGTCATCTGAATCGGTAACGATCTCGCAACCGATGACGCTCTCGATGTTCTGGCGGATGCAGTCGTCGGCGAGCGAGAGCATTTCGACGGCCTCTGGGCGACTGACTTCGTAGTACTTCTTCCGGCCGTCCTTCTCGGCGTCGACGAGTTGACAATTCTTGAGACACTGAAGGTGGTGTGAGACCAGATTCGTCTTTAGATCCGTTTGATCACAGATCTCAGTCACGTTCAACGGCTCGTCGCTCTCGATCAGCTTCTGGAAAATCCGTAATCGAGTTGGGTCGCTCAACGCTCCGAAGATATTTGCCCGTGCGTCGTTCACGTCTGCATTCGATTGGAGGAGCTGAACACTCATTACAATACTCACTGGACTATTGCCATATAGGCTTTTGGAGTTATACTGCATTAAGGGAGGGCCTCTTCTACGATCCTCCGCAATCCCTATATAACGTAATACTCTAACGAGCATTAGAATGGATGGAACAGGCGAATATGATCTCGTGATTCTCGGTGGCGGCGCAGCAGCGTTCGCCGCTATCACCGAAGCGAGTAGTCGTGGGCTTTCAACGGCGATGGTCAATACTGGACTGCCTATTGGCGGAACCTGTGTCAACGTCGGCTGTGTCCCCAGCAAGCATCTACTGGCCGTCGGCGAGAGCGCCTTCGCTTCTCGGGACAACCCGTTCGACGCCGTCCAGTACAGCAAAGACGAGCCGACCGTCGACTGGGGAGCCGCGCTGGACGGCACCGACAACCTTGTCGAGCAATTCCGGCAGACGAACTACGTTGACGTCGCCGAGCATTACGATACAGACATCTACGAGGGATACGGCAAGCTGGTCGATGATACAACCATCGAGGTAGTCGACGGTGCGGACGAGGGTGCGCGCATCACCGGGGAGAAAGCGCTCGTTGCCACCGGGAGCGCACCGTGGGCGCCACCCATCGACGGCCTCGACGATGTCGACTACTACACGAGCGAGACCATCCTCGACGAGCGTGATCTCCCCGAGAGCATCGTCATCATCGGTGGCGGATATATCGCGCTCGAATGGGGCCAGATCCTTCACCGCGTCGGCGTCGACGTGACCATCCTCCAGCGCTCCGAGCGCGTGCTCTCGGCCATGGAGGGGCAGCTCGGCCGTGAGATGCAGCGGGCATTCGAGGAAGAAGGGATCAACGTCGTGACCGATAATGACGTCCGGCAGGTTCACTCGCCAGTCGCAGACGGCGGCGCTGAGGCCGTCCAAGAGAGGATCGCTGTTGAAACCGAAGTCGACGGTGACGAACATACCTTTAGAGCGGAGGGCCTGTTCGTCGCGACCGGCGTCCAGCCCAACAGCGAAAACATCGGGCTGGAAGCGGTCGGGGTTGAGACCGACGCTGACGGAACAATCCGCGTCGACGAGTACTTCCAGACGACCAACCCGGATATCTATGCCGCGGGCGACGTCATCGGCGAACCCGAACTGGAGACCGTCGCCGCCAAAGAAGGCAACCACGGCGTCAAGAATGCCTTCGGCAGCGTGGAGCGAAGCTCCGCGGGCCATTCGAGCGGGCAGAGCCCGCGAGAAGACGACGAAGGCGTCACCATCGACTACGATGCAGTTCCGGCGGTCGTGTTCACGAGCCCTGAGGTCGCTTCAGTGGGGATCACCGAACTGGAGTACATGGACGAGCACGGGACGTGTTCGTGTCGCACCGTCCAGATGGAGGACATCCCGCGGGCGAAGGCCGTCGAGAACACTGACGGGCTCGTCCAAATCGTCAAACACCACGAAACCGACGAGATCGTCGGCGTCCACATGGTCGCTCCCCGCGCCGCAGACATGATCATGGAGGCGACGCTCGCCGTGAAATTCGGGCTCACCGTCGACGACATCATCGACACCATTCACCCGTTCCCGACGTTCAGCGAAGCGTTCAAACACGCTTGCCAGGCGTTCCGACGGGATACCTCGACGATGAGCTGCTGTGTGGAGTAACTGGGCTCTATCGAAACCCTCAGATATTGGTAGTTTTGGGCTAGCGTTTTGTCTATCCTGGAAGTCAGTGCAGAGGAGAAATCAGTAGTCCTACTCGGTTTTGCAGGGATTTGGAGCCTCCTATGAAGTCCCCCAGCTAGCTGGGAGCAAGCAACACCGCTCGCTAGCCCATCTCTTACCTTGCAATGGGAACTGAACCCCAGACCGACGACCGTATCGACCTGCCGCCCGACTTCGCGGATCACCTCGCGGCGGTGGGCAATTTCGAGACGCCTCCGGAAACGATGGACGACTACTGGGCCAGGTTCGCCGAGCAGCTTGCGGCGAGCGACCAGACCATCGAGCCGGAAGATCTGTACACGGAGAACCCGACCCGTCACGAAGTCCGCGTAAACGACCATATCCGGTACTCGCCGTGCATCTTAGATGCGCTCGGGGCCGCGGTGATGGAGGACCAGGACCCGGTGACCGTCCGCTCGGTTGACCCTGTGACCGGGACGCCGGTCACGTTCACCGTCGACGACGGGACCGTGGACGTCACCCCTGAAGAGGCCGTGATCACATTCGGGATCGCTGCGACCATCCCTGAACTCGAAGACAGCGATGAAACCATCTTCAGCTGGATGCTGCAAGCCGAGACGCCCAGTCTTACGAACACGTTCTGCCAATACATCAACGCGTTCGAATCCGCAGACACCTACGAGCAGTGGGCCGCAGAAACTGACGGAGAAACCGTCCCGTTTCAACCAGCGGCAGTCGGGACGCTAGTACGGCGGTACGTGGTCCTCGACTAGCCCAGAAGGGATTCGAGGAGATTGTGTTCCGCTCGCTGGAGGTGTTCGGACACCGTCGAATCGTCCACGCCGAGGTCGGCCGCAACCTCCGCCGTTGACGATTTGCGGGGCACGTCGTAATACCCGAGTTCGTACGCGACGTCAAGCACTTCGTGCTGTCGATCCGTCAGTACATCCATGGGCGTCTCCTGGATACGGTAGTCCTGCAGTTTTTCTAAGGTGATATTTTGTCCAGCAGCCTGCAAGTCAGCGAGCATAGCACTGAGTTCCTCCTGTGAGCCAGTCTGCTCGAACGAGAACCCCTGGCTGTGTACCTCGGCCCATTCAGTCCGCGTCATTACGTCAGCATCGACACCGACCCTGTCTAACTGTTCAGCCACGTTCATCTCGACGAGATAGACATGCTTCGATCCCTCGTCCGCTACGCATTCCCACCACTGGATCGTCTTGAGTTCGTCCAGCCGGTGTTCGTCCAGTTGCTCTTCGACGTGGATTCGGGACACGCCGCGCGGCCCCTCGCACGAGAGGATTTCAATGTCGAGTAACCCGGCATTCTGAAAGACCGCGAATCCGTACTCGGCCAGTGTTTCGTGGTCGACGCTGAGTACCGCCTGGCGCATGACGCTAATATTACTGGCACAGCAGAATGAACCCACCGCCCAGTAGACTGGGCATGACTACATACGATTCTACCACTGGTCACTCTAAAACAGTGTTCTATCTACACATCTGCAGACAGCAACTATCACTTGTTGACTGACGTTTCTATTTATGTATCCGGTTCAGGCGATTCCTTACGGACGACCCCCGCAAGCGATTCGAGTTTCGCCGACACCTGCTCGCTTTCTCCTGCGATGCGGGGAAGACAATCGTCGAGGGTCACAATTCCTACTACGTCTCCGTCTTTAGTAATCGGAATCCGTCGTGCAGCCGCGTTTTCCATCTCGCGAAGAACCTTCGGAAACTCCATCTCGTGATCGACAGTCACCGGATCAGCCGTCATGAGATTCTGGGCAGTCACGTCGGCCGCTGTCGACGGGTCTTCGAAGACATTGGCCGCTCCGTCACCGGTCATGAGTTCGACGACGAGATCACGGTCGGTAATAATGCCTTCTAGCTCACCGTTCTCTTCGACAAGAACGCTGCCGACGGACTGATCGAACATTGTCTGTGCAATTTCCTCGACGGTGGCGTCCGGTGCAACGCTGACAACGTCTTCTCTTCCTGTTTCAAGAATTCCCATACGACTCAATAGGAATTGAAATTCCAAAAGCGTTGGTGCTAGAACCCCCATTTAGGGCGTACTTGACATCAATTATCTATGCTTCACCTCGCTAGGAGGCAGATGCGTTATCACCCCTTATTCCGAAAATCTCTAAGTTCTACGTGAGTATTTTATACTAATAGGGCTTAGTCGACCGGCTTCCACTGGTGGCTCGAATTCCGGCACCACTTTTATTCTAATTGTCGTTGTACCATTAGAGGACGAATTATGCCAGCGACGACTGAACCCTGCCCCGACTGTGGGAACGCTGCCGGGCAAATAAAGACCGAAACAGTTCGTAACATGGTCGAACCGTTCGGGAATCAAGATATAGAGGACGACGTTCAGTACCGAATCTGCAAAACTCAGGACTGTCCAGTCGTCTACTTCGCCGACGAACTCGATCAGCAGTTCGAGATTGACGTGATTCGCGAACAACCGAATTTCAAGTTGGATGGTGACGCCGAGCCATACCCGCTGTGTTACTGCTTTGGATACAACAAGGAACACATCCAAGAGGACATCGCGGAGAACGGCGAAACGAACATCGACGACTGGATCACTGAACGCGTCCAGGCCGAGGAGTGTGCCTGTCGATGGAAGAGTCCACTTGGAGGTTGCTGTCTCGGGAACGTGCGAGCGGCGATCACTGAAGCACAGGAGGAACTAGTCTGATGCCGGACGAGTACGATCTTATCGTTCTCGGCGGCGGTATGGCCGGCCTCCCAGTCGCAATGAAATCTGCCTACTCAGGCATGGAGACCGCACTCGTTGAGGAGGACCTGCTCGGCGGGACGTGCCTCAACCGCGGCTGTATTCCGACCAAGACGATGATCCGGAGCGCCGAAGTGGCGAACCTCGCCCACCGTAGCGAGGAGTTCGGCATCGACATCGACGGTACCATCAAGGCCGACATGGACGCCATCGTCCAGCGGAAGGACGACGTCGTCGAGAGCATTCGCGAGGGAGCCTACAACAACGTCGAGGACAACGAGAATCTCACGCTCGTCGAAGACCACGGCGTCTTCGAGTCAGCCCACGAGCTCCGCGTCGGTGACCGGACACTCTCTGCCGACCGGATCGTCATCAACACGGGAGCCCGTCCAGCAAAACCGCCGATCGATGGCCTCGACGAGGTTGAGGTCCAAGATAGTACATCGCTGCTATTTCTCGACGAGGTGCCGGATTCGCTGGTGGTGATTGGCGGGGGGTACGTCGGCACCGAATACGCACAGATGTACAGCCGGTTTGGTGCGGACGTGACCGTCTTTCAGCGTGGTGATCGGGTGCTCCCGCGAGAGGAACCGGCGGTCAGTGACGTGATCGAGGATGTGTTCACGGACGAGGGCATCGACGTTCACACTAATACAGCTGTGACGGCTCTCACATCGGACGGAGACGACATCCTTGTCGAGGCCGACGGACCAGACGGAACCGTCGAGACGACCGCCTCGGACGTCCTGCTCGCCGCGGGACGCCGACCGAACACCGATGGAATCGGTCTCGACGAGGCAGGTGCTAAAACCGACGAGCACGGGTTCGTCGAGACTGACGACAGCTTCGGAACGACTGCTGACGGCGTCTATGCCATCGGCGATGTCAGTGGGCCACCGATGTTCACTCACTCCGCACGCGACGACGCAGACCTGCTGTATCGCCACCTCGCGAAAAACGAAGAGGTCAGCACCGAGGGCCGAACCGTCCCGTGGGCGGTGTTCACCGACCCACAGGTTGGCCACGTCGGACTGACAGAGGAGGAGGCCCGTGACGCCGGCTATGAGGTCGGAGTCGGTCGACAGACCCTCGCTGAGCAGGCCAAGCCGAAGGCGCTCGGCGAAACCGCTGGCTTCATCAAACTCGTCACGGACGCCGAGACGGACGAACTCCTCGGCGCGCACATCGTCGGCGAACAGGGCGCCGAGATCGTCCACGAACTCGTCCTCGCAATCGAACTCGGCGCGACGGCCGAACAGATTGCGAACACGATGCACATCCACCCGACACTCCCAGAGAGCATCAATTCCGCTGCCGGTGGCGTTCATAAACCCTCGTGACAATCTAGATCGACCTATCCGGGAGTACTTCGGTACGCAAGAAGGTTATGTGGCTGATCGGAGTAACATCGTTTTCACCCGACCGACCCCATCGAAATCGCGGAGCCGATACACAAGTTCTCGTATCCGCGCAGCATCGCCGTGACAGAAGACCGTCTCCAAACACCAGTCGCCTTGGTGGGTATGGCTCATTGTCTCGATCACGTCCTGGAACTGGTGCTGGGCAGAATGAAGGTCATGAATCACCTCGTGATGCTGATAATCAAAGGCCAAGACAGCGACCACGTCACCGGATACCTCTTCGAGCTGTGAATGGCCCTCAATATACTCCTGCATTGCTTCACGAATTGCCCGCGAGCGAGAGTCCAACCCCTCAGCCTGCCACGTCTCGTCGAACTCATCGAGAATGTCCTCAGACACGTTCAAACTCGTTCGCATACTCCCCAGTTGGTCCCCCGGCGTCTTGAGCCCTCGATTATTACGGAATTCCCGTTTCAGTCTTAACAATCGCTATACAGCGCGACGATATATGGACTGGTGAATGCTACAGGGCGAGGCGTTTCCACTGTTGGTCGGCGCGATTGCGCTTGGATTCGTGCACGGCATCGAACCCGGACACGGATGGCCGGTCGCTGCGAGCTATGCGCTCGATCAATCCAATAAGTGGCTCTACGGACTCGCCGCCAGCTCCCTCATCGGTATCGGACACCTTATCAGCAGTCTGGCAATGGTCGGCGTGTTCTTCTACGCGAAATCGTACTTCCAGCTGACTCAGGTGAACGAGCCGATCTCGATCCTCGGCGGCATCGCCATTGGCGGCCCGGTGAGCATCGTCGCGGGTATCTTACTCATCGGTCTCGGAATTCGAGAGTACACGCACGGCCACTCTCATAATCACGAGCATGACCACGATCACGAGCACGATGAGCATGCAGAGGGCCAGTCGGCCCAGCACGACCACGCCACGTCTCCGGTGCAGGAACACACTTCGGATGGATTCGTTGCACGGGTGAAAGCTCGGCTTGGAGGAATCGGAGGACATTCTCACGAGCACGGGGCGAAGCCAGCTGATGACGCCGACCGGGGACTGTTCGGAATTGCCTGGTTCGCGTTCGTACTCGGGTTCGCTCACGAGGAGGAGTTCGAAATTATCGGACTCTGCGCTGGCTCAACGTACTGTCTGCAATTGATGACTGCGTATGCGCTGACGGTCATCGTCGGGATCGTCGGGTTGACGATGCTGCTCATCGCTGGCTACCAGGAGTATGAGGAAACGGTCGAAAAGTACACACCGTACCTTCCGCTATTCTCAGCGACCGTCCTCGTCATCATGGGACTCGGATTCATCGTCGGCTTGTTCTAAGTCAGGACGTAGCGCCTCCAGCGTCTCACCCTCTGTTAGGTCGATGAGCGCGCGGTTCAGCAATTCCCGGATGACGAACTCCTCGTAGTGCTGTGTTGCACAGTACTCGCACGGCTTCATCTCCCGTGCAACCGCTTCGATGTCGTCGCCGTGTTCCTCATAGAGCATCTCTACGAGGTTCGTTAGCTCCGCTGTCGCCGTTTCTTGCGCCCCAGCGAGCGTCTCCTCAGCGTCCTCTGGAAGGTCGTAGGAGAAAATGCGGGTGTTCGATTTGTAGTATTTCTGCGTGCCACCGCCAGCTTCCTCCAGTCGCGCTATTTCGACCATCCCCGCGTCCTTCAGGACGTTTACGTGATGGCGCACCGTCGTCTCGGCCTTCTCCTCGCCGCGATGGTCTAGCTCGTCGTGAATCTCCTCGATGGTCATCTCCTTTTCAGCGAGCATATCGATGATCTTCGCTCGTACGTCGTTCTCCAGTGCTTTCGCCTTCTCCGGATCCGTCGTCACAACCTCGCGAATCGGCACGTCAGATTCGAGTAGAGCCATTTTCTTAGGAGTGTATAGACGCACGACGACAGTAAGAGTATCGCCACTCAGCCAGCAGTGATATAATGAATTGAAAACCGCTATAATATTTGTCGTAATGGTTTTTAGCGTCGCGCAGCAAGCTACTACCACGATGGGAACGACACAGAACCAATTCAACGTCGGGGGGATGTCCTGCTCGTTCTGCGCCGAGAGTATCAAGAAGGCATACAACCGGACCGACGGCGTCGAAGACGTCGACGTGAGCCTCGCCCACGAAGAGGTACTCGTCCGCTACGACAACGAGACGCTGAGCGAGGTCGAACTCAAGGATACGCTTCGCGACCTCGGGTACACGATCCGCGACCCGGACAAAGAAAAACGGTTCGAGGAACAGCAGGCAGAGCTCACCAACGGGAAACGTCGACTCCTGCTCGCCGGCGGTGCATCCATCGGTACTGCCGGATTGATGCTGTGGATGATCTTCGTGATGGGGCGGTTCGAATCGACATCGCTCGCGATGAATCTCGTTACCCTCGGCCTCGCACTCGGCACGATGTTCGGCCCTGGCCGCTACATCCTCGAGAAGGCGTACAACAGCCTTCGAAGGCGCATCTTCAACCAGCACGTCCTGCTGGAGGCCGGCGCGTTCGCGGGCCTCTTTGGGGGCTTTCTCGGTCTGTTCGTCTTCCCCGGGTTCCCGACTGTCCACTTCTTCGCCGTCTCCGTCTTCATCACCACCTATCACATCCTCTCAGAATACACCAGTCTCCTCGTCCGAACGCGGGCATCCCAGGCAGTACAGAGCCTCCTCGACCTTCGGCCGGACACCGCCCGTCGCGTCACCGACGACGGTGCTGTCGAAGAACTCGCTATCGACGACCTCGAAGTCGGTGCCCATGTGCGCGTTAAACCCGGCGAGACAATCCCCATCGACGGCGCGGTCGTCGACGGAGAGTCGACGGTCGACGAGTCGGTCGCGACTGGCGAGTCCATCCCCGAGGAGAAACAGTCGGGCGATGAGGTGATCGGTGGGAGCATCAACGAGACCGGGACGCTCCTGGTGGAAGTAACCGCCACCGGCGAGGATGCGTTCCTGAATCAGGTGGCCCGCGAAATCGAGCAAGCGCGCGCGATGAAGCCCGGCATTATCCAGCTCGCCGACCGCGTTCTCAAGTACTTCGTTCCCGGCGTGCTGACGATCGCCGTCCTCTCGTTCCTGTTCTGGATTCTCGTGCCGGCAGTGGTTCCCGGCACGATCCTCGGCACGGGCCCACAGGTACAGACCGGAGCCTTCGCCGCGCTCGCGGTGCTCGTCCTCGGGTATCCGTGTGCGCTCGGCATGGCGACACCGCTGGCCCTGATTCGCGGCGGCGGCAAGGCCGCGAACCGGGGCATCCTGATGCGTAGTAGCGACGCCTTCCAGATTTTCCCGGACGTCGACCACGTCGTCCTCGACAAGACGGGGACCATCACGGTTGGGACGCCCGCAGTCTCCGAGGTCGTGGCACTCGAGAGTGACGAAAGTGAGGTGGTCGCGACGGCGGCAGGCGCGGAGGCGTTCAGCGAACATCCCCTCGCCGACGCCATCCTCGAGTACGCCGACGAACGCGGCGTCGAGTACGCAGATCCCAAATCGTTCGAGTCGGTGACCGGCAAGGGTGTGACGGCGACAGTCGACGGGGATGATGTGCGGGTCGGCAAACCAGACTGGCTTACGACAGAGGGCATCGACCTCTCAGCGGCCACCGACGAGATTGAGCGCCTCCAGCATCGGGGCCTCACTGTATCGGGCATCGCTCGTAATGGTACTCTCGTCGGCCTCGTCGGAATCGGTGACGAGATCAAGGCCGACGCCGCAGCGACAATCGAGCGGATGACCGACGCAGGGATTACCCCGGTAATGATCACCGGAGACAACGAGCGCACCGCCGAGGCGGTCGCGGCTGAGGTAGGTATCGACCAGGTAATGGCCGACGTCCTGCCGAACGAGAAGCGTGACGAGATCGGCCGTCTCCAACACGAAGGGCATCGTGTAGCGATGGTCGGTGACGGGATCAACGATGCGCCTGCCCTCACGCAAGCCGATATTGGGATCGCCATCGGTGCAGGCACCGACATCGCCATCGAGAGCGCGGACATTGTCCTGATGGGCGACCGCCTCGGCGGCGTGATGGATGCCTACGAAATCGGGACGGAAAGCTACTGGAAGACGCGTCAGAACCTGCTAGCGGCGTTCACGTTCAACGGGGTCGGCGTCGCCGCCGCGACGACCGGACTGATCCATCCGGTGTTCGCGATGATCGCGATGGTACTGTCAGTAACGGCCGTCCTCGCCAACAGTTTCGGTGGCCAACTGCTCGCCGGCGAGGGCGTCAACACCGACTTCACCGTTGATGGGGAAAACACAGCAATCGGACAGGAGGATGAGGCAACCGTCTAGGCCGTGACGTCGTAGCCAGCGTCTCGAATCGCTGTATTGAGGTCGTCGTCTGCGGTGTTCTCGTCGACGACGATCTCCACAGAATCTCCCTTGTGGTCGGCCTCGACGCGAGTGACACCCTCGATCGTTTTGAGCGCGTTCTCGACGTTCTGCTCACAGCCGTTGCAGGACATCCCGGTGACCGCAATCGTTTTTCGCTCCATATCTAGGTGCTACACGCTCCGGCGGCAAGACCATTACGGTAACAATGATATCGGTATAATACAGTTAGAAAGGGGGCCGAGAAACGAGTTCTCGTCGTGGAAGGTAACTGAGTTACAAGAAGACCAGGAGTAAGCGCCCACGTTAACCAACACAATCATCGTCTCGTCTGCCGCCGTTGGTTAATAGCAGCCTTCAGAGCGGTTTTTCGCCCCCTGAGAGGGTGCGGGCGGCCAGATGTGGCCGCGCCAGGCCCTACTCATGTCACTTGATATCAGCACTAGCAGCAGCACTGCGCGAGAGATTGCCGCTGCCAGACAAGCCGACGTCGTGGCGTTCCTGCACCGAGTTCCGTTCGCGTTGGACGCCTTGAAGTTCGACTTTCTTCCTGGCTTTCGGGAAGACTGTGGCTATCAGCAGACCCAGTTTCAGCACTTGGACATCCCCGTCGGGATGCTCGATAATGATTTTCGAAATCCCGATCTTGACCGGTACGTCTCCCGATTTTTCGAACACGAGCCCCGAGTTGGTGTGATCGGGGATGCATACGAACCCGACGAGGTCGATGAGTACGTAGCCGCTGCTCGCGAGATCCAGGCGAGCTATCCCGATGCAGAACTCGTTATCGTTCCCAAGTGTCGAGAGGTGATTCACACGATTCCCGACGACCTCATCCTCGGCTATTCGCGCGGGTACGCCGACCGATTGGCCCACGAATTCTCCGAACCGACTGACTGGCGTGGCCAGCGCGTCCACATCCTCGGTGGAAGCCCACCCAAACAACTTGACGTCATCCGGCAACTGACTCGACCGACGCTCACGGACGAACCACCCGCCGACATCGTCGGCCTCGATTGGAACGGCCTGCATCGCGGGGCGCAGTTCGGGGAGTTCTGGACAGCTGATGGCTGGGACGACAGCGGTCGCGACGCTGACCATGTTACAGTTCGCAAGACTGTCCGGCACAGCCTCGGTCGTATTCGGGGGTTCTGGAAGGCACACGGCGTCTGGCCTGAGTCGACGCCGCAGGAGAACGGCATTCACATCGAGTACGAGGGACCGTCACCAAGCGATCTCGACAGTGCTACCTGTACTGAATGTGGCGCAAACGTCTGGATGACCCGGCGCAGCCCCTACATCGCTGAGTACGATACGGGCGAGATCTGTGGATACTGCAGCTATGATTGCTACTTCGCGCATCGTCATCGGAACAATCTCGAGGAGTTCGCCGGCGAGCAGAGCGTGTACCTCCCGCCCGCGTGACGCCACGAGCAGTTTTTTCGCGCCCGGAGAGGGCGAAGGCTCGATGGAGAGCCTTCACACACAGGTGAACTTCGTGAGTCAACAACAGAGTGCCAACAACATCTCGATCGACGACATTCCAATCGATATTGCAAACACGCAATCAGGGAAGGTCGATTCCGCCGAAGTTCCTGAGGAGATCCGGTCGATCACTCGTAGGCTTGCAAGCGAACAGCCACCGACGAATCCGCTCGTCGTGTTGAAGGCTGCTCGTTGGTGGTACATCCACGGAACGGGCGGTACCGACCCTGCGTTCCGGTGGGCTATCGAGTGGGCGCGACACCTCGCGACCGACACGCCCAGCGACGTTGAACAGTTCGATGAGTTCCTCGAGTACCTCGTGGCGGTCGGCTTCGCTGACGAGAAGGCCGTCCTCCGGTGACCGCCGCCGCGAGTTTTTTATGCGCCCCGAAGGGGTGCGGCGCGATCTGAACTGACGCAGTCGCCGTGAACGCGATTTACTGAAAACATGGCTACGACCAGTGACTCATCGGTCTCGTTCAAGGAGACCGACACGCGACACGACGAGATGCACAGTACCATCGAAGCGTGGATCGACGACCTCGTCGACCACGTCGACGATGCGCAGGCCAGCGATGAATTCCAGGAGTGGCTCGACGTCCAGAGTCGGTTCCACGACTACTCCCACCGAAACACCCTCCTCATCAATCTTCAGTGTCCCGAGGCGACGAAGGTCGCGGGGTACAACACCTGGCGGAATGAGTTCGACCGGCACGTCCAGGAAGGCGAGTCAGCCATCTGGATTTGGGCCCCGATCATTACCAAGCAGTGTCCCAAGTGCGAGAACTCGCCTAGCTACCACGAGCAAAGTGACTGTGAATACGACGAAACGTCGCCGGACGAGTGGTCGAAAGGGCTTGTCGGCTTCAAACCCACGTCTGTCTTCGACGTGTCCCAGACCGAAGGTGAGCCGATCCCCGAACTGGAAACCGAGGCAACTGGGGACGCCGACGATCTCGTGCCTACACTCACGGACGCAGCCGCTGATATCGGCGTGACGGTCCGTATCGTCGACGCTGCCGAGTGGGAGCATGGCGACGCAAAGGGCGTCTGCAAATACCGGAGTACGCGTGATCTCCAACCAGTCGTCGAGGCGAGAGCTCGCTCGAATCAGGCCGACCTCGCCGTGACACTCATCCACGAGTTCGCTCACGCCCTACTCCACGCCGATGTCACCGACGAGGCTGAACGGGCGAAACGCGAGGTCGAAGCGGAAGCCGTCGCGTACATCGTCGGGCGATATTTCGATCTGGATACGAGCGGATCCGCGTTCTACGTGGCCGCGTGGCAGGGCGATGACTCGGAAGCGATTCAAGAGCGCCTCGGTCGGATCAGTTCGACGGCTCAGGAAATCATCGGGAAGGTTGTCGAAGACTGAATCAGCGTTCATTCAAATTTAACCAACAGCCGGGGGTAATCCGCTCTATTTGTTGGTTAAGTTTATCCGCTCTTGTGTAGAGCTACGGAAAGACCCTGTAGTTACACTGAGCCAGCTATAATCTGGGAGTATGTCTTCTGCTCAGCCGGCGTTCGGCGCGATGTTTCGAGAGTTGATCAAGCTGGGCGTCGTCGAGATCGACACCGAGCCGCTCGATGCGGGCATCGAGCGGCGACTCAAGGAATTCTGGGAGAATACATCCTGTCCACGGTGCGGGCACAACTCTGTTCAAACGTGGCCGCATCTCGACCGCGTTTGGTGTCGTAACTGCAACTTCAAGCCGGTCTACACCTACGGAACGCCGTTTCACGAGAAGCACCTCACCTGCGGCGAGGTACTTCTCGCGTTCACGCTCTACGCCGATACGTTGCTCAGTATCAACCAGATCGCGCCGTTGCTCGGTCGGGCCTACAAAACCGTTCACACGGCGATTCGAGAGGTGGAAGCCGCGATCCATCGCGGCTTCCCCGTCGTTTGGGGACTCCTCGACCAGACCATCGATGGACGGACGCAAGTTGACGAATCTGGCATAGTCTGTTCGGGGTATAAGGGACAAGAGCCGCCGCGAAACAGCCGTTCTCGCGGCGGCTCGTCCCAAACTGGCCGCTCACGTTGGCGGGGCCGCCACGGTGATCAGCTGACGCTCGTCGCGGCGTGCCGCGACTCGCTTCGCGTGATCCGTGGTCAACTCGGTATCGACTTCAGCGGTGATTTGGAGCCAGTGATTCGGGAGGCTGAAGACCTCTCCCAGCGGCTGGGAGAGGTCTGGACCGACGGACTCCAAGCCTACCGAGAGATGGACTACGATCACCGAACAGTCGTGCACAAAGAGAGATACGTATCGCCAGAAGGCGTCCATATTAACCAAGCTGAGTGCCTGTTTTCGCTCGTCCAGCCGTGGCTGCGGAAGTTCCGCGGCCTGTCCAAGCAGGGCTTGGAACAGGCCGCTCACACCTTCGGCATCATTCGGTCACTCAACCTAGCTGGTGAATCTATCGAGTCAGCCATTGATTGTCTCATTATCGGGGCTTTCCACAGTTCTACATAAGAGCGAGGTTGGTATGGCACTCTACTCGAGTTCCACGACGTCTCCACGCCCGTTGTCGAGGATTTCTCGCACCTCGGCCAAGAACTCTTGACCTTCCTCGTGGAGCCTTGTGCCTTCATCGAGGTCACACTCGTCCGCATCGAGCTGCTCAATGATTTCCTCGACACGGCTCAGCCGATCGTGGATCTCTTGGTCGTTTGCCACGCTCAGATCACCCCCAGCCACAGTCCGGTAATGACCAACAACAGCAACAGCAGCACAGCGATTGCGGCCTTGTAGTAGATCGGCGGAACCCCCTCAGGTGCGGCCGCCTCGTCGACTGCTTCGACGAGTTCCTGTTCGTGTTCGTGCTCCTGCTGGAAAGTTTCGTACGCAGCCTCGAGTTGCTGCTCCAGCGGTTCGACCTCACTCGCAAGGAACTCCTCGCGAGAACTCACGATATACTCGCCGGCGGCCGTCGGCGTGATCGTCGCGACATCCGCCACCTGATCAGCGATTAGCTGGTCATCAGTGTGCCCAATTGCGGTGATGATCGGCGTGTTCGCGGTGAAGATCGCCTCCGCGACCCGCTCGGTGTTGAAGGCTTGGAGGTTCGAATCACTCCCGCCGCCGCGACCGACGATGATCGCGTCGACGTCCTCGGAGCGGTCGAGGTGGTGGATGCCGTTCGCGATGGACGTCGGCGCCTCCGATCCCTGGACAGTCGCGTCCTTCACCAGGATATCGGCGGTGGGGTCCTGCTCGTGGATCGCGTTCTGGATGTCGTACTGGGCGTCCCCCCGGAGAGAAGTGACGACGCCGACCCGCTCCGGGAACGCCGGTGGTTGTTGTTTCTGCTCGTCGTCGAACCAGCCACGCTCTTCGAGTTCGCTTCGCAGTCGCTCGACTGCGGCCGCCTGGTCGCCGTCGCCGACGACGATCACTTCCCACGGTTTGAGGTCGATTTTCCCACCTTCGACCCAGTAGTCGATATCGCCCTCGAGGATGACCTCGGTGCCGTCTTCGAGCTCGGCGTCCATATCCCGGTAGCGGTTCGCCCAAATCATACAGGGGAGTTCAGCGTCGCCGTCGGTGAGCGTGAAGTAGAGCGCCGTACTGTTCTGGTGGAGGTCAGTGACTTCGCCAATACCGCGGACACCGTTGAGGGCAGGCATCTCCTCGACGATAGATGCAATCCGGTCGTTCAGCTCTGACACGGTGAGGACCTCTCTCGCATCGGGTTCGACCGCCTGCCGTTCGGTTTCCGGTGCGTCCGCCATCTCCGTCTACTAACTCTTGCCAGGAACCTCAAAAAGCTACGTTCGAGTGATGGGTCGGCTGTGTTACGCAGGCCTACAGGTCGCGGGGCTGAACCGTCTTCCGATCGTTGGCCTCAGCACGCTCTGCGGCGTCGTCGAGCAGTTCGGCGACCTCTTCGTTGAGGCCGTCGTAGAAATCTGCCGACACGTTGTGCTTCGACAGTGCATCCTTCACAGCTGCTTTGACGATCAGGTCAGACATTCCATCCTGGAGTTATCTTGTTCAGCATATAAACGTTGAAGAACTACGGTGTTACTGACGAAAGAGGGAGCGTATAAGTGTTGTCGAAAGGCGATCGGCGTTCCGCATCAGTACCGTCCCTATGATACTCGTTAGGAGAACGTACCCAACGGTGAACGCCGGGATCGTCTCTCGAAGCGCAGAGGTGGTACCTGCTGTTACGAGGAACGCAGCGATGACGAGCGAGAACTCGCCGCGGGGCGCTAATGCACACCCAACCCGTACTGACCGATGACGATCCAATCCGTACGCCCGTCCAGCGAAGAACCCACTTACGAGCTGTCCGCTTGTGGTAACAACGACTGCGACGAGAACGAATCCAAGTGTTGCCATCAACAATGCCGGGTTCGTCTGTAATCCGATCACGAAAAAGAACATCGCGGCGAAGAGATCCCGAGTGGGCGCGATGAGCCGTTCAATTCTATCTGTGTGTCTCGTTCGGCCGAAAGCAGTCCCAACGAGAAACGCAGCAACAGCTTCACTGACCCCCACCATGAGCCCGGCACCGGCGACAATAGCTCCAACACCGAGGACACCGATGACGAAGATTTCGGTTGAGCCCACGCCGAAGAGCCGTTCGAGGATTCCTGCTCCGTAATACGCTGCGCCAAGCAGGAGGAGCAGAAACAGTATCGATTGACCGATGGAGAGAACAACGGTTGATGCATCCGTGCCACCAACTAAGAACACAGAGAGAAGAGCGAATCCGAGAGCAGTCAGGATATCCTCGATAACAATAACACCGAGAATCGCCTGACTCTCCGGATCTACGATCCACCCGAGATCGATGAGCGATTTCGCGATGATGACCGTCGAAGAGTTGAAGACGATCAGGGCGATGAACCCTGCTTCTAGCCAGGTAAACCCGAATGCGAGCCCGAGAGCGATACCGAGTGGGAGACTAATCCCGATATCGACGGCACCGGCACGCAGGAATCTAATGCGGTTCGTGAAGAGCTGTTCGAGGCTCAGTTCGAGGCCCACGAAAAACAGAAGCAAGACGACACCCAGGTCAGCCAGCAGTCTCACGATATCTGGACTGTCTATGAGAGTCAACGAGATACCGCCGAGCGACGGTGCGTATGGACCAATGAGAATTCCGACGATGATGTACGCAGGAATAACAGACTGCTTGTATCGAAGTGCCAGCGCTCCTGCCCCCGCGAGCAACAGGAGGAGGACACCGGCCGTAAAGAGAAGATTGAACTCGACCACAGTGGGCTACCTGACTTCGGGAGAGATGAAAGGCGTTGTCTCTCTTGCCGGCTCGCTCGACAGCTACGCTGTTAGGAGTTCATCGAGGGCGTCGTATGCCTCATCAGTCCCGACCACAACGAGCATATCTCCGGCCTGAATGTCGGTGTCCGGGTCTGGATTCGATATTGTCCGGTCACCGCGCTGGATTGCGAGAATCGAGACTCCTGTGCGACTTCGGAGCTGTGTCTGGCGAATGGGCTGATTTGCAATTGGCGATGTTTGCCCGACTTCGATCCACTTGATGCGAGCATCTTCAAAGGCGTCCTCGAGGCCTTCCCCGACCGGATGGAAATATGTCCCATCGAATATCTCCGCGATTTTTCGGGCCTGTGACTCGGTCGCTTCGAACAGTTGCTCACTGTCACCATCGGCGTCTTCTCGCCAGTAGGTCTCCCGACGGCCGTTGTTATGCACCACGATGACGAACTCACCACCGGTCGGGAACGATAGAGTATAGCGACGACCGACGCCTGGAAGCTGGGTTTCGAAGACCTTCATTGAGCGGGTATTCGCAGGAGATACATATTGGCCTTCGGGTCAGTGATACGAGCACTTTTCTCGCATCTATCCGAACCACCGAGTGTGTATGGGTACTCGCCGAACACCGCCGACTATCTGCCCGGACTGTGGGGCCGAGGATTCGTACCGGCCACGGTATACAACGGGAGGAGGCTGGCGGGTCTCACACTATCGATGTCTCCGCTGTGGTCGAGAATTCTATCCCCATCGTGAGTAGTCGATATCTCAGTCAGGAAGGCACCTCCATAGTTTTGCCGTCGCTCTGCTAAGTGAGGAGCTATGAACGTCCTCATCCCGGTCCGTTTCCCTCTTACCGACCGGAACAAGCGTGCGCTGGAACGTGCACTCTCGCTTATCGATGACGATCCCATGGCGTTGGTGACAGTCCTGCATCTGAATTCGTATCCGGACGATGAACGCGTGACTCGTCGTGATCTCAGGACTGTCGTTGAGCGTGAGTATGGAGACGTTCGGGCTGACTACATTACTCGTGATGGCTTTCTCATTGAAGAGGCAGTCCTGGAAGAAGCGAGTCGTGAAGAGATTACCCACGTAGTCATTAGCGAAGCGCGCCGCAGGAAGTGGGTCGATTCACTGCTCGAACTGCTTGATGTCAGTGTGGATATCGAGAGCTATCTCCGAGCGAATTTGGATATCGAACTCGTCGTGGTACCCTGAGTAACGCCATCGAGTTTAGTCTTTAAATTACGTCTCTGCATATCAGTCAGTACTTCATGTCCCTGTACTCGCGGTGGAGTCAGTACGGAGCTCGGCTTACAGTTATACTCACACTCGCGGTAGCGCTCCTCTCAGTCCTCACAGGTATCGCAAATATCGGAGCACAGAGTGTCGTTGGGCCACTTGCAGAGTTCATCCCACCAGCGATTCAACGCACTGCGGGGTTTACGGGCGCGCTCACTGGTTTTCTCATTCTCATCAGTGCGTTCGGGCTGCGTCGAGGGCTCCGTGTTGCTTGGTACTCGACTGTCGTACTGCTTCCGATCACCGCGCTCCAGGGATTGATGCAGTCCAGTCCCCTGTCGTTCCCGCTAATTGTCCTCTCACTCCTCGCTCTTCCAAATGTTCTGGCGAACCGACGTCACTTCGACCGCGAACTCTCGTTTTCGATATCACAACTGACGGCTTTGGCCGCGATTGTCGGTGCACAGATCTACGGGACGGTCGGGACCTATGCACTCCGAGACGAATTTGCAAATATCACCACGCTGGTTGATGCGTTCTACTACACGCTGGTGACTGCCAGCACCGTCGGGTACGGGGATGCTGCACCGACGACCCAGAGTGCCCGCCTCTTCGGGATGTCGGTTATCGTGATCGGGACCACGAGCTTCGCACTCGCACTCGGGACGGTCCTAGGCCCTGCAATTGAAGCCCGTCTATCCCGTGCACTCGGACGAATGACGGACTCACAGCTCGAACTCCTCAGCAATCACATCCTCATTCTCGGATATGGCGACCTCACCGAGGCAATCCTCGAGGAGTTCTCGCAGGATATTCGAGACGGAACCGAGATTCTCGTGATAACGCCAGACAGCGATAACGCACAACACCTCGCTGAGCGGGATTTCAACGTGCTGACTGGCGACCCCAGCGATGAGGAAACCCTTCGGAAAGCGCATATCGAGGAAGCTCGAGCGATACTCGTCGCGACGAACAACGATGCTGAAGACGCGCTCTCCGTCCTTACCGCGCGAGATTTGAACACCGAGGGTTACATTGTTGCTGCAGCGACGAACCGTGAGAATATCGGGAAGCTAAAACGGGCAGGGGCAGACACCGTCATCAGTCCGCAGAGTATTGCGGGCGAAATCCTCGTCCGATCGGCGTTGAATCGGCAGAGTATGGACGAGATGGACGAGTTAACGACAGAGTTTCTCGACGAATAGCACAATCCTGTCCAAGATACATACGGACCGCTCATCGATACTTTTGTTCGATGTTACAAGCTGTTTTAAACACGGGATGTGAATTCGGTCTCGATAAGCGGAGTCTCAACCAGATATGGAACCGCCCCGGTCAAGAGTCGTTGAGATCGCAACCCTCCTCGAGAGATATCTCGCGCTCTCCGTCTATATCGGCGTTCGAGGAATGATATTTTTTGGGAGCTGGTTTATTCTGTATACCATTATTGGACTATTTGTAAAAATGTCTGGGTGGTTCGACCCACCGTATCCTCCATTATCACTGGAATCTGACCCATTCTTCGTCATCGGAGGCGCAATTGTGGGGTTATTCGTCGTTCAGAGTGCTGGTTCGTTCTTGCTGTATCATTTCCTCGTTGGGGTCGAGGACGAGAAGTCAGAGTTCGCAGTCCTGATGGGATTCATCAGTCTTGGATTCGGTGGCGCACTGCTTCGAGTGACCCTCCCTCCTGCGCTTCGAATGGTCTCAAGCATAGTATAATCCGGAATTAATTCGTATCCTCACCAATTGACGGTGAGGACCTGACTGGTATCAGACCACAACGTCTTTTCTCGGAGAAGTCGGAGGACCTACCAGTCATCTAATTGGACAGCCAAACTGTATTGGACTCCTGGCTTGAGCACTATGTTGGGACTCAAGAACGATTCCGTATGCTGCTCGGCAACGATGAGTGCTCTCTTCGCGGGTCAACCGAGGTGGGAACCCAATTCTCCAGTTCCTTTGCATACCAGGCCAGTGATCCTATCTCGTTCTGAGCCGTAGGAGTTGTTGAACTCTGTCACTCTCTGACACTTCATGCGTCTGGGACTTACGGAGATTCTCATAGGGCCATCCGACTTGATCACAGTATCGCCAGTCGCGTTGTCGGGGTATTGTCGCGTGGACTCTCGTTCTGGTCGCCGTAGGATGCAGTATTTACTTATTTATAACTGGCATACAGCCACGCTAGTATGGCCGATGATTCAATTTCGTCTTCTACTCAGGCAGGGGGTGGGCAAAGCGTAACCGAAGAACTCAATCCGGAAATCGGGCTCCTCGGCGCGCTGGCGATCGGCGTGGGGACGATGATTGCCGCTGGCATTTTCGTTCTGTCCGGCCTCGCCGTCGAAAAGGTCGGTGCCGTCGCTATCCTCTCGTTTCTTATCGCTGCGATAGTCGCCGCGTTCACCGCCGCCGCCTACGCCGAATTCTCCTCCATCTACCAGGAGAGTGGGGGCGGATACATGTACACCGCTAACACCTTCGACAACAATCTCACCTACATCATGGGATGGACGATGATTCTCGGCTATCCCGCGAGCGCCGCCTTCTACCTCGCTGCGTTCTCTGACTGGTTCTACCGGTTCATCTATCCCGCTCTGAGCATCCCCGAGGCAATTCCGTTCTGGGTCCCGGGAATCGTCATTCTCTCTTTGCTTGTGCTCGTCAATATGCGCGGCACAGAGGAATCCAACCAGTTCCAGATCATCGTCACCGGCCTGAAGGTCGCGCTGTTGCTGTTGTTTCTCTACGGTGGATTACAGGCGCTGGATCCGGCGGTCATCCAACAGTCAGTCACAGAGAACATTAGCGAGTTCGCCAACATCGGCCTGACCAGTGCCCTCGTGTTCATCACGTTCTTCGGCTTCTCCGCGATCGCCACCAACGCCGAGGAAATCAAAGACCCTGGTGACACTATCCCGAAAGCGATCTATCTCAGCATGGGGATTGTGACGGTCATCTACACGCTGGTCGTGCTGGTGATCGTCATCGCCGTCAACAGTGATGCCTTCGTTCAATTCCTCGCAGCGAATGTTGATCTCGGTGGCGTGGACGCCGCCGAATACATCGCTACCCATGGAGAGGTATCGATGGGGTACGCGGCTCGGTTCTTCCTCGGATTGCCCTACAACGCCGGGTTCTACGTGATTATCGTCGGGGCACTGTTCTCGATGCTGTCGGCTGCAAATGCGACGATCATGGCCGGGTCGCGCGTGAAACTGGCAATGAGTCGCCGGAACCACCTGCCACGAAGCCTCGAGGCGATTCATCCGAACTGGGGGACGCCGTACAAGACGGTGCTCATGACTGGGGGACTCATCTTCCTGTATATCTTCGTGTTCGCGGTGTTGTTCGGTGAGACCGGTGGCTCCCGCCCGCTGTTCGGTATACACCTCGGGATCGAGGGGCTCGCACAGTTCGCTAATTTCCTGTTGATCACTGGTCTCACGGTCGTCAACGTCGCGTTAGTCGTCAACCGTCGCAAGTATCCTGACATCAACCGTGGCTTCCGGGTCCCGCTGGTCCCGATCATCCCGGCGATTGCCGTCCTCGCTAACCTCGTGCTCATCGGAACCATCGTCACCGATACGGTCGGACAGTACGCCGTCGCACTCGGGGTTCTAGCGGAGGTTATCGGCGTGGGAATCTGGTTCGCCTGGAAGAGTCGGACACCGTCAGTCGAACAACTCGAGGAGGAGACACCGACGGCTGTCGCCGAATATACGGCTCCTGGTAACGGCTATCAGATTGTCGTCCCGATTGCGAATCCACGGAATGCACCCCAGTTAATGCGAACTGCGACGACACTCGCCAATGAAAACGACGGCGAAGTGCTCGTCATGAGTGCGGTCACTGTTCCCAACCAGACGCCGCTCTCGCGTGGACGTGAACGGACCGGCGAGAAGCGTGCCGTCCTCGACCAAGCGATGGATATCGCCGAGGAGGAGGGAGTTCCCGTCAGCGGGACGATCAGGATTGGCCACCACGCCGCCGACGCCATCATCAACACGGTCGCCCAGCACGGCAGCGACGCCGTCCTCGTCGGATGGGGTGGCGACCGGTCGAGCGATAGTGACGTCGTACTCGGCTCTGTCGTCGATCGTGTTGTCGCCGAAGCCGACTGTGACGTCTTCGTCGAGCGGATCGGGATAGAAGCCGACGGCGATCTCGATTCGATCCTGTTACCGACGGCGGGTGGCCCACACGCCGAACTGGCAGCCGAAACGGCCGCCGCGCTCGCCCGCGGAACTGGCGCGACAGTGACGTCCGCCTACGTCATCGACCCCGACGCGTCCGACGCGGAATACGAGCGGGCACGCTCGTTGCTCGCTTCGGCGACCGAGGCGTTCGAAACCGGTGGAGCATTCGAGACAACCCTCCTAGAAGGAGAAGACGTGGTGGCGACCTTGGTTGAGGCGAGTGCAGATCACGACCTCACCATCATCGGCGCGACGCGGGAAGGCGCGTTCCAGCGGTTCCTGTTCGGCACGATTCCGGAAACGGTCGCCATGCGAGCGTCTAACACGGTCATCATGGCCAAGCGGAACCTAGACGTGCGGTCGCGACTTCAACAGTCGATCGACATATTACGCGAGCGTCTGACTGGGCAGTCAAACACGATGGAGCAAGGTGGGGAGGAATAAATGTCCGAGCCGGATGCGGATCCGTTGCGCGTAGAGTACACGACAGTTGGTGAACTCATTGACTTCATCATATATGCGATCGAGGATATTAGTCTCGAATTCGAGAGGTGGGGCGAAGAGCACGTTCGGGGACCGGGGTTGTACTTCGTGGTCGTGGCAGGGGTGCATTCTGGCGCGTATGCGGACCCACTGGGCGAGAACGTCTGGCCGACCGAGACCTGTCGGGTCGTCACGGAGAATCTCGACGGATTCGTCCAGGCAGCGCGAACGGTCGGCCATTCACGTGACGGCGCGGTTGTCGTCAGTACGGACGGAACTATCCAAGAGCAGATGGTCCGGATCAAAAGTCCGAATTCCGACGAAGCGGAGGCGGCAGAAACGATTGAGTATGCTGACTGGATGGGAACGAAGCACTTGAGCGCAATCGAGGTGTCTGTCCGTGAAGAAGTGGTCGCGGCTGTGACGCTCAGTGAGGAAGACGGTCGCATGACACTCTTTGAGGATGGGGATTACAACGATTATCAGCGCGATGAGTTAGGTGGTGAGTGGCGTCCTTCGGGTTGATTCAGACTCTTCAAGAACATCCTTCCTTAGAAGATTCGACCCGGAATGTCGAGAACGACTTTTTTGTAGGGTTCGCCCTTTAGTCACGTCTAATGAGTACATTGAGGGAGAACCAATGCGTGTAATCGTAGTTGGGGCTGGTGAAGTCGGTTCCAATATCGCAGTCAGTCTCGCCGAGAGCCACGACGTCATCGTTATCGATGTTGACCCCGAGAAAGTTGATGAACTTACCTATTCGAACGACATCTTAGCGATAGAGGGGGACGGGACCTCGCTGGAGACACTCGAAAACGCTGGCATCGCCGAAGCAGACATGCTCATCGCCAGTACAGACGACGATGAGACGAACCTCGTCACCTGTGGAACCGCGAAAACAGTTGGTGGCGTCTTTACTATTGCCAGGACTCGAAATACGAACTTCTTCAAGACTTGGACAAAGTCGGAGGATGCATTCGGCGTCGACTTCATGGTCTCGACGAATCTCCTCACGGCGAATGATATCGTCCGCGTCGTCGGGCTCCCAGCAGCAATCGACGTCGACCCGTTCGCTGGCGGACTCGTCCAGATGGCCGAGTTCGAGGTGACAGCAGAAAGTGAAATCGCGGGACAGACCGTCGAAGAGGCGGATAAATTCGAGGCGCTCACGTTCGCTGCACTTGTTCAGGATGGCGACGTCGTAATCGCTCGTGGGCAGACGCGTATCGAAGCTGGGAACAGGGTGATCGTCATCGGCAGTCCAGAGAGTGTCCAATCCTTTTCGAGAACGGTTGCCTCACCTGAATCTTCAGATGAGGCCCGCAATATTGTCGTCGTTGGTGGGAGCGACATCGGATATCACACGGCTAAGCTACTCGAAGAGCGTGGTATCGAACCTCGTCTAATCGAACAAGATGCGGACCGTGGTCGGGAACTCGCCGAAGACCTCCCCGGAACAATCGTGTTGGAACACGATGCGACAGATACAGATTTCCTCGTCGGGGAACAGATCGATCGAGCGGACGCAGTCATCGCAGCGACCGACAGCGACGAAAAGAACCTCCTCGTCTCGCTGCTCGCACAGAACATTGGAGTTCAACGAACAGTCGCCGTTGTCGAGGAAGGGCAATACGCCGGCTTATTTGAGGCGATCGGGATCGACGTCGCAATCAATCCACGTGAAGCGACTGCAGAGGAGATCATCCGCTTTACACAGAAGGGCCAGGTCGAAAACCTCTCACTCATCGAAGATCGTCAAGCTGAGGTGCTGGAGATCGAGGTCGACGAGGAAAGCGTCCTCACCGGTCGACCGATCCGCGAGTGCGTTACCGAACTCCCATCCGACGTCGTCATTGGAGCGGTCACTCGCGATCAGGAGTTCATCGTTCCCCGCGGCGAAACCGTCATCGAACCCGGCGATCACGTCGTTCTCTTTGTGGCTACAGATGTCCTTTCTCCTGTTATGGATCTCGTATGAGGATTCGCGTCGATTGGCGGGTTAGCTGCCGACTGGTTGGAACGATTCTCAAGTGGCTGTGGGTGCCATTACTCTTCCCACTCGGTATCGCTCTCTACGACGGAACGGCACTGCTCCCGTTCGTCCTCCCGATATTGGGCACGGTACTCCTAGGATTCGGTCTCGAACAGCTAACCGACGAGCGTGACCTCCGTGCCCGGGAGGCGTTCCTGATGGTCTCGCTGACGTGGCTGAGCATAGCTCTCGTCGGTGCCGTCCCATTTCTGCTGGCTGGTGAAGGCACTCTTGCAGAACCTGTGAACGCGCTCTTCGAGAGTATGAGCGGCATCACGACTACCGGCGCGACGGTCATCGTGAATTTCGACCGCCACTCGCGGGCCATCCTCATGTGGCGAGCGGTTCTTCAGTGGCTCGGTGGGCTCGGAATCCTCGTGCTAGCGACGGCGGTCCTCTCCCAGTTATCCGTCGGTGGGGCGCAGCTCATGGAGACCGAAAGCCAGACCCAAGACGTCAACAAACTCACTCCCAAAATTTCGGAAACGGCTGCTCTTCTCTGGAAGCTCTATATCGGCCTGACCGGGCTCCAGGTGGCGGTTCTCTACGGGCTTCACTTGGTTGGATATGCACCGGAGATGACGTTGTACGATGCGATTGCGCACGCATTCACGACGATCGCGACGAGTGGCTTTTCACCCCGGGGGGACAGCATTGCTGCCTTCTCTCCTGCTGTGCAGTGGGTGATTATTCCGTTCATGGCAATCGGTGCAACCAGTTTCGTGTTACTCTACTTCGTCTTCCAAGGGAACTTCGACCGGCTCCGGAACAGCGACGAGTTTCGGTTCTACGTCGCGATCCTCGGGTTCTTTTCCCTCGGTGTTGGCGGGATGCTGTTCGCGAACGGCGGGCCATACACGAGCCTCGAAGAGATCGCTCGACACGCTATCTTCCAGGTTGTCTCAATCGTCACAACCACTGGCTACGCGAGCACGGACTTCAACCTCTGGTCGGCGGGACCCAAACACCTCCTGTTCGTCTGTATGTTCATCGGTGGAATGGCTGGCAGTACGACCTGTTCGATCAAGACGCTGCGCTGGTTGGTCGTCGTGAAGGCGTTTCGGCGCGACCTGTTTACGGCAGCTAGTCCAAGTGCGATTCGCCCAGTCCGACTGAGCGGATCCGTCATCGACGAAGAGACGATTCGGGATATCTATGCGTACACCCTCGTGAGTCTCGTGTTTTTCATCCTGGCGACGATTTTCGTCGTGCTCGACGCTTCTCGGGTACAATTAACGGTTTCTGAGTTTGAGGCGATGAGTGCTGCAGCAGCAACGTTCTTCAATATCGGACCGGCCTTCGGTATCGCAGGCCCACTCGAAAGCTACGAGCCGTTCCCGCGGTCGACGAAGCTCGTTATGACGTTCCTCATGTGGGTTGGACGGATCGAAATCATTCCGGTGCTGGTGCTATTGACGCCGTCCTACTGGCAATCGTGAAAAGCGTGGAGAAGCGGTACTAGTCCAGCTGCTTTCCACATCGAGGGCACAGACGGACTGAAGAGAGGATTGGATGGAGAAACTTGACTTGAAACTCGAAGCCACAGTTCTCACACTCGTAGACGGGTGGTTCTCGAATCCAGATCGTCCGGTTTGGTTCGGGCTCTTTTTTCCGGACTTTGTCTTCGCCGACGAGCTTGTTCAGAAACGACCAAATGAGACCTTTCGATGTCTCGAGGCGGCGTGCTAACTCATCCGTAGTGTATGGTTCGAGCGGGTCCATAGTCTCATAGACATCCTCAGGGGAGAGCTCATCCCCATTCGACGACTCGCTATCGGGATTCGGGTCAGGCATGATGAGGGATAGTACGGGTACCTACGCGTCGCATACGGCTTTCGAGCTTAAATAGGGTCGGAATGCCCTTCAAGATATCCCGGCTTCACTCGGGTGTTGACTTTCGCAGTCTCAGTGGAACACGGTCCAGAATCGGATCCGAGTTCTGGATCAGAACAGTCCCCAAGATGCTCATCAGCAAGACGTAACCAACCGTAAATGCGGGAATTACGGATCCGAGTGCCCCAGTGCCAACACTGGCAGCAAGTGTAGCGATCACGAGAGAAAACTCACCTCGTGGCACCATCCCAAAACCGACACGGGCCGAACGTATTCGATCCAATCCGTAGACTTGACCGGACAGTGTGCCACTCACCAGCTTTCCAGCAGTCGTGACGAGAATGGCTGCAAGGAGCAACCAGACGACGTTGGCGAGTAATGTAATGTCTGTCGTGAGCCCGATCGAGAAGAAGAACACAGCAGCAAAGAAGTCACGGGCAGGTGCGACGACGTCCTCGATCCGTTCGGTATGGTCGGTTCCGCTGAACGCTGTCCCGACGAAGAACGCAGCGACAGCTTCACTGAGTCCAGCGGTGAGAGCTGCACCGGCTATGAGTGTCGTGATCCCCAGAACCCGAAGCAGGAATAGTTCATCTGAATCCGCGTCGAACGCTCGCTCCACGTACTCCGAGCCGTACCACGCAACGACGGTGAGGACACCGAGAAACGCAAACGCCGACCCCACAGACATCGCAGCATCCAGAGCTGTCCCCTCACCCAGTGCGACCGCCGATAGTAGTGCTAAGTAGATGGCGATGAGAATATCTTCAAAGACGAGTGTGCCCAAGATCGGGCTACTCTCCGGGTTCGCAACCCAGCCGTTATCGATGAGTGACTTCGTGATCACGGCACTCGAGGAAATGTAGACGATCCCCGCGATGAAGAACGTCTCCAAGAGCGTGTAGCCGAAGACGACACCAAGAGTCAGGCCGAGACCGAAGTTGATGAGGAAGTCGATACTCCCGATTTTCGCGATGCGTTTCCGATCGGCCAGCAGCTGAGAGACGCTGAACTCGAGACCAAGGAAGAACAACAGGAATATGATACCGAGTTCAGCGAGTACATCGATAAACTCCCGATGTTCGACGAGGGTGAGTGAGATTCCGCCAATTGAGGACGGCTCATTCGGTCCGATGAGGATCCCGATGATGATGTATGCTGGGATTACGGACAGGCCGATGCGGTTGGCCAAAGCACCTGCGAGCGCGATACCAGTCAGTGCGATGCCGATCTCGACAAGCAACAGTTCCGCCATTCTTAGGCCTGCGAAGTATCGGTAGATCCGGTTTCGACAAGTTCGGAGAACGCCTGTTGCTCGTCCCGGCTCCCGAGCGTGACGAGGATATCATCAGCCTCGATAGTCGTATCGGGCATCGGATTCGCTATCGTCTTTTCGGCCCGCTGAATTGCAATAATTGATACGCCGGTCTGCTCCCGAATATTGGCCGCCCGGAGGGTCTGTCCCACTAATGGTGATGATGAATCGATATCGACCCACTCGATGATCGCTTCGCCCAAGGGCACTTGGATTTCGTCCATTTCGATGGGCTGAAAGTGTGCTCCCTCAAGGATAGAGCCAAGCTGGCGCGCTCGCTTACCAGTAAGACTGAACAACTTCTGGCTGTCTTGGTTTTCTCCAGGACGGCGATAGACCTCACGCTTCCCATCGTGGTGAATGAGTACAATTAGTCGTTCCTCACCATCCAGTTCGAGTTCGAATTTATGACCGACCCCTGGAACTTCGGTTTCATAGATCGTCATACGTTATCGCGGGAGGCCGAGTATGATAAATGACGTGCGTTGAAGCAATTTCCGGCGAGTTGCTACTCAACGTCGCTCCTGGCGGCTTTATGTCCAGCCGAGAAATAGTCTTCTAGAGCGCTTATGGAGGAAGTGACCGACAAAAACTCTACGAGTACACGACTGAGATAATCGTCGAGGTCATGGGCATCGATAATCGTGGTGAGTTCGCTATTGCCACCTATCAGTTTACGTTTGAAGAGAGAAATGGATGGTTCAAGCAAAAGGCGAACTTGACATCCTCCATGAGCCTCACGTCGAAAGGGCTCTGGAAGAAGCCGGCTATTCATTCAAACGGTCGAAGTGAGCACAGTTTCAGATTACACTAGTGGGACCTAAGAATGGAAGCGACGAAGCAAAAAGTTCATAGCCTTTTTGAAGAAGGTGTCGGTATGGAAAAACTCCGAGTGATGGTTCGGAGATTGAGTGACATCTCATTACTCTCCAGTCCAGACTTTGAATGTCCGAACTGCGAAACTACGGTTAAGTCACAATACGAAGAGTGTCCATCCTGTGGCCGACAGTTGCTCTAACTCCGAACATCTGTTATATATTGATGAGATGTTTAATTCTATGTTTTTGCAGGGAAGCGAAATACCAGTTCCGTTCTGGAAATGAGCTCAGTCAAAGTTGTATTTGGATTACAGGGGTGGGCTCATGAACCGGAATCAAGTACGCGCGACTGCACTCGGATTTCTTGGCGTGTTTGTCGTCTTTGGTATATTGGCATATCTTGTCGGCGCAGAAGGATTCATTCAGGAACTTGCTGACGCTAATCGTCGTATCGTTGCACTTATCCTCCTAGTTACACTCGGATGGCTCGCTGCGTGGGGAATTGGTCTTCGGACAGTCCTGGCGGTGATGGACATCGAGATCTCGTTCATACGATCGTTTTTCATTCTCAACGGAGCAATGTTCTCGAACAACATCACCCCATTTGGGCAAGCAGGTGGTGAACCGGTGACCGCACTGCTTATCTCAAAAGTAACTGACTCGGAATACGAGCAAGGGCTAGCAGCTATCGCAAGCGTAGATACCCTCAACTTCATTCCATCGGTGACGTTCGCTCTGATCGGTGCCGGATATTACGCCACCAAAATGTCGTTCAGGCGGCGCCTGCAATTCCTCGTCGCTGGTATCATCATCCTTGCTATAGTTGCCCCCGCCGTCGGATATCTTTCGTGGCGAAGGCGAACTCGGGTACAGTCGTGGATCGTTCGAATTCTCACTCCAGGTCTCAAACGGCTAGGTGGGATTCTCCCGCGGATGCAATCCCCCACACGACAGGCTATCCGCTCTCGGGTCAGGCATTTTGTCGCCGCTATAGAACGCGTGGCGGGGGATCGTCGGGGAATTATTGTTGCACTCGCTGCCTCGACGGCTGGCTGGGTCCTCCAGATGGTCGCGCTCTGGTTAGCCTTTCTGGCGATCGGTTCTCCGATCCCGTTCTCCGTCCTGTTATTCGTGATCCCAGTTGGGGCTCTCGCTGCGATCACGCCGCTTCCAGGTGGCGCTGGTGGCATAGAGGTAGTACTCGTCGGCGTGCTTACTACCCTTCCTGAACTGGCGATTGGAGGGGGTACCGCCTTCGCCGCTGTCGCTATTTTTCGGGGAGCAGTTTACTGGGTTCCTGTGACTATCGGTGGCGTAGTAATGGGAATCGTAGGCGTTGACGCTGTTTGATACACATTCGTTGTTTCAAAGAACGTCTGCAACCATACCATGGATTAATACTCTACAGCCCAACCACCGGACAAGGATCCAGAGTGCACTCGTACCTCCGCGAATATCTCCGGCGTCTTCGCTTAGTCGTATGGAACAAGCGAGAGCAGCGACCTCGGGCGTTTCTTCGGATATATATCTTCTTGATAGCCTACACCATTATCTTCATCTCGATTCCGGTCCTCGTAGCGCCATCTGGTGACAGCCTCTTCCGGTCTGCTTTGCTTCGCACGATACTCACAGTCTGTGTGATTGGGCTCCTGTTTGGGGCAGCAACCTACATCGACAAACGCCCCATTCGCTCGTTTGGACTCGAGATTGACGGGCGGTGGGGGGTTGACGCACTCGTCGGCCTCATAATTGGAGGCGCAATCCCAACAGTAGCAACTGTACTCGGATTGGTTGGTGGCTGGATGACAGTTAGTGGAGTGGAGTACACTCCAACAGCCACCTATCTCCGAGATCTCGGCTTTGCTATCGTTATTACAGTGGGTATCGCGATTGTTGAAGAACTCGTTTTTCGAGGGTACGTACTCTCGAACGCCATCGAGGGGCTTAACTTTCGATGGCTGTCCCAGCCCGTAAGGGTCGGTACTGCATTGGGGTTGTCCGCCCTTCTATTCGCACTCACGCATCCAGCACCTGAACTCGTCAATGGTCTCCATTTCCTGTGTGCCGGTCTTTTGCTGGGCCTCGCATACCTCTGTTCGGGACAGCTCGCCCTCCCAATCGGCATCCACGCTGGCTTCAATTTCGTCTCTGCGTACGTCTTTCCGACAGCTGCTGATCCATCAGTAGCCGTGCTCTCGTTGACCGTCCACGGGCCCTCCTGGCTCACCGGGCAGACGGGATTTATACCGTTGGTACTCCAGTTCCCGGCGGCACTTGCGATCATAGGATACATTTGGTGGCAAACTGGCGATTTCGGTATCAGCCCAACGGTTAAATCCAGAAATCTCGAGGGGTGACCGCTCTACATGTGCGCTTGAATGCTGTCTCAAAGACGGTTAGATCGGAGCCCCTCGACACGAGGTATAAAACGACACGTCTGGAAAAGGTAGTATACCCATGCCCCTCACCGGTGACTCGACGATTCTCGTTCCGGTCGACGTCTCCGTCGCAGAACCACCTGATCAGGAGGTTTTAGAACTACTTCGACCGGTTAACCTCGTGGTACTCGGTTACTATCCGGTCCCAAAACAGACCGCCCCAGCTCATCTCAAGGAAGACCACGAATCCGACGCCTCAGAGCGATTGGACGACCTCGTTAGACAGTTTGACAGTACTGAACACGACGTCGAGGGCGTCCTCGTCTTCACGAAGGACCGTCAGGATTCCATCGACCGGGTCGCAGATCAACACGACTGCGACGCGGTCTTTGTCCCCGGTGAAGCCGGACCCGTCGAACGGATACTCGTTCCCCTTCGAGGAGACGTGAACCTAGAGCGAATCATCTCACTCGTCGGCGATCTCGTCCGAGCGAGTGATGCGACTGTCACCTTGTTTCATTCTGTTGAGGAGGGGACCGATCCGAGTCAAGGAGAGTTTGTTCTCCGGGGTGCAGCTGACCGGCTATCGGAGGAGGGAATCGATCGCGACCGGCTCGACTGGGAACTTTCCGGAGCCGAGGATCCGAAGTCAGCGATTATCGACATCGCTGCGGAGCACGATCTGATCATTCTTGGGGAAACAGAACCATCACTTCGAGGCCGGATTCTGGGAACTGTTCTCACTCCGATCCTCGATGGAACCGAGAAACCTGCGATCGTCGTTCGAGACATCAATTAGACTCTTCATGACAACTATTTCTGAGCGACCAGCATGACCGACGACAGCGGCGGGGAACTAGAGCGGAATATCGGGTTCCTCGAGGCGATGACACTAGGCGGTGGTACGATGATTGGAGCGGGAATTTTCATCCTACCAGGAATCGCAGCCGAAGGTGCCGGCCCCGCGAGTTCGATCTCCTTCATACTCGCTGGCTTCGTCGCGTTGCTCGCGGCCCTGTCGCTCTCCGAGCTGGCGACAGGAATGCCCATTGCCGGCGGAAGCTACCATTACGTGAATCGTGCTCTCGGTGGACTGTTCGGAAGCATCGTCGGATGGGGAATGTGGAGTGGCCTCATGTTCGCCAGCGCGTTCTATATGATCGGATTCGGCCAATACCTCGTCGAGCCGATTCCATTTCTCGATGGCCGACTGTTCATTGTCCTTCTGGGACTCGCGGGACTGGCCCTGATTGTCGGGGTGAATTACTACGGGACAGAGGAGTCGAGCCAGCTACAAAACGTGATGATTGGGACGGAAACCGTAGTCGTCCTGGCGTACGTGGCTCTCGGTCTGTTCTTTATCGACCCGTCCAATCTCGAGCCGTTTGCTCCCACGGGACCGAGTGGGATTATCGCCACGACTGGCGTCGTTTTCGTCTCATTTCTCGGCTTCGAGATCATCGCGACTGTCGCAGGGGAAGTCAAAGATCCCAGCCGGAACATCCCGCTGACGATGATTCTCTCGGTCGTCCTCGTCACGATCCTCTACGCATTAGTGATGCTTGTCAGTACCGGGGTCATCCGATACGAAGCACTTGGTGACTCACTCGTTCCGGTTTCGGATGTCGCAGTCGTGTTTATGGGCTCAATCGGAGTTGTGGCAATCGTCGCCGCTGCAGCCATCGCAGCGATTTCCAGTTCGAACTCTTCGATTCTCGCAGCGGCCCGAGTGAACTTCGCGATGGGGCGCGATGAGTTGATGAGCAACTGGCTGAACGTCACCCACGACAGATTCGGTACCCCACACCGGGCGATCATCGCAACCGGTGCCGTCACGGCGTTACTGATTGCTGCCGGGCTCAATATCGAGACGATCGTCGCGCTCTTGGCCGAGGTTGCGAGTTTCAGCTTCCTCGTCTCGTATTCGATGGTCCACGTCGCCCTTGTCGTCTTCCGTCGGGCCGATCCCGAAGACTACGATCCGTCGTTCAAGATTCCCGATGTATTGTATCCGGCAGTACCGATCCTCGGGGTGGTACTCTCGCTCGTCGTCATCTCACAGATGGCGTCGGTCATCATCCTCCTCGGATTAGGAATCGTCGGAGTCGGTGTGGGCTGGTACTTCATCTACGTCAAGGAGCACGCCATCGACAGAGGCCTCATCGACGATGCAATCTCGCCGACAGTAGATGGATACACGGTCGTTGTTCCAGTCGTGAATCCCGAGACACAGCAGGACCTCCTCCGACTGGCAGCGGCAACTGCACACGCACATACCGACGAAGAGACGCCAGAACTCGTGGCAGTGAACGTTCTCCAGGTTGCCGACCCGTCACCACAACAGAACATCGAAGCCGAGCGCCTCGACCACCAGCACGACCTCCTCGAAGCGGCACGGGATATCGCAGCGGAGATGGACGTGAATCTGCGGACGGTGGCGATGACCGGACAGCGCGTCGACGAGACGATTCTTGAGGCGATTCTCGAAGAGGACGCCGATCAAGTGCTGCTCGGCTGGAAGGGAACGCTCACTCGACTGGGGCACGTGTTCGGCCCGAATCTCGACTCCGTCGTCGAGAGGGCACCATGTGAAGTCACTCTCGTTACGCTCCACGACGAGACGATCGGTACCACCGTGGCCCTGGCAGGTCCGGGGCCCCACTCGCCGGTTGCTGCACGGCGGGCTGCTGAGTTTGCGACCGTCGACGGGAGCGTCCCGACACTAGTGAACGTTCAGCCAGAAAGAGAACCGGAATCCGCTGCTGTCGAACGAGGGGAAGCAGTGATCGAAGACGTTGCACACCAAGCAGGACTCGATCCAGAGGAGTATGAGAGTGAGGTCATCGTTGCCGATGATATCGAAGCCACGATCCTCGAGACCGTTAATCACTACAATACGATCTGTGTCGGGCTGTCCGAACGGAGCGAAGCGTCTCGGATTATGTTTGGAACGATCGCAGAACGCATCAGTCAGGAGGCAACGAGCAACGTTGGCATCGTTCGCGGTCCCCTCGAAGTCGACGAGCCAGCTACGCGTCCTCTAGAGGAACAGCTATCGAAATGACCAGTGCGGAGTCCCCCCTAACGGTGAACACACCTCTCCGGACAACAGCAAAACGTTATCCCGGGGATGCACCTGTTCCCAGATAGTCGTCAATTTCGGAAAGTGCCTCAGTCGCAACATCACCGAGTTCCCCAGCCTCGATATGCGAATACCGTTCGCGAACCATCTCCTCGGAGTTGTCCAAGTACCGGGCAGCGACAGTGTACCCGAACGCCCGAACGAGGACCTCTCCCATCCCACGTCGACCGCCGTGAGGGGCGAGATAGTCGTGTTTCGGATGGTCGATGTCGATCTCTGCGGCCTCTGAGAGTCGCTGGAGAATCGACCGTGCGCCGTCCGTCGTGATCGACGGCGGTCGCACGTCCTCATCGAGCGCCAATAAGAGGTCACGAGCGAACTCGCTACGTCTATCGTCGATTGTATCCGGGTGTTTCCCTCGGTCGGCCAGCTCGTCCTGTACGAGCGTCGCAAGCGTCCGCTGGTCGAACGTCGAAAACACCGGCCAGCGGTCCGTCGGCGGGTCCATCAGCTTGCGGTAGCTCCGCAGGGGCGAGATCACCGGGTCGGGGAGACTGGCGGCGTCCCACTGCTGTTTCTTCCGGTAGACGTCCATACTCCCGTCGTCGAGGGAGAGGTCCTCCCAGCGGACGCCGCGCCGGCGCGGATCGTTTGGGTCTCGAAGGAGTTCCCCGACCCGAACGGCGGTGTACGCGAGAACGAACACCAGCGCCCGGTCACGAGCCGCCTTCAGCGCCGCGTAGCGCGCTCGCTGTTTGTCGAGGGGGTCAGTATCCTCCGAGAGGGTCGTGTACGCCTCGACGGCGTCGCGGGCCCGTTCGTCGACGTGGCGGGTGAAGGCGTGGCGCTGCTCGGACGTCCAGGCCTGCTGGTCGCCGGGCTTGCGGCCGTCGTCTTCGGGAAGTGGAGCCATCGCACTCGCCCGCTGAGCGTAGTGGGCCTCGAGGTAACCCTCGTTGACGCACCAGCCACACCACGCAGAGATATAGCGGTAATAGGTTTGTACGGTATTCTGCTTGAGCCCGCGATCACCGGCGAGGTGCCGGGCGTACTCCCGGAAGACGCGTTCGTCGAGGTCCTCAAAGGTGGGTTTGCGGTCGACGTCGTCGGTAGTGATACCGGTCCAGTCGTCGTCACCGCGGTCGCCGGCGGCCCACTCGGCGAACCGCTCGAGCTCGCGCGCCGCGTTGCGTCGGTAGTTCCCGCCATCGCCACCCCGGCCTTTCCCCTTGTCCTGCAGGTAGCGCTCGAAGCTGTCGTCGAGCGGTGTCGAACCATCGCGTGTCGATGAGGTGTTCTGATTCATACGGTTTCGTCACGGGAGCAGGTGGTCGTCCAGAATATCACTACAATCAATCGGGATCGCCTCCCACGCAGCTTTCACGGCGTTGTATCCGGTCCAGCCCTCACGTTCCAACATCTCGCCGCACGCTTCGCAGAACTCGCGACGCGAAATTAGCTCGTTGTCGTAAAGAATGTAGAACAAAAACGGCGGTGTCACGACACGGATATCTTCGTCTTGGTCGTCGACAGCACGACGAATCGAGCGCCGGCCCGCCGCGTCCATCAAGATGACGTAGTCAACGGCCCCCGGGTTCTGTAGCACTTCCTGTCGGAGCGATTCCTCGCCGGCGTCCGCTCCGTGGGGACGGGGGACGCTCGTCACCTGGGTGAGCGGTGTTTCGTTATCCTCGAGCGCATCGAGCGCGGTACGGCTCCCGTAATGAAGCCGGTACGGACGGCTTCCCTCTGGCGCTGTCTCGCGTGTGTTCTCGACGTGTCGCTTGAGTTCCTGTTTGCAAACGTTTGTCGTCGTGAGGCCGATTTGGTCGGTTATCTCGGTCCACAAGGGGCTGTTCGCGACGGCAATCAGCGCGTCCGTATCGACCAAGATCGGATACCGAGTGTCGTCACTTGCCATTTAGACGAGATAGTCACTAGTGTCATCCTTGGCAGCCTCACGGAAATCGCCAATGTCCTCTTCGAGCAGGTCGAACTCTTCACCGAGGAGCACGCGAGCAGCGTCCTCCGAGAGGTCGCCCGCTGAATAGCGTTCGTAAATCGCGATCTTGTCGTCGTCCGTCATCGCTCGCCGAAGCATCTGAGTGAGCCCTTCGCGTGCGAGTTCACTAATGTTGATTCCGCCCAGATGGACGGAATCGAGTTCGTTCGCCGCCTCTTTGAGCGGCCCAGCACGGAATTTGATCGTATCGTCAAGCGATTCCTGGCTCATGATACGAATTACGCGGGGCAGAGTGATAAGTTGTTCCCCCATGTGTGAACACGTGGGTGGGTGGCGAGCTTCTATCGAGCGTAGAGGTTCGCGTTCGGATCACCACCTGGATGTGGGACCGACATCCGTTAGCTGTTGGCCTCGGCAGGCTCTGTCGTCGGAGCGAGGAAGTCCCATTCGCGGATGGCGAAGCCAACGATCTGGATACGCCGCTGAAGGTGCTCCCACTCGCGGGCGATCTCACGGCGCCGGTCTTCCTCGTCGGAGTCAAGGGACTCGTCGGCGAGCGTTCCACGAAGCTGGTTCGGTGACTCGACGCCGAATTCGTCCTCCCAGTCGCGAATCTGCGTCTTCATATCGGCGAGACGGTCCGTGAGCTCCTCGACAGTGTGCCCGCTGTCTCGGAGGCGCATCGCCTCCTGCATCGCTTGGCGGCGGTAATCAGGGTAATACGTCGTGTGAGTGCCGCTTTCGTCACGATGGAGGATCCCATCGTCGACGAGGCGTTCGAGGACGCGTTTGGTTGGTTCGTGTGACCAGCCCGCTTCGGAGGCGATCCAGTTGGCCGTCCGCGGCTCCGACAGCTGCCGGGCGACCATCCGCACGCGGTCTTCGCCCGTAGTCTGTTGATTCCGTAGTCCAGTATCTTCTGTCATATCCTACTATCAACGCGATTTCTTAATATAGGTTGAGATGGATAGTTCTATATCGACATCAGGGGATGGGTCACCGAAATTCGTTGGCGGTGATCGTCTCGAGATACTCGACGCTGACGTACCGGAATTCGATTCGGTCGCTGAAGCCGTGTTGAGGGAGGAGCGTCTCGGCCGCGCGTCCAGCCGGTTTGTCCGTCGTTAGGAGAACAACGTGGTCTGCCTCCCCAGTGTCGAGTACTTGAGCAGCAAGCCCAACGAGTGCCGTGTCCGCTTTCTCGGTGACATCCTCGTCGCGGTCGGTCTCGTTGGCGATGAATCGGCGCGCTTCGTCCATCACTGTCGAGACGAGTGGATTGGTGTAGTCGAGCTCGTCGGCGACGACGATCCACCCCTCCTCGAATCCATCGGGATAGGGAATGTTCCCCGAGGGATACTCGTCCGCTGCAGGATCGCCCCCGAGCTCTTCGTAGACGCGCTGCGGGATACGCAATGAGACACCGGCCTGTCGGAGTGCCCGACGAAGCCGTTGAAATTTGTCCTTGTCCGGGCCACCACACCGTACAAAGACGCCGGTATCGGCGATATAGACCGTCGTCATGCAGCCGCGTCGGCGTACTCGGTCGCAACCGGTTCCAGCGCCTGGAGGATGATCTCGGCCTCAAGCGGTGAGAGGTCAAGCTCCCGGGCCGCAATCCGATGGTTGACCGTGCCGTCGACGTACTCGTAGGCGTACTCGAGGGCGACAGCAAGGCTGTCGAGGCCATGACGCTCGATGTAGACGTCGACGTCCTCGTCCTCCTCTCGGCGGGCGACGGCTGCAATAAGGGCCGGCGTGATCGTTTGGGTCTCGCCGTCCGTCGAGAGCGTGAGTGCAATCGACTCGGCGTCGTATTTATACGGTCGCTGATCACGGGTTTTCTCCACTAAGCCAGCTGTTTCGAGGTTCTGCACGTAGTCGTAGGTGGTCCCTTGTGGGATATCGAGCTCGTCGACGATCTCGGAAACGGTGACGGGGCCGTGCTGCAAGATGTAGGCGTACAGCCGAGCGAGTGCCGGCGTCTCGAGAAGGTCGACGACCGTCTGCAGCTGCTGAATAGGTGGTCGACCTGACCGGGGCGGCGAGTGCGCCATCTCGATTACGAATTATAGATAATTCGTGATAAGACTTCCGGCGATGGATCGGAACTCGCAACCAGTCCAATACCCGCAGAGAGACAGCCGCTTGCTGCGGCTCAACCCCGGGGGAAGCGGCGTCGTGAGGCGGTTGCAGCATTCGTGCTTCACCGACGGCGGCGGGGTACTTCAATCTGGTCGTGATTATTCGTGTAATCACGTCCAGACGCTTATTTGCCTGAAGTGCCGAATCCCGGCGGTAGAAGTGTTAGTAGCCAAGAAACCGGATTTATAAATTATATGTCGCTATACTAAAACTGAGCCGGCGGTCTCAACTGAGTCCACCGTATAGAGGCGGAATCAGACTATTCTGAGGTTGCTGCTGGGGTATTGTAGAATAGTTTTCTATTTTGGAATAGTACGCTATTCAGTCGATTCTGAAGAAGCAGACTCGCGGGCTTGTTCGAACCGTTCGGCCACTTCGTCTACGAGATCTTCCTCCACGACGGTTCGGAGAAGAGCATCAGTCATTTCCCGAACGACGATGTTCTGGTAGCCCTGCTGGTTGAGCTCGCGTTCCAGTTCATACTTCAGCCAGGAATCGAAGTCCTCGATCGTAGCCTCCCGGGCGTAGAAAGGCCGCTGTTTAGCGGCCTCATAGCTGAACGCTGAATCTGTCATCGGGTTTTGTCGTTCGACGGGTTCCTGAGAGGGCGTCTCCTCGTCGCCTTCCGATTCAGACGCGTCATCCGTATCCTGGGGTTCGTCGTCCGGTTCATCTTCGAGTGTCTCCCCGAGGTCGGCAAACGGATCGTCGTCAGCCATGGCGGACCACCTCCCCAGCCTCAACGATGTGCGCCAACTCGTCGAAACACTGCAACTGGTCACAGTCAGGGTCGTAGTCCAGCAGGGGTTTGCGCTCGCCGTAGGCCTTCGTGATGCTGGTACGGTCACGGATGCCCGGTGATGGTTTGAGATCGCCGGCGTCGACAGCCTCCCAGTCCGTGATTCTCGCGAAATTCGGGATGCGGTCCTGAAGGTTATCGTGCGAGTTGAGACGTTCGAGGAGCTGTCGATCCTGAGTCTGCTGGTCGATACGGCCGCTCAACATGTTCGGAACCAGCGACAGGACGTCGACGTCCATATGCTGCCGAAGCGGGGAGATCTGTCGCTCGATGGTTCGCTCCAAGCCGGCCATCGCCTCGTTCCCAGGAGCGAGCGGAAGCACGAGATTCGCTGTCGCGACGAGCGCGTTGTCCGTGAGTCGGGACCGGTACGCCGGCGAATCCGTGACGATATAGTCGTACGTATCACCGAGGAGTGGGTCGACGACTTCCCGTTTGAGCAGCGCAGAGGGTTGGAACACGTCGCCCACGACGATCTCCCGCTCGACCTGTTCTAAATCCTCGCTGGACGGGAGAATATCGAACTCGTAGCTGGTATCGTAGACAACAGAAGTCGGGTCAGCATCGTCGAAGAAGACGTCGCCGATTGTTTCCTCGGTGTTGTGATACTGGTCGTCAAAACCCAGCCCAACGGACGCGTGACCGTTCGGGTCAAGATCGATGAGGAGGACATCGTGTTCGTGTGCGGCCAGCTGTCGGGCGAGGTTGACCGCAATCGTCGATTTTCCGACGCCCCCCTTAAGCATACAAACCGAAACAGCCCGAAAGTTGCCGTCGGTCTGTACCGAATCATATGGGCTATTCGGGCTATTCGTTCTATCTATGCTATTCTCGCTATCTGAGCCACTCATACTATTCAGCAGTATCAACTCCTCTCAACTTAACTCTGTGGTGAATAGTCCGAATAGTATTCTATTCCAAAGCTATACGCTATTCCAGAATAGTTTACTACTCTAGAATAGTTAGGATAGAATCAGTAAACGTGGCTTAGGAGACGAGCTCCAACATAGAGCGAAGTTCAGATTCGATATCAGTCAGTTCACTCCGTTGCCACTCAAACCGTTCTTCGACCCCAACATCGGTAAACCGGAGTGAAGCACGAACCTGCCGGGCGGGATCGTGCTGGAAGAGCGCGAGAGCGTAGGCAAGCATTTGCGGCCGATAGTGGTCAGCGAGGGTATCAGTCGTCGTCGACGAAAGATCGTTCGTCTTGTAGTCGATGATATGATACGCATCAGGAGTGACCAGAAGACGGTCAATATCACCCACTATGCGGGAGTCATCAAGACGAGCGACAACTGAGTACTCGTCATAGGTCGCTTCGAGTGGGAGGTCCGCCTCAGTTTCATCGACGAACCGGATCGCATCCTGGGCATGGCTCACGGCCGCTTGGAGATCGTCATCCGTCGGTTCTTCGCTCCCCATACGACTCAATTGACGAATAAACGAGGGCCACTCTTCTCGTGGGGGACGGAGCTCATTGAGCCGATGGACAACAGTTCCGAAGGTGGTGGGACTCAATCCGACTGTCCCATCCCCCGACGTGTAGCTGTGTCCGTCTTCGGAGGCATCCGCAACAGCACTGACGAGGGTCGTCGCGGCAACGCGAACGGCAGCCTGACGTTCCGGCGGGGAAGGGACAGTAATCGCAGGGTCTAACTCTTCAGTCGGAGCCTCAGATTGCCATTCAACCGGCCGAGGTGGCGCCTGAATGGTGTATTGGGCATCACCAATTCGAGCGTCTGTAGCTCCATCGTGAAACGTCTCAGCGACTAGCTCATGGTCGTCAAACAGAATGGGCTGGAGCCAATCCCGCCATCGACTGGCGTCGTCGAAATCATCTGGCTCACCGAGTTCGATGTGGCCAGACTCATCGATATCGATGTCGTGTGTTCCACACAGCAGCAGGTGGTCCCGAGTTCGGGTACAGGCCACGTAGAGCAGTCGTTTGGATTCCGCACGCTCTTGCGGGAGCGAGCGACGATCGGCATATTCGTGGACTGCCGTCTTCTCGATTGCGAACGCATCGTTGGGGTGGGGAGCACCTACTGCAGGAATCGGTGGGGCATCAGTCGTCCCCTCGACGAGGCGGACATAGCCGTGGTCGTCAACGGACCGCCCGAAATTGAGGTCACTTCCGAGATCGGGGACAGTGACGATTGGGAACTCAAGTCCCTTCGCGGCGTGAATCGTCATTATCCGAACGCCCTCAACATCACCCGGAATGTCAGCCTCTCCTTCTCGGGGGTCAATCTCGGTTTGGCGGTCGATCCGGTGGAGTAACCCAGCAGCTGTGTGAACACCGTTCTCACTCCAAGTTCGAACCTGGTCGCGAAATTTCTCGACGTTCGCGACGGCCTGCTGACTGCGTTCGTCAGCACTCACACTCGCCAGATACCCCGTGTCGTCGATCACCCGGGACAACAGACGATTCCACGGGAGCACACCATCCTCAGACGGCATCGCACAGCCACTAAGGGTCCGCCACGAAGTGAGGAGGTCGAAAGCATCCGCGAGCTGTGGATCGTCCGTCTCGGCGAGTGCATCCCACACTGAATCGGCCTCTGCGACAGCTGGTGCGAGGCGGTCATCGGTGAATCGGAACAGCGGCGACCGAAGCACCCCGTAGAGGGAGACGTCGTCCTGTGGATCACCGAGTACTCGAAGCAGGTTCGTGAGCGCCTGGACCTCAGGCGTATCGTAGAACCCGACGCCACCGACGACAGTGTAGGGGATGTCGTACTCTTCGAGGGCGCGCTGATACCGATCCAGATGGGTTCGCCGGCGAAGGAGGATCGCCGTGTCGTCCGGCGTAGCGTCGCGATGATCACCCGTGTCGGGGTCTTGGACTGTCGGCGGATCGTCGAACAGGTGGGTCAGTCGAGCAGCGAGTGCTTGCGCCTCGGCCTCGATGGTGTGGTCCAGCGCACCTTCGGCGACCGGATGGTCGTCGCCGAAGAGTTCCGCCGCAGTGTCGGCATCGTCGGGCACAGCGAGATACTCGACACTCCCGGTAAGTCCCTCGATGTCCTCGACACGGTCACGTTGCGTGGTCAACTCCTGTGGTGGCGCTTCGTAGGGTTCGTGCGTATCACCCTCCGACTGGAACAGGTACTCGAAGAGTTCGTTCAAGAACGACAGCGGCTCATCCAGCGTCCGGAAGTTCCCAGAGAGTTCGAGCGCCGTCGGACTCTCGGCCTCGCTGTCGGGGACATCGTCGACCCCACGGGCTTCGTTGACGGCCCGAAGTTCCGCTCTCGCCGCTCCAAACGTCGTTACGTCGGCGCCACGGAATCCGTAGATACTCTGTTTCTCGTCGCCGACCAGGAAGACGCTCGACGCCGTCTGCTCGTCGACGCCCGTGAGGAGCTTGACCAGCTCCCACTGGCGCGGGTCCGTGTCCTGGAACTCGTCGACCATCACGGCCGCAAACTGGTCTCGAAGCCGCTCCGTGACGGCATCGTTCGCTCGCAAGAACTCAAGGGTGGTCTCGATCACGTCGGGAAAGTCGAGCGTATCGCGGCGCTCCTTCTCGTCGGTGTAGGCTGCGAGGACGGCGTCGAAGACCCGCATCAGAGCCAGTGCGTAGTGGGCGCTGTTCGATTCGAGTTCACCGGGCGTCGTCTCGACTGCATCCGCGTGCGGTTCGACGGCCGCGATGACCGCGTCGATGACGTCCTTCAGGTCGTCGTAGACGTCACCGTACTCATCCCACTCGTCCCGGTCACCGACGACGTACCCCGAACTGCTGTACAGGCCGCCGTTCTTCTTCTCACAGTCCTCGTAGAGCTCGAGGATTGCCCGCTGACAGTCGCGAGGATCGCTTTCCTCCGGGTCGGCAGGGAGTGTCGTCGCGACCTCGGTGAAGGTCCGGTAGGCCCCAAGGCCGTCCTCGTCGGCGATAGCGACCTCACGGTCGACGCGGCCTGCGACCGTGCGTAGCTGCTCGAGGAGTCCGTCCGCATACAGCGTCTGTCGAGCGTCGGCAGCATCGAGGTCACAGACAAACTCCCAGCAGATATCGACGTAGTCGTCGACCTCGGCGTCACGCCACGCCTCAAGGACGGTCTCGCTCTGTGGGCGATCATCGAGTAATCCAGCGAGTACATCGACCAACTGGTCACGACTCCAAAGCTGAGCAAGGAGCTCCACGTCGTCATCGTCTTGGTTGCGTTCGAGGAACTCCGTCACGACTTCGCGTTGGAGTGTCGCGGCGCCGTCTTCGTCGAGCACGTCGAAGCCGAGCGGGACCGGAGCCTCGACGGCCCGTTCCCGCAGGAGCCGGGTACAGAACGCGTGAATGGTGTGGACGTAGCCGTCCTCCAGGTCGTCGAGGACGTTTCGCCAGCGGTGATAGGCCTCTGGTGAGTCGACGGCCTCGAGCCGGTCGTACACCTCCTCCCGAACGCGCTCGGTCAGTTCGGCAGCAGCCTTTCGCGTGAAGGTGATCGTGACGATGTTCTCCGGAGTGAGCGACGGGTTCTCGGCCAGAATCGTCACGTACCGCTCGGTGAGCGTCGTCGTCTTCCCCGTCCCGGCGCCGGCAGTGATCGCGACGTTCCGGCCCTGGACGAGCGCGTCCTCCTGTTCCTCCGTGAGCTGAATCTCCTCAGGGTCCTCAGTCATCGCTCATCACCGCCTCGATGTCCTCGTCGTCACGAACACGGAGTGGAACGTACGCAGCGTCGTCCTCGTGGACTTTATCGACGAACTCCCGCTTGCGGTGATGGCGGACATCGCACGCCCGACGGTAGTCACAGTATCGGCAGTTCGCTCCGCGGGCGGACAGAAGCGTCGTGTGGAACCGACCGTTGCCGATCGCCTCGTCGATCTGGCCCAACCACTCCGGAACGACATCGTTCAGGAACCGACGGAGTTCGACCTCTGAATCGAACTTCGATTCGACGCCGCGTGGAACCTTGAGGTCGTTGGGGGGCCGTACCTGATAGTACGTCGCTGAAAGCGATCCCTGCTCGAACAGATCACCGTCGACGACGTTGGCCGCAGCGAGCAGATAGATGGGGAGCTGGAACTTCGTGCCGCCAGTCGTTTTCGTCATATACGGTGCTCGCCCAGTCTTGTAGTCGTAGAGCGTGAGCGTCGGTTGTTCACCATCCCGGCTCACGTCAACGCGGTCGATGTAACCCCGAATCGAGACAGTCGAGCCGTCCGGTCGCTCAACTGTGAACGGACCAGCATCCGAGTCGGGAAGCCCCTCACCGAACGGGGCCTCGAATAGGTGTGGGCGGCCAGCGCCGTCCCGCGAGAGCTCGTTGTCGAAGAAGGTAGCGAACAACCCCTGTTCCGGTGCGTCGTGGGGTTTGCTCCCGGCCTCGTACGGAGCGCTCTCGCCCTCACCCAAGCCCGCGAACAGCTCCGCTTTCCACCGCTCGTAGAACAGACCGTCGTACTCGAAGTCGGCATCCCGGAGTTCCTCGACGGCGATCTCGCGAAGGTACGTCGCCAAGTCGCCCCGGTCGAAGTCCGTGAGATCGACACTATCCTTGGTCTCGTCCTGCAGATCCGCAAAAAATCGTTCGAGAACGTCGTGAACGTACGACCCGGTTTCGAGGGGCGTAGGGACGACCTCAACGTCGTCGGGATCCTCGATTCCGAGTACTTTCTCGGCGTAGAACTTGAACCCACACTCGACGTATCGCTCGATCCGACTCGCGCTGTAGGGTTCTCGTTCCGACGGAGGATAGACCTCAGCGACGGTCTCGGGTTCTAACATGCCGTCGTGTTCGGAGAGGCCAGCCGTTCCCCTGTTGTCCGCACAGTGGAGTCCCCGATCCGTGCGCTTGGTCTGCTCGGGGGAGAGGTCACCTCGGTCGCCGGCGCGGCTGACTGCCGCACGCCGGTCGGCCGTTACAGCGACGTGGCGCTGGAGGTCTTCGCGGGAGCCTACGCGGTCGTCGACGCCGTCTTCGGGGTCGATGCCGGTCACGCGCTGGAGTTCGTCGAGGACCGGCGACCGGACGACGGCAGACTCGTCGTCGCCCGTCTCTGGTGTGGTGATCGTGAGTTCGTCGACGTTCGCGAGCAGCGTCGCGAAGAGATAGCGGCCACGGAGTCGTTCGTCGCCGGTGTCGAATCGCGGATGGGCGTCGGTCATCTCCTCGAAGAAGGCCGGGCGTTCCGGCGTCACAGGGAAGTGTTCGCTTGTCAGGCCCACGAGAAACACCTTCTCAAACGAGCGCATCCTGGCGTCGAGCAGCCCCATCACCTCAACATGGCCGCCAGCAGCGCGCTGTGGAACCCTGATCGGCACACCATCGAGCGCACGGGTGAACAGTGCCAACGGGGAGAGATCGCTATTGACCGCCGCCAGCGACTCGAACGAAGAGAGGACCTCGTCCACGAGGTCGTAGGCTCGCTGTTCAACGGCTTGCTCGGCGCCGCTGGCGTAGTCCTCCGTCGCCGCCTCCAGGTCGAACCGGTCGTCCAACAGTCGTCGGAGCGTCTCGGTTGCGCCCTCGATGTCCTCCGTTCGGAGCGTCTCTAGCGTGGCCAGCAGCTCCTCGATCAGTGCCGCCGCCTGGTCGTCGACGTCCTCGAGCAGGGGTGACACAGAAACAGTATCACGCCGGCGAGCAGCTGCCGTGACAGCGTTGGCTTGGTCGGTGTCGACGACGTCGACCAATGGATTTGCTAACAGGGACGTGAGGTCCTCAGCACGGGGGTCGGGTTCGGCGAGGTTCAGGAGGTCGTGTACAACGCTCCCGGTGAACGTCCGGTTCAGCTGTGAGGCGGCGGTCGTGACGTGCGGGATGTCGAACGTATCGAACGTGTCCTCGACGTACCTCGAATAGGCCTCGGTCCCCGGGACGACGACAGCCAGGTCGTCGGGATCGCGACCATTGGCCAACTCAGTCCGGAGCTCGCGAGCGACGAAGCGAATCTCGCGCTCGGGCGTCGGGAGTTCACGCCATCGCAGAGTGTCTGGAGCAGGGACAGTGTCCGGGTCCGGGCGGTAGAGCGACTCGGTGATCGTTCCAAAGGCCCGCCCTGACTCGTCGACGGGCTCGAGTTCTACTGCCTCAAAGTCAAGTGCTTCGTAGACATCCAAGGCGTCCTCCGCAACGGCGTCGACTCCGCTCCGGCCATCTTGGTGGAGCGGCAGCAGTGCGATCATCGGAAGTTCATCGACGAGGCGTTCGATGAGGCGGCGTTCGACAGGACGGAACTCGTGATACCCGGAAAGGATGACGACATCCGGTTCCGGAGAGAACGCCGATAGTGACTGCTCCGCCGTCGCCACGGCGTCGAACATTTCTCCCCGGGTACAGACCCACTCGTCGACATAGTCGCCGTGGAGATCCCGGTAGTGTCGGTACGCGTCGGCAGTGGCTTTCGCGATACGGTCATCGACGTCTGAGCCCTCGAACTCCGCTACGAGCGCGTCAGCGGTACCGACGCCGGCGTCGTCGAAGAGCGAGAAGCGGCTACTGAACGAATCAGCGAGAGCGGCAGAGGCAGGTTCGCCAGCGAGAGCGCCATCTGTCTCGGCTGTCGATCTGTCCAGAGCGTACTCCGCCAGCCGGCGGTTCAGCTGCCCGGAGAGGGGTTGAACCGGACCGTGGAGCTCCTCGTACCACTCCCGAACGACCCCGTCGAGCGTCTCGGCACGAAGACGGAGGGGATCGTGCGACGCGGCCCAGCGGTCCTCAACCATACTCCTGCGAGCGTCGTTTCGCGTTATGTAGAGAATACTCCCCAGCGAGTCGGTGGCAATGTCATCAGCCCGCTGAAATGCCCGTCGTTCCAATCGGGCGTGTTTCGGGCCGGTGAGGAGCGTGGAATCCATCGAACACTCCCTACCAAGATATCGGTCTCACTTCACTCTTGGCGAGAGTGACAGCTTAGGAGCGGCTTACCAGAAGCGGCCAAAAAATCAGAGAGGACTGAGAACTCAGTCGACGGTCGCTAGCACTCGGATATCTGTGTTCGAATGTCGTTCGCGCTGAGTTCGAGCACCCCGTTCTTGCAGGAAGTCCTCTATCTCATCAGCCAGCGTATCGGCGTCCTCTCTATCGACGTGTACGATCAGCGTTGGCCGGTCTGGATCGTTGTTGTCGATGACAAGCGATACGACTTTGAATTCATCCGGCTGTCTGTACGCCTCGAATTCCTCGGCGACCTGGTCAGCCAGGTCATCGAGAATATCTACTGGATCTGAGGTCATATTTGGATGACGAGCAATTGGAAAACGATCACACCTGACGGGCTTGGAGAGAATCCTATCGACTCCTACCACCTCCAATTTCCAGTTCGGCAACCAGGTGTTCAGAAGCGTCGTTCCGTGGACCGTGCGAGAATGTCTGATCAACTTTTAAGACACGTGACCGAGGATAGTGCTGTATGTCCATTTACTTCGAAGAAACCACCTCCTCTAAACTCGATATCCATGACTGAGGAGCAAACCAAGGAAATTCGTCGCCGTTTAGACGAGGACCTCTCCTTAGACGATTTTGAACGAGATTACCGCTCAACCGGAGAGGCGGCTACCCAGTTCTTCCAAGACCTCTTCGTTCAAGTTCTCAACTTCGAAGAGACAATGTCTGCCTTGGGCGACGCAACTTGGCAGGATATTCCCGTTCACGAGTGGCCGAACACAGCTCGGGCGAACGCCGCTCGACTATTCGCCGAAGCAGGAAACTTCCGTGTCATCTACGTCGAACTGGAGAAGCTGACCCGGACAGCCGAACGAAACGCCATCCAGAGCCTCACTCGTTCAGACCGAACGAGTGGGTGGGCCATCGACGGCTCCTTCCTGACTGTATTCCACGCTCCTGACGAGGACATCTGGCACCTCGTCACACCCTACGAGGAAGGCACGGACGACATCACGACTGGCCGTCCTGTTCTGCGCCGGTACACCCTCGGGGAAGGCGAGACCCACCGCACCGTTGCAAATGCGCTGTCGAGTATGGATGCCAGCAAAGGGCGGCTGGCAGAACGCATCGATGAGGCGTTCCGAGTTAAGCCCGTCACTGAGGATTTCTACGAGAACTACAAGAGCGCCTTCGACACGCTCAGTAAGGAACTTCGCCGTAAGGGACTGGAGATTGAGGACGCCGACCGGTACGCACACACGATGCTAAACCGGTTGATGTTCTTCTACTATCTCCAGAAGAAGGGCTGGATTGGTGACCGGAAGGACTTCGTCCGATGGTTCCACCAGCAGTACGAGGAGTCCGACGAGGAGGACGTGTTCCACGAGAAGTGGCTCTCGGCGCTGTTCTTCGAGGGTATGAACAGTCCGGAAGGCGGAGAGATCGATGCTGACCTCCCTTCCGAAGTCGAGACGGCTATTGCTGAGCTCCCGTACATGAACGGTGGACTCTTCCAGCCGACTGAGGAGGACGGACGCGACACGTTCCTATCAGATTCTGCGCTGAAGTCGGTGATCAAAGAGTTCCTCGAACAGTACAACTTCACCGTCACCGAGGAGAGCCCCTACGATATCGACGTCGCCGTCGATCCCGCGATGCTCGGGAAGATCTACGAGTCTCTGATTGCTGAGCAGGAACGCGGCGAAGCTGGGATCTTCTACACGCCTCGTGTTGAGGTGGATCTGATGTGCCGGATGGCACTGTACGAGCAGTTCTGTGACCATGCAAACGATCTCGATGCCGAAGGAAAACAGCAGATTGTCGAGTTTATCTTCAGTGAGCCACAGGACTGGGATGCGGAGAGCAGCGGGAAAACAGAGCAACTGGAGAGTATCCTCCACGAACTGCGTATCGTTGACCCCGCCTGTGGTAGTGGTGCGTTCCTGGTGGGAATGAAGCAAGTGGTTACCGAACTTTACCGAAAGCTCGGTACGACTCCGGATTACCACCTCAAAGAGCAGATCATCAACGAGAATCTGTACGGCGTCGATATCATGGACTGGGCGGTTCGGGTTGCTGAGTTCCGTCTTTGGCTTTCGCTCGTTGAGGGCGAGGAGCAACTCCCCGACCAGCGGCCAGTGCTTCCAAATTTCTCCTTCAAGCTTAAGGTTGGCGACAGCCTGATTCAGAAGCTCGATGGAGAGTTTGTTTCCCTAGATACCCTCACGCGAACGTTAGATGGGGATACTGGCGACCTCCTTACTGAACTGAAAGAGCTGAAGCGCGAACACTTCGAAGGAGAGGCCGATCGGACACAGGAGATCGAAGAGAAGCAGGTGGAACTTCTCAAGAATCACATCGACGGTCTCATCGACAACCTATCTAAAGACGGTTCTCAGCAGACCCTCTTTGGGGACACAAAGGACGATCAAGTTGATGACGACGTCGAGGAGCGGATTGAAGAGCTCAAGGAGACTCGCGACGCGATTGACGAGGCCGGGGCTACTGGGTTCTTCATGTGGGACATCGACTTCTCCGACGTAATGGTAGAAGGTGGGTTCGACATTGTGATCGGTAATCCACCATACGTCCGTCAAGAGGACATCATCGACCAGGGGATTCACCCAGAACGCCTTGATGAGATGGAAGATAGTGAGGTCAAGGATCTTAGGAACCAGTATAAAAACGACCTTGTAGAGTATGTACAGAAGACATTTGACATCAAGCCATACAAAAGAAGCGACATATACATATATTTCTACTTCAAGGGAATCGATCTGCTGCGGGAGAACGGAACTCTGTCATTCATCACCTCGAACTCTTGGCTTGATATCGGCTACGGGAAGCGGCTCCACGAAGGTTTGCTCAAACTAACCGATCTTTCGTACATTCTCGGCAATACCAGTGAGAAATCCTTCGAGGACGCTGACGTCAACACGTACATTACAGTTGCGAATCGGAAGTCTCAGGAGGTATTGAACGAGAATACTCGCTTCGTCCGGTTCAATCGCGGCTTCTTCGACTATGATTATGCAAATGAATTCGGAGATTTCTTGGTTTCCCCCGAGGAGTCGGCGGAAACTGTTCCGCTGGACGAAGAAACCATGCAAGTCACTACAAGTGACGGAATACGGGTTGCGTCAATTCCACATGAGAGTCTGTGGAGGTTAGGTGGAGGAAGTACGAAAGAGATCGACACCGAGGAAACTGAACAGGTCTTCTCAGAAGAAGTGGGTCTTGTGAGTAACCAGTCTTCGCTTGAATCGTATGAGGACAGTGGATGCCTCCCCACCGGTTCTTATGAGGATGGAATCTGGGGCCGGTTTATTGAGGCACCGACGCTCTATTTCACTATTTGGCGGGACTCTGGAAGTAAATTTGCCACTCTCGGGAGCCTCGTAAGTGATGAGCAGGGGCTTAAACGTGGCACCACAAGCGGTGCAAACAAATTCTTCTTCGTCCCTCGTCCGGGGAACAGCAATAATACGTTCGAGTCTTCTGTGGAGGAATCTAGCGGAGATCTCAGGCTACACCATACTGATTCAGGAGAAGACTACTATATCGAAAAGGAATACTGGATGAGAGATGCCGATGAGGTCCCCGACCGCTTTATTGAGGACTTTGACTACATCTATGAAGGAGATAGCCGAAGACTGGTTCCTAACCTGATTCTAGTAAAGAATCGGGAGATCAAACAAAGTCCGATCAAGCCAAGCCACTTGAACTCTGTTCATCTCCAGATTGAAGGAGGGAAGTCCGAGTTACAAAACGAGCAAGTAATCGAATATGTTAACCTTGGAGAAGAACCAATCTGGGGTAGAACGAATAAACCACTTCCGGACCGACCTACACTAAGTGGTTCTCCTTGGTATGAGCAGTCAGATTGTGATCGCCCGTTCTTACTACTGAATAGAACATTCAACGCTAATTTCCAATTCCATTACAACCCCTGTCTGTTTGAGGTAGCAGATAACTTCTTCTACCTTCCAAAGCCAGAGTTTGTGTCACCAGAGTACCTAGCTGGTTACATGAATACAACATTAGGTTGGTTCATGACCGAGGTGACCGCTCGTGCTTGGACAAATACTCTGAGGATGGATAAGTTCGAGTATCAACAGATGCCAATACTGAATGCTTCAGATGGGATTGAGGAGGGCATCAAAGAGACACTCGAACAAGTGATGAGCCGCGATATTGGCAATGTGTTTGAGGAGCTGCAGGCTTATTCCCCGGATGATTTCGATTTAGATGAGATGAAGCAAGATCGGAGATCCCTTGACGAGCCTTTCCTTGATGAGATCGGTCTTACCTCTGTAGAGGAGAAAAGCGAGTTCTACCAAGAGATGGTTCGCATGGTCCGGGATAGACTGATGAGGCAACCTGAAGAAAATCCATCACTCTGTGAGACTATCGTACAACACAATCCCCAGTATGACTATTCCAGATAAGCAGTTCAACTGATCGCTCTAATCTCCTTTTTCAAGGACTCGAAAGCAGCTTCTGCACACCCTTGTTCGGTGGTGCCCAGAACTAGTACCTTCCCGCTCGAAAACACAAGGAGCGTAACAGTTTGGTTTGCTGGCCGATACACTACGCCCGGGAATTGCTCGGGTTCGTACTCCGTGAATTCTAGACCAAGGTGAATCGTGAGTGCTTCCAGATTCACACTCTGCTGAACCTCGTCCATGAATACAGCTGTCTTCTCTTCAAATTCAGCGTCCTCAATATCGAATCCAATCTCAGATAATATTCCAAGAAATTGATCGATCCAGTCGTTCAGATCGTCATGATCAGATGCTCCGCGGACTTGAAACGCTCCTGTACGATAAATACTAAATGCTGGGCTTTCACTTCCGAATTTCACGGTTACTATCCCAGCACTCTGGAAGTTCGTCTCCAAGATATCGCCGACTTCATCTTTCAAACCTGTAACGAGGGGATCCAAGTTGATTTCCCTGCCTAAGGAGCCGCTTCCCATGATACTCACGATCTCCATTTGTTTGGTACTACTGGTGAATCACTCAGTAGTGCGATGAAACATTTTTCATGTGGCTTGTTCCAGTGTAGTGTATGTTTCCGCAAATCTCCTTCACGGTTTGCACCACTAAGATAATAAACAAATATCGCAGTCAAGCCGCTCGAAATCATGAGTGATGACGAATCAATAGGAATCATCGATAACCGGCGCTACTCGCACCTAGACGAGGTCCTGAAATCCGGGCTCGAAGGCGACGGGGTGGATCGGATTCGGATTGCTGTCGGGTACCTCTATATGAGCGGCCTGAAGCGACTTCGTCCAGAGCTGGATGAATTCCTCGACAACGGTGGTACACTCCAAGTCCTAATAGGGAATCCAGATCAGCAGGGGTTGGACGAGCTCATAGAGGCTCATCAGAACCTCCGTCTCACTGGGACGAAATTCAAACAATCACAGAACGTCAAGTGGAGTGAGCGCACAGAAATTCGTGCCGAAACCGCGAACAACTACTCGAACCAGCTGCTTTACGAAAACCCGACTGCAGAGAATCAAGCGTTCTTCACGAAGCTAATCGACTGGCTAGAACAGGGACGTATCCAGCCAAAGCTGTACCTTCAGGAACGGTTCCACGCAAAGGCATATCTCTTCGAAAAAGACGAAGGGGACATCTTTACACCCAAAGACGTCGGCGTCGTCGGTTCGTCGAATCTCAGTCTCAGTGGGCTCCACAGCAATACGGAACTAAACGCACCCGTCTACAACGAGAGAGTTACGCAACTGAAGGACTGGTTCGATGACTTGTGGGACGACGCCGTAGAATTCGACGCCGACCTCCTAGACGCATTCGAAGATTCTTGGGTTTCGAACAATCCGGGTCACGTTTCGGCGGAAGACGAGCCACCGGCACTGCCGGATGATTCACTCCCAGATGACACGACGGAGACGCTCCGTGAGGTCAGTAGTGGTACTGGTCTCCCGGCGCCGTATCTGGTGTACACGAAGATTCTCTACGAGCTTTACAAGGAGACATTAGAGACTGCTGAAGACTATCTCCAGTCATTCGACGTATACGAGGATCTCTATGAGTTCCAGCAGTGGGCGGTGAATCGGGGCATCCGAATCGCCAACAAATACGACGGGGTCCTCGTCTCCGACGTGGTCGGGATGGGGAAGACGTTCGTCGGCCTTGGCCTCCTCGAACACTTCCACGCTCGGAATCGTCTCCGTGGTAACAAGGGGAAGATGTTGATCATCTCGCCGAAACATCTTCAGCCGATGTGGGAGCGGATGGTCAACAAGCGGTACAACTTCAACGCGGAAGTAATCAGTCTGGGGATGGTCTCGAAGGAGGACTACCACGAGACGCTCCTGGAAGAGCATGACGACACGACGGTATGTCTCGTTGATGAAGCGCATCACTTCCGGAACGACGATACACACCGGTACGACAATCTACAGTCGTTCCTGCCGACGGTCAATCAGACAATTCTCCTGACTGCGACACCGTATACGAAAAGCGCGTGGGACGTCTACAATCAGATTAAGCTGTTCCACATCGAGGACCTCACGCAGATTCCGATTACGCCCCCCAACCTCTACGACTTCACACAGATGGCGGAGAACGACGAGACTGACCTCTCGAATCTTCTCAGCCACGTCATGGTGCGGCGGACTCGCCAGGACATCATCGACCAATACGGTGAGGAAGATGAAGAGGGCAATCTGTATCTCCAGATGGGTGGCGAACGACGGTACCTCCCAGATCGGCACTTACAGACGGTCGATTACAATCTGCATGAGACGTACTCGACGGAAGATGGTGTGAATGATTCACTCTACGATGCGATTGTGGAGACGCTGGAAGACCTCACGTTCGCTCGGTACTCACTGGGTCAAGAGGAATACCTGAAGACGGGGTACGCGAATCAGGACCCGTATCAGAACCTCTCTTCGATGGGGAGGAGCATTCGTGGGTTGATGAAGTCCAACCTGCTGAAGCGGTTGGAAAGCAGTGTCCATGCCTTCTACACGTCTCTCAATCGGATGCTTCGGAGTTACCGAATGTTCCGGGATCTCCTCGACGAAGGTACGGTCGCCGTCGGGAGCGACGTCTCCGAACTCATCAACAGTGGAGAGCAGATCGATACAATTCTTGAAGAGATCGACGAAATGGTTGAGGAGGGAGAGTACGCGGCGTACCAAACAGAGGCCTTCCATCTTGAACAGCTGAAGCGTGATCTGGAGACCGATATCCAACTGTTAGCTGATCTGCAAGACACGCTGGAACCGTTCCATCAGGACATCCAGAACGACTACGCGATGGATGACAAGGTCGAACAGCTCCGCCAGCTTCTCGGAAACCTCCGTATTGGGTCACATGAGATCCTCCAACGCGGTGACCGTGCTGAGAAGCTTATCGTGTTCACGCAGTTTACAGACACGGTAGAGTATCTGGAAGCTGCGTTTGAGCAGTTCCAAGACCGCGGGCTAATCTCTGATGATGTTCGGTTTGCCAGTGCCACGAGTGACACGTCAAACGTGGAGAGCATCATCCAGCGTTTCGCTCCAGAGGCGAACGATGCACGGGATGAAATCGACCCGAGCGAGGAGATTGACGTCCTCTTTGCGACCGACGTGGCGGGGGAGGGGGTCAATCTTCAGGATGCGAATTTAGTCATCAACTACGACCTGCACTGGAATCCCCTGCGTCTAATTCAGCGAATCGGTCGTGTTGACCGCCTCGGGAGTGGCCACGACGACATCTACGCGCTCAACTTCCTGCCGGAAACGGAACTTGAAGAGGAACTCGGTATCGTTGACCGGGTTGAGTCTCGGGTCCAAGAGATCAGTAGTGTTCTCGGCGAAGACGGGGAGATCCTGAGCCCGGAAGATAACGTGAACAAGTCGTACATGGAGGACATCTACGCCGAAGAAGACATCGAGAAGGTCGAAGACGACGTTAACGAGATCATCGGGAGTGACGATCTTATCGGTCCGGCAAGCAGCCTTCAGGATCTCAAACAGGAACATCCGGATCTCCTCAGTTGGTTGGATGACCGTGACGGTATTCGAAGTGCGATGGAGTGGGATCGAGAATACGACGGCGTCGTCATTGTCTATCGGCAAGGAGACTACACGACCCCGTACCTCGTTACGTTCCCAAGCGAAGGAGGTCAGGACCTTGCCACACAGGAGAAGGACACCATCGTTGAAACAATCACATGTCCCGTCGATGAACCAGTCGCATCCGTCGACGCAGAGACGTTCGACAGTCGCTACGAACGGGCGGTACAGGTGGCACGGACGGAGTTCGGCGAGGACATGGGGAAACGGCAGCAATTCCAGCGAGAAGCCCGTCAAGGTGCGAGCATTGATCGGGACTACGTGATTGACGAACTTGGAGAAGTCGCGTCGTCTGTAGAAAATACCGACCAACAACAGACACTAGCACAATTCCAGGACATCGTTGAGACTGTATCGGCAGACCAGATCCTCGACGAATTCCGAGACTTGCGTAACGAGGAAGTCACGGGGGAAGAACTGGTAGCTGCTGTTCGAGAGATCATCTCACGATACAATTTACAAGAGAAATACGAGGAACGTCAGGAATGGGCGGAAGAACAGGAAGAACCGCCCCATGTCGTCGCGGGGATGTATTTGAAAGGAGGAGATTAGATCGCTTCCCAACGCGCTGAAGTTCAAATAGCTGTAGGAGCCAACTCTAACCATGGCCGAATTAGACCAACTGCCCACCACTGACTCTGGACACGTCGTAAAACAACAAGCGATGGAGTGGATGGAAGGTTTGGACGAACCAAGTGAGGGAGAGCTCAAAGACGCCGTGATTCCGAAGCCTTCCGACTTCTCAGGTAGTAAGTATCCAACAGAGATCTCCACGGTTCGAATTACCGGAACTCCTGAATTTATTGAGGCAGCAGGAGCCCTCCTCAAGCCCTTGCTCGATTTTGAAGACGATACTACCCGTGTCGAAGTCAATCTTCAACGTACTGAGGATCGGGATACTGGAGAACTAACTGATAATTACGCTCTCTACCTATCTATCGCCGAGCGGGGATGAGTCCAAGACACCACCTGTACACTATGGAAAACACAGACAAAGGAGATCGGGTCCGAATTGACATCCCCGACGAGACCGATCCAGACCACCAATATCACGGAGACCACGGTGTAGTTGTGAATATTCTCTGGGACGACGCCGGCGTAGAAACAGGAGATTCACGGGACTCACGGCTCTATCGAATCCAGCTCGAATCGGGAGAAACGATTGATGTTCGATGGCAAGATATCCGTCCTCCGATTCAGTGAATGACTTCGAACCACCTAATCGAGTATTCATCGAGAGGATTCGGAGGCCTCGGTAACGACTTGATCGAATAATCGCTCCACACTTGCTTCAAGATCCTGCACGTATTCATCGTAGGAACCTGTGTCGGCGTCAGTCGACACTGCGAAGGAGTGCAACGAGTACCCCTCGACTGTTGAGGGAGGCATCTTCACACTTCCACCGGGATAGACTAGAACGCCTGGAACTTCGAGCGAGAGGATGTAAGAGGTCAGCTGATACACGTCGCTAGAAGACGGCGATTCGTGGTTGGTTTTCCACTTCGCGTCGGCGACGAGTATCGGTTCCCCACCAGCTGTCCGGACGAGGACGTCCGGTCGCATTGAAACCGAGTGGGGACCGTCGACGAGGTTCGGGATCGAGGCCTGACCATCAACGCGAAGACCCTCTAGTTCTTGTGCGACAGCACGAAACCCCCGTTCGACGATCCGCTCGAAGACGGTATTCATATTCACGAATAACGCCAGCGAGCGCTGGGTCCCGGCACGGATATCCTCGAAAAATTCTCGCTCTAACACCAGCGTCGCCAGTTCGAGTAATGTCGTGTAGTGGTCATTCAGTCGAGAGAGTTCGATACGTCGAACGGTTGCTGGCTGTACCGGTTCCACGCTAACGAACTCCCTGAGCTGTCGCTCCTGTACTCTGAGCTGGCTCCTAAGGTCGTCATCACTTACGAGAGTGATGAGTACCCGAATTGACGCCAATACCGCCTGATTCAGTGTATTGTCCGTGGTAAATTCCTCGTAGTCGACGGCGAAGTCGGTCGTGACAGGAGAGGGGCGCTGAAGCTGTCGTTGTACGTCGATTCGGCCTTTCACACGTTTTTCGATGCTACTCGTGGAGACATAATCCCGATGAAGACCTTGAGAGAACACCGAGTGGAGTTCAGCCCGAAACAGGATTCCAATCGCGTCAAAAAATGACGAGGCACTTGTGAAGTCCGTCTCCAAATCGAGAGTGTCGACCGGTGTATCAAACGCGTACCGAAGCGCCCACAGTAGCCGGGTCACAGTCCGCTTTGGGGTGACCTCGACGCGAACACCGCTGGGCAGCGTAAGTACCCCTACGTACGATCCACTAGAGAGGGTTACCTGCCCATCGCTCCCGAAGGAAACATCGAGTGGTGCAGTCCCAAAACGCTCCTCCATACACTCTAAAAACTCGGCATCCGCTTGCGAAACGGGGAAAGGGTCCGTCTCCTCATGTTCCCCGAGAGAGATTGGCTCCGACGGAGGCTCAGTTTCGGTGCCGCCAGCTTCGTCGATCTGTGGACCGATCCCGCCAATCGGGAGAAACTCAGTCATGCTATTGTTCGTTCGCCCGATTGACGAACTCGCGAAGGCTTTCGATGAGATCGTCGATATCTGACTGTGCGAGATCTTGTACGTTGAGCTCAGGGCTCTCGAAATCCCCGTTCTCCCCGTCTTCCGGGTCCCACTCGTGTTGATAGCCCGTAACCGATTCGAAGACCGTGGCGGCATCATCGATGAACGCCGGTGAAACCTCACTGTTGTCGTTCGAGACTACCCAGTTCCACCGGAACCCAATCGTACCATCTTCCTCAATCTGGATAACCCCGACAGATGGGTTGACCGAATCTGCTTTTACCATCAGACTCGCATAGTCGCCGTCCCCAAGATCAAGATTGGCGATATCGTCGGCATCATCAATCAACTGGAATATTTTTTCGGCGTTCGCCGGATCAAGCGTTGACGAAATCCGGTCACGGAACGCCTCAGTTGTTCGTTCTCCCACCCTCCATGTGTCGTCAGCGGAGTCAGAATCTGATTCTACTGATGATTCGCGTTCTTGGCCGGACAGATCGACTGGATTCTCGATTCCGCCGAGCGTACAGAGCGCCGTATAGAGGTCGTTGGCATTGAATGACTGAATACGCTCAGTATTCCAGTCAAATAGTGTCTCGCCAGTCCCATCAAGCAGATCTTCTCGAAGCCGGTCGAGCTGCCCAAAGTAGTATTCTTCCAGCTGAGGCAATATGTCGAAGCGCCACGCGTCGACGACTGCTGCCTTCGAATCGTGTTCGAGGAGGTAGGTGTGGCCGAGCTGTTTACCTTTCCCAAGCTGTGCCGCGTCCAAAATACGCTCGTTGAGTTCATCAATAGCAAGGATACTCGCTGCTAAGAGCCGGTCCCTGTCTGAGACGACTCCAGTAGGTGCTGTGAGCAGTTCTTCGGGTTCCATCTCGGCGTCGATGGTGTCGTACTGCTCGAAGACGACATCGAGATTTGGTGGGAAATCGATAAATCGGAACCGTCGACGGAGTGCCGTATCGACCAGCGATATCGACTGGTCGGCAGTGTTCATTGTCCCGATGATGTAGAGATTCGGGGGTAGCGTGAACGAATCGCCGGAGTGTGCGAGTTCGACCTCGAAGCTGCCTCGTTTATCAGCCTCCAGAAGGGTGATGACTTCGCCGAAGATCTGAGCGAGATTTCCGCGGTTGATCTCGTCGATGATTAGGACAAACGGCGGTGCCCGCTCACCCGCCGGCGTTGCCTCTAGCGCGTCGTTCGCGTCCTCAGCAACGTGTTTCAGCACCCCGTCCTCGACATCGTAGGTAACACTTCCAGACTCTGTTGCGTCGGCAGTCAGCCCCTCGATGAAATCCTCGTAAGAAAACGAGGGATGGAACGTCACCGAGCGAATCTGTTTCCCTGTGGGCTCCCTCTCGGTTTTCTCGTGGATCCATCGTTTTGCGAAACGCTTCGCATCAAAGGTCTTCCCCGTTCCAGGAGGACCATACAAGATAACCTGCTTGTTCTGGAAGAGCTGGCGTTCGATTTCTTCAGCACTATTCGGTTTTGACGGTAGTTCAGTGGCGTCGGTTGAGGTCGCCTTGTCGACGTCGATATCAACTTGGCTGAGGAGAAAGTTTGCGGCTGCGTCCGAGAGATCCGCAAGATATGCTTGTGCGAGGTGATCGTTTGAGTTTATTGGGTAGTATTTCTCTGTTCTGTACTTATCTTGACCGAGAGTCTCCTTAAGTTCGCTATCGACAGGGAGTGGTTCGTTGAACCAGTGGAAGTCGACAGCGATTCGCTGGTACTTCTGGTCGCGGAAGGAGTATGTTTCGTAGTGACCCGTGGCGATTGAGTAACCGATGAGCTCGTCGTCGAAATTATGGAAGATTACATCGCCTTCTGCTACCCGTTCAAGATCGTGATGCCACTCGTTGTCTACTTTAGCTCTCAGATATTCGTCTCGAATTTCAGCTTGATTACCTTGATTGATCCAGAACGGGTTGGTGTCCGTCCCTGCGAGGTCCTGAATTGTTGTCGTCGATCCATCGCCGCCCTCAGTACCAGAGTCAGTCTTAGCGTCGAGCACCGTCCGATAGAGTCGGATTGCCGCGTCAGAAGATTCGTTCTCGATACTCGACTCGTCGACCTTGTCGATCACATTGAATAGTTGATCCACCTCAAGCCGGATTGGGACCTCGAGTCCGTGATCAGCTTCCGCTGTCGCGTGGCCAACAACTTGCTCATATGTTTCGAGGAAATCTTCGAACTCCTCGACGCCCTCTGCGTAGGAGTCTGGTTGGTCGTAGTCGAAGAAGGCCAGACCGCTCTCAGTAGCGGCGTTGATGATCGGATACTCCTCAATATGGAGGTTGCCAAAGAGTTCCCGGACCGTCGTTTTACCACCTAGTTCAGATTCCCACTGGTCGTCGTATTGATCGGCATCACGAATTTCTTTTATAAGATCCGCAAGTTCATCAATCGAATTATCCCACTTAGACAGTATGTTCTCGGCGTTACCACGTTGGATAGCGGCATGCATCCGGTCCCACATCGACTTGAACCGTTCCGAGGTGGGATCGTCGATGAACGCATCCGCTCGATCCCGGATATCTTTCGTCCTGTCGTGTTTTTCGAAATCAAATTCCTCGCCAGCGGTGTGGTTTTCCGCGACTTCTCGCCACTCTTCAAGCACCTCCCGCTGGGCGGAAGTCAATATCGTGGACATCTCCCCCCCATCGCTCATTACGTCATAAACTCGGCTAAACGCCTCCGACCTGTTCTTAATCGGCATGACTGACTGGCGCGGCGCATACGCCTCGTCGTAATCTAAGACCTGGTTGACCTTCGCCCGATTGTAGCCATTCGTCGGGCGCCGCCAGTGTTCCCAATCGATGCCGACGTGAAACTCTTCGACATCATCGTCTGGGGCTACCTTCTTTTCAGGGTCGGTAATACCTTCACCACTCCACGGCTCCGACACAGTCCCAACTCCAACATAGGTGCCAGAGGGTTGATCATACATCAGCACCCTGTCGCCCTCATTTAGGGGTTGAAGCTGTTCTCCGTACTCCGACTTGTCGGCAAACGTCGCTGCTACGCTGACGTCCTCGAATAGTCGTTCAAAATCGATTGGATTGTGATGTTGCCGATTAGTATGAACGAAGTAGGTATCAGTCATCGATGATACCAATAGATTGCCTATTGGCTAAATAAAACCAGTCACCTAAATCCCTGCGGACGGTTCCGCGGTCGGTATGTTCGGAACATCTTCTAGAAAGCAGAAATCCGAATCTAGTCAATAGAGCCTCGACTCGCTCACGCCGCACCAGCGCGTCGTTTACAACAATGTTCGCGATCACGAGCCACTCGGGCCGAGCGAGATTCACGACCGCTATACCGAGAAGGTCGACGATCCTTGGACGAAACGGACAGTGCGGATGTATCTCTCCAAGATGGTCCAGTACAACCCACTTGATGCGGAAGGGACGAGTCGGGACCGGGAGTACTCACCCGTCGGTTCGGAAGCTGCGTCGCCAATGCAGTAATATCCTGTCTCCGATTGGGTGAGATCGAGCGGCAATCAAGCGAACCCTTGTGGAATCGCGAAACGCCGAAATCACGGTACTAGTACTGAGTGCCGACCGCGAATCGAGCATAAACCATGAATAGTTAACCAACATACCGTCAATAAATGCGCTTTGTTGGTTAATCGATGATCTGTATCGGTCGAAATTCGAACCACGATGAACGACAGGGATCGCGGAGAGTAGATTTAGAAACGGTCATTATCGGGAAGTGGGAACGAGCGAAACATGTGGAAAGAGGTCCACGGTCATCGATCGATTGGTGTCGGGAAGGGTAGATTTCGACTGGAATATCGGGCAGGCAACGATGGTAGCAGGGAGAGGGCGACCAGGGTTGCCAGTATTGCCAATAATACCGTCGTTTAAGTATCTCTCTCACTCCACCATTGCCAGTAACGAGGGGAGAATGGACAGGAGGGCAGAAGATGTCACGTCTCTAGTCTAGTCACTGTTATCTAAATCTACTATATCTAGTCGAATTTTCCCCAGTACGGGTTTGGTTTAACGTGCAATGTATTAAGAGTATCGCTGATTAGAGAGGGGGGTCAACGACCCCCTCCAGTTGTTGCAAAGGTTTACTGGCAATAGTGGAGTGTGTGTGTTTTATAAGCGGATGCGATACTGGCATAATTGGTTCGAGTGGTGGGTTAGTGGTGATACTGGAACCCATGGTTTTATGATGGTTCTTCGTCTTGAGTCCGCCTATGGGCCGATTCAATCGAGAATCGTTCATCATCCAGGACAAAGACGTCCTCCGGGATGATTACCAGCCAGAGACACTCGAGGAGCGGGACGAAGAACTCGACGAATATGCGGCCGCTCTCCGTCCCGTCATTCAAGGCTGGCAACCGAACAACGTTTTTCTCTATGGCGTTACCGGCGTCGGGAAGACAGCTGCTACGCACGATCTTCTTGAGGAGCTGCAAGAATCCGCCGGAGAGTACGACGACGTCGATCTCAACGTTATTGAACTCAACTGTACTGGCTGCACCACATCCTATCAGGTAGCGGTCAATCTCGTGAACGAGATTCGTTCTCCTTCTCACCCTCTCACCACAGTCTCGTCTTCGCGCGAACCGATGAGCGAAACCGGGTATCAACAAAAACGCATCTTCAACGAACTCTACAACGACCTTGAGTCGATCGGTGGGACTATTCTCGTGGTTCTGGACGAGATCGATAACATCGGCTCGGATGACGATATTCTGTACGAGCTTCCACGAGCACGCTCGCAATTGGATCTCGATGTGAAAATCGGTGTGGTCGGCATCTCGAACGATTTCAAGTTCCGAGAAAACCTCTCTCCGAAAGTCAAGGACACTCTTTGCGAAGAGGAAATCTTGTTCCCTCCGTACGACGCGACTGAACTGCAGAATATTCTCAAGCAGCGAGCCGATATCGCGCTCTACGACGATGTCCTCGAATCAGATGTAATCCCACTGTGCGCCGCATTCTCTGCACAGGACTCGGGATCTGCTCGGCAGGCGTTACGGTTACTCCGGAAAGCAGCTGATATCGCCGAGAACGACGCGATGGCGGGTGGAGAGGCGAAAATCACCGAAGACCACGTTCGGGAGGCCAAGCATCAGATCCAGCGACAACAGGTTGTCGAAGGGATGCATTCGTTGACCCGGCAGGGACAATATGTGTTGCTGACTGTCTGTCAGCTAGCGGCAGAAGGAGAAACACCCGAACGGACGAAACTGATCTATGAGCGCTATCGAGAGGTTCTTCGTAATCACGGCAGTGAACCACTGAAACGCAGGCGAGTACACGACCACCTGTCGGATTTGAGCCTCCACGGAATCTTACGGTTGGTCGACTCGTCGAGTGGACGCGGGAACTACAACGAATACGAGCTTGATGTCTCTTTGTCGTCAGCTCTTGATGCACTTGAGAGCGAGCTAGGAGAGCTCGACGACATTCGTGAAACTGCCAAGCGGCATAGGGTTCTGGAGTGACTTCTCAACCGTCAACACCAGTACTGCCAATACCCTCTCCACTTTTGCCAGTAACCGCGCAACCGTCAGTGCCAGTTTCTCCAGTACCCTCTCCGGTGTTGCCAGTAACTTCCTTGTTCCAATCAATCCGACTAGTTACTATCGGGACCACCGTTGCCAATTTCATCTAATAGCGTCTTGCCCTCCGATTTTACTGGCAATAGTGGAGTGTCTGACAAAATCTAAACGATATTTCATTTACGAGCATTTGCAATCGCTCTCCAGTGGACTACTTATCCCGTGAGGCTTCGTGGTTCGAAGACCCAATCTTGCACGGATTCACCCCCGCACTTACTACTCGAAAACGGGGGATGTCTTCCTGTTCGAGTTCATTTGTTGTCTGGGCCATCAGTGAACAGGATTTCGTGGAGAAACGACAGAAACGTCGGGGGTGTGAGTAACCGATTAGTCTCTGTCTACGGGTATTCCTGATCACTCACGAGAGCCTCGGTACACTCGACGAGGTCGTTCTCAGTCGTCCACCGGCAGAGACGCCTAGCATCGTTGAGCATCTCGAAGATCGCGGTCTGCATTCCACTGTAGGGACTCTCGACGGCTACGTTCGTGTCGATCGCGTCCGCATCTATCGTGTTGTACTCGCGTTTGAACACGTGCGTCTTCGCGAAGTACTCCTCTAGGGCTGTGAAGTAGCCCTGCTCGACGAGGAAGCAGCCCTGAGCGTGTTCGGTGACGCCCACGATGACGTCTGTGTGATCGGCGAGCAGCCGGAACTTGAGGTAGGTATTCGGTCACTCGCTTCGAATGTCGACCATCAGAAACGCGTACGCACCGGGCTGTCGGTTGAGACGATCTTTTACGAGCTGGAGACGACGGATTTCATGTTTCCCGTAGCTGCCGAGGACAAAGTACGAATTCTTAGCTGAGAAGATCGGCGTGAGCTCCGCAACACTCTGTTTCAGGGCTTCGTATTCTTCCGGTGTGAGTGAGGCTTCGTGCAGATACTCGTCGGCTTTCTCGGCGAGTTCGTCGACAGTGACTGGATCCTCACTCATCTAGCCGGGCATTCTCCCGTACCCTGCGTCTTTCACTTCGCAGACGGGGTGTCTCCCCGAACAACTGGCCATCCGACTGAGGTACTAGTTCGTCTACTCGTCCGGATTCACTGGGGATTTGTACTTTGATTTGACGCGATCTCCTTCTCGCCACTGCCAGTAGTAGTAGCGGTTGTCGTTGATCTCCTTGATCGTGATCGTCGCCTTCGTCGGGACATCATCGGGGAGGTCATCGGGTCGCTCGTCGATCTCGTCTTCCTCCTCCGCTTCGGCAAGGCGGGCCTCGCGCTCGCGATGCTCGGCGAGGTCCTCGGCATAGTGGGCAACGTCTCGGAGCAGCTCGGGTGAATAGCCGTTGAGTGTGTCGATGACGTCGGTGGGGAGGTCCGCTGGGGGCGTCGGTGGCTCGTAGGACATGGGCCGATCTGTGTTAACCAACACAGGCGCAAACTGCATAGTTTTGTTGGTTAAGTTGCTGCCAACTGTTCTCACCGGTTCTCCAGCAGCCGTCTCACTACTCGAAACTCTCCATCAAGGAGTTTCGTCTGATGTTACAGTAGCCTCGGGAGATCTCGAACGCTGGGCGATCCTACGAGTTCGAGGGGAGACGCCCATCAGGTCGTGGGACCCGCCCCTGCTTGATCTCCTGATCGACTCGCCGGAGGTGTTTACAGCCGCCCTCGGGCGTACGCTTCCGCCAGTCTGGACACGTACACGACTCGCTGATCACGTCGACTTCATACCAGTTTCCGGACGCCGATCGGACCTCATAGCGGCCACCCTTTTCGAGCAGCGAGACGGCCATCGATTCGTCGACGGCACGGCTGGTTCGCGGCTCGAGGTCGTCGTGCTGGGGCGAGTGCTCCGTGACGACCATCCGATCGCGCACGTCGCCGGAGCGGCCGCCGTCTGGGGCAACCGCAGCTTCGGGATCCTGGAGCCGATTCGCAAGCAGGGCCTCGACCGGATGCCCCTCCGGCCACAGATAGTGGACTTCCCGCCGCTCGCGATGGTCGTAGGAGCCACAGGCGGCAGCGCTCCCGATCCAGACACGCCACGCCCCGAGTGCTGCCATCACGTCGACGATGACTCGCGGAACAGCGTCGTATTCGTCGGGGTAGAATACCCGGAAGCGAGTACATGCCTCCTGCGGCGGAACCGTCTCCCACCACTCGACGTCGTCGTCCCAGCTGTTGCACATCGCGTCGTCCTCTCCGTAGCCGACAGTCACGCCGTCAATCTGCGGTACTTCCACCGATGTCTCGTCAGCCTTGCCTTCGAGCAGCCGAAGGACGGCGTACCGAAGATACTCGTGTTCCGGATGATCCGAAGATTGGGCGACCTGCTCGTGGTGCTCTGCGACTCGCTCTGCCTTGTCGAGAACGGTCGTTAGATATTGGTCGGTCATGGGTCGGTGGAGACGGGACTGCGCCTCCGCCCCTCGGCGGGCGCTGAAAAACTCGCTCTTGTGTAGAGCTACGGAAAGACCCTGTAGTTACACTGAGCCAGCTATAATCTGGGAGTATGTCTTCTGCTCAGCCGGCGTTCGGCGCGATGTTTCGAGAGTTGATCAAGCTGGGCGTCGTCGAGATCGACACCGAGCCGCTCGATGCGGGCATCGAGCGGCGACTCAAGGAATTCTGGGAGAATACATCCTGTCCACGGTGCGGGCACAACTCTGTTCAAACGTGGCCGCATCTCGACCGCGTTTGGTGTCGTAACTGCAACTTCAAGCCGGTCTACACCTACGGAACGCCGTTTCACGAGAAGCACCTCACCTGCGGCGAGGTACTTCTCGCGTTCACGCTCTACGCCGATACGTTGCTCAGTATCAACCAGATCGCGCCGTTGCTCGGTCGGGCCTACAAAACCGTTCACACGGCGATTCGAGAGGTGGAAGCCGCGATCCATCGCGGCTTCCCCGTCGTTTGGGGACTCCTCGACCAGACCATCGATGGACGGACGCAAGTTGACGAATCTGGCATAGTCTGTTCGGGGTATAAGGGACAAGAGCCGCCGCGAAACAGCCGTTCTCGCGGCGGCTCGTCCCAAACTGGCCGCTCACGTTGGCGGGGCCGCCACGGTGATCAGCTGACGCTCGTCGCGGCGTGCCGCGACTCGCTTCGCGTGATCCGTGGTCAACTCGGTATCGACTTCAGCGGTGATTTGGAGCCAGTGATTCGGGAGGCTGAAGACCTCTCCCAGCGGCTGGGAGAGGTCTGGACCGACGGACTCCAAGCCTACCGAGAGATGGACTACGATCACCGAACAGTCGTGCACAAAGAGAGATACGTATCGCCAGAAGGCGTCCATATTAACCAAGCTGAGTGCCTGTTTTCGCTCGTCCAGCCGTGGCTGCGGAAGTTCCGCGGCCTGTCCAAGCAGGGCTTGGAACAGGCCGCTCACACCTTCGGCATCATTCGGTCACTCAACCTAGCTGGTGAATCTATCGAGTCAGCCATTGATTGTCTCATTATCGGGGCTTTCCACAGTTCTACATAAGAGCGTGTGGTCTTAACCAACATGCGGTAGTATCCACAGACGGTTGTTGGTTAAGAGATAGCGCTCTTCTGTAGAACGGCGGAAAGCCCCGATAACGAGCCAACCAATGATTGAATCGGTGGATTCGCCAGCCAGATGGAGTGACCGAACGATGCCGAAGGTGTGATCGGCCTATAGCCCTGCTTGGACAGACCGCGGAACTTCCGCAGCCACGATTGAACGGGCGAAAACAGGCACTCAGCTTGGTTACTGTGGACGCTTCCCGGCGATACGTACGTCTCCTTGTGCACGACCGTTCGGTGACCGTAGTCCATTTCCCGGTATGCTTGGAGTCCATCGGTCCAGACCTCTCCTAGCGACTGGGAGAAGTCTTCAGACTCCTGAATTACCGGCTCAAGATTACTGCTGAAGTCGATGCCGAGTTGGCTATCCTCAAAGTCATCGAATGCTCGTAGCCCTGTTCACTCTGCCAACAATCCTCGCTTGTGCCCAACCACTATAGAATGGGTTGCACCCGTTGGACAGGGTAACGGACGGCCTGCTAGTCGAGTGGCGTTTTATCATCGTCGTGATAGTGAGTGTGCGATGTTCCAAGAGAATTATACAAGGAGAGACAAGGATGAATTCTGAGTCACTAGTCGAAGTATCGGTGCTTCCGGATGCGTTGTGTGAGCGCGAGCAATGGGTGTGCTGGAAGGAAGAAGAACGGGATGGGAAAGCGACGAAGATTCCAGTAACACCGGGTTCGGGTGAGTTCGCGTCCTCAACAGATTCAGAGACATGGACAGGCGTCGAGATCGCGCTCGACTACGTCGAATCGGGGAATGCTGATGGCGTCGGGTTCGTGTTCACCGATGATGATCCAATTGTGGGGGTGGACCTCGACGACTGCCGTGACTCCGAAACGGGAGATGCCGACGACGCGGCGTTGGACATCATTGAGCGTCTTGACTCGTACACGGAGGTCTCACCTTCTGGAACTGGCTACCACGTGCTCATCAAGGGGGACCTCCCTGATGGTCGGAATCGACGTGGGAGTTTCGAGCTGTACGAGACGGCGCGCTTCTTTACTGTGACCGGCGATCACGTCGAGGAGACGCCGTCGCGTGTTGCACGACGGCAGGACGCGCTCTCGGCCATTCATCGTGAGTACGTCCAAGACACCGACGACAGCTCGGAGGCAGAACCTGACCAGCGTGAGAGCGCTAACAAGAAGTCCACGGCGGATGGACCGAGTGAGGTTGACGTTGACCTCGAGGACGAGGAGTTGCTGGAGAAGGCAATGAATGCGTCGAATGGTACGAAGTTCGAGCGTCTCTGGAAGGGGAATACGAGTGGATATGATAGTCAGTCGGAGGCTGATATGGCGCTCTGCAATATGCTGGCGTTCTGGACTGGCGGCGACCAAACCGAGATGGACAGCCTGTTCCGGCAGTCAGGATTGCTTCGTGAGAAATGGGATGAAGTCCACTACGCCGATGGGTCGACGTACGGGGAGAAGACCATCGAGCGAGCAGTCGGGAATACATCGGCATTCTACGACCCAGAACCGAGAGAGGAACAGACTCAGGACTCTCCCTCGACCGAGGACTCCTCTGTCGATACTGGCCGTGACGAGTCAAGGCGGAGTCAAGCGTATCTCACCGAGAAGAATCGGCTGTTAGCCGAGCGTGTCGAAGAGCTTGAGACGCTCCTCGAATGGAAGAACGAGCGCATCGACGAGCTTGAAGCAGAAGTTGAGCGGCTCACAGCCGAACTCACGGAGTATGAGCAAGAGACGGAGCAGACCCACGAGGAGCAGACCACTGATGTGAGCCTGGATGACGAGGAGGAGTCACAGTCGGAGTCTGTCTGGGGGCGGACGAAGCGGTTGTTCGGAAATGACCCCCATTCATAGGGTCGTTAGTTTGGTGAGTCGCAGACGCAGACGCCGCCTTCCCTAATTTGGTTCGTGACGTGTTCGTGGACGTTTTGAGCTAGTTGTTGCATGGTGTCTGCTTGGCGTTCTGTCGGGCGTCGTCCACCATAGTAGCTGTCTGTACGGTTGGTGTCGTACAGTTGTCGGAGTTCACGGGTTGTTGTGTCTGAGAGGAGGCCGAGGTCGGTTGCGCGGTCGTAGCAGGACGTGTGGTCGTGGAAGTCATTGAGGTCGTCACCACCTTCGGCTAACGCATAGGCTTCGACGGATCGTTCGGTTGCGCCGAAGCACAACTCGATGGTCGCAGTATAGTAGCCTTGGTCGGCGATGGTTTCGACAGCGGCTAGCAGTCGGCAGGCCTTCGTTAGCTGTGTTTTCCAATCGACTTTCGGATCGATTGCATCTTCTCGTGTGGGGACACCGTAGCCTTCCTCGTTGAATGCGTCAATCGCTGCGTCGAGCGCGTCCGTGATAGCCTGTGGGTCTGACTCTCTACTCATCGAGGGCACCGTGGAACACCATCTTCCGGACTGTCTCGAATTTCTCCGTGTCGTGAACGACGAGTCCGTCACTCAGCACGTCTTGGAGTTCATCAGTATAGTTTGGGACGGCGGGAAGCGATTCGACATCGATATCGTATGCGTATCGGCCGGTGTCGAATTCGTGGTCTTCGAGGTCTTGGCGGACACGGTTCGCAGTTCGCTGATTCGCCATCCGGTCTTCTTCAACGAGTACCCACAAGTCGATGTCACTCCGGCGGTCGGCGTCGCCTCGCGCTACACTACCGTACAGGACAACACCGACGACACCGTCAAGATTCTCAAGTAACTCCGTGACCGCTGTGCGGACTGGCTTGTGGAATTCAGGTTGCGGGATTTGGAGGACGGGATCGTCCGAACGTGATAATCGGCCACGGTTGATGTGTACGTTCTTGACATTTCCTTCACGTCGGGTGACGACGAGGTCGTTGGCAGCCAGGATATCGACCGCCTTCGAGATGGTTGGTTGTGAGTAGTCCACGGCGTCACCTAATTCTGTGATAGAGAACTCGTCGGTGTGATACCGAGTTAAAAACGAGAGTATCTCGTGGACCGCCTGACTCTTGAAGAGATTCGGCTCTTGGGCAGGTATGTCGAGGCTAATTGTCGACCCACCACCCGAACCCATATTCGCATTCCCTTTCATACAAACGTACTCCTTCACCGAGTCACTTAAAGTTTATATTTAGACCGGTGCTAGATTTATGTTGGTCAACTGGATACACGCCCCCACCCGTCGTTTTAGTGACGGGACGACAGTCACGCGAATATCGTTGACCACCAGTAGTCTGAAGTTCATGGACTTTGAACTAGTAGATATGACTCACCCACCACAGCAATACCGCGTTCTTCCAGACGGAGGAATCGACATCCGAGACCCACCCCCAACCGACGTGTTGAATGAGGAGACGCTGACACCAGAAGCGCTTGCCAGAAACGCCCCTGGATTAGAGACAGTTGTCGAGCTTCTCAATCAGCCAGCACTCGCCCGTGTGTACGTGTACGTCTGCTATTGGGGGCCAGTCACGCCACCAGAGGTCATGGATGATCTCGACCTCTCGAAATCAACCACCTACGAATACGTTGACCGGCTGGTTGACCTCGGGCTTATCGACCGTGATGAGTCGACTCGGCCCCAGCAGTTGACTGCCGAGCCACTCGTCCTTGTTGAACAACAACTCCCGATCGTCATCACGCCGACTGTACTGCACGCCTTCGCACTCCAGGAGGTCGACGAAGACATTGCATACTTTGTTGACCGCCATGGCATCGGCAAACTCGTCGCGGCACTTCGGGGCGCAGGACTCCACTTCGCAGGCAAAACCACCCAACGGATGGTCGCGAGCGATATCGATGTTCGGGACGCCGACGCGATGCTGATCGTGTATGCGCTGGTGCCCGCGCTCGCGGTGGGCCGTGACCACGACCCCTACTTCGAGTACCTCTTCCCAGATGTCCATGACCAGATGGACCTTCCCGACCCTGCAGAGGCAGAAACGACGCCAGCGGACCCGGCGAATGAGGAGTGACGCCGGGAATGGATCAGGATACTCCGTTGTCGGATGCGACGACTGTTCTTGTCGACGCGAACGTGTTCATCGCGCTTGGTCGCCCATCGAAACCACAGTATAACCAATTCCGACAGGCAGTTCGGACGGCTGACGTTGTGTTGAAGATTCCACGTCGGGTGATTGGTGAACTCGGTGGACCACAGGCAGACCGCGTACAGACCGCGCTTGAGGAAGGCTGGGCAGAGATCATTGATGCGCCGGACCCGACGGATGGGGATGCTGTTGCGGCAAGCGATATTGCCAAGCGAACGATTGCGAGTGAAACGGGGCAGGCCGAACATGATGTTGAAAAGACAGACGCAATTCTTGCAGGGCTTGTCGTCCAGTACGTTCGAGACCGCGCAGAGCCGAACGTCGTTGTCCTCACGGACGATAAGCCAGCGAGACAAGGATTGAAAAATGCAGTAACTGCACAGGGCTATACGGACGCAATCACCGTATGCGGACTCTCAGATATCATCGGCGATGATGCTGGAAGCTCAATGCGGTTGATTTAGCCTGAACACGTACGAAGACACCACCGGCCACGAACTCCACACCGTAGCTGGCGATACTGACGTGGAGTTTCCAGGTATGGGGGAATTCATCGTTGAGTTCTGGGCGAGTGCCGACGAGTACTGGGAAACAATCGGCGGCACTCACCACGTCCCTGCTAAACAGTAACAGCACACATAGCTAGTCATCACTACACTTCATATCACCGTTGGCGACCGAGCACAGATCCGTGTGAACAAACCTTAGATGCGAGGCGGAATACGGAGTCTGTCGCCGACCTCGTACAGATATCCTTTCAATAATAGTTGTTCGATAATCTCACGGGCGTCGGCACGCGTGAGACCTTGCTCACTAAGGTACGTGACGGCGTCTGCGTGTGAGATACGCTCCTCATCTGCCGTAGTCTCGACATACGTGTCGAGGTGGTCGAGCACAGACTGCTCGCTCGTACTCAGGGACCTCCGTGAACTCGGCATTACCGGATACATTGCACGCCACCAAAATAGACCATTGGGTCGAAGCGAACCTTCGGGTTGGACTCGCGGCCTCGGGAGTCGGGAGAAAGATCGCGTCGTCGGCTATCGACCACCGAATACTGTATAGTGCGTGTCTACGAGGTCAGGTTCAGGCGTGGGATACCCAATGGGGGATTTGGGGAGAAACAGGATATCCCACACCTTGACTGGTCCTGGTCGCACGATATAAACGTGCGGTATTGGAACTGCAATGCTCTCCGGAGTTACGTCTCTCAACAGCAGACGGTTCCAGCAAGCCCAAATCATTAACCAACAGACGGTACTACTCGGGAGCGTCTGTTGGTTAAGACCGAGGCTTCTCAAAACAGCAGCAACTGCATCTTTGAACGGCCCTAGGTGCTCGTGGCCCCGTTTATTCTAACTCCGGCATTAATTCTCACCTGCGATCGATCACTATAGAACAGGAACAAGCGCACTAGGGGACTTGAAGCAAAGCGAAGTGACTCACAGCCGAACTCACAGAGCGTGACCAACCGATGAACCAGACCCACAACGAGCAAGGTGTTGATAGGAGTCCAGATGATGGGGGTCACAGTCGGAGTCTGGGGGCGGACGAAGCGGTTGTTCGGAAACGACTCCGAGTAATAGTTTTTGTTCGCCAGAAGAATGAGGCGCACTCTGTACGAAATTTTGCGGGGCGCTGTGAGTGACCCATCGTAGAGTGCCAAATAGTTTGTACTAGTACGAAACTATTAGTGAAGGCACGACGAAGACACAACGTATGAGTAAGAAAGAACCCCGCTGGCCCGAGAATACGGATGCAGCAGAGCGTGTCCGCCATGTCGCGCTAACGCGGACAGAACCACGGAACGCAGGCTGGATCGCCGAGGAGGCAGACGTCTCACGCGATACCGCCGTAAAGTATCTTGAACGGATGGTTGAACAGGGCGATCTGGAAGTTGTCGAGACAAACGAGGGCACGAGCTACAAGCCGGATAGCGTCACGCAGTTCCTCCGTGAGGTCCGTGAACTTGCAGAAGCACACACACTCAATGAACTCACGCGCGAACTCAATGCAATCGGTGAGGAGATCGATGCGTGGAAGGGCACCTACGAGGTTGAGTCACTCGCCGAACTGCGCCAAAGCATCGGCCGTGATGACTTGACTGGCGATGAACGCCGTGAACGCCTCGAAACCATCGAAGAGTGGGAGTACAATATCGAGATGCGTGAATCGATTCAGCTTGCAATTAGCCTCAAGAGTTCGCTCACGACATTAGGTGCGGAGTCGCTTGGTGATGAGTCGTCCACGAAACTTCCGCAGGAAGGCTAGTAAGATCGATGGTGTTATTGCTTGCTGGTGGTCGGGGATTCACCCGACGAGAAGGCCTTCGTCGTATCAAAGAACGAATGGAGAACATCCCTGGGTTCTACGATGTGCGATATGACCCCTCACGGATTCGCCCACGAACCGTCGTTGCAGACGTCGATGTGGAACTGTTCCTTGGCGAGTCATTCCCCCGGGCGGAAGCCAAAGTAGAGGTACTTTGGCGACCACGTGAGGGAACTGATGTGCAGCGTGTTCATTGGGCAGACGATGTCGTGAGTCTTGGCTGGCACAAGGACGAGGACCATCCAGAACTCGGGACAACGCATTTCCAGCTCGAAACTGATGATGAATCAGTCCATGAACCGGGAGCGATAGAGGTTGAAGCCCCACTAAGTTTCCTCGAAGTCTGTCTTGATCGACTTCCGGACAAGCTACGGCAAACAAGTGACTACTGACCTCAGTACGGGACAAAGAGTACTCAGACTTAGTCTGTGTATCTGACTCTTTGAATTGCCGTAATAGCTTGTAGGTCGGACTCCCAATTCATTGAGATTACCGTGGAACACCATCTTCCGGTCTTCCCCGAATCTGACTTTAGGAGGGTTCGGCTACCAACCTCGAATCAAGAAATCACCAATACATCGCTACCGTCTTAGCCTCAATCCGGAATACATCACTATCAGATTCTATTTCCTCATCTTCCTGATTCGACTTCGTAGTATCTACACGTAGTTCTTGGCGTTTCTCGTGATCTATAGAATCTAGCTCAAACATCTCAATAACGGCATCTGTGTAAGCATTTAGAACCGTCTTGCGTTGTGCTGTCTGGCTTTTCTCGTGGCCGATTTCTATATCTTCCATCGTTTCGAACAGCAACTGCTGCTGTTCATCTTCAGAAATGACAAGATTGTACTCGTCTTCTAAGTGTTCAGTATATCGTTCGATGTCTTGGCCCCACTGCGCTGCTGAATCAGCGGACCAGTCGGTGAAATCCCGTAGTTCGGATAGTTGACTCCTTGTCTCTTTCAACCCTTGACGGAACTTTTGATTCAGTTGTTTGGCTGTTGGTTCTGAGAGGCTGTTGATTGCACGGGTCACCTTCAGCGGATACCATCGGTCTAGGTCTACATCTTCCACCCTACAATATAGTACAAACCGATCGTTGCTGAACAGAGTTTGTATAGGGTCTGCCCAGAGACCATCAAGATTTAGCAGCGTGACAACCTCTAAATCCTCCACGTTCTCTTTTTCGGCGTCGCTCAGTTGACTGCTTCGTTTAATCGTCTTTTCCTTCCCGTCCACGACCTTGTAGTCAACCGCTTTTCCGATGACTGGAATCCGGTTACCTAGACTACTCTCTATTAATTCCAGCATCTCCTCCGTCTCGGAATCGATTTGATCTTCAAATACATCAGCGAAGTAGTCAATTGTCTGGTACAGTCTAAACAGTAGGTTCGCGGATAAATCAACTCTAAGCTCAACTATATCACCACGCTGTAAATTCGAGGTTGTAAGCCCTGAGAACGGTTCATCTGCAGCTTCTTCCAGAGGGATTTGACCGAGTGAGAGCTTCTTTTCTACAACGTCGCTTTTGTACAGTCTCGTGAACTTTGACTGGATTAAGTCGTAATTCCGAGTCTCAATCGCTGTGTTCTGATGTTCTCTTTCCTCCTCTACTCTTGAATTGACAGAAGCTGGGCCAGCTCCTAATTTTCCACCGACTCTGGACCCAGAGCGTCTTCTACGCATTTCCTCGTCAACTGTCTCAGAGACGATTCCTCCTTCTCCTGTTGACGCCAACAAGCTCCTTACACTAATCTCATCCAAGTAAACGAACTCACGTAGCTCATCAAACTGGTCTCTAGCAAGCCACCTTTCTATACGTATAGCCAGTGAATGCAACCTTTGACGAATTTTTAGACGGGTCATTCTTGCTCCCTCACTTTTTGTATCTGCTGGCGTTTGGCCTCTCGTTGCTTGTCAAACCGCTCAAGAGCGATCACAAAATCCTCATGGTGAACCTGTGGCCTCTCCTCTTTGAGAGCGATAAAACCGGCCTTCTTTACGATTGACTCCAAGTCTGCACCGGACCATCCATGAGTCCGTTCTGCGATGTCTTTGAAATCTACAGCGGAAGATAGCGGCATATTCCTTGAGTGAACCTTGAGAATATCTCTTCGTTCCCCGGTATCGGGTAATGTGAATTCGATTTCCTCGTCAAATCGTCCAGGCCGCCGTACTGCCGGATCAATAACCTCAATTAAGTTGGTAGCACCTATCACAATAATATCGCCGCGATCCTCTAAGCCGTCAAGTTCGCTCAAGAACTGTGCAACAATTCGGCGTTCCGTCTCATCAGCACGGTCTCGACGTGGAACAACACTGTCAATCTCATCGATAAATACTACTGCAGGCTGGTCTTCTTCCTCGGCTTTTCGTTCAGCGGCTTCAAAAACATCTCTAATCTGGCGTTCGCTCTCGCCGTAGTACTTGCTCACGATCTCAGGACCGCCTATATGGAAAAATGAATCAGATGAGCCCCACTCGTTTGCGGCAGCCTTCGCCATCATCGTTTTACCCGTTCCTGGCGATCCGTAGAACAGGATTCCAAACCGGCCTTCAAGATCGAAGTCTTCCATCTTTTCCGGCTTTTCCATAGGCAGACTTACTGCTTCGATAAGCCGGTCCTTGGCGTCCTGTAACCCGATAACATCTTCAAACGAGACCTCTTCTATATTTTCAGGTTGATATAGCCCATCTTCATTCCGGTCTTCCTCTTCATCGTCAGACCCTAAGTTCAGGTTGATTGCATCAATTTCCAGATCAGGCTTTGGCTCTATCTCTATCGGTTCATCATCTAATACGGTTGAAAAAGAATCGGAAGGAGTCAACGCGATAGTATATCCTTCCTCTACTGTTTCTTCGGGACGGCCGATTTCCAGCAATCCGTTTTCAGTCCTCACTGCAATCTTCTCATCGAACACAGCTTCTACAACTCCAATAGATTTCCCTCGGTCATACCCCCCCTTCTTGACTACCTCCACAGCCTTATCGTTACTAAGGACCGAACCCTCAACTTCTACAATATCTCCGACTTCGGCATCATCGGTGCGGTTTGCCACGGTATCGGTTCCAGCCCCGTTGAGAAACCTCACAATGAGATTGCCGTTATCAGCAATCTCATTTACCAAGGCCAGCTCCTTGTCGCTCATATTGAAAAGTGATACTTCCTACATTCTTCAATCTACCGTGTATCGAATTTTAGCCTTACTGTGTGTTCTTCTTGCCACCGATTTCGGCTATCTCGTCGCTGTTCTCGTTATCAAACCACTGAGCGAACTTATCCTTCACTACGTCGTTGGTATCTTCACCATCAGCCATGCGTTTAGGTTTCCTCTAGCATTTCGGTCTGGTTGAGGAGGATGTCGAAGGCGTGAATCGATGTTTCCATAGTCCCACCGGCACGATTAGATTCTCGGTGGCGAGCAGAACATTTACGATTGAAACACCACCGATTTTTGTGCGCCCGGCAGGACTGCGGGCGCACCTCAGTGACCCGCTGGTTCTGCATGGGATATCGCACACTCATCACCTACGAACGACCAGACGCACCGCACACCCTCCACTACTCGCATAACGGGGCCCTCGACTATCGGCTGAAACACCAACTCACTACGGAGACGCCCTTCGGTGGCGACCACCCCAACCAATGGGCTCACGACCAGTACGAAGCCCTGCAATCAAGCACGGAGACGACCGCGGGCGCATACGCCGTCGACCGACAGTCACGGACGCCAGTCAACCCAGACCCGATTACTGTGGGAGTCTCACTAGACGAGATCCCCTCGGAGTATCTGGACTATCTCCACCACGAAGCCTTCTACGTGGTCTCACTGGACTTCGAGGTGACGGCGTATCGAACGCGGTGGCTTGGCCTTGAGTACGACTGCGAGGCCGTCGAGGCCTCAGAGACGACAGGCAATGGCGTCCTCCAGTCCGTCAGTTGGCGGGACGGCGAACCCCGTCACGAGGAGTACAGCCACGGCCAATTCCAGGCGTTGAAAGACGTCGTCGGTGACCGCGTTGACGACGGGGAACTCACGCTTGGGGAGGCACGGGCGTGCATCGTCAAGAAACTCCGAGCGTGGAGTCGTGACGAGACAGCGGTCATCGGTCCCCACGACAGCGTGTTGTGACGTGTGGCGTACAGGGGAGTTTGTATGCGCCTGCAGGGGGTGCAGGCGCGACCCACGTAGTCGCGTCACAACAATGACTGAGAACACTCAACGTCCGTTTGGCCAGAGTCGTATTGACGCAGTCGAACAAGCCCTCGAACGCTGGCTACTCCGACAGGCGCAAGCAGGTGTTCCCGAACTCGTACTCGTCGGCCTCCTACGCAGGTACGCCGACGTGATTGAGTGCTACGGCGTCATTCCACGCTCATGGGACGAGGCGTCGCGAAAGAGTCGGCGCTCAACGCGGAGGCAGACCCGTCGATGAGCGTTCCTCAACTTTTGCACTGCCTCTTCACGAGGCAGAACGAATCAATGACCGTCTATGAGTGCCGGCACTGTGGGACGACCATCGACTCGAAGACAGACCCCTGTCCCTATTGTGGGCCAACAGAAATCGTCGAATACGAACTTCCCTGAGGCAGGTGGCTTTGTGACCCTGTCCCGTCTCTTTTACTATCTCTTTGCCACCTACTGATTTCAGCCTTCTAGCGGCCAGTGGCCGGTACTAAGTACGAGTTCGTGACCAACACCTCGGTTATGGACTGGAGTGAGTTGGCGGCGATAGGTCGGTCACGACCTCAAAAGCAGTGGCATCCGAGTCTAAATCGGCGGTTGCAGTCGGTATCACGAATTCCCGTGTGACACGCCAATTTCGAATCGACGCTCGCGCGAATCGGCCATCCTGTGGCGCATGAAATTGTACACATACCCCCACATGACCTAGTTTGCTACGGTGACGGAGCGGGAGTCCGTATATAATGGAGTCCGTCTACGGCGTGATCGGGGATGGGTGAGCGAGCACGGTCGCGGTCGAACGCGAAGCATTTTGCACACGTGGCCAGCGCACGGCGTGTGCAATTCTGGGCGTCGATTTCTGAGCGCGTCTGACCGCGTGTTTGTGGGTGTGTGACCGCGTGTGTAGAGTTGGAGAAGTTATAGACCCTGAATGACTTGGGCTCTAGCCGATGAGAACTAATCTGCCCTTACTGACCATTTATTACCTCTCCCTTATGAAGCCAACTTATGGTTTCCGAGGCAGTCATTCTGAGCGGGTTATTTGGAGTTGGCGGTTCAGTCGCAGGATATCTTGTTGCGGGGTGGTTCAACCTCAAAAGTACTGAGAAGCAAGTATCTGCTCAGCGTGACCAACTAGATAAAAGACTGCAAGCGCAAGAAGAGCGATTAGAGGCTCAAATTCAATCAGAAGACGCCAGAAGACGAGCAGAGTACTATCTGGACAAAAAAGTAGAATCACTTATTCAGACGCATTCTACTCTTGAGGAGACGCGTAGAACTTACAAACGCATTGCCGATAAGGCTGGACACGGCGGTATTTCCGAAGAAGATCATCAGGATGCGATTGATTTGTACTTCGAGTACAAGAGTACGGTTGACCGTGTCTCCATTTTTCTTGACGAACCCCAACACGAAATCCTACTTGATGTTTTTAATATATTGCACGATACCAATCCATATCTGTCTCGGGCAGTCAAACAGCCTGAAAATGTTGACTACCGAGAGTTCGATTTAGCGGAGTATAACGACCGATTCAACGAAGCCGAAGAGATGCTTAAGAAGGAAGTAAAAACCCCTATTGACTCACTCTCGTCAGGTAGGGATAACAAGTAAACACTCGATGAGAGGGGGATTTCTTCACTTTCACTTCTACTTCGTCCACGGCTGACCTTCTTACCTCCGCCCTCCGCGCTCTTACTCGTGACCGAAATTGACTCCGTCTTTCCGATGGATCGCGTCCTGACCGACGAAACGCGTGCTCGCATCATGAGCGCGTATCGGCGACTCCTCTCAGCCCCCGAGTCGGACTACTAAGAAGTCGAAGCCACGGACGGGCCTCTCCTCGACGCCGAGGTTCTTCACCTCCAACAGTTCGAGGACAACTCGGTACAGCCGGCGTCCTCCTCGACCACGGCGACGGGCCGACGCTGGTGACCGACGAGGTCGCGGAGTGCTCGCATCACGTCGAGGGCGAGGAGTTCTCGACGCGGACCACGCTCAGCGAGGAGTACGCCGCGTTAGAGAAGGACCTTGTAGAAGTCTCAGCGCTGATATGCGACCTACCAGAGTACGACGACGAGTTGCAGAAGTACGCCATCGGCGGCGTGGGATTCCTGAACCTCTCGTGTTTCGGCGAGGTACTTGCCCACTCAGCGGAAAATTGATTCTGAGTAATACAGAGTAGCGAGACACTCTAGCGATTCTGTCGCGGTATTATCCTCAATGACCTTGCCTGTCGTCATAGAACGACCATGAGACGATCCAGGTCGGGAGACGACGTTTAGAAAGGAAATATTCACAATGGCATACGGACAAACGAACCGCTTAGTGTACGACATTAGTGGACTATACCTTATTCCGGTGAACGACGCGTGGCGAGACGAGTTCAGACGCTCTGTTGAATCGCCAGTCAATCTCACGGCTTACGAGGATGTGCCACCGCAATTGGAGGGGTTGACGGAACGCAGAATTTGGGGGACAACCGAGACAGACGCGAGTAAGAAACAGACCGCAATCGACCAGATGACATCCGGTGATTCCGTCTTATTCTATCACGACGGGGAGTTCATTGCGGGTGGACGCGTGCAATGCACTTTCGAAAACTCGGACGTGGGGCGACTCCTTTGGAATGAACCGCGAAGTAGGCATATCTTCACCATCGAGGACTTCACTACGGACGTCCCCGCTATCGAACATATCTGGAACCTGCTTGGGTACAAGGGGCGGCCAGTCGTGCAAGGCTTCACTCGCGTCGCCGACCAGCGCGTTGCAGGGTTGGTAGACGACTCCGGCTCTGTCGAAGCCGCCATATTCGACGAAGGCTCGGATGAGCCATCTGAGGCGGAGATTGAGAACGCGCGGACCGAATTGAAGCAAGCTATCGCTGATGAACCCCGGCTAACTGAAGCCGAAGACGAGTTCACAGAACGTCGACAGCGGGCCCGGGACGCAGCGTTCGCACGACTCGTCAAAGAAGCGTACGACGATACGTGCGCGATGTGTGGACAGAGTCGAGAAACCCCCGACGGACGGCCGGAGGTCGAAGCAGCCCACATCTATCCGAAGGAACAGAACGGGCGTGATGATATCCGAAACGGCATAGCGCTCTGTCGGCTTCACCACTGGGCATTTGACTCCGGTTGGCTCTCACTTGCAGACGACTACACAATTCTCGTCCGGGACTGCCCTGGCCGGAATGGCTACCACGAGTTCAAACAACTCGAAGGAAAGAGAGTCCGGCTTCCGTCCGATGAACGATTTCGGCCAGACCAGCGGTTCACAGCGAAACATCGAGAACTCCACGGCTTCAAGAACAGCTCTTAGCAAACTCCTTTGGAGTGACGCAGCGTCCACTAACTGTAACTAAATGAGTCACGCAGTCCACGTTACTACGGAATGCTAATCTACTTGCTTACTGCGACTCGCCAATGCCACGAGCCTGGACGCAGTTTAGAACTCACCACATTCCGTCACCCCGAGATTAGATTCCAATAACAAGATTATTTTCACGTAGCCGAGGATACTTCTTACCGGTCATGGTTACTGGAGTAACTTCATTCATCTCATTCGACGATGTTCGTAGCGAGATAGATTCAAGCTATCCGAATCCCGGACAGGACGTTGAGGCTGATTTGCAGATCTCAAATAATGGCTATAGCCATCGCTTGGTAGGCAATTGCGTTGAATTCCTCTGTCGCGTCTGGTTGTACCGCCAGTGTGATTCTATTATCCGTCCGAATCATCCTGCGTATACGGACGGTTCGGAGATTTTGGACCGTGCTGAGCGATGGGGTCGAGACACGAGTGACTTCCAATACCAATACGGATGGAATTCAACGGAGAACCCGCCAGTTCGAGTCTCCGTTTTTGATGGGTTCGTTTGGGAGGACGAGAACAATCGTGCCTCAAATCGAGAGGAGTGGGAAGAACAGTTGGAGAATCGGGCAGACTGGCGACCACGTCCAAGCCCACTCACCTGGCGATATGATGAGGAGCTTCGGACGGTTGTTGAGCAGTTCATCGAGACAGGAATGAATACTGAGGGGGTGGTAAAAGCGGCCTTGCTGAACGCTGGTTGGCAGCCAGACGAAGTGGTTACCTCGTGGGTCGATCGCGCCGCGATTGAGGACGAGCTACGCGACGAGATGGCGAGTCTGTTTCAATTGCTCCGTGAACAAGCCTGGACCGACGGCGAGCACCTCATGGAGAATCCACGCTTTGGGATGCACCAACACATCCTGCCTGGGGAGGGTGATTTCATCATTGATAACCTGTTAGTTGATATCAAAACAACTGAGAAGGGAACCTTTACGCCAGCATACTGGCGACAGTTGTTGCTATACTATGTGTTGGTAGATATCCAGCGAGAGCTGTATGAGGTCGAGGGACGAACCTATGGAAAGGAGGGATGGGATGGCAAGTACCCGGAGGTGTCACGGGTCGGGATTTATTTTGCCCGGCATGGGGAATTGCAGACGGTCGATATGGATGACTTGCTGACGTCACCTGAGTACGAGCGGTTCCGAGCTAGAATCGTCGATATGGCCATTGAGGAGAACCGACATGCCCAGCATGATTATTCAGCGATTCGAGGTGTATTGACCGAGCCATATGATTACGAGCGCCAGCGGTCGCTCTCAGATTTCTAGTGCTAGTGACTATTCCACCAACGAGAAAGAACATAATTTCGTGTTTATGCTTGCTTTGACAACGAAAATATCTTGATCAGGCTCTAACACAACTCCGGTATGCCTCCGGATCGACTCCGCAGTATCGTCTCAATGTTCGGCGGCGGGACTCACTACGTCGAGACGTTAGACTTGATTCTGGAGTTCGTTCAAGCTCATCAACCATCAACGGATGAACTCATCGGGTGGCATCGAGGGACGTTCTCGAACGTATCAAGACAGAAATCAATTATGCGGCGAGTCCGATATTTGAGGAAGGTCGGATTCCTTCGGGAAGACGAGGAGTGCTGGTTGCTTGGGGAGGCTGGCCGTGAGTATGTTCAGCAGCAGGATGTGTCGACGCTCCTCCGTATCATGTGTGAGCGCAACGTCGGGCTTCGGAGTCTGTTGTACGCGTTGTCTGCTGGGCCGATGACGATCATGGAGATTAGCGACCAACAGTTGGATACCCACCCTGAGTTAGGGTGGAGTCGCGGAGAGACAGATATGGCGAAGCAGCGGGCGAACTGGCTACGGAGCATGGACCTCGTCGAAAAACAAGACGACGAGTACGTCCTGACTGATAGCGGATGGCGGTTCGTCGAAGATGCGGTCGAAGACTGGGCAGGTACTGACTGGACTTCGACGGCGTCTCCGTCGGGAATGGCGGCTGGCACGTACGAAACCACAGCGTATGCAAGAGCGGTCGATCCGGAATTCCGAGCGACAGTGATCGCACAGCACGACCAGACGTGCCCCATTTCTGGCGTTGACCATCCCGGGCTGTTAGATGTCGCTCACGTACTCTCGTGGAGCGAGTATCCGGACTACAGGGCGGATCTGACCAATGTACTCCCATTGAGCAAGACGCATCATGCCGCATTTGACCGAGGGTTATTCACCATCGACCGAGAGTACCGACTGCGAGTGAACCCGTCGTTCGAGACGGAAAGCGACCTGCTTCAGCGCACGATTGTTGAACAAGCCGATGAGCGTGTTCCACTCCCCGACGAGAGTCTCAATCCCGAGTATCTCGCCGAGCATAACTCGACGCTTGCATGGGTGTGAAGTCGTGCAGCTAGTTAGTTGAAGTGATGGACGGCATGTTCTAACGCCCAGTCGTTGGCGAGAACTTCGTCTTTGTCGTCGGTTCCGCCGTCTGTGAGCAGGCCGATGTGGTAGAGATGGTATTTGAATTGGAAGTGGATGCCGGATTTGTACACAGTTGGGTCAGCGAGCATTGTACTGTTGATTTCGCCGTCGGCAGTTAGGACGTCCTCTCGTCGGGTCTGTGTGAAAAACACTTCGACGGCGAGTGGTTGGTTAATACGGCAGGCCTCTTGGGCGACCTCGTCGATAGTCGCGGGTTTGATACCTTGCTGGTGGAGGCGTTCGAGTGCTTCGATGATGAGTTGGGTTGGGTCGTACTGGACTGCGACTGAGCGAGCGAGTTGCGCCCAGCGAGGGGCGAGGTCAGTGAACTGAGTGGACCGGCCTTTCCACGACGCGAATTCGTTGAGTGCGGTAGTGACATTTCCGTGTTGGTCTCGGGCGAACCTGACGACCTCTGCGCCAAGGTGTGTGAGGACATGTCCATCAGGGCGATTGTCGACAAGTCCAAGAAGCAGGGCTCCGCGACGGCCGCCAGAAACGCTGTTAATTACGTGGCTGGAGTAGACGTCCCGTGTATCACCGTCTGCGGCCAGGGCGAGAGCGTAGCCGAGGTAGTTCTTCGGATGATTTACAGGGAAGCTCCCCTCAGTGAGTTGGTGGGTTGTTGCTTGGAATCGGATCGCGTCAATAGTCGTTGAGAAGTCGCCGACACCGGTGACGCGCGCAGGTTCAACGAGCGTTGCTTTGTGGGTGCTTTCAACGCCAATGATACCGACGTTGAGGTCGCGTGCCAAGGCGCGTGCTTGGTCAGTAATACTTTGGATTGGGGCGGCAACATACCCGAGGTTGACTTCGGACAAGTGGCCGTGGGCTTGATTGATCCCACGACGAACATCAGCAGCGCTCGGGTCCGTGTTGTGGCCTTTCGCTTCAATCACAGCAACGGGCGTTGTTGCAGTGTCGGCGTTCAACACTTCTTGGGCGGGCATCCCAACGCCGAGGAGGTCCGGTTCACCATCAGAGAGGCGAATCGTATTATACGGCGCAAGACGACGGCGCAGATTGTCCGGGATCTCCCAATCACCCCACGAAGATTTCGTGAACTGGGTTTCCGTGACTGCGTAGTGGTCTGGACTATCGTCGAGATTAGGATAGAGTGTTTCCTTCGCGGCAGCAAGGACGGTGGGTTCAGTGAGCGTAGCTGCCATTGATGCGGGTATTCTCACCCATGGACATTAAACTGAGTCATGTTCATCAATCCAGAGGAATGGGCCGTTCCCGGTCAAGTTGTTACCCGCAGTTCCGATCGAATCGGAGTCGGCTTTCAATTGGTCTTTCTCTTATATGATAGATGATATTTTAGTTACCAGTCCGTCAAATATTTCCAATTCGCTCTATCAGATATTCGGAACTGAAATACCTCCCTGTTCCTGATCCACCCCTGGAAGCGCCGTATGGAGAGTTGAATGGTCAATATTCCGTTTAAGAAGCCATTGTCCATCCACTTCTTGAACATCTCTTTCGAAGTCAGATAATGGAACCGGACTTGCGTACACGTCTATCTGGAGAATGTCCCTGTCCCCCCAAGGATACTGGGCTTCATCGAACCTATGTTTCCGCCGTTCATTTGAGTCTGCCTCCGAAATGTTAAATGAGACGGAGGTGTGACCACCATCTGGTATCTCACACCGTGCTGTAGCTGACCTTCCTTCTTCAACAGCGACCCGTCCGTTGAGTGCTTCCATCACAACTTCGTAATGCTTTGTCGTACTCTGAGCATCAAACCGTTCTAATACAACAACCTGTGATGCTGAAGGTAGTGGGACTACATCTCCTCTGCTGAAGTGGCCAGCAGGTACCTCCTTCATGTCCCAATTCCGCCGAGAGAACGAATCAATTGCAGTCCCACCGACTGCACCTCTAGACGTAGTTGTTTCAAGAATCTTCAACCGGAGATGTGCATCGCTCATATTTTTAACTAACTGCGCAGCTTCCCTCCCCTCCTCTGGAATTTGATTCTTCAGGTTAGATTCCAAGGAATACAACATATTCCGGTGGTCACGGAGTGCCGCTGAGAAGACATCGCTAGCCGCTCCGTTTGTTAGAGAAATATCGCTTTGCAAACACTGGTTTTCGAAGGCAACCATTATTTCAAGCAATATATCCTCAGTTGGCATCTCTTCTTCTAAGCGCTCTGGAAGCGATTCAAGCGGGTCTTCCAATGACCGATGGGCAACGCCAAATTTTCCCTCTACTTGTCCACGAAGGGTTGATGCGATCTTTTGTGCACGTTTGATTGCTGGTGGGGTGATGGGAGTGGGAATTCGCTCATTAGACGAAGCCTTGTTAAATATGTCATCCAGATATCCTAATTCGAGAAGATATTTAAATAAAGACGCAGCAGAGTACATAGCATAGTCCTGCCTCCCTTCTTCGTCTGTTCCCTTATCAGAGTCAGCGAAGTCACTGATCCCTCTAAGGACACCCGGAACCACGTGACGGCCAAATTTCGCGTTGTTGCGCTTAACTTGTTCGATGACGGCCACGCTCTCTTGATCAACCACTAGGATGTTCCGATCGATACTGACAATATAATCAGACATCCCATCCTCAATAGTTCCGCGATCAGTGACAACTGATCCAGAACTCGCAATGGGTCCAGTAGTGAGTGCCGGTTCAAACTGATCAGAGCCATTAGGAGAGATGTCAGCTGGGCTAAGACCGAACGTCCCTAACTGAGATCCAACGTTACTGGACCACTCTGAGATCGTATCAAAGTCAACCCTAATCTTCTTTGTCGCTGATTTGAATCGATTCTCCATGTCATACGGCTTTGGACCAGCCCGTCTGATCGGGCTAGAATTCTGATCATCACTGGTATATTTTTCATTCCGATCAATCTCATACACGTGTGACCCGGAGACGACGTCTCCGATTTTCACATCGTCATCATCAAGACCTCCAGCAATCCCAATATTGACTAGAAGATCCAGACTCGGGCCGATTTTCTCGTAGAGATCGTCCGTCGCTGAGAGTGCTGGGGACAGCCCTTGTTCTTGTACACAGTGTACTACCCCACGGAAATCACTTGATGTGTGAACTTCACGGAGTTGTCCCTCAAACAATCCTTGATTTATATTGGAGGTGTCAAAAACGTCGCAAAAGACCTTGAACTCGCTGAGCATCGGGATAATGATCCCGAAATCGTATTCGTCCATGAGCGCTGTATTAGAAGGCTAAGGTTTAGTTTTACTGTTCTTCTCGGCTTTGCATGTTGAAAAACGATTGACGAACTAGTCGCAGCACTCATGGAGGTAGGACTCCGTGTCGTCGGCCCACAGTACCACGTCGTCCTCCAAGATATTCGCGACGGAATAGAATCCGATTCATCTCGCTGACGTTCACTCTCACTTAAAAGACAGATCACATCGATCACTATCAAGCTAAGAAGGCACTATCTAGTTTAAATTCTCGATGACAGAAACAATCATCTAATAGATGATACAAAGAGTCAAGAATCACTAAGCAACATGAGCTCACAAGTCTCACTCCATATCTCGACAAAGACGCATGACGGCGTTTCATCCGATATCGGTCGAAGAGCCACTGTACTGCTGGCATATGCCAAAAGTGCTTAGCTACACAGTATTCCAATCAGCCTTTGCCGACCCAATCAGTAATCTCTAACGCAGTCTTTGAGTTCTTCACAAAAATACTATGAGTAATGGTTGATGATTAGCGCTAATGGCAACCACCAAAACTGCCGAAGATATGTACCGTGAGTTAGCTTGTGTGGAAGAAGGAGGAGCACTATACACACTTCAACGAGCTACTCGGTATGAAGTTGAGTATGTCGAGCGTAAGTCACGAAACGATGGCGGTGACGGCGTCGTTGTCTATCTTCGAAGTCCCTCCAGCGGCCACTATCCAAACGGCAAGCCATATCGACTCGTTGTTGACTGCGGCGAAGACCGATTCGTCATGGAAGAAAAACGGAGTGGAGAAGAGTGGCGAACACACTCCGCAAAGTTCGCAGGATTCCGCTATCGATCACCAACCCACCCAAAGAACGACGAGTCATGGGAGTACGAAGAAACACAACCATCAACGTGATAACGCCACAAGCGAACTCGGCGACTTACTAGAATTTCAATTACAGTATTATTCCTACCGGCATTGACCTTCAACGAACAGACCAAATCCTGTTTTCGTCGTCCCTATGCGCTCACTCGTTCCCTACTATCACGGGGTCAAGGTCGAATTCGCTTTGGAGAACCTCGTTAAGAGCTGAGGCAGTGAAGTTCTCGAACGTGCTGTTGTCGATCTTCCCTCGGACATCGTGTGGGTGGTACGATTCATTTTCTAAGTTCCGCGCTTTCACATCACCAATCGGTTTTCGCAGACTGATGTAGCTATAAGGTTCGGCGTCTTCCGGTAAGGGTTGGTGTCTCGGTCGGACCCAGAGCTCCCAGTCAATCCCATCTGAGAGAAGTGCAACGGCATGGAAATCCAGGTCTTTCCGCAAGTATTCTTTCACGTCTTCTCGTGCATACTCTAGTTTGCTCCGTTGAATGCCGACGCCGTCTGCGGATTATATCGCTGATTTCAGGGGAATTGGACGCTGTCTTGCGATATGGGGCGTCTCAAGACCCTCGCACAAACGTTTCGAGACTTTGCCACGAACCACGTAGAAGAACCAGACGTACCCGCCGCGCCGGACGGCGCGGACGGGTACGCTAACTCCACGAAAATCGCGCTGCTTCTGCTTAAAGAGGAAATCAACAAACCACTCCGGAAGCTCGAAGATTACCTGAACGAGATGCCGGGAATCCTCAATGTGTTCGGCCTTGAGAAATCTCCTGATTACTCGTCGTTCAGCGTTTGGGACGGTGAATTTCCGATGAAAGAGTTGCGCCGCCTGCTCCGCCAGTCAGCGGAGCAGGCGGGGCTTTCGGGCACTGCGTCGATTGATGCCAGTGGCTTCCAACGAGATCAAGCCAGCTCACTACCGAAATCGAGTCGGTTACTCGTTCAATGCGATGAAGACGACGCTGCTCGTTGATACGGACTCACTTGCCATCATGGACGCTCATTTCACGACGAAGAAAGCCTATGACGGCCATATCGGACTGCAGGTCTTTCGGCGCAACGCCGAAGACCTGCAGGAGTTGCTGGCTGACAAGATGTACTCGTGGAGCGATCTCCGTGAAGCCTGCCGTGACGCGTCAACGCGACCAGTGATCAAACACTGTGAGCAAAACGCACTGAAGAAAGCTCACAACGCCAGAATTGACGACGACGTCTACAACCAGCGGTCGATGAGTGAGACAGTGTTTGCGATGCTGAAGGACGACGGCGACGAGATCCGCTCCCGGAGCTGGCATGGCCAGTTCCGGGAGCTCACGCGCAAGTGCATCGTACATAACCTAACGCAGGCGGCGAGTTAGGGCTCGCCGCCTGCTCCCTTTCTCCGGACGTATCCGGGAGAGGCATCGCCATCGTCCACCTCATCCTTCGTGCGGTATCCTGTGAAACTGATGTTTTGATCACTGCGTAAAGCCGCTAAAATTGAATCGTCCGATCTTAGAATCCGCAGAGAGAGCGTAGCTACCCGTGAAAAATCTAATGTCATAATACTGATTCTGTCGCTGTCTTGCGTTCAACAGAGCATCCAAGCACGATAAGACGGTCGGGCTGAATTTCCTCGAAGTTCCCGAGTGCGAGACGCCGGAGGAATACGAGAACGAGATCGAGAGCCGGATCGAGAATCTGAAGGCGATTTTCGATACCGACGAGTACTGGGGTATCAACATGGAGTCGATCACCGAGTCGATGGGTCGAGCGATGATGCAGTCCGAGAAGCCATTCTCGGTGATTGATCTGTATTTCACGCTGTTGAACGCCGAGCGCCGCGAGGAATTCGCGGCGAACGTTGAGGACCCCTACGTGCGTGAATTCTGCATCGAAATCGCGAAGATGGAGGACGAGACGGTGCGACCAATCCTGAAGCGGATTAAATCGTGGGTCGAGAACTCGGTTATCCGGCGGATTATCGCCCACCGTGAGAGTACCATCGATTTCCGCAATATCATCGACAACGACCGCATCGTCATCGTTCGCACGCCTGTCGAGAACACGGACATTAAGAAGATGATCACGCTCGGGGTGATGCGGAATCTCTGGAGTGCGATTCAACGCCGCTCGTACGAACTTGACCGCGACCCATCCCCCTACTTTGTGCTTGTTGACGAGTTCGACGAGATCGCTAGCGACAACCTCGACATCGAGTCGATGCTCGCTCGCGCTCGCTCGATGCGTCTCTCCGTGACGCTGGCGTCCCAGTATCCATCGCAGTTCGAAGAAGAGACGCTCGAAGCAGTGCAGAATAACTGCGACAATCTCATCGCGTTCTCAGTGAACAGCGTGGACGACGCTCGTCTGTTGATGAAGCGGTTCCGTGATTACACGGCCGAGGACCTCATATCGACTGACCAGTACAAAGCATGGACGAAACTCCCTCTCAGCGGTGGTCGCTACTCCGAACCAGTTCTGCTCAATTCGTTCGCGCCATACCCACCGCTTCGGTCGCCAGAAGCGGTTGACGACATCATCGAGGAGAGCCTCGAACGCTATGGGACGGACCCGTTGACTGACGCCGAAATTATGCAGAACCTCATCTATAGCGACTCGAATGAAGCGGCGAATCCGACGCGGATACTGGACAAGACGATGGCGGAGGCGATTCGCGCAGTCCAGATTCGAGCGGGTGTCCGCACAGAAAACGGCTGGGTGGACGTCACCGTCGTGGACGACGAACTCGCGGTTCGCCTCGACAATCAGGACGCCGATATCGAATATGCGCCCGAGGACTTGCCCGACGTACGAGATGCCTCTGGACTAATGGAAGTCGAGTTGCAGGACGACGATATCGTAGTCCGCCTCACTGAGGACGGCGAGACAATGGTCGAACCGGAGACTGGATCCGTTCGATCTGCGGGCGGTGAAACTCACGATGCAGTCCTTGTCGATACTGAGGAAGCGCTTACTGAGCGCGGGTTTAGTGTCGAGGTTGTCGAACAGGACGGGAGTGAACAACCCGACGCCGTCGCAACCCATCCGGACCACGACGCCGTATTCAACATCGAAGCTGAGACCACAACACCGGATCGCCCCGTGAAGGTCTTGCAGAACCTCAAGCGCGCCCACGAAGCAGACCGGATTCCAATTTTTGTCGTTCGACCGGGTGACTCGGAGACGAAGTGGGCGTCACGGGTTGAGAACATTCTCTCACCGCCACTTCGTGAGCGCGCAGACGGTACCGAGCAGTTCTACAACTGCGACGAGGTCGTGACGTTCGGCGGTGGCGCGACAGCACATGGTGGCGTAACTGCAGTCCGACCACGCACCTCCGACACGAACCGGACAGTCTGGACTCGTGATGGTGACGAGCGCGTACTCTCTGACGGCGAGACGGAGTTTGCTCATATGTCCGACGAAGGGACACTCTCGAAAGACATGGTTCCGGCTTACTACAGTCATGACCGAGAAACCGGGCAGTACACCGTCCACAAACCCGGCGCAACACAGACATACGACTCGAAAGACGAGTTCGAGGCGGAGTGGACGCCAATCAAGCGACCATTCATCCCGAGTGACGAACTGCCGGAGGCGGAGATTCCCCGAGATAGCTACGTTGTTCTGATTCTGCCAGCAGACGGCAATCCAACGGTCTTCCAGCAAGGGGAGACGTATGCGCTCTCGGAGAATCCTGACGAACTATGGCCAGACACTTCAACTGAAGATTCGGAGCAGTCTGAGAACTCCGCTCAGAGTGAAGAAACCTCCTCCCCTGAGGACATTGATTCCCAACCACCTGCTGAGTCGGTGGAAATCGATCCGAGTGAGGACGGTGTTGAAGCGTTCACAGCAATGTATGTTCGGCAAGTGGACGAGGCCAGGGTTCCACAGGATGACCTGTTTCAAGCGTATTCTAATTGGACGGACCAGCACGATATCGATGGGACGAACAAGGGATGGTTCACTCGGAAGCTTCGAAACGTCATTGAATTCGATACTGATCGGTCGCGAGTGGACGGTGAGCGTGTGCAGTTCTACGTTGGAATCACGCTGACACAAGAGGCCGAGACACTACTCGGTCAATGAAATCAACCAAATACATGATACAACCAGCGGGTGGCTTAGCCACCTCCCTCATTCGACAGAAGCTAGCCGACGAAATACTGCAATACAAGCCTCAAAGCGAGCAGACTCGGCCTTTTACGCTCCCTGTCCATGCAGACTGGACGGCCAAGGATGTTGCATGGACACGACTGTCCACGAAAAATCGCATGACGGGGGCGCTGTCCATGCAAATACCCGGCCAAAGACCAACTAATATAGAACGGGTTGCACCCGTTGGACAGGGTAACCGTCAGCCTGCTCGTCGAGAACTGTTTTGTCATTATCGTGATAGTGGGTGTGTGATGTTCCAAGAGAATTATACAAGGAGGGATGAGTATGGATTCTGAGTCACTAGTTGAGGTATTGGTGCTTCCGGATGAGTTGTGTGAGCGCGAGCAGTGGGTGTGCTGGAAGGAGGAGCAACGGGATGGGAAGGCGACGAAGATTCCAGTAACCCCTGGGTCGGGTGGGTTCGCGTCCTCAACGGATTCGGAGACATGGACGGACTTCGAAACCGCGTTTGACTACGTTGAATCGGGGAATGCTGATGGCGTCGGGTTCGTTTTTACTGACGATGATCCGATTGTGGGAGTGGACCTCGACGACTGCCGGGATCCCGAAACGGGAGATGCCGACGATGCGGCACACGACATCATCGAGCGTCTCGACTCGTATACAGAGGTTTCACCATCCGGAACTGGCTACCACGTGCTGATTAAAGGCGACCTCCCTGAGGGCCGGAATCGGCGTGGGAGTTTCGAGTTGTACGATACGGCGCGGTTTTTCACCGTCACCGGCGACCGTGTCGAGGAGACACCGACGCGGGTTGCACGGCGGCAGGACGCGCTCACGGCCGTCCACCGTGAATACGTCCAAGACACCATCGACAGTTCGGAGGCCGAACCTGACCAGCGTGAGCGCGCTGACGAGGACTCTACGACTAATGGACCGAGTAAGGTTGACGTTGACCTCAAGGACGAGGAGTTACTGGAGAAGGCGATGAATGCGTCGAATGGCGCAAAGTTCGAGCGTCTCTGGAACGGGAATACGGGTGGGTACGATAGTCAGTCGGAAGCTGATATGGCACTCTGTAATCTACTGGCGTTCTGGACTGGTGGCGACCAAACGAGGATGGACGATCTATTTCGCCAGTCGGGATTACTTCGTGAGAAATGGGATGAAGTCCACTACGCCGACGGTTCAACATACGGGGAGAAGACGATTGAGCGAGCAGTACAGAATACCTCAGCGTTCTACGACCCAGAACCGAGAGAGGAACAGACTCGGGACTCGGCCTCGACTAGGGACTCCTCGGTAGATAGTAGCCGTGGCGAATTGGACCGTAGTCGGGCGTATCTTACTGAGAAGAATCGGCTGTTGGCCGACCGTGTCGAGGAGCTAGAGACGCTTCTCGAATGGAAGAACGAGCGCACCGACGAACTTGAAGCAGATGTTGAGCGGCTCACGACTGAACTTGCGGAACGTGAGCAAGCGACGGATCAGACTCACGAGGAGCGTGTTGGTAGTGGGAGCTCAGACGAGGAGGAGTCACAGTCGGAGTCTGTCTGGGGGCGGACGAAGCGGTTGTTCGGAAACGACCCTGACTCGTAGGTGTTCGTAGAGGGTCGTCAGTCTGGTAAGCCACGGACGCAGACTGCAAGCGGTTAGATGCGAGGTGGAATACGGAGTCTGTCGCCGACCTCGTACAGATATCCTTTCAATAACAGTTGTTCGACAAGCTCACGGGCGTCGGCACGGTTGATTCCTTGCTCACTGAGGTACGTGACGGCGTCTGCGTGTGAGATACGCTCCTCATCTGCCGTGGTCTCGATATACGTGTCGAGGTGGTCGAGCACAGCCTGCTCGCTTGTGCTCAGGGGCCTCCGTGAACTCGGCATCATTCGATATATCGGACGCCATCAAATAGACCAGTGGGGTCCGACCGAACCTTCGGTTTGGACTCGTTGCCTCGGTAGTTAGTAGAAAGATTGCGTCGTCGACTATCGACCAACGAATCGTCGGTAGAATGTTGTCTGAACCCCGTACGCTAGGTAACTAGCCACTCCGAGCGCCAAGACAAGCGGAATAAGAGGCCAAATGAACGACGAACTAAACCCGAATGGAGACACTCCGACTGCATTGAATGCAACCATCCCGAGAGTCAACAGTAGGCTGAACGCGAGAAGAGATACAATCAGGAGACCGACAAACTCTGCAGATCGATCCCCGCCACGTTCCGTGTCGGTTAGCATGTAGCCGGCAATTGCACCGAGACACACGGCCGTGACGATCCCCGGGCCACCACTAAGACTGTAGCTGGTCTGCGTCGCAGCGAGATATCCACCGTACGCGATGAAACCGATGAAGCCAACCAGCAGTCCAGCAAATGCCCCTTTGACTGCGCCTAGAAGTCGAGGTCGGTGACGGCGGTACCACGCGGTCTCGACTCGATAGGCAAGCAGGTACGACCCGACGAAAACGGAGATTGCTGTCAGGGTCGGAAGGACGAAATATGGCATCGAAAACAGCCAATCTCCAAGGAGCCACTGGAACGCCATTGTTGGGACGATGGCGAGCGCCCAACCAGCAAGAAGCGATCCGACGAAGATAACGCGGTTTCGATGTGCTGAGGCTGATGTTGAAGCTCGGTTGCTCGTCACCCAGCGGTATCCGCCGATGCCGCCGACGAGGAGACCCAGCGGAGCTGCGAATTGAATCGACGTTACCCAGTTTGGTGGCAAGAAGGCATCCGTCGTTGCACGGTAATAGTTTCGGAGGAGACGGCCGAGTGTATCAAGAACGAAAGTCTGGATTAAGCCCCATTGAAGGGCAGTGACGAGTGCCTGCTTTTGGGTGGAAGGAGCGTCTTGGGAGGGCATATCTGAGGGTTCTCCCCTGGTTGATTAGAAAGTGTTGATGGAGTACCTATAAATACTGAACAAGCCTTCGTTCGATACCATCGGATGAATGCGGAGAACTTTCTGACGCAACTCCACACGACGTGTGCTGACGCCATTACGGAGTATCGAACTCAATTCCCGGATCACCCACCATTGTCCGAGCATCTCCAGTACGACAGTGATAGCCCTCTTGCGAGTGAGACTGGTCTCCATCGGTGCTTTCGAGAACTCACCTATATCTACGACGATCTCTTTGCTGTGGACTCAACATCATATCGCGACCAGTGGCGCGACCATCTCGTCTATGATGTATCCCGGCAAGAGCATCTGCGGCTCATGAGTAGTGACCCACCGACGTCACTCATGTTGGGGTGGATTGGGGCGCGATATGCTGCTCGCACAGGCCACATCGGTATTAGTACCGGCCGACTCCCTGTGCCGAGAGCGTACTCCGTACTCGCCTCCGAACTCCTCCATGCCTACCAGCATTGCTTTGACTCCCCAACTTGGCACCATCCCTACCTCCAGGAAGGAATGGATCGAGCCGTCTCGGTTCGAGCGCTCACCCAACTCGCTCAAGAACTGGACGACGATGACAATGCAGTTGCCCATGCTGCAATGAGACAGCGAGCGAATGCACTCCTTGCAGGAGTGCTTGCGCATGGCACCCGCCACGGCGGCATTACGCCAGCAGCTATCCGTGACCTTGGCGTCACCACCGACGAACTTTCAGCCCTCCAAGCAACACTCCCATGGCGAGCACTTGGCCATGTTCAACCACGCTACCGATGGAAGGACACCGCATTCCTTCCCGACTACGACCTCTATGGCTCTCTCCTCCTCGTTAGTGAGACTATGGACGTCCCCGATACCTACAGCCGTGCATTCTGGGGTGACCACCCCTGGGACAAGCTTATCGGGGATATTCAATCCATCAAACCCCGCTGGTTGTGGCAGTACATTCACTCGACCTCAAACGAGTAGCCACTAGACTTCCATTGTTATGGCTCCTACTCCCCGAAGCGGCCTCTTGTTTAGCCTGCCGTCGTCTGAAACGCGTCGCGCTGGACGACGAGCGTCGTCCAGTATACGTCACCTTGGTACTGAACCAGATACGGGCCACTCAGATCACCCTCGCCGTCTTCGTCGAGTCTGTGAGCCTGTTCGTGGCCGCGAAACTGATTGGCGAGCGCCACAAGCGCATCAGACGGCGTCTCGTCGGGGCCGACAATGTACTGCCCCTCTGTAATCGCCGTCTCGACGATGTCCTGCTGGGCTTCCGGAAGCTCCCCGAGTGCGAACACTAACCGCTCACGCATTTGTCGGCCGTAATCGGCGGCCGTCGCCACCTGTTTGGCAGTGTACCGATAGGTGTTCAGGGTCGTGTCGTAGGCGTCGTCGACGATCCATTCGGCTTCGGTACCGTCGTCCCAGGTGATGTACGAGTACTCTGACTCCGGGACGAGGACAGATTGTTCGCGTTCGGCGTCCGTATAGAGGAATGTTGTCCCGATACCGACCGGATCACCATCCGCGAGCCCGTGAGCGGCAAACTCATTCTGGTCGACCTCGGGGAGATCAGCGAACTGAATGGCTTCCGACTCAGTTACTGAGTCTGTGACGATATCCACTTTCACGGAGTACCTCGTGGCAGGGGTTTCCTCGATTATGTCATAGGACAATTCGTAGACGCCCTCTTGGTAGGCGATATGTTGTTGTTCGGGGAGTGGTGGACGTGTCCCCTTGGTTGTCGCGCCGCCGTCAAGAATCGAATCAAACAGTTGGGCAGTCGCGTCGTCGCCTTCGGCAGGGCGGACTGTATAGAGTACCTTTGTCGGGAGTTCTGCGTCAGTAATCGTCGTTAGTTCAAGTCGCGCTGTGGAGGCTTCCGCGACGGCGTTGCTCCTACTGAATCCGCCGGAACTAGTGCAGCCAGCGACGATTGCGGGAAGAGACGTGGCGGCGGTCGCGAGGAGGGCGCGGCGGCGCATAGTCGTGATTCCTCGGAGATGCTGGAAAAACTTTGTGTCGGCCGCACCGAGAAGCGTGTAGCGCGCGTCAGCATGTCTGGGCGGGTTGGCGACGTACTGGACACGCAACTTCAAGAAGCATCTCGTCACGGTGTGGAGTGATCCAAACACTCTTTACTGTTTCGCTGTAAACTGTAATCAAGAAGCGCTATGTCACGTACCTCGAACCAGGCCGGTGGCGACGTTGTCCGGGACTTCCTCTTGGTCGCGGACCTCCTCGAAGAGCCACAGTTAGCCCAACTGTACGCGTATCTCGCTCATGAAGGCGAGGCCACTGTCCAGAACATGATGGACGACCTTGAACTCGCACAGGGCACCGCATACAGCTACGTTAATCGACTTGTCGACGCTGGCGTCATCGAAGTCACTCACGACGAGCAGCCCCAGCGGTACGCCGCCTGCGAAATCGACCTGACCGTGACGACAGCCGCTGGCGACCGCGAGTACACAATCACGCCGGCGCTGATCGACGCCGTCGGCCGCCGAGAGACGGACGCCGACATCGACACCTACATCGACCGCCACGGTGTCGCTGGGCTTGCGACGGCGCTCACCTATGCGGTTGCTAGAGAGCGGGGCGAGGTGACCCACCGGCTGATGGCCGAGGACCTCGACATCTCGCCGCTGGCCGCCGAGATCATCCTCCAGGCGCTCCGATCCGTCGTTCACGAGCACTACGATATCGAAGCGTCGGGAGCATCACTCGACGAGTTGGATATTGACGACGGCGACGCAGTTGACGATACGTGAGCACGCTCCATATCGCCGACACTGGCCTGTTCGTCGCGATGGGCCAGCCATCGAACAGTCGGTACCAGGCTGTCCGCCGGTTCGCCCGCCGCAACGACGTCACCTACGTCCTGCCCGAACGCGTGTACGAGGAGTTGACCGTCGACGACTCCGACGTCGAAACGCCGCCCGTCAACGCGGCAATCAAGGAAGAGTGGGCGACGGTTGCGCCGCCGCTCAAGTTCTCAGAGCCAATCGTCTCACGGGTGATGGATGGCGTCCAGCGGTACATCGCGAACGCCGACGACCGCCCAGCAGACGAGGTCGAGCGGGCTGATCCTGCCCTTGCCGCGTTGGCAGCCAAGCACCTCAGTAGTGGGGTAGCGACCGAGGTGTACATCTACACGACCGACACCCTCGCCGGCGAGGGGCCGAGGCCGTGCTCGCGAGTGAGGGCTACGAGGACTCGGTAACGTTCGTGAACGGCTTCCGGTTCATTGAGGATCTTCGGACGGGCGACCGTTGACAGGCCAGCGTTCCTCGATACGAGGTTCATGATACTCGAAAGCCCCGACGAGACAGATTTAGATTACGAGCACCTCCATGGACATCAAGGAACAGTCGTTGAGATCATCTCAGACGATGCAGGAACTGTAACTGGTAATCAACGGGAGGGGCATCCTTTCCGAGTTGAAATCGCTAATAGTAACACCATTGACGTCCGCCGCCGGGATTTTCGGCCAGTTTGATTGGCCATCGTATGGAGACACCTCTGTAGTCCAAGGTCACTAAATACTAAGTTAACGTACTGAATACATCTCGGCATTACGATGCTCTCGCTTCCTCCGCTTGTCGATAATGCCAACAGGACAGTAGAAGACGCTTACAAGCGGATTATTCCCCAGATCGAGGAGGGCCGTATCGCAACTGGATACTTTTATCTCTCAGGATTCGACCTCTACCGGGAAGACCTTGAGAAACTGGCTGATCCCGACGATCTTGGCCACGCTCCGCTTCGGATCTTGATGGGTCGTCAGACGAATAGGGGAACTGCTGACGAAATCGGTGAGGGGCAGAATCTCAAAGAGGAACTCAAAAGAGAAGTGAGAGAAAGCATCTCGGAGCTGAATAACGCTCAGATCGGGCGACTAGACCGGCTACGAGACTTCATCGCCGAAGGCGAGGTGAGCGTCCGTGTGCGAAATCCTGAAAACGGTTACTTCCACGCAAAGGGTGCATCATTTCGAGCGCCACTCGAAGATAACGAAGATTGGGGACAAGACGAGGAGGAAGACACCCGCCCATGCGCTACCGTTGTTGGCTCCTCGAACTTCACCAAGAGCGGCCACCAGAACAATATCGAACTGAACCTCACGAGTCAGGATCGACACAAGGCCAAAGCGTTTGAGGAGTGGTACGACAACCAGTGGGCCAACGCTGAGGAGTTCAGTGAGGAGATTATCCGAATCATCGAGAACAGCGAGGAGTACCAGGACTGGAAGGAACAGCAGGAGGACGAGTCCGACAAGGAAACGTCATCCGAGAAGTTGGGGACTTATTTGGAACCGTTCGAGCTCTACAAGTTGCTCGCCTACGACGAACTGAGTGGGAACGTCAACATCCGTGACAGCCCACTGTACTACTTCCAGAAGCTCGGGTACGAGAGTGCAAAGGAAAAGCTCTCACAGTTCAACGGGTGCATCGTCTCCGACTCGGTCGGTCTGGGGAAATCATTTATTGGCGGTGAACTTCTCCACGACTACCGCCAACGTGGCGACCATTGTCTCCTCATAGTCCCGGCCAACCTGACTGATCAGTGGGAAGACCTACTCGAGAACGACACTGACGAAGACGGCAATCCATACTTCGGGTTAGAGGTGGACGGCACGCACCTTGACGTGATAAGTATCAGTAAGTTCCAAAATCTCTCCTACGACGAGGTCCAGGACCTCAAAGATGAGTTCGATGTCCTGCTTATCGACGAGGCTCACCGGTTTCGGAACTACGGGAAGTGGCGACCGAACCCGGGCCACGATGACGACTACAAGGGGACGCGACGACACGCGAATCTGAGGCAGCTCCGCGGAAAGACGATGATCATGCTGACCGCGACCCCGATCAATAACAGTGCCACCGACCTGAAAAACCTCATCAGCTTGTTCACCAGCCCGGAGGAACTTCGGAACAAGGCATCACTCGACTTCGATGCGTTCGACGAATACATCGAACTCTCGGAGACGCGAAAACGCATCGCGGCCGGGAAAGAGGAGGTTGGCGACGACGAACAGCAGGAAATTACTGAACAGCTCCAGCGACACTCCTCTGAGATATCGAATATCCTGAACGAAGTGATGGTTCTTCGGACGCGCAAGCACGTCAAAGACCAGATTCAGGACAGCGAAGACTTCGAGATGAGCTTCAAGCCGCCGAAACTCAACAAGCAACAGTACTCTCTGCCGGCGGCCTACCAGCCAGTATATCGGATGCTCCCCGACGTGATGGACGCCCTCCACCTTCCCCACATCACAGTCAAAAACCCGAAAGCGGGGAGCACGCTGAAAGCCCTCTACAAGCTGAACCTCCTCAAACGGCTTGAGTCATCAACGTACGCGTTCGTCCAGTCGATCGAGACGCTGCATCAGAGTGAACGCCAGCTTCTCGGCCTTCTTGGTGAACTCCCCGAAAACGAAAACATCGATATGCTCCGAACTGTTCAGAAGGGAGAGGACTCTGAACTCGGTGACTTTGTCGAAGGAGCGGACGCTGCTGAAGATCTCGAACAAACACTCGAAGAATTCGGTTTCGATACCACCGCTATTCAATCGGAAGAAGGAACTGATACCGAGGGAGATGAACTGGTAGACGCCACCATCGGCGAGGTGAAGACGTACATCAGGGAGGACCTCACCCTTCTCTCGTATTTCCTCTCGCAGTTCATCGGTGATGTCGCCCGTGATGCGGGTGATGTGAGCGATTATGCGGTCTCCACGCGCCAATGGCTCGCTGAACACGACGCTGGTGTCCTCCCAGATATTCCTGAAGAAGAGATGAATCCGATTCTCTACCCGAATAGTGATCTGAGCGAAGTCGACCCCGCCACACGCGACTTTTACGAGGCCGTCTTTTCACTCCGCGAGTTCCGCGACCCGAAGATCGACCGGCTTGCAGATGTCCTCACTGATCACGACCAGAAAGTGCTCATCTTCACTCAGTATCGGGCAACTGCAGACTACGTCTATCGAACCCTCTGTGACAACGCGGACTCACCACTCACCGAGGCGAATAGTGCCGTCGTCAAGGGTGGCGACGAGAATAAACAGGACATCATTCAACGCTTTGCCCCCGAGGCGTCAGGCTACCAGCAAACGCTTGCCGAGTCGGGGGATTCAGAGCTACAGTACGTAGTGGCCACTGACACGCTGAGTGAAGGGGTTAATCTTCAGGACGTTCATGTGGTGGTCAATTATGACCTGCCGTGGAACCCGATGAGGATTGTCCAGCGTGTCGGGCGAGTCGACCGGATTGGGAGTACCGCTGAGAAACACGTCCACAACTTCTACCCGGACGGCGACATTGAGGCGGCGATCAAGCTCCTGAAACGCCTGCAGGCAAAGATCAACGATATCGCGCTCATCGTCGGAAAGGAGAACAACATCCTCGATCCGAACGAAGACCAGATTCTCGAAAAGACAGGTGTAGACACGGAGAAGACAATCGGGGAATTACAGGTGGACGAGATCGAAGACTCCCTCCAAAAGTCCCGTGAAATTGACGACGTGAATGAACTCGACGACACGAGCAAGAATCCGCTCCTCCGCAATGCGGGGAGCAATGAACACGCTGCGTTCGAACGGTACCTTCTGAAGCGAGAACTAAACGAGGACTACGACCTGACCGCGGAAGACTTCGAGTACGCTGAGGACTTCTTCGATGACCCGCCCGAAGAACGGGAGTTCCTCTACACGAATGTAACTGACCACGATGCCGGTCCTCGTCCGGGCGTGTTCGCCCTTGCCCACCTCTGGTTCGACGATGATGACCACGAGTCCCCGCTTGGTCGCGTCCGTCGTGCTTTCTACTACAAGCCCTTCGCCGACGAGGTCAAAGAGCGGCCCGTGAGCACGCTCAACATCGACCCTTCAGTTGACGGCGAACCGATTACCGGAAATCCAGATACGGTGTTATCGAATCGCGGTGAAATTCAAGCAGTGCTTGACGAGCGTCTTGAGGTGATTCGAGAAGGCCAAGTTGAGGGTGCTTTCAAACAGGGAGAGGCCTTCTCGAAGGAACAGGAGACGATCCTCGATTTCATCAGTCACTACGTTCAGCCGAATCACGGTGATGAGCCGGCTCCTGTCGAAGAGTTCGAAACAATAGGAGAATGGGCTAACGGCATCGAAGAGCGGCTACAGGAGGTAAAGCTGGCGAACACAGATGAAGACCGAATTCTACGGGAGATCTTTCGCCAGAACGAGCAGTACGACTCCTTCCCAGAGTGGCCGACCGTGGAGTTCCTCAGTCAGCTTGAGGAGTTCTTAGAAGAGAACGTCGAAGCCTCTACTGAATATCAGACAAAACTGATGGGAGAGAGTGATGTACAAGCGAAGCTCGTATGCTGGGGGGTTGTCGGACAGTGATTCGGGAGCTACGGTAGGGGCCCCTTCTGATCCAGCAGATCATATTTCTCCAAGACCAGATCGAAGTACATCTCGTCCATCAGCTTCGGATTCTCAACGCGATGGAAGTCGTCGAGGACAAACTTCACGTCACGACGTTTCAGGCCATACGCGTGGAATGCGGCCGCGTCGATTTCAGCCTGTAATTCTCTGCGTTCTTGATCTTCTACCGCTGCCTCGATTCCGCCGAGTCGCTCACGCATTTCTTTGAATTCTTCTCCGTAACAGTTCAACCGGGCAGCTCGTTCAGCGATATAATAGAACCAGTCATCTCCGTCGGTGAGGCGTGGTAGCTGGGATTCCAATAGCTCGCGCTTGACGATGTGCGTCTCGACTTTGGTTCGCATCAGGAAATCGAACGCAATGCTGTTCAGGAGTCCCGTTGCCGCGAAGAGTTCTTGATCCGTAAATCGCCGGACGTAGGGTGACCGAAGTGGGGACTCTGTGAGGTGTTCCTCTTCAGGCTCAATAGCGAACGGCTTGAACGTGTTAATGGTGTGGAGACAGATGACGTCCTTCGGAAGTACCGTCGCTATGATCGTCCGCTCGTCCCGAGATCGAGAAACGTCTCGAATGCCGATTCGGTATTCAGTGCAATCGAGCAGGACATCTTCTTCCTCAAGTCCGTGACCACGGTGTTCTTCGAGTAGTTTATCTACGAATTGAACTTGAGACTTGCTCGTCTCTGAACCTCCAAAGGCGTCATAGATTGCCCGTTTGAGATTACCCCTGTTGAATTTCTTTTCTCGAACACGGTACTGAGCACTATTCGGTGGATCGTACATCTCACGACTCCAGTACTGCGGTCCATCTAACGCTTCTGTGTGGGTATTATCGTACTGGAACTGGTGGATATTTTTGCCGCCATAGACGGGATAGTCGGCCTCCTCCGGCGATGTCAGGAGCCTATCCTTATCAGTCGATTCAACGAACTCCTTAGTGAGCATATCAACTGTCCAAGCCTCCTCTAAATCTTCACCCAAGGAAGGCTGCTCAACTACCTTCTCCAAGACGCTTACTTCGATCTGCGAGGTGATGGATGGGAAGATTCCCCCTTCTGGAGAATAACTGACGAGTACATCGCGCGGAATGTTGACTGCCTCATCTTCGATCCTGTAGACTATATCCATGTCACGTTGGTTGAATATCCCCCGAAGAGCTGATGTCTTCCCCCCATATTCGAACGTCAGAATCGCGAACCGGTATCTATCGTCGATGGCCTCAAAGATACCCTTGTTCTCGAACCCGATGAGATTCTCCACGTCCGTATGGTCCAGCAGATGCATTCGGAGGTCTTTCCCCATTACTCCCCCGAAGATAGTACCGGGGAGGAGCAGACTCACCTTCACGCCGTCTCTGGAAAGTCTGAAGACCCGCTCAAGAAAAAGAGCCGAAAGTTCGTTCTTTGTCGGCATCGTTCGACCGCCCACCACCGGAGATTGGAGCTTATAGACATCTCCCTGCGTAAAGAAATCTGCCTGAGTTTCCATCGATTCCTTGTAGTCCTCCCATTCCCACGCAACTTTGGGGTTTGAGAGAAGGTCTTCCATCACACCATCCTTTTCCTCCGACGGATAGGTACGGAACTGCTCATCGTAGCGGATAAAGAAGTCGTCGCGATTCGCGTAGAGCATGTCCCACGGTGGGTTCCCGATGAACACGTCGAATCCGCCTTTCTCGAAGACGTCGGCGAACTCCAACGGCCAGTGGAAGGGAGACCACTCCCGGATTTCCTTGATCGTTATGTCGTCAAAGCCAGCGTCTTGGAATTCTCGCCGAAGAATTTCGTCAAATTTGTCCCGATGTTCCTCTATTCTGTCTTCTGCTTCTTTCCGCCATTCTTGTGCTTCAACACTGGTCTCCGCTTTCTTATGCTTCTTGATGGCCTCTTTCACGTCCTCAAAACGAGTTTTCACCTCCCAAGAATCGAGATCGCTGTCTCCGTCTTCGTTACTCTCAATGTCCGTATCGAGTTGACCGATTAGGCTGTTCCCCTGCCGTACGTTGAAATCGATATTGGGGAGCGGCTCCACCTCGCTCGGTTCGTCCTCGATATCAGCGACCATCGACAACCAGAGCCTGAGCTTGCAGATCTCAACAGCACCTTCGTCGATATCGACTCCGTACAAATTGTTGAGGATAGCCGTTCGCTTTGCGTAGAGTGCTGATGAGCCTTTTCCAGACTCGATTTCCTCTATCTCTTCTCGTGTTCTGGATTCTAGCTCCCAGCCTTGTCCCTCTGATTCGAGCCGCTGGAAATACTCAATGCATTGCATCAACTGAGTGGTTCGCTATTGGCTGTTTTCGACTTAATCTACGAATACTGGTAAAATACGAGCTGCTTCTTACACTCTATTCAACAAGTGGATTGACCAGTTCAGTCGAAAGTCACGCTCATATCCATCATTTTCATATGAGTAAAGCAACTTGCAGGTGGTATGACTCTCCAGCAGATTACTGCATCCGATATCGCGGGCTGGGACTCTTTACAGGATATCGCGAACTCCTTTGAAAAACGCGGGCTCAAACCACGCCCGAAACTAGGGGGCGATAACGAACTCGTAGTCCAGCTTGATGATGACGAATTCATCGTCATTGTCAATGCTGGTCCCGGTGAGACTGCCACGGACTTCAAACCGGAAAATCGCTCACGGCACACCAACCTCGTTGCCACCAACGATTTCGAGACTTTCACCTTCATTACGCGAGTCCGAAGCTGGGAGGGGCAGCAGCACGGTCGAATTAAGCATCAAAAGATTTCGTTCTCGAAGGAGCAGTTCACGCGGGACAGCGGAGAAAAGAACACTATTCTCCAGAAACTGAACTCGATCGAGTACGGCTCCTCCGCTGCGATATACGATACGCTCTACGACACACAACAGGTTGTCAAGGAGTTCTATGAACAGTTCGAAGAACTCCGGACAGATCTCATTCAAGAGGTCACGGGCATTCCCGACGATCGGGGTGATGCGAAGCAACGATATGTGCAGGTCATCCTTGACCGGATGATTTTCCTCTACTTCATCCAAGAAAAGCGCCTCCTTGATCGGAACCCGAACTACCTTCACGAACAGCCGAATGAAGTCGTTGACGAGGGTGGTGACCACTACGAAGAGTTCTACGAACCGCTCTTCTTCGAATACCATAGAAGACAAGCAAAACCCTGACTTCGGTAGTCTTCCGTACCTGAACGGTGGCTTGTTCGCAAGGAATCCCGTCGAAGAAGAGTTCGAGGACGCGAAGTTAGGTGGCCCTGCTGAGGAAACGAACGAGCTCTTCGACGATATCCTCGACTTCCTCTCCGACTGGAATTGGAACGTTGACGAACGACTCGACATCGTTGATCCCAAGAACCTCTCCCCGGCGATCTTGGGCCACATCTTTGAGCAAACGGTCAATCAGAAGGAGATGGGGGCGTACTACACACCGGAAGAGATCACGGGGTTCATGGCCCGCCGGACGATCCATCCGTATCTGCTCGATCAGCTCAACGAGACTGTGGACGCAGACTACGACGAGATCGACAATGTGTTCGGATTCCCCGTGCCCGAAGCAGATACTAGCACAGAAGCTGTTGCCGATGGCGGAACCATAACTCAGCAAGTTCCAACGGAAAAGGTCCAGACCAGCCATGTGGAGACTCTCTACCACGATATTCTGAAGGAAGCGCACATTCTCGATCCTGCCGTAGGAAGTGGCGCCTTCCTGCTCGCCGCACAGGAGGTGCTGATGGACCTATACATGCAATGCATTGAGTATTTCCAGCAACTCGAATCAGAGGGACAAGGCTGGGAGCTGGAGAGTCGTAGTCGCGAGGAATTAGAAAGTATCGAGGGTAGGCATGGTGGGGAGTCGCTATACGCAAAACGCTCGATTATTCTGGATAACCTCTACGGGGTGGATATCGACGAGGGCGCTGTGGAGATCTGTAAACTTCGTTTGTGGCTCTCGATGGTTGCGGATATCGAAGACGAGCCAGGGGAGGTCGAACCGCTCCCGAATATTGATTTCAACATTCGGCAGGGGAACAGTCTTATTGGATTTACAGACCTCATCGAAACCGTCAACGAAGAGGGTGATACCTCACTCACAAATTATGGAATCGGTGAAGAAACACCGGTTAGTGAGTATTACGAGGACGTAATCCACGCTCAGCGGAAACACAAAAGGGCAAATTCCTCAAAAGAAGCAACCAACGCCCGTCGTCAGGCAGAGTCACTCATCACCAGCTACAGTCAGAATCTGGACAACAAGGTGCTAGATGAGTTCCACAGTGCCAGCGCTGAAATCACTCTGGATCAAGTTCAAGAATTCTATCCCTTTCATTGGATTCTCGAATTCGCGCTAGTCTACGACCAGGGAGGTTTTGATCTCATTATCGGGAATCCTCCTTGGGACCAGCTTCGAGCAAGTCGCGACGATTACTTCGTCAAGTTTGATGAGCAGTTCCGGTCCCGGATGCCTTCGAACAAGGACGAGATGCAGAAACAGCCAGAAGACGAGGAGATTTCCGAGGGATGGGAGGAGTATCAAGAGCAGATAGAGAAGCAAATGCGGTACTTCACTGATGGATCGGAATACACTCTCCAGAAGCCGGTTATAGACGGCCGCAAGGATCCGAACGAAAACAACCTTGCTGCTCTCTTCTTTGAGAGACTATTTGACCTCGTGAGCAAACAAGGGTACGTAGCGCAAGTTCTCCCTGGAGTTATCTTCAGTGGGTCCTTCTCAAAGGATCTCAGATTAAAATTACTTGATGACGCAGAGATCAAGACGTTAGTGGGCTTCGAAAATCATGGAATCTTTGAGGAGATCGACAATCGATACCAATTCGCCATTCTCTCTTTCAAGAACAGTGGTAAAACGGACCAGATAGAGGGTGTATTTGATCAGCGTGATGTTTCTGTCCTCCGCCATTTTGATGAGATGGCAATTACTATTCCTCGAGAAGTGCTTTCGCAATATTCACTGAAAGCACGGATATTCCCTAATATCACTCATCCTGAGGAAGTGGGTATTTTGAAGAGTATTGTCTCACACCCACCGTTGGGAGAAGAGATTGAAGAGAAGTGGAACGTCACTCCCCACCGTGAACTGGATCGATCACGGGCGTCTGACCGTTTCGTCGAAGAGGAAAATGAAGGTGATTACCCTGTGTACGGTGGAGCAAACATTCACCAGTTCCAGCACGACAACACGTTCGATTCGAGTCTTGATTCCCCTTCACTATGGAGTGTCGATGAAGATCGGCCGGACCTGAGCGCTAAATACCGTGTTCGGGAACGGGCGTACAACGGTGGAACGCCGAAAAAGGACATATACGAAGCGTTTGGTGGACCAAAGACCAGCAAATCACAGAAGGGATTCGTCAACGATCTTCTTCAGGAACACCGTGGACAGGACCTTTGTATGGATGATCTCCTTCCAGACTTCACGGGATACCGAATTATCTACCGGGATATCGCCCGACCTACCGACGAACGGACAATGATTTCGACTGTGTTACCTAAAGGAATTGTTTGTGTTCACACACTCCAGACATTTTCGCCATATGAAGTCAATCCGGAGCAGGAAGACCTCTCAGAGTATCCCCTCCGTTCAATCTATGAACGTGCCTACGATGATGAGGAACTGTTCGTCATCACCGGTCTACTGAACAGCATTCCGTTCGATTACCTAATGCGGACGAAGGTCGATTCACACATTGTCCGGTTTAAACTGGAAGAATCGCAGGTCCCACGTCTCACAGAGGGCGACAACTGGTTCCACTATATTTCAGACCGGGCGGCCCGGCTCAACTGCTACGGTGAGGAGTTCGAGGAGATGCGGGAGCGGCTCGGCGGAATTGAACCCGCTAAAGAGGAATCAGAGCGTCGGCGACTTCAGGCCGAAATTGATGCAGCTTCTTTCCACGCCTACGGACTCGATAGGGGGGAAATGCAGTTCGTTCTTGATGACTTTCATCGGGTGTCGAATCCTCGAATTATGACGGAAGCCTACATCGAGAAGGTCGCTGAGAAATACACTCATCTTGGAGACGTAGGGCCAATGGAGTAACTTCTGAGTTAGCACTACGCCTGGTTCTTGAATGTTAGTCCATTCAAGCTTACTGATGAATGCTGTCCAGCGCTCGCCGGGTCATCGCTCCATCGACATTCAGATATTGACGTGCAGTCGTGATGTCCTCCCAACCGAACATTGCTCGAAGTGCAGGAAGGTCTAAGCCCCTTCCCGCATGGTACGACGCTGCTGTGGCACGCAGTCCGTGTAATGAGGTTGCGTCGTTGGACAGTTCTGGAGACAGTTCAAGGGCCGTTTCCAGACGTCGCTGTAAGGTCGAGAACGAGTATGGCCAACCGCCATGTTCGTCAAGTAGTAATTCGATCGCGATTCGGACTCGATACGAAAAATGGTACGGCACTGTTCGAGACGCGGCCTCTGTTTTCGGGAGCCAATAGCTATCCGCAAAACTTTGGAAGTCCTTCTTGGGATTGTGGTCCATTCGTTGTTTCACCGCTTGCCGACAGTAGCCACAGATACCGCCGTCACGTCCCTTTGTACAATCTTCTTGTTTGGGAATTTGAATCATCTGACGCTCTAGGTCAATCCACGATGTAGACAGGTGCGTCGTTTCTCCTGGCCGAAGTCCCAGGCGTCCCCCGAGGAGGATAGCGGCTCGTGTCTCAAGACGTCTTTGCGTATCTGATATCCGCCCAGCTCCTTCTAACAATAGTTCAAACTCGCGTTCGCTAAGAGCCCTTTCTCGTGTTGCTTCCATACCTGTCTCTGTCTGTCGATACAAAGATAATCCGTATCTTATCCGAGTGTCAAGAGTCATAAAACAACATACCTCTCCCTGAGTTCAAGCAGTTTCGGGCATACAAATACATGGGGATGAAATCCAGCAAATCGAACAGGGGCAGGTAACCCTCCTGAGCGAAGGAAAACTGACCACAGATGATTCTGGATTTGAGGCCGTGTGTGAAGCACTTGACGGGCGAGTCGAGGTGCATGGCCCAATAAAGAAGATCGTCGTCGTAAGCCTGGAGGACGAGCCCGACGTTGTCGAATGTAGTGGCATATTTCAATTCCTTCTGGACCTATGAGACTCTACAGGATCGACGAATCGAGCTCCTGCTGGATATTCTGACGACGCTTGGATTCGATTCGTTTGAGGACGAGTTCGGGATTGAATCCGATCAAGATGAAGTACGCCAAGAAATTCGAGAGAAGACTGACCAAAAGTTTGAGAAACGTCTGTCTGTCCGCTCTCTCTAATCTCTCTGAGAAGACACGGTTTTGGGAGCAATAGTAGAAGTTCTCATTCTTGAGTCCGCCAGGAGGTCAGCTATGTAAACGGGCGACAAGGCCGGTTGAGTGGGTGTCCTTCGTTACGGCCCGCCCCGCTCGCCGCTTACCGGCTTCCGGTGAGCAAGCTCACCGACGTCTCGTTCGCTTCGCTCACGAGACCGCCGCGTCGCTCGCGACCGACCATTCCGGGCATGCGGGCGCTCTCCACACCGCGAGCGCCCGGTCCGGGCTAAAGTGAATCTGGTCTCGACGCCAGCGGGTATCCGCCGGGGGTTGCGCGCCGTGGGTGCTCACCCCGCGACGCATACTCCGCTGGACGCTCGCGGCGGCCGAGACGGCGCGCGGCGCTGGATGCATCCTCTCCCAAAGTGCGCTCTCGCTCGCGCCCCAAGGGGGCGCGCGAAGGCGCGAGCGAGAGCGCAGATGAGTCTGTTGGTTGTGGGTGTCGAGGAAATCCGCGATGTAGGAGCATCGCGGTGTCGGGCGCGTGAGCGCCTTCGGAGCTACGCTAACTCCAATGTCTAGTAACAACGCAAGCGGCAAGGTCGTTTCGGTCGATGAACAGGCACTCAAACAGGCGGACGAGCAAGCAGTCGATGCGGATGGCTTCGAGGTGGTCGAGGAGACGCCCGAACTCAGAGCGACAGTCGAACAGGAGGTCCAAGCGAAGGTGGATGCCAACCACCCAGATGGAATCAAGGAGACGAACAACGAACGGATTCAGGGTGCGACCCTCGAACAGGAGGAGCGCATTCGAGCGCGGGAAGCAGAACTAGAGCGCATCAGTATCAGAGCTAAAGTCAGTCGGCAGGATGGTCGGGCAGAGCGAGCGCGAGACATCGCGGCGAAACGGAGCAAAGAGCGGCGTCGAGAGTTCCAGAAGCGGGCGGCAAGCGTGACCCCCATGGCAGACCCGGAGCGGCCGGACCCACGCGAGGAGCTATCCCAAGACGAGCTAGCAAGCGTGAACGAGCAGACACAGCGGTTGAGCGAGAAGTTGGATGGGTGGACGAGAGCGGCGATTAGTCGGCGATTGGCCGAGCGCGTGGTCGAAGGGGCAGGCATGATGAGTGCGGTCGTCGGCGTCCACGAAGAATTGCAGACGGCCCCGGGACACGTGATTCCAATCGGCAAGCTCGAAGACGTGAATCGCAAGGAGGTGAGCATCTCCGGGCGTGTCGACACATTGTGGGAGCCATCGCATCCAAGTATAGCGCAAGTCGGACTCATCGAAGACGAAAGCGGACGAACCCGAGTCACGGTCTGGAAAAACTCGCAAGCGCCGTGGATGGAGGAAGGCGAGCAAGTGTGCATCCGCGGGGCGGCCCGGAACTGGTACGAAGGACGTGTCTCCCTCGCCGTGACCGGGTGGACGACCATCCAGTTCCCTGAGCGCGGTCGTTGGTGGGAATAGCCCGAGTACGCCCCCCTTTTTTGCTGGTGTGGTGCGGTCACCGCCACCTCCCACCACCTCCACGGTCCGGGCCGCTCACGACCCACGGGCCGTTCGCGGCCGGGCTTTCGCCACAGCAGTCAGACTTGGTTCCCCACCACGACGTGTTTATTCTGCCCTCAATTGGTGAGGGCCTCTTCGAGAGACCGGTTCACGGAGTCCCTCGTGAGTATCATGGCAACGAGCGAGATTTACGAGACGGCGTTCGACGAGGACGTACAGAACGATACAACGAATCAATGCCCGGAGTGTGACGGACGGGTCGCCACGAACGTCGCAGAGACCGTCTGTGAGAAGTGTGGACTCGTTCTTGAGGACGAACGTATCGACCACGGGCCGGAGTGGCGGTCGTTCAGTGACGACGAGCAGAACCGAGAGCGTACAGGTGCGCCGCTGACGGCGACGCGCCACGACCGCGGCCTCTCGACGGAAATCGGGCGTGGGACCGACGCAAACGGAAATCAGCTCTCCGGGCGAAAGCGACGGCAACTCGGTCGACTCCGTCGGGAGCAGTCCCGCGGGCGATTCCAGTCGAAGGCCGAGCGCAACCTCGCACACGGCCTTGGGGAGGTCCGCCGAATCAGTAGTGGGCTCGACCTCACCGAGACGATTCGTGACCAAGCATGCCAACTCTTCCGGAGCGCCCAGAACGAAGACCTCCTTCGGGGCCACTCAATCGAAGCGATGGCGGCGGCAAGCGTCCACGGCGCATGTCGATGTAACGGCCTCTCGCGAACACTCGAGGAGATCACCGAGCCAGCGCGCGTTGAGCAGGCCCGAGTGAGGACTGCGTATCAGACGTTGAATACGGAACTCGGCCTTCCAGCCCAACCGGTGAGGCCGAGTGGATTCATTCCCCAGTTAGCCTCCGAGCTTGATATCCCTGAACGAATCCGGCATCGTGCCCGGCAGTTAGCGGATCAAGCAGAATCAGCAGGTGCCGTTTCAGGCGTCGATCCGACAGGATTCGCCGCTGCGTGCTTGTACAAAGCAGGCTGTGATGCAGGGCGCTTGATGGTTCAATCAAAAGTTGCACGAGCCGCGAGTGTCTCGACGGTGACCATCCGCACTCACCGAGATACATTAGACGAACTCGCTGTGTGAACGCACGCTACGGAGTTACGGTTCTAATTACGTCTCCCATTACGGACAGAATCGGCGGAATTCAAGAATACTCGTAGTGTAATTGATGCTTAGATTTGAGTTGGAAGACCGCTACTCGTCGTGTATCTGCTGGAGGCATTCCGTGGTGAAGGTGTTGAGATTGTGGGCTGTTTCTGGTTCGAGGCTGACGGCGACACCTCGATTATTGCCGGTCGGGAAGTGCATGATGATTGCTTTCTCGAACCGCCGAACAGTCACGTAGAGGTCGCCAAAGGGGAACGCCTCTTCTTCGGCGGAGTGCGATTCCGGCTCTAACCGTGAGAGCATCCGATCGATCTGGCTCTGTAAGCGGACTTCACGAACATCGTCCCGTAAATAGAGGACATCTGCTGTTCCCTGATGGTATCTGATAACGCCACGTAAAGCGTTACCCACCCGATCACGGAGATACTGAACTAAATCTGCACCTGGCATACATAGGGGTACCTAGAAGATAAGTATAAGTTCAATGGCCGAACCGATAAAACCGAAAGCGAAGCAGACGACTATGAGACGACTTGATGACTGACCGGAACTCTAACTACAAAGAACTTCGGCCACTCGGCGAAGCGACGCATGTTCCCGACGACAAACTCTCCAATAGTAGCGACGAAGAGTCTAGCCAACAGCGACTAGATGCAGTCGCTACAAGATATCTAAACGAAACTACAGTAACAGAGAGCGAGTGTTCCTCCTGTAGAGCATCAATCCCTGCGAATTGGACCAAATGTCGGTTCTGTCTGGTGAACCACCTCGATAGCTCCGAGGAGGAACAGTCAAGGTCCGATACCGAGTGGACACTGCTTCACGTTATCCATTTTGTCGTGGAAGCATCGACGTTCGACAGCGCCGTCGCGAAGGGGACTGCAGCTGCGGGCCTGCTCGTGAAGGCCGACAGAGACTCCGCGGTCGACGACTGCCAACTAATCTCCGAGTTTGACGAGGAGCCTGCATCACAACTTGCGGACAAGTGGCCTTCGCTTCCCGAAGCAGTACAGATTACGTCCAACTCAGGGAGACAGCTACTCGAGACTGCCCGTGAGCTGACGGAGTGGCAGGACACGACGCAGTCGCGTCACGACGGCGAACATGCGACGTTCCTCTACGATGAAAGCGGACGTGGAATTCAGAACAAAGACCATCTTGAGACTCTTCTTGAGGACGTAGACGACGTGTGGCTAGTACCCGCGATTGCACTCCAGCAATCTGTCGAAGAGACCAGGACTGACAGCCACCAACGCGAGCGACCGAACAGGAGGCACCTCGAGTGTCGTGAGTGCGACCGCGATACGAGGCACCGATTCCTCGACTTCGAGACTGCCCCTGACGACGAGTGGAGTGGCCAACCAATGTGGGAATGCCACGTCTGCGGAATGCCTCAATACGGGCCAGAACCCAAAGCAGATCAGTAGACGGGAAGACACTCTTAACCAACAGACGAGGGCGTATTTCGGCATTTGTTGGTTAACTGCAGTCCCACTCACCACTCCTTCCTGGTTGGACGATGTCGGTCCGTGTTTTTTCTGCGCCGGCAATGAGTGCCGGCGCACCAAGCAGTAGCGCGGCGTGTAGTCGCGTGCGTCGGCAGATCGAAGTGAGAACCAATGCATATGGTGATTTATTCGCTGGTAGAGGCATCGACACGAGACGACGCACTCGCAACTGGAAAGACGGTATTCGACCAACTCGTCGGAGCCAGTCCACACGCGACTGCAGTGTTCGACTACTACGTAACGTTTGACGAGTCGGGCACGTCAGTCGCTGGGAAGGCCCGGTGGGGCGACCTGCCAGTAGCAGTTCTTGTGGAATCCGACGATGGTCAGGAATTGCTGGAACGTGGGTGGGAGGCGACGAAGAGCGAGTTCGAGCGGAATCTCGACCGCGTCCGGGAGGCACTTGAGGAACTGAGCGACGAGGAGATTATGCGCGACGACGGGCTTGCCCGGCATGCGTTCCACCAAGTCGGCGCATACGACGGCCCCACCATCTTCCTGTACGACGAACACGGGAGCGGCATTCGGCATCGAGACCAGCTTGACCGCATCCTCGACGAGGGCGAGAATCTCTGGATTGTCCCAGCAGACGTTCACTACTGAATGCCCGAGCTAGCCAGGGAACGTGACGGAGTAACCGCAGTGAGTTTTTCGTCCTCCCTGAGGGGTGCATGAAGTCCGAGTTACTGTGGAGCGACCAACGACTCGTCATTCGAGTATCGGTGGCTGGAACGAACTCCGAAATCGCTGTTTGTAAATTAGAGTTGAAGACTCTTATATATCGATTTAGTATTGTTTGTCAAATAGCTACCACCGACTCGGTACGTTCCAGTCCAGTACTAGTATCAAATTATCTGTAATGTCCCGTTAGCGGTTAGTGCATTCTATCAGTTCGGTGAACACGCCGTTCAAAATGGAGATGGGATTGCCGTATCTTGAAATAAAACTCGACGATCCAGTCAATAGCAGTCCAGATAGAGATGAAGGATAAGACGGTTGAATTCGTAGTGCCTTCGAGTCAGCTGAACGGGTTATCGGACGTATCCAGCCGTTTCAGGCCGTTAATCGCGTCAAAGTCGTCATCAAAAGAGTAGAGGTATTCAATATCTTCCCGTTCTAGATACGCCACAAGAGTCGCATCCACGAAGGAGAGTTCGTTGTATCGCCGGAAAAGGGCCTGTGCGGCGTTGAAATCCGCCTTCGGAGCGTGGACTATCTCGAAGTGCGCACCCTCGATAAGCCGGTCCAGCATCTGATTTGCCGGGCCTGCACCGAGTTTTTCACGAGAAAGGTTCAGCGTCTCCGCGACCACGTAGTTCGTGATGAGAGCGTCTGGGAGCTCACCGTGGTCGATTCCGCGGACGATCTCTCGGGCGCGGTCGTGGTACTCGTCGCGGGCACTGGCACCAGCGAAGAGAACGTTCGTGTCAGAAGAGCAACCGCCATTACTCGGTCCCGAACTCGGCCTCAGCTTCAACCGCGTTCGTCTCCCCAGCGTCTACGGGTTCAAAGTCGTCAAAAACGCCCTCTCGCTGATGGACGATTTCGACCGAGAGACCTCCCTCTTCGTCAGTGGTCCACCGGAGCTTATCGCCCGGCTCAATGTCGAGATGCCGGCGGAGGTCCGCTGGGATTGTGACCATTCCGCGGTCGCTGACTTTCGTTTCCTCGGGGCCTTCTTCAGCTGCCATACGTGGACGTACCCTCTCCACGCCTATACATGTTGCTCCACATGTGGGTTGGAGTGCATCGTCTACTCACTACACCCTCAGTCGACTCTGCCCGGGACGGCTCAGTGGCGTTGTTGTCGTCCAACTCCTCCAACGGACATATCCGTTCAGGTATCTGCTTAAAACTGGGGAAAGAACGTGTTCAAGCGGGCAAGCTGGCAGTCCCACGAATCGCTGAACTTCACTTTCACAGCACTTGTCGCTGACCCGCATGAGAACACAGCCGTTCTAGATGATGCCGCCAATGATGAGCAGGCCGACGATGACTAGTAGCGTCACGCCTACGCTGCCGCTGACCAGCAGCTTGTTCTCCATTGCTTTCTCGTGAAGCGGCATTTCAGCATATTCTTCACGGAACGTTTCGAGGTTCTCTTCGTCATAGAAGTACTTCGTCTTCAGCGCGAACCGCTCAGTGACCGCACAGCCTGTACAGACCGGCTCTTGTTCCAGCCGTTCGGTCTTGATGTGGCTACCACAGGCAATCGCTCCACAGTTCGGACAGTACGTGTAATTCTCGTCGACACCGTTCGTCTCGCAGTGGACGCAACGATGGATGCCGTCCTCAACGGTCACCCGAGACGGACCTGTCGCGTAGTATTCGTAAGGATACGAGTACTCCCCCAATTCGGTCGTATGACGAATCTCAGGAAGATACACAGGTTCGATTGACTGCACGGAAATATCAGACAGATTCGGCTCGCAGGTCTTGTTGTAGGTAACGTTATTGTCGCCAGTATAGGTTACAGTCGTCGTGTGATAGTCCTGGAGTCGGTCGACCGCCCATTCCTTGTACTCGGTCTGGGTCTGGCCGAACCGATGCTCCTCAACGTCGTCAAACACGTCCCTGAACCGCTCACCGTCGAGGTCGACCGTCGCGTGGAGGTTCTCGGTGACCAGCGTCGCGACGGCATCATCGGCCATCTTGGGGTGGCCGCGTTCAGCGTGTACCACGAACCGCGTGCGTTCGTTGACCCGATGGATAACGCCGACCGAAGTCTCGAAGACGGCGTTTGTGTCAGCAGTAACTGCGACCACCGGACGAAACGTCACCTGTGAGTGTGGCGCTGGGAGGTCCGTAGCCTCGATGTTCTCGATATCTCGGAACTCCTCCTGGACGGGTGCGTTGACGTCGGCCGCCGGGTCGTACGGTCGGAGTGTTTCGTCACAGAGGATCTCGATGCGGCCATTGTAGAGGTCGAGACCCACCTCATCGGCAATCTCGCGGAGATCCTCACCGTCGAGCAGTTCAATGGGATGCGGGTCGTCGTTCTGCTGGAGGCGTTCGGCGTACTCCTCGGCGGGATTTGTGAATCGGCCGGTCGTGACGACCATCCCCCGCTTTGGGCCGTCGAAGTCAAACGTCGCAATAGCCGAATGCAGTTTCTGGACGACCGGCCGCCCAACCGTGTCTGTGTGCTTGCACTCGACAATGATCGCTCTGCGGGTTCCGTTGACGACCTCCTCCATGATAACGTCCCGGCCCTCGTCGGCCGTCCGCTTGGCCTGCCGGACGTTCTCGTAGCCGAGATTCCGGAACACATCCTCTATCACGTCTTCGAACTCGAAACCGGAGAGGTCGTCCAGCACAGCCATCCTGATATAATTGAGTTGTAAATTGCGACTACCAAATATGTTGCCAAACGGAATTCCGTTCTGGTTTTTCACCCCCTAAGGGGTGCGGGGGACTCGAAGTAGTCTCTCGGAATAAACTATGAGTGGAACAACCGACTCGAAATCACTTGAACAGACACGGCCAAACCAGGAACAGGATGTTGTCTACGTCGGCTACCGGCGGCGCGGACGCGCTGTTGTGGAAAAACAACCTGGGCAGGAGCAGGTGACGCCACAGCAGAGTCTCGAACTGGCGAATCACAGTCCCTCGGGCTTCAGCTGGGGATACAGTGGGAGTGGCCCGGCGCAACTCGCGCTGCACTCTTGCTGGATTACACCGGCAACGAGGATGTCGCACTAACCCACTACACCGCGTTCAAAAACCGGGTCGTGAGCCAGTTAGACTGCTCCCATCCTGAAGGGTACTGGCGACTCACCGGTACCGACATCGAAAACGCCCTTCGTGAACTGTCCGGCAACGCAGTCGCACCGTCCAACTGAACACCAAGTAATACAGCTACACCATGTCAGAACACAACTCACCGTCTCGTGCAAGCAACGAATCGAAAGCGACCGATGACGAATCATCACCGACAGAGCACATCGAGCGGAGCGACGTCGGTGTCTCGCTCACGGTGAAACTCAAGCGGGGAACGGGGACACGGGACGAAGACCAGATCAAGGCAAAGGTGAAAGCGAAAACGCTCGACGACGCCAGAGAAGATATGGACGTACTTCGAGCGTACATTCGTGATCTCGCCGAGGAGGCTCGCCAAATTCAACCGGCGGAATAAGACGAACGCAAACGGATTAAACGAGGATTCGGGACTCGAATAGAAACGACATCCGGGGCAATTTTTCGACCCCCGAAAGGGTGCGGGGATAGCAGTCCCTGCCCGAGAAATATGGCAACACTCCAAGCAGCAACAACGTCGGACGGTGTCACCGTCACAGATGCACAGGCAGTTCGAGAACGCTACGAATCATACTATTTCGGAACGCTCGAATGGGAGGTTGACGACAACGACCGATTCTCGATTTGGGGCTACGACGCATTCGAGGTCTATGGGCGTCGAGAAAACGGCCTGCCCGACTCCGAAGCAGGACAGCGGACCCACGAGTTCCTTCGAGCACTCGCAACGTACGTTGAGGAGGGCGACGAACTCGATATTCAGACGGCCGGATTCACCAAGTGTCGATTCCCGGTGCTTGCCGCTCGATACGTCGTCCGGCATGGCGACGTCCTGCAATCAGACCTTCGGACTCTTGAGCCGATTGAGGATTGAACGGTGTGACGCGTCCGATCAAGCCGGATACTGTCGCTGACAGTCGCCGGGAGTGTCAGGAGTGGTTTCGTGAGTGACCCAAATACTGATTCAACTTCGGCGGCAATGTCGTCGACAAGGATGTCGCGCCACGTTCGCCTTGCTGACGACCTCTACGAGCGCATCAAAGCAAGTAGACAGGAAGGAGAGTCGTTTAGTGATACCATCGAGCGCCTCATCGACAACCGTTCGCTCCGCGACCTTCAGGATGTCTTCGACAATGAGCAAGTGGGTGAGATGCGGAACGCGATCAAGATACCAGAGGAAGAAGATACTGCCGAGGTCCGTGAACTCGGCAAGCGCTTCGACTAATCGGCAACACAACTATATTATGCGGGACGATGAACACGTACGTATGGTGCATACAGACGACTCCGCGGTCGAACGCGTCGAGCCGACCGACTGCGGTCGTATCTCGACCAACAGCGAGTCGTCTTTGCGATTCTCTTCGGCTCGCACGCACGCGGAACTGCTGGACCAGACTCAGACGTGGACATCGCACTCCGGTTCCCGGAGACATTGGACGCTCGGGAACGATTCCGACTGCGAAACCAAATCGATGCAGACCTCCAGCAGTATGCCGAGGAGTTTGTGGACGTAAGCGATATCGAGCAACTCCCGACTGCCGTCGCACACGCCGCTCTCCAAGACGGTCTCCTGCTAACTGGCGACGAACAGGCCGTCGAGACATACCACGAGCAAATCGAGAAAGAGTACGAATCAACGGTCGACGAGCGAAAACGCCAACAGCGTGAATTCATCGACCGATTAGCAAGCGGAGACGCATAGATGGTCAACGAAGACGTGTTCGTTGACAAACTCCGCCACATCAACCAGTACATTGAGGACCTCGAACAGATGCGAGGTCTCTCAAAGGCCGAGTACGTGGACGATATGGTGACCCAGCGAGCAGTCGAGCGGACGTTGATGAACCTTATTCAGGCGTGTATCGACCTCGCTCAGCACGTTCGGTCGACAGAGAATCTCTCCCCGAGCGGAACCGCCAAACAGGAGATACAGGCGCTTGGGGAAGCAGACATCATCTCGAACGAGACGCAGGCGAAACTCGAAGAAGCAGTCGGGTTCCGAAATATTCTCGCGCACAGATACGGCGACGTCGATCACGACGTTGTGTACGACGTACTCCACGATGACTTGCAGTGGTTCAATCGGTTCCAGCAGGAACTCGCTCAGTGGTTCCAACAACTCGAGTGAACAACGACCCACCGAGATGCAGATAATAAACAGGTCTTGTCCACAAAGAGAGTCGCTCCATGCGTTTCACAACGAGATAGATACGTCGCTTCGATGGACGAGTTAGAGCCGGTCGGTTAGTTCTTCTGCCCCCGAAGGGTGCGGGGCACTCGACTTCTCGGTGCCTCACGACCACAATGACGACACCACTTGCAAGACTCAAGACGACGAGTAGAGTGAGGAAACGAGCACAGTACGAAGCCTTCGAGTTCGAACTCCAGAACGGTGATGTTCGTGTTCGGAACGGGAGCTATGCCGACCCGGAAAATCACGAATACACCGTCCGCATCGAGGACGACCTGCCGACCGCGTGTACGTGCCCGGCAGACGCGAAATACAGTGGTGCGTGTAAACACCGTGTCGCTGTTGCGGTCCGCCGACCCATTCTCGACGCCGTCCGCCACCACCAACTTCTCGCCGACGGTGGCAAGACTGTCCAGCCTCCGAACCACCCTCACGACCACGAGGAGGACTCCAAAGAACAAGCAGAGGCAGAAGAACCGGACTGTGACTGTGCAGACCTCTCCAGCGATTTTCCGTGCTGGGAGTGCTACCGAACTGGCCGACGTGACCTCCCCGAATAGCAATCCGTACGTCAAGACGACCTCACTGTGTTCGCCCACGCTGTATCGAAGTACAATCAACAGCAGATTCCGAACTCTATGACTGCCCCCGAAAACACCAATGACGACGCTTCGCTCGCACGACTAACCATCACAGTCACGAACGCCAACCTTCCAGAGGACGAAGCCGAACAGCAGGCACTCTGTGAGTCACTCGAAACGGCCGTCGGCAGCGTCCTCAACGAGACGCTCGGTGACGCCACGGCAGACATCGAAGCGATGCTCGGGGATACGTACACCTCGGTCAGTCCCATCTGTCCAGCGTGCGATAGCGCGCTCACGCTCGACGGTATCCATCTTGGCGAGGGTGCAGATGCGTACGCGGTCGCTCGATGTTCAGCCGACTGTGGCTGGGCCGGTGACGGCGTGTTCAAACTCGTCAATCTCGATAGAAGCGTCGGCCATCACTACGAAAGCGAGGTCCTCGCTGGCAGGATTCGGTCGGAGCGCCAGCGGTACACCGACCGCGACTGCTAGTCCGGTCGCGCTCTTTCATCCGCACCTCGAAACACGTCTCATGTAGTCTTCCGGTGTAGAGTCCAAAAAATCGCTCTCGGTTGTTTTTTCGTCGCCTCCGACAGGAGCAGAGGCGACAACAAATGAGCAACGTCACAGATGGCGAATCGAATGGACTCTCACCAGAACAACGACTTGAGCCGCGAAACATCCGGCTCATTGACCCGAGCATCGCGACGATAGACGACATGGACACGCTCCGTGCCTGTGTCGCCTACGAGAACACCCACCAGAATCGCATTCAAATCCTTCGACGGCTTAAGCGACGTGCAGAAGAACTCCGGTCAGAACAGGCGTAACAGTAGTGGCGATACGATTTCTTTATCCAGTTTATAGCCCGTAACTGATTCAGCGGTGTTGCTCAATGCGTGGTGGTATTGTGCGTGTCTGTTCGAGAAAACGGTTCTTCGAGACCGACTGACTTCTGACCACTGTGGAGGCTACACCGTCCCTACCGTTGCGACTCGCGGAGGATGAGCGGCTCAATCGCAAGCGTTCGCTTGGCAAGCGTTACGATTCGCAAGACATAGGCCATGAACAGCAGAAACGGCACCAGCGTCACGGTGAACGCACCACCAATCACCCACGTTATATTCGGAATACCCAGTAGATGTCCGGGAAACATTCCTATGTCAACAACCGTGAGCATGATTCCGGCGACCGCTAACGCTGGGAACGCGGCGTAGAGGATGAGCTCTGAGAGCGAGACGAGTGCCCACTCGAAGTACAGTGTCTTGACGTGTTCGCGGGCCGGAGCGAACAGGCTAAGTGCGGTCTTCAGATCGTCCAAGAGCTCGATCTCGTCGTCCCTCAAGCTATCGTCGTAGTCGCTGGCGAGCCGCTCGACTTGGAAAATCTTCCAGCCGTAGTTGAAGTCGAGTGCCGCAAACACCACGTCGAAGGTGCCGAACTGCGCCCCGTCGAGTTGATCGCGGACCGTCTCGGCGTTGCCGATGAGACTCTCGGTGAACTCATTGACTTCCTCGCGGAACTGTTCACTCTCGTTGTCGGAGACGCTCTCGCGGAGTGCCTTCGCCCGTTGTTCGGCCACCCCGACGAGTTCCCCGAGGAACGCTGAGGGGTCTGCCGGACTGGGGGTACCTATCAGGTCTTCGGCGACGTCCCGGACATCCATCGAGTTCTCCATGCGGTCGCGTTGCTTGCCGAGCGGGCCGTTCTCTTGTGAGAGGACTACCTGACCGATGGTGACGACGAGCGTGGTGCCAGTGATAATCACCCCGATCATCGTCGAAAACATCGTCTCGATGGTGTCGTCCGACCGGAGTTGTGGCTGGATGGGCTTAGGGAGGACTGTGACTACGACGACGAATACCACGAACATGGCCAGCGCCAGCACAGCAGTTACCTGCAATCGGTTCGCTGCGAGGAGCAACCAGATTTTAACTCGACTCTCATCGGCCCGTTCGCGCATTGTGTTCGCCGTGCTAATGTCGGCATCTTCGGTTTGCTCGCTCATAGCGAACTATCCCTCGTTGCGACTGGGGGCTTTCTCAACGGGTCGTTTGAACACGAGAGACTTGGTCTCGCCACCGGTGTACTCGATTGTGGTAATGAGTTCCCAGCCATCGTCACCGCAAGTGTTCAGTGTTGCCTGTGGGTCCTCGGCCTCTTTCTTGGTTTCGTCGCAAGGCGGTCTGAGCGTCTTGTACTCCCAGCGACGCTCGGTAGGTTGGCTCATGGTCGTCTTTCCGGATGGGTTCAACAGCACTAAGAATGGCGGTAGTCACACCGTCGACTGCTCAATCCAAGCTCTCCATCGCGTAATCCATGGTGCGAACTTATCGAGTCTGGAGACGGAAGTATCCACATCCTCCATGAGGTAGCGGCCTACTGAGAGGATGCATCCGCTTTGTCACTCAGAACTACGTAGTCAGTAGTGCCACAGTTGATACAGGCCTCTCGTGCCGGTTGTACGTGTCCGTCTTTCTTGTATCCAGTGCGAGTGACGCCGCACTCGGTACATTTGATGGAATACAGCACGATCAAGAGGGGCAAGGAATTACTGACGTTTCAATCCTGTGTCCGTTCCAACGGTTGTATTTTATACGTTCTGCAGGTTTCCACCAGTACGGTCAGCGCAGAAATATATAACTAGTTACATGAGTGGTTTTACTGAAAGTTGGTTCGTTCGATGATGGATGCACAGTAACCGGCCCTCCGACGGAAATCCCACATATATCTGTCCTGTTTGTCATCTACCGCTGTGTTGAACGACACCGTCGAGTATCGTGTGGATGAGTTCTCGTCACTTGGGATCAAAGTTGTCGAAGCAGTCGCGGTTTCCAACGTCGTCTCGTACGTCGTCGAGTCGGTGGCCGCCGCTTCGAGGTCGCGTTGGACCTCGTCGGTCAGCAATTCAGTGTCCACCTCGTTGGCCAGCACGAGTGACGAGGGCGATCCAAGGAGTTCCTCGCGGTCGTAGCCGACCAGCTCGCAGTACGCGTCGTTGATAGCGTGAAGCGACTATTCTCGTCGGTGATGTAGATGCCGTCATGGACGGTTTCGACGATGGTCTTGTAGCGTTCGAATTCTTGGCTGTACTCTTCGGCGTCAACCGCTCGCGTTTGCGCCCGGCCAGCGTAATCCCCCATCCCGAGCCCAGCGACACTGGCGAGCGCAGACAGGATGAGGACGTTCCCGGGGGGTCGGCCATGTCCGTGAGAAGTGCGACTACTGCGAGGATGACCATCGTCTCAATAGCGGGGACGCACCAACCAGCGACGACGTGGTAGAGGTCGGCCGGATGTCCGTTTTCGAGAGCCAATAGCCACCGGAGACAAGCACGAGACCGCTCCTCCGACGAGAAGCGAGATCAGGAGTACTTCGTTGGCTGACCGCTCGCCAACGAACGGCGTAACCGGGAAGCCGACGGCAATTGCGACGTAGAGGCCGCCGAGAATCAGGACAGTCCGCCATCCATCAATCCGCTTGATGCCCCGGGTTAAATACCCCACTACCGATTTCCAGTTACCGACGGATTATGAGGATGTTGATGCGCCAATAGACATCCCAGTATCAGTAGAGCCATCACGGTAGGTCGCCGACCGAAAATCTCTCCCAATGGTAGGAAAAATGAATATATTTCTGTCTACAATCGAGCCATATGTTTAATACCTAACTTACCCCATGTTCTCAAACAATGTCTGACGATGGCTCCGGCAGGGAACCGGTGGAAGAAACCCCGGTGGCCAATGACGGCGGAGCATCGCTGGTGTCTCGAGTTTTTCAGGCACTCCGCAATCGGCGGCGACGATACGTTCTCTCCTATCTCCGCGACCGCGAACAAGCACAACTTGACGACCTCGCCATCCAACTGGCGGCGTGGGAACAAGACATCCCACCCGACGAAGTGTCGTCCGAAGACATCGAGACTGTTGCAACCGACCTTGTGCATACTCATCTGCCGAAACTCGAAGATTACGGCCTCGTAGACTACGACCGGCGAACTGAAACAGCCGCCTATACCTACACACCATCGCTTCTTAATGAGGCGCTTGAGCTTGCCGTAACCATCGAGAACCCATAGGCTAGAACTCGAACCGTGAGGATATCGACCTCGCCGCGAGTGCGGCGCACGCCGAAAGCGACTTCTTGCGAATCCCTGACTGGGTCGAGGACGTGTCTAATCGGGGTGCAGATTGGGTATCGGCGATGCGTCTAGTATGCGTGTAGTACCACGAAGATCTGGAGGAGTTGATGATACTGTTCATTTATATACGAGAGTAGAATCGAGCTATCGGATTTGCTAAGTACGTGGTGCTTACAAACCATAGTTCATGATAGCCGTATACGGTCGATTTCAGCGACGTTCGAATCCCTAACGTACTCTATGATGCAGTCCTCGCAAATGGATGCCCACTCGATATTCCCACTCTCAAATGTTACTTTAGTCACTTTCCCCTCCTCTTTTTGACAGCCAGTACATTCGTTAGTTGATTGAGGGGATAGACGCGGATACTCATGGTTTACAGAACAGTTCATGGTTTATTTGCTGTTATTCTGAAGAAGACATACTGGTCTAAGAGCGATGAAAAGTTATCGTGGCCGCATTCCGGGCACTCTACTCCTGCGACGTTTTCAACGCCGATAGGAACTGTGTATCCACACCCGTTCTGGCATGGAACGTTTGTATACTGTTCCTTTAGATGAGTTAGCACATCTTCGGCATGATTCTCTTTGAGGTGCGTCTTCGCGTCTCTTTTCACCGGGTCTACGGCTTCCCCCTCGACCAGCTCGTCACAATAGTTACAATCAAGCTGGTACATTTACTCTCCCCCACTCTCTCTAAGGAGGACCTCTCCGTCATGCGTGACCCGGATGTCATAGTCGTTGTACCTGAAGGCGACTGTCCCGTTTGCCATCCGCGGGTGGCCGCTCATCTGTGGTGCGAACAGTCTATCGAGTGCGTCAGTTTCGATGACCGAGTAGAGTGATTCGAGTTCTGCCGGGTGGGAGTCTTTCTCAGCACTGACGGCGCGGAGAACAGCCTCGGTGACCGATTCACCTTCCTGCACACAGTACGTCGTTCCGTCGTTGTTCGTGGTAGTGTGCGACGTAGCCGAAGCAGTTCCAGTAGAGTCAGTCATTTTGAGTGTTTCCACTCCTCCGTAGGCACTTGATTCGGTTGAGCCACAGGATAGTATATTCAGCGGGTTTAAAAGGGGGCGGGTACGGTTACGTCACGTCGAGTGTTCCTTCGATGAGATTACGTGTCCCTCGTCGGAGTCGGTCTGAGAACGACTGGTTGGCAATCTCGAGTTCCTCCGCCAGTTCACCAAGGTTCGTCTCTGGCGGTGTCTCGTAATAGCCATTCTTGTAGGCGAGCAAGACGGCCTCGCGTTGTTCCGACGTGAGGCCGTGCGCTCCTTCATCGGTTCGGGCTCCAATCGAATGAATGTGTCCTAACGTAATCTCAATGTCGTGGTCGGCGCAGTATTCTTGGAACTCTGCGATTTGATTGGTGTCCTCGGCTCGAAACTCGAATTTCCATTCATCCTCGGTGCCAGTCGCGGAGAGGACCGTCAGTTTGGCGTCGACAATCCCGGTCAGGATACCTTCAACATCTGGGTCCCATTCGGCACGGAACAGGCCTTGGTCGCCAAGGTCGTCGACGAGCGTGTACGATTTGAGCGCCCCCTGTGCTTCGAGGGTCGTTTGCACGTTTTCAACGGGCTCCTCGCGGACCCAAAAATAGGGGAGAATGGCATGATTTGTCGGCACGACTTGTTCGATTTCGATAGTGATTTCGGGGAAGGAGTCGAAGATGTGGCCGAGTGGGAAGGCGTCAGCAGGAACAGAGAACGTGGCTATCGTGGACATAGGTACAACAAGTACCCTTAAAACATAACCGCATCGCCCGAAACGGGTGCGCCTGCGACTGTGCCGGCATGCGTTTTCACGTCATCCTCGCTCCGATGGGTAGAGTATTATCCAACATGGCCGATCCACGTCTAAATCTCCTCTAACAATATATTCCGTTGCTTGGGTGATGGAAAGAGGAGAAACGGCAGTTCGGGGTGGTCGTCGCGGACGGCGTGGAGAAAATCGAGGCCGCGAATGAAGTAGCCTAGTCATATATAGAATCTGGTGGTTTGTAGAAATCTAAACTGCCAACCTCTGCACCTCCTCGTCTGTGAATCCGTATAGTCGTATGTGGTTGATGCGGTTATCGCGACGCTGAGGCGGTCACGACATCGATGCTCTCGACGACGCCCATGAATCGGTACTGGTCCATACGGCGGCAACCGCGCGGTCGGCGTGTGTTGACGACTGCGGAAAGCCATTTCCCGTTGCGACCTCTACAGTGGAAAGATGGTTTCCGAGGAACTCGACAACGTGGATAAAGGCATTCTGTATCTGCTCCAGAAGGACGCCCGGCGTAACACGACCGAGGACATGGCTGAGCAAGTGGGCGTTTCGTCCAGCACGGTTGCTAACCGAATTAACCGGCTTGAGGAGCGTGGTGTTATTCTCGGTTATCAACCAATCATCAAGTACAGCGAAACGGGGTTAGGTCATCACCTCCTCCTCACTGCGACAGTCCCCCTCCAAGACCGAGAGAAGATGCTGGACGACCTCATGGAGGTATCCGGTATCGTAAGCATCCGTGAGCTATTGACTAACAATGAAAACCTGTCGTTGGAATTAGTGGGCCTCACGTCGGACGACATTGAGGATTCCCTTGAAGCGCTGGACGAACTCGGCGTCGATATTGAGCGGATGGAGATGATGAAACAGGAACGAACCAACCCGTACAACCACTTCGGACAGGAGTTTGCGAATGAAGACGACACTGGATAATTTCCAGCCCCTCTTAAGTCGCTCTGGAAACTATCAAGCATACAACAGGTTCAAGAAGGGTGAGCGACTATAGTGGTCTATGGTCCAAACACAGATCGCAACAGCACACGTCGGTAATGTATGCAATGAAGTGGTTAAGAAAGTAGCCGAAGTAGAAGACGTTGACCCCCTCGAACTAACTCCTCCGCTCTCCGAAGTGATCGACTCCGACGCCTTGGAGAGCTTGTTCGCCAACAACCTAGCAGTTGGAAAGGTTGTTTTTAATTATAATAGTTGCGAGGTGAGTGTTTTCTCGGATGGGTATGTTTCGGTCAAATCCCACGGTACATAACTACAATCGCTAAGAGAATCGACGATGCCCGCACCTCTGTAGATAACACTTTGGGGTATACATACTCTGTATTTTGAGTTCGTCTCCATCGTGTCAGATGCGGCGGTCGTGCGGGAAGTATGTCCGCGGTGCAGCTACGCTCGCTCGATTGTCCCGGTTGCTATCGCGAGACGGGTGATTCCACCGCAAACCCTTCATCTTCGAACGGCTGTTCACGCACCGAAACCTCGACCTCCAAACAGGACCACAACGCCAACGACTAAGCGGCGTGACCTTCTACTCTAAATATCCGGGCCAGTCCCGGTGGTTGGGACACATGGGTGACGGCGACAAACAAGCGGAGGCCGTTGGACTGCTCCAGCAGCTTGGCCTCAAAGAATACGAAGCGAAGTGTTTCATCGCCCTCACGCGAAAACCGACGGCGACCGCAAAAGAGATCAGCGACATCGCCGACGTTCCGCGGACGCGGGTCTACGACGCGATTCGCATACTGGAGGCACAGGGGCTCGTCGAGATCCAGCACACGAATCCCCAGCAGTACCGGGCGGTGCCGCTCGAGGAGGCCATCCAAACGTTTCGGCGCCAGTACGAGTCCCGGATCGAGAACCTCCAAGCGGCGATCGACGCCATCGAACCCGCCGAGACGAACGATGAGCCGGTGACCCACGAGGTGTGGTCGCTGTCGAGCACGGACGCGATCACGAATCGCACGCATAAACTGCTTGAGGACGCCGAATCCGAAGTGGTGTATGTCATCAGTGCAGAGTCGCTCGTGACCGACGAGTTGGTCAAGACGCTGGACGAGGTCGCGGCCACCGACGTCGACGTACTGCTCGGCACGGTGACGGCTGAGATACGCGACCAGCTTCGAGAGCGTGTCCCCGACGCGGAGGTGTTCCTGTCGGAACTGGAGTGGCTCCACCCCAACGACGGCGACAAGGTGGCGATCGGGCGGATGCTGTTGATTGACCAGAGTACGATCCTGCTGAGTTCGGTTTATGAGGCCACGGGCGAGGAGAAGGCCATCTTTGGGCGCGGGTTCCAGAACGGGCTCGTTGTCATCACCCGCCGACTGATGGCGAGCGGCCTCGTCCCAGTTCGCGACCCCACCCAATAATGTCAAACTATGTGAAACACTGCTCTCAAGGCGATTAAAACTCTGTATTTATCGAAGGCAATACCACTGGGAGTGTCCGCTAACGGATAGAGGTCTGCGACGCTGCCTACCAACTGTTCCAGCTCCGGGGAACCCCGATACTGGACTGTCTCGCTCCGCCGGTCGTAGTCAATGACACCGGCATCTGTCAGTCGCGGGAGTGCCGAGTGCTGGAGCTTGAGAATATTCTGTTCTATCCCGCCGTGGGCTTGTTTGCTAATCTCGTCCGTGAGGTCTTGAACCAACGCGACATCGTCCGCCGAATCCTGGAAGTAGGACAAGATTGTGCGGCAGTGATGGTTGGCGAGGATGGGCAGGAGTTCGTCTGTCTGCTCAGGGAGCGTACCGCGGGGGAACTGGATCCACTCGTACTGATGCGCCACCTCCATCTCCCCATTCTGGAGGAGTATGGATTCATCCAGTGGGATCGCAAGAAGCACCGGGTCACGAAAGGCCCGCGATTCAATGAATTGGAGCCGTTTCTCAAATTGTATCAAGACCTGCAACGCGATCTCCTCGCCAAATAGGCGTGGTCAACGTCGTCAACGTTGTACGCCTCCATGTTTCAGAATAGGTCTTGGGGTGGTTGGACGGTCTGCTCGAAATGGTAACAGCGATGAGGGCCCAAGCCCTTATTTGAATCGGTCGCCTACTGTAAGGGATGGTAGATGACAAACAGGGCCGAGACAAGCAAGCGGATGACGAAAAGCAACGCCAGCGAAAGCGCGAGCTAGAGGAGGCACGGAACCGCACCGATGAAGCCGAACCGGTGCGCGACAACCCGGGCGAGCAGCTCGGTGACCTTGATGACGCCCTCGGAACCCACGACTATCCAGCCACGACGGAGGAATTGGTCGAGACTTATGGCGACTACGAGATCGAAACGCAGGGCGGACGGAAACCTCTTAGTGAAGTGCTTGCCCCGACCGACGACCAAACGTACGGTTCCGCCGATGATGTTCGAAGCCGGATACAGGGACTCATCCATCGTTGATGAATACGCCCCAATCTCCCGCCATCGCGCTAATTGGTCAACCCTGGCTCTAATATGTATCCGCCCTGAATTTGTCGCCCTGTCTTTTACGGCCTAAGACGGAGCAAGAACGGCAAGTTCCCCACGAACCCCTCCTGCTTATTTTCGTATTAAAAATATGGAATCTGTTAGTGGGGCTCCTAAGTTGCTCAGTGGTTCTCTGTACGTATTTTTGGAGTACTGCGGATGATCAATACGTGGGGCGAACTTATCCTGTTCGCTCATCCAGGGAAGCGGTATTCATGCGGAGTTGGGTAAGAGCCGCTCATTACTGAGTATAGCAATCAGCAGCGACGTGACTACGATACTTGCGGCGGGCGGGTCGAGATAAGTCTCAGCGTGCGCGTAGAAGACACGCTGGGTAGTTCACCAATCAGCGCACCAATCACGCCGAACACCGCCCCAGCATGACTGCTTCACCGAGATGAAGTGCCTGCGAGACAGTTACGGGTATCACGGAACTGGTGGAAGTGTTCACACTGTTCCGAGTTATCAGTCAGTGATGTTTGATTTCGAAAGGTCATCCACACGTGGGTCATCAGGAAATAGGACAATTTTGCCACGTCCGATTCGAACACGGGTGATCGCACCGTCGGTTTCCAATTCACTTAGATATCTGCTGACTGAGGATTTTGACCACCCTGTGCGATCAACTAACTCCGCTTGATGCACCCGCCCACCATACAATTCGATCAGTTTGAGGAGGGCTTTCTTTCTGGTGCCCCACATGAGAAGGGCGCGATCCATCTCCGACTCTGCGTCAACGGCAGCAGCGAGACGGTCGCGTTCACTTCCCGATTCTCTCTTCACTCCGGTGTCTGTGTCACGTACCAGTTCGGTAAGAGTGGTGAGTACATCCATGGGATCGAAAGACCTCTCATTGTTTTGTGAGCAGCGGTAGTTTGGTGATCGGCTGCTCATCCGCTCACTACGATTCGCAGCCTTGTGAATAATTAACATATTAACTCCCAGTTTTGGTGTTGAGAAACTGGGTGACAGGATTCCATAGTCGATAGTAACACCCGTTTTCCGTAATGTGAGTTCTCTAACTCCATCTGCTTGGAAGCCATTATAGCCACCCTTTTGGTAACTCATCGCGGTGGTCATCCACCAGTCTGAGGAGTGGCGCAACCTCCTCAAAGTTTGGCCCACGCCATATCGTCTGTGTCTCCGCGTCCCACTCGATATAGCCGTGCTCGGCCAGCTTTGGAAGATGAACGTTGCGTAACTCCGTTTTCACTCCGTTGCGGTCGTCATCATCAGGCTCTTCTAACGCGAGGCACTCGGGAATGACCTCGTCTTCGGTGCGTGGGGTCTGGTCGGAGACCGCCAACAAGATGCGATGACGGTGGGTGTTCCACAGCTCGTCGAACATGGCGTCGAGTGACGCCGAATCAGTAGGGTGTTCCATGGTGTGTCTTTCGTGGGTCGGACTACTCAGGCTGTGACTCACATTTGCCAACGTGGGGGATTCGATTGCTATCGGTATCAAACCACGAGATTTTCACACTCAACTACGTTCTGATTATCTGGGTGAATAATCTCACACCATTATTCTGCACAAAGCCGTTTCGATAAATGTACGCTCTCCATCGTGCAATCCGTGGTGCAAATGTAGTAGATCGGTCGTGCGAAGAATGCTGGCAACCAGTACTGGTTACGAACACCTATATTAGTAAGGTCGTGCCGTTACTGAAAAAAGGATACCCGTCCCGACCATAGACGGGTCTGATGGCACTCTCCAAGGTGTATGAGAGAAACCAATCGCTTCGCTTCTCAATAGGCGAAGTAACCGGCGCAATCGGAGATTCGGTTACAGTCTTCCCGCTTGTAATCGCGGTTGCCACGCTTACTGACCTGTCGCTCACGCACCTCTTGCTCGGCTTTGCCGTCTTCCAAGTTGTGTGGGCCTCTACTATGGCCTCCCAGTGTCGGTCGAACCAATGAAAGCCTTGACAGCCCTCATCATCGCAGGCACGCTGACCCTGAACGAGTTCCTCGTTGCAGGTTTGCTCGCCAGTGTCGCTTTCCTCCTCATCGGGCAGCTCAGGGTACTGACCGCCGTGTAAGCCTACATCGGGCAGCCAATGAGTAAGCGAGAGCAGAAAGAACAGATGCGCATACCTCAACAACTTCAGAGAGCCTTAGAGGCCGATAAAATACATGCGAAGGATTATCATATCCGTCAAGCTCTCCAACTGCTCGAGGTCGAACATCTGCACGAGTAAGGGGTTCAGTGGTTCGTGCAGAAGGTGGAGTTTGTAGACAAGGGTGAGATACTCTTCGCAACGCAAGTCCTCGTGCCGAATTTGGGGAGGCATCCAGGGTTTCTCCTCGTCCAATCCAGTTACCACCCGCTGTTTTTGCGCTTGGAGAGCCGTTTCGAAGTCGCCGTCACTCGTTGCACCTTGCTCTACATCCTCAGCATTTATCGGGAGATGGACGTGAACAACCCGTTTAAGTAGTGTTCACTTTATTGGAGGAGTTCGGCCAGTGCACTGCCGAGAATCGAACTGTTCCCACGTCGGAGTCGTGACGCGACCGCCTGTTGTGAGATGCCGAGTTCGTCGCCGAGGTCGGCCATCGTCACGTCGTGGGGCGTGTTGAAGTAGCCCCGCTCGTAGGCGAGCACCAGCGCCTCCTGCTGGGTGTCGGTGAGTTTGGCCTCGGTCTCCGACTCGATGGGCGTGAGCGCGTGCAGTTTGGTGAGCATAATCGGGATATCTAACTCCCGACACCGCTCTTGAAACGCCGCGATGTCACCTCGGTCGTCGCCCCGAACATCGAACGTCCACTGCTCGCTCGTGCCGACCGCTTCGATAAGGGGCACTCCCGTCTCTATCAGCGTGCTGAGCACGCCTTCGTACCCCAGCGCCCACTCAACCCGTAACAGATACTCGTCTGCGACGGAATCGACGAGTCGGATGTTCTCGACGCCCGGATGGTCGAGAAATGCATCCTCGATGTCGTCAACGGCAGTCCCGCGCACCCAGAAATAGGGGATCACAACGTCTTGGGCCGGAATGATTCGCTCCAGTTCGACCGTCACGCCCGGAAATTGTTTGAACACCGTTCCTATAGGGAACTGGTCGGACGGAACCGTAAACGTCGCTTCTGTAGCCATTGTCGAATCTATCTTGGTTCACGCAGCAAGAGGTGAGGTCGGATCTCTGGCCCAAACATGATATTTTTGTTGATAACCCGAGTGGGTAGCAATCTCGTACTCCAACATTTTGATCGAATACTTCGTTTCAGCGTTTGTCTCCAGATTTGGGGGATGGGCATTTTTTCGCGAACTGTGGTCCTCGTCTCACCTCGTCCGCTTGTCGGTCAAACTCAACCAATTCGTTTGCTTGGGTTCGGGCAGATGGACATGATGGAGTTCGTAGACAAGGGTGAGATACTCCTCGGAACTCAGGCTCTCATCATGCCGGATGATTGGTGTAGCGTCCAGCGTTTTCTCTTCGTCCAACTCAGCTAACACCCGTTGTTTTTGCTCTTGGAGAGCCGTTTCGAAGTCTCCCTCACTCGTTGTCTCCAGCGGGACAGCCTCGATTTTTCCGTCACCGCACACGGTCACCTCAAGCCCCTCGTAGGTGAACGAAATGCGGCCACCTCCTTGCTGCGTGATGGTTGAGTCAGCGAACAGTTCTTCAAGCGCATCCACATCGATTGAGGAATAGAGTGGCGCCAGAAGGTCAGGTTCTTTGTCACGGACGGTCGCTACTAGGGCTACTACTGCCAGACTTACCGAATCGTGAGTTCTGTCGAACTCAGCCTGAAACAGTTCTCGATCTGTATCGAATTCAACGGTCGACATCGAGTCTACGAGTTCGAGACACCCCCGCGTATCTTGCGGTGAGTTCATCCACCCTAGTGTAGGCTCCACAACTCGTTGAGGAGGACTATTGCGTGCGCAACCTTCTTTTATATGGCCTTTAAGAGGTCACTCTTCCGGAGTAATGAGCGCGCTTGCCACGAGTCGTCGAAGGCCACGCTGCAACCGTGAGGAGACCGCCTGCCGGCTGATTCCCAGTTCGCCGGCCAAATCATCTTGGCTGGCGGTGCGCGGCGTGTCGAAATACCCTTTGGAATATCCCAAAACTAACGCCTCGCGTTGGCCCTCCGTGAGGTCGTACTCTCGATCCGACTTGAGTGACGCGAGCGCGTGAAGCTGGGTGAGTTCGATCGGGATGTCGTGTTTTTGGCAGTACGTTTGGAACTCGGAGAGTTCCCGTTGTTCGTTCGCGCGCACTTCAAACGTCCACTGTTTCTTATTCCCTATCCCAGAAAGGAGCGCAACGTCGGTGTTGACGATCGCCGTGAGAACGCTTTCATGGTCGAGGTTCCAATCGACACGGACGAACATCTGTCCCTCTACTTCGTCGATTATCGATACTTGATCAACCCCGATGTCGTCGCTCAAGTCGGTGGTGAAGGTGGCGGTGTCATCGGCGTAAATCCAGAAGTAAGGGATGATGGCGTTACTCGTGGGGACGATTCGGTCGAGTTCGATGGTGGCGTCAGTTAATTGTGCAAAGACGGCGCTCAACGGGAAATCGGCCTCATCGATGGTGAAGGAGGCTTCGATGGCCATAGACACGGGTTAGTCGTCCGGGCTTTTGAGTCAGTCGCTACTGCACTACTCTGCGCGGAGCAGGGAGATGGTCACGCTAACAGAAACCTCCTCGTTGTCGAATAACAAGCGGAGTTCGTTCAATTTACGCTATGTGTTGCTCACGGTGTGGTGCGATTGACAGCTGCTTATGTGATAAGCTGGGTGAACACACTCCCACGTTTAAGGCCCTGGCATCATAAGGGTGAATGAGGCGAGAAACCGTCCATTGTGCCCACTACTGTTTGTGGTAGTGACCTCCAGTAGTGGCGTGGCGTTCGCGTGGCAGGCTGTACGATGGCGTAGCACTGCGATCCAACTCGCTCTGCCCAAGTATGACTGATCGACACCCTGACCACGGCCAATCCGTGGACGAGACGACCAGTACCGATGACTCCACTGTGATTGGGTTCGACTGCCCGTTCTGTGAGGAGGAACTTCAGACCCCGACTATCGAGGCGATCCGTGACCGTGGCAGAACGCATTTAGAAATCCATCGAACCGACCTGTTGGCGGAGTTCGCTAACCGGGAGCGGGGGAAAGCCTGTCAGAATGACTGTGGCTACGTCTTCCCCGTCGGTGTTGACGAAGTGGCGGGGTTCGAATGCCCGGAGTGCGGCTACGATAATTTCGAGAAGTTTGCTCACCGTTACCTCTACTGGCAAATCGAGCAGTCGTGACAACGGCTCCACCGCTCCGGCGACGGGCAATGCACACTCTCTATTGAGCGACGGTTACACGGACAGTTCTGAATACAGAAACCCACTACCAACTACTGGTAACGCTCCGTCTCGCGGAGAACGTTGTTTTTTGAGCCTCTAACAGGCGGAGGCTCGAAGAACATGAGCAACCGACCAGAAATCGACATCCAGCAACAGACTGCGTTTGGAGACGACGGCCGACTTGAAGTCGTCGAAGAAAACGTCGAGACATCCCTCGAAGATTTCGGCGCTGAGGTCGACCACCGTGAGCGTGATTCCAAACTGGACCGGCCGGAGGCAGACCAGTTCGGCGTTGACGACCGGCCCGAAGTAGCGCGCTCGGCCGAGAGTGACCAAGCGACCCTATTCGCCGATACTGCCGACGACCAACGGACGCTTACAGGCGAGGAGGCGGCCACTCGGTGTCTCTTCGAGGATTAACCAACAATAGGGAAAGAGCTACGGACATTGTTGGTTAACGTTGGCGTCTGCGACTGGTTTTTCTGCCCCCGAGGGGTGCGGGGCGACCACTCCCGCGTCTTCGAGGTAATTCGAGATGGCGCTCTCAGCACGTCCGGCTAGTCGCATCGCAACCGAAATTACAACTGCCCTGCAGGCCGACCACGTAGCGTTCCTTCACCGCGTTCCCTTCACGCTTGATGCATTCCAACTCGGTTTTCTCACTGGCTTTCGCGAAGACTGTACCTACCAACAGCACCAGTACATAGACTTGGAACTACCAGTCGGGATGCTCGACAATGACTTCCGTAATCCAGACCTCGATCGATACGTCGAGCGCTTTTTCGAGTACGAACCGCAGGTCGGTGTGATCGGTGATGCCTACGACGTCGACGAGGTCAAGGAATACGTTACTGCCGCACGCGAAATCCAGGGAAGTTACCCGGATGCAGATCTCGTGATCGTCCCGAAGTGCCGTGCCGCGATTCGCGCGGTCCCCGATGATCTCGTCGTCGGGTACTCCCGCGGCTATGCCGATCGACTCGCCCACGAATTCTCTGACCCCGTGGATTGGCGAGGCCGTCGCGTCCATATTCTCGGTGGGAGTCCGCCCAAGCAACTCGGCGTAATCGACCAGCTTACTCGCCCGACGCTAACGGGCGATCCACCGGCCGATATCGTCGGCCTCGACTGGAACGGTGTCCATCGCGGGGCACAGTTCGGCGAGTTCTGGACGCCCGAGGGATGGGACGACAGCGGTCGCAACGCCGATCATATAACGGTTCGCAAGATGGTGCGCCACGGCCTCGCCCGGATTCGTGAGTTCTGGCAGGCAAAGGGCGTCTGGCCCGAGTCGACACCCCAGGAAGACGGTCGTGAACTCACATATCAGGGTCCGTCACCGGGCGATATCGAGAGCGCGGCGTGTACCGAGTGTGGCGCAAACGTGTGGACGACCGAGCGCGGTCCCTACGTCGCTGAGTATGACACTGGGACATCCGTGGCTACTGCAGCTACGACTGCTACTTCACCCACCGGCACCGGAATCACCTCGAAGAACTTGCTGGCGAGCAGAGCGTCTACCTCCCACCGGCCTGACGCCACGAGTGTTTTTTGCGCCCCGAGGGATGCGGCGCGTCCTACTCCGACGCAGTCGCCGTGAATTCGATTTACCGAAATCATGACCACGACCAGTAACTCGTCGGTCTCGTTCGAGGAGACCGACGCCCGACGCGACGAAATGCACAGTACCATCGAAGCGTGGATCGACGACCTCGCCGACCACGTCGACGATGCGCAGACCAGCGAGGAGTTCCAAGACTGGCTGGACGTCCAGAGTCGCTTCCACGACTATTCCCATCGGAACACGCTCCTGATCAACCTTCAGTATCCCGCGGCGACGAAGGTCGCAGGCTACAACACCTGGCGGAATGAGTTCGACCGGCATGTTCAGGAAGGCGAACAGGCCATCTGGATCTGGGCACCGATCATCACAAAGCGGTGTCCCAAGTGCGAGAATTCGCCGAGCTACCACGAGCAAATCGGTTGTGAGTACGACGAGACATCGCCGAATGAGTGGTCAAAAGGGCTTGTCGGCTTCAAGCCAACGGCGGTCTTCGATGTGTCCCAGACCGAAGGTGAGCCGCTTCCCGAGCGAAAAACCGAGGCGACTGGCAACGCTGACGACCTCGTGCCTGCACTCAAGAATGCAGCCGCTGATATCGGCGTGACAGTTCGTATCGTCAATGCTGACGAGTGGGAGCATGGCGACGCAACGGGCGTCTGCAAATACCGGAATCAACGTGATCTCCAACCAGTCGTCGAGGCGAAAGCCCGCTCGAATCACGCCGATCTCGCTGTCACGCTGATTCACGAATACGCCCACGCACTCCTTCACGCAGACATCACCGATGAGACCGAGCGGGCGAAACGCGAGGTCGAAGCAGAAGCCGTCGCATACATCGTTGGCCGGTACTGCGGGCGAACGCATAGTGGATCGGCGTTCTACCTCGCTGCGTGGCAGAGTGATGACTCAGCGGTGATCCAAGAGCGCCTCGGCCGAATCAGTACAACCGCTCAGAAGATTATTGAGGTCATCAAAGACTGAATTTTGCCCACTTTATGTTAACCAACATCGAGACGGAGACTCGCTATTTGTTGGTTAAGTTTTTCAGCACCTGCGAAGGGCGGAAGCATATCTAGATCGTCACCGAACTCCAGCCGACCAATATCTCACAGCAGTACAGCGCAAAATTTCACCCTGTAGGGATGAAAAGCGAGTACGCTCCATGTAGTAACCCACCGTCGATAGCAAAACCGACTCCCCACTATCGAGCAGAGAGAACTCTTGTTCTACTCCGGTGGCCGGACTGTCTCACCATCTTGGAGAACCCGATCGAACTCTGCAAGATACGCAACCCGTTCTCGAACGTCAGCAACATCTAGTTCCAGATCAGCGGCTAGTTCCTCGGCGGTCATCGCCTCATCGAGTGCCTGAAGCACTTCGAGCCCGCGGTAGTACCGAGTCGTCAGCTCTTGAACGCGGTCCTCAATCGGCGTAGTCACTCCATATCGCTCCTCCAAGTCGACCAAGGCTTCGTTCGCGAAGGTAGCGAACTTGTCATCGCCGAGCTGGTCGATTTGTGCTTCAAGTGCCATCCGGACGACGTCGTAGTCCAAGCCAGCTTGCACGAGCATATTCATGTCCTCGATGTCGTCGTCGCGGCCCGCGATCAGTTTGAACAGGAAGATATCCTCGTTGCTGACCAAGCGAACAGTCAATCGGTTCGTCGTCATCTACCCACGACTTAAGTCGTGGGCTTGAGCGTGGGACTCCCGGTCTGCCGACCCCGAAGGGTCGTCGGGGGTGTAATCCCCGGTTCCGTTCACCGTCCCGCTCTTGAGGGCGAGATGACCGTCGCCCAACCCCGAAGGACGTTTGCCCTCGGGTAAAGTTAGCAACTTCTTGCCGATGTTCTTCGCCGCGTTGTAGTCGCCGTCGTACTCCTGCCCGCACTCGTTGCACTCAAACCACCCTGTCTCCGAATCGCGGTTCGTACTCGACTGATGGCCGCAGTACGAACACGTCTGACTCGTAAACGCAGGGGGTATCTCCTCTACGCGAATCCCGTACTCGGCGGCTTTGTACGCCACTATTTCCTGTAACTCGCGGAAGGCCCAGTTGTGCATCTGACGGCGCGTTTGGTCGTTTCCGTTCCACATCCTCTCGCGGATGTGCGTCAGATTCTCGACCGCGATATACGAACAGTCATGGGAACGCGCTTCTTCAACAAGACGCCGAGAAATAGTGTGCAGGCGGTCCAAGACGAAGCGGTTTTCTCGTCCCGACAGTCGCGCAATCACCTGCTTCGCGGAACGAGTGCCTTTGTCTTGGAGGCTCCGGCGCACTCGGAAGTAGTGGTTCTGTCCCCACAACAGTTCGCCACCATCGTAGAACGACCCCGTACTGGTCACGGCGACGTTCTTGAGGTTCAAGTCCACGCCCATCACGCGGTCGCCGCCGCGTTCCGCTACCTCTTTCTTGATGACGATGTGGAGGTAGAAATTGTCCTCCTGTTCGCGGTAATGGAGCGTCCCCATCCGCTTTTCGTACTCGTCATCATCGAGGTACGACCGCTGATACTCGCCAAGGATGAAATCGACGGCTACCCGTCCGTTCACGGTGGAGAGGGTGGCCGACCTATCCTTGATAGTCAGCGTGCGTTTGTCGTACACCGCCGAGGGTTCACCGAACCGAGGGAGTGGTCGGCTGTTGCCTTTCTTCCAGTCCGCGACGGTAGACTTCATCGACTCCACCGCTTTGGAGTACGCTCGGACGCAGAGGTTGGCGGGAAGGTCCGTCTCGTCTCGTAGGTCGTGGTACACGCGGTCGTGTATCTTCGACTTGTTGAGGATGAGATACCCGTCGTCGTTGCGCCCGTGTTCAACGGTGTAGTTCGCGGCGCGGTTGAACTGTTCGATGGTGGAGTGGAGGTCGTCCCGCCGGTCATCGGGTACGTCGAGTTTGACCGGAACGGTTCGTTTGACCTCCATCGAAACTTCACATTCAGAACCGGCTTATTATAAGCGTTCGGGAGTCGGCGTGCCATCGTCGTTTGGTTCGTCGGCAGTTGTCGGCTTTCTCCCACGGCTCAAGCCGTGGGCTTCCGCCTTGCTATTCCTGTGAGGAACGGCTCGCTACGCTCGCGCATCTCCTCAGTCAACACGAGCTTGTTCGCCACCTGCTGGTTGAAGATATCGAGGCGGCATCCATCGTCGTTCTCGACGCAACTCGTCGCACCTAATTCCCGATAGTCAGCATCGAGTGACTGGACCTCCGAATATCCGAGGTCCATCAGGACGGCCCACTACTGGCCGTACGCGTCACTATCAGTGACTACGAGGTCGATATCCTTCGTCGCCCCTTTGAGATCGCGGAGCGACATCGCTCAGCCACCAATCAAGTAGACTGTTAGCGAATTCGACAGCCCGTCCGCGATTCGCTGGAATTCGTTCTCAATATAGTCGCGTCCGAATGTTGGTCTCATTGTGGTAGTGGCACCTCGTAGTCAGCCGCCAACTCCTGGAACTCGGACCACTCGGGGAGATGGTCGTTCTCGACGTCGCCGTGTGTCTCGAGGTACCGGAGCAAGGCGTCGATTTCGTTCTCCAACCCGTACTTCGCCGCTTTATCTCGAAGCTCACCCTCGTCGACGTCTATGTGACTGAGCAAGAGCAAACAGTACGAGCGGTGGCGCGTGTCGTCGTCGATCAGCAGTGTATGACAGCAGAGTTCCGCTGGCGAAACCGCTTCTAGTCCTCAGAGTAGAGGTAGTAGCGGTGGCCGGTCAACAGGAACTGGAGGTCGAAGGCCGCGAACCGAGCGAGGCCGGTTTCGTGGAACCCCTCCGCATCGATTTCCGTCTCCGTTTGCGCGAGAAATTCATCGTAGTCTTCCCAGAGGAGTGTCCCGTTCAGAGCAACTGATTTGAGGCGCTGCCGGTGGAGATGGTGGGCGAGTTCACGTGCGAAGTCGTGAAGTTGGTCGAAGTCCCCGTTGAAGTGGTAGCACCCGTCGTCCGTGCCGACGAGTCCACGGTCCCGTAACCGTTTGAGAACCCGATTGACGGTGTTGCGGTAGTTCCCACTTTGCTCGGCAATCTCGGCGACGGTTCGTGGCTGGTCAAGATAGTAAAGCACTTCGAGAGTTTTGCGCGTCAACAATTCAGGAAACTCAATGTGGGAGTGCTGGCGCACGAGATCTTGGTAGAGTTCGACCGCCCGAGCATCCGAAGGGATGATTCGTTTTTCGCGGCCGTTGCGCTTTGTATAGACTAAGCCTTTCTCGGCGAGGTCCGCGACGGCGCGAGAGAGATAACTCTTGCTGTGGGCTAGATCCGTCGCAAGATCGGAGATCGTGTCGCCGCGTTCGACGGTGGCGAGGACCTCCAGTTCGATGCTCTGCAACATGGTGTAACATAATACGAAACTAGTATATAAAATGGTTTCGAGTAATGTTACAGTTTCCAGGAGTTGGCTGCCCCGAAACAGCATTAACCAACAAAACTACGGTAGTAGCGGCCTATGTTGGTTAACACAGAGTGAGCCACCATGTCCTACGAGCCACCGACACCCCCAGCTGAACTCCCCACCGACATCGTCGACACGCTCAACGACTACTCGCCCGAGCCCTTCGTCACGTCGCCAGCTACACAGAGGAACTCGCTGAACACCGTGAGCGTGAAGAGCGTCTTGCCGAGAAAGAGGAAGAGGATGAAATCGACGAACGGCCGGACGATCTCCCGGAGGACGTTCCCTTGAAGGCGACGATTACGATCAAGGAGATTAACGGCAATCGCTACTACTACTGGCAATGGCGGGACGGAGACAAAATCCGCTCGCAGTACAAAGGTCCAGTCGATTCGTCAGGGTGAGTCATTCTATAGACTCACTACGAGTGACTCACTGTGTCGCTTAGCGAGTTCTACGATTTTCTCCTTCATTTCTACAGGAGACCTCCTAGACACCGCTTTTCCTCTGCTATTTCCCGTTGTAGTAGCTTGAGAGCGATTCATGCACCCCAATCGAATCGAGAGTCTCTTCCAAGGCTGTGACGACCAACCCGAGGTCCTGCTGAAGATCATACTCGCGGTACTTCCCGCCAGCTAGTCCTTCGTTTTTCTCGGTCAAGGAGAGAATCCCAAGCATACCGAGTTCGTCAAGGTGGTCACGAAGCCAACGACCCGTATGCTCGTCGCGGCCAGCGAGCGAACAGACGTGCTGATATCTGGGGTAGATTTCGCGCGACCGGACTGGTGTTTTGCCTTCTGCGGAAAGAGTTGCAAGCGCGTAGAGGATATATCGCTCGTGGTCGTTCAAGTCCGAGATGCCTTCTTCGATTTCTTTTTTCTCGACACGCTCAAGAGCCTCTTCGACGTGTTCTTCTTGAACGACGCCCTCGTTGTTCCCACGTGCGATATCTCCTGCAGTCAATAGCAAGTCAAGCGCGTGTCGAGCGTCCCCCGAGGCTTGTGCCCCAAGTGCAGCACACTTTGGAATCACATCGTCGGTAAGAGCGTCGTCTTTGAACGCGACATTCGCACGCTGTTTGAGGACTTCACGAAGTTCGTTTGCGTCGTAGTGTGGGAAAGAAATTGTGCGTTCACAAAGCGACGAGCGGACCTTCGGAGAGAGACGGTCTCGAAAGGTAAGGTCATTGCTGATTCCGATGACGCCGACGCGGGCGTTCTGGAGGTTTTCGTTTTCTCGGGCACGAGCTGGTAGAGGATGCTGTCCTCCCCTTGGTTGATGTGGTCGACTTCGTCAAGGACGATGAGGATTATGCCGCCACGGCTGTCAAGGTCTTGCCAGAGTTTAGCGTAGACTTCACTTTTGCTGTACCCGGATTCGGGAATATGGTCTTGAGGTGGGCGGAGAGCGTTCACGAGAGCAACGCCAACTCGGTAGCTGGTCTCGAAGCCGTCGCAATTGATGTATGCGGTGGAGAGTGTGAGGTCGGGATATTGTTCAGCGTCTTCTTCGAGGTTTCGGAGGAGATACCGAGTTGCGGCGGTTTTTCCGACGCCGGCTTTTCCGTAGAGGAAGACGTTGTTCGGTTGTTCGCCGTAGATGACTGGTTCGAGGGCTTCATGGTACTCGTCTAATTCGTCGTCGCGGCCGACGAGGGTGTTGGGAGTATAGTCGTCAAGAAGTGCTTCGCGGTTTTCGAACGGGGTAATTGACCGCTCGAAGCTGTGTGACCCCATGTTGGTGTTGACTAACAGAGGCCTTAATGATAAAACCACCCGTTCCGTTGCTTCCTCTGCTTCCTTTGCTTATCTCGTTTAAGTAGGACACACACACCACGTTTCCTCTGCTATTGCTTCGAGTGGAACACCTGGAGTCAGAACGGTATTTATTGAGCCAAAGTTTTAATAGGATAGCTTAGAAATAGTATCCGTAATATATT
>NZ_CP100402.1 GCF_024218795.1 Halorussus aquaticus
CGCGGGCTACCTCGGTGGTGACATCACCGACGCCGAAAACACGACCGACGATGTGGGCGACGGTGAGACCGCCGCAGGGTGGCACGATTACGGACCGTCGGATACCACCATGTCTGTGAACCCGGATGACTCGTGGCGGCCGCGACCGATTATCTACGGCCGGGCCGTCGTCGAATACGAAGTCTTCCGAACGACTGCTGGCAATGTCCAACCAGACCCCAATGAAATTCGGGAAGACCTCGACAAGTATCTCGGACGGTACGAAGCAACAGACGACCCCGAGTTTGCGCTTGTCAGGAAAGCTGGCCGGAGTCTCGGTGGTCTCTACGGGAGGGCGCGAAAACGCGACGACGACGACCTCGCCAGTGCCATCTACAAGGTTGGCGTCAAATGGCTCCTCACAGACGGCGTAAACGACCAGCTCGCCATCTCGGACGAGATGGATGACGACGAAGTCGCCCGCCGGACTGATTTGTTCGTTCGCACGATACGGACGCTCCTGTCTCACGACGTTCCCGTTCCGGCGACCATTTTCGAGCAAAACACTGCGCAATTCCTTCACGGTGCCCAAATTGAAGCCGACCGAGCAGAGACAACCCCGGTTACTGTCATCGAGAACTTGTTCGCGTACGCGCTAACGAACAGTCGAGACATAGGTCCCGAACAGTTAACGGCACTCCAGTCACTACTCCCGGAACTCGCCGCCGCGTGCAACAAGGGGTTTGACGCAAACCTCGGCCAGTTTCTGGAGAACGTGTATGCGATGGCGCTCTCGAAGCTTGCGAACAAGTCGGTGAATCCGAACGGGGAGGCGGTCGCAGAGTGGGTGGACGAACTGGAGGAGCGAGCGGAAGCGATGGCGGGCCACGATGACGCCCACAACGACCCGGCGGGGCAGTTTCTGGAGAACGTGTATGCGATGGCGCTCTCGAATCTCGTAGATAAGTCAGCGACCCCGGACGGGGAAGCGGTCACAGAGTGGGTGGACGAACTGGAGGAGCGAGCGGAAGCGATGGCGGGCCGCGACGACGCCCACAACGACCCGGCGGGGCAATTTCTGGCGAACCTGTACGCGATGGCACTCTCGAAGCTCGCGGACAAGTCGGCGAATCCGAACGAGGAGGCGGTCACAGAGTGGGTGGACGAACTGGAGGAGCGAGCGGAAGCGATGGCGGGCCGCGATGACGCCCACGACCTCCCGGCAAGGCAGCTTTTGGAAAACCTGTACGCGATGGCACTCTCGAAGCTCGCGGACAAGTCGGCGACCCCGGACGGGGAGGCTGTTACCGAGTGGGTGGACCACATCGCGGAACAGGTGGGCGAGGTGGCGGCCAGCGACACCCATTCCAAGCCGCAGGCAGAGTTCGTCGCGTGGACCTACGGGTTCGGTGTGGCACGAGTTCTCCCGGGCGATAGCGAGAGGCCGACGGTGTGGGGGCAGACACTCGCCGACCATACAGTCAATATACTACCCGACTCGGAACTCGACACCTTCTATGACGCGGCACGCATCGGACTGATGCAGGAACCAAACTTCGACGGGCTACCGTGGCTAGTTGGCGACGTTCTCGACCGGACGGTTGCGGCGGAGTCGCCGGTTGGTGAGTCCCGCGACCAGCGAGTAGAACTGGTCGGTGGACTTGTCGCGGACATCGCTGAAGGATTCTGGTCGTTGGGACAACACGACAGTTTCGAGTCGGACGTGTTCCGCGCTCTGACAGCGCGTGTCGGCGCGGTGGCGAGTACGAACGTCGAGTTTTTCCACGATTTGGCGAGTCGAGTGGCTGACAGTCTCGCAGACACCGATACCGACGACGCTGACACGGGTGTCGGGGCGTCTGGGGCGTGGCTGGCGCGAATCTACCCCGCGGCGCTCGTGGCCGTCGCCGACGCCGACTCGGCTACGTCAGATGACCTCAACACCGTCTACGAACAAGGCCGAGATGCACTCGCAGACGCGAGCAGGAAGGTAGTGGCGGAGTACCACGCGCGGGCACTTGGCAGGGTTCCACGGGATGCCGTGGCGGATTGGCACGACCGAGCGGCCACCCGTGCGTGCGACGACCTCGGCGCTGACGCGCCTACGGCTCTTTACCGAGTTGGTCTCCAGCACGTCCGCAACGGAAACGGCAGGACAGCGATGGCGTGTCTCGCGGGCGTCTGGCGTGCCCGAGACGCACTCGGCAACGAATCGGCCGTCACTGAGAGAATAGGCGTCGGCTATGCTGCACACCTCGCACTCGATATCAGTGACGCTGATGTGGACGAAGCCGTTCTCGACGCGCTTCCGGACGAGACGAACGACCACCCTGCGGCAGTTCAGGCGGTCGCCGCCGTTCTCGACGACCGCGACCCAGTTGTAACGCCCGACGAACTACGCGCGGACATCAACCCCGATGCCGACAGTCATTCGCTCGCTGACCTCGAAACGCTCGCCTACAGCGACCTGCTGGAAGCACTTACCCGGACGCCGCGCGACGACTACGAAACCGCCCTTGAACTTATCGCCCACGACGGTGACGCTGAGACCGTTGTTTCGAGACTCCGTAGCGTTTGGGAGGCACGCGATGAGGTTGAGGAGGACAGTGACGACTATGTGGCGGTTCTCTCGGGTGGTGTCTTGCTCGCCGCTCATGCGCTGGTTGTTGGCCCGGACGTAATCGACGCTGACCCAGACGTTATTCGCGAGACTGTCGCTCCGCACCGTGACCGGCTCTCGAACTCGGTTCGGACGCTCTTCGCGTACCTTGCTGACGACGCGCCGGACGCCGACCCTGAAGCGATGGCAGAGCGAGCCGATACCGACAACCCCGAGGTCGAGGATCTCGAAACATTCGCTGTCGCGGCTGTGCTCGGTTTGGCGATGCGTCACGATGAGGAAGCGCAGGGCGACGAAACAGAAGGCTCGGACGCGACCGCCGAGACGGATTCGACCGTCCGCGACGATTCTAGGGATTGACGTTGCCGATTGTCCGGAATGCGGTGGCGAGACGAGTGGGGAGGGCGTCGTCTGTTGGCGGTGCCACTAAATGGCGTTCGCCGACCCCGACGCGGAGACCGTGCGCGTCAAGACTGACGTGGAGCAGGCCCTCACGGGCCTGTAGGTTGGTCTCGCTGGTTCGAGAGGCACCTGCTGTTGGCGTGGTCGGGAGTTGCACGACAGCCATTGTGTCACCGTCTACACGCATCGCACCGCCGGGTACGACCAGTGGAACCTCCCACGGGTCTACTGTCGAGACTCTAACGGTGGTGAGATCGAGACGCCCACGCTCGGGACGGTTGAGGTTGTCGTGACTGCCTTCCTTGGGGTGATGCAAATGGCGACTTCCCAGACGACTCGGTTGGCATTGACGGGTGTCGAACTAGAGGAGTACAGCGGTTCGGACGACGGAAGCGAGAGGTAGTGGACGAAGGCTCAGAACTGCTACTCTATCGCTGTTCTTTTTCGTTCGGTATTTAACCTCGGTGGAACCGGCCGAGATATCTCGCTAACCAATGAATCGAGTACTTTTATATCGTACACAAGCGACCGTCATAGACCCCGCCTTTCTGCTTCAGTTGCTCAATTCTGATGTCGACTTCTGAAGCAGCCATCCAGAGCTTCGTCGCATAGCCTCGGACCAGTTTGACCGGAACACCATCCTCGTTCTTCTGCTCAAACTTGGACATACGCTTCTTGAGCTTCAACCCCACAAGGGTACGTCTGGAACCCCTGACATAAAGCGTCCCACATCTCGGGGAGTTCGCTTCAACCACATAAGGGTACATCTGGAACTCGGGTCCTGGGCGCTGATACGCACGATATTCGGCTTGCTTCAACCCCATAAGGGTGCATCTGGAACACGCGTCCGTTCGAGGCTGACGAGGACACGCTCCGCGGCGGGCTTCAACCCCACAAGGGTGCATCTGGAACGGCGGAGGTCCTCGAACACGTCGAGGAACTGGAGCTTCAACCCCACAAGGGTGCATCTGGAACTCCCCGAGTCGATTTCGACCTGAAGGCCGATGCTGCTTCAACCCCACAAGGGTGCATCTGGAACCGCGTCAGAACCGAGGGCAAAGGAACTCGTCGGCGCTTCAACCCCACAAGGGTGCATCTGGAACCCGGGAGGACGCCGAGAATGGACCCGAGCGCCGCGCTTCAACCCCACAAGGGTGCATCTGGAACGGGTTGACGGTGCTGCCGTCGTTCGGGTTCTCTATCTGCTTCAACCCCACAAGGGTGCATCTGGAACGCTCGTCCGCCGCGTCGTGATCGAGGCTCACGCGCTCGCTTCAACCCCACAAGGGTGCATCTGGAACCGTTCTTCCTCCTGATAGCATTAAGTACTGGCGTGTGCTTCAACCCCACAAGGGTGCATCTGGAACACAGTGTTTATAAACGGGAGTGCGACGGACCCGACGCTTCAACCCCACAAGGGTGCATCTGGAACGGTGTGGGTCCACGCAGAGACGCCAGCAGTCAGCGCTTCAACCCCACAAGGGTGCATCTGGAACCCCGCAACTCGTCGGCGTCACAACGCTACTCATGCTTCAACCCCACAAGGGTGCATCTGGAACCGTGAAACGCGACGGAAGTCAGTACGCGCTCGACGCTTCAACCCTACAAGGGTGCATCTGGAACCAAGCTGCTCACTTGTTTGCCCCGGTTTGTTCACGGCGCTTCAACCCCACAAGGGTGCATCTGGAACCAGACTCCTCGTAGGCGGCGTCGATTCGGGATTGCTTCAACCCCACAAGGGTGCATCTGGAACAGCAAGGTCGAACTCGCGTCGTGGCACTCGGATTCGCTTCAACCCCACAAGGGTGCATCTGGAACAGCAAGGTCGAACTCGCGTCGTGGCACTCGGATTCGCTTCAACCCCACAAGGGTGCATCTGGAACGGTGATAATCTGGGTGATTCCGTGGCTATGATAGATGCTTCAACCCCACAAGGGTGCATCTGGAACCGCGGTCCGGTTCACCGTGGCATTGAGAGCCTGAGCTTCAACCCCACAAGGGTGTATCTGGAACGACACCACTCAGGGTTTCGGGGTTCAGGACCAGCTGGACGCTTCAACCCCACAAGGGTGCATCTGGAACCGACTGGATAATCGACCTATGAGCGGGGCGATGTGGCTTCAACCCCACAAGGGTGCATCTGGAACTCGGCTTCGCGGCTTCCGTCTCACGTTCGCCGACGCCGCTTCAACCCCACAAGGGTGCATCTGGAACCGGGCCTCAGCCACCATGTCGCGGTTCTCGGCTTCGCTTCAACCCCACAAGGGTGCATCTGGAACCGGGCCTCAGCCACCATGTCGCGGTTCTCGGCTTCGCTTCAACCCCACAAGGGTGCATCTGGAACCGGTTCACCTCGGTATGAAGTGGCACGTTCCATGAAGCTTCAACCCCACAAGGGTGCATCTGGAACACCGTCACCGATCAAGATACCGTCGTCCGTTATCTCGCTTCAACCCCACAAGGGTGCATCTGGAACAATTAGAAAACGGTGAGCGAAAACCGTGTGAGCAATGCTTCAACCCCACAAGGGTGCGTCTGGAACGACGCCGCTTTCTGGCCAACCCGTTCGCCGTCCATGCTTCAACCCCACAAGGGTGCGTCTGGAACGCGAACCCCGCACCGGAGACAAAGCCGAGTTATTCCGCTTCAACCCCACAAGGGTGCGTCTGGAACCGGAGATAATCGCCCCGTTCACCGGGCTGGCCGCTAGCTTCAACCCCACAAGGGTGCGTCTGGAACAAGATGTAGTTCGGGGACCAGAGCAAATTCACGATGCTTCAACCCCACAAGGGTGCGTCTGGAACGAAACACCAACGACACTCCCTCCGGTTCTCCCCGGAGCTTCAACCCCACAAGGGTGCGTCTGGAACGAAACACCAACGACACTCCCTCCGGTTCTCCCCGGAGCTTCAACCCCACAAGGGTGCGTCTGGAACTACCTGACGTTGGTTGGCCTTGGTGCGTTCCTCATGCTTCAACCCCACAAGGGTGCGTCTGGAACCTTCGGTGCTGATGGGTCGTTCCCGACTCAAATTCTGCTTCAACCCCACAAGGGTGCGTCTGGAACACGTCCGTGATCTCGTAGCCCCACCACTCGCCCGTGCTTCAACCCCACAAGGGTGCGTCTGGAACTCCCCGAGGACGAAATCGTGGACGCTGCCGAGAAGCTTCAACCCCACAAGGGTGCGTCTGGAACCGGAGTGACGGTAACACCCCGGCGAAAGTGAAAGGGGCTTCAACCCCACAAGGGTGCGTCTGGAACTCCACCTCTGTCTCGAACCCCTCGATGGCCTGTTCGCTTCAACCCCACAAGGGTGCGTCTGGAACGGGATTCCTCCCACTTGGGTAGATGCACTACCCACGCTTCAACCCCACAAGGGTGCGTCTGGAACGAGGCCGTCGTTCGGGTCGACGCCGTCGACGCGCAGGCTTCAACCCCACAAGGGTGCGTCTGGAACACGTTGATAGAAGACTACTCAGTCGTCCTAGCGCGCTTCAACCCCACAAGGGTGCGTCTGGAACCCGGCAGACCGACGAGGTGGTCGCGGTGGTCGAGGCTTCAACCCCACAAGGGTGCGTCTGGAACCGTAGGTCTGCTCCTGCTCGTAGAGCGTCTGTTCGCTTCAACCCCACAAGGGTGCGTCTGGAACGGCCAGGAACGGCGTCGCGCTGGCCCAGGAATCGAAGCTTCAACCCCACAAGGGTGCGTCTGGAACACGGTGACCGGCGTGACCTTCGGGGACCTCGGAATTGCTTCAACCCCACAAGGGTGCGTCTGGAACGAGCGGGCGGACGGCGAACGAATCGAGGTGCTATCGCTTCAACCCCACAAGGGTGCGTCTGGAACCCCACCTCGACGCCGGGTGTCGCCGAAGGCTTGGAGCTTCAACCCCACAAGGGTGCGTCTGGAACACGGGGTAACGCCTAACCCCTCGCGGCCGGAACTCCGCTTCAACCCCACAAGGGTGCGTCTGGAACCGAGCGCGTTCACGGGTTCCTGCGCGGCGTCGTAGTCGCTTCAACCCCACAAGGGTGCGTCTGGAACCGCGCGTAGAAGTCCGAGGGAGCGAACGCGACCACGCTTCAACCCCACAAGGGTGCGTCTGGAACCATGCCGGAATCACCGGCTACACGTGTTCTCGTTGGCGAACCCATACAAGTGTTTCCGTCGACCTCCAATTCCCCCTGAACCCCCAGGGGGTCGACGGAGTGACAGCCGGATAGTTATCGATGGATTCGACTCGATGGGCCACCGCCATCGTCAGCGACGAATCCGCCGCCGTCGAGTTTGTACGCGCCGTATCCTTCCGTTCCGTAGTGAACGAATACGTCGATACCGTCACTATCGGTCCGTGCGGAACGGTCGGCAGTAACGTGAGTCGGCAGGGACTCTTCGAGATCTCGAACCGGAATGGACACGCGAAGATCCGCGAGGTCAGCGAGTTGACTGAAGCCCTCGCTTGCGTGCTGTTGGAATGCATCGCCGAGGTCGTCTAGACGCTGTTCGTCTGTTTCGGTGACTGCGACGAGAAGGTCGACGGTTTCGTAGCTGTCGTCGATGAGCGACCGTCGGCCGAGTTCTTCCGCGTTGCTCGCGTCAATGCATTCGGCTGGTTTCTCGGTTGATAACGAGTGGCTTTCGATGGCTTCGAAGTAGCGCGGAATCGCCTCGTGTTCGAGCGTTACGCTGGAGAGCGTCACGCCCTCGCTTTCGCGGCAGTCAAAGAGTATCTCGGCGGCGTCCTGTAGAAGATTTCCGTCGTAGACGTATTCGGACGGCGGCTTCCGGTCTTGTGCATCGTCTTCGGACTCGTCGTCCTCGACGGGATCGAGCATCCAGACTGTTACTTTGCCGTTCTCTGGCCCCCACTCGAATGACCGATTGCATCGACCGGCGGTCTGGACGACGCTGTCGAGCGGTGCGATGTCTCGGTACGCTCGCGCGAAACTGATGTCCACGCCTGCTTCGATGGCTTGCGTCGAGACGAACGCGAACGGGACGTTAGCGGTCGAGAGTACGTCGGCGACCGCGATGAGGACGCGTCGGTCAAGCGGGCGGTATCGGGAGTTGAATGTCGCAACGTATCGCCTTCCCGAACAATCGCTGGTGGAGTACCACTCGTCGCTATCGATGTTCCTCTCGAAGCCGAGTTCGCGGAGCGTCCGAGCGGCGAGTGCCTCGTGGTCGGGGAGTTCGTCCGTATCCATATCCACCTCGCGGAGAACGTTCTCGTAGGTCTCGCCGACGTGGGTCGCAGGATGACCGTTCGACAAGAATTCGTTTTCGATGCAGTCGGTTAGTTCCCGCGAGCTGCCGATGGTGTTGCAGACCGCGAGAACCGAACGTCCGTTGGCTGGCTCGCCAGAAGACGACCGTGTCGCGTCCACGATTTCTGACGCCGCCGCTTCGTGAGAGAGTGGCGTTCCACCGGAGTTCGATGTGGCTGTCTCGACGGACTCATGGATATCGTAGCGGACGCGTGCGACGGCCTCCGACGCCTGCCGCTCAAACGACCTCCCATCGCCGAGGGCGTGCGCGGACGGTGCTGTCTCGGACTTGTCCGCATTCGATGCTAACAATGACCGTGTATCGAAGTCTCCTTCGGTGAACAGGGTCGGTTGAGTCGCGGTCATCGAGATGACGCGAGCGTCGTATTCGTCGATGAGTAGCCGAGTAAGTCGGCGGATCGCATCCCACCAGCGCTTCGGAAGTGCCTGTGGTTCGTCAAGGACGATAACGGCGTCGCGGAGCGCAGGAAGTTTCAGTCCTTGTCCGTTCGTCGGTCCGGCGAGACTCTCGAAAAGTTGGACGAACGTCGTGAGAACGACGCCCGACCGCCAACTCTCGCCGAGCAGTTCGGCCTTCGACCAGTTCACGTCCTTCTCGCCGTTGCCGGACTCCGGGTCCGTTTCGGCGTCGGTGTACGTCACTGTCTCTACGAGGTAGTGGTGGACGGTGAACGCGTTGCTCCGCGGGTCGGCGTCGAAGATGTCTTCATCCTCGAAGATATCGCGTGTTTGTTCGATAATGGACGTGTAGGGGAGTGCGTACACGACCGTCGGTTTCGTGTCTCGGTCGTGCTGGTCTGCGAGCGTGTCGCGGAGTTCGAATGCGCCCGTGATTCCGGTGAACGTCTTGCCGAGTCCGGTGGGGAGCGTGAGCGTTCCGACTTCGCTATCAGCTAACTCCGGCGCGTTCGCTCGGACGCGCTGCCGGGCCGCCTCACGGAGGACGTTGAGCGACGCCTCGTCAGTCGGGTCGATGTCGCCCACGTCGATATCGCGGTTGTCATCGCCCTCGTCCTCGTAGTCCGAGCCGTCCTGAAGCGATTCGATATGGCTCTCCAATCGGTCGAGTTCCAACGTCCGCGGTTCAAGTTTCGCTCGCTCGACCTCGCCCGCGGCAGTCTTGTCGGCGAACGTCAGCGAACTCCAGAGCCGGGTAATTCGGTCGTAGAGGTCGGTAGGGAGCTGTTCGGAACCGGGTTTCAACGCCTTCGATCCTGTGCTGACTTCCCGGCGGAGTTCTTCGAGTAGTGTTCCGCTCTCGAACGCGTCGACGAACCCGTCCCACGAGACGATTCCGCCGGACGCCTTCTCAAGGAGCGTCGCCGCCACGTCACGACTCGGACCGTACGCTTGGACCTGCTCGATTTGCGGTCCGGCCCAATGCCCCTCTTGGTTCTGCTCGCCGTTCACCGCTTGGAACGTCGCCTCGGCGAAGTCGGGGAGCCGACCGTGGTGGCGGAGAATCGCACCCCACGCGGCGAGTCGGTCGCGCTCGCTAGCCCCCATCTTGCCGAGGGCGTAGTACGCCGCGAACGCGCCGAGTCGGGCGTGGTAAGTGTAACGCTGTCGGCCATTCTGCGGATACTCGTCTCGCACATACAACTGGAACGCAGGTGCGACCTTACCGAAGTCGTGCAACCAGCCCACACACCGCGCGATGTCGGCTTGAAAAAGCTCTTTATTTTCTCCAGTACTGTTTTTATTACCATTCGATATCTCCGCATTTCTTCCAGAGTTGGCTCGCTGGCTCGCCCCTGTCTCGAACCGACCGAGCCAGACCGTTCGGTCGGCAACCTCCACGGCGTGGTCTACCAGCAGTTCGTCACCGCGATCCTCGTCCTCGCGCCGCCGAGAGATTATTTCGTCGGAAAGACGGTCAGCGTTCATCAGTAGTCAGTAGAACGCTATTGTACGCCCATCAACTTCGCCGAGTGAGAGACCGTCGCCCGAGGTTTTCAGCGCGTCGCCGTCGGTGAACGCGTAGTCGGTGAACTCGGTCGTCCGGCGGTTTCGCCCGTCTGCTTCCATCGCGGCGGGAAGCCGCTCGACGTGGTGTGACGCCCCCGCGCTCGGGATGATGGTCTCGTCAGCCTCCGGAATCGCGGAATCGACCGTGACGGTCGCATCGTCCGTGGAAACAGCAGTTACGTCGTGTTCGACACCGGACTCGGGTGTCTCGACGCGAGCGAGTAGTTCCGAGAGTCCGAGTGACGGCGGATAGTGCGACGTCCCGCGTTCGAGATGGTGCTTGAGCGCGGTGTGAAACGCCTCGTCCTCGACCGCAATGTAGAGTCGGTACGCTGGGTCTACGACGTACTCGTAGCTGTGAATCTGACGGTTGTCGGTAGTGTCCGGGAACGACACTTTGACCGTCTTCTTCCCACTACCGCCAGCGCTGTCAAAGGTCTCTCCGGGATTCGTTCCAACGCCGAGACTCGGCTGGGTCATCGTACGGAGGTCGCCGACCGCTTCGATGCCGACCGCCGAGACCGCCGGGTCAAACACGTCGTAGTACTCGTCGCGGCCGACACCGACGATAGCAGCGAGCAGTCCCGCGACGGTCGTTCGCGGTGGAAGGCGATACGTCTGCTTAGTGACCGTCCGGTCGATGCGGCGGAAGTGCGCCCAGTCCCCGCGCACCGTGCAGACGAGACACGAGTCTGGGACGCCGTCGGTGAGTTCCGGCGGCGTCTCGCTCCGGTCCGGGGCCGGGTCCATCGCCCCGGCGTTCGCGTTAGTCACGTTCGATCCTCACTCATCCGCAGGGAGCGTCTGCTCGAATTCATCGTACACCTCGATTTCGCGCGTCGGAACGCCGTGGTCTTCGAGAAGCGTGTCGAGGTCGGCCGCCGTGCCGTACTGTTCGCCGTTATAGCTCACGTCGAGGTACTCGTCGCCGACGAAGTGAACCGTCTCGACATGATCGTTTACGGACGCGAGCCGGTTCACGAACTTCGTCACGTCGAGCGTCGCGTCGGTGACGTTCCGGAGTTCCGGCTCGGGCTTCGACCGTTCGGCATCGAGGTCGAATCCGTTGTGGAGGTCGCCGACGTGGTAGCCGTCGGTCGCGTACTCGACACGGACATAGAGCCGTGGCTCCTGTCCCATCTTGCTTCGCGAGATGGTCTGATTCTTCATCGCTCGCCAACAGAGCGTGTCGAGACGCTCCACGTCAGTTCGGGTGAGCTTCGTGTCGCTCGCACCGTTCTCGTCCACCAGTCCGTGGAACGGGAAGATAGCGTACTTCAGTCGGTTGTCGTCAAGGTCGAAGCCACCCGTCTTCTTGTCGTCCTGCGTGGCGATGACGCTGGTAAGCGTGTTCGACTCTTCGTTCTCTTCGACCGCGTTGAGCGACCGCGCGGGCGAGAACTGGACTGGCCCGGTGTAGTTACCGCCGTCGAAGGCGTCAGCCACGGCGTCGAGCAGGTCGTTGTCGGTATCGGCGTTGAAACTCAGGGTCGCGCCGAAGTACCGCACGTCAGTCGCCGCGTCGAGAAAGTCGTCGCGGATGTCCTCGATTTCTTCGATGGCATCCGCATCGTCGATGTCGCCGAGTACGTCAAGCGCGAGTCGTGCACGAACCTCGCTCTCGTCGCCGGTTTTCTTGATGAATACGCCGTGATCGTCGGCGTCGAGTTGGTCGCGGAGGTAGCGTTTCAGTCGCACGTCGGTCACGACTGCTTGGTCCGTGATAGGGTCCTTCCGCGGTCGATTCTCGCCGAGCGGGTTACCGTTCGGGTTGCAGTCCTGTGCGTCGGTGATGAAGACGATTTCGGAGCGGTTTTCGACGGTGTTGTCAGTCATGGTTGGAGTCGAAGTGTTGGAGTCGGTCAGTCGTCAGTCGATTCCTCGTCGTCGTCGCGGACGCCGAGAGCGTCCATGAGGTTGAATGCTTGATTCCGGGCGTCCGAACCGTACGCGAGACCGAGAGCGTAGAAGAACCGCAGGTCCTCAACCGGAAGGTTCCACGTCTTCGGTGGCGCGTCAGCGAACGCGTCCGTTAGCAACCGCTCGGTCTCCGGAAACAGTTGTCCGGACATCCCGAGTTCGCCTGCGTAGACCCCTGAGCGTTGTGTGAGGTCAGAGTACACTCGCTGTATCCGGTCAGTTGTCAGCCGGTCGGCAGGATGCTGGTTTCGAAGCGTCCGACTCATGTCTCGCTCTCGCGACTGATGGTCGGCCAACTGACTGAGAAGAACGCCAAAGAGGAACGCTCCACGTCGTTCGTCGTTGTCCTGAAGCGCGTCCCGTTCTTCGAGAAACCGCTCTGCCGGTACTTTCGCGCGTGATGGTGTTTCACGTTCCCGTCCGGCGCGAGGTCGGTCGGGTCCGGAAGCGAGTCGCCGAAGTCCAATGCGTCGGGTGTCTCGTTCATCGTCGTTCGTGGTGTAGCTTCGAGTTCGGGTCGGTCGGCGGGTGCGGAGAGCAGGTCTGCGCGAGCAAGTGCTTCGAGTTGGGCGTACTGGGTGAGAACCAGATACGTCGGAAAGTTCTCTTCGTCGGGATCCATGACAGACCCGATTCGCTCGACGTACTGCGAGAGCAGTTTATCCACGGGGACCGACTCACCGGTCAACAGCGCCGTCACGAGCCACTCACGGGGGTCGTTGCTCGTCGGATCGTCAGCGTCGGAGAACGCCAGCGTGTCCCGGGCGTAACTTCCGCTGGTAATCGCTTTGACTACGTCCTCCGTCTGAGTCGCCTCGGCGATGTGCCGCCAACCGTCGGGATCAGGTCGGCGGAATCCCGCGGCCGAACCGAACAGACTACTTTCCAGTACGTCGAGATGGGCTTTCCCAACCTCGCGCGGCCAGTAGATATCGACGTTCGGCACCTCGTGGAGGACGTTGATGTCGCCGCTGTCGTTACGGACGCCGATGACGTAGAACCGAAGCGCCTCGGCGAACGATTCGTCGACGTTTTCAGCGTGTTGCTGAATTCGGTGGATGCTCGTCTCGTCGGCGTCCTCGATAGCGCCGTAGAGCCACTCGGCGGACTCGTGATCGCAATCGACGACGTACGGGAGCGTATACACCCGGAGACCATCGCGAGTGCGACTGCAGTTCTCGACCAGCGAGGTACCGGACTGAAGCAGTAATGCGGCCTCCGAAGAAACCGGGTGGGACCGCCACGACTCGACCTTCTTGAGGTTCGCAAACTTCTCGGAGTGCTGGACGGTGAAGAACGCAAGCGGGTCCTCGGCGGTCCCGAACACCTCGCCGCGTTCGCCAGTCACCATGCAAGTCCCCTCGCCTTTCGAAGGCGAAGGGACGTTCTTCGTGGCGAGTTTGTGGTTTTTACGCGCAACCATCCCGTCGTTCAGGATGGGGAGTTGACCGGGGTAGTAGTAGCCGTTCTCGGGCGTTCCCTCCGGCGGCGCTTCGAGCGAATCGGGGTCGAGCTTGATTGCGACGGTCGCTACGACCCTCGGGGAGTCGGCGCTCGGGAACGCCGGGCGCAGGTGTTGTTCGATTTCGTCCGCAATGTCGTCGCGGGAGCTAAGCGTCTGGAGGTCGCGGATAACCCAGCCGTCCGGGTTCTCGTCGGCGACGCGACCAACCGCTTCTTCCTTTCCGCTGGCATTCGACCACTTTTCGAGTTTCTCACTACTGTACCGGACCGTCTTATCGAGGTCCCAACCGCCTTTCGCGCCGCGCTCGGTGAGACTGTGGTCGATTCCCCGCCCCCACGGATACCGCGCATATCCGAGTTTGTCTACGTCGCTCGGCTGAAGCGGGTCGGCGCTAATTCCGTTGAGTTCCGGGCTATCGCCAGTCACGTCTACTTCGAGCGTGACGAGATACCGATCCTCGTCGTCCTGTACTACGAACTCGTCCAGTTCGCCGGGCGTGTAGTACAGGTCGTATTTGCTGTCGATTTTACCCTCAGCGGCTTCCGTTATCGCACCGTACAAGACTTCGAGCCGTCGGAGCGACGAGATTGGCCCGCCTGGATGGTACTCCTCGAACGTCTCGGGGTGCAGGTCCGTCATCGCTGGCCACCATCCGTCGCCGCACTCGATGACGCACCCGGCAGTTGCTTCGAGTCTTTCTCGATGTTCAGGAAGCCGAGACCGAGGGCGTTCCGCTCGCCGATTCCCGCGTCGAGTGCAAGGTTGAGGTGGCGACGGTGATGGTCGTCGCGGACTCGATAGCCGAATCGCCACTTGCTCAAAACGTAGGTCATCTCGACACCCTGCGTCACCTCGACCGGGACGGCGAAGGTCTTAATGAGATTGTACTCGTCGAAGAGGTCGCCGTCTCGCTCGCTTGGACCGGGGAGATGGTCGTCACAGAACAGCCTGTGCTTCTTGTCGAGATTATTCTCGATTTGGGTCTTGAATGGCTCCAGCGAGTGTTCCGGTTGCCAGAACGTTGCCTCGTCGCCCTCATTTTCGATACCGTACTCGTCGGCCTGCCACGGCGGAATGCGGACAAGGACGCCCGTCCCGGTTTCGAGAGTGCCCCGCGTTCCGGGTTCTCCGACGTCCGGAGCGACGGTCGTCACCTCTTCAACGCGAAACGGCATCTCGCCGACGTTGAACTCTCGGTCGGTAATAACGCTCTCTGCGATAGCCTGAAGGACATCTTGGTCTGTCGCGGCGACAAGTACCGTTCGTTCGTCGCCCTCCTCGATGTCGCCCCACGGAAAGACGTTCGAGAACGAGAGACCAACCGGTCGCTCAGCGTCGTGCAACTCGTCGTACTCGGTTCCGCAAAGTCCTTTCCACAGCCGCCCACGCAGTTCGTGGAAGTGGGAATTATCGTACGCCGCGTCGGCCTGCGCATGGAGGCGAATTAGGAGCCGCACTCTCTCCACCTCCGAGGACGTTCATTCAACCTAACCATTGCATACGACCACCCCTCTGAAGGGACACCAAATGAATGTTGTGCTCGAGGAACAGATCACCGGGGTAATAGTACACTCCCAGCGAGGGAAACTGCTCGACAAAATCGTATTCCACTGGCCGTGATTCTCCGTCGACCCCCAGGGGTTTGGGGTGAATTGAGGGTCGACGGAAACACTTGTATGCGTTCGCCCACGACAACACGTGTAGCCGGTGATTCCGGCATGGTTCCAGACGCACCCTTGTGGGGTTGAAGCCCAGACTGCGTTGGTCGGGGTCTCCTCGGCGGCGGTTCCAGACGCACCCTTGTGGGGTTGAAGCACCGCCGTCATCGAACATGTGACGCCGTCGCCGGTGTTCCAGACGCACCCTTGTGGGGTTGAAGCTCTGACGCAGGCCGGTGTCGAAGCGGTTGTTCCGCGGTTCCAGACGCACCCTTGTGGGGTTGAAGCGGAGGGACGGGCGATGTCTGACGCCGACCTGAAAGTGTTCCAGACGCACCCTTGTGGGGTTGAAGCACTCATTCGTTGACCTTCTGTCGAGCGCGCCGGGTTCCAGACGCACCCTTGTGGGGTTGAAGCACTACGGTAGTAGGCCCGCTATGAAAAGTATGCCGGTTCCAGACGCACCCTTGTGGGGTTGAAGCGATAGCGTCCGAGCGGTCGCGGGTCATAGTCCGTCAAGTTCCAGACGCACCCTTGTGGGGTTGAAGCACTACGGTAGTAGGCCCGCTATGAAAAGTATGCCGGTTCCAGACGCACCCTTGTGGGGTTGAAGCGATAGCGTCCGAGCGGTCGCGGGTCATAGTCCGTCAAGTTCCAGACGCACCCTTGTGGGGTTGAAGCGTCAAACCCGTGTACGAACTCTCGAAAGAGGAGTGTTCCAGACGCACCCTTGTGGGGTTGAAGCGCGCGGCCCAGCGTCGACGCCGACAGACACGTCCGAGTTCCAGACGCACCCTTGTGGGGTTGAAGCTCATATATCTTCCCCGGCGCGAAGAAAGGGCCAGGGGTTCCAGACGCACCCTTGTGGGGTTGAAGCTCATATATCTTCCCCGGCGCGAAGAAAGGGCCAGGGGTTCCAGACGCACCCTTGTGGGGTTGAAGCGACCTCGGGGACGCTTCGAGCGCCAGCGACCCGGGTTCCAGACGCACCCTTGTGGGGTTGAAGCGTCGGGGCCCGGCTTGCCAACCGTTCGCCCGACGCGTTCCAGACGCACCCTTGTGGGGTTGAAGCGTGCTGTCGCTGGCGGGCAAGGACGTCGGCGACTCGCGTTCCAGACGCACCCTTGTGGGGTTGAAGCGACGTCGTCATCTGTGATCCGCCCGCGACGAGCGGCGTTCCAGACGCACCCTTGTGGGGTTGAAGCGTCGAACGGTACGCCGACGAGTTGAGCGTCCAACGTTCCAGACGCACCCTTGTGGGGTTGAAGCGCGCCTGAGGGCGAGACGCTGCGACTCCCCGGAGTTGTTCCAGACGCACCCTTGTGGGGTTGAAGCACGAGTTTCGGATATCTGGCGGCGTTGGCGATTGTGTTCCAGACGCACCCTTGTGGGGTTGAAGCTGGAACTTCAGGACGATTCCGCCTAGGATGAAGGTTCCAGACGCACCCTTGTGGGGTTGAAGCGTGAGACTCGCCGCCGTTGATACCGTCAAAAAACTGTTCCAGACGCACCCTTGTGGGGTTGAAGCTCAGCGCGCTGAACTTTCCGGCGATGGTCCTGATGTGTTCCAGACGCACCCTTGTGGGGTTGAAGCTCCGGCAAGCGCGTGGTCGGCCCGGACGCTGGCGAGTTCCAGACGCACCCTTGTGGGGTTGAAGCGTCGGTGGCCTCCGTCCGGGCGGAGCGTTAGCGTCCCGTTCCAGACGCACCCTTGTGGGGTTGAAGCAACCCGATTATCCGGTAAAAGCGTTTCCGGCTTATGTTCCAGACGCACCCTTGTGGGGTTGAAGCGGCCGTTTACCATCCCGGCCGCGGACCTCAACCGTGTTCCAGACGCACCCTTGTGGGGTTGAAGCGTCGGTGGCCTCCGTCCGGGCGGAGCGTTAGCGTCCCGTTCCAGACGCACCCTTGTGGGGTTGAAGCAACCCGATTATCCGGTAAAAGCGTTTCCGGCTTATGTTCCAGACGCACCCTTGTGGGGTTGAAGCGGCCGTTTACCATCCCGGCCGCGGACCTCAACCGTGTTCCAGACGCACCCTTGTGGGGTTGAAGCTCGACCCTCTGAGCGACGAGGTCATCGAGCGGCCGAGTTCCAGACGCACCCTTGTGGGGTTGAAGCCAGCGTCTCGACATCTCAGACGGCCGAACGGAGGTGTTCCAGACGCACCCTTGTGGGGTTGAAGCGACGGCTCGATCTCCTACAACCTGAAGGCAAACGGCGTTCCAGACGCACCCTTGTGGGGTTAAAGCATCACCGCCGACACCATGTCGCTGTTGTCGTAGAGCGGTTCCAGACGCACCCTTGTGGGGTTGAAGCGTCGCGGGCGTCACTACGGCCCAGTTCGCGCTCGGGGTTCCAGACGCACCCTTGTGGGGTTGAAGCGCGGAGATTTGCCGCGTGACCATGAAGCTCTGGTTCCAGACGCACCCTTGTGGGGTTGAAGCGTCGGATAATCGCTCCGAGCGCGAGCTTCACGAGTGCGTTGGTTCCAGACGCACCCTTGTGGGGTTGAAGCAGCCAGCGACTCCTGCGCGCCGTAGGAGAGGCGACCGTTCCAGACGCACCCTTGTGGGGTTGAAGCTGGGACACCAAAGCCGGTACGGCGGCCATGCTCAGTTCCAGACGTACCCTTGTGGGGTTGAAGCGTGTTTCCCTCGTATTCCCTCGAAGGAACAAGGTTGTTCCAGATGTAGTATCTCACGAAAGAACTTTAACTGAACAACATTTCTTCCAGATCTAATGGCTGAGGATGACAAAAGTAGCGTAGACCGTTATCTCGCCGCTGAGCGCGACCCCCACCGTGAACCGAAGATCCGGATAACAGGTCTGATGGTTCAGTACTATCACGTTTGTGAGCGCGAACTCTGGTTCATGTCTCGTGGGTTAGACATCGACCGTGGAACCACGAACATTCAGCGAGGAAGCTACGTCGACGAAAACAGTTACGACGACCGCCGGAAGTCGTACCAGATTAACGGCCGGATTCAACTCGACGTGCTCGACTCCGGCGACGTAATGGAGGTGAAGGTCTCTTCGACGCTGGAGAAGCCCGCTCGGATGCAACTGCTGTACTACCTCTGGTATCTCGAAGAAGTTCTCGAAATCGAGAAAGACGGCGTTCTCGCATATCCGAAGGAACGGAAACGCGAAAGCGTCGAACTAAACGACGAAACACGGTCAGAAATCGAAGACACCATCCGCGGGATCATCAGGGTGGTCGAACGCGACGCACCGCCAGCGTTAGAGAAGAAACCATACTGCGACGCTTGTCTCTACCAGGACATCTGTTGGGTATAACGATGCCAAAGGACAATCACCACATCTTCGCCGACGGCGAGTTGTCTCGAAACGAAGGCACCCTCCGAATTGATACCTTGGATGGTGAGACGAAATATCTCCCGGTCGAGAGCGTGGATACGCTGTATCTCCACGGCCAAATCGACTTCAACACGCGGGCACTCGGCCTGCTCAACGAACACGGCGTTCCGGTTCACGTGTTCGGGTGGAAAGACTACTACCGGGGGTCGTACCTTCCGAAGCGCGAGCAAGTCTCCGGAAACACGGTCGTCGAACAAGTTCGGGCGTACGACGACCACGACCGCCGACTCCGTATCGCTCACGACATCATCGCCGCTAGCATTCACAACATGCGGGCGAACATCCAGTACTACGACGGACGGAAAGAAGACTTCACAAGCGCAGTAGACCGCCTCAAAGAGCAGAAAGCGCGTGTCGAAGACACAACCGAAATCGACGAACTTCACGGTCTCGAAGCGACCGCACGGAAGATTTATTATCGGTGTTTCGACCGTATTCTCCGAGACCCCTTCGAGTTGACGAAGCGAGAATACAATCCGCCGACGAACGAAGCGAACGCCTTAATCTCGTTTCTGAACTCCATGGTGTACACAACGTGCGTGTCGGCGATTCGGAAGACGGCTCTCGACCCGACGATTGGGTTCGTCCATGAACCGGGCGAGCGTCGGTTCACGCTCTCGCTCGACATCGCGGATATCTTCAAGCCGATTCTCGCAGATAGGGTTTTGTTCCGACTCGTCAATCGCCAGCAGATTAGTATCGAAGACTTCGAAAGCGAGCTTGAAGGGTGTCTGCTTACTGAGGATGGCCGCGTGGCGGTTCTTGAGGCGTTCGAGGAAACGCTCGACCGGACGGTTGAACATCCACGACTTGAACGGAACGTGAGTTACAAGACGCTCGTTCAGAACTGACGTGTATAGCTTGAAGAAACACATCCTGACGGGTGAACCGTATCGGCCAACGGAGCGGTGGTGGTAACGTGATGGTGATCGTCGTCTACGACGTTCCGGCAGAGCGAACTCGGATTTACCGAAAACTCCTGCGTCGGCGACTCGAACACCTCCAGCAATCCGTCTTCTATGGTGATCTCACCCAAGGACAAATAACCGAGATGAAAAACGAAATCCGAACAAAGTTAGATTCAGATGATTCGGTTATCGTGTTTGAAGCGGGGTCGTCAGCAATCGTCGATTACACGACGTTCGGAGACACCGACGAACCCGGAAGTCGGTTTACCTAATCTCCGTCGACCCCCGGGGGTTTGGGGTGAATTGAGGGTCGACGGAAACACTTGTATGTGTTCGCCCACGAGAGCCTATCAAGCCGGGAAATCCGGCATGGTTCCAGATGCACCCTTGTGGGGTTGAAGCTCGCGCAGTTCGCGGAACGACGCGACCACGTCGTCGTGTTCCAGATGCACCCTTGTGGGGTTGAAGCCCGGATGGCGCAGTTCACATGCAGTGGCGGAATGCGGGTTCCAGATGCACCCTTGTGGGGTTGAAGCCACTTCACGAGGACACGGTCGAGAAGTATCTTCGTCGTTCCAGATGCACCCTTGTGGGGTTGAAGCATATCGTCCGTGGACTGGCCGCCGTCGGCGCGGGCGTTCCAGATGCACCCTTGTGGGGTTGAAGCGCGAACGCGAGCCCGGACGACCCGGGCGCGGTCGTGTTCCAGATGCACCCTTGTGGGGTTGAAGCGTTTGACTGGTGGTGTTCGCCCCGGGCGTCGTGTCGGTTCCAGATGCACCCTTGTGGGGTTGAAGCGACTTGATGTCGGTCCACGTCCCGCCGTCCCGACTGAGTTCCAGATGCACCCTTGTGGGGTTGAAGCAGATACCATCAGGCACGCACCTCCGTTCGGTCAAGTTCCAGATGCACCCTTGTGGGGTTGAAGCGCTGGTTCTATCCCTCACTGAAACTGAAAAGAAGTAGTTCCAGATGCACCCTTGTGGGGTTGAAGCTAATGGTATTCAGTCCCACAGCAATCGTCCCTGAAGTTCCAGATGCACCCTTGTGGGGTTGAAGCATCGTCGAGAAGTCGCGGGGGCGCTCGCCGTTGTTCCAGATGCACCCTTGTGGGGTTGAAGCTTGGGTTGAGAGAGGCGACGACAGTGTCGCCGCCGTGTTCCAGATGCACCCTTGTGGGGTTGAAGCACGTGGTCCCGCGTCACGACCGTCCGACGCGGATCGGTTCCAGATGCACCCTTGTGGGGTTGAAGCGACGGAAGGCCTCGCCGAACCAGTCGTCCACGAACTGTTCCAGATGCACCCTTGTGGGGTTGAAGCCTCCAGTGTCTCGCCCATAACGAAAAAGCACGCGAGAGTTCCAGATGCACCCTTGTGGGGTTGAAGCTGAATCAGGTAGCCGGAGAACAGTAACGTGATAACGGTTCCAGATGCACCCTTGTGGGGTTGAAGCCCGGATAGGCTTTCACACCCGTCAGACTCCCAACTTGTTCCAGATGCACCCTTGTGGGGTTGAAGCGTCACGAGGTCGAACCCCTCGCGGTCGTAGTACTCGCGTTCCAGATGCACCCTTGTGGGGTTGAAGCGAGGTAGACGACCGTTCCCTCAAGTCGGTGTTCCGAGTTCCAGATGCACCCTTGTGGGGTTGAAGCGTCGTTCCGGTTAGCGCAGGTGGCGACGAAGAATTTGTTCCAGATGCACCCTTGTGGGGTTGAAGCTTCTGGTAGACGAGACGGCCGCCACACTCCGGGCGTTCCAGATGCACCCTTGTGGGGTTGAAGCAACCGCTCACCCACTCCGAGCATAGCAAACTACACGCGGTTCCAGATGCACCCTTGTGGGGTTGAAGCGTGGCGCTTCGCCCGAATCACTCCGCTCGCCGTCTTGTTCCAGATGCACCCTTGTGGGGTTGAAGCCAGTTCCAAATTCCGCGAGACGACTGGAACTCATGGGTTCCAGATGCACCCTTGTGGGGTTGAAGCCCGGAGTCTGGTCGCCTGGCAAGGGCTGGACGGTGTTCCAGATGCACCCTTGTGGGGTTGAAGCTCAGGACCGCGTCGACTTCTGGGAAGAACATTTGACGGTTCCAGATGCACCCTTGTGGGGTTGAAGCGTTCGTAATCGACCCGATTACGCGGGCCAGACGGGAGACAGAGTTCCAGATGCACCCTTGTGGGGTTGAAGCGCCCCGCTGCTGGTGCTAACCACCACCATCGCGGGCGTTCCAGATGCACCCTTGTGGGGTTGAAGCGCCGGTCGTTCGTCGATGTGTCGTGTCATGAGTCTGCGTTCCAGATGCACCCTTGTGGGGTTGAAGCTACTCAGGGGTCCTCGGCGTCGTCCGGTTCATCAACGGTTCCAGATGCACCCTTGTGGGGTTGAAGCAACAGCCGGTCCTGGTCACGGTCCAGCACGTCCAGGTTCCAGATGCACCCTTGTGGGGTTGAAGCGGTGGTGGTTTCGTCGCTCATCTCGGATTCGTCGGGTTCCAGATGCACCCTTGTGGGGTTGAAGCACTCCGTCGGACCTCAACGACGGCGAACTGACCGCGGTTCCAGATGCACCCTTGTGGGGTTGAAGCCGACGTGGAACTGCTCACGTCGGTCTCGGCCTCGGGTTCCAGATGCACCCTTGTGGGGTTGAAGCCCGAGCGAGACCTTGCCCGCCGGACCGAGCGAATCGGTTCCAGATGCACCCTTGTGGGGTTGAAGCGCGCTGTCGCTCGACGGCGTCGCGGTGATGCTGGTGTTCCAGATGCACCCTTGTGGGGTTGAAGCTGGGCGGGGGCGCGAGGGCGGCCATGCGTGCGCAGGTTCCAGATGCACCCTTGTGGGGTTGAAGCATCTACGAGTGCGATGGCTTCTGCGACGAGGGCCCGGTTCCAGATGCACCCTTGTGGGGTTGAAGCTTTCTCCGCGAGTCCCTCGGCTACCCGAGCGGCGTTGTTCCAGATGCACCCTTGTGGGGTTGAAGCGACTCCACGGGCCTGCAAGACGTCGAGTAGATGTGGTTCCAGATGCACCCTTGTGGGGTTGAAGCCGATTCGGAGAGTCTATTTGTCGACTAGAGTACCCGGTTCCAGATGCACCCTTGTGGGGTTGAAGCGCCCCAGATGGGTCTCTCTGTCGAGATAGGTATTAGTTCCAGATGCACCCTTGTGGGGTTGAAGCGCGCTCCAAGACTTATTTTCACTCGCTACAGACTGCCGTTCCAGATGCACCCTTGTGGGGTTGAAGCGACTTCGCGCACCGCGCCGAGGTCGTTCACACGTTGTTCCAGATGCACCCTTGTGGGGTTGAAGCATGTGCGCGACACCGGTCGGAAGCTCTTCGAGGCCGTGTTCCAGATGCACCCTTGTGGGGTTGAAGCGGTCCACATCGAGAGCGAAGGCGCATCGACCACCGCGTTCCAGATGCACCCTTGTGGGGTTGAAGCGGCGCACGCACTCGCGCACGGCCTCACTCCACGAGTTCCAGATGCACCCTTGTGGGGTTGAAGCGACGAAGGCGACCCGCGGCGGGAGCGCGTGACTCGTGGTTCCAGATGCACCCTTGTGGGGTTGAAGCAGTTTGTTCTCGCGGGGGTCGTACCCAGCGGCCTCGTTCCAGATGCACCCTTGTGGGGTTGAAGCATAAAATGCCTATTCACTAATCCTCAATTCTATTCTGTTCCAGATGCACCCTTGTGGGGTTGAAGCAGTTGCCAGCAGCGACGAAGCCGACGACGAGGGGAGTTCCAGACGCACCCTTGTGGGGTTGAAGCCCCGACGACACGCCGCCCTCAGAAGCCCTCGACCAGTTCCAGACGCACCCTTGTGGGGTTGAAGCTCGTGATCGGCCTGCTCGTCGTCGGCGCGAACCGCGGTTCCAGACGCACCCTTGTGGGGTTGAAGCACGTTCCGGTGGGAGGACCCGAACGGCGACGGTGCCGAACCGACGAAGTTCCAGACGCACCCTTGTGGGGTTGAAGCAAGATATCAAGTAGGATGGCTCAGAAAAACGACTCGTTCCAGACGCACCCTTGTGGGGTTGAAGCTGATGTAGAACGCGAGGCCGACACTCCCGGCGTAGTTCCAGACGCACCCTTGTGGGGTTGAAGCACCTTGCTGTCCGTGAATCGCCGGAGCCCGAGCGCCGTTCCAGACGCACCCTTGTGGGGTTGAAGCGCGAACCGCTACTCCGACATGAGCTGTCGGACGCTCGTTCCAGACGCACCTTGTGGGGTTGAAGCAAAAATGGTGGCTATCAGAACGCAGAGACCTACCAGAGTTCCAGACGCACCCATGTGGGGTTGAAGCGCGAAGGGCGTGCCTGCGTAGTCGTAGGCGGTTGGTTCCAGACGCACCCTTGTGGGGTTGAAGCACGCCATCGTTCGGGAAGTCGATGCCGATGCCGGTCGTTCCAGACGCACCCTTGTGGGGTTGAAGCTCGCCAGCATCCTGATTTATGTTGAGGATAGTGCCCTGTTCCAGACGCACCCTTGTGGGGTTGAAGCAGTGTCCCGCCGATCCAGTAGTCCTTGATCAGTGCGTTCCAGACGCACCCTTGTGGGGTTGAAGCTCTGGTCGTAGTGGTGGCGTTCTCGGGTCGCAACTAGTTCCAGATGCACCCTTGTGAGGTTGAAGCGGCGTCGACGTGATCTTCACTCTCCTAGAGTCCGCGGAGTTCCGGATGCACGGTGACCTACGTGACCTCGCCCTTGATTAGGGAGACGAGGCATAACTGCCCCGGCCTTGGATTCTCCTCGCGGATGCGACTTGGAGACTGAACTGGTCTGGCCGCCGACCGAACACGATGGCTTCTGGTGAGTCATCCGCGGACTCCATCGTGGTTTCAGCAGTTGCTATTTGGAGTGTCGAGAGCCACTTATCGAGGACCGGCCATGCGTCCTGTAACTCGTCGATATCGACCGGGTGCTGGAGCGCCGCTGAAACTGTTTGGATTGTCTCGCTATCCGGCGCGAGTTCATCCAGTAGTTCGAGAACAACCCCTCCGACAGACGCTATCCGGACGTCGTCGCGACACGTATCGCGGCGGGTGAACCACGGCCGGACGTCGGACTCTCCACTCTCCCGGAACGGAAGCGCAAGCCGAACTCCAGCACTGGTTTTCCGGACGAGGTCGAGTGCAACGAGACGGTCGCGGTGGTCGTACCAGGTTGCTCGGTCGACGCTTGCTCGGTCAGTCATCTCGGTCACGGACAGCGGGTCCTCAGCAGTCAGGAGCGTCGTGACGAGGGCTTGGACGCCCGGTGTTTCCCACGGGAGTATTCGGGCGTCATCGACGACTGCGAGTCCGTACCGGATTTCGTCGAGTCGGATATCGCGTTGGCGACTCTCGGGTTCGAGTCCGCAGATTGCGGCCGCGGCGTCGAACGGCGTGGCAGTAAAGAGTCGCAGGACTGAGACTGCACTCCGCGTCGGGGAGAGGTTTTTCGCTACACACATCCGTTCGACCGCCGCTGCGAATGCCGTCCGGTCAAGGTCGTCCGTCGCGACAACCGGCACTCGCACTTGGATTTCGGGCGCATCCTCGTGGAGTTCCTGTGGTGCCCGCAGACGGTTGCGGAGGTCCTCGACGAGTGCGACTTCTTTGTCGCCGAGGTTGCCGACGATGCAGACCGACCCAATCAGTTCGCCGAATGGGTCGTCGTAGTCGACGGACGGAGTAATCGCCGCGTCACGTTTCTTGTCGCGGGTTTCGAACAGTTGGCGGTAGATGGCAGCGTGACCGTATTTCGACTGGATAGCGATGCCGGTCGCGAGCGATTGGACGAGTATTTGACGCCGGTCGTCTCGGAGGATGTCGTTTCGGCCGGAGTTCTGGGTGGGGAGACGGACCTGCCGGACGACCTCAACGTCAACGAGGTCAAGGAGATGGACCATGGTGCTAGCGAGGCCGAGTGCTTCGCGGGTGATCGTCGAACGGAACTCGGCTTCGGAGCCTTCGAAGTCGCCGAGGGCGAGGGTGCGCGTCAACTCGCAGAGCTGCTCTTCTGCGGTTTGGAGTTCATCGAGATAGTCTGCGCCGTCCTCGACCGCGTCGGGGAGATGTGCGAGGCACCGCGAATCACGGAGAATATGGCGGTGGTCCGTAAGGAACGTTGAGAAGGTGTCGTGTTCGTCGAGGCGGTCGCCATCATCGAGGACGGCGGCGAACGTCCGCGGACTTGCTAACGCTCGGGCAATACACACCCAGTACTGGAGTGGCCCGTCGAATTCTGCACCGACAGTGAGGCGGTCCTGTTGGTAGTCGTAGTACCACCGGGGACTGCCGCGGTCGGCTTGTGGTTCAAGAGGGTAGTCCACGATGGCAACGCCGTTTTCGGGGGTTGAGGCGGCAGATGCGGTGGCGTTCCAACGGGGGAGCGGTTGGACGGTGTGGAGATGGGGCAGGCGGGTTCGGTCGGCGGTCTCCTCCGTCCCCCCGTCGTGTGTGCGCGGGGTTACACGGCTATCGTCGGAGGAATCCAACACGTTGCTAACGGACTCTTCGAGGGTTTGCTGGCGTGCGAGTTGCTCGTCCCTCCAGTCGAGATACGTGCGGCCCGCGGGCAGGAGTTCGACGTGTTTGTTGGTTCGTGGACCGAAGGTATCAACGAGGCCAAGGTCGCGGAGATGGCCCACGAGTTGGCGTCGGCGACTATCCGAGACGGTCAGCTTGCTATCTAGCGCAGAGTAGCTAAGCGTCTCGCTATCGTGGTTCGCTAGCCAGCGTAGGACTTGTTCTTCCGGACTGTCCCGGCCGAGGGTTTGTCGTGCCGCCTCGATGGTTTCGGTCCGGTGGCTACCAGCGGATGTGATGTCTTCTCGGCTAACGGGGAGGCGTGCGCCTTGGTCATCGTGCAGGTTGCGGAGTGTGAGTCGGGGACCGACAAGAACGAGGTCCGTGCCAGCGGACAGGGCGGTGAGGTAGTCCGCGACAGTCCGGCGCTGGCTTGCCCGCAGTTCCCAGAAATCGTCGGTGACCGTCGCCGCGATAGTTGGTGTCTCGTTGCTGAGCGCGAGCAGTCGGGGGATGATATGAGCGTCGTCGGTACTGGACCGCCCGGTCGCGACGTGCTGGAGTCGGTCGATAATCGTGAGTGCGGCGCGCTCACTCCCCTTGTGGAGTTGGGTGGCGAGCGCGGCAAGGTCGGTCTCGGAGAGGTCGAGGTCGTTCTCCTCCAGGACGGTCCGGAGTTCGTGGGATGGGTAGTCTGCGGCAAGGTCCTCAAGGACGGTGAGGATAGCCTGCTGAATACAGTCGTTGTCTATGACGACTCGCGAAAGCCGAGAGATTGGTTTATCTACTGTGACTGGGACGGCGTCAACTGGCGGCGTCTCCTGTTTGACCTGTATCGACCCGTCGGTTCCACGGTCCAACTCTGTGTCCACATCGGAGTCCTCGGAGAGAACGCGCTCAACTTCGGCAGCGTACCGGTCGTGATAGTCGGCGAAAGCATCTCTGGCTTCGTCGGCGTACAGGTCGTGATATCCGGCGAAAACCTCTGTGGCTTCGTCGGCGTACCGGTTGTGGTACTCGGCGAAAATTTCTGTGGCTTCGCCGGCGAACAGGTTGTAATACTTGGCTAAGACATTCTCTGCTTTGTCGGAGAGGAAGTCGGTGCGCCACTCTACGAGGTCGAATCGGGATTCGACTTCTTGTTCTTGCTCGGCGTACGGGCCGTGGGTGTCCTTGAAGTCTTGGTAGGCGTCGTTGTGGTCGGCGGCTCGTGCAACCAGTTGTGCGCGGGCTTCCGCGGCGACCGCGCGGTCGTCGCCTTCGTACTTGCTGTCTAACTTTGCTGTCTCGTGAGTCGTTCCGCAGTACGGGCAGTCGGCGGTGGCCTGCCCGCGGATATTTTCGGCGAGCCAGTAGTCGGTGCAGGTGCTACAGCCGACGACATGATAGGTCATCGACCCACCTCCCTGCAGCTAGAGCCAGTCACGCCGTCCGCTGACGTGTCCCCGGAGAGACGCGGTCGGTCTCGATGGCCGCCGGACTCTCGGACCCTCGGGACGACGTGTGGACGGCCGATGGACGTAGAGTGGACTCTGCGCGTGGGGGTGAGCTTGTCGCTGGGCATGGGGTGTGCGAGTGACGGCCTACGCGCTGCTGGACGTCGTGCCGTCGTCGATACCCCCGAGAAGTCGCCGTGGCGTGGCCCACAGCGCTCTCGTCGCAAGCATCAGGTCTCACCTCGCGTTCGTGGACGCACGTCGGAGCTAGGGAGCGCACACTCAGGAACGTCCATGTCGAGCGACTCGGCAGTCCGCAGGACCAACTCACTCAAAATGGCCTTCCCGTCCTCGGTCAACTCCACGGTGAAGCCGCGAGCGTCGTTCGGATGGTCGTCCTTCGTGGCGAGACCACTATCGACGAGTTCGTTGAGACGGGGATAGAACTGGCCGCCCTCAGTATTCGTTTGGCCGAGCGCTTCGAGTTCTCGTTTGACGTCTGCCCCGACGGGAGTTTCCTCTTCTTCGGTGTGGTTCGCCCGGTGGACAGCCCAGAGGAGGTCGCGTTTGTAACTCGTCAGGTCGCTCGCAATCCGTCTCCGGCGGCTCAACATCACTGGCCACCTCCGTTGTCCGCGTTGGCACGGCGGATGCGGTGACAGAACTGGCAGGGCGCGTACCGCTTGTTTTGGGCTTCGATTCGGGTGAGTTGCTGAAGTCCGTTGTCGGTGGTCGCCGGACAGAGCGGTTGGTTGTTCGCGTCGGTTTCGTGGTAGGCGTAACTCGTCGCTCGACGCGCCTGCTGGATGAGGACGGTCTCGGAGTCCGGGAAGGGGTCTTGTTCGGTGCGCCGGTCGAGTTCCTCCCGTGACGGGTCCGCGACTGTGTCCGGGTCAGGACAGGTGTGCGAGGAGAGTTGGACGGTGGGCGTGCCACAGTCCTCGCAGACATCGAACGTCTCCGGAATGGCCTCGTCTAAGTCCGGACCGAACCCAATGGGTTGTGTCATTCGGAGTCACCTCCGGTTAGCCCGACAGCGTTGGCGCGGCGTTTGGCGTGTTCGACGAGAAGCTGTCGGGCGTGGTCGGTCGTCGCGTACTCGTTGGTCCGGTCGTCCTTCCGGCCTTTCGTGATGAGGTTGCGCTCGACCAGTCGGTCGAGATTCTGATAGAGCCGACTATGGTTGAGGTCCTCGCCGTACACGCTGTCGAGACGCGCTTTGATAGTGAGACCTTTCGGCGGCTCACCGTCTTCGAGCGCGCAGACAGCGTACAGCAGGTCGCGCTCGAACGCCCGCAAGTCAGTGAGCGAGACTGTCTCGGCCGTCACGCCGCCACACCTCCCTGACCGCCGGTGAGTGCGATTGACGGACTATCCGCTCGTCGTGCGGGGGATTCAAGTCCCGCGTCGGTGAATGCGTACATGCTTCCGTAGTCTGGGTACGGGAGCGAACCGCGGACCCCGATGGTTCCAGCATCGGGTCCGCATCGTTTCTGCGATGCGTCAAACCGAGAGCGTCGAATCCGCGTCTCGTTCCCGTTGTTTCTCAGTTCATAACTAACGCAACTTAAATCTATACACTCATCTAAATGCCTAGGAACCCAAGTAAGTGTCTGAAGAATTGAATCACGCAAATTAAATTCTGGGCTTAAGAATGTCTCTCCATGGCTTTGGAAGAGAATGGGCCGACTGACGCACATCGAGCCATTCTCGAACTCTTGGCGCTTGACACCCCGCCTTCTTCGCGCTCCGATAAAATGCGGCTCTCTCCGAAATGTCTCACCCAGAGTGCTGGATACAAAGACTCTAGCCACATCGGCGTTACCTGCCGAGAGTTGCACGATGCGGAGTTGGTCGAGCGGGAGGACCCCGGCTACTATTCGATTACGTGGCGTGGCCGGGCGTACCTTGAGGGTGAGTTGACGCTCGACTGATTGGGAAGCGATACGCTCTTGCGGTGGAACTGGGGAGTGTTGCATGGTCCTGTGGCGATAGCTGTTGCTAGTCGGTGCTGGACTACTCGCGGAGCCTGTGCCAACGAAGGCCCGCGAACTCGGCCGCGATGCTGGACCCATCGCGATTCGTCTTCCTGCGAACCGTTACATCAGAAATGGAGCTGCTTGGTATTTTTAACTGTTCTGACTCTGTAATTTTGCCTTGTATTGAACCGAGGGGTATCTTGGATTGAGACAAGACAAATGCTATACCTTATGTATGCTGATCAACGTTGACCTAATTTGGTGGTCAATAAAACCTGTGATGGAAACTGTGCGGTTTAGAAGGAATATTATTAGTGGAATACCTGATTATGATAGTCACCCTAAGAATACCAATTTTACAGTTGACTTTTGTTTTTCATTTCCTCATATTACCATTGTTCTATAACAAACTCCCAGCCACAAGTGAAGGAATTAATATAGAATGATTAATTGTTATGGCTAGTGTTTAGGTGTCTTGTTATGGAAGGGGAAGTATACCTCATAGAGGAGGCTGTTGAAAAATTAGAACAAGAACACGAGTTTGGAGGCGTGAGGATTCATTGGTATTGGGAGGTCAAAGAGGACCCAGATGTATTCAAGCACGCCTCTTCTTTCATTAGCGAATCCCTTGACGAAGAATATGGTGAACTTGTTTTTACTACTAAGGAAAATCCTTGTCATGAGTCTTGTATATCTCCCGATCAGGGAAGTAGGACCGACGAAGTCCCTTTTGAGCCGATAGAAAAGGTCGAACTCCCGGTAAATGATCTCAAAGCGGCGATTGATGGTCGGAGGGAAGGTGCGATTTTGCGTGATCATCTCTTAGCGGACGGCGGGAATAATAATGATTTTATACCTAATAATACTTGGAGCAAAACTGAAGAGCATATTGAATCATATGAAGAAGCAAAGATTTTACCTAGTGAGTTAGTACAGGATCTTTTGTCAGGAGATCTACAATCTCTTTGGATAGCCTCCCTTACTGATCGATCTACTTTTGGTACCGTAGAAGAGTTCTGGGAAATTGAGGATATAATACATTCAGCAGAGTTGTCTGACAATCCAAAAGACAATGCGTATAGCGGACCTCTATTTGTATACAGTAGAAAAAGTCCCTCGTTGTTTGATGTGGAGGAATGGAGAAAAAGATTAGAGCCAAAGCAGGAGTCTGAAAATAGGGAAGAGCTTGTCCACCTTCGGTCCGAGATTAATGCGTTTTGGTCATATGATCGTCAGCTACGAAAGGCAGACGATGTGGTTGAGAAGATGAATGGAAATGGGTGGGAGAAAACGTGGCCCTCAAATTCGAGATACATTATAGCCCATGATGATGGAGGGATGGGGCCCCGTAAAGACAAAAAAGATACTGCAGTCCCTCATCCAAAGGCAGTCGCGCCTGCTGCTCACTTAACTACTGACCAGTGGCACATCCGAGTATTCAAAATCGGAAATTCTGTGGATAGTGGTTTTAGTGCAGCTGGTCAAATTCATTTTGACCCGTGGCACCATGGATACATTAACCCCAACAATACAAATTGGCAAATCAGTACCGGTAGAGATTTCATTAAACAGGAATGGACTGGGTATAATTTCAACACTCAGCTAGTTAAGGTTGGTAATTCAAGAGGGCCGAGCTATTTTGATGGGATGCCCGTTATGATTGAAAATTAATGTGGCCTTCAACGGACTTCATCAAAATGTGATTTACTACCCGTTTTTGGCCGGTTTAATCCACCTGCTACTTATATTATTATTATTTATTTTATTTGAGTATGATTCCAATGTCAGTACTAAAGTTAAGATTTGGATTGGTATTGGAATGATAGCTACTGGGATAGTTCCCACATTCTTATTCTCCTTATTCGGCCTTATTTCGCCTGTTATTTTCCTCCTGTTAGCTTTCTTACTAATGTTACGTGCAGAACTTGGTTCCGGTCTCGGTGAACCTTTAGGAGCAGTATATATCGGCCTATGGCCATTATTTTTATTAGTTTACATTTTAGTTGGTGTTATAGAGTATATTATATAATATATATTATAATATAAATAATTACAATTTATTTTTATAAGGTAGACGGTTGTGAAAGAAGTTTTTTGGAAGATCAAAATGGCGTCTTACGCTTGGATTAGCCAACGAAGTCCTCGCGAGTGTCAGCTATGAGGCGACCGCTACCGACGCTATCAACGACGCTGTCCCCGCCTCCGGTGGTCTCTTCGACTGTTAGTGGGAGAACTCAAGGTTTAGTCGCGGTGAGTGAAACAGACATGATTGGCGACGTTGGACCGCTCACGAAGGCCTACGGCCATCTGCACGACTCAAAATGTGTACAATTCTGGGATTGATTCCTGTGGTTTTACGACCCGTGTTGGTGAATCAATCAGATATAATTAACTGCCGTAGAACGAGATCATACAGAGTCGTTTTCACTCAGTGAGTGAATACCTAAGCGAATTCAAGGAAGGAATGAGATAGCTCTTTACTGGTGCTGATATAGGTCATAAAGTCTGATATGTGATTGGTTATATTATAGCGGATATGGATGTACCAGACGGAGGGAGTTCACGGCGGAATGTCCTCAAACTCACGGTTTCCCTTGGTACTAGTGGGCTTACGGCCCTCGCGGGTTGTTCTTCGCTTCAGTCAAGTATCGACTCTGGTTCGATGACAACGGCGCAATCGAATACACAGATAGACTCAACGACCGCCGGTGATTCGTCGAGTCAATCTCAACCCCCCTTCTCCCACCAATTTCTCCAGTCTATTCAGAATCTAAGCTCTGAAGACGGTAGTGGATTTGGAACGAGTATCGTTTCTGTAGATTTATCAGATATACGCGAGTATGAAGAGAAAGTTGGCGGTACAGTCCTCATACCGTCCAAAAGAGGCTGGGACGAAGGTGCGGTTAACTTCGACATTGAGAACATCAAGGCATACGGCAGTAGCTTCCCCAAAGCGGAGGTCGCTGTTATTCGCTTCAAGCAACAAGCTTTCCGTGAAGCACTTGCAACCCGTGCCGCAAAGCAAGAAGAATACAAGAATTGGGAAATTTGGTCTGCTACAGAGGCAAAGGATGTCTACGCCGTTCAGGAGGACACGGTTATTCGAATAGTAGGTGATGAATCCGTGAAACCTATACAGCGTGTAAAACGCCTACTTGTGGAGTATTCTGATGACAGCGATCAATTGTATACGAAAAATGTTGCATATGCAGACGTGGCTGACGCTGTTGCGGCCCCCTGGTCGATGGTAACCTCGGCCGTTCTCGACGACTTGTACCCGAAGGCTTCGTTCCTCGGCTCATCGTACCATTTTCCTGAACCGGGACGCATCAAAGTCGTGAGGGCACTTGGTTATCCGTCTGGCCAGAAGCCGGATAAAGAGAAAATCCGTAAAACGATGGCGGAGAACTCAGAACCCCTCAATGATCCCGTTGTGAAAGAAATGGGCGCGGCATTGGTAGCTTCCCAGACATTCGATGTGGAAGACCTCTTCAACGTAGATCGCTAATCAGACATCAAATATCCATAATCCGCCGAAATCGCATAACGGTATTCTCGACCATCAAGCGCACAGCGTAGATTGCCAGTTTCGTATCGGTCAAGGTAGGCGAGTATCTCATCGGTCGTCTCGGGTTAGACAGCAACTCCTTCCCGTGACCGTCGTTCAGCCACGCGATTTTTGCCTCGGCGAACTGCATGCGGTGGGACTCCCCGTGAGTGTCGGCTACGAAGTGGCGGCCACCACCGACACGATTAACGACGCTATCCCCGACTCCGCTAGTCGCTTCGACCACTAATAGGAGAACCCAAGGGTTAGTCCTGAAGAGTGACCAGAAACGGACCTGACTGGCGACGTTGGCCCGCTGACGAAGACCTACGGCCATCCAGCACGACTCAGAATCGTTGAGACGGCGCTCGCCCATCCCGACCAAGCTTTCAACGTCCGTGAACTCGCCACTGAGTCCGACCTCGCTGTCTTAGATGCTCCCGCACTCTGGATGCGGGCAAGCGTATTCTCCGCAACTGCAAGCGAATCTACAGCTTCCATTTCGGGTCGCTCGCCTCAGGAAGGGAACAGTCTGCTTGAGATAAGAGAGCATCCGTTTCTATAGTCCCGTCCAATGCAGTCAGTGAAACCATGGTTCGGTGTAACCACTTGGTCAGGCGTCAACGCCAGCGCTTGCCGAGAATTGCACACGTCTTGCGAACCCCTGTGTGTACAATGGTCTCGACTGAGTGCGAACTGACCCGCCGACCGGCCTGATTGAGTCGGATCTTCGACCCTTCTTTAAATACTCATCCTGTTCCAGCAGGTCGAAAAGAACTAGGATTCCGAGTGGGCGTGTGTACAAATATGCGGCTTAGGATGAACGACCGACGCGACCGGCGGGCGGTGATTTTTCACTCAGGCGACCGTCGGCTCATTCGTGGAGACCCATCGAATCCCACCGAAGAGCGGGAGTGCGTTCGGGGTCACCGCCGGGGAGACGTTTGAGGTCGTCACGCCGGAATCGCGACAGGTCGCCGACCTCGTGGCGTTCGTCCGCGACGACCCCGCGGAGAGGTTCGCCCAGTCGTACACCCGCGACTGCAACGGTAAACTCCGCATCTCGACCGGAGACGCGCTCTACACGACGGCGGGCGAGAAGTTGCTTACCATCACCGAAGACGACTGCGGCGTCCACGACATCATGTTCGGCCCCTGCACCGACTGGATGCTCACCGACCGCCCGACCAGCGAGGGGTATCAGAACGAACCCGGCGGCTGTCGGGAAAACCTCTCGCTGGCGCTCGACGCCTACGGCCTCGACACATCGGTCCCCGATACGATGAACCTCTTCCAGCACTCGACGGTCACCGATCAAGTGTATTTCGACGTGCGCGAGAGTCCCGCCGAGGCTGGCGACGCGGTGACGTTCCAAGCAGAGCGGGACGCGATAGTCGCGGTCTCGGCGTGTTCGGCGAAGGGCGTCGCCAGCGGAACCACGCTCACGCCCATCGACCTACGAACCCCCGACGGAACCGTTGTCGACCTCGCTTCCGTCCACGACGACCGGCCGTAAGCCATCGTCCTCGCGGCCCGGTTCGACGGGCAGGGAGTTTAATCAGTCGCCTACTCTAGTACGGTTGTGAGCAGTCTTCAGACGAAATTTCAGATCGAGTCCGCCATCGACGACGGACTCGCGGAGTGGAAGACCCACCGCTACCGCGCGTTTCACGAGACGATGACCGACGAGGAGATGCCGTATCCCTGCTACTTCGCAGTCGACGCCCACCAAGAAGGCGACCTCCGGTACCTGTTCGCGCCCGCCGCGACCACGGAGGCCGGGAAGAAAACGGTCGCCGACGGACTCGCGGACTACCTCGACGAAGCGCCGGACATCGCCGACGTCACCGCGCTGCCATCTTCTTCGAACCGCAGGAGGAAGAACACTCGGTCGCGGAGTACCGAGACGAGGTTTGGGAGCTTCTCGCGTACCTCCACCGTCACGACCCGGAGCCGTGGCCCGAGGACGTACCGAGCGACCCCACCGACACCAAATGGGAGTTCTGTTACGCTGGCGAACCGATGTTCGTGGTGGCCCGCACGCCAGCCTACGAGCGTCGTCACAGCAGGTACACGCCCCACGGTCTCGAACTCACGGTGCAGCCGAGGTGGGTGTTCGACGGACTCGGGGGTGACACCGAGGCGGGTCAACGCGCCCGCCGAATCATCCGCGAGCAACTCGCCGACTACGACGACGTTCCTCGACACCCGGACATCGGCGACTACGGCGACCCGGACGTCCACGAGTGGGAGCAGTACGTGCTTCCGGACTCGAACGACGAGCGGTTTGACGAGTTTCCCGTCTCCGACTGGACCGCCTGACGTGCCTTTGGATGAGGGATTTGTATGCCCGTCCACTTTTGGTAGTGAACAATGGCTCTCGCCTGTACTCGTCCCCGAGGTGGCCGCTACCGACGCTATCTCCAACTCCAGCAGTCTCTTCGACCCTCGGTAGGAGAACCCAAGGTTTAGTCGCGGTGAGTGACCAGAAACGGATATGACTGGTGACGCTGGCCCGCTAACGAAGACCTACGGCCATCCAGCACGACTCAGAATCGTTGAGACCGCGCTCGCCCATCCCGACCAAGCGTTCAACGTCCGAGAACTCGCCACTGAGTCCGACCTCGACGAGTCAACCGTCCATCAACACAAAGACTTCCTCGTTGATCTCGGCATCCTTGACCGCGTTTCCCTCGGCCGCATCGACGGCTACCAATTAGCCGACTCGGAGCTTGCTCGGGTCGGTCAAGAATGGCGAAACCTCCATCACGACCGACTCAACGCCCTCGAGAACGACACCGAAACCGCCATCGAAGACTTCTACGGCGTTGCAAAACCATAGCGCGCAGTCCCTCCACTCAGTAAGGAAACACCCCAACCGAACAAGTACACCCAATACATCGTTCCAGACGTACCCGAGTAGGGTTGAAGCACGCGCCGGACGACGAACTGGTAGGTACTGTCGAGTTCCAGACGCACCCGAGTAGGGCTGAGGCCACATCATCGGCACGTGCCCGTGGGTTCTGGGCGGTCCCATCCAGTTTATACACGGTTCTGAGCCAACGGACTCGGTGTCGTTGGTTCCTGTATCGCTTATTTTTTCAAATTTGGGTTCAGAGCGTGTTTCGTCGAGCGCGCGGCCCATCCAACTGCTGGATGGGGGTCGCTTCTGTCGTGCCTTCTCTAATGGTCGACGGTGGAAAAGCAGAAAATCAATCGGCGATTGAGATTGAATAGTAATGTTGGAACTCTTTGAAGGAAGCTATCTCCGCTTGGAAGGTTTTTATATACAAGGGTGTGAAAAGCCATCAAATGCCCGACGACTATGCAGGACTGGTCATTGAACGCCTTTCCGATACAGAGCTTCTCGTAGTAAGGCGGATGGGTAGCGAAGTGCGAGTGGCGAATTTCGTCCCTCACGAATCAGAATACGACTCGGTTCAACTGGGCGATGTCGTTGAGATAGAAGCGCAACAAACCGGTGATGACCGCGCTATCGATATAGATTCTCGAAACGGATTTTCTTCTGGTAACATCGCAGCTGTCGTTGAGGATACATTTGATGGAATAGCTATCGTTCGACATAATCAAGGCCTCTCAACGGTAACCCGTGTTCCTGAAGACGTCAACGAGGGCGAAACGATAGCCGTCACTGGCGCATGGACGTATCATGACACCCTTTCACCCAGCCCACCTAATATAGACGATCTTACTTCTGAATCAGATACTGACACTGACGACTATGAATGGCGATATGACGGTGACATTACCGTTACGTTAGACGATCTCGGTGGTCTTGACCATGTCAAGCGTACACTCAGAGAACAGGTTATTCGGCCGCTTTCCGACGAAAACGACGGGCTACGGAATACTCTTAATATCACGCTCTCTCAAGGGCTACTCTTTCATGGACCTGCGGGAACGGGGAAAACTCGAACTGCAAAGGCGGTAACTAACCATGTTGACGGTGATCTCTTTATCGTTGACGGTCCAGAACTTGTTAGTAAGTACTACGGTGAGACCGAACGCCAAATCCGGGATGTGTTTCAGGAAGCCGAGCAAGCTGCAGACGATACTGGGAACGTGAGTATTATTTTCTTTGATGAACTTGATAGCATGGCTCCATCCCGCGGACAGGCGGACGAGACTGAGCGTCGAATAGTCGCCCAATTGCTCTCCGAACTAGACGGATTCGACGAACGCGGTGATATCATTGTTATCGGTGCAACCAATCTCGTCGATGAGATTGACCAAGCAATACTTCGCCCTGGACGGTTCGATACTCAGCTGAAGTTCTCTAAACCTGAATTGGAAGCCCGTAAAGATATCCTCCAGATTAGCCTCAATGAGACACCTATCTCTGATGACGTAAATATCTCTGATATCGCTAAGAAAACTGATGACTTCTCGGGTGCTGATTTGGCTGCTGTCGTCAAGCAAGCAAAATATCTAGCACTTCGAGACGGAACAGATACCGTCCGAATGGAACACTTTAGCATAAGTGTAGCCCGCCGAGCGGAGGCACAAACATGAATCTCTCTGGACTCCGGAACTATTGGCGACAATGGTGGTTCGGACAAGCATCGGGCGACCCTTCAAGCGAAGATGGCCATCAGTTCCCGCAACTTCGTGAATTCGTCTATATTGATCAACGAAGTGTTCGAAGCCTCCTGGCGTCGACGGATTCTGGGCGAGTTGCAGCCGAACAGACAAACCGTGAGAGCAACGTCAACACGAGCAAACACAATGCAAACGCTGGCGCAGGTGCTAGGCCTGTAAACGTTAGTGCAGGGACGAAACGCATCTCAAAGGAGAGTACTGAGACAGAGAACGTGTACTCGTTTGATTTAATTCAGTCGAAGTTCACACGTCTCTACGAACATGAGAAGATTGTGCCAAAGATTTCGCTTGCTCAAGACAATACATATGACTTACAGAATAGCCTTGGGCTATCGGAGTTAAATCGTGGGGCTGTTCTAGAAATTCGCGGGATTATCCGACTTCACCCCTTGTACAGAGTGTACCGAGCTATCGAGTACATCAACACTGCTGCTCCCGAGGAAAGTATCATAGCTCAGGAAGACTTACAAGTCATTGAAGAAAGCCTTGGTGACAAGATTCCTGTTGAGATTGAAGTTGATGGCCTCTCGTTGGACGACGGTGGAAATATTCGCAGGGATTCTGAGGGAGATACATTCAATATTGTGACGTTACTTGATGAAACAGAGTTATGGACTGAGCCCATCCAGACATTGGCATCCAGTAAGCAGTTCCGGGTATTCTGTCGCGTTGAAGCTGTCCAGTCCAATTGGTATCCGATGAAGCTGGTTCGGGTGTTAGAGAGTATTTCGGACGATCTTGCTGAAGAATACAATACAGAACTTGAAGGTCGGTTGCAGGCGGCAATAGATGCCTTTGAAGCAAGTGTTGAGGCGTCGAGTAAGACATCGGAAGTTGACGAGCAGAAAGTTCAGAATTTCGTGGAGTTCCTTGTTGAGAAAGCCAATACCTCTGTCAATGATGACCAAGTAGATGAAGTCGTAGATAGGGCAATCAATGCGTACTCACCAGAAGCGATAGTCGCATTTGAGCAGGAGGTTGAACTCCTGAAAGAGACGTATAAAGCATTTACGGAGGTTTTGTCTGAGAATTTTTTCTCGGATAATCCTTCTTCTCTACGGTCGGAATTCCATCAAAACCAAACCTCTCAGCCACAGTCTACTGACTATTCAGAACGGGACTTCACGGCGCACTTAGAAGTGAACGTTATCGGAATCTATTGGTGAATAGTATTCTGTTTTTCTTCAGCGTCTGATTTTTGAGCGGAGCGATGGGAGCGTGATTCGAGACTTCTGTACAAATGTTTGTTTGCTATGCTCTCGCCGACACCTTTAGTAATACTGGAAACCCTATGTACAACTAAGAATGACAAGTAACACTCGGAACCCTGAAATCGTACGTGTCTCCCAGAAGGGCCAAGCGACGATTCCGAAAGCCCTCCGGGAGAAGTTCGGTATCGAGACGCCCGGTGAGGTGTTCGTCTACGAGGAAGGCGACTGCATCGTCATTGAGCCTATCCCCTCGCTTGATGAACTCCACGGTATCCACGCTGGCGACCACGAAGCGGGCGAGGTGCTGAGAAGGTGCGCGAGTTGAAGGACGATGAGCAACGTCGCGAGGAGGAGCGCGCGGAGCGCCTCCGACCGTCTGCTGACGAGAACGGTGACGAATGACCGACGCGTACGTCTTCGACACCGAAGCCCTCATCGCATTTCTCTATGACGAACCCGGCCACGAGATCGTCGCTGACCTGCTGGCCGACGTCTTCGAGACCGCCGCCGAGGGCTATCTCGCCGAGGCGAACGCCAGTGAAGTATTCTATCTCGTCGCCCGTTTCGAGGGAACTGACGACGATACGCCGACTGACGCATCGCTCCTTGCGGCCGACCGAGACCTCCGTGCCCTCGAGCGTCGTGGCCTAGGCATCGAGCGGGCGGACTGGCGGCTCGCTGGCGAACTGAAGGCCGATGGTCATATCTCGCTCGCCGACGCTCACGCGGTTGCGCTGGCCCACGAACGGGATGCAACGCTCGTCGCTGGAGCAGACGATGATTTCGAGGACCTTCCAATAGATATCGAACTACTCCGCTTCCGAGATCAGGGTGTTTGAGAATCGATTCCCTCGTTCCAAACTCAGAGACAGAGATTTTACGTCGTCCTCAACAATCCGTCTGTATGCCCTTACTGCAATTCTCCCCTTCTCCGTCTTTTTAGATAGCTCCGCTGTAACTACGCAGTCTTCTCACATCATCACGCTCTCGCTCAACTCGATAATCTCCTGCCGCAACTGTCTCGGCTATGGTCCAAGGTCAACGGAGACCGTCACGTTGAGACCGTCAGTATATGCGAGGCGACCGCGTCCAGCCAATCGAAGACTCCTCGGACGCTATCGACGTCGACGACTACAACTCAGAAGGAAAGCGGATTCACCTCGTTCCAGACGCACCCGAGTAGGGTTGAAGCGGTCTGCGACCTTCTCGGAGCGGACGTACCCGCACCGTTCCAGACGCACCGAGTAGATTTGGGTAATTCGGTGAAGGTGGTCACCAACTGCTGTCAAATTCCATATTTCATGCATTAATAGTATTACAGTAGGTGAGTATACTCCGCCTGCAATGCAATCGAAACTAGCCACCCTCGGACGGAACCACCCAAAGGTAACCAGTACAGTATTCACAGCGTTCCTTCTGGCAGGGCAATTCCTGCTGGCCACCGACATCAGCCCACTAGGAGAGGCACACCCCGGCCCCTAAATCAAATCAGACGCTGAAATTTCGTCGCTCCAATATCGTTCTCCGTTGCAATCGACCGCCGCCAGATTTCCATCCAAGATTTCGTCCAGTGTAGATTCTGAGAGATCAAAGGTATCCAGTTCGCCACTTGCGACGTAGTGCGTTTCTGGGTCAATGCGTGATTTGTAGGCTGATCCGAGTCCGTGGCTTGGTGTTGCGAACGCGTTTACTTCCGTTTTGAATACGTCGTTGTCGATGTTTGTGATGCGCAAATGGAGTGGGGTGCCACCTTCGCAGTGGCAGAGTGAGAGGGTGGCGTTGCCGATGGTGAGCCAGTTGGTGCCGGAGAGGAGGTGGGTTTGGAGGACGGTGGTGCTGGTGTGGAGGGTGTGGCCTGCGGCGAGGAGGCGGGCGAGTTGGGTGCCTGCGCGTGTGGCGACGGTGTCGGCGACGTCGGAGAGTGTGATGATTCCGCCGAGGCTTCCGGCCTCGACGAGGTGGAGGCCTTGCTCGTGGGAGTCGCACGCGTTCAAGAGGAATGCTTTCACCGAAACATTCGAAAGCACCTCTGTGTCAAGGTGGCCGTCTGGACAAACAATACCGTCGTCGGTGACGTGGCCGATGTAGTGGAGGAAGTCCGCATCCTGGTCGAGCAATGCTCGTAACTCTCCCGTTTCAACATCGGTGTGGACGGTGATGTCGAATTGGTGGCGTTCGTTCAACTGGTAGTACTCCGAGACAGCGCGCTCGGCCTGCATCGCGGGGTCGTTGCAGACGACGTAAATCTGGATCGGCGACGGGTCTGGGTCAACGTCGAGACTGCGGTGGAGCGACCCAGACGTGAGTTTGTTCACGCCAACCGGCACCCCATCTCCGACCCATGCCCGACCAACCGTGTCGAACGACACCGGCTCCGGCGTCACAAACCGACTCGACACCTCCTCTGACCCCGAACCAGCGTTGGAGTCGGTGCGTTGGAAGCCCGTAATCACGTCCGGTGTCGGCGTCGCTGACCCCGACTGGTCAGGAGTCGTCCGGACAACGGCTAACTCGTTAGCGAGAAACGGCATCGCGTCGAGACTCGATATAGACGGATCGACATCGACAGTTAACGGCCACGCCGGAATCACATCCGCGACCGCGTCATACGGCACGTCGAGATACTGTTCAAGCCGCACTGCCAGCGGCAGCTCGTAGAGCCAGCCAACATCCACGTCCAACCGCTCCTCCAGTCGGTGGCGTTCATGCAACGCAATCTGGTAGTAGCCCTCCGTCCGCACCACACAGTCCAATACGAACACCTGCCGGAGGACACGCCCAACCTTCCGTTCGTACCCTACACCTCCCTCTAAATCATACGTGAACCCATTCTCCGTCACCAGTTGTGGGTGGGTGCCCGGCACGACCTCCGCGCCGAGATAATACGCCAGCGATACTGCCGGATACACGTACTCGTATTCGGCAGGGACCTCCACCCGAATCCCTGTCTCCGGCCGTTCGATGCCGTCCGGCACCGCAAACACGTCTCCCGTCTCAATCAATGGCGGGTGCCCACGCAACGTCGGAAACGACCGCTCCGGCGATGTCGTCTTCAACGCCGACCCCAACAACGACACCGCCCGCATCACATCCTCCGGACGCTCTGGCGTCGTAATCGTTCCCGCTGGCTGGTCATGCAACGACCGCACCCCTACCTGTACAGCAACCACCCCGTCAAACTGAACCACCACCCGCGAATCCTCTCGCGTAACCACCAGCGGACACCCAACCCGCAGATAGAGCTTTGTCGGCGCGCTATTGATTTCGAGCGTCCGCGCCCCCTCAACCCGAAGTCGTCCATCCGACGGGTCGAACGTCTCTGCCAACCCATCCTCGCCATGCAGGTAGATACTCGTCAACTCCGGCACCACCACCCGACTCGTCGACATTTCGACTGCATTCCCAACCGGAAACCGGAACACGTCCGGTGAGACTGACACCGGCTTCACTGGCGACGCCGTCCACAGATCAAACTGTGCGCTCTCAATCGGATCGACAACTCGAACGCCCGGCCTGTCGTCCAACGCCGTCATCGTCGGCTCCATACCTACAACGACACCCACTTCGTCGTGATATCCTCATCGGGAAGATGCCACCGTTGCTCGACACACTCTTGCTGTGACCGCAACTCGATATGTGCATCAAACAGTCCGACATCAAGCAGTTCGCTAGCGCGCGTGCTGTCACCCCGAAACTGGCAGTACAACGTCCCATTCACAAGACCGACGTACTTCGAGACCGCCTGCACAAACCGCCGCACACCACGCCCGTCCGCCCAGTCACAAAACTGGCCGAGCGACTGCACCCCAACCCGAAGATCGTTATCCCCTAACTCGAACTCGTCACTCAAGTCGGTAATCGCGTCGAGAACACCCTCCCGTAGCGTCGCGAGGTCGTCCGCACCACCAGCACGTCCTGCCGATGCAGTACTCCGCGCTTGCTCACCAGTTACCACGCGAACCGAGTCCATAGCTGGCGAGATACCTGCAGGCAGCAGTTGGTCGGGAGTTGAAAGCTGATACGGCGACACCACCACCTGCTTGCACGTCTGATTTCCGAGCGACAGCGACAACTGTTCGGCAAACCCCGCTGCGTCCACTGTTCCAGTGACAAGAATACTGCACCCTGTCTGCTTCAATTCCTCAAGACGCTGTGCAAACACTCGCGCGGTTTCCTGACCACCCCCACGAAACAACTGACAGCTACCACGAGTAAATTTCATATTACAGAATTCAAACTCTATAACTTAACCTTGCATATTCTATTTATCGAATACGCTCGAAGTACTCTCCAACTCGAGTGCGTTGAGACTGCTCATTGACAGCTTCTCCCTCTATCAGCGATCCCAACACGTGGCCGACATCTTTTACTGGATTTGACTCTCACTGCCACTGTTCCAACCTGCACGAACGACAACGGCCTTGTTGAAACCCTCAACCAGTAATAGATTTCAGCAGTGGTGCTGAATACACGTTGTCTATTCAGCACGCGTCAAGATCGAGCAGAGAACAGTAGCAATCGGTCGTGATCGAGACGGTATACTTCCTATTCGAATTATATTCAATCGCCGGGACTTCCTTCGGGGTGTAGTGGCTGGGGCGCCAGGTTTGCTGACCGGCAATTTGCCACTCCCAAAGAACGACCTGTTGGTTACTCCCGTTTCGACAGGGGACCTGAGAACTCACCAGTCGGCGGTTTACCGAACACGTCCTCGTACGATGCTTCAAAAACCGAGTTCATTAGTTTCAGCAGCTGTGAATTCTCACTACAAAACTCGTCGACCGCAGTAGTAACCTGGGCGAAATATGACGAAACCAGGTTCTCTGGATCGAGGTCATAGTTCTTAATGAAGAGCGCGGACGCCCTCCCGAGTTGAATCTCGTCGACGTCCAGTTTCTCTAGTTCCGCACGGATCTCATCCCCGTATTCTTCCGTACACTTCTCGGTGAACACGGCATTGAACGAACCGTCCCCTTCGAAGGTCTGCTTGTGGACTTTGCGTTGCGGTGGCAGCCGCAGCCGGAACGAGAGTTTCTGACTTCGAAGGTGCTCAGTCGTCGGTGGAATCCGGAAGTACAGTGCGATTGTACTGTCCCAGCCAAACGGGTCCTGATCCCAGTACTCCGGCATCAACCCCTGCCACTTCGAGCTGTCGTTCGACCGAATCTTCCACCTAGACCCCGCCATATCGAACTGGTCCCGGATTTTATCCGCCCACCGAGCGGTGAGGTAGTTGCTGACGTCGTCAAAATCGTTCTCGAATTGCCTGTGCGCTTGTTCCACTTGGTGGATGACGTCGTCGTATTCGAAGTATAGTTTGAGACGTTCGGTGAGTTCGTCTTCTTCAGGTGGTGAGTCCATGTTCTCGGTCTCCTGTAACGATTGGATGAAATCAGTGAACTGGATGACACTCCGGTTCGGGTACTGGAACAGCGAGCCCTGGAGTCGGTGGTCGAACGTTTCTGCGATCGCCGCCCAATCAACCGCGTCAAATTCGTCGTCTTCAGGGGGTTCTGCCGCCGCTTTCTTCACGTAGACGTAGGTTGCCTCGTCGAGTTCGTCAACCGTGATTTCGGTAGTGTCGAACCACGTAAATTGCCAACTGTCTGCTGCGGCGTATGTTGGTGTCTGATTCTCGTTCTCGTCGGCGCCGACTTTCAACTCCAGAAATACCGCCCAGTCTGGGTGGTCGTCCAGGGCTTGCCCACTACAGATAACGAGGTCGATACGGCTTTCCGAACTATCGTCTGCGATGTGAACCTCTTCCTCGAGTTCGACGTGTTGGGCGACGTTCAACTTGGGGGTACCAACAACCTCTAAGAACACTTCCAGGAGCGTGTACCCGAAGCCGTGGGGCTTGTGCGGATCTAAGAAGTACTTGAGCGTCTGTTGATACTTTTTCTCCCGTCGCCCGGATAGAAATGAAAATACGCCATACGGCTGTTGGGTTCGGCGATCGAGCTCCAGATACCGGTCGATAAAGTTCTCTATCCGCTCCGTATCCAACTCCAGGATATCCTCACCCATGCTTAACCCTATCTCTCGTGATTTCCATTAAACTACTCCAGGATAAGAATCAGTGCTCAGATCGTTCCGTTTTAGTCGGATACTACGTTCATACCTTCAGACAAAGTTTGGATCAGTTCTCTTCAGCTGAAACACGCAGGAACTCCGTGCTGCATACAAGCACTGTCTTCAGCATCAGTAACCTCTCAAATCCGGAGGGTTTCAACAGAGCCAGAAAATTCCCGAATAGAACTTGGGAGCTGGCCGTACCTATCAACAAACATTATTGCTAAGAGAATACATCTCGTAGTCATCGAAATGGATCTCCTAACGCTTTTAGATTGGCGGGTTCAAGAGGTCGAGGAACTCTACCGCCTTATCGAACACTTCGAAGAACGGGGTCGGGAATTCGACTTCATCCTCTATGCAGGTGACGATCTTGGGAGATTCGTAGACGAGGAAACAAACCACTTCGACCAAGTTGCTGAAATGGCCGACAGTCGATCAACGGACCACGCAGGGTAAACTAGAAAGAAAATGACTTACAGATTGAACGGATACTTGAATGTCATGCGCGCTACAATAAAGAAACGCGTGTTCAGTGAGCCGGACGGCCGTCCCGTGTCGCTCGTCTATTTTGGTCTAGCACTCGTCTTGCTGAGCCAGTACGTATATCTCGTATGGATTCTCACTAGCGAGGATTCAAGCTTTTTTCTACTCATAATGGGGGTCGGATTCACGCTGCAGGGCATCGCCGAATCACGGCCGGAGAGCCAGCGACAGACAGCCGGTGTACTTCGTCTCACGGCGATACTTGTGTACCTGTGTAGCCTCATCGCTACCGTCTTCCTTCCCGGGTTCTTACTCGGATGACCGTCAGAATTGCCCTCGTAATAATTTTCTCTTCCCTGAATAGCACAACTGCGATAAAAGAATCCTCCTCGTGTACGTTCCCCGACCACAAACGCTGTTGGCGGTAGCCCTCCCAGCTCACCCCGTCCGTGTCTACCGCTGGACACCGCTGGAACTGATAGACGTACGAGTAAGCGTACGATGTCACCGCCACGAGGAGCCACCCACAGGGGTGGTCTACACGTCGTGACGGATCCAGTTCGGGGCCGACCGTGCTAGTTTAGGCTAGAGATACGTCCCTCTCGGGTCGTGTTTGGGTCCGACCACCCCGTTATCCGGACACCTCGTCTTCCGGGGCGCGGCGGCTCGGCAGGCAAGTAGGACTCGGGAAAGTCGATGTCGAGCGAGATGGCGTTCCCCACGAACAACTGCGTGAGTACGGTTTTGCCCTCGTCAGTGAGGTCGCACGTAAACCCGCGTGCGTCGTCCGGGTGGTCAGTCTTGGTAACGAGGCCTCGCTCGACTAGCTCATTGAGGCAGGGGGAGAATTGGCCGTCCTCGGTGTTAGTCTGGCCGAGCGCTTCTAATTCTCGATGCAGTTCCTCTCGCCTCGACCGACCGTGGTACTCTCCCAGGCCGTCGTTTAGTCCATCACCTCGCTTGCCGCTAATCTTAATCAAAACATTCATTTATACTGTCTAAATAGAGTGGGGTAATGGTGTCTCAGGAAGCTGATACTGGACTTTCGGACACCAACCGGGAGACGTTCGTCAGAGAACTTCAGGAACTGAAGGAATACGGTTCGTCTCTCCTCGTCGTTGGCGACGTTCCCGACGCGGCGGCGGTGAAAGCCTGTCACTGGATGCTCGGTGATGAGACGGTACAGGACCGGCGTCGGCTCTTCGTCTCGACGTCTCCGGACTTACCGGATATCAGTGAACGACTCTCCACCTCACCCGACCGATTACACCCTGAGACCACCAAACTCGTCACGTGGACAGCTAAATCACGGAGTGCCACCACGGCCTCGCCAGTTCGGCCTCCGCAACTACCGTACGAAGGGGTTGACCCGAGTCACGTCGAGAGTGACAAACTCGCAGAACTCGGCATCGCTATCTCCCGAGAGATTGAGGCGTTCGAGGAGATTGCTGGCGAGCTTTCCCCCTCGGAACTTCGTGTCTGCTTCGACTCTCTCACGGCACTGTCAGCGGAGTACGACCAGCAGAAAGTCCTTCAGTTTCTTCACATCCTGATTGGCCGCATTCAGAGCGTCCGGGGGATGGCGCACTTCCACTTCCCGGTCGAATACGACTCGAAGCACGTCAAGCAGTTCGCTCCCCTCTTCGACGCGACGGTCGAACTCCAAATCGCGGACGGTCAGCCAGAACAGCGGTGGCATCTTCGTGAAGCAGATATTACGTCTGGATGGCTTACTCCGCCCGGCTCGTAGGAAGACAACTGCAATCCCCGCACTTGTCGTTCGTTTATGTTTGGAGGCTTTTGTTTAAGAACCCGATAGTTTTTTGCTACTACTCTGAGAGACGCCTACTGTAATGAACAGTCTGGGTAGCGAACGAGTCGAGTCAACCAGCGAGGATTCGGTTGGTACACTCTCCTTTGCTCTGTTGAACGCAAGACAGCGACAGAATCAGTATTATGACATTAGATTTTTCACGGGTAGCTACGCTCTCTCTGCGGATTCTAAGATCGGACGATTCAATTTTAGCGGCTTTACGCAGTGATCAAAACATCAGTTTCACAGGATACCGCACGAAGGATGAGGTGGACGATGGCGATGCCTCTCCCGGATACGTCCGGAGAAAGGGAGCAGGCGGCGAGCCCTAACTCGCCGCCTGCGTTAGGTTATGTACGATGCACTTGCGCGTGAGCTCCCGGAACTGGCCATGCCAGCTCCGGGAGCGGATCTCGTCGCCGTCGTCCTTCAGCATCGCAAACACTGTCTCACTCATCGACCGCTGGTTGTAGACGTCGTCGTCAATTCTGGCGTTGTGAGCTTTCTTCAGTGCGTTTTGCTCACAGTGTTTGATCACTGGTCGCGTTGACGCGTCACGGCAGGCTTCACGGAGATCGCTCCACGAGTACATCTTGTCAGCCAGCAACTCCTGCAGGTCTTCGGCGTTGCGCCGAAAGACCTGCAGTCCGATATGGCCGTCATAGGCTTTCTTCGTCGTGAAATGAGCGTCCATGATGGCAAGTGAGTCCGTATCAACGAGCAGCGTCGTCTTCATCGCATTGAACGAGTAACCGACTCGATTTCGGTAGTGTGAGCTGGCTTGATCTCGTTGGAAGCCACTGGCATCAATCGACGCAGTGCCCGAAAGCCCCGCCTGCTCCGCTGACTGGCGGAGCAGGCGGCGCAACTCTTTCATCGGAAATTCACCGTCCCAAACGCTGAACGACGAGTAATCAGGAGATTTCTCAAGGCCGAACACATTGAGGATTCCCGGCATCTCGTTCAGGTAATCTTCGAGCTTCCGGAGTGGTTTGTTGATTTCCTCTTTAAGCAGAAGCAGCGCGATTTTCGTGGAGTTAGCGTACCCGTCCGCGCCGTCCGGCGCGGCGGGTACGTCTGGTTCTTCTACGTGGTTCGTGGCAAAGTCTCGAAACGTTTGTGCGAGGGTCTTGAGACGCCCCATATCGCAAGACAGCGTCCAATTCCCCTGAAATCAGCGATATAATCCGCAGACGGCGTCGGCATTCAACGGAGCACTCTCCTTTGATGCCGATTCGGACGGTACCGGTATCACTATCATCGACTCGATCGAACGACAGCGGTACTCGGTTCAAACCTCTTGCCCAGTCACTCCGACACCAGTCGGTGCAGACAACTTTCTCTTTCCTGCGGACAAGGGCATCTCCATTACCACGGGAACGCTCACTCTGCCAACGGTCGTCCCGGTCTACGTACGTGATCAGACGGGTGAGATGCTTGCCGAGGCAGAGCACTTCGCCTACGAGGAGTTCGGGGCTGGAGTCTACAGTATCGAACTCGGTGCACCGATCAAACTCTATCTCCGAGTAAACGATCCGTTCACAGTTGCATCAGATACGGAACGTACTCGACTCGAGTTCGCCGAGGAGACGGAGATACTGTTGGGTGCCCGATCTCATCACGAGAAGCCCGCGGCGACCGTCACCACGACGTCCGACCCGGAAGACATGATGGCGGCCATCTCCACGTTCGGGTCTGCCCTAAAGACAACGAGTTGCGAACGGTCGTACCCGTCACTTCGCGGCCATCCGCCGACTATCGAACTCGGTGAGTCTCTCGATATCCCTGCGGGCCTGGAAGTTCCCGACACCGGAATTCGAATTGAGATTCCAGCGACGCATCAGGCTATCTATGTCGCTGCTCCACTCGCGTACTACCTCGGAGCCAAAGTGGTTGAAGGTGATAGCCCGTGTATCGTTACTGAGACGGGGTTCGAGCACTCGCTTGAGACGACCCGTGGATTCGAGAGAGAAGTCGAACGCGTACTCAAACAAACGTTCTTCCTCGACTGTATCACGCGGACAGAGGGATACTACGAGGTCGATCTGCACGAACGTCGAGCTATCGAATCGAAGGTTGATCTCGACTTTACTGCGCTGTATGACCGACCGCTGGCGGAACAACTCGAAGCGTACTTGGAGGTACCGTTTGCACTTCTCGAAGAGGCGATCCCCGAGTGGAAACTGACCTCCCACGTCGAGCCTATCTCGACGAGTATCGAAGCAATGCCGTTCATCGTCGAGGATTTAGCTGTGGTTCATACCCCACAGGAAACGACGACTGTTGAATCTGTTGAGGAAGCAGAGGCAGTCAGCGATTTCCTCCGAGCAGAATCAGAAGGGCAGGAGACGTTCACCCGGAGTACCGGACAAACAGTACCGACCGAGGATGATTACGTACAGCCGGAATCAACCGATTCGCTCGAACAGACGTGGGTCGGTGAGGGCACACCTGTCGGAGCCAGCAAAGCGACGACCGAGGCGTTCAAGAACCATCTTACCCGGACGCCAACGGAGGGCGATATCGAAATCACGGTCGTCTGCAACGCCTCCGAGATGAACGAGGAAGGTGACGCGGTGAACGCTGGCTACGGGTCACGCGAGGAACTTCCATTCGATGTCACCTTCCACCAGAACCTGACTACTGACGAGTTACGGCAGTTACTGACTTCGGAGACGGACTTCCTCCACTACATCGGTCACATCGACGACGAAGGCTTCGAATGCGCCGACGGGCAGTTTGATGCAACCACGCTCGAGACGGTCGGTGTAGACGCGTTCCTGCTGAATGCGTGCCAGTCGTACCGTCAAGGGATGAAACTGCTAGAAGCAGGGAGTATCGCCGGTGTCGTGACTCTGAGCGACGTGATCAACAGTGGGGCAGTGCGCATCGGTCGGACGATGGCCCGACTGCTCAACGCCGGGTTCCCGCTTCGAGCCGCCCTTAATATTGCCCGTGGTGAGAGTATTATCGGTAGGAAGTATATCGTAGTCGGTGATGGTGGGCTGTCTATCGCTCAACCAGAGAGTGGAACGCCGAATCTCTGCGAGATTGAGCAGGACGGTAATCAATTTACCGTGCGGATGAAAACATATCCTACAAATCAGTATGGGATGGGGAGTCTAGTAATGCCATACGTCGAACAGAATGACGAGTATTTCCTTAGCTCAGGTGTTAAGAAGGAATTCTCGATGCAGGAAGACGAATTATCCCGACTACTAACTCTAGAAGAGATCCCAGTCCGGATGAATGGGAGATTACGATGGAGTTCTGATTTTGCCAATGGGAATATTATCTAGGGTCCACCATGGGTCCCGAGGATTGCTGCGGACGCATTGCCAGTCTGTGTCAGGAGCAGGCAAATGGTAAAGAGGACACCTGCCATTCGAGGATTCTGTGCGATGTAGTCTGAGATGTCGGTCTCGGACATTGCAACCTATACTTTCACCCACACAAATTTGAAACTTTTTGAAAAGTATTATCAAATACAATATGTATTTTAAAGACATTTGATAGTATACAAGTTGTTCATTTAACTGATTATATATATGATGGAGAAAGAGTCGTCGACCACTGTCGTTGCCGCCTGAGCGTGGGCGGTGAAGTCTGAGGCTAGCGCACCCATGCCGACTCCGGTCCCGAGGCTCGTCCCCGTAACACTTGCTAGCCGGAGGTACGACCGCCGGTCGAGCTTGTGAACGGCCTTTTCACCACTGCTTTCGTTCGTGGAATTATGGATATTAACTTAACATAGGCCCCTCATACCATTAGTTAATAATATATTATAATAATAAACTAACATACATTATTATAAGTAGGGAAATTCAGGCGGAGGGGACGAGTCGAGACCGGACGTAACGGTCAGTCTCGGAGACACTCCACGTTCACCACAGCCCGGAGAACAGCACCGTGCACCAGTGCAATCCTCCTCGGGAAGGTTCCGCCCCGGCCACAAACTCTGTTGGCGGTCACTCTCCCAGCCCACCCCCTCCGTATCTACCGCTGGACACCGCTGGAACTGATAGACGTACGAGTAAGCGTACGGTGTCACCGCCACGAGGACCCACCCACACGGGTGGTCTACACGTCGTGACGGATCCAGTTCGGAGCCGACCGTGCTGGTTTGGGCTAGAGATGCATCCCTCTCGGGGCCTATTTTCGACCGGCCACTCCGTTATCCGGCCACCTCATCTGTGGCCGGACCGTCAGTTGCATCAAGTGATGGTTCACCCGGTAGGTCGGCGTCGTCGGTCAACACCACGACGTTCTCCTTGTACGTCAGTCCGTCCGCCGTGCGTTCTTTCTGGGTGGTGATGAGTCGGTGCTTGCTGAGTTCCTGCATGGCGTCAAGGGTGCGCCGGGCGAGTTCTTGCGCGTAGTTCTTCGAGACGCCCTCCTCGTGAGCGCGAATCCAGTCGGCGAGGTCTGACGACTTGAGGTAGACGCGCCAGCCACTACTGCCAGATGTCCAGAGTTGGTAGCGCCCGGGATTATCGCGTTCCCGCCATGCTTTTGCGGCGAGTTCGTCGGGCTTCCGGTTGGTAACGCTCGCTAGCATTTCGGTGTCGTAGCGAGCGAGACGTTGAATCGGGAGGAGGTCGGCCGTGGAGTGAGCGACGTGGCCGCCCCGGCCGAGTGCGTCTTCTTCGCCGGGCAGACGGGCGTACTGGTTGCCGTCGTCCTTGGTGATGCGTTCGACGCGGTCACCATCCACGTCGAGCAGTTCATCCATGATGTTCGCCTCGACGTTGTCGTACGCGAGATGCGCGCCCTTTTCGAGTTCGCGAGATTGGAGTTCTGCAATCATTGCCCGCGTCCCGTTCGCTTTTGCTTCGAGGGCGCTGAGCCGCGCGTCGTGTTCGCCTTCGACCGTCTCCTCTAGCTCTGTAAGTCGGGCCTCGGCCTCGTGGCGCGCGTCGCGCTCTTGGGAGAGTTCGTCGCGGAGGTCCTTGACTTCGCGTTCGAGGTCGCCAATCTGCTCTCGGAGGTCGGCGGTTGCTTGCTGGATTCGCTGTTCGACAAGATTGGCGAGCTGTTCGGGAAGGAGTTCGTCGTCGGTGGGGGTGTCGGTGGTCATGGCTTCTCTGGGGTTGTCGGCAGGGGTGACTGGTGAGCGATACCGCTAGGCGTGCGTGGGCGAGCAGACGAACAGAGGGAGTCTGGGTTATCCGCGGGGTCGCCCGCAGAGTCGGCGGCCGGGCCGTGGCGGCTCGGCAGGCAGGTCTAACTCGGCCACGTCGATGTCGAGCGAGATGGCGTTCCGCACGAACAACTGCGTCAGGACTTCTCGGCCTTCCTCGGTGAGGTCACAGGTGAATCCGCGGGCGTCGTCCGGATGATCGTTCTTGGTAATGAGGGTTCGCTCAACTAGCTCATTGAGGCGGGGGTAGAACTGCCCGCCTTGGGTGTTGGTCTGGCCGAGCGCTTCCAACTCTCGCTTGACGTCCGCGCCGACAGGTGTCTCGGTGGCTTGGTTTGCGCGGTACACCGCCAGCAAGAGGTCGCGTTTGTAGCTCGTCAAGTCGGCTGCTGTTTGGTCGATCATCGACCCTCACCTCTGGAACTGGGAGTGGTACCCTTGGGGATGGTACAGCCACACGGCTGGACCATACACTCAGTGGGGCTATTGGCGGCGATGGCGCGAATTGGTGACCCGCAAGCGGGACACTCGCCGTCCTCCAAAGTCGTCGTACTCATTGGCTGGTCACCTCCTCGTTCGCGCGGCGGATACGGTGACAGAACTGGCAGGGTGCGTACCGCTGCGCTTGTGCCTCGGTGCGCGGGAGTTGTGTGAGACCGTCGTGGTTGACCGGACAGAGCTGGTCGCCGTCTTGGTTGGTTTCGTGGTAGGCGTACGACCGCTGGCCCGTCGTCTCGATGACGAGGACCGCCTCCTGCTCCGGGTAGGGATCGTTCTCGATACGCGCGTCGAGGTCGGACAGTTCACGAAGAGCGTTTTCGATGTCGCTGCCAGTGAGTCGCCAGTACCCTTCAGGATGAGAGCAGTCTAACTGGCTCACGACCTCGTTTTTGAATGCGGTGTAGTGGGCTAGCGAAACATCTTCGTCGCCGGTGTAGTCTAGTAAGAGTGCAAGCGCGAGTTGCGCTGGGCCACTTCCACTATATCCCCAGCTGAAGCCCGAGGGACTGTGGTTCGCCAGTTTGAGACTTGGCTCTGGCGTCACCTCTTGTCCGGGTTGTTTTTCCACAACAGCGCGTCCGCGCCGCCGGTAGCCGACGTAGACGATATCCTGATTCTGGTTTGGCCGTGTCTGTTCAAGCGACTGCGAGTCGATTGTTCCACTCATGGTTCAATTCGAGGGACTACTTCGAGTTCCCCCGCACCCCCTATGGGGTGAAAAACTTACGCGGTCACTCCGTCATGTTTCCTGGCTCGCTCGGGCGCTCAGTAGTGAACGTCTGCTGGCACAATCCAGAACGTATTGCTCTTCGTGATACGGTCGGGATTCTTGACGCGTGCCGGGCAAGCCAGTCGTCATATCTATCGTTACTGCAATTGGAGGGTCGTCCCAGCAGGCTTTGCTAGCGACTGGTGTGCCAGACTCGTCGAATGTCACTTCGACGGTGATGAAATCAGTTAAGATCAGTCTTCATCGGCTAGTGTCGGGATTTTCTCCTCAAACAGTCGATCGAGTGCAGTCCACAGAACCTCTGTTAGAAGTGTTTTCTCGAACTCGGCATGCTCGTGGTCATGTTCGCCCGCTACGGGGTGTTCGTACTGGAACGCATGCCGGGCAAGCCCGTCGTCGCGCATGATCTCCTCATCGCTTAGTTCCTCAAGTGCGTCCCGTACCCGATCGAGATTCCGCTTGAACTCGCTCTTCGTCGCCTCCCACCCACGTTCCAGCAATTTCTGACCATCGTCGGATTCCACAGGAACTGCTACTGGTAGGTCGCCCCACCGGGCCTTCCCAGCGACTGACGTGCCCGACTCGTCAAACGTCACGTAATAATCGAATACAGCATCTGCGTGTAGGCTGGCTCCGACGAGTCGGTCGAACACCGTCTTTCCAGTCGCAAGTGCTTCGTCTCGTGTCGATGCCTCTACTAGCGAGTAAATTACCGTATGCATTGGTTCTCACTTCGGTCTGCCGACGCACACAACTACACGCCGCGCTACTGCTTGGTGCGCCAGCACCCATCGCCGGCGCAGAAAAAACACGGATGGCAAATTGCCCAACCAGGAAGGGTTACAGCCCCCTTCGAAACGGCACTATAGAGTGTCGATGCTTCCACAACGAGATTGACGATATGAAGGAGTATCCACTCAGTATCTGAGGTTGAGTGGACCTCCTTGGAGCCATTGAGGTGATTTATGAGACAGAACCTATACTTGGTCCGACTTGTAGGAACAGTTGCTCCACCGTTGAGCGTGCCAGAACACTGCCTCCCCTTCTGGATCTCTTGTTTGTTAACTCATCAGCCCGAATAGGAACGGAGCTTTGTTTACTGTGGACCCTGTACTCACGCTTGGCGGCGATGACGAATAGTTACCCCACTGAGCCCCTTGTGATGACGATGGCATCTGAGTCGCCACTTTCGGTTCAACGAACGTGCTGTTGAATGGCCCCCTGCCAATTAATACAAGTTGTTCTGTGTACCGGAGTGCTCCTTCGGGAAGACGTGCTGACAGACCGAATACGCCCGATTGCCGTCATTGATAATACACTCAGATTCGCCTCACGCCCAACCACACTCCGGACATTTCGCAATGTTGGACGTCATTCCACGTGGCTGTAGGTCCTTTAACAGGATGTGCCTTGGTACGGCGTGTCGCTTTGTTGGGCTGCTGACGAACCATCAATTGGTGTCTCGGCCCAGCGGAAGAGTCTACTATTGGTGATCGAATTGCCAGGTGGTGCGTTCGACTTGATAGCTTCCGCAGTCAGGACAGACGTGATACTGGAGGTCGAACTCGGATTCACATCGTCGGCACTCATACGCCGACACGGCCTCGGTATCAGAATCCAATAGTGAACAGACATCGTGGACAATTCCCACGGTCTCACCTTGAAGCGGCGCTTCAACGCTAATCGGCTTAAATCTTATATATAATTTCATCAAATACTGGGAACAGACTGGAATGACTTAGATAGCGTACTGTCGACGAACACGGAGTTACAATAGGGGCTGACGTTCATATACATTGAACTCATCTGTCCCAAACACACGGAGTTCCCATAGATGCAACAACCCCTCCCGTCCTATGCAAAGGAGGTCCTGGAAACGCTCAAACCCCATATCACGGCAGCAGATGGTCGACTCCCCATTGACGAGGCGAAGCAACGCATTTCTGACGAGTTCGAACAGGCAACTATTGATGCCGCGTTGGAACAGCTTCTCCAGCGCGGCTACCTGTACGAAGTAAACGGTCAGTTACGAATCACCGAAGATCACATCTGAAGTCCAATTGTAGCGTGTTCCCCGCGGAAATACTGATTCGTGATATTGCTTCGGAATCTCGCAGGACACGGCGAGTACTGTGCCATCACGGTCATTGTAAAGAAAATGGAGCCCGTTACCGGCGGTACTCCGGCGATTGGACTTCAATCGTCTCCGCGACGTTATTGAGTTATTCGCCAATCGTGGCGACCAAATCGTCGAGTATGACAATCCCTGTGAGAGTCCCGTTTTCGTCAACGACTGGAATGCGTCACACGTTCTGCTCGCCAATGATGCGCGAGATCTCGATTCCCTCTGCATCTTTGCGGATCGTGACCGGATCTTCAGTCATCACCTCCTCAGCAGGGACCGACGCAACATCGTTATGCTGGGTGACGGCGAGTGCGATATCACGGTCCGTAACGATGCCGACCGGTTGGTCGTCTTCTGTGATGACTACTGCCCCGACGTTTTCGGATTCCAGTTCTTCTACGATATCCCTAAAGTGCTGTCGCGGGATGCCGTGACCACGTCATCTGGGCCAAGATCGCGTACAGGCATGGTCCTAGAGCGGTAGGATGTCTCTATCATTTAATCCACGGGCCAAGCACGTCCGGAAAGTCTCGCGTCGTTATCCATTCTGCCACCTGCTGAGGCAATTGGAGAACGACAAGAGATATTCCGCCGCGACTCGTAGTTGGGGACGTGACTGGGCTGAGTGCCACGACCAAGGCGACGGATCACCTGGAAGAGGCACTGGATGCAGAAAATGCAGATGACAAAAACTTCCACATTAGACAGGCGCTACAGCTGATCGATGCAGAGACATCCAAGTAAGTCTATTTTGGTTACTAATCGTTCGAAGGATGGGTTTCGGTCTTGTTATTCGATCCGAGTTAGGTCCGGTTCTGCGTCATCACGGCCCCCGTCATAAACTAATTCGTACGTCGCTACCGCCTCAGACGTTTGGATCTCAATTTCCGTGCGTTTCGTCCCTTCTTCAAATGAATAGTGAATCGACAGTTCTACTGGATGGTCAAACGTCTGGACGATTGTATCGATTGCTTCCTGTAGTTCTGCCGCTTTCGGTGACTGCGGTGCACGCTTTTCCGTCATTTGTGCCCTTTTTACTATACTCTCCCCTCACTGTTCCGATTCCACGTCTGAGTCGTAAACCTAGTTAGATTGTCCGTGAAGGAAGAGAACTGCTCGTCTGCGTGTCGAACTTGCGTTTTGTTATTCGAGGTTCGGGACTTCGTCTTCTACACGCCCGGAAAGTTCGACTTCAAGTTCTAGTTCCGGTTCGCCGTCGCCTTCGAACTCGATATCCAACTCGATCGGCCCACCGAACACGAACGGCAACTCTCAGTCGTCACCCGTGATGGTGATCTCGTCGGCATGCCGGAACTGCTCGCCCAATTCGATCAAGAACTCACCAGCGTCCTCTGCACCTATATAGTACTCCTCCTCGAAGTAGCCGTCTGTGATCGTATTCATCTTCGCGTCCTCGTCTTCAGCGGGCACTTCAGGCATGGTTCAGCCGGGAGTTGGTCTTTGACACGGATAAGTACTCTTTGGAAGATTATCTCTACTATGGATTCACTCGAACTTCTCGGGTCGAAGACGCGACTCGACATCCTCCGGGTCCTTTCACGGCGGGATATGTACGTGTCCGAGTTGATGGAGGAAGTCGGGATGGATGGGAAAACAGCCACCCATCACCTCGATGTGTTGGTGGATGCTGGCCTTCTTGTATCGTATACTGAGGGGCGTCGTCGATACTTTTCGCTAGTTCGTGAGGTTCGGTTTGAAGTTTCGCCGTCACCAAATCGCCGGTTTGTCGTCCAGTTTCCAGAACACGAAGAGACGTGACGTTCCTTGAACGCCGGAACGAAACGGTCGGTCCAGACACGTACTGAGGAACTAGCTCACGCGACAGTCACAGGAAGAAGCGTTTAGCTGGTATAGATGTCGATAATATCGTCAAGTGTTTTTTCTGCGTCCTGATCGTCATTGGACTCTGACATGCAGTTATCGTCCGTTTGCGTCTCTTGCTCTGCCACGGTTACGCCGCTCAACTGAGAAGGCATACTACGGGTTATGCGGGCGAACAGTATAATGGTTCAGAATACTTCACCCGTAGATTACCCCACGTCCATGTATCACGGTGCTCACTTCGAGAGGTTTTTATCCGAACTTGTGTGTATTTTCGCGTATGCCGCGGGAGTTCATTTCTGAATACGGCCTCGACCCGGGAGACTACGTTCAACAACTCGTCGATCAATTCCGCGACCGCTGTCCGAAGTTCATCGAACAACCGATTGAGGAAGCGATTTTCGTCAACGACGGTCCCATCGACTATCTCGCCTGGTTTGCGCTCGACGACTACGAACACCACACCTTCTTCTACCACGATGACAACCCGAACCAAGATGTCGTCCGCCGATTTATCTTCCTCTCTCCGTCTGAACAAGAGATGCCGGAGTTTAAGGCGCTCTTGCAGAAGTACTACGGCGTGTACACCGAACTTGAGATTGCGAGACTCCTCGAACTCCGAGATACGTATCGTCCACAGGTCGGTGAGCGCCCACGGCTGAATCTCGGTATCTGTTACAACCCGGAGGACGACCGGGTCGTCTCTGGCGTGAGCGGCATTCCACGCCCGCACGAACAGGACATCTTCGACGACGCTGCCAAAATCGTCCCCGACAAGAACCTGGAGAAGTTCATCACCCGAACGGTCCAAAAAGTCCATACACAAGTCGAGGAGAAAGCCGATCGTCACATGATCTCCGCGGACATTAGAACTGTGTTGGAGGACGATCCAGATTTCAGCTTGGAAACGACGAAACCGCTTCCGAAAGGCATCCACCCGAAGTACACGGAACACGAGGCCGAGCTCTGGCAAAAGCCTGCGTCACGCGTCGAGTACATAGAGGGGTCTCAAGGATTCCTCCAAATCTGGATTCCGACGGACGAAGACGAGATCACGCTCGTGAATGCGACAGCAGGCAAGTACGACCGCAAGGCAATCGTCGATACGATACGGGACAGATTCGAAGCGACAGTTGCCTGAACTGGGCTATCTGCTCACGCGTTCTCTCGGACATCTTCCGCGATCCGTTCAAGTGCCTCGTATTCTCGTTGGGAGTACGCAATGACTCGGACGTCGGACAGCGACGTCGGCTGGTAGTCCCGGATTGTCTCACAGACGCGTCGAGCCCCGTCCTCGAACTCGTAACCAGCGGCTCCTGTCCCGAGGATTGGAATCACGAGCGATTCACACCCGAGCTCATCGGCTTTCGTGAGCGAGTTCTGTGTCGCTTCATGGATGCTCTCCGCCGTCGCTTGGCCGTCTCCGTAGTGAGGCATCGCTGCCGCGTGAATGACGTATTCGGCGCCCAACTCGTATGCGTCAGTGACGGCGACCTCGCCGAGTTCGACAGGGCCCTTCGAGACGGCCTCGTCGTTGATTGGTCCGTTAGCACCCCGACGGAGAGCACCGGCGACCCCACTTCCCATCTGTAGACTGGTCCCTGCGGCGTTCACGAGTGCATCGGCCTCTTGGGCCGCGATATCCCCCTGGGTGACTGTGAACTCCATACGAACACTCTCTGTATCGTTCCCCAAAAACGGGCGGGGGTCTGATCTCGTGTAGAACAGTACCATACCTGAGATACGTTACAGGGAGAATCTAACCGAACTCGATCTCTCTCGGTGCGAACCCAGTATTGAACAACCGGATCTCCGCGTGGATTGGTTCCAAGGCCCAATCAAACGGTTTTAGTCTTCGACGCTCCTATGAACACATATGGGTTTTGGGAGTTACGATGAATCCGAGCAACAGAATCAGGAGGTCAACACCGACGACGACAGCGAAGGCGTGAGTGTTCACGAAAACGACCACGAAGGCGAACTAAAGTTCGAGACGGGTGCCTCGACCGACGACCTCGTCGACAAACTCCAGGACATCAAAGACGACACCGAAGACGAGTAACCGAAACACTCGGGAAATCCGAGGCCCCATAGCAGGGTAGGATTTCACTATCCTACATCACACTCAGTTTTCAGCTGGTCGTTCCAATATTTCTATAAAAAGCTGAAGTACCGCGTGTGGATCGGACAGGACGACGTCGTCCTCGTCGAACCGTAGGATTGGCAGGACGAGAAGGCCAACGTCGAATGGCGGTACACGCAACAGGACGCCGACCAACTCTGCGCAGAAGGCCACATCGAATAGGCCATCCCGCTTTTACGGGACGAACCTCGCGTTCAAATCAGGTCGTTTAGTACTGTAGCCGAGATGCGAGTCGTAGTCACAGATACCCCCACTAACACCGAGGATCAACGGAACCCTCGTGGTCCACTGATACTGCCGTCATTGAGTTGGCCCTCCTCGAATTCCTCCGTGATACGTTCGTACCGTGTTTCGACTGCTTCTGTCATGGTCGGACGAACATCCGCAATTGCCTTGCGGAAATGATGCAGTGCAACCGCTGACGTCTCCGCCTGTTCACGCAGCGCTTTGATTGCCGCTTCTTGGGTGACCGCTTCGATGTCACTTCCGACGTACCCGTCAGTCATTTCCGCGAGGTCTCGGAAATTCACGTCCGATGCGAGTGGTGTGTCATCTGTCTGTACCTTGAAAATCTGTGTACGTCCCTCGACGTCCGGTGCGCCAACGTTGACGAGCCGATCGAATCGACCGGTCCGCAGGATTGCTTCGTCGAGCATATCCGGGCGGTTCGTTGCACCGACCACCATGACGTCCTCTAGCGGTTGGATTCCATCGAGTTCGGTCAGGAGTTGATTGACGAGTCGATCCGAGCTCTCCCCACCCGATTCCTGTGAACGGCCAGCTGCAAGGCTATCGAGTTCGTCGAAGAAAACGACCGCTGGTGCCGTCTCTCGTGCTTTCCGGAATATGTCACGGATCGCCGCTTCGGACTCCCCCGTCCATTTTGAGAGCATTTCGGGACCCCTAACCGGGATGAAGTTCGCGTCAACTTCGTTCGCAACGACTTTCGCGATCAGGGTCTTCCCCGTCCCTGGTGGCCCGTAGAGAAGCACTCCCGTAACCGAATCGATTCCCAACCGATCGAATTTCTCTGGCGACTGGAGCGCCCATACGATGCTCTCTCGGAGGGCCTGCTTCGCGTCCCGGAGCCCGCCGACGTCATCCCACGTCACGTCTGGTAGTTCGACGCGCACGTCACGTAACGCGGAGGGTTCGATCTCGGTGAGAACGCTGTCGAAATCGGTCGCGGTCACGCTCATGCGATCGAGGAGCGCCGGTGGAATCTCCGCGTCCTCCTCGTCGTCGAGGTCAATATCTGGCAGATACCGTCGGAGTGCGTGCATCGCTGCCTCTTTCGCCAGCGACGCGATGTCTGCGCCGACGAATCCGTGGGTGTCGGCAGCGAGCTGGCCGAGGTCAACATCGTCGGCGAGTGGCATGCCACGCGTGTGGATTTGAAGAATTTCCTCACGGTCGCGTGCGCTGGGCACGCCGATTTCGATCTCGCGGTCGAATCGTCCGGGACGCCGAAGGGCCGGATCAATCGCGTCAGGTCGATTCGTCGCGCCAATCACGATGACATCACCGCGATTTTCGAGGCCGTCCATCAGCGAGAGGAGTTGGGCAACGACGCGTCGTTCGACCTCGCCAGTCACGTCGTCACGCGTGGGGGCAATCGAATCGAGTTCATCGATAAAGATGATGGCTGGCGGATTGTCGCTCGCAGACGCGAATACTTCGCGGAGTTCCTCCTCGGATTCGCCGTAGTACTTGGAGATGATTTCCGGACCGGCAATCGAGTGGAACGAAGCGTCGGTTTCGTTGGCGACTGCCTTCGCGAGTAGCGTTTTTCCAGTACCCGGTGGTCCGTGCAACAGGACACCCTTTGGTGCCTCGATGCCCAGTTTTCGGAACACCGTGGGATGGGCAATCGGCAGTTCGATCATCTCACGGACGCGCTCGACTTCGTTTTCGAGCCCGCCAATCTCCTCGTACGTGATGATGTTGTGGTCGTCTGTCGTGGATTGGTCGGTCACTGGTGTTTCACGAATGGTGATGCTCGTTTGCTCGGTGATTTTACCGGTCTGATTGGGCTTGATTTCGAGTGCGATCAGCGAGAGCGTCTCGCCCGGTGTTTGGACGAACGGCTGATCGTGGGGATCGACTGGAACGAGGTCGTCTTCACTGACGGGCCGATTGCGGAGTTGGTGTTCGATGAAACCTGCGACATTCGGACCGATGGGAACGTGGACCTCCTCTGCCGGGGCCAAGACGATGTGCCTGGCACCCCCGAGAGTGGCCTTCTGCACCGTAACGTGATCGCCGAGCGCGACGTCGGCGTTTTGTCTGGTAAACCTGTCAATACGGATCGTCTCGTCGTCCCAGTCCTCGAAGTCGGTTTGCTTTACCCTCGCGACAGTCGTGGTACTGCCCTCAATGGTCACGAACCCACCGGGCGTGAGCCGTAGTGTCTCAAGCACGGCAGGGGACAGTCGGGCAATCCCCTGTCCGGTATCGTTTGCGTAGGCTTTCCTGACTTGGAGTTGGATGTCGCTCATGCTCTCACGCGATTCAAATACAGGTAGAAGAGTTTCGGAGACCAGTACTGAAAAAGGGTACGGACACCCCGAAAATCACTCTGCTTGGGACGTTGTTCTGACCTCGTACGCGACAGTACGAAGCTGTTCGAGTTGTGGCTCCGTATGGCCAATAATCCGCACGTCAGCCAGCGAAGTGGGTTTGAACGCCCAAATTTCCTCACAGATAAGTCGGGCGCCTGCCTCGAATTCATAGCCGCCACCACCACAGCCGAGGACTGGAAGGACGAGCGATCGACAATCTAGCGCATCAGCCTGTTCAAGTACGGTCTGAGTTGCATTACGAATGCTCTGCTCCGCTGCGTTGCCCTCATCGGGACTCGATATCGCATGGAGCAGGTAAATTGCGTTAAGCCCATGTGGGTCAGTGACAATTACATCACCACCGGACACCGGTCGATGCTGATTAATCTCGTCCATTATCGGACCACGTGCCTGTTCGCAGATCGCGCCACTGACACCACAGTCCATCGAAGAATTCGGACTCATTGAATTCACGAGTGCATGGGCCGTCGCCTCAGTAATAGTCCCCTGGTCCAAGGCAAACTGCATAGTGAATATAGGGGAGAGGGAAGTAAAGGCTGTGGCTATTGGTATGGTCTGATATGCATGGCCCGTTATGGCACTGTAGGTATTGGTCCTTTCGAAAACGGATATCTCTATTGGCAAAATTCCGAATATCCGTTAGAACGTGACTTGTCAGTCGTGACCGCACTCAGGACATTTGAAGCGCAGAACCCTGTTGCATCACTGTTGGGAGTAGTCCTCATCTTCTCCATCACACGAGTGTCATAAGTAGTTATATTCCTGATGCAAAATGCTCACATCTAGTAATTAAATCATTAGATATACTTTAATTAGTAATTTGAAACTAAAAAACTAGATAACCATAGGGGTCGCGCCTTGAGGTACCCGGCCTCCACCTGTAAGAATGTCTGACGGAAACCAGCGAGCATGGCGCTGTTCGCCGACAAAGGATTAGAATGCTAACTCCTGGAATGTCCAATCAGTTGGAAGCTCTTTAGCAATCCCTGTCTCCTCTACGAGCGTCCGAAGTTGCTCCTCAACAGTGGCGTCCCACTCAAATTCATCAGCGTAGTCCTCAATCGTAGACCAGAATCGCGGCACAGTCGGTCGATACTTCTTGCTATCAGGGCCGACGAGACACTCAAGGAGGAATCGATCCTCAGTGACGTCTCGTTCCGGTGCTAGGGGAACTGTGAACGCGAGAGACTCCTCTGTAATCAGTTGGCGAAGTAACTCCGTAGCGGCATGCTGATCTGCATAAAACGCGTGTTCGAGCGTTTGCTGGACCCACCACGGTTTGTCCACAACGACTTCGCGGAGATACGCTGTCACGGAATGAGTGGGGTGTGCAATTCCCCATCCATAGCAGTGCGCTTCCGTCTGCGCCAATTTGTGATCGTACTGCCCTGAAAAGGCACGGAGATACTTGAGCGCTATTTCAGGGACCGTGGTAATACCGTCCTGTATGCGCGTTCGAATGATGAATCGCCCAACGACGTTCACCACGATATGACTACAGTATGGGACAAGGAGGTTCTTACTAGGGTTGTACTGTCTAATCACCTCTTCGAGGATTTCCCATCCCTCACATTGCACAGTCTCGTCAAGTAACGAAACTAAGGGTTGGTAGTATCGCCAACAAATATCTCGGTATTGCCGACTAGAGTTTGACCTCGTTACAATAGTTTCTAAAGCCGTATTGTAGGATGAGAGCGCAGTAAGGGTAGTTTTAGGATTGTTCGGTTGCGCTTCTTGGAGTACTTGTTCTAAATCGGTCACACTTCACCTCCCGAATCGGCTAGACGTAAGGAAGTAGGCTGTAATGAAACGGTCGGACTATAGACCAAATAGTGTAGCATGAGAAACTGTAATATAATCGAAAACCAAACATCCCTTTGCCGTTTTAGGGAATTGAATCCTATCGAACACCGATGGATGTGACTGTCGTTCATGGGGACATCGCGGTCCAGAGTACTGACGCCCTCGTGAACGCAGCGTCCACCTCACTCGAGATGGGGAGCGGCGTCGCTGGTGCGCTTCTACGGGCAGCGAATGCCCACTCGAACGTGACGCAGTCGCCAAGGGACCAATCGAGTTAGGAGACGTGGTGGTGACCGACGCCTACGAGTTGGATGCCGAGTACGTCGTCCACGCGGCAGCGATGGCACATTCTGGACCGCATTGACTCGCGATGCTGACGAGCATTTGGGACACAACGCGGCATAGTCTCGAAATAGCCGACTACTTCGACTGTAATTCGGTCGTGTTTCCGTTGCTTGGATGCGGTTCCGGCGGCGTCCACACGCACGAGGGGGCACAACTAATCTGTGAGGAAATCTGGGACTACGAATCGACAAATCTCACGGACGTACGCGTCATCGGGTACTCGGACCGCGAGGTTGGGATTCTCGAAGACATTGTTAGTAATGAGTAGCAATGGTGAATGTCGACCACTTACGGATGGACGGTATCCGGGGGTCCCTTAGTGGAATTCAATTGCAGCGCGGTCAGTCACCTCACCGAAGAGCCAATCGGCATGGTCAACGGCATACTCCCGGTGGTCTTCTTCGATGAAGCCGAGTGCGTCCTCGACGACGACGGGGCGGTAGTCGCGGAGTCCTGCACTGCCGGCGGTGTGAAGGACGCAGACGTTCGCCAGTGTACCGCAGATGAGCAGGTCGTCGATGCCGTGAGTATCGAGGTAGCCCTCGAGGTCGGTCCGATAGAAGGCGTGGTAGGTGTGTTTGACGACGACGTGATCGTCATCGCGGGCATCGAGATCATCAACGAGTACTGCGTCCCACGACCCTTCGAGGACGTGTTCGCCCCACCGTTCGAACTCGTCGTAGTAGTGATTGCCTTCGAACTGTTCGAGGGGATGCACGTCGCGCGTGAAGACGATTGGTACGTCGGCGTCACGCCCTATCTCGATGACGTCGTTCACCGGGCCGATCGAGTTCTCGCTTGCCGGGGCGTACAGACTGCCGTCGGGATGGCAAAACCCGTTCTGCATGTCGACGACGACGATTGCAGTGCTATTCGGGTCGTACGCCATACGAGAGAATTTGTGGTGTTTGAAGAGAAAAGTTGGCCAAAGATGGTCTTCATAGAGCGTTTCGAAACAGCATTCGATTCGTACGAGGATTTTTGTTTACGTAGTGGAGTAGATATGATCAGGAGGTGTCTCATCGCCCACCGGCAGGGCAGATGCGACACGTAGCAGGAGGGGTACGAAACTATGACCCAGTTCGACATTGTTTCGGACGAGACTATCATGTCAGGGAACGCAACCGACGCGTACTTCGATCGGACGGTTGAGACGCTCGAATATGCGGATCGCAACCCGACCGTCGTCGCCGAAATTACGGCGGACCAATTTCCGACGGGCGACTTCGAACTCTTCGCGGACGTCAAGGACGCGGACACCTCCTCGAAGGCGTGCCTGTCAATGTCGATGCACTCCCCGCAGGATACTGTTCGGTGGCGGACCGGTACTTCAGACCGAGGGCCGCTATCTGGACTTCGAACGGTACGAGACGGCGTTACTGGGATTTCTCTCTCATGCGTCGGGAATCGCGACGAATGCACTTCGGGCGCGATACGCCGCTCCGGACTCGCTCGTTCTGAGTTTCGGCACACGACACGTCCACCCGGCAATCGCAGGTATGGTCGAACGGTCTGCACTCATTGCTGGCCTGGACGGGTTCTCGCACGTAGCTACTGGAAAGATTCTCGAACGCGATGCGAGCGGCACGATGCCGCACGCGCTGCTGATTTGCTTCGGAAAGGGCAATCAGGAGGAAGCGTGGCGAGCCTTCGACGAGGCGGTCGACGCGGACGTCCCTCGGGTCGCGCTCTGTGATACGTATTCCGACGAGGTCGATGAAGTGCTCCGTGCCGCCGAGGTACTTGGTGACTCCCTCGACAGCGTTCGCTCGACACCACAAGTTCTCGACGCGGCGACTTAAGACACATCGTCCGAGAGGTTCGCTAGGAACTCGATGTTAACGGCCATGAGAACGTCAATATCTTCGTCAGTGGCGGGATGACGCCCGAAGCGATACGGGAGTTACGAGACGTTGCCGATGGCTTCGGTGTCGGCGGCTACGTCAGCAACGCAGATCCTATTGACTTTGCACTTGACATCGTCGAGGTTGACGGGACATCCGCAGCCAAGCGCGGAAAGCTCTCGGGGAAAAAGCAGGTGTATCGAACTACTGATGGCGGCCACACTGTTGGCTTGGCACACTACGAGGAATCCGCAGACGGTGAGCCACTGCTCGAACCGCTCCTTCGCGACGGGGACCTCGTGCGGGACTTCGACCTTGACGCAGCAGTCGAGCGAGCGATGGCCGACGCAGAACGTGTTGGCTTCGACTCCTGAAAACGGTCCTGTAAACGGCGTGTAGGCCGTGATTGGTGGTCACGCCGTCCAAGCGAGCTCGTACTCGAGCTCATACTGCTGCTCTCCCGTTTCTGAGTCTGTGAGCCGCTCGAGTTCCACTTCGAACGTCGGTTCGTCGGGAATCTCGACTGTGTGTTCTTGTTCTGTACCCTCTAGCGTGACGGAGCCGACTTCAATTTGCTCGGCGGCGTCGATGAGCGTCTTGGCGATCTCTGACCGTGTCTGTAGGTTCTCCGTCTTGAAGAGTTGTTCTTCGGGCATCGATCGATGCTACGTCTGCGGATGCGATAAATAGTGTGCCTCGTTCCCATATGCCAAGAATCAATATCCGGTTATCTGTAACTAGCTGTTGGATGCGACAGTTTCGACGGCGAGACCTGTACCTCTTTGTGGTCGGCCTCTGACTATCTCGTATGGTGGAAGTTCGAGCACTTACGACCGATGCCGTGGTCGTGCTCGACGGGGAAGTGCTGCTCCTCGAACGTGACCATCCTCCGTTCGACGGGTATTGGGTGCTCCCCGGTGGCGTCGTCGAACGAGACGAGACCGCACGGGAGGCGTGCGTTCGCGAAGCGAGAGAGGAGGTCGGACTCGACGTCATGGTCGAGGAGTTCGTCGGTCTCTACGATGATCCGGACCGCGACGAGCGCGGGAACGTCAGTGCGGCGTATCGGTGTACACCCATCGCTGACGACTCGCCGGTTCCCCGCGAAGAGGCCCGTCAGGTAGCGACGTTCGATCCGACTGACCTTCCGGAGATGGGCTTCGATCACGAACGGATCGTCACAGACGCGCTCCTTGAGTGAGATGTCAACCGTCGAAGGGACGCGGATTTACGGGAAATTCGAGGCGAAAGCCTCGTCCTTTAGGGCGGGGATGAAGCCGACAAACCCTCTACAACCGACATTATCAAGTAGTCCGGCGTCGTATCGTGCGGTAAGACAACTCGCGTAAACTCTCAATCGGAAGACTCGGGGTCGCTTCCCACTGGTACGGACGGTTCCATGCCCACCACCGGCAAACCCGGTGGGGAGTACGTGGTTCGGATTCGTTCGCCGTCCTCACAGTACCCCTACCCGTCACTGGAGACGGTCGGCAACGACCGCGCACACGAGGGGGCGACAGCATACCAAAACACGCCCCGTTCGCGGTTGCACTCCGCCCGCCATGGTGGAGTATGGTCGATGGCACGACCCGTGTCCGCCCACGTTCCAACCGTGGGTGGTTGCCCGGTATTCGGACGCCTCGGTTTAGGCGGTATTGGGTGTGGCACAAGCGGATACCGCGTCCATATCGGACGCCGAATACCCCATACCCTCGCTTGAGGGCCGACGTGTAGCGCACGAACCCGGTACTCACCACGCGGGGTGAGGAAGTTGTCTTCGGGGTAGCGTTAGACGGCCCGACGCCCCACGAAGGAATCCTCGCGCTTTAGCGCGGGGAGGATGTCAATTGCTGCTGTAACGTTCATTCTATTCGTTCGCGGGACGAGCGGGGTGTATCTTATCCTTGGGGGTGGCGGTGGTGGTATCCTCCTCGGATACGTCCTTCTCTGACAGTTCTGGGATGCGAAAAACACCAGCATTCACCGACAGGGCCACAGTCTTCAACTATCAGTACCGTGAACCGTGAGCTACTGAATCGACTTCGGAGTGCCGTACGGGTCAATTCGCCATAGGTGGGAGTGCTGAGCTTCAGACAATGGTAACTATGAAAACCTACAGGGCAGTGTTCGCGGTCGTAATCGTCGCATGTTTGATCGTCGTCGCGAGCGCCTACGTGGCCGGATCTTCGGGAGATAACGGATTCGAAGGGAGGTCATAGACAGAGGTACTCGATGGATCTGAGCAGGTCGTCCCCGACCGTGACAACGGCACCGTCATCGGGATGGACTCAAACTCGTGGCTCGGTGCCGAAGGCGATGGTCCCCGGGGACGTGCCGAACTCGTCGCGTACGGGTCGAATGGCAGTATCCTCTACTACAACGATACCCACACCCGGTACTGGGACGTCGACCCCGTCTCCGGGACAAGAGCAACAGTTGAGGCTGCATACGCAGACCACATTAAGGGAAAGAACTGTCCGACTGCCGGAAAGTGGAACTACACCAAGTATGGCGTGAGCGAGGAGAGATGGAACGAGTACTACGCTCACCACAAGGAGGCGAACGCCTGCACACAGAATGGCGTCGAACGAGTCAACCTCACCACCGGTGAAGTCACGCCAATTTGGTCGCAGAAGACTCCCGGTAAAGAAGCAACTCGGTATCACGACATCGACCGAATCAATCAGTCGCACTTCGTTGTCGCTGACATCTATCTGGACCGTATCTTCATCGTCAACCAGACGAGCGGAGAAACCGTCTGGATGTGGAACGCGTCCAATACGTTCAACGCGAGCAAAACAGGTGGTCCGTTCCCCGATGACTGGACACACATCAACGACGTCGAACTCGTGAACGACGGGGAGCAGATCATGGTTAGCGTCCGGAACAACGACCGTGTCGCCTTCATCGACCGCGATACGGGACGGATCAACGAGAGTTGGACGCTCGGCGAGGAGGACAACTACGAAATACTCAATGAGCAACACAACCCGGACTACATTCCCAGAGAAAACGGCGGCCCCGCTGTCTTAGTTGCCGATTCGGAGAACAACCGAGTCGTCGAGTATCAGCGACGGAATGGAGAGTGGGAACAGACGTGGACATGGCAGGGCGCACGGTTACAGTGGGTCCGCGATGCCGACCGCCTGCCGAACGGTCACACCCTAATATCCGACTCGAACGGCAACCGCGTCTTCGAGGTGAACAAGCAGGGCGAGATAGTCTGGAGCACGCATGTGGGGTTCCCGTACGAAGCTGAACGGCTCGGTACGGGCGACGAGAGCACCGGCGGACCGAGTGCGGTACGGGCGAACCTTGACTCCCGCACCGGCGGACTCGCCGACCAGTTCTGGATCGGCGTCAAGGACGTGCTTCCAGGGAAGTACCTGAACGGACTGATGTACATCACCCCGATCTGGTTGGGTGTCAGTCAGTTATTTGCCCTCCTAATAGCAGCCATAACGGGTATCGGGTGGGCGATACTGGAACTCAAGTGGAGACGATAACTCTCACATCGATGTTTTGGAACGGGCGAAGTCTCGGAATCACGGAGATGCTTCAAGCGTACCGAGAGGGACCGATAGTGGTCTTCTTCGCGTTGACTACCCAACTGGCCGATGTCTGGTTCATCTTTCTCCTTGGCGGGACCCTCTACGTCGCCGGAGAGGAGATGCCCCGATTGGGAATCGATCGGCGACGGGGGCTGTTCGTGCTCGCGCTCGCCCTCACGTACGTCGCCCTCATCGGTGTCCTCAAAAACATCTTCGTGCTTCCCCGTCCCCCGGGCGCCGCTGAACCGCCTGAAATCGCATGGATTCCGTCCGTAATCGAACCAATATTCCACAGCACGGCGACTGCCTACGGACCGGGATTCCCGAGCGGTCATGCACTCGGGAGCACGATGGTTTGGGGCGGACTGGCCCTCGTGCTTAACTGGGGGTCATACCGCACACGACTGAGCATCGCTGGAGCCGTCGTTGCGCTTGTATCCTTCTCACGACTCGCACTCGGCGTTCACTATTTGGTCGACATCGTCGTCGGCGCTGCGATCGGTGTGGTCGTACTCTGGGTTCTCTACCGACTGGCCGACAACGGTGTTGATCCCGGAAGGGTTCTCCTCGTGGCGGTCGTAATTGGTGTAGTCGGGCTGCTTCTCGGAGTTACGTTTGACAGTGTGACAGCGGTCGGCGGTGCGGTCGGCGGATGGCTGGTCTGGCGCGGCATCGCCGATTCGACGCCAGCACATCCTACCAATCGCCAAGAAGTGGTCACCGGATTTCTCGTTCTCGGAGTGACAGCTGCCGTCTTCGGCGTGATCTATGCGCTGGAGCCTCCCCTCGTAGTGACGTTCGTCGGCGCAGCAACTGCCGCCGGGGGCGCCGTCGGTGCGCCGCTTCTCGGCGAGCGGATAGTCTAACCTCCGCGCGTTTTTGATTTCACATCTCGGTCAGACCTGACTGGTGCCGAACATTCGGGCGACCACGATGAGGAAGGCGATTCTGTCGGTTACCGGTACGCCTCGAAGTCCTCACCGAATAGCAGGAAGTAGACGGTGCCAATTCCGCCGATCACAGTGGCAATGGTGAACGCGATCTCCGGGCTGACGAACTCCCACAGATACCCGCCCAGCGCTGCACTCGGGATGACGATTGTATTCCGGAGCAGATAGTACGCCCCTGTCACTCGTCCTCCGGCGCCCTGTTCGGCGGGTCCGACAATCAGTGCCTTATGAGAGGGTAACCCTGCAAACCGGAGTCCGGAGAACGCGAACACGAGAATCAATACGAGTGAGCTCGCAGGGACGTTTATCAACAGGATCGGGAAGATAGCGTAGACTGCGAACCCGAGTGCGACGACAGGTTTGAGCCCCACGTACTCGGCTACCTTGGCTGCTGGAGCCATCACGAGAAGTGCGACGAGCATCTCCACGCCAAGCAGATACCCGAAGAACGCCTCCGGCGAGAGGTCGATGCCGTAGGTGAGTCCGCCAAGTGAGAGGGAGGTCTCGAAGCCGATTTGGAGGAACTGAGTGACGACGAGGACGAAGAACACGTAGACCATTCCGTTAGCGAATCGAACGAGCGTGTCGCCAACGAGGAGTGGCCGGAGTTCATCCGGCATATCTCGTAGGTCCTGCCGAATCTGGTCGATACCTTCGAAGGAGTCACCAATGGTATCGGAACTGGCGTCGTAGAGGATATGCTGGACGATCGTTCCGAGTGCTCCAAAGATGACTGCCACCCCGAGGACGTACTGGAAGCTGACGGTGAACTCGGGGTGGAAGCCGATGAGGACCGCCGCCAGCACAGGACCGATCAGGAACGCCGTCCGTCGGAACGTTTCCGTGCTCGCGAATCCCGACGCCAACTGCGAGGGGTCGGTGGCCTGTTTGACGACGGCGAAGGAGGCACCGAGGCCGAACGATTTCCACGCCTGCGCGAGGAGGAGGCCGACGAAAATCCAAATCCAGGGTTCGATTGTGATGCTGGCAATCGCTATTGTTCCGATGTTCGGTGCGAGTAACCAGAAGGCGAATCCGAGCGTCGAGAGGAGTCCGAAGACGGTGAGCGCGTACCGTGAGCCGATGCGGTCTGACACTGCGCCGCCGGGATAGGGATAAACCGCAGAGATAATGTTACCGACGGTTCCGAACAGTCCGACGACGAACCCGGACGCACCCAGAGAGACAATGTACTCAGGGAGAAACCGGCTGGTCATCTGAAAGCCCAAGCTAAATGCGAACATCGCCAGCGAGAGTACCAACACGTCCCGCTGAAGTGCGAAAAACTGCCGGAACGCATCAATTGGTCCTGCCGCCTCTGCCTGTTCCTGCGCCATGTTCAGACGTGTGTAGGTTTGACTTAAACTGTTATCGGAGAATGGTCTGGTAGCAGTCTCATGGCGGTTCAAGAGACGTGGGGAACTACGATACGTCCTAGCCGAATACGCGAACGAAATACTCGACTTACATTGGATTCTTCACTATGCTTGCGACAGTGAGCTCATCACCAATGCTGAGATCGTCAAAAGCGTCTTCACCGTCCACTGGATGAGCAGTAACGCGCTCGCAGGCGGCGAACTTGTGGGCGAGGGTTCGTGCCTGTACCGGCGACTTGAATCGTCGTATACCGGATGAAGAAAAGATACTACAGGAGATTAAGGAGTATCCCCCGCGACGGAAATCTCTATAGATCTTTCTCCCAAGAATACGATGAGAGTCTAATTACAGTCAAAGTCAAACTTCCAATAGCCTCGGTGATGGTCTACTGCTACCAGTTTGAAGTGAGATGGGAGACGATCAACCATTTCGTCCAGAAGCGAAGTCGCTCTATCCGGGGATAGGTGAGATGGAGAAAGCTCTCGACATTGCGGCTGGTTCCAGACGGTCGCCTCGTTGCTGGCCGTCGCGTTTGGTGTGGTCAAGATAAGAATGAGCGCCGGGCTTGCTCAGTAATTCGGCTGCTCAAATTGAAGTAGAGTATTCGGGACGGATGACCCCCGAGTGAGTTAGGCTTCCTCGCGCCCCTAATTTATATGTTATATTTGTGTTACGACCAAAGGGAATTTTGTAGCGCACATTCGGCGATGTTCTTTCCGTATTTCGCTGTTCGATCTATGCTATCAAGGACGCGAGTAACGACGAATGCTTCTTTCGGCGTTCGGTCTACTAGAGCCTCGTCTATGACAGATACGTCCTCGGTAACTCGGTTACAGAAGTTGAGAGTAGAATGGATTTCCCCGGCAGAGTAATCGTTGATCACAGCATCTGTGGAGTCTTCGACGATTTGTCGAGAGTCGGACCCAAGGGACCGGACCTCTGACCGTAGTTCTTCGTCGATCTCGCCATCATAGCGACTCGCCACATTCGCAATTTTGACGGCGTGATCCGCTACCCGTTCGAGCTGACGAGCCGTGAAATAATACGCAAACAACTCCCGTCGGGAGAGCCCGAGTTGATTTAGCTCGTCGAAATCCTTGAGAGAGCGGTTGAAGTGACGGGTGATTAGCTGGAAGACACGGTCCGCTTCGTCATCCCGCCGTGAAATATACTCTACTTCAGTAGCGTCTCCAGCGAAGGCGGCAATAGCTGCCTCGTGCATCGACAGTGTGTTGAATCGGAGCTGGATAACTGACTGGCGGATCGAGACTTCACTCGCATCCAATAGCCCTTGAACGGTTATCTGAGACTCTGATTCCTCAGCAACTTCGATACCAGTGAGTTCTCGTGAGAGAGAAATAACCGCTTGCCGTTGTTTCCTCGTAAAGATATCTTCTGGATACAGAGTAATTTTATCGAAACCCGCAGTGTAAGCAGCCTGGAACATCCGCTTAGCTGTCGATACTTCTGAATCCGTCAGGACAATCTCGACGTTCGAAAGTTCACTCTGGTCCTTCTCATTCCGTCGAATGGTGAGTGATCCATCAAGATGCGGATAGAGATACAATAAGTCACCCGCTTCGATGTCGTGTTCGTCTGCCCAGTCGACGGGCATCGAGACCGTATACGTGCCACCACCGACTTTTTGGACCTTTCGTGCTTCCATATCAGTGAATCAAGTCCGAACCATTTCCGGCTAGGTAGGCGGTCTTTACGGCAATGTTAGCCTCGTGGCTAATCTCTTGTTCGAGACATCGCCGTTTAGTCCCCTCACTACTGCCGACAATCTCCGAGCTTGAGACTGTCTCTGCCACTCTGAGAGACATTAAACTGCGGTGCAGTTGGCGTAACCCGAGTGGTTCAAGCTCTCGAACGTCACCTCTGAATTCACCGAGAGATCGCTGGTGTATTGGGCGTGACACAGCTATTATCCGAATTTGCCGGTAATGTAGTCCTCAACACGCTGGCTGTCGGGATTCTCGAAGATCTTCTGTGTATCGCCGAACTCGGCGAGTTCACCACCGGTGAGGAAGACAGCCGTCTTATCGGAGATTCGAGCGGCCTGTTGCATGTTGTGGGTGACGATGGCGACCGTGTATTCCTCGGCGAGTTCCTCAATGAGGTCTTCGATTTTCGAGGTGGCTATCGGGTCCAGCGCAGATGCCGGTTCGTCCATGAGGAGGACGTCGGGATCGACTGCAATCGCCCGAGCAATACAGAGACGTTGTTGTTGGCCACCGGAGAGGTCGAGTGCGCTTTTATCGAGTTGGTCTTTGACTTCGTCCCAGAGCGCTGCACGCTTGAGCGCCTGTTCGACCCGTTCGTCCATGTCGTCCGTGATACCTTGAATTCGGAGGCCGTAGGCGACGTTATCGTAAATACTCTTCGGGAACGGATTTGGATGCTGGAAGACCATTCCAATCCGACGTCGCAGTGCGACGGGGTCAATATCCTCCTCGTACACGTCGGTCCCATTGAAGAGTAGTTTACCGTCGATTGTTGCAGCCTCGACAAGGTCGTTCATCCGATTGATACATCGGAGGAACGTCGATTTCCCGCAACCAGATGGCCCGATGATTGCGGTCACTTGTCGGTTCGGTATTTGGAGGTCGATACTCTGAAGTGCCTGTACATCTCCGTAATGGACGCTCAGATTCCGAGACTCGATAACCGCTTCATCTGAGTCCGGTGTCGGTCGGGTTTCTCGTTCGGAAGTCGAATCCTCTACGTCTGTCGATATCGTCGGAGTCGTGTCGGTATCACTCATTGTAGTTTCCTCAGTTGTCACTTTCGTATCGGTTTCGAATTACGATTGCAGCGGTATTCATCACCAGCATCAGGGTAAGCAGCACCACGGCAGTTGCTGGAACCACGCCATGTCTAAACGCTGCACTAACGTTACTGCGAGCGGCGAAGATTTGCAGTGGGAGTGCCGTCGCGGACGAGAATATGCCCTCTGGCGGTGAGTACTTCGTCGTTGCGACGGCGATGATGACTAGTGGTGCTGTCTCGCCGATAGCCCGAGCAAGTGCGAGAATCGTCCCGGTGAGTATCCCCGGAACTGCTTCCGGAAGTACGACGTTCCGGAGCGTCTGCCACCGACTGGCGCCCATGCCGTAGGAGGCTTGACGTAGCGAATCCGGAACCGATCGGAGCGCTTCCTGTGCGGACACGACGACAATCGGCAGGATGAGCAAGCCGAGTGTCCCTGCCGCAGAGATGACGACACCGGTACCAAATCCGAGCGTGTTCCTGAACAGCGCCAGTCCCAGAATCCCGTAGACGACCGAGGGGACACCAGCAAGATTCGAGATGTTCACTTCGAGAAGTGCTGCGAGTCGCCCGCTCCAACCAGTACTCGCTGCGTACTCTTCGAGGTAAACCGCAGCGCCGACACCAACTGGGAACGCTAAGAGCGCCATGAAACCCACGATGATGATCGAGCCGACGATTTGCGGATAGACTCCTGCTTGACCGGCATCGAGTCCGTTCCACGAAGTCAACAGGAGCGTGGGCGTCACGTAACTCTCGAGTCCCTCGATTCCGAGTTGGCGTTCAAGGACTGCCCCCACGACGATTCCACCGATGACGACGAAGGGACCGAGGACACCAATTCGCCCCTCAGGGTCCGTTGCGACAGTTTCGCCGACGACGTAAACAGTCGGGAGGACCAACGCCGAGGAGAGAACGATCCAGAACGACGGGTCGATGCCGAGCGCGATTCCACCGACAGCGACGAGAAGGGATGTCACGATTACGGCCCCGGCAGCGTAGAGACCACGCTGACGAGACCAGCGACGCGACACGACGACTCCCATAATCACGGCGACTGGGACGGTGACCACGCCGAAGTACGTGATCCATCGCGCGAGGATGTCGACAAGCGGACGAATCGTTCCGTAGAAGAGGTTTGCGACCCCGAAACCGACGAGTATCGAGACGGGAATCGCAGGCCCGATGTAGCTGTTATCGTCCGTGGTCCGACCGTAGAGTGCTACTAGAATCGGGGGAACACCGCCAAAGAGCGCGTAGACGAAGATGTCGTACGGGCTTAGTGCTTCAGCCACCACGTACGAAACGCAACTCACGGTGAGACCGCCGAGGATGACTGCGAACGCTCTCGCATTCGCGGCCCGCACTGCCGGACGACGGCGTGCGTAAAGGGTGAACGCGGCGGTCGGTGTGACGAGCGTCCCGAAGTAGAGGAGGTACCACCGGACAGATGCCGTCAAGGGTCTGAACGCGTCGAACGCGATGTATCCGAACAGTACGAGTAGCGATACGATACCGAGTAGCGTCGCACCGACCAGTCCCGCCTCGAAGAGCCGCCCTTTCAGGTGTTCGAAACGTAGACGGGAGGTCTGGCGCAACTGACTCGCCGTGTCTTCTTCGGCCGCCATTATTCGTACACCTCCCTGAAGTGTCGTCGGACTAGCTCGGCGAGGACGTTCATCCCCAGCGTGATGACGAACAGCGTCATGGCGATGGCAAACATCGCCTCGTACGTCGCTCCGGGCGTCTGGTCGGCTCCCGCAATCTGGACGATCGCGGCAGTCATCGTCTGACTGGACTCGGCTAAGTTACGGAGTACGTTCGGGAAGTAGGGCATTTGTGGACTCATGCCCATCGCCATCGTTACGGCCATCGTTTCACCGATCGCTCGCGAGAGCGCGAGGACGTACGATGCGACGACTCCGGAGGTTGCTGCGGGAACGACTACTTTCGTCGAGACGTCGAACTTAGTCGAACCGAGACCGTAAGCGGCCTCCCGAAGACTATCCGGAACCGAACTGAGAGCGTCCTCACTAATCGAGGAGACCATCGGGATTATCATGATCCCGACGACGATACTTGCAGATAGCGCGTTGAACGTGCGTAGCGACGGCATGATGAACGTGAACTCCGGTACGACTGGGAGTCCGGGCGGAAGTACCCGAACTGAAAGCGGAAGCACGCTGTCTACCAGCGGTGTGATGTACACGAGTGCCATATAGCCGTAGATTACCGTCGGAACGCCAGCGAGAATCTCGAGCGCCGGTTTGAGGATTGATCGCGCTCGCTCGCTCGCGTACTCACTTAGATATATCGCGGCAGCCAGACCAACTGGCAGTGCGATCAATGCGGAAAAGAACGTCACGATGAGTGTTCCGCTGACGAGCGGAAGTACCCCGTACGACTGGCTAATAATCGGACTCCACTTCGTGCCGGTAAAGAACTCGATCGGTGAGACGTTCGCCCAGAACGTAAACGCCTTCCCAGAAAGCGAGAGAACGATTCCGACCGTTACGAGAATCGTCAAAATCCCACACCCCGCTATCAATGCCCTATACAGTTGCTCCTTCCGGACAACAAACTCATTCCGTTGTAATGAATTGGTGTCCGGTTGCATTTCGTTACTCATTTTGAGATGGTGTATTGGTCGGTTATTCCGTTACAGACGACCGATCGCCTATCACCTGCTGAACTCGTATTCACCGGCGATCGCAGCTTCGAGGTTGTTCAGGTTATCTTCGACCATCTGCTTGCTACTCGGGACGTAGCCGATTTCGTTGGCGATGTAGTCCTCGTCGGCCTCGTTGATGTAGAACCGGATGAACTCCTGCAGGTGGTTCTTCTGCTGGAGTTTGTTCATGTTAGCGTAGAAGAACAGTGGTCGAGCCAGCGGGTAGTTCCCGCTCTGCGCAGCTTTGAGACTCGGTTCAACGGGCTCGCTCCCGCCTTCGCTGACACTAAGCGCTTTCACCGTGTCAGGGTTGTTTGTGTAGTAGGCGAACGGGAGATACCCCATCGCATATTTGCTTCCTGCAACCCCTTGCGCGATGAGGTCGTCTTCTTCGGTACCTTCGAAGTCCCCGCGGATCTTGCCCTCCTCGCCGACGACGGCTTCGGTGAAGTAGTCGAAGGTGCCGGAAGTAGTCGCAGCGCCGTAGAGGTCGAGCGGCTCGTCCGGCCAATCGGAGTTGACGTCCGACCAGGTCTTGGGTGCCGTATCCGGCGACCAAATCGTTTGTAGCTCTTTGAGGCTTATCGAGTCGATGAAGTCGGCCTCATTGTTGACGACGATGGTGAGGGCGTCCTGCGCGATGAAGAACTCCACGGGCTCGAAACCGTTGTCCCGACACTGCTGTACCTCTTTATCTGCGATGGGACGACTCGAGTTGTTAATGTCGCTATCGCCGGGGATGAAGACGTTCTTGAAACCACCGGAGCTCCCGTCTCGAGTCAGGTTGAAACCGACCTCCGAGTGATCCTGTTGAAACTGTCGACTAACCTCTTGGGCAATCGGGTAAACGGTACTGCTCCCCGAAATTCGGATATCCCCAGATAGGGCTTCTGATTCACTAGTACCGTTGTTTCCATTACTGTCGGTCGTCGTTCCGTTTGTATCGCTGCCTCTTGTACATCCAGCGACACCTACAGTTCCGACAGTACTAGCAGTAAGAAGGAATTTCCGTCGTGATACATTGCCGGAGAAATTCCCCGAGTTTTGTGCCATCACTTGAGCCAAGACTGAGGACAAATATATCTCTTAGTATGACCCCTATATCTTTTCCCGTTTGACTATATTACTCTATATATCACTATATACTCCCGAAGGGCCTGTATGGGACTCTTGCGACTAACCATACAATGGTGTCTGTCGTAGACTAATCCCCTTCGACAAATCGACTCTTCAGGACGATAAAGGATGCTGTGAGGACCGGAGTGCGTGTTCAGCGGTAAAAACTTCACATCGAAATCTGCGGTCGTTCGGTTATTTGGAGAAAAACGTCGGATACAGTTATCGGCTGAACTCGTACTCACCGGCGATCGCAGCTTCGAGGTTGTTCAGGTTATCTTCGACCATCTGCTTGCTGCTCGGGACGTAGCCGATCTCGTTGGCGATGTAGTCCTCGTCGGCCTCGTTGACGTAGAACCGGACGAATTCCTGTAGATGGTTCTTCTGCTGGAGTTTGTTCATGTTGGCGTAGAAGAACAGCGGTCGGGCTAGCGGGTAATTCCCGCTCTGTGCAGCTTTGAGGCTCGGTTCGACCGGCTTGCTCCCGCCTTCGCTGACACTGAGTGCTTTCACCGAGTCGGGATTGTTCGTATAGTAGGCGAACGGGAGGTAGCCCATCGCGTACTTATTGCCCTGCACGCCCTGCGCGATTAGGTCGTCTTCCTCAGTACCTTCGAAGTCCCCGCGGATCTTGCCCTCCTTGCCGACGACCGCTTCTGTGAAGTAGTCGAAGGTGCCGGAGGTGGTCGCAGCGCCGTAGAGGTCGAGCGGCTCGTTCGGCCAGTCGGAGTTGACGTCCGACCACATCTTCGGGGCAGTATCCGGCGACCAGATTGTCTTGAGGTCTTCGAGGCTTATCGAGTCGATGAAGTCGGCCTCGTTGTTGACGATGATAGTGAGCGCGTCCTGCGCGATGAAGAACTCCACGGGCTCAAAACCGTTGTCCCGACACTGCTGTACCTCTTTGTCTGCGATGGGACGACTCGAGTTATTGATGTCGCTATCGCCGGGGATGAAGACGTTCTTGAACCCACCGGAGCTCCCGTCCCGAGTCAGGTTGAAACCGACCTCCGAGTGATCCTGCTGGAATTGACGACTAACCTCCTGGGCCACCGGGTAAACCGTACTACTACCGGAGATGCGGATATCGCCGGACAAAGTCTGCGACTCGGTGGTTTTGTCGTTCCCGTCAGTGCTCCCATCATTGCCTTCGTTACCCCCATTGTTGCTCTCGCTGCCAGACGAGTCCGACGTGTCGCTATTACCGGTACATCCAGCGAGGCCAGCGACCCCAGCCACTCCAGACGTGAGCAGGAATTTCCGACGCGATACGACATCTGAGAACTGCTCCGAATCTTGTGCCATCAACTGGAACAGGGTGGATAGTAAATAAGCGTCTTTATATGAGTTGTACGAGGGCCTATAGTCTTGGTTATACCGGTATACTAAGAATGACGGATATATAGTCGTATATTGTGGTCCGAGTATAATACGCTCTGAGCGAAAACAGAAGTAAATCGCCGAAACGACTCTTGCAATCGCTACTGGCGACAAATCTCTGGATAACTGGCCTTGTTTAAGCCCTTGCTGACAAATATGACTGGTGAGTAGCTGAAGAAAATGGATGCTCTGTCGATGTCACGATTCCTTCGGTTCGTTGAACGGGCTATGATGCTGGCTCGCCGTGCTGCACTACGATTCTCGACACGCTATTCATGGAAGCGGTTCACGCTCCACCAACATGTCGTCCTGCATGGTTGCTCTCCACGGCACTGAAAAAAGCGCTCCACTCAAATAATCCAACAAAGTTGTCCAATTCCCTTCGGCAATATAGTGGTACAATGAGCAATTAGCAGCAGCTATTTATGAAACAACCAGTTTTCCAGTCAAGTCACCCAATGAGTGAACGTCCTCTCACGACCGACGATTGGTCCGGCTCCACGGACGATTACGCCAACACTACGAGAGATCCGGTAAAATCAGTCTCGGCACAACCGACTCTAGACCTGCGTCTAACCATCGTGAAATACCACGAGCAACCAGATCGGGGAACGATACATCCGCCGGAGTTGACCGGAAGTAATCGGATGGAGACCTGGTTGACCGCAAATATGTCTGCGTTTGTTGCACTCTCGGAGTGGCAGTAGGTGAAATCGCAGTATCCTTGGCCTTGTTGATGACGGTCAGTAACCTACAGCGTCAAAACCCCGACTATAGTGGTCAATCTCATTCAGTTGTACCTTGTCAGTCCTAATGGATGTTCAATTCTGTTGAGGGCAGTTAGAGTTGGGCGTACAACTCCGGATGGATAAGACATTACTCACTGTATTCGAAGTCACTTGAACTATGAGCGCCCTCAAGTGACGCAAGTCGTGTCGCGATTTGTTCACGGAAGGCAAGACCTCCAAGAACCGTTACCGTAAGAATCACTTGTCCAACTGCCTCAAATGGCATATCGTATTTCGACGGGGTCATATCTAAAGAAGATACTGGTAGCTCCGCCTCCATTTTGTCCCAATCTGCGATGTACACTAAAAACTATCGTCCAGTTTCAGTCTAGAAAATTTGCGTGGGATTGCGGGAAGTCAAATAGTAAATGGTAGGAGTAAACGATACTATATATCGGTACGTTCGGTTCTGTTCGTTATGTCTGGGTACGGCAAGGAACTAATCCCTCATAGCAATGCTCTTTTTATTCACCAAGTGACTACCCGGTGATGGCTCAAACAACGGAGTCGACGCGGGGCAAATCCACCGCGTTCACGACCGACGTGGAACTGACGAATCTCGTGGTCATCGCGGGGCTCACGGCGGTACTGTTCGCAGGGGCATTAGCAATCGGTGAGGGTCTGGGCGAGATTCCTCCGGACATCGACTGGAAGGCGTTCTTCGTCGTATACACGGTCATCGCGTTCGTCCCATGGGGGACGCCGACCATCGCGGCGGCTGTCGGCGCAACCCTCGCAGAAGGTATCCTCGACTTCTTCGAGGGCATCGAACCGGACGAACCGTTCGGCTGGACCGGCTACGTTGTCGGCTTCACGGTCGCGGGATACTTCATGAAAGACCCGAGTAACAAGGTGAAGCTCACCATTGGTGCCGTGCTCGGCGCGTTCATACAGTTTGCCATCGAGGGGCTGAGTCTAATCCTTGTCTCGGGCGACGCGATGTCCGTGTATCTGACGGCACTCGCCGGCAACACGGTCACCCACGGTATTATCCTCGGTGCGATTCCGCTCATCCCCGTCGTCTCCGCGCTTCAGGGTCGCATGAAGCGCATGATGGCACCCGCCGCACAGCAATCCAACTGACGCGATAGCAGTTTTCTGTACCATGAATCCGACAAACCGAGCGAACGGGGGAATAGATGCTTAGCGTAGATTCGTTCACGTTCACGTACCCGACGCAGGACGACCCTGCATTGTCGGACCTGACGGTCCAGGTCGACGAGGGTGAGGTACTCGGTGTCGTCGGGCCGGTCGAAGCCGGGAAGACGACCCTGGCGATGAGTCTCGCCAGTTTCGCACCCCAAAACACCGGGGGGACGACCAGTGGTGACATCTCTGTCGCCGGACGCGACCCACGCGAGGCCGACGACAACAAGGTCGCAATGGTGTTCGAGGACTACGCCGCCCAACTCACCCAGGTTCGGGTCATCGACGAAGTCATCGCACCGCTGGTGAACCGCGGCATTCCGCGCGACGAGGCGACCGAGCATGCGCGTGACCTGCTCGAACGGGTCCGCATGGCCGACACCGAAGACAAGTTCACCTGGGAACTCTCTGGCGGCCAACAGCAGCGGCTGGCCATCGCTGCCGCACTCGCCATCGACCCCGAGGTAATGATATTCGACACCGCACGGGACATGCTTGATCCTGAGGGCCGCGACGATGTCGGGAACCTCGTCGCGTCGCTTGCCGGTGAGAAGACGCTCGTTGTCACAGAAAATGACCCTGACGCGCTGGTCGGCATTGCCGACAAACTGCTCGTCCTCAACGACGGTCAGCGCGTCGCATTCGGCCCTGCTGACGACCTCCTTCGAGACCAGGAACTCTTCGAGCGGATCGGGGTCGCTCCACCGGTCTGCTGTGAGATTGCGAACGATGTCGGGTTAGCTGGGAACCCGCTGACGCCGGGCGAGTTCCTCGACGCGTCTGAGCGTCATCGCACCGCTAATTCACGAGGATCGGATGTAACGGTGCAAGCACCGGATGGGGGCATCCCTAAAGCAGCGGACTTCGGCGAACCGCTCGTCCGCGTCGAAGGTGCCAGGTACGAGTACGGTACCGACGAGGTGGCAGTGGATGAAGTGGACTTCACCGTCCACGAGGGGGAGGTTCATGCGGTCATCGGTGGCAACGGTGCCGGGAAGACGACGTTCAGCAAACTTCTCGCTGGCCTGTTCGAGCCGACGGCAGGGACGGTGTCCGTTGACGGCGACTCGACTGAGGGCCGTACTGCGCGCAACGTTGCAGAAACGGTCGGCATCGCCCTCCAGAACCCCGACGAACAACTCTCCGAACAGACCGTCGAAGCGGAACTCCGTTTTCCGCTCGAAAAGCGCCAGTACGAAAAAACCGGGCTGCTGGGCCTCTCGAAGCGTGAACGTTACGACAAGGAATTCATCGATTCCCGCGTGGAGGACGTGCGTCGCCTTGTCGGGTTAGACGAGGAGCAACTCGACGAGGACCCCATGTTCTTGCCACGCGGCCAGCGGCGGCAGGTGAACATGGCGAGCGCGTTGATGCCCGACCCGGACGTGCTGGTTCTCGACGAACCAGTTGCCGGTGTAGACGCCACAGCTCATCGCCACGTCGAGCAGACGATCTCCCGATTGACTGACCAAGGGAAAGGAGTCGTCGTCATCGACCACGATATGGACTTCGTCTGTGAGGTGGCCGATACGATCACGGTTCTTGATGATGGGTCTATCGCGATGCAGGGACCGACGAAAGAAGTGTTCGACCGCGATAACTGGGAGTGGCTGACAAGTCGGCATCTGCTTCCGCCTCGTCCCGCCCGGCTCGCACGGCAGGTCGGTATCGAGGCGTTAACCGCCGATGAATTCGTCGAACAATTTGCTTCGCGCGTGGAGGTGTCAGGATGAAGCGGCGCGTGCCGGTCGTCTACAACGACCGCGATACGTGGCTCCACCGCCGTGACCCGCGGGCGAAACTCGGCGTGTTCGTGGCGATGCTCCTGTATATGTACGTTGCACCGACCTGGGAGTGGATGGTGGTGTCGGTCGGCATCGGCCTCGGGATGGTCGCACTCGCTCGCGTTCCCCCCAAGTGGATCGGCGCGCTCTTGGCTCTGCAACTGGTGAACGTGCTCGGAATCCTGGCGTTTCCGGCCATCCAGCGCATGGTAGCCGGCGGCACGGCCTTCGGTGGCAACTTCGACTTTGGACTCAAACTCGCACTGTCCTGGCAGTCCGCACTCCTCGTCAGCGCCAGCCTCTTCACCACGATGGAACTCACCGAGATTACCGACGGCCTGCGGAAGCTCAGCGTTCCTGAACTCCTCTGCTTCACGTTAGAGTACGTCTTCCTGCTATTCTACGTCACCATCAGTGATCTCTTCCGTATAATGGACGGCATGAAGGTCAAAGGCCTTGAGATCGAGACGCGGAACCCACTCAAGTTCGCCAAGAACGTGCCGAGTTTGGCAGTCCCGATGTTCATGACGGTCCTCCAACGGTCGAACACGATGATGTCGGTGCTGACGATGCGCGGGTACTCGTTCTCGAACGAGGGACGGGAGCTCCGCCACGACCTGCAATTCGACGGTGGAGACACTATGCTCGTGGTGGCGGCAGTAGCGGTTCTCACTGTCACCGGAGCTGTCAACTTCGGCTTGCTGACCGTCCCGTTTTTGCCAGCATCTGGAGCGTGACCATGACGAATACAGAACCAACTACACGACAGCCGGAAAACGATTCGCGTACGTACGTCAATCCGAGCACTGCTGAAGGATGGAGCCGACTTGGCCTGTTTTTCGGCATGGGATTTTTCGCCATTGGTAATCTCCTTGAGATGGTCGCAGTCGTTTGGGGTGGAACCGTCATGATCGCTGGCGCATTCACCCTCAATACTGCTGGGAAACTCGCCCACTACTGGAGCCTCTCAATCCCCCGTGCCGAACAGGTGAAACTTTCCGCGTCGTGGATACTCCTCGCCCTGACTGTGGTCGGCTTGCTACTGAACTATAGCTACGCCCGTTACGGACCCGGTGAGGCATCGTTCTTCTGGTCGTTCGCAGTCGCGGGACTCGGGTTCGGACTACTTCATATGGCCGCACAGTCGAAGTACCTGCCAGTAACCGAGAAAACGGCTGACGAATGATACAGGAAACGGTGTCGGATACGACTGTTATTTCGGGTCACCAGACGGGGAACACCCATCTTTTTACGCCAAAGGGCTACTTCCAAATATGACTGAGTTGGCCACGTCGAGGGGTGCTGAAGAAACTGAGACAAGCAATCACGCCGTTGTCGCACTAGTTATGTACGGTGCGGTCTTCTGGGGCTGGCTCAAATTGGACGACGTATTACGTTCAGTAGTAGGTGGTGGTGTCAATTTGTGGTTGTGGGGTTTCGGGGTTCCGATTTTGTGGGGCCTTCTGCTGATCTGCCTCCTAAAGCGATGGACGTGGGCGTGGATGAGCACGCTCTTGTTCGGTGCCGTGACGATGATGATGTTTTTGTTCCTTGGTAAGCAAATTCCAGCAACTGTGATGGGCGGGACGACGGTGTACTTTCTTCTGAAGGCCGGTCACTATGGTGTCGGGAAGCAGCATCCAGAATGAGATAGACAGCACACGTCTACATATGCAGAGGTGACTGCTGCATCTATTCTCTGAGTCGGTCACGGCACAGCTGACAAGATTTGGATAGGTCGCCTGCATTCGTGGAAGAAACACCGTGCGAATCGGTCAGTGGCTCGTCTGGCGAGACACTTGATTGGTAGACACAGCATCGGACTCGGTATCGACGGTGCAGTCAACTGTCAGCAGTATCCTCACCCGTCTGTTCCAGTAGCTCAACCATCTCTCGGGTGTTGTCACGAATGTCCTGACTCATAACGAAGGTAGTCACCATATACAAGACAGTGATTCCGAGGGCGATGGTTCCGAGAGGGGCCATGAATACCAGAAGATGAGTCTAATCATATAGAATTTGGTAATAGAAATTATAGGGCGCAAGCCAGCCACGCATCGAGCAGACCTCTTCGACGCGACCTCCGTGCAGCATCACTATGATGAACTCAACGCCAGTTCAGTCCCGATTATCTGCTCTCTATCTGACGTTCAGAACACCTCGTCGATGTCGTAGGTGAGACAGCCAATAGCGAGTTCACGGAACTACCTCCACGAGCGTCGGGGGCGGACGAATGTGCCGTATTTCTGTTTGAGATGAGAGTTCACCGTCTCGCTCTGACTACGTTACCCGTAGCGGTCGGCGTCGAGCCGAGAGTTCCACGCCTCGTGGAGCGGCGAAAAGTATCGATGCTTGATCACCGGACGAACATCCCGTCACGGGCTGACGCGCGAATTTTCTGGTCGTCGTCACGTGTAGATCGATAATCGCGTTTGACTTCTCGAATCCAATCGAGACGCACGTCTGGTCGGCTGTCTCTCTCGAAACAGCCAGAGAAGACGGATGAAAGCGTTACAGATAGGACCTTACGTCGCTTCATAACGGACCCACTCCCCGACTGAGTGATGGATGTTCGAGTCAGTTTGATACTCTCGAATATCACTTCCTGGACTTTCCCCGTCGATATCTCGTATTCCGCTGAGACCGCTACGTTCATCTCTCCTCCCCGACGAATCTTACATCGATTTTGCCCTTATTGATATGGATGTTATGTTCTGGACTGATCCCTTTATTCTCTTTCGGGGCTGTATTCCACGCGCTCTGTGGCACGTCAAAGGTTTTCTGAAGGTTCACACCTTCTCCACTTGTCTCGAGTTTGTGGATGTACGTCGTAGGGTCCGAAATAACAATCACCAGGTATTCGCCATTTAAAATGGTCCCCTCGCCCTCAAATACTAGTGTTCCTTCATCCGACCCTCTATTGACCGTTAGCGAGATCTCGACCGGATTCTCGCAATCGTTATAAATCTCTACTCCATGCGAATTATCGGCTGTTTTTGACTTCTCACCCAAAACGACCTCGGTAAAGGGCGCTTGACCGGGGTATGAGCGAGCAAATTCACTTATACGTTTTTTGACTGGTATTCCACTCGTTTTTGTCACCGTAAACTCTGATTTCTCTTCTGTTCCTACTACCGAAGTACAGCCAGCAAACGGGACAGTTAATGCAAGACCGCTAAGTCGGAGTACCTGACGGCGTCTCATATTTCAAGATTTGTGGAGAATATCAAAATCCCTGTGGAAGGTCAAATACTCTTCTAATGGCTTCTTCGTTCACAAAATACTTTGTCTGTACTAACGATTAGCGATTCTCGTAGTCGGCCTCCACCTCATGCCACATTCGCGCACTGGCCTTGTTTAGACGTGATGCAGATCGCCATTACGGTCTTTGCAGAAAAAAACGAGATTGGATAGAGAGACACTCTCGGCCTAATTCTATTCACCCTCCAGAGCCACCGATCGACGTATTCACATCGTCTAAACACGGCCCACGCACGGTATTTACCAAGGCAACTAAAATCTATCACCGATTGAGGCTTTCAACAGCCCGGATAAATAGGTTTCTTCCGGATCAATGGAAAGCAAAGCTCGAAGAAGGACTCAATACCGAGGATACCGACATTCGTTTGAACTAGCGGTATCGGTTCTCAGAAACTATTCGATAGCGACAACGGCGTCGACGGTTACTGCGGCACCGCCGAGTAATTCACAAACACCGACAGTCGTGCGTGCCGGATACGTCTCATCGAAGTACTGCTCGTAGGTGTCGTTCACCTGTTCGTACGCGTCCATCTCGGCGAGATACAGAGTGAGTTGGAGAACGTCGTTCATCTCTCTACTGTGGCGTTCCAGTTGCGATTCAAGATTCTGTAAGCACCGTTCCAGCTGTCGGGTAGGCGGCTCATCGCTCATAACTCGATCTCCATCTTCTGGGAGTTGTCCCTCAATAAAGAGGAGGTCTGACTCACCAGTTTTCTTCCCGTATCCGGCAATGAACTCCGTTCCGTCACGCTGTTTTCGGCTGGTCATACTGGCCCGAGCTAACTGTGCGTCGCCCCGTGAGTTTGATTCCATATCTGAGTTTAGTATTTACTAAACTATAGTCCTTTCCACTTTTCCCAGATAGTGGGGTTATACCCTTATGTTCTTTCTCTATATGCTAACTAGCCCTCTCATCCGAAACCGTTAATTGAGTCTCTATTCAAATCAAAACCGATGGCACAAGCTACGGACCGACTTCGGCGGTATCTCGATGATGAACTCGGGGAGTGTCGCAACGAGGATGTCGAGCGCCGCCTCGACGAACTCAGCACTCTCGAAGCCGCAATCGGGACAGCGCAAGTGGATGCTGAACTCGATGTGCTCTCGGCACTCTCCAACGACACGAGGTATACACTCGTCCGCGTCCTCGTCGCTGCGCGGGAGGAACTCTGCGTCTGTGAACTGAATGCGGTCGTCGACGTGACCGAAAGCGGCCTCAGCCACGCGCTCTCGAAGCTCGTCGATGCAGGACTAGCTGAGAGCCGAAAGGACGGCCGATGGAAGAAGTACCGTGCAACGAACCGGGCTGTCGCGCTTGTCACCGTCCTCGAGGGGAGCGTGAACGCCGATGAGTAACGCCGACGCCCACGATCACGGCCCGAACTGCGACTGTGAGAGCTGTGGCGACCCGCGGTCAATGGACTTCCTCGATAAGTACCTCACCGTCTGGATTCTCGGTGCGATGGTCGTCGGTGTGGGACTCGGATTCGTCGCCCCGTCGGTGACCCAACCCATTCAGGACTTCCACCTCGTCGAAATCGGGCTCATCGCGATGATGTATCCGCCGCTGGCGAAGGCCGATTACTCGCAACTTCGCGCGGTATTCAGTAACTGGCGCGTCCTCGGGTTGAGCCTCGTTCAGAACTGGTTGATTGGGCCGACGCTTATGTTCGGGCTCGCCGTGGTCTTCTTCAGCGGACTGGTTCCCGGCCTGCCCGCTCGCCCCGAGTTCTTCCTCGGCCTCGTGTTCATCGGGATGGCCCGCTGTATCGCCATGGTGCTCGTTTGGAACGAACTTGCAGAGGGATCGACTGAGTACGTTACCGGGCTGGTCGCGTTCAACAGCCTCTTCCAGATCATCACGTATGGGGTGTACGTCTGGTTCTTTGGGCTGTTCCTCCCGCCACTACTCGGGATGGAGACACTCGTCGCGGGCATCCAGACGTTCAACGTGACGCCGATGCAGGTGTTCCAAGCGATCGTTGTCTTCCTCGGCATCCCGTTCGTCGGCGGGTTCCTCACGCGATATATCGGCACGCGAACTAAGGGCGAGGAGTGGTACGACGAGACGTTGGTCCCGAAGATCGACCCGCTTACGCTCGTCGCGCTCCTCTTTACGGTCATCGTGATGTTCGCCACGCAGGGCGAGAACATCGTCGCCTCGCCGGGTGACGTGCTCCTGATCGCCGTTCCGTTGACGATCTACTTCGTCGTGATGTTCCTCGTGAGCTTCGGGATGGGCAAGGGCATCGGCGCGGACTACTCGACGACGACGGCCATCGGGTTCACCGCCGCCTCGAACAACTTCGAACTCGCAATCGCGGTCGCCGTTGCGGTGTTCGGCGTCGGCTCCGGCGTCGCGTTCACGACCGTCGTCGGCCCGCTCATCGAAGTACCCGTCCTGCTTGCGCTGGTCAACGTCGCACTGTACTTCCAGCGAAAGTTCGACTGGAGTAGCGACGGAGCAGCGAATCTTGACGTAACCGCACGCGAAACGACGACTGACGACTAATTCAAACCATGTCCATAGATACTGACGCAACCGACCCGATTCGCATCGCCTTCATGTGTGTCCAGAACGCCGGGCGCTCCCAGATGTCCACCGCGTTCGCCGAGCGCGAGCGGGATCGCCGGGGACTCGGCGACGACGTCGAGATTCTGACCGGCGGCACCCATCCAGCCGACCACGTCCACGATGAAGTCATTGAGGTAATGGACGAAGTAGGGTTCGACCTCTCCGATCGAACACCGCGAGAGATCTCCTTGGAAGAGTTGCAGTCTTGCGACTACGTTGCCACGATGGGCTGTTCGACCCTTGACGTTGGCGAGGTGGGAGAAGATGTAGATATCCACGACTGGGCTCTGGACGATCCTGATGGAGAGGATCTTGACCGAGTGCGTGAGATTCGTAATGAAATTGAACAGCGTGTCACTGCTCTGTTCGACGAGTTCAGCGATGCACCCTGAACGGAGACACCGCTGACAGAACTGCTGTCTCTATCTACTATATTGATCAATCCACAGAGAGTCCACTTCTCGGTGCAGAATCGGAAATTCGTATTCTACCCAGAGACCGATTCGGTGAAACACCAAATCAGTAGGGCTGCGTATCTTGTAGCCCAATTCGAAGTGGGTTAGCGGTACGCGTCGAACTCCTTGCCAAAGAGTAGGAAGTAGCCAGTTCCGACGAGACCAATGACAGAGGCGACCGTGAAGGCGATCTCGGGACTGACGAAATCCCAGAGATAGCCACCGAGGACAGCACTGGGGATAACCACCGTGTTCCGGAGCAGGTAGTATGTGCCCGTAACGCGGCCGCCGGTATCCTGCTCAGCGGGCCCGACGATTAGTGCCTTATGCGAGGGCAGGCCAGCGAAACGGAGTCCCGAGAACGCAAACACAAGGATCAACGCAAGTGCACTCTCCGGGGTGTTGATGAGCACAATCGGGAAAATAGCGTAGACAGCGAACCCAAGTGCGACGACGGGCTTGAGTCCCACATACTCGGCTGCCTTGGCGGCGGAAGCCATCACGAGCAGTGCGACTAGCATCTCGACGCCCAGCAGGTAGCCGAAGAATGCCTCGGGTGAAAGATCGAGCGCGTACGTAAACCCGCCGACACCTACAGTCGTTTCGAGGCCCACGCTAAGGAACCGAGTGATTACGAGGACGAAGAATACGTAGACCATGCCGTTGGCGAACCGGACGAGGGTCGCCGACGAGTAGCGGACGGAGTTCTTCGGGCATGTCCCGGAGGTCCCGCCGGATCTGGTCGAGACCCTCGAAGGAGTCCCCGATGGTGTCTGAACTGGAGTCGTAGAGGATGTGCTGCACGATGGTACCGACGGCCCCGAATACGACCGCGACCCCGAGAACGTATTGGAAGCTGACGGTGAAGTCGGGGTGGAAGCCGATGAGGACGGCGGCCAGCACCGGACCGATCAGGAACGCGGTCCGGCGGAAGGTCTCGGTGCTGGCGAAGCCCGCGGCCAGCCGCGACGGGTCGGTCGCTTGCTTGACGACCGCGAAGGTCGCGCCGAGACCGAACGACTTCCACGCTTGTGCGAGGAACAGTCCGACGAGGATCCAGATCCAAGGCTGGATAGCAACGCCCGCGAGTTCGATCGTCCCGATGGTGGGTGCAAGCAACCAGAACCCGAAACCTGCTGTCGAGAGCAGACCGAAGATAGTGAGCGCGTACCGCGACCCAATGCGGTCGGATACCGCCCCGCCAGGGTACGGGTAGACGGCCGAGATGATGTTCCCGACCGTTCCAAACAGTCCGACGACGAAGCCAGACGCACCGAGTGCGACGATGTACTCGGGCAGGTACCGGCTGGTCATCTGGAAGCCCAGACTGAACGCGAACATCGCCAACGAGAGCACCAGTACGTCCCGTTCGAGCGCGAAGAACTGACGGAACGTATCCAGGGGTGTCGTCTCTTCCGCTTCGACCGAGACTCGTTCTTGACTCATTGGTACTGATTCAATAGTTACTCGTTCGACAGCCCGATTCGATCAAAGAAATCTTCGACGAGACGCCGGGTCTCGTCACGCTGAGCCCGAACTCCCTCAATATCGTCTATACCGACTGACCCGTGGACTTCGACGTCGGCTTCCTTTGCAGCGTCTCGAGCCTCAAGATCATCCGTAAGAAGGACAGCGTTTCGATTGATTGCGAGGTAGAAGCGGAGCAGTTCGCGTTCGCAGACTGATTATCCGTCGGCAACTCCGTTATGCTGCTGATGGATTTCTCTCAAATCCAGTATCACGACTCCGTCGGTTATTCAGTGGTCTGTCGGTCTTTCTCTCGGCAGGTGGCGACGAACTCTTCTACGACAGATTTGAATTCCTCGATATCCACTTTCGAGGCAAACGTTTTGAAGTTCACAGCCGTTGCTCCTTGAGGAATTCCCCGAAGTGTCTGGAAGTTTCTCTCGTATTCGTGGTAGTCCTCCGCGGCCCACGGCACTGCATCGAGGTCCGAATCGTGGTCCATCGGCATCCTCGCGGGCCAGACTTGCACTTCCCTGTTGATACTCGCAGTGAAAACACTGGGATCTCCGTGATAGTCCCCCAAGTGTGCATCAACCTTGCATTGGAAGTTGGCGTTCTTGGCCTCGCCTATAGTGACATCGTCTCCGATTTCTCTCGCAAACTCGTAGAGTTCCTTGAAGGAATTAGCCGTTCTACTAGAGATTTCACCAGTGTCCTGTTTGAGATCGAGATCAGTTAGCAACTCTTCCTCCGACTCAACGTATTCGGGGCCCGTTCGAGACATCAGTCTAACTTGAAATCCGCCCTATCCTTAAGTACCTACTCTATTATGATTCCCAGCCAGTAGTTCTTCTCTCCTGTGTTCAAATCCCATCGTCTCCTTGTTGACCGAAGATGCAGAGCTACCGGGCGAGCCGTCGCTCGGTGACTCGGATGGTCCGGCCACAGACGAGGTGGCCGGATAACGGAGTGGCCGGACTCAACCATACCCCGAGAGGGACGTATCTCTAGCCCAGACTAGCTCGGTCGGCACCGAACTGGATCCGTCACGACGTGTAGACCACCCTCAACGGTGGATCCTCGTGGCGGTGACACCGTACGCTTACTCGTACGTCTCTCAGTTCCAGCGGTAGATACGGAGGGGGTGGGCTGGGAGAGTGACCGCCAACAGCGTCTGTGGCCGGGGCGGAACGTCCCCGAGGAGGGTTGTACTGGTGTATGGTGCTGTTCTCGGGGAGTCTGTTGAAATCCTCGGCAAATGAGGGGCCAACGTGCTGAATACAGCGGATGTGAGGAGGACTATGGCTGGACGGTTGACGAACAAATCCTCCTGAGTAATCAACGAGATTCCATCATCGACTACGCATGCAACTCACTAGGGCTTCGTGTTGTCGCAGTACAGTAGCTTTGAGATTTATAGTGAATACAACTAGTGAAGTGGTTGGGGCTACCTAGCGGAAGCCGGGAGCGGAATCGACAGCCGGTAAATAAAGATGGCGCAAGTTAAGGGAAAAGAGTCGGAGATCGAGTTCAGGCGGTTCGCGGTTGCAGACTGATTGCTCAGGGTTTCTCGGCTTGCATCAACTTTTCGGCGACGACATTGGGCAGGTAGATGTCGTCTCTGTAGGCCTCAACGCCAGCGTCGAACGCCGTCTGCGAGATGCCACACTGCTCGAACGTCTCAATGACGAACCGCGTCCCCCACTTGGTCGCGACATCTCTCGCCTTGGCCGTCTCGACGAGCTTCTTATCGTTAGTCACTAGCACGTCCGAGTGCCGTTCAGCAAGCGCTAGACACGTCTTGTCGGCCTCGCTGAGCGCTCCAGGAACGCCGGTCTCAGGAAGTTCGGTCACCGACTGGACCGTCAGCCACTCTGGAGCGCTGTCCACGTCGCGGTCCGGTAGGAACTCGGCCGTCCAGATGCGTTCCGGTACTCGAAGTTTGTCCTCCGGTGAGTAGAACGCCAGCGAATCGAACCAGCCAGCGCTGTAGAAGGAGCTAAGAATCACGTTGTCCAGTACGAACGACATGCTCACTCGGAGTCGAAGACCTCCGTTCCCTCGAACAACTCACTCGGGTCGTCGGGACCATACCGCGGCCGGATGCCGTGGTCGGCCAGCAACTCCTCAAACTCCTCAACGCGGACATCCGCGAGTTCTGCGCCACGGCTCACCGAGATGTCCAACTTCTCGTAGGCGAGGACTGCGCCTTCGTGCTTGACCTCTTCACCGATGGCGTCGATGGATCGCTCCGGCGGGTACACGCTAGGGTCCTCGCCGCTGGCTTCGGCCAGACAGTACTCCGCGAAGGCGATGTCCAGGAGCATGTCGTCAGTCACGTGAGTCTGCTCGCCCTCACCGATAAGGACGACACGACTTATGAGGGCGTGCCAGCAGGCGAACAGGCTGTCGGTGTCGGTCGAGCGATCGAGACGCCGCTCCAGTTCATACTGCACGTCAAGGACCCTATCGAAGTACAGCCCAAGAATCAACGCCTCGCGCTCCTGGTTCCGGCCCTTGAGGAGTTGCTCTAGTGCTTGCTCGCGCATCTCGGTCAGCGGCCGCTCGACGATGCCCGTCAACTTGCTGAGGACCTTCGCCCCGCCTAGGTCGCCGATCAACCATGCGGCCCGCTTCACGAAGGACTGCTTGTCGTCGTCCCCGAAGCCATAGGTCTCGCCAACCTCCGCCGGGGACATTCGGAAGCGTTCTTCGGCTGGCTTGTCCACGACCTCCTCGGCTGTTGCGACGAAACTCGGGAGGTCGAAGACGTCGGCGGCACTCTCAAGAAGGGAGAGAACGGACCGATACTCGGTCGAGAGTCGCTCGAACGGTCCCCGACCGGACTCGAAGTTCTTCTCGGTTGCCGCCATACTGGTCTCTATCATAAATAGTGCGCCCGTCCGTTAAGTCTCTAATGGTGATTATGCCCCCTCGTGAAGATTCCACTTTCTATTGTATTTTCTATATGCTGATATAGTTATGCTCCTTTGTTTCGTTTACTATACAAAATTGTTGTTCTTATTATATAACATTCAGAGTCTTTTCATACGAATATTCTATGATTAACTAACTATTTCACTTTTGCTCGTTGTAGTAGAGCAAGATTCCATAACAAGGAGACTGTTTCCCACCGTGTTTTCACTCGTAGTTTTAATTCCTTTAGGATTATACTTCCTCCAGAGGAATGTGTTGTTTGGTGCCACATTGCTTGCAGCCGCTTGTCTAACAGTCCTCGCATTCATATCGCCGTCTTTCGAGGATTTTGTCGAGGAAAACCGAGTCACTATGTCCGCTCTATTACTTGTCGTCTTCGGACTGTCGGGTGTCACGTTTTATTTCGATAACGAACTTCAATTTGCGCTTATATTGTGGGCTGCTGCGTTTCTACTTGCGATATTGATCGCACTCGAGATTTGGAACAAGAAAACATTTGGATAAATACTACACCCCTGTAGTTGTCGCTTTCCTATCGAGTTCTAGAGACACCCTTGCGGGTTAAAGCGTCTTCTCGGCAGGGCCTTCTTCTCGAAAACCGTCGTTCCAGACCCACCCAAAATAGATATTCCGGGGGTGCTAATTGTGTACTCGAACGCGGCTTCGAAAATATCTGAGTGACGTAGTCGATCACCCTCAACTGCTCGGTGGTGTCTGCAGTCTCGCGGAGTTCACATCACACGCGGTCCTCGAGGATACGGAGGGGTTCGGTTTGCTGTATCGGTCTCCCGGAGTTGGCGGTGGATGCACTCGTATTCGTCGGCGTCGAACCTACACATTCAGACCGCCAAAGAGTACGTTCGAATAGGAGAATGCATTCGAGTATTCGATGGACTTACGCGATGTCTTTCCTCCGGAACCACTCCGCGCTGGCGGCCACGAGCAGTGCTGTGCCCGTTAGCAGGACGAGTGCGCCCGCGAGGTCGTATTCGCCCTGCACCAGTATCGCGGTCGGGTCGTAGTACCGGGTCGGACTGATCGCGCTGAGCCAGTCGGCGTCCGCCGAGGCGCTGACGGATTCCAGCAGGAACAGTCCGAAGACGGCTCCGAGTCCGCCCCGCTTGGCCACGTCGGCGGTGTCGAACGCGACCGAGAGCACGAGGCCGATGGCCCCGCACGCGAGCAGGTAGGGGATCGATAGTAGGTGGGCCATGGCGAGGTCGGCGACCGAGATGGATTCGTTGATGGCAAGGACGGTGACGTACACCGCGGTGCCGACGACGAGGTTGATCGCGACCACGACCGGTACGAGTGAGAGGAACTTCTCGACGACGACTTGGCGGCGTGTGATGGGTGCCGCGAGCAGGAGGTCCATCCGGTCGCGCTCCACGTCGTCCGCGACGAGGCCACCAGCGAGGTATGCGGCGTAGATGCCGAGCATCAGCACCCAGAAGAACTGGTAAAGTTCGATCGCAAGGAATCCCTCGATGCTCGTAATCGAAACTGCGCCAGTCGCGCCGAAGGCGGCCCTGACCGCGGGCGGGAGACTCTCCATGTAGGCCTCGAAGTCAACGCCTGAAGAGGCGATGGAGGGGAACAGGCTGACGAACAGCAGCGACATTGCCGCGAGCAAGGCCGCCAGCACCAGCGTCCCTTTCATCTTGCGCTCGGACTCGTACTCGGCGATCTCAAGCATCAGTCTCACCTCCCGTAGACGCGGGGGTTTCGGCTGGCGTCTCGCTCGCTCCGGCGTCACCGTTACCCGAGGGGGCCGCCTTCCCATCGTAGAACTTCATGAACACGTCTTCAAGTGGGGCTTCCTCGATTTCGAGGTCCCGAACGCGGTACTGCTGGAGGTGGTCGAGCAGGGCGTCGTACTCGCCGGTGAACATGAACGAGGCATCGCCGTCGGACGTGTCGAAGTCATGGACGCCCGCGAGCGCGAAGTCTCCGGGGTCTAGCGACCCCTCGACGCTGATGTGGACACGCTTTCCGCTCCGGTCAAGCAGTTCCTCGACGCCCTCCATCGTGACGAGGTGGCCGTTCCGGATGATTCCCACGCGGTCGCAGACCCTCCGAACCTCGCTCAGGATGTGGCTGGAAAAGAAGAACGTGGTGCCCTGCTCCTGTTCGTCCTCGATGAAGTCGTAGAGGCGCTCCTGCATCAGGGGGTCCAACCCGGAGGTAGGTTCGTCCATGATCACGAGGTCGGGGTCGTGCATGAACGTCAGGACGAGGGCGAGTTTCTGGCGATTCCCTGTGGAGTACTCGCCGATTTCGCGGCCGACCGGCGGATCGAAGATTTCGAGAAGTTCGTCGCTTCGCTCGTCGCTCTTGAGGTCGCCGTGATAGCGAATCAGCCGTCGGCCGGTCACCCCTTCGTCGAATCCGGGGTCACTGGGCAGATAGCCGATCCGGCGTTTGGCCTCGATGAGGTCGGCCTCGTCGGTCACGTCCCGGCCCAGCACGGTCGCAGAACCGTCTGTTGGTTCGATGAACCCGAGGAGGGTCCGGATGGTCGTGGTCTTGCCTGCGCCGTTCGGACCGAGGAAGCCGAACACCTCGCCCTCTCGGACCGTGAAGGAGAGGTCGGTGATGGCCCGGGTATCGCCGTAGTACTTCGTCAGGTCCTCGGTTTCGATGGCGCTCATAACATCACGTTCGATACGTAGAAGTGTGAACGCATGAATGAATTGGTCAGTCGTTCACTATCGGCATAGTCTCGCTTCTAGCCCCGAACGGGGCTTTTGAAAATCCACGTGTCACTCGCAGTGATTGTACTGTTCGTCGTTGCTGTACTAGCGTGGGGAATCTCACTAGCTACGAATTAACTGGGCAAGACAGTCTTCACGTCTGTCCTGTATTTTAACGACGGTACTCTCGGTGACCTATTTGTCGTCCGCGCATGTCGGTCGTCTTACTGGCGGCCCACGTCAGAAAGCCATCGACAGTTTCGAGGAAGTCCCGCCGTCGTCAATTCGAGCAAGCGATGAGAATTTACTCCTCGACGATAGGTCGGGCCTCGTTCCGGAATCCCTCAGAGACTTCGATAGCGTGCGCCTTGTCCGCTCGAACCATCGGTGAGGTTCGGTCGTCTCCACAGCCACTCTGTAGCACCTTCGTTAATCTGTGGTCGTAGTGTCATCGTCACGGCCTGGCTTCGAGTACCAGATTGAATGGCGTCTCGGTGGCTCGCCGGAAGTGACTGAAGCCACCCTTAGTGACTACTTCGCGCAGTCGCGCTTCACCAGCTTGCGCGCCCAGCGCCGGGTCAGCCCCCTGGTCGAGCGAGTTCGGCGTGCAGAACATCGTTGAGAACCCATAGAACACCCGCCCCACCGGGTTGAGGTTGTCCTCGACTCGGTCGTTGGCGAACGGTTCGACCAGCATCCACGTACCGTCGGCGGCGAGCGTCTCCCGGACGTGCGCGGCAACGCCGACCGGATCACCCATATCATGGTAGCAGTCGAACATCGTCACCACGTCGTACTCGGACCCATTGTACTCCTTCGCCGTCCCCACTTCGAAGTCGACGCGGTCGGCGACGCCAGCCTCCTCCGCTCGTTCACGTGCGGTGTCGATCGAATGCTCGTGGTAGTCGATTCCGACGAACGTCGAGTCGGGGTAGGCCTCGGCCATGATAATCGTCGATGCCCCGTGGCCACAACCGACGTCGGCGAGGCGTCCGCCCGCTTTGAGCCTCGCATCTACTCCGTCGAGCGCGGGAATCCACTCGTCTACGAGACTGGCCGCATAGCTGGGTTTGTAGAAGCGTTCCGTGGCGGAGAACAGTTCCGGGTGCTGTTCGTGCCATCCGACTCCCTCGCCGGTCCGGAACGCCGCTTCGATGTCGTCTTGGACGGCTGCGATAACGGTATTGGTTCCCTGGAAGCCGCCGAGCATGAACGCCGGACTGTCTTCGTCAGCCAACACGACTGTCTGCTCTGGGGAGAGACTGTAACGTGCGGTTTCGGAATCGTAGGTAACATACCCGCCAGCGGCCTGTGAGCGCAGCCACTCACGGATGTAGCGTTCATTTGTGTCGGTGTGTTCAGCCAGCTCTCCGGCGTTCAGCGGTCCCGCGTCGGCCAGTGCCGTGTAGAGGCCGAGCGTATCGCCGATGTCGGCTAACGCGGCTTGGAATGCGCCTCCGAGGTCGCTCACGGCTGTCCCGACGAGTTCGTTCAGTTGTTCTTCGTCGATAGTGGGTTCTTCGATAGACATGGTTCTTGTCCGGATTCTCCGTGAAGAGTCACTGTATTTCGGCTCTGCACTACTTCTCCACGAGAATCTGTACGACCAAGGTACGAATGTACATTCCTAGTGAAACCGTTTCACCACGTGAAACCCCTCGATGATCGTGGCGGTCCCCGGGCGAAACAGACCCGTCACGTGACGAGGGTCGCATCGTCGATGAGTCGGGCGTCGTTTCGGTATTGCTCGTAGACCGATTCGGCCCACGCGAGCGCCGACGGCGAATCGGTGTCGACGACCGCCTTGAGCATGCCCGTCTCGACATCGTGACAGCAGATGCCGACCCGATCGTCGTAGATGCCGAGCCCACACCAGTCGCTGTCCGGCAGCGCGTCGTGCATTAAGGTGGTGCAGTTCTCACAGGCATCTGCTTCCGCGACCTTCTCGGGGTTCCAAGCCACGATCGTCTCCAAGACGTCCGGAGAATAGATGAACTCGAACTCCATTCCGTCGAGGATGGCTCGGCACGCCACTTCGAGATTGCAAGTCTTCACAACTGTGGTTCCGAACCCACGCATCGACTCGGTACCTTCGATAAGTTGCGTGACGCGTTCGACGGGTTGGTACGGATACCCTGATCCCGGGTAGGAGACGGTGGCGTCGGCGAACAGGTCGACCGTGAATCCCGGCATCTCGCGCGGGAGCCACGGCACGATATCGCGTAGTTTCTGCTCCATCTCCATCGCCTCGCGGAGGTCCATGAACCGCTCTGCGACGAATTCGCCCAGCCGCGTCAGTCGGTAGATTCGTCCGTCTCGGGAGATCCACCGTCGCTCTTCGAAGTCGCAGAGGATTCGCCCCATGGTCGGCGAGGATGCGCCCGTCGTGACACGCAGGTCGTTTCGATCACAGGGACGCTCGGCTAGTGCGTCGAGTACCTCGATACGGTGGTCCGAGCGTGCGAGAAACTCAATCTCGTCGATTGGCGAGTTCATGCTCGTGGTACGAGTTAACACGCAATACTCTTGTCGTACATCGCCCATGCACTCCTGTATTCGTACGGCGGATTTCGGACTTCTCCCCCCCGAATTTCCGACGTTCCAAGCGGAGCATTTCCCAGGTCACATGGAAGCCCGCAGTTGGGTTAGTGAGGACTGCATCGCAGATCAGGCGACCGAAGTACGATCAAAGATCACTGGCCGACACGTGGCTGTTGCCCCTTTCGGGACGTGCAGGGATTTCACGAGATGACGTTATGTCATCGAGGCTCGTAGAGGAATGGTAGTGAGTCGTCCATGGTCAAAACAACGTCATCAAACACGGGTGGGGAAACAGGAACGGTCACGTCAGCAGATGGAACTGCAATTACCTTCGAACGGACGGGGAGTGGACCCCCGCTCGTGCTCGTCCACGGAGGTGGCGATGTACGTGAGTTCTGGGATCTGTCTGGAGTTCGCTCTGCCCTCGCGGACCACTGTACGGTCTACGCGATAGATCGGCGCGGGCGCGGCGAAAGCGGTGACACCGAGGAGTACGAACTAGAACGAGAGGCCGAAGACGTGGTGGCAGTCGTCGATTCGATCGACGACTCGGTGGTCCTGCTCGGCCATTCATACGGAGCCCTCGTAGCGCTGGAGGTGGCCCTGCGGACCGACAATCTACGCGAACTCGTCCTGAACGAGCCGCCCGTTCCGGTCGGCGATCACGAACTCGACGTCGATGACGCGGTCGCCGAAATCCAGCGGCTCCTCGAAAGCGGTGAGAACGAACAGGCGCTTGTTCTGATGCTCCGGGAAGTCGCTCAGCTCACGCCGGACGAACTCGATACGGCCCGCTCGGCGCCGATATGGCCGGACATGGTGGATGCGGCCCACACTCTACCTCGCGAACTGCGAGCGAACGCCGAGTACGAGTTCACTTCCACTCGGTTTTCTGACGTGAACACGCCGACCTTGGTGCTGTCCGGCGGCGTGAGCCCGCCGTTCTTCAAGGATGCGACAGAAGCAGTAGCCGATGCGTTTCCCAATAGCAGGCTCGTCACTTTCGACGGTCACTCACACGAGCCGATGAACACCGCGCCGGACCGCTTTGTCGACGAGCTACTCGCGTTCGTCCAGGAATCGAATTAACAGACCGGCGATCGCTACCCACCCGTTCGCTACGAGTTCGACGGGTAGACGCGCGGCCACCGCGAGACCTTCGTCTACTACCGCCTCGCGGGAGCGCCGACGCGGAAACGACTCACGTCCGCTGGCCGTCCGGACGAGGCGACGCCCGAGATGGTCCCGTACCTCGTAGTCCAGATGTAGCAGGGAAGCGGCAACGCCAGCGTGGACCTCGCGCCGTGGCGCTACGAACTCGACCACGAGCGAGGGACCGTTGTGGAATCGGTACTCCCCTGCTCTGCAAAGCTTCTGTTACCGACCAGATTTTCAACTACTGTACTGCCCGTGCAGGACTCAAACCACTCGTCGTCACGACCGGTGAGCCGGTTCTCCGGAAAAACGCCCACCTCGAAGACGTCCACGGAAACCGACCCGTACTTTCGGAACCGGAGCAGTACACATGGCAACCCGGTTCGTGTCGAGTAAGCTACCGAATATATTCGTGAAGTGGTTTACCTTTTTGACAGCCGTTCCTGTAGACGATGCCAGCCACTGGAGATACTGCACCGACGTTCACAGCGACCGTCGGGACCAGCGACCACGAGTCGTTCGACCTCGAAGACCACGTCGGCGACGGACCACTCGTCCTCGCGTTCTTTCCGGGCGCGTTCACGCCGCTGTGTACGAACGAGATACTCGCACTGCAGGAGAGACTCGAAGAGTTCCGGGGCGCCGGTGCATCCGTTCTCGGGGTGAGTGCGGACTCGCCGTTCTCGCTCGGGGCGTTCCGAGAGGAACACGGCGTCGAATTCGACCTCGTGAGCGACATGGGTCGGGAGGCGATTCGAAAGTACGACTTGGAGATCGACATCCCAGAACTCGGACTGTACGAGATCGCCAACCGTGCCGTGTTCGTTCTGGATAGGGATGGAACAGTGACGTACGACTGGATTGCCGACGACCCCACGAACGAACCGCCGTACGACGAACTCCTGAACGAAGTCCAAGCGGCCTAACGAGGCCGAACTGGACCGTCACTCTCCTCTGAGAGTCCAGTTCGGATGCCGAGTACTTCTCCGACGACTAGAGGCGGTAATCCGGGCCGGTTCTCCCGAACGTATTCACGGTACTCGAACTTCTCGCTCGGCGGAACGTATTCGGGTAAAGTCGTACAACAGTTGTTACCGATACTGTTGGTATGGGCGCAGACAACCGGAACGGTCCGGACTCATTCGACAACGAGAGCGAGAAGCTCGCGAACGACGTTGCCGCGTTTCTCCGGCGGAACTTCCCCCAGATTGCGATGCACGGTGGGAACGCTGCGATACAGGAGGTCGATACCGAGTCCGGTGCCGTGTGGATTCAGCTCTCGGGGGCGTGCGGCGACTGCGGCATCTCCCCGATGACGACGCGAGCGATTCGGGATCGCCTCCCGATGGAGATCGACAGGATACGAGACGTCCACGTCGAGACGACGTGATACCCGACGTGTACGACCCGTCTCAGTCGGTAGACACACAAAAAGATCGGAGCTCTCGGACGATGAACGATCTCGAACGCCACGAAATCCCACCGAGTGTAGACACGACCGACTGGAACCTCCGCGTCACCGGTACGGTCGAACGACCGCGTCGCTTCACCGAGAGTGACCTGACGTCGCTACCCCTCGAAACGTCTACCGACGACTTCGAGTGCGTAGAAGGGTGGGTCGCGGACAGTCTCACGTGGCGGGGCATCCGCGTCGAAACCATCTTCGACCGCACGACCCCGACAGCCGAGAGCGAGTACGCGCTCGTTCGCGCGACGGACGGTGACTACGCGTGTTCGTTCCAGTTGGACCGACTCGCCGAGTCGATTCTCGCCGTCGAACTCGACGGCAAGCCACTGTCGATCGAACACGGCGGACCGGCACGGCTGATTCCGACCGACGCCGAGTCGGACTGCTGGGAGAGCATCAAGTGAGTGTCGGCCATCGAGGTCACCGAATCGCGGCCGACGGAAGAAGATACGGCCAAAGAAACCGCATTGTCTCGACTGGAGTGAAACAAACGATGCAGACATGGGACGAACGCTTTCGAGACGGAGACTATCCACAGAATCCCGATCCATCACCGATCCTCCGCCGGTATCTCGGGGCCTGTCCGGACGGACGGGCACTCGACGTTGCGACGGGAACCGGCCGCAATGCGGTCTTCCTCGCCGAAGAGGGGTACCAAGTCGACGGCATCGAACAGTCTATAGAGGGGCTACGAATCGCTCGAAGAAACGCGACCAACAGCGGCGTCGCCGAGCGCACCAACTGGATTCAGGCGGACGTACCGACGTACGCCTTCCCCGAATCGACCTACGACGTCGCCACGATCAGCTTCTATCGTGCGGTGGATCGCTTCCCCGACATCAAGGAGGCGCTGACGCCGAACGGGGTACTCTTCGTCGAACATCATCTCCGGTCCTCGGAGTCGGTCCAATCCGGCCCGAGTGGCGACCGATATCGGTTCGCCGCGAACGAACTTCTCCACGCCTGTCTCGACCTGACGGTCCTCTACTACGACGAGCGAACGGAGACGCGAGACGACGGACGCTCCAGTGCCGTCGTCCGAATCGTCGCACGGAACTCCTCGGGGCACCACCAGTCGTATCCACAGATAGATTCCGAGGAGAACTGAACACACCCCGTATCCGCGAACGGGGAGACGACTATTCCGTGGAGGTGCGTTCGACTGCGACCTCGTGAACTTCGATTTCGTTCGGCGCTTCGAAGACGTCCTCGGCCGACCGGTCTCGGTGGGCCCGCTCAAACGTCTCCCCCTCTCGCCACGACTGGTAATCGTCGAGCGATTCCCAGAATGTCATCGTGACGTGGCGTTCGGCCTCGATTGGGCTGAGGACTTTTAGACCGAGGAACCCCTCTTGATCTTCGATTCCGTAGCTATCCTGCAATCTTTCGAGGAACGTATCGGTGCGTTCGTCTGGAATCCAAACGCGATTGGAAACGGCGATTATCGGTCCTCACACTCGTCGGTTTTTCACGTAGGCCGCAGCCCCTTCTTTTACATCGCCGAGCGTTTCACCGAGGCCCAACTCGCCAGTATCAGAGCCGACCGGCCGAAGTCGGAGCACTGACAAACGAGCGATGACCGGCAAGGATTCCGCAGTGTCCCAGTCGGTTAGACTGAATAAAGTAGATCACATTGCCAACAATTGTTAGGAACCACCTCGAACCCGGCACGGTACGGTACGAGTTTCACGATTTTCCGATACCGGTCTCGGACTGGCCGTACCGAGTCGCTACGCTGGCGCAGGCTGTGCAGGACGAGCGGGGCGACAACGCCTTCTGGACGTTCGAAACCCGCGCGTTCGAGCGACAGTCGGCGTACGACTGGGAGGCGCTCGAATCGCTCGCCACGGAACAGGACGTGCAGCGCGACCGGGTCCGCTCGCTGGCGACTGCGAAGCAGTACAAGCGCGTAACCGAAGCGGACCGCCAAAACGGCGTTGACCGCGGAGTCACAGCCAAACCGACGATGTTCGTGAACGGAGAGATCGTCGAGCAGTGGACGTACGACAACCTCGCGAGGGCGATTGACGATGCGAGATAACGAGGGTGATCTATACCCATGAACGTCCTACTTACGGGTGCCGCCGCTGGAATCGGGAGGGCCACTGTCGAGCAACTCCTGGTAAAGGACCACGAGGTCGTCGCGGTCGATATCGGCGAAGCGGGACTCGGCGAACTGCCGGAGGAGTCGAAACGCTCCACGCGGACATCGCCGACGAGAGACGGATACGCGAGGTCGTCGTCAACTGCGCCGGATACTACGAACTAGGTTCGATTACGGACGTGGACGCTGCGACGGTAGAAGAGCAGTTCAGGACCAACGTGTTTGGACCGCTCAACGCGATACGCCATGCGATACCACAACTGCGGCGTAAAGAGGGCAAGGTGATAAACGTCTCCTCGATAATCGGTCGGGTATCGCTCCCGTTTGTCGGCGTCTACTCGGCCACCAAGCACTCCGTCGAGGCGGCGAGCGATGCGCTGAGAGTGGAACCAGGCCCCGTGGCGACTGGGTTCAACGAGCGGGCGAGGCGTTCCCTACAGAAGTACGTCCTCCGCTCCGTGCACGTCGATACGTACGCGGAACTTCTGCGACAGCGACGGGATGCATGGGATAGACCCGCAACGAGTCGCGCAGACGATCATCACGGCGCTCGAAGCACGCCAACCACGGAATCGATACACTGTCACGCTACAGTCGTGGCTCGCCCCGAAGCTGAAGGCAATTACGCCCGAACGTCTCTGGGATAGAGTCGTGAAGAACCTTATCGAGCCTTCGTTCCCGATCGGAATCCGGTAATCCCTCTGTTCGCCTGCCGAGCCGGCATGATAGTGCTACACCTTGTGGTACCTGACGGCATATCCGGCGTGACCGTCCGTCGAGCAGGGACAGTATGGGATTGTACGATTTCTGCACAAGTCTTTTAATCCGATGACGCCTAGGTAGCGTTGATAACAATGCCAGATTCGATGTCCGAACAGCTCCAACAAGATATGGAGTGCGAGGGACTCCTCGAGTGTTTCCACGGCCTCAAACAACTCGACAGAGAGTGCTTTCAGGCGCTCGTAGACGTAGAAGAGCCGCTTACGGTCGACGAACTCGCAGACGCCGTCGACCGCGAGCGTTCGACCGCCTACCGTGCGGTTCAGCGCTTGCTCCAGACGGGGTTCATCCAGAAGGAGCAGGTCAACTATGACCAGGGCGGCTACTACCACGTCTATTCACCGACTGACCCGTCGAACATCACCGACGATATGCAGCGAATGCTCAACGACTGGTACGCCAAGATGGGCCAACTCATTCAGGAGTTCGAGAACAAATACGAGCAGGCCGAGGCGACTGCACCGGCCGACAGTTAACGCCTTCTGCCGGTTCTATCGTTCACCTCCTCTCGTAGTACGACGACGCCGTTCGTTATGCCGATACGAGCGAATCCGACACGAACATAGTATTGCATAATATTCCCAAAACCCTTAATTAGCAACGGACCATAGAGACAGGTGATGACAGCTAATACGACATCGGATTCAAGTCCGATTACTCCGGACAAACCCGTCACTATCGACAGCCAGTCCGAGTTAGATGAATTCGTCGACGAGCACAGCGTCGTGCTGGTGGACTTCTATGCTGACTGGTGTGGTCCGTGCCAGATGCTGGAACCCATCGTCGAACGCCTTGCGGAACGGACAGACGCCTCGGTTGGAACGGTCGATGTCGACGCTAACCAGCAACTCGCTCGGACGTACGGTGTCCGCGGAGTGCCGACGCTCGTCCTGTTCGCGGACGGTGAACAGGTCGAGAAAATCGTCGGTGTCCAGCAGGAAGACCAGTTACGCACTTTAGTCGAAAGCTACACGAAGTAAATGAACAGTAATATCCACACTCTCGTGATCGCGGGCTCGGGTATCGCCGGGCTCTCGGCCGCCGTGTACGCGGCCCGAGCCGACCTCGAGCCGCTGGTCCTCGAAGGCGACGAACCCGGTGGCCAACTGACGCTCACGACCGACGTCGAGAACTACCTCGGATTCCCCGACGGTGTCGGAGGAATGGAACTGGTTGAACGCGGAAAAGAACAGGCCGAGCAGTTCGGTGCCGAGTTCGAACACGTGAGCATCGAGGAGGCGGGCCTCGACGGACAGCCGCTGCAGCTCCGATTATCGAACGGCGAAACCATCCGAACGCGCGCTCTCATCGTTGCGACCGGAGCGAGCGCTCGCTGGGTCGGCGCCGACGGCGAAGACGAACTGATGGGTTACGGACTATCGACGTGTGCGACGTGCGACGGCGCCTTCCACCGCGGCAACGACGTCCTCGTGGTCGGCGGTGGCGATAGCGCGATGGAAGAAGCGCTCTTCCTCGCGAAGTTCGCTGACTCCGTGACTATCGTCCACCGACGCGAGGAACTCCGAGCCTCCGAAATCATGGCCGACCGCGCTCGTGACCACGACGACATCGAGTTCCGATGGAACACCGAACTCCAGTCGCTGCGCGGTTCTAGAGAGGAGGGAATTACGGGCGCCACGCTCGTCACTCACCCTGACGGATACCCGAAGCAGAAAGCGAAGAACGGGGTCGACGTCCAGACAGCGACCGTCGACGTCGGCGGTGTCTTCTACGCTGTCGGTCACACACCGAATACCGCGTTCCTGGAAGGAACTGGCGTGGAACGCGACGAAGACGGTTACGTCCAACTACGGACAGCTGCAGACGGACAAATGACGTCGGAGACGACGGTCGAGGGAGTCTTCGCCGCGGGTGACGTGGCCGACTCCCGCTATCAGCAGGCGGTCACTGCGGCCGGAACTGGGAGTATGGCTGCACTCGACGCGGAGGAGTTCGTCGAGACGCTTGAGATGACGGATCGTAACGTCGCAAACACCTCGGTATAACGCCAGATAACTTCTTCCGAGAGCGACCCGAACAGTTTTATAGTATTGTGCTTTACCCACAATATGATGTACACTATCGACCGTACCGTCTCGGGCGATTTCGGCGACATCGTGGAAGAGACGATTACCGCATTAGAGGACGAGGGCTTCGGCGTGCTCTGCGACATCGATGTCCAAGCCACCCTCGAACAGAAACTAGACACAGACTTTCGTCAGTACCGAATTCTCGGAGCCTGTAATCCAAATCAGGCCCACAACGCGCTACAAGACGAACTCCTACTCGGGGCGCTCCTCCCGTGCAATGTAATCGTGTACGAGACGGACGACGGGGAAGTCGGCGTCAGCGCAGTCGACCCGAAACGACTCATCGGTATCACCGATAACGACGCGCTCGATGATGTCGCAACTGACGTCCACCAGAGCTTCGAACGAGTACTCGCCAAAATCGGCGATTGATCGGACGACTGTCCGGATGGAGGCTATTCCTCGCGCAGGTCCTCGCTCAAGAGTTCCGTCTCGGCGTGCCACGTCCGTGGCCGAAGTGCGGTAAAGAGTAGAACACCGTAGCTGACCAGCACAGTGGAAATAACGACGCCGCCCGGAATCCGACCGATGGCCGCGCTAGCTGGCCAGGGAACGTCTGCAAACGCGGTGATCCGAACGGTCCACGCGGCGAGGAGAACGGTGAGTAGCGGGAGATACACCCGGCGCAGACGGTGGGCGATGGCCTCCATCCGAGTGATCTTGAGCTGCGGTTGGCGGTAACTGTCGCTCAGGTGGGTTCGCCAGTCTTCGTCCGCTAATCCCTGCGAGGGGTCGAGCCCGTACGCCCAGACGTTCTTCTGAAACGCCCGGACGCGGGACCGCCAGATGTCGTATCCCCGGTATCGACGTGCTTCGATACCCAGGAAGGTGCTCAGTACTCCTCCGCCGGCGAGCAGTACGTAGTGGGGATTCGATTCGCTGGAGAAGGCCCACGTCAGGATCGCCGCGAGTACGATGACCGCCCAGTTGGTGGTACGGTCGAGGCGTTCCCGCCAGAGTTTCATCCGGTGGATTTCGCCGCGGTACAGATGAGCCATCGAGCTGCTGGGGCCCATCTCTTCGTCGAGGAGGCCTCGCCCGACCTCGCGGTGCTCTGGGTCGGACGGATCTGTTTCCTTACTCGAATTCCCAGTCATCGGTACTCATCTTCGTTGACTTGCATAATCATTCTACGATTGCGAACTATTGCGTGCGGTCGCGGACTGGTATCGAAGGAATGGATGTCCAATAGAACCCCGAATCCGAAATTAGACGAGTAGTTGGATGTCAGCGTCGGCCATGTCCTGAAGCGCCGTCGCGGCACCGACTCCGGTGGTGACTCCGTCGTAGAAGTCGCCCTCGTCGTAGTCCATCAGGTCGATCGTCATCTGGCACGCCTGGAACTCCACACCCATGTCCAACGACGTTTCGAGGAGTTCCTCGATGGTCGCGGTGTCGTTGTCCGCTATCTGTTTCTCCATCATCCGTGTCGTCACGCGGTCCATCCCCGGGAGTGCGCCGACGGCGTTCGGAACAGGCATGTTGGGATTCCCGACCGAACTCAGCTTGAGGTTCTTCGAACGCTCCTCGTGGAGGATGTCTAACCCCCAGAAGGTGTGGAAGACCGTCACTTCCCAGCCGAACGCGGCCGCCGTACTCGCGAGAATGAGCGGCGGGTACGCCATGTCCAGCGTTCCCTTCGTCGCGATGATCGACATCTTCTGAGGACCGTCATCGATCTCGTTTTCGAGGTCGGCGAGTTCCGACTCGAGTTCTTCGATCCGTGATTCGAGGGCGGCCGTGTCCGTCTCGGTTGCGGCGTCGGCCGACGTTGAGGGAGTGTCTGTGCTCATGTTTACTCCATTTTCCGGACGTAGTGCTTGTAGAGGTCGTCTCGCTCCTCCTGTTCGACCAGCTCGACACCCTCAGTCGTGTCGGCCCATCCGCCGAGGTCGCTCGTGCTTCCAGGGTCGGTTGCGAGAACCTCTAGAACGTCTCCCTCGTCGAGATTGTCGATGGACTGCTTCGTCTTTATGACCGGCATCGGGCAGTTCTGTCCTTTCACGTCGAGCGTCTCGGTGATTTCGTACTCAGTCATGGTATTGACTTCACTGCCCAATATCACTCGGGGCTGTAAAAGCCTATCGGTGGTAGTTCAGAGAAAGTGCACAAACAAAAATTCCACTGTTGGAAATAGCCGTTATTATGGTGTCTTAGTGGCCTTAACCGAGTATAGCACAATATAGTATTGTACACTCAACGGATTACTATGCAAAGACTTATTTAACTGCCGAAGATAGACACGAGTGACGATGACAGCAGCGCACTCCACAGAGGGTATAGTCGAATCGATTACTCCCACCGAACTGAAAGAGCGCATCGACAGCGGAGAAGACGTTTTCGTCCTCGATGCGCGCTCAGAAGGCGACTTCGAGGAGTGGCACATTGACGGAGAGAACGTCGATATCGTGAACTACCCCTACTTCGAGCTCCTTGACGGCATCCCGGAAGACCTGCTCGGCCAACTGCCCGAGAACCGAGATATAACCGTCCTCTGTGCGAAGGGCGGCTCTAGCGAGATGGTCGCCGAACATCTCGAAGACGAGGGGTACGACGTCAACCACCTCGAATACGGCATGAAGGGCTGGGCACGCATCTACGAGTACACCGAACTCGACACCGAGACGGAGGCGACCGTCGCCCAGTACCGACGCCCCTCCAGCGGGTGCCTGGCCTACCTCGTCGTCTCCGACGGCGAAGCCGCGGTCGTCGACCCACTACGGGCATTTACCGACGAGTACATACAGGACGTGAACGCGCTCGGTGCTGACCTGAAATACGTGCTCGACACGCACGTTCACGCCGACCACATCTCCGGTGTTCGCGACCTCACCGACGAAACCAATGCGACGACGGTCCTACCCGAACCTGCCGTCGACCGCGGCGTCGAGTACGACCGGCCCTACGAGACCGTCGAACACGGCGACGCACTCACTGTCGGCGACGTCGAAATTGAGGTCGTCCACACGCCCGGCCACACGACCGGGATGACGTCCTACAGGGTCGGCGACGTGCTGTTCACCGGCGACGGCCTGTTCACCGAGAGCGTGGCGCGGCCGGATCTCGAAGACCCGGAAGCCGCGAAGGACGCGGCGAAGACGCTCTACGAGAGCCTCACCGAGAAAATTCTCCCCCTCCCCTACGAGACGGTAATCGCACCCGCGCACTTCAGCGACTCGGCGACGCCGAACGACGACGGCACGTACACGGCCGAACTCGGCGAACTGAAGGAAACGATGGACGCGCTCACGATGGACGAAGCCGAGTTCGCCGAGTTCATCGCCGCAGACATGCCGCCGCAGCCTGCCAACTACGAGGACATCATCGCCACCAACCTCGGACAACAGTCGCCCGACGACGAGAGAGCGTTCGAACTGGAACTCGGCCCGAACAACTGCGCGGCCAGCGAGGAGGCGCTGACTGACTGAGATGAGTGGCCTCGTACCGCTGGTCACCGCCAGTGAGCTCTTCCCCCGAGGGGTTCTCCCGTACGTTCTCGGCGGCCTACTCGTCGGACTCGGGGCGGCGGTCATCTACCTCGCGACGGGCATCATCGCCGGGGCGAGCACGTTCCTCGAATCGACGCTCTCGTACGTCTCGGACGTGCCGCGGTTCAATCGGCTCAAGTACGTCCAGTCGCGCGGGTGGCGGTTCGTGTTCACCGCGGGAATCGTCAGCGGCGCGGCCGTCTACGGACTCGTGTTGAACCCCGGCATCTGGACGACCGACGTCCAGTGGTGGCGACTGTTCGGCGGCGGCTTCCTCGTGGGAGTCGGGACGCGCCTCGGAAAGGGGTGTACCTCGGGTCACGGCGTCTGTGGCACCGGGTCGCTCTCGAACACGTCGCTCGTGAACGTCGCTACGTTCCTGACCGTCGCCATCGGGACCGCACAACTGGTTCAGGCACTGGGAGTGTCGCCATGAGCGGGAACGAACGGAGTCCGTTGTTCCTGCCCGTCATCTACGTCGGCGGACTGATATTCGGGTTCGGGCTGGCCGTCAGCGGGATGGCCCGCCCGGAAGTAGTGCTGGACTTCCTCCAGTTCGAGGACTTCGGTCTGCTGTTCGTGATGGGCGGGGCCGCGGTCGTGACCGGCATCACGTTCACGGTCGCCACGCGATACCTCGACCGAGCACCGTTGACCAAGCGGGAGTACACCCGCCGACTCAAGGACTTCGACCGGAACGTCGTCATCGGCGGCGCCATCTTCGGCGTCGGGTGGGGACTGTCGGGCATCTGTCCCGGCGCCGCGTACGCCAGCGTCGGTATCGGTAACTACCCGATTCTGTTCGCTATCGCGGGGATGTTCCTCGGTGCGTACGCACAGGGATACTGGCGCGCACTCCGCGCGGACGACACCGGAGACGCGACCGACGCCGCCTCGAGCTAATCACCGTTTTTGCCGTTTCCTCGTATCGACGCTGTAGAACGTATCTACCGTCGGTGTCCGTGAAAACCGTAGCATTCTCTAACAGGGGCGACACCGTCGGAGCGGGTTCCCGACTTATCGTCGAAGCTCCTCTCTGTTGTCCGCTGACGCTGTTACCTCTTTGAGGACGTCGTCGTTCTACTCTGACTTGGTTCAGTTTTCGGGATTGTGCTCCGCCTCGTGCCCAGGCCACGTAGGTGCCCATTGATGCGTCCGTAGTTACCCGTAAGTTATGCATAGCAATCTGGTGGTCACGCGAATATAGTATTGCATGATACGTTCAAAACCATTATTACCCTCCGCTGGCTATCCGGATATGTGCAGAAGTTAAACATGCGTACAAGACTGGAAGCGAGGGTTCGCTGATGTTCGGAATCGAAACGCTAGAGGGGTCGGCGGCGGCCGTCGCTCAAGTCGGCTTCGTACTGGCCGAGGCCATGGTACTGTACGTCGTATACGGCGGACTGACTTCGGCCGTGGGCGACCACATCACTGACGCAGTTCGGAGTGCGTGACCATGGAGGTACTCGGACTGAGCGTGGCGGTATTTGCGATGTTCGTCGGGTTCGGACTCCTCATCGGAATCTTGTTCGGGTTCTTCGGGATGGGCGGTTCGTTTCTCGTCACACCGGCCCTTCTCGTGATGGGCTACCAACCGAAGGTTGCCGTAGGGAGCGGACTCGCGTTCGTCTTTGGGACGAGCGTGATCGGCGCGCTGCGCCACCGCGATCACGGCCAGGTCGATTACAAACTTGCCCTCATCATGACGGCCGCGATGACGATCGGTATCGAGGGCGGGAAGCACGTCGTGTTCTTCCTCGAAGACGCGGGAATATCGGACCTCGTCATCAGCGTGGCCTACGTCGGACTGCTCGCCGTCGTCGGTCTAATGACCTTGCGTGACGCTCGCTCGGAGGCGGACGAGTCCGCTAGCTTCGACCTCTCGGAGACGATTCAGTCGATCGAGATCTGGCCGATGGTCGAGTTCACCGGCGGCGTCCGCGTCTCCGCCGTCATCGTCTTCGCCGTCGGGTTAGCCATCGGCGTCCTATCGGGGTTCCTCGGCGTCGGCGGGGGATTCCTCCTGATGCCAGCGATGATGTACGGATTCGGCGTCCCCGCCGCAGTTGCCGTCGGGACCGACATCCTCCAAATCACCATCTCCGGAGCGTTCGGTGCCTTCACGTATGCGCGAGCAGGCTCGATCGCGCTACCCGTCGTCATTTCGCTGCTAGCCGGTAGTGCTCTCGGAGCCCGTGTCGGTGCGAGTGCGACGAAACTCGTCGACGAAGACGACATCAAGGGGTACTTCGCCGCGATGTTGCTGGCCGGCAGCATCGCAGTTGCCGCGAAGAAACTCAGCACTACGTACGGTATCGAGATACTGCAGACGGTCAGCATAGCACTCATCTTCGGTGCAGCAATCGTGGTGTCGGCTGCGGTCGTCTATAGCGCTCTGAAGGAATTACGCAATCCATCTCAGACGGAAGTCTCGTTCGGTGATTAACCGTTACGACCGGTCGCATTCTGAATAACGTCTCTCCTTGGGAACCCGTCATGATGGCCGACGGGTTTAAGAGCATAGATTGTATAGTATTGGGTGTAATGAGCAATACTACTATCGGCGCTTCTGAAGTCGCCCGGCGCGTCCGGGACGACGAGGCCGAGGACCTGTTCGTCTTCGACGTCAGAAACGAAGACGACTACGAGGAGTGGCAGATCGACGGAAGCACGAACGTTCCCGTCTACGACGAACTCCTCGAATACGACTACTCCGGGTTAGAACGCAATCTCGACGAACTCCCGGAGGACAAGGAAATCGCGGTCGTCTGCGTCGCTGGCGTCACGTCGGCCCGCGCTGCGGAGTTCCTCCGCGAACACGACTTCGACGCGAAGTCCATCGACGGCGGCATGAACGACTGGGGTCGGGTCCACCGCCAGTACGACCTCAAGGACATCGACGGTATCGTCCAAATTGTCCGGCCCGGAACGGGATGCGTCTCGTACCTCGTCCACGACGGCGGCGAGGCCCTCATTGTCGACCCGAGTCAGTACATCGACCAGTACCTAGGGGCGGCCGACGAACGCGACCTCGATATCGTCGGCGTCGCAGACACTCACGCCCACGCAGACCACGTCTCGGGCGCTCGCCGTCTGGCGGGCGAACTCGACGTGCCGTACTTCCTCCACGGGGAGGACGCCGGTGAACTGGACGAGGTCACCGAGATAGAGGACGGCGAGACGCTCCCCGTCGGCGAACAGAGCCTCGACGTACTCCACACTCCGGGTCACACGCCCGGAAGCGTCTCCTTCCGAATCGGTGACGCGCTCCTCTCCGGTGACACGCTGTTCCTCCGGAGCGTCGGTCGCCCCGACCTCGAGGACAGTTCGGAAGACGCCATCCGCGAGGCCGCCGACCAGTTATTCGACAGTCTCGACCGAGTCACCGACCTAAACGACGAGACCGTCGTCCTGCCCGGCCACTTCAGTGACGAGACGATCCGCCCGCTCGCGACGGAACTTGGAGCGCTCCGGGCAGAGACCGACAACGAACTCGTCGGCTACGTCGAAGACGGTGACCGAGAGGCGTTCGTCGATACCATCGTCGAGAGCCTCTCGGACGAACCCGCCAACTACAACGAGATCAAGCAGATCAACTGGGGCAAAGAGCAGGCGGGCAGTGACGCCGAAGCGCTCGAACTCGGTCCAAACAACTGCGCCGCCAACTAAAGCGGTTGTACTCACACGATCGTAAGCCAATATTTTACCATGAATAACGTAACTGAACTCGATCAAGGAATCCGCGAACACCTCGGGCAGTTCTCACTGCACATCCTGTTAGTGTTCGCTACGGGTCTGACCATCGGCACTGAACGTGCTGTCGTTCCAGTTCTGGGCCGTGACGTACTCGGCGTCGAATCCCTACTCGTCATCGGTTCGTTCGTCGTCTCGTTCGGGTTTGTCAAGGCACTCCTCAATCTCTACGCCGGTAAGTGGGGCGAGGAGTACGGTCGCAAGCCGGTGCTCATCCTGGGATGGGCGACTGCACTACCGCTACCGATTATTCTCATCTTTGCCCCTAGTTGGGGCTGGATCACGGTCGGGAACGTCCTCCTCGGCATTAACCAGGCCCTGACCTGGAGTATGGCGATCAACGCCAAGATCGACCTCGCAGGCCCCAAACAGCGCGGACTCGCTGTCGGTATCGACGAGGCGTTCGGCTACTCCGGCGTCGCCGTCGGTGCATGGATCACCGGCGTCATCGCCGCCCGGACGGGTCTCCGACCCGAGCCGTTCTACTTCCTCGCTGCCGTCGTCGTCTTGGCGTTCCTGATCTCGATCTTCCTGATTGAGGAGACGGTCCAGTACGCAGCGGTGGAGGCCGACGACGACCACCACGATGCGAACCTCCCGTTCGGCGAGGTGCTGAAGCGAGCGACCTACGGCGATAAGACGCTGTTCGCCGCGGCACAAGCGGGTCACATCGAGAAGTTCGTCGATACGCTGTACTGGCTCGCCGTCCCGTTGTATCTCACGAGTCAGGGACTCGGGATTGCAGCGGTCGGGTTCGTCGTCGGTGTCCACAGTGCGATGTATTTCCTCCAGATTGCCACTGGTGGACTCGCGGACCGAATCGGTCGTCGTCCGCCTGTCGTCGCTGGGATGTTCCTCACCGGCGCGGGCGTCCTCGGGATGGTGCTCGTCGAGGGATATCTTCCGTGGGTCGTTCTCTCGGGGGTTTCCGGCCTCGGGATGGCGTTGCTCTATCCGAATCTGATGACGGTCCCGGGCGACGCCGCACATCCGACGTGGCGTGCGACGGGAATGGGTGTCTACCGGATGTGGCGCGATTCGGGCTACGGTGTCGGCGCGATCCTGATCGGCCTCTCGATGGAGTTCGTGAATGCCGAGGCCGCTTTCTACGTGACTGCGATCCTGATGTTCATCTCCGGCGCAGTCGTGTACCTGTGGATGGAAGAGACGCATCCGGACTTCGGGACACACGAACCTCCGTCCTCTGCCACAGAACCACCGACTCGAGCGATGTCCGAACATTGAGGACTAATGACGTCGAGAGTTCGAACGAGGATCGAAGCTTCGTCGTCGATAGAATCTACCGTCGTGCGTCTCCCGTCACGGTGACACGGATGGCGGCGTGCTTGTACTCCGGGATCCTCGCGACCGGGTCGAGTTCGTCCGGCGTTAGGACGTTCACCAGCGGGTCGGCGTAGTGGAAGGTCATGAAGACGGTCCCCTGCCGGATGGCGGGCGTGACCTCGGCCTGGACGGACACTTCGCCGCGGTCGTTTTCGACGCGAACCAATTCACCGTCGTTGACGCCGCAGTCGCTCGCGTCTTCGGGGTGAATCTGGAGAACGTCCTCGCCGCGCATCCGCATCAGCGTTCCCGACCGGCGGGTTACGGCCCCGCTGTTGAAGTGCTGAAGCACCCGGCCCGTCGTCAGCACGAGTTCGTCGTCCGCGACGGAATCGACGGGATCGACGTGCTCGACCGACCGTAACTCCGCGGTCTCGTTCCCGGAGGCGAACTCGTCGGCGTGAAGAACACCGACGCCAGACGACGCACCTTTCGGGAACGGCCACCGGAGACTATCAGTCCCAATGGTGTCGTAGCGTATCCCGGCGTAGATGGGCGAGACGCGCGTCAGTTCGTCGAACACCTCGGCTGGCCCCTCGTAGTCGAAGTCAAGGTCGGTGACTCTCGCACCGAGTTCGCGGACAATCCCTTGGTCTCGCCGCGCGTCGCCCGGGAGGTCGGCGTTGGGCCGCATCCGCATCACCTGTCGGTCGGTGTTCGTCACGGTCCCGGCTTTCTCGGCCCACGAGCTCCCCGGGAGGACGACATCGGCGTACTCCGCGGTTTCCGTGCGGAAGATGTCGTGGACGACGAGGAACTCGATATCCTCGAAAGCGTCGGCGACCCGGTTCGCGTTCGGCTCGGTAATGACTGGGTTCTCGCCGAAGACATATGCCCCGCGAATCTCCTCGCCGAAGCGGTGAGTCATCTCGACTTCGGTCAGGCCGGGGGTTGGCGGCGGTTCCACACCCCACTCTTCGGCTACGCGCTGGCGCGCTTCGTCATCGATAACCAACTGGTACCCAGGGAGAACGTCAGGAAGTGCCCCTACGTCACCGGCACCCTGAACGTTGTTCTGGCCGCGAAGCGGGTTGACACCGACCCCGCGCTTCCCGAGATTCCCCGTTAAGAGTGCGAGATTAAGTAATGCGTGAACGTTGTCGGTGCCGCAGTGGTGCTGGCTCATCCCCATTCCCGTGAAGATGGCTGCTCGGTCTGCCTCGCCGTACAGTTGTGCGGCCTCCCGGAGATTGTCCGTCGGGACGCCCGCGAGAGTAGCGTTCTCCGCCACGTCGACGGACCCGACGAACGCCCGGAACTGCTCGACAGCCGTCACTCGGTCGTCGAGGAACGACTCGTCGACTAGGCCCTCCTCGAGCAGCACGGCGGCCATGGCGTTGAGCAGGGGAATGTCGTACCCCGGACGGACTGGGAGGTGAAGCGTCGCGGCCTCGGTGGTATCGTTCGCTCGCGGATCGACGTGAATCAGGTCCGTCCCGTCTCGAATCGCTGGCAACAAGTACGACCGAAAGATAATCGGGTGTTGTTCGGCAGGGTTGGCCCCCATGACGAGGAAGACATCCGCGTCGCTGAGATCCTCGAGGGTGTTGGTCATTGCCCCCGCACCGAATCGATTCTGCATAGCCGCGACGGTCGAGGAGTGACACAACCGCGCGCAGTTGTCGACGTTGTTCGTCCCGAGTGCTCGCGCAACTTTCTGGAGGAGGTAGTTCTCCTCGTTCGTGCAGTTCGACGATGCGAAGAACGCGAGCGCGTCGGCACCATTTTCTGCAACAATTCCGGAGAACGCGTCAGATATTCGAGCGAACGCCTCGTCCCACGACGCGGTGACGAGTCGACCGTTCTCGCGAACGAGCGGTTCGGTGAGCCTCTCTTCGTGACCGACGACGTCGAAGGCGGCGGCACCCTTCGGACATATCTCTCCCCGCTTGTTCACCGGCGCCATCCATCCGGTCGCTTTTCCTGACTTCGGTGCATACTCGATTCCGCATCCAACGCCACAGAACGGGCAGATGGTCGGCCGAGATTGGAACGATCGATCCGAAGAATCGGTCATAGTACTAGTGACGGTAATGATTAGCATGGCTCTGACGGCAGTAATTCCGTACTTACTCATGACTCGTTAGTATAATAATGTATTTTGGCGGTCAGCATCATCTCGGGAGTACGACCGTTCGAACTGGCAGTACTAGGGCCGTCGGAATCGGTCAGGTGTCCGTACTCCCAGACGAGATCGATGAACTCCTCCCAATCGAACCGTTAGCCGTATTCGTGAACACCCTGTCAGATCGAACTCGGTTTCCACCAGGAACCGTCTAGCAAGTCCCTTCTCTCGCCCTTCGGAACGCGTTCACCGAGTGCCCTCCGTGGTGGACGAATTACGCGGACGGTTTCCCCTACCCCCGGAGTTTCAGTTGGTTCTGAACACCTCCAGTGAACTCATCGAACCTCACGGTGAATCGCATGTACAAACGGGCCACGTTCACAGGAGTACTGACCTAACAACCGTGTCTATGATCGTAATCGTGGAAGCTCTTATCCCATACAGAGATTATCGTTCAACCTCGTCCTGCTGAAGTCGGTTGAGCCGCTGTTCGTACTCCTCGTCGCTCAACTCGCCGCGGGCATACGCTGTCCGAAGTTCCTCGAGCGCTGGGTCGTAGTCGCGAACCCCGCCTCTGACGATGGCGCGATACAGGAGGTACCCGATACCGAGTAGTACTACGAGGAACAGCACCATCATCCCGGTTCCCCACAGGGGGGAGAACCCCGTTCTCAGTCCACCCCCGTTCCACCACCCCATCATTCCCATCATCGGCATCGCGAACGTCATCATCAGGAGCGGGACGAACAGGATGACGAGAAGGATTGCGAGGCCAATCCATAGGAACGAATCTGCTTGATATTGGCGAGCCATGGTTGAATTCCCTCTATCTACTTGCTCTGTCAAAATGTAAACTTACGCCCGTGTTTCTCCGGAGCCAAGCTAACTCTTATCAATCGCTTCACCTAGTTCACCTACTTCTAGTCGAAGTTCGCTCGCCAAGTAGCTTTAACGGGTACTGAACCTCTTTTGTGTAGAGAGCGAAGCGGACACGTGATCGAACGCGTATTCGGGAACGGACTCGAGGACCGTGGCGGATACATCGCCGAAGTAATCTACGGGGCCAACGACGGTATCGTGACGACGTTCGCCGTCGTCGCAGGCGTCGCCGGAGCAGCGCTCGACCCAGCGATTATCCTCATTCTCGGGGTCGCGAATCTCCTTGCGGACGGCTTCTCGATGGGGATGAGTAACTACCTCAGCCAGCAATCGGAACTGGACTATCAGTTGGCCCAAGGAAGTTCTAGCGAGAGCGGACGACCGCCTGTGTACACGGCACTGGTGACGTTCTTAGCGTTCGTCGTCGCGGGATGGGCACCGCTCGTCCCGTACGCGTTCGGCGTCAACGCGACGTTTCGCCTCTCGGTCCTCGTGACCGGTGTCGCGTTCTTCACGGTCGGCGCTAGCAGGAGTCTCGTAACGAACCGCCGGTGGTACGCCGCCGGTGGGGAGATGTTTGCAATCGGGATGCTCACGGCAGCCGTTGCATTCGTAACCGGCGTGGCCCTCGGTGGACTCGCATAGATGGCCAATCGTCGCGCCCTAATAATCACCGTCGTCGCGTTCGTTGCTGTCGCCACTGCTCCGGTCGAAGGACTAGCATCGGATGGCCAGTACGCTCTCGCAACGACAGCCTTCGCGGGCGTTCTCTGGGTCACTGGCGCGCTGCCGCTCCCGATCACGGCGCTATCGATCCCCGTCCTTCTGACGGTGTTCGGCGTCGTCCCGAGCGCCGGCGAGGCGGTCGCTGGCTTCGCCGATCCGATCATCTTCCTCCTACTGGCCGGGTTCGTTCTCGCGGAGGCCCTCCAGAAGCACGGCACTGACCGCCGGATCGCCTACCACATCCTCGCCGTGGTCGGGACCTCCCCTCGACGGATTATCTTCGCCGTGATGCTCGCCACCGCCGCGCTGTCGATGGTGATCTCCAACTCCGCGACCACGGCGATGATGGTCCCCATCGCCCTCGGTATCGCCGATCGCGTCGTGCGAGAGAGTCCACGAAGCAACGGCGGTGGGGGTTCAGTACCGATGGCTGAGGACGTCGAAGAGGAACGGGCGCCAACGTCACCTCACAAATCGACGCGGATAGCCGAACAGCCGAATTTCCGGATAGCGATGCTCCTGGGTGTCGCCTACGCAGCGAGTATCGGCGGCGTCGGGACGCTCATCGGAACGCCGCCCAACGCTATCGTGGTCGCGCAACTCACGGACCAACTCGGATACACGATTACGTTCGTCGATTGGCTGACGATCGGCATTCCGTTCGTCGTGGTCGGCCTCCCGCTGACGTGGTACGTTCTGGCGGTTCTCGTCTATCCGCCTGCGGTCGAGGACGCGAGCGTCGCTCGGGAGGAGGCGAGGCGCTATTTACAAGAGGTGGGATCGCCCTCGACTAACGAGTGGCGGGTCCTCTTCGTGACCGGTATCACGGCAGGCTTATGGTTACTTGGCGGTCTCGGCTTTCTCTTCGAGGGCGTGTTACCGAGACCCGCGTACGTAACGCTATTCGGAGGTACTGGTGGGCACCTCTTCGGCATGGGTTCCCATCAGGGCGCTCTGTACTACGTAACCGTGGGGTTGGCAGCGATTCCGGCGTTGGCCATCGCCGGGACCATCGACTGGGAGGACGTCCAACGAATCGATTGGGGGACGATAATTCTCCTCGGAGGCGGCATCTCGCTGGCCAACGCACTCGCGGCGACCGAGGCGACGCGCTGGCTGGCCGAGGCGGCCATCGGTTCGGTCGCCGGTGCGCCGGTACTGCTCGTTGCGCTTGCAATCGCAGCGGCCACGGTCGCGATTTCCGAGATCGCCTCCAACACGGCGATGGCGGCGATTTCGGTCCCGATTCTGATCTCGATAGGGCCGCGGTATGCCGGAACACTCGGCACGTCTCCGACGGTCGCGAGCGTCTTTCTGGCGGTTACGGGCGGTGTGGCGGCGAGTTTCGGCTTCGCTCTACCGGTCGCGACGCCGCCGAACGCCATCGCGTTCGGAACCGGCCAGATGACGAAAGACCAGATGCTCCGTCCGGGGGTACTCCTCGACGCTGCGATGATCGTCGTCACCGCCGTCCTGTCCTTCACACTCTTCACCGTCGTCTGGCCGTTCATCGGATGACCGAGGCCCGGACTCACTACTACGAACCTATCGCTCGGCCTTCCGAGCAGTGGCGAGTCACTGTCCGCATCGTGGTGGAGTTGGAAACTAGGCTCAAACCGAATTCATAACGGGTTTTGATTCCCGTATTTCACGCGGGATGCAGAATACAATTTTAAATCCTGCATCTCGAACATCGGTTTCTCTGAAAGGCTCTGCTATAGTTATTCCCGATATCTAAGTAGTAACCGCATTAGATGAGGAGAACGAGCATACGACTATGAAACCGAACCAGTCCGGCTTCACGCCACCGGACAGACGTCCCCAGACGAACAGTCTCATTCTATCTTGGTTCGAACGATACGCCGACTACGGGACGTACGGCCTGCTCGCAGGAACGGTCCTCTGTCTCGCCGCATTGTTCACTAACCCGGTCCCGGATCCATCGTTCCCGTGGTTCACGGTACCTGCCGAGTTCCGACTGTCGTACGCGCAGCCGCGCATCGAACACTGGCCGGTCACCTATACGCTGGGCATCTGGCTGTGGGTGTTCTGCCTCCCGTCGATGTTCCTTCGAGGCTACCGGCGATACGGGTCCGTCGCAGGCACCGACCCGAGTGTTTGGCTCACTGCACTCCCTGTCACGTTCATGCTCGGTGTGACCACCTATTGTCGGTTCTTCTGGCCGAAACTCCATCCGGCGTCGTGGAACGCGCCGTCGTACACGTTCGTCTGCTGGGGGTACTGCTCGTCGTACGTCCCGCTCTGGAGCAATCTGGCGTACGCCGTCGCGCTGTTCGGCGTCGGAACCGTCGTTCTCGCGTATCGACGTTCCAAATGGGTCAAACACGCCCTCGCGACGTTCGGCGTGTTGGCGCTTCCGCTCGGGATTCCCGTCCTGTACGAAGCGTACCGACGTCACGCGATCGGAGGTGAATCTAGATGACGTCTTTCCGCGCTCGTAGCGGTCCTGAACCGGATACTGTTATCCAAACGCGCTGTAATGGCTAGTCCGCGAGTTGGGCCTGCTCCGGCGTCGATGCGCCCGGTAGATTCGGTACCGAGAGGTCGGCCCGCCGAAGTAATTGAGCGTTGATTGCGACTATCACCGTACTCAGCGACATCAGTAATGCACCCACAGCCGGCGAGAGGAGGACACCAATCGGAGCCAATACGCCCGCGGCGAGCGGGATGGCGAACACGTTGTAGCCAGCAGCCCAGAGGATGTTCTCCTGCATCTTTCGATAGCTCGCCTTGCTCAGTTTCACGAGGCGCACGACGTCCATCGGATTGTTCTGGACCAGGATGACGTCGGCCGACTGGACGGCGACGTCCGTCCCGCTGCCGATAGCGATACCGACGTCCGCTCTGGTTAGCGCTGGCGCGTCGTTGACACCGTCACCAACCATCGCGACGAGTTTGCCCTGGTCCTGGAGTTCCTGCACTTTCGTGTCTTTGTCCTCGGGCAGCACTTCGGCGAAGACGGTGTCGATGCCGAGTTCGTCGGCCACCGCATTGGCGACGTCCTCGGAGTCACCCGTGAGCATCGCCACCTCGATGTCCAGGTCGTGAAGCGCATCGACGACGCGGTAGCTCTCCTCGCGGATGACGTCCGCCATCGCGAACGCCGCGACCAGTTCCCCCTCGCGAACGAGGTAGACGACGGTCTGTGCGTTTTCGCCCGCTTCGTCGGCGAACGACGCGAGGTCCGCGGGGACGTCACTGTCGAGGTGGTCCAGAAGGTTCGGCCCGCCGACGAAGATCTCCTGACCGTCTACTGTGGCGCTTACTCCGCGGCCCTTCATCGCCTCGAAGCCGGTAGCATCTGGCGTTTCGACCCCGCGTTCGTCGGCCGCCTCGCGTATCGCTCTGGCAATCATGTGTTCGGAATCGCCCTCGACGGCCGCCGCGAGCCCCAAGGCCTCGGCTTCGTCGACACCGCCGATAGTTGCCATGTTGACGACACCGTGTTCGCCCTGGGTGAGCGTCCCCGTCTTGTCGAAGATGATCGCGTCGAGTTCACGCGCCTGCTCCATGGCGATGCGGTCGCGAACTAGTATCCCGTTTCGCGCGGCGAGGGAGGTGTTGATGGCGACGACGAGCGGAATCGCCAGACCGAGCGCGTGCGGGCACGCGATAACGAGGACCGTGACGACTCGCTCGATCACTGCCGCGTCGAACGTCGTCGCGACGGTCCACGCGATAGCGGTGACGACGGCCGCGCCCAGCGCGACGTAGAACAGCCAGCCCGCCGCCCTGTCCGCGAGCACTTGGGTCTTCGACTTGCTCCCCTGCGCCTCCTCGACGAGGCGCATGATGCCCGCGAGCGTCGTCTCGTCGCCGGTCGCGCCGATTCGCACTCGCAGACTTCCGTCGCCGTTGATAGTCCCGCCGATGACCTCGTCTCCCGGTTCTTTGGAAACGGGTCTGGATTCGCCGGTGATCATCGACTCGTTCACGTCCGAGTCGCCCGCCTCAACCACGCCGTCGGCGGGGACGCTCGCACCGGGGCGGACGAGAACGAGGTCGCCTTCGGAGAGTTCGTTCACCGGGACCTCCTCAGTTTCGCCACCTTCGGTAACGCGTTCGGCGGTGTCGGGCATGAGTTTCGCCAGTTCGTCGAGCGCGCTGGAGGCGCGTCGCACAGACCGCATCTCGATCCAGTGACCGAGTAGCATGATGTCGATCAGCGTCACCAGCTCCCAGAAGAACGCCGATTCGGTCGGGAAGACGACGCTCGCCAAGCTGTAGACGAACGCGACACTGATAGCCATGGAGATGAGCGTCATCATCCCCGGAGACCGGTCCCTCACCTCGGGGATCGCCATCCGAAGGAACGGAATTCCCCCGTAGGCAAAGACGACCACCGCGAAGACGGGGTTGATCCACTCGCTTCCGGGGAACGCCGGGACCGAAAAGCCTAGCCACTGCTGAAGCGCCTCGCTGTAGAGCAGGACCGGTATCGACAGTAGCGTCGAAACGAAGAACCGCCAGCGAAACATCTGCTCGTGACCGGCGTGCATCCCGCCGTGATCTCCGTGTTCATCGTGACCACTGTGGTCCATAGCGCCCTGCCCGCCGCCGTGGTCAACCCGGTGAGCCGTGTGACCCCCCGTCTCCTCGGAGTCCTCGGCCTCTTCCTCAAGCATCGACTGTTCGACGCGGTCGACATCGCCCGTCTCCGCGTTGTCGCCGGGCGGACGTTCGGGGCCGTCGTGCCCGCCGTGGTCGTGCGGCGACCCGTCGTCCGGTGAGGAATTCTGATCGTCCATCGGTTACGCTCTCGACTCCCTGTACGGTAGCGCGCGATAAGGTAGTTCGGTCGGCACCCGAAGCCGACTTCGCGAGTAGGACGAATCGGCCCCAATCCTGAACTCCTCCAATGGGCAGTCGTAAACGATTCTCCACGTAACTAATTCATAAGTTACGCTAATCCATGCGAATACGTATCCATATTGTTTTATTAGCCCTTTGATATCTATTGGAGTCGGGAGTTCTCCTTCCGTTACCATGACCTCCTCTGCTATCTCACCAGACGCTCGTAACACCTTCGAGAGCACCATCGGCGGTTACACTATCGGCGGACGGGCCCACAGTCTATCGGCGTGGTTCGTCCTCAACACGGCGTCTGTCGAGTCACCCTGAACTAGAGAGGAACCGCGTGATACGTTCGCAGCGCAAATCGGATACGTCACTTCTCCGACTTCGGTGACACACCGAGACGATTACGTGACGATTTCGACGTCGAATTTGCTGTGCCAGCGGTAGCGTCGGCCACCCCAGACGAACGTTCGGCGCGTGAGTGCGTAAACCATCAGCGGAACTTGGAGGATGATAGCGGGATACGCCAGCAGAACCGTCCAGCGGCGGACACCGAAGTACGCGTACACACCTGTGGCTAACAAGGTTGTACCGATGCCCGCATAGAGCGGTACGAAGAGACAGAACAGCGCGAGAAGCGACGTAACGAAACCCACGACGACGGTGTCCCAGGGGTTGTGCTGGCGGACGATCTGTGTGAACCGAACGTGTCGTTCTATAGTCTGGCGTATCGTTCCACCGATTTCGACGGGGTGTACTCGTTTGAGTGACGTCGTGTCCAGATACTCCGAGAGGAGACCGTCGTCACTCACGGTTCGTCGGAGATCTCGGAGAAACGATTCCCAATCCAAGTCGTCACGTTCGAACATAACCGCTCCGCCCCACGCCTTGTCGGTCGCGTACGTCCCGAGCGTGCCTCCGATAGCGTAGATCGGTTCGAGCAGGATCGAAAGTGGGTCGCTGCCAACGAAAAAGTAGAGTTCGGAGACGGGGCCCTTCCGGTCGTACGCCTCGTGGAGCGCAGCCAGCCAATTCGGGGGATGGTGGAAGTCGTCGTCAGTCCAGACGAGCCGGTCGTGTGTTGCCTCCTCCATACCCGTAGCGATAGCATTTGCCTTGCCAGAACAGCCTGTGGGTTCGCCGGCCACGACGACCCTCACGTTCCGAAATTCGTCACCGTAGTCGGCAACGGAATCGGTCTCTCGGTCGCAGATGACGAGTAACTCGTCGGAGGGAGTGAGCTGGGTGGCGATCTCCTCGATGGCCGAGGACTGCGTAGTCGTCGGGAGGAGAACGGTTGTCGGCGGGGCCATCGTTATCTGTCGTATCTTCGAGCAGTCGCAAAAAGCAGTTCGATACCATGTTGGTGTCGCGACGTCCACCGTCAGTAACCGCATCAATTAGATGGAAGACCACGGGGTGATTCGAGACTGTCGCCCTAAAACTAACTACGATTTCGCAGGTTACTCGCCTCACATCGGGTAGTAATGGGAAATCACAATCATCATGACCACCCGGTATCTTGGAGACAGCAATGGGGTACTTGGCACGGGGTATCGAACGGGTCGGCGGACGACGCATCATCTTCGCCCTCGGGGGACTCTACATCGTCATCGCCGCCAGCTTTCCAATCACGCTAGCCGTCGGAGAACGGACGGTCAACGACGTGTTTATAATTTCGCTCCTCGTCGGCGCGAGCGGTCTCGCCCTCTCCTACGGTGGCTATCGACTCCCAGAGACCGACGTCCGTCCCGACCTCTATCACGTCGTCGCGGGATGGTGTCTCCGCGCCATCGAAGTTATGGTCGGTGTTCTCCTTTTCATCGCGCTCGTCACAAATATGAGCGACCCGCTCGCGAACTTCCTCATCCTCCCGGCGCTGGCCAGTGTCGCCGGACTCGGAATGGGATACCACGATGGACAGGCCCAAACGCGAGCGGTGGACGCTGAGGAGTACAGTCGTGAACTCGAACGGTATCAGACCATCGTCGAAACCGTCAACGACGGCATCTACGTCGTGAACGGTGACGGTCACTTCACGATGGTCAACGAAGCCTACGCAGAAATGCTCGGGTACGACCGCGAAGAACTCCTCGGCTCTCACACTTCATTCGTCGCGGAAGACGCGGAGACCCTCGCTGACGAAATTCGACGCGATCTCGTAGCGGATGACTCCGAGACAGGAACATACGAGGCGACGTTGCGGACTGCGTCTGGTGAGCAAATCGAGGCCGAGGCGACCATGGCACTCCTTCCGACGCGGGATAGTGACGGCCACGACAGGGTCGCTGTCGTGCGCGACGTGACCGAGCGCAACGAGCGCGAACGCCAACTCGAACGCCGGAACGAGCAACTCGACAACTTCGCGAGTCTCCTCGCTCACGAGCTCCGAAACCCAGTCAATATCGGCCAAATCTACAGTCAACAGCTTCCGCAGGAGAAGGCGAACCCGCAGGCGGTGGAGTACGTCACGGAGGCGTTCGACCGCATCGAGGACATGATCGAAGTTATGTTACTCGTGGCACGAGGTCGAGAGGCAGTTTCCGAGTGTTCCACGGTGCAGCTTGCAGATGCGGCACGGCAAGCGTGGGACGAGGCGGACACGTCCGAAGCGACACTGGAGGTGACGACCGACCGGACGATAGAGGTGGACGACACATACATTCGCCACCTGTTTCGGAATCTGTTCGAGAACGCGGTCGAACACGGCGGGGCCAGCGTCACTATCACGGTCGGCGACCTTCCGACTGGCTTCTACGTCGCCGACGACGGTTGCGGTATCGAACCGGACAAACAGAAGGTCGTGTTCGAGACGGGATACACGTCCTCGGCCAGTGAAGGAGGGATGGGATTAGGGTTGACGTTCGTCCAGGAGATGGCAGACGTGTACGGATGGGACTGTTCGGTGACGGAGAGCACCGATGGTGGGGCGCAATTCCAGTTCGAGAACGTAACCAGTACGCACGTGTAACCAAAATAATTCGCACTACGTTTTGAACAGAACTACGGTGCAGATTATGGATACAAGACGGGTAAAAACGACACTGTACTCGTCCAGGGAAGCAACCCTCTAAGGGACATTCTTTTTGCCGTCAAATACGGACATAGGTCAATGAGTTCGGGTCGAACCTCCTCCGAGGACGTACTCGCTGCCGCTAATCGCGTAGGGGTGGCTGGTGAACCCTTTACGGCCAGCGAAATCGCGGAGGAGTTGGGGTGCGCTCAACGTATCGCGGTAAACAAACTTGAGGAACTGGCCGAGCAAGGTGACATCGAAAGCAAAGAGATTGGCGCACAGAACCGTATCTGGTGGCGACCAGCAGATCGTGTCGAATCCTCTGAGAATAGGGAAAGTCTCGAAACCGAACTGGAGGAAGTCTTTGGCCGAATTTCGGACGCCTTCTACGCGCTTGACACCGATTGGCAGTTCACGTACGTAAGCGACCACGCCGAGGAACTTATCGACTACCAAGACGAGGGGCTCGTCGGCAAGGACTTCTGGGAGGTGTTCGAATGGGCCGAGGATTCGATACTCGGCGAAGAGTACCGCAAGGCGATGGAAACCCAGAAGGTGACCTCGTTCGAGTTCTACTACCCCGACCCGCTCGACGCGTGGTACAAAGTCCACACGTATCCCTCTCAAACAGGGCTCTCAGTGTATTTCCAGGACATATCCGATCAAAAACGGCGCGAACGAGCACTTGAAAAGAGCGAACACCGCTATCGGACACTTGTCGAAAACTTCCCCAACGGTGCTGTTACCCTCGTCAACGAAGACCTCCAGTACCAGACCATCGGCGGTAAACCAATCACCAATGGTGCGACAATCGAAAATCTCGAAGGGAAATCGGTCCGTGAGGCGGTCCCGGAAACGTTGGCCGACGAATTAGTTCCGCGCTATGAGGCCGCATTCGAAGGCGAATCGAGTTCCTTCGAGACCGAATCCGACGGCCGCATATACCAAATTCAGATTCTTCCAGTACACGACGATGATGGAGAAGTATTCGCGGCTCTGGGGATGTCTCAAGACATAACTGAACAAAAGCAAAATCAGCAGCAGCTTGCTGAAAGCGAGCGTCGCTACCGGACGTTGGCTGAGTACTTCCCAAACGGCATCGTGACGTTATTCGATCACGACCTCCGATATACACTTGCAGCTGGACGCGGGTTCGAGAGTATCCCAGTCAAGCCGTCCGACCTCGAAGGGAAGCAGTTCGACGAGGTCTGGGATGACGAGACTGCCGAAGGACTCAGACCTGCCTTCGAGGCTGCGCTCGATGGCGAACAGCGAGCAGTCGAACTTGAGTACGTTGGCCGAGAGTGGGTAGTCCACGCGGTCCCCATTACCGACGAGCGCGGCAAGGTGTTCGCAGGCATGACCATGGCCCAAGACATCACTGAGCGCAAAGAACGCGAACGCGAACTCCAACGCTATCGGGAGTACACGGACAAGGTGCTCAACGCCATCGATGACGTATTCTATCTTCTCGACGAGTCCGGAACCCTCCAGCGATGGAACGACACCCTCTGCAAGGTAACTGGTTATCAGAGCGATGAAGTCGAGTCCATGCAGGCTCTCGAGTTCTTCGACCAAGAGGCCCAAACTGAGATAGCAGGCGCGATACGTGACGGATTCAAGACCGGCGACGTACACTTTGAGGCGGAGATCGTAACGAAAGGCAGGGACAGAATCCCGTACGAGTTCGTCGCTTCCGCGCTTGAGGGTCCGGACGGCGAGCGCGTGCTGGCGGGCATCGGTCGGGACATCACCGACCAGAAAGAGCGCGAACAGACGTTACAGGATGCGAAAGAACAGTTAGAAGCAGCGACTGAAGCCGGTGCCGTCGGAACGTGGGAGTGGAACCTCGTAAACGACGAGTTCGTCACGGGAGCGTCGTTTGCCCGAACGTTCGGTGTCGACCCTGAGGATGCTCGCGAGGGTGTGTCTGTCGACCGTCTGCTTTCCTCCATCCACGAGGATGACCGTGAGCGCGTCGAACAAGCAATCGAGAACGTGATAGAGTCCTGTGGCGAGTACGAGGAGGAGTACCGGGTCTGGAATGCCGACGATGAACTCCGGTGGGTTGTCGCCCGTGGACACGTCGAATGCGACGAAGATGGCAATCCCATCCGATTCCCCGGTGCACTTACCGACATCACCGACAGAAAGCGAACCGAGCAGGAACTTGCGGCCCAGAGGAAACAACTTGAGATCCTATTCGAGGTGCTCCCGGTCGGCGTCATAGTCGCAAACGGAACTGGCGATATCATTGAGGCCAACGAGGCCGCAAAAGACATCTGGGGCGTCGAGGAGTTCGATGCAGAGACGGTGTCAGAATACCAGCAATACCGGGCGTGGTGGGCGGACACCGGCGAACGGATTAACTCCGAGGAGTGGACGCTGGCTCGCGTGCTCCGGGGTGAAGAGGTTGAGGACCCCGACGTCTACGAGATTGAAACGGCGGACGGCGAGCGCAGGACCATCATGGCTCACGGGATGCCGATTCGGGGTACAGACGGCACGGTCTCACGGGGGGTCGTGACGCTGACGGACATCACCGAACGCCGCGAATCCCAGCGCCAACTCGAGGAGTCTGAGCGCAGGTATCGGACGCTCGCCGAGAACTTCCCCAACGGTGCTGTCGGACTCTTCGATGAAGACTTGAAATATACAGCGGTCGGCGGGCAACTCCTCGATGAGGTCAGGATTACTCCTGAGGAGCGAATTGGAAAATCCGTCTACGAAATCTATCCGAACGAACTCATTAGCGAAGTTGAGCAGTATTTCCACGCTACACTCGACGGCGAAACGAATTCGTTCGAGACGCAGTATCACGGCCTTCACTTGTTTAACCACACGCTTCCAGTCAGGAATGCCGACGGGGATGTCTTCGCAGGGATGGTCGTCGTCCAAGACGTCACTGACCAGCGAGAGATGGAGCAAGAACTTCGTAAGAGCGAAGCAAAATTCCGGACACTCGCCGAGAACTTAGAGGAAGTTGTGTGGATGTCCGACCCCGAGACGAGAGAATTCCTGTACGTCAATCCGGCCTTCGAGGAGATTTGGGGACGGGACCGCGAGACGCTATACGAAGAGCCGCGGTCCTTCCTCGACGGTGTACACCCCGAAGACCGCGACCGAGTCCAAGACGTCTACGAATCGATGCCAGAGACGGAGTCCGATATCGAGTACCGAATCGTCCGACCGGACGGCGATGTCCGGTGGCTCCACGTACAGTCTGGACACGTCCGCGACGACGACGGCGACACAATCCGCATCGTCGGCATTGCCGAAGACGTCACCGACCGAGTAGAGCGTGAGCAACAACTTGAGGAGACGGTCGAACAGCTCGAGGAGTCCAACGAACGCCTCGAGAGTTTTGCCAGCATGCTCGCCCACGAACTCCGCAATCCGGTCACCATCGGCCAAATATATAGCCAACAGCTCCCGGCCGAGACGGACGCCGAAGCGGTCGAGTACGTGACCGAAGCGTTCGACCGGATCGAGGACATGGTCGACGTGATGCTAATCCTCACGAGAGGCCGTGACGCAGTTGGTGAACAGACTACAATTCAACTCGCAGATGTCGCACGAGAGGCTTGGGGCAAAGTAAACACGCCCGACGCACGTGTTGAGGTTGATATAGACTACACGATTCAGGCCGACGAAACGTACATCGAACACCTGTTCCGAAATTTATTTGAGAATGCTGTCGAACACGGTGGTCCAGACGTGACGATTACGGTCGGTGAACTTTCCGACGGATTCTACGTTGCCGACGACGGGGTCGGGATCCCAGCAGACGAACGAGACACCGTCTTCGAAGCGGGGTATACGACTGCTGCCGAGCAAGGCGGTACCGGATTGGGGCTCGCCTTCATTCAGAAGGTAGCCGACGTATACGAGTGGGACTACACTGTGACGGAGAGTTCCGATGGGGGAGCGCGATTTGAGTTCACGAATATAACGACCAGCCGTTGATGACCATACCGTATAACCTAGCGTTCAACTAGCAACGATTGTTTCCAAGGGACATCAAGAGTATCACCACGGGCTTCACGACTCAGTATAGACGGAAGACAACGGTGTGAAAGTGCAACTTCCGCCTTCCGACGATGTGAGGTTCGCCGCCGGGGCACATAAATAGTAGAATTAAATATTGGATGGTCAGATACTGGCATAAACTCGTCAAATAACCAATTCCAGAATAGGCTAATTTGTATTTGCTTATTTCACCAATAGACAATCTATTGTAGAGTCGTGATACTGGTTTGGCACGCATCCTCTAAAGAAGCAAAGACAACTTTAGTGCGGCTTAACCAACGTATCGGAGTATCAGACTGTTCTGTGGGTTAATACTCGAAGAGACACTGAGTGGCCGCCTCCTCACCTGTAACCGTCGTGACCGTCGGATGTCGTTGCAGAACGTCCTTCAGCCCCTCGTACACTGAACTGCTTGTCGTTCCTGATAGCCCCATTCGTATTAGGCAGAGAGGCGTCACGCTCGGTCACCCAATCGTATTCGTTGAGTGCTGCCCGGACGACCGGGATGCGCTCTTTGAGATGCTCCCACTCGCTGGCAACCCCCCGTCGTTCCTCAATCTCCTCGGACTGGTCGTACTTATGCAACACGGCACTGCTTGAAGCGGGTGAGTCAGGATGTCTCAAGCAGCGAGCGTGTGCGCTGGACGTAGCTGTTCGTCTCCCAATTTCGAGCGGTGTTGATGTCGTCACGGAGCGTGGATGCTTCGTCGGGCGTCAATCAGACTGTTCGAACGAATTCTGCGATGAGCGTGGACGTCGTCACAAGTCGTGTATCGGCAAACAAGGCGTGAATCAATCAAACGAGTTGAATTCACTACAAAGGAAGAGTGCGGCGTCGGTCTCGTTGGCGGGTATTACTGGAGGATGTCGAATACGTCGACTGCTTTGTACTCTTTCCCGCGTTCTTTCCCGGTTACTTCTTCGATGAGGCCATCTGCTTCGAGGTCGTCGACGATTTTGTAGGCAGTGCGGCGTGAGACATCGAGATACTCCACGAGGTCGGGTGCCGTGAAATAGGGGTACTGGAGCAATTGGCGAGCGAATTTATCCGTACTCGTACTGCCTGGGTACTCCCTTTCGTATCGTTGTTGGAGCTCACGGAGTTGGTGGGTCCGACTGTATGAGGTTTCGGCTTGCGTACGGAGTCCCTTGATGAAGAACATGAGCCACTCGTCCCACGCGCCTTCCTCACTTACCGCACGCATCCGTTCAACGTACTCGACTTTGTGGCGATTAAAGTACGCACTTGGGTAGATGTATGGACTCTCCAGATAGCCCTCGCTCGCTAGGTAGAGAATGATGAGAAGGCGGCCAAGCCGACCGTTGCCATCCGAGAACGGATGTACTGTCTCGAAGAAGTAGTGAATGATAGCGGCGTCGATGAGCGGATGGTATTGCCCCCCCATCTGGATGTACGATGCAAGCGACTGCATGAGTTCATCAAGTCCCTCTGGGCTTGGTGGGACGAACGAACGTTGTCCCGACTGTGGGCTCGGTAAATGAACCATGTGGTCGCGGAAGTTACCGACGACGTCCCCGTCGTTACGGACGTCTTCGAGGAGCATCAAGTGAAGTTCTTTGATGAGTGAGAGTGTGACCGAACTCCCGCTTTCGATCTCCTCGAGTCCATATGTTAGTGCGTTCTCGTAGTTGAGGGCCTCTTTCAGGTCTTTCTCGATTGTGGTGTCAGTCTCGCCAGAGGGGTGTTGTGTATGGTACGCTTCGACGTCCTGATATGCCACGTCTGCGCCTTCGATTTGGGCGGATTCGACAGCTTCGATACGAATGAGCGAGGTGTAGAGGACTGCGGAGAAGTCTACCGTTGAGCTAATTCCGTCCACACGGCCGATTTGATACGCGGCATCGGCAACGAGGTCATGGGTCTGATCAGATATCTCGATTTTCGGCTCTATTGGCAGCGTCTCCGGCGAATAGTATGGCTCTGGATGATATGGAACGTACTTTCCTGGGGCGCTCTCTGGAAGACTTCGCGTCGGCATCTCAGTGACACTCTTTTCTACCCCCATTGGTATAGGTGTTTTTATAGCCTGTATACGAACGGCCTGGTGGAGACTACTCGCGTGAAAATATGCGTGAAGAGTATACGTACACACACCAACACGCAATCTTCATGTATGGCATATATAAGCGGGTATACGGAGAACACGGATTCTAAGGTTAAGATGTCGTTTGAGAGGTGCGGTTGCACTTAGGGCCCTACTGCTGACGGCTCGGATATCTTCACCGCCACAGCAAACACGTGGTGTTAGTTGGATTTACTCCGTGACCGTCGGCTAGACAACTGCACTTCAAAACATCTCCACCGGTAGCCAACCCAGAGAGAACGGGACTGCTCGTGACCGTGACTCCATCTCCTCGGACTTCCACGTCTCGTCGAACGAATCGAGTACCTCCTGTGGAACGTTGAGGCTCGTTCGCATATGCGACCTTCCGTTGAGAGCTACCTAGGCCCTGTTATTACGATTCCTCAGAATCAAAATAACGGAACGTAATTGAGTCTCTCTTATCGATGTCCGAATAATGGGTCGTCTCTCTGGGTCTCTCTGGAAAGAATCAGCACGTGGGAGTATCCTCAAATACTATCTCTACAAGTCCACCAAAGCGGTCGAATTCTACCGGCCGATTATGTACCTCTTCTTCCTAGCACAGGGACTCAACTTCACGCAAATCGCCATCCTCGAAGCGATATATAATCTAACAACATTGGTCGGTGAAATACCGACGGGGTACATCGGAGATCGCGTTGGTCGACGGAATAGCCTTCTTATCGGGACGGTGCTGATCGCTGTAACGCTTCTGGGGATTGGCCTTTCTGAGTCGTTTTTCACGTTGGCGGTTCTCTATGTCTGCTGGTCTGCAGGATACAACTTTAGATCTGGGAATGAGGGTGCGTGGCTGTACGACACGCTCACAGACGACCTTTCGGAAGACGAGTTCGCACACGTTCGAGGGCGAGGAGAATCTGCAGCTCTCGCGGTTGGTGCTGGTGCAGCCATTGTTGGCGGGTATCTCGGGAGTATCGATCTCTCGTACCCGTGGTTTGTCGCAGCTGCAGTTACGGGGTTCGGCGCCGTGGTACTGCTCACACTAGACGAACCTGAGACGTACAAAAAGACAGACACGGACGAGTTGAGCTTCCGCCGAACCGTTGGTATCGTCAAGGAGGTGCTTTCCAAACGGAATCTCAGGGCATTCATTCTCTATTATTACGTCCTCTACGCCGCTGTGACGTACCTCGTGTTCGTTTTTCTCCAACCAATATTCCAGACCGTCGTTGTCGATTTAGGGGTCTCCCCCGAACAAGTCGAATCTCTTCTGGGGTGGTTCTACGCAGCGTACAGTCTCGTCGGCGCGGTACTCAGCTACTATACCGGTGCGATCAAGGACTTCATCGGTATCCAGACGTGGTTCATTATCCTGCCATTCATCGTCGGTGCAGCACTGGTCGGGATGTATTTCGTTCCGATACTTGCGCTGCCGACCTTCCTCGTCGCTCGAGGGCTCTCGGACGTCACACGGTCGTTCGCTGGACAGTACGTTAATAACCGAATCGAAACGCTCGGACGCGCTACTGTGTTGAGCGCTATGGCGATGATCAGCGGCTTAGCCGTCATTCCATTTCAACTTGGAAGCGGTGTTCTCTCGGACTATGTGTCTCCACTGTTTGCGCTAGCTGTCGGAGGAGTTGTCCTCATCGTTGGTTCTGGAGTAATCCTTTTGTGGGAACCTCCTGTAACCGAACAATGATATTACCGGAGGCTTCGAAAAACGACGATTTTGGTCTCCCCGACATTCTGGTCTCGTCCGTCTGAGTTACCAGCGACGACCTCAAACGGTCACACCATCGATTAGTCTTCGTGTTTGAGGATGTGGCAGTGCCACGGGTATTGACCCGTAAAGTTCGTGGACAGGGTGACGACACTCACCGCATCCCCGGCGAGTCGGGTCGGCCGGTACCATCGAAGCCCGGCGAGTCCCTGCGGCCGCGGTCACTGTGAAGGAACACGAGACCGCCGCCGATGTCGCTCGCGACGGTGAATCCGCGTGCGGCGTCAGCACCCCAGAACGACGTATCGTCGGTGTGATAGCTGGCGATGGTCTCGGGGTTCGACGGGTCGCTCACGTCGTGGACCGTCACACCGCCGTTGTACCACGAGGCGTGGAGCTGGTTTGAGGTGACGTCGAAGTTGTGTGACGTGCGGAACGCATCGACGTTCGGCGGTTCGATGCGGACGAGTTTCCGGGGGTTGTCAGGGTTCGAGATGTCCCAGATTTTGATGCCACCGTAATCGTCGTTGTCGGGGTTTTCGACACCGACTTCGCCGGGGAACGTTTCAGCGCCGACGTAGACGTAGTCGCCGTCTGGCGACGGCTGGACGTAGTGAGCATTGCCAGGTCGTGTGAGGTAGCGCTTTGAATCGAAACCCGGTTCGTCCGCACCGGGCGCGTCGCCGAACTGCGCCACCAGTTGCGGATCGGTCGGGTCGCTGACGTCCGCGACGACGATGCCAGCGTCCCAGAACGCCTGATAGAGGAGGTCGTCCTGGACGTAGATGTCGTGACACGGGCTGACTCCGCCCATCGCGAACTCGGGGAAGTCGTCTTTGAGGCGGTACTCGCCGACGACGTCCGGGTTCGTCGGGTCGTGTACGTCGACGATGGTGGTGCGGGCCTCGCTGAACGCCGCCTCGCCAGACTCGTTGACGGTGAGGTAGGCGTAGCCGTCAGCGAGGAAGTTATTGTGGATGTGATGGCCGACATTCACGAACTCGATCTCGGTCGGGTTAGTCGGATCGCTCACGTCCACGAGCGTGACACCCGGCCCACCGTTGCTTGCCAGGCTAACGAGGTCACCGTCGACCTTGGCATCGAGAATGCCGCCTGCCGGATCGGATGCGGTCATCGACCCGACGAGTTTCGGCCGGGCCGGATTACGCCAGTCGACGACGGCGAGGCCGTCGCCCGTTGCGACGTACGCGTAGTTGCCCTGTGTGGAGACTTCGAGCGACCCGTCGACCGCCTGCTCGCTAAACAGACGGAGCGTATCGTCGGTTGACCTCTGTGCGTCTCCGGGGACGCTGGCACTGCTGAGGTCCGCGACGCTGGCGAGGCCGAATACGCCGGTCGCCTTCAGGAGGTTGCGTCTGGTGGAACGGTGCATGGTCACTGTCCTCCCTTCGCTGCGGCGGGTGTGACTTTGAAGACGTAGATGCCGGTGACCATGTCGGACACGACCGTGAGGTCGCGCTTCGCGTTGTAGTTCGCACCCCACGCCATCGGCGCCTCGCCTAGCCATCCTGGACCTTGGGCTTGGTCGGCCATGTCGTCGGTCGCGTAGCGGTCGGTGAACGTGGGGTCTGTCGGGTCGCTGATGTCCCAGACGACCGTTCCTTCGTGGTACGCGCCGTCGACGAGGAGCGAATTGTTCCCCTTCGAGATGATGTCGTGGTTGTGCGTCGTCCAGTCGTAGGTTTCCAATGGGTCGTCGCCCTGATACTCCGCGTTCGGAGACGGTGTGTATCCAATGGGTTTGGGGTTCGAGACCGAGCCGTCGCCCCAGCCGATGTCGAAGATGTGTTTGCCGCCGGGTTTGCCGTGGCCAATTTCGTCGCCGACGACGGCGATGCCACGTCCGGGGTCGCAGTCGGCGTAGTGGCAGTTCTCGAACGCCTCCTCGCCCAGCGGGACGTCCTCGTAGTCCGGTAGGCCTTCGTAGCTGAAGCTCCCGGCCATCTCGGGGTTCGCAGGGTCGCTGACGTCCATGATGACGTAGCCGTCGAAACCGCCGCCGATGAACGCGAGGTGTGCGAGGTCGTTCTCGGGGTCAACGACGATGTCGTGGAGGTCGGCTTCCGGGCCGAACGTACCGACGAACGAGGTATCGGTCGGGTCGCTCACGTCGAAGACGCCCATGCCGTGATGTTCGGTGGTGTACACGTACGACTCGGTCGGGTGTGGGAAGAGGTTGTGCGTCGACCCAGCGTCGAGCGTCCCCAGAACGGTCGGGTCCTCGGGCGTCCCGTCAGCGTAGCCATAGTCGATGATTTCGACACCGGCGAAATCGTCGTACTCGTCGGAATTCGGCTCCTGTGACCTGTAGTAGAGGCCATCGCGGCGGCCGAACTTCACGTCCGCGTTGCGTACGTTCTCGGATGAGGGTACCTGGTGTACCTGAGTCGGGGTCGTCGGGTTGCTGATATCGACGAGGAAGCTACCGCCTGTGCCGAAGAAGCTCCCCGTGAGAGCGTACTTCCCGTCGTCACGAACGTCTCCTTCTGTGTATCCGCCCGGTGGATCCTCGAGGAGCGAGTGTCCGAGCTTCCTGATTCGTCCTTTTTTGGACTTTCCGCGTGCCGCCGCCAGTCCTGTACTTCCGATTGCAACCGTGCTGCCCAGCAGTTGGAGCAGCGTTCGCCTCGTTTGGGTCATGGAGTGATCCATCTCAGCATTCATTCGAGAATAATTGTAGTTAATTAGCCATTAAAGACTGTAACAATACTCAACGATACCATGGATTCATTAGGACTCGCCTACATATATTTATAGATTATCCGGTTGTGTTCCCTTCAAGATTAAGAAAATCTCAGAAGGAGTATACTTAAAGAGTCCCTGAAAAGATTCTATTTGATAGTGAACCCACAGTTATCAACTAGCGACTTCCGCTCATTTCGAACTCGATATAGTTGCCACTCCGAGACGGATGGATTGCTGACAGAGACAAGGCCTTAGGACCGATAGCCGATTGTGTAGTGGCGCAACACCCCAGCGACCGTTCCGACGACGACCCCAATTCCTAGCAGTATCGCCAAGTATACCCCGACCATCGTGAACGAGTAGACCTGCGTGCCCACCACCAGATAGACCGCAGAGAAGACAACTCCAGTAACGAGTCCGTATCCGAGTCCAGCAATTGCGTAGTTGTGGACCGACGGTGTCTCAAGGAAGTACCACGACACCCCCATAACAGCCACAGTCAGGGCCACACAGAGCAGGTAGAAGTGGAAATACGTGTGTCCGATAAGGAATTGCAGCGTTTCACCGACCCCTCGGGGACCGCTCAGATGTTCCGCGATGAACGGGAGTACATAGCCGACTCCGAGAAGTACTCCCGTCAGAGTGGCGTTCCGAACTCGACTACGATGACCAATTGAAACCGTCTTCATCGACGTTGAGTATGGGTAACTGCCCAGAATGTAAAGTCTTCGGCAGTTCTCACTGAGACCGTGACGCGCTCCGCCAAGCGTTCCCCTGACCGCCGAGGAGTGGGTCGCTGTGGCCGGTGATCGGGCTGATGTTCTAGTACGGGGTAGCGGTCGCGTTCTGGGGTGTGTTCCAGTATCTGGTGAATCCGCTGACCGTGCTGTTGATCCTTCTTCCGACGGCGTACGCGGTCTGGCTCGTCAAGAAGGTCGAGGGACAGTACAATATCGTGGATGGAATGCAACCAGGTAGCTGGCTACGCAGGCGGCCCGTGACGGTTGGTCTACTCAGAGGAGACCGTGCGTGTCGAGACCGACGTCGAGCAGGTCCTCACGGGCCTGCAGGTCGGACTGGAAGGTGCGAGAGGCACCTGCTGTTGGTGTGGCCAGGAGTTGCACGACGGCCACTGTGTGACGGTGTACGCCTACCGGACCGCCGGACATGACGAGTGGAACCTCCCACGGATCTACTGTCATGACTGTAACGGCGGGAAGATCGAGACGCCCACGCTCGGGACGGTTGAGGTTGTCGTGACTGCCTTCCTTGGTGTGATGCAAGTGGCGGCGTCGCAGACGACTCGGTTGGTGTTGACGGGTGTCGAGGTAGAGGAGTACAGCGGGCCGGACGACGGAAGCGAGGGATAGTGGGCGAGTCTGGGTGGGACTACTCTTCTGGTTGTTAGTTGCTGGTACTTGCTAGTTAGTCCAGCAGGCGCGAGCGATGAGACGGACTATGATCTCTCGCTAACCAATGAAGCGAGTTTCGTAAGCGGGTTTCATTGGTTAGTAGTATTACTGGTACAATCTGTCTTCTCACCACTTGACGACCAAGCGGGTGGTTTCCGAGCGGAAAGAGTCGAAATGCGGTCTACCGCTAACCAAGGAATGCTATCCAGTGGAGGGCATCATTGATTAGTAGCGATGGTACCCGGCGCTCGTCGAGATTCAGATGGCAGAGGTGATCGTCGAGGCGTATCAGGACTTCGAGCACGAATTGCGTGAGCAAACTGGGATTCTGATTGAGTTGAAAGTGGGAGAACTAGTAGGCAACGAACCGGAGAATAGACCTTGGGACGATTGGCGGATTCACACTCACGACTAAAGGAACTGAGAAATGACGTCTGTTAGTGTCGACTCAAGCTCTGATGCCTGCAGGATTTTCATCTCGTTGTCCCGTTGCTCGTCAACGGATGCGGTTTCCTCAGCCAAGTCCTGGATTACTAAGAGTCCGTTCCACCCACTTCCGAAGTAGTCCTCGTTGACTTGTTCGTTTCCGTAGACGAACTCTTCGTCTTGCCTGAGGAAGGCAAGATACTCTAATGTCTCTTTTATCCCTTGCCGAATCGTACTCGTGTATGTGCTGTTCTTGACCTCCGTAATCAGATAGTCACGGTCGCTCTCCGTATGTTTGATTTCGACGGCAATCAAGTCCGGACGTCCTGTTTGAGTCCGAAAGTATCGGTCCTCGAAATACTGGTTTGCAACGTTCATGCCGGTCGTGTGGACCTTCTCTGTACGCGAGAGATGGTCCTTATCGGTGTCAGGGACGGGACGGAAAGATAGGTTCCGGTCACGAGCCGAGTTGTCGTGGTAGACTACGATTTCTGACTCACCGTCACCTTCGAGCCGTGCGATTTCCTGCTGGCCAGTTTCTATGGTCTCGAATTCAGCGCTCGTCTCGCGAAGTTCTTCCAGCGTAGCGATGAACCGGAACAGGACGAACAATTCGAGGAGAGTATCATCGTCGTCCGGTGTGATTGCCGTCTCTGAGAGAAGACGCTCAAGCTGATCAGGGTCACCCGAGAAGATTTCACGGCGGACTTGTAGAAGCTCGGCCGCTTTCCGGTAGACCTCGTGCCGTGACTCGCTCGCGGTATTGAGCATCCGATCTGTCGGCTCGTAGGCCTTCGGCTCCCGAATCCGTCGCACGTGAACGTTTTGCTCGACAATGCGCTGTAGTTCGTTGATGAGCGGAGTGTTCCAGCGGTCGTTGACCCAGGCGTAATCTTTCTGGAGGTACTCCTCAGCTTCCCGTAGTGTTTCGTGGATAACCGCGACTAACCGCTTGAAGACGAGGTTCTCTGCTGTATCGTAGCTCTCAGTGCGGTTTTCGCAGACGAACGTCGACCGATCACCGGGGTTCTGACTGTACCGGCGCTTGATCGTCGCGGCCCAGTTGATCTTCCCGTCGATCGTCCCGCGTTTCGTACGAGAGACTGATTCAGTCTCCGTTTTGAGGTTTCGAACGCGCTGGGGAAGTTCCTCGACGAACTCTACGACTTCCGGCAAGAGGACGAAGTGGAGGTCAAGGAGACGCTCGTACTCCGAGAACCGCTCATCGAGTGCCTCAGGTTTAACCGCTGCAGCGAACTCACGCTCGGAGAAAGCGCCGTTCATCACGTATGTGAGGATGTCCTCAGTCAGGTGATCGAGGAGTTCCTTCCTATTCATCCGTATCTTGGATAGCCGCAACTTGCAGCATGTCTCTCGAAGCCCGGTCCAGTTGCCGGGCTTCGATCTGATCGACGTTTGCAAGGCTTCGGACGACGCGGTCTCGTTTCGGGACGCCCTCCAGTTGCGGGAGAACGTAAGAGATGACGGCCTGGGTGAGCCGGTGACTCCATGGGACGGTTCGGGTCTCGGTGAGGTACTCGAGAATGTCTTTGACGACAGCTGGCCCGATAGCGCGGTCATCGATCGCACCGTTAGCTGCCTGCCAGACCTGTCCCACGTCTACGAGTGGCTGGCTACTTTGGGTCTCGTCGATGTCCTGGACGCCGGTATTCCAGACGTCATCGTAGTCCTTGAGGAGACTCCCAAGGCCTGCGTCATTGAGCGTCTCAAGATCGGGTGCAGGAACTCGGATGAAGGAGAAACGGCGCATGAATGCATAGCTCATCTCGTAGAGCGAGGTCTTGTCGTAGGTGTTCAAGGTCGCGAAGAGACTCCAAGAATTCGGAATACGATACTCGTGCTGCAGGTAGACAGAACGCTCGTCAACCGGAGCAAGATCGACTTCCTTCCCCTTCTTAGTATACGGGAGTTGAACCGGTTGCCCGGAAAGAACCGTGAAGAGTTGACCGAAGGCCTTGTCGATATCGGCACGGTTGAGTTCGTCGATGACGAGCGATTCGTTGCGCTGGACGTTCGTGGAGCGTGTCTTGAACCGGTTCAGGACGAGGCCTGGAGTGAACTCGAGGTGATCACCGTCACTGCCGTCCTCGTTAGGCATGTAGCCACCAACAGTGTCGAAGGTCGACCAGTCGGCAGTCGCGGTCGTCACTTGCGACCCCGAGTAGAGGTGCGGGTACTCCTCAGCGAGATAGTTGGCGACCCGGCGAGCGATCTCAGTCTTGCCCGTGCCAGGAGGGCCAGTCAGAATAATGTGCTTCCCCACTCGAAGCGCTCCTTCGATCTGGGCGACGATCTCCTCGCCTATGCTACTGGGGAAGTAGAGTCCGTCGAGGATTTCGTCGGGATCAAGTTCGCCGTCGAACGACTTATCGATCGCAATCGATGGAACCTCGTGAAGTTTGTCCGTGAGCGCTGTGATGATTCCACGAGCTTGCTCACCATTGAGGGGTTTAATCATTTGATACCGGGGGAAGCCCGATCCACTCGCTTCCCGGCTGATTTCGTCTGCCTCGTCGAAGTCAAGCGAATTGTCCGTGAGCAACTCCAGATCAGCGTCAACGGTCGCTGATGATTTTGCGTAGATATCGTTGGTGAAGTCGATTTCATCGATATCTCCTGTCGCGTACAAGCGCTCGAAAGCGACGAGGTACGGGAACGAATCGTCTTTCGGACGACCGTCTCGTTCGTCGAACCACCACGTCTTCTCGTCCGGCTTAGTAGTCTTGGCACGGACAATTCCAGCACCGATTATACCAGACTCCTGGTTCTGGAGAGCTTCCCAACCGGGTGAGCCTGTCGAATGGAACAGGATAACGTCGCCAGCCTGTATGTCTTGCCAATCGTTTTGGTCCCCTTCTTCTAATCCGAGTGCTGCGTATTCGTAGGTAGTAAGCCAGTAGTCCGGCGGAGCGGTGAACTTGTAGACGGTCGGCTGAGTGTCTGAGACGTGTTCTGCAAGAGGGTGATCGTCGTCTAATTCATCTGTGCCGTCTGTGTCTGTGGGGACAGTGTAGGTTTCCCGGAGAATGCTGTTGAGTCGTGGCTGGCTGAGAGGTGCGCCGCGGATATCCATGTCCGCCTGGAGGATGCGGAACCACGCGAGGAACAGCATTTCGACGGAGGAGAACCCACGATGAGAGCCAACACCTAATTCGTCGGCCATCGCTTCGAGGTCGGACTCTATAGACTCGTACACCGCACGGAGCTGATCGAACTTCGCGGCAGTACTCGGCGATACTTCGGCCGACGGCTTGAATCCGTCTAGAGCGACCGCCCAGTCCTCAATGATAGCCTCGCCGATGCGGTGTCTGAGCCACGCAGTATCCTCGGACGCTCGTGTAAGTCGTTCGCGGACATCCTCGAGCGCCTCATCGAGCGTATCGTACTCGTCTGCTGGCTCGACTATTACACCCTCCTGCGGATAGATCTTCTGTCCCGTAATCTACTCAAGGAACTCTTCGACAGAGTCGAATTCCGAGAAGAAAGTCGAACCGTCGCGGTCGAAGTTAAGCGCGCTGTAGGTGTCGTTGGGCCACCCCTTGAAGTCTAACAGGTCCCAGAACCACTCTCGGTCGAGTTTGGCCTGATAGATCGGTTCGAGGAACATTACGTGAGGGAACGTTCTGTCTGTGGCGTCTCCCCAGCCAACTGCGTCGGTGAACTCTCTCGCCGTATTCGGGTCCAGGACGGTCGCGTGAGCGACGCGCGCTAAGACCGTGTAGTCACCGTCGCGACGACCATTACGGTCGGCGAATAACAGATAGTCACCCTCTTCGGCGGCCTCGTCTTCTTGATTGCCCCAAACCCGGAGGTTCTCCTGATCGATCGGTGCTTCGTAGACACCTTCGAGTCGTTCTCGAGGGACGCCTTCTACGATCGTCTGTTCGAAGTTCGTCCGAATCGGGCCGTCTCCGGCTTTCACCGGGACTTGGTAGACGGTTGGTGTCGATTTCGGCTCGGGCGAAGAATTCACAGAGATGTACTTCTGATATCCGTCTACGAGCGTCCGAAGATCACGTTCTAGCTCATCGTCGTCGGGTATTTCACCCAACTGGTAGCGCTTGTAGAAGATGGTTCCTGGCCCGTAGAGTTCGTTCCGACTTGACGCGTTTGGGAACTCTAACGATCCGGCTTTGAAACCTTTTGGCTGAATCGTCTTCCGCACGTCTCTCGCGGTCTCCTCCAACTGATTTCGGGCTGCCGGAGTCCCTAGCTCGTCCTTCAGAGTCGTGACTCCCTGATTGAGGGTGAGTGTTACGCGGTCCTGTTGTGGCTCGAAGAGGTAGACGACGTAGACCCCATCCTGAATCTCGGTCGTCTCTCGCGGGTCCATAACCGCAACCCAGGGAATAGCAGTCCATCGGCCTCGTCCGGGAGACGATTTTACGACGACATCTTCGTCACCGAGTATCTCCTCGATCTGTTCCGGAATGTGGGTCTCTATATCCTTGCGCGTGACGTGTGAGGTGAGTCCCTGGCCGATCTGCTCGACAGGGTACTCAGCGACGACACGGTGAAGTAATTCAGAGAGTCCCTCAGAAGGCAAACTCATAGCGAGGGCAACGAAATGAAGGGCAATCAAGATTATCCTTCGGCGTTGGCCTCATCTATTTTCCAAGAATGTACCTCGAAAAGTTGACTGTCTCACTATTGGATAACGTGACCCACTGGAGTGACCTCAAATAGGTATGAATAGTAGGCTGCTTCTCTATTAGAGGAAAAACTATTTATATATGATATGCATTAGTGGTGGTATGGTCTCGATAAGCGATACCGAACTCTTCGGCATGGTTGTAGCGCTGTACCAAGAAAAGAACGACTACGCAACCTACCAAAAACCGGACTCAAGAGATCGACTCACAGAAACCATTCACGGCCTCCAAGGTGATCTTCTACATTACCACAACGTCGACATCGTCGAGGAAGTTGGTCATCCCGATGAAGTGTTCGTTACTGTCCGAGACGTAGCTACCCTTACTGGCTATTCTCAGGACAATGCTCGGAGACGCTTGGACGTTCTCGTCGATGAAGGTCTACTCATCTTCCACGGTGATGTTCCTGGTGAGAACACCCAACGCCTCTATCTCCCTGCCGATCTGCCAGTAAAAGAGAAATTCGCTAAACTCCACGAACTCGATGGACGCAGCATTCCACCGCAACTGACTGACCGGACTTCAGTCACACCAGGCGACTTCGACCACGCTGAAGGAGGAGTCTTCGTGTACGAAGAAAACCCGACGATAGGTGTAGACGTGGAAGCACCAGAAGACTGGTCAATTCGAGCTTACGTCGAGGACCAACTGAGTAAGAATGACCTCGTCGCTACGGACCTCGATAACTTCTGCTACAAACTCCGACAAAAAGCTGAACTGATAGAATAAGGCGTAGGCCCCGTCCCGTGGGCACTTCTCCGAATTTCTCTTGCGATGCATCTTGACCGAATGGGTCTGAAATTTGTCGGACTTTGTGGACCCGTCTTGTTCACGTTCAAACTCTAGGTAATGGACGTGACTCTGCAGGGTATGAGGATTCCAGGTACGAACTAGGCGAGCATTTAGAAATCCTGGTTCAGTTGTCGGTCGAGGATTTGTTCAATACCAGATTGATGGAACGTAGGTTTGGAGTATGGAGATATCCCCCTCAGAATTTATATGTCTTGAATATATCCATAATACGTGATGTCACAGAACTCAGACTCACTCCGGAGTGTCGGTGTTATAGTCGGTGTATTCGCAGCGATCGGTGTCGGCCTCGGATTAACGGGATTCATCAGCATCGGTTGGATTGAAGGCACCTTCACGAGCGCGGACCAAAGCGGGTTCGCTAACTCTCTCGGACAGATGTTCGTCGGTCTCGTTTTCCTCCAAAGTGTGATAATCACGTTCTTCACCGGGCCGACAGTCGCCGCCCTCGCTGGACTCGTCACGGGGATCTCGAAGACCAGCAAGACTCGAGCTGCAGGAATCAGTGGTATCGGTGCGTTCGTCGGTTTCTACATCATGGTGCTGATAGCCATCTTGGTGATGTCGATGGCATATAGCACGAGCGGAGGTAGCGGATCCGGTGGCTCAGGTTCCTTCGATTTAGTCAATACGCTCGTGACTGCTGCGAAGGCCGGAATTCCGACTGCTGCGGTCGGCGTCGTTGCTGGCTATATCGGGAGTCACTTCGAGGGGATCAACATCTCTCTCGGACAGCAGTCTCCTTCTCCGCAGAGTATGTCCGACGACTAACTTCAGTTGAACAAGCCATTTTCGCTATATCCTGGACCTCGCGACGGGGGATGCGCGGTTCGCCATCGCGTTGCTTCGCCGGGCCGCCGAGCGCGCCGAAATCGAGGGGCGTGACTCGTTCAGTCCGGGGTTGGTCGAGGACATAGCGGACGACGCCGAGACGGAGGTCTACGAGCGCAACGTCCAGCGGTTGTCTACCCACCAGCGGATTCTGTTCGATATCGTTCGGGAGTCGGAGGAAATCGCGGCGGGCGAGTTGCATGCCGAGTACGAGGAGCGAATGGGAAACCCGAAGTCGAAGCCGACTCGACGGCGGTATCTCCAGTCGTTGAAGCGGTACGAGTTGGTCGAGCAGGTTGGGCGGACGCGAGGGACGTGCTATCGGTATTTAGAGCCGTAGATGAGCGATACGTACGAAGTGCGTATCGCTCACTGATTAACGTCTTCCCCGTCAAGAGAAACCGGGGCGTGCTTACGGTAGCGCCGTCTGGAGATCTTCACAGAGATCATCAGCGTCTTCGAGACCAACCGACACCCGGACCAACGTCTCGGGAATCTCCGCCGTGGCCTCCCCGTGACCCACCTCGTCGGGAATCATCAGCGACGGTACTTCGATAAGACTCTCAGTCCCACCAAGACTGGCTCCCGGCGTGAATATCTCAAGCCCTTTAATGAACGCTTCAAGTTCGACAAGCGTACCGTCGAACTCGAACGACAGCATCCCGCTATACCCCGACATCTGCTCACTCGCAAGGTTATGTTGCGGGTGACTCTCAAGCCCCGGATAGTAAACGCGGGCGACTTGATTGTGGTTCTCAAGGAACCGCGCGACCGCCATCGCGTTCTCCTCGTGATATTCCATCCGCGCTGGCAACGTCTTCACCCCTCGCGTAACCAGATAGCAGTCAAACGGCGAAAGCATATTTCCAAGCCCAGTCTGCTGGGCAAACGCCATCTGCTCGAATATCTCATCGTCGTCAGTGATAACGGCACCGCCGGTTGAGTCGGAGTGTCCGTTGAGATACTTCGTCGTGCTGTGGACGACGATGTCCGCACCTAGTTCCAGCGGGGCTTGGAAGTACGGACTCGCAAACGTGCTGTCCACCCCGAACAGGCTATCGTGGTCGTCGGCGATGTCGGCTATCGCCCGGACGTCGCACAGGCGCATCAGTGGGTTCGTCGGAGTCTCCGCCCAGATTAGGTCGGTATCCGAATCGACGACGGCGGCGATGTTTTCGGGGTCACGAGCGTCCACGAAATCGACATCGATGCCGAGGTGTCCGGCAGCGAGTTCCGTGAGCAGTTTTTCGGTTCCGCTATAGATGGAGTCCGAGGAGACGACGTGGCCCCCCGGAGGAACGAGCGAGAGCATCGTCGTCGAGGTGGCGGCCATTCCGGAGGCGAACGCCAATGCATGCTCACCGCCTTCGATGCGGGCTAACTGCTCTTCGAGGGTCGCCCGCGTCGGATTGCTCTCGCGGGAGTAGTCGTGTTCATTAGCTTCGTCCCCGCTGGCCCACTCGAATGTGGTCGAGAGGTGAATCGGCGGGACAACGTCGTTCGTTCCACTTCTGTGGGGGTGCGTCTCGGTCCTCGCTGCGCCGACAGCGACGGTCGCAAATCGATTCTCGTTAGACTGGTCATCGTTTCGTGTCATTGGTGGTTCACCATAAGACTCACTCGGGAGGTCGTACACCCCGATACGATTGGGTTGTGCATAGGAGTATTCTTTCTAGCGATGGATAGGTGTGGAGTTTCAGGCGAGATTGACAAGAGACAAAACAGGGTTGACGCGGGTCAACAAGTAATCTGTAGCGAAACGTTGTATCCCCAGAGAGGAGGCATTTTATCTGCGTGGGCGAGTGAGCCGTATTGATGTATCTCGTTACGTTCCGCCTCGATCCGGGAGAGTACGATGCGGAGTTCCACGAGTTGAACGACGCGATACAAGCGGCCGCCGAGGACACCGAGGGGTATCTGGGTAAGCGGACGTGGCAATCCCCGGAGAGCGAGGAGGTTCTCGTCGTATACTACTGGGAGACGTTGGACGCGCTCGAATCGTTCGGAGCAGATCCTGACCACAAACGGGCGAAACAGCGATGGACAGAGTGGTACGATGCGTACGAAGTCACCGTTACAGAAGTCGTCGAGGCATATGGGAGTGGGTTCGGTGATAACGCAGACCCGCCTGCGTAGAGCAACCGGATCACGGCGGGCGAACTGCACGCCGAGTATGCCACCGAACCGTGGCCTGGATGCAGGCGGATTGAGACAGAATCGAACCCAGAGTAGAGCGCAAACCCGCCGACCAACGCGGCCGCGCTACGCCAGCGAAATAGAGGTTGAGAAACAATAGTAGATTAGAACCTCCTATAGAGCAGATAGTCAGGGAAAGCCATTTGTCTATTTACTGAGTTTTGGCCGATATCATGGAACGACTTGCAGATGCGTACTCCACAGACAAAGCCGAACGCCGAGTAGCATTTTCTCCCCACTCCCTCGACGGCTATGCTGTAGACCTCTTCGCAATCGCGGCGGTTGCAGTCGTCCTCGTTCTGGTCATGCAGACTCGACCGAGCTTCCAGAACCAACTCGTCCTCTTCTACGACGACCCGACGCTCCACGCCTTCTACACGACACACTTCGTCCACTCGTCACCAGCACACCTCCAAAGTAACGCCGCGATGTACCTCGTGGTCGTGCCGCTCACCTATCTTATCTCCCTCCAGTCCAACCGCCACCGCGAATTCCGACTTGGCTTCCTCGCTGTCCTCTTTATTATGCCGCCGGTCATCTCGCTCGCGAGCTATCTCGGCCTCGATCTCGTCATCGAGACGATCTTCGGCTTCGACCCGAACGTCCGCTCCAGTCGTGGCTTCTCGGCGCTCGTGGGAGCGTTCGTTGGGATGCTCACGGTCTCGGTGGCTGACCTCTTCCGCAACCTCGCTCCTCGGGAAGGGTCCTACTGGCCGGTGATTGGAGTGATGTTCTGGTACGGGGTTGCGACAGCGTTCTTTAGCGTCTTCCAATATTTGGTCAGCCCGTGGACGGTGCTGCTGGTTCTGTTGCCGACTGGGTATACGGTGTGGCTCGTACGGAAGGTTGGGGTAGAGTACGGTCTTTCGGAGGGACTGCAGGAGGATGGTTGGCTCCGTGGGCAGCCGGTGACGGTTGGATTGCTGGTGGTCGGGTTTATGGCCGCGGTCTGGGGTACGCGAGGGCTACTGGCGTTTCCGTGGTTCGCGGGTGGGACGAATACGCTGTCGCACTTCGTCGGGCTTCTGACCGGCCTCGGAGTAACTTCACTAGTGATAGATAACCGAAAGAACTAGTAGATGGAGTAATATATTACCTCCATGGCCATCACCTCGACCTCCGAGGACGACACCCTCAGCATCGACCTTCCAAGCAATCGGGAATACGAGCGCGTCGAAGACGCCGACTTGGACGAGGCACTCGTGGAGGCTATTCATCGCGCTGAAGACGCACAAAACGATTTCCTCGCACAGTTACTCCGAAAGGAACTGAAGTCGCATTACTACGAAACTCGCTGACCGATTTCGTTCAGCATCTGTGATTTTATCATTGTTCTGCTAGACTTTTATTAGTAAATAGATACTAACCGTAGTTATGGCTACACACGAGCAAGATGTCAAAGAAGAGGTCAAGAACATCATTCTCGACCATCGCGGCTCGGATGACCAAATTTCGTCCCGGGAAATAAACGAACAGATTGGCGTCGACGATATCGGTTCCTTCCCGAATACCCGGGCAATCATCCGGGAGCTCATCCTCGAGGATAACATCCCAATCGCTTCTGGTGGGAACGGCTACTTCGTGATCGAGACCGAAGACGAACTGAAGGAGTACATCGAAAGCCTCGAGAGCCGAATGTTGAGTATCGCAGACCGGAAGTACGGAATTCGGCGGGCCGCTCAGGATTGGGACGGGGAAATCGAGTCGTCCGAGGATGCGGACTTGCTCTAAATCGGCGTTATATCCCGGTGCCTTCTATTCGTCCGGAGGAGTGTAACTTGACTCCAAGAGCGACTCTCGAACCATAGATGACTGCTCAAGCAAGAACCGATCGATTTTCTTAGTGACCTCCGTGGCCGACGGATATTTTGAAGGAACAAGTTGGAGGTAGGCAAGGAGAACCTCAGAATACAGCTGGCGAGCATAAGTAAGAAATCCTTGGGCTGAGAACTTTTCTCCGTTAACCTCAATAAATTCTTCAGAACTCGGTGAAGTTGGAAGTTCTTTATCATCGTGTACAACGTCACTTCGGAGTTCGTACATCGTCCGGAAGAACTCCGCCAACTTAGTGGCAGACCAACCCTTCGAATTGGACTCTCCAAGAAGGCTTGCTGCACGGAGCCCGAGCCGATATTGGTTTCCTCCTGGACTCCCCCCTGTGAGTAGTGTAGTCTCACAACCAACAACGCAGTCAATTAGCTGATCTTCCTGGGTATCTCGGCTAAACATTCGCTCAAAGCGCGAAAGAGGCTTATGGAATTCCGTGTCATCCGGTCTAAGCTGATTGCGGTGATTCTCCCAAATACGGTTGATTTCAAGTTCACGGTTTTCAGCGATTAGAGCATTCGTGGTAGAAGTCGGGCATTCAAACTCAATTTCAAAGGTAACACGACTAGCGATACCTCGATAAGTTTCCCATCCAGGCGACACGGCATATCCCTTCTCAAAACCGACCGTAGACCGAGGACATTGAAGACGAACACACCGTCGAACTGTAGTGGCAATATATCGAATGAGCGCAGTGAGCTTCTGCCAAGGATAGAAATCAGCAGGTCTGAGGTCAAACTCGGGTGATTGCCATGGGGTAACCTCATTACCTTCAATCTCCTCAGCAATACAGCGATACGGTCTTTGACGTCGGAGAACTATTTCTAATGCAGGATTAGGCTGACCAGCATTAAGTTGACTAGCTGGGTCTAAAATGTCGCTTTGTGGGAATTCAAATGTCGTAATGCCTGTCTCTTCGAGTTTATCGAGTGGTCGAATACGGAGAGTTTCAATAGTATATGGTCCTAGAAAATCTGGGTCGCCCTGCAGGTCTGGTTCAAGATCGATTGTGATGTCCGAACCGATATTGGTGTTCTTTAAACAGAGAAGAAATTGAGTTCTCTCACGATCAGTGAACCGAGGTTCGAATTGTTCATTGAACGCCGCTTCAAAAGTAGCCTCATCAAATTGCATTTCACCTTCGTAATTCAGAACAGTTCCTGTGAACTCAAATAGAGCCCGTTCGATTGATTCAATTCGGTCACCTTCCGAATACGTCTCGTCTTCAGGTGGGCTCTGTAGGTTCTCAAAGATGAATTCCGCTGCATCTGCAAATTCGCCATTGTAGAGATTATCGAAGACATCGTTGTCTTTAAGCAGGTTTCCTGGTACAGAGACCTGTTCACTTGAAGTACTCGGGAGGAGAGTGCCAGAAGATAGCTGTTGGAATGTCTCCGTGGGGATATTAGTTTCAGTTTTGATTTCGTCGATGACCGCTTTAACTCCTTTTTTAACCAGCGGACGGGCTTCGTCGAACCATTTTGGCTCCATCTTACTTACCCATCTCTGCCAGATTCCTTAACGAATCCGATTAGTTCTATCAACGTGGTCTGAGGCATTAGAGGACTGTTAGCGTTTCTGTGGTTGGCAAGTGTAGGTTGAAACGTTGTCACACCTTATCGGGCTTCTCCTAGGAATTAGGCCAAGAATTTATGACTCATGGGTTCGCCAACAATTAATTGTAAACAGACAAATTTTTCAGGTGTTGGAGGTCTTTGTGACATATGAAGTTCAAAGAGACAGACACTAATACGAAATTATTGGGTTTTTTAGTTGTTGTTATTACTTTCTACATTCTCGGAAGTCTAATACTTAAAGAACCGAAGCTAAGTACAACATCATCAAGCTTTGTAGCTATATTGACTGGACTTTACGTGATGTTCACCTACGAACTATTAAAAGAAACAAGCAAGCAACGGAAGCAAAATATTCAGCCTACCTTTGCAGTTGATATCCATAGGAACTTTGTGGAGATAAAAAATGTCGGGAATGGTCCGGCATTGGATACAGAATTAGTTTTAGAATTGGTTCCTCTTAACGGTGATGCAGAAGAAGGAAAAACAGAGACTAGTGATTTAGATATTCCTGCGGGTGATTCTATTGAATTCCGTCAAGGACCGTTTGATTCGTTCGGGGCTAATCTTTCGATGGGTACTCTTCCAAACATCGATCTCCATCTTCGTGGTAATTATTTAGATGTACATGAAAACCGGGAGGAAATACGTAGTCGGACCTATGACCTTGACCCCTATCGGGACAAGAATTATCCAATTAGCAGAAATAGGAATTAGGACGGTTAACGTGCTAACCTTGAACCGGAGTCTATGAATCTATTTCACTATTCACCCCGGATTCTTATTCCTGCTTAAGAAACAGTCACCAGGTTCCCATTCTCTATACTCCACGACTTCTCGTGAAATGAGCGAGCAATTTAGTGATCGCCGGATTCGTCTTCTAATTTGTTCGCGTTAAGGTCGCCAGCGAGATATTGTCGACCTTTCTCCGAGATTTGATAGTAACCGTCTTGGACGCGTTCAATGAGGTCGTTTTCGAGGAGTACAGCCACTCGTTTATTGACGTAATTTCGCGTATATTCCGTATTAATCGCAATAACGGCTGGTGAGAGGATTAAATCACTCTCCGCGAGTGTCTCAAGGATTCTATCGTCTCCTTGAGTCATCCATGACACTCGCGGTCTACGCATTTTCTATCGATTTCAGAAGCCGAGTCATATCTCTACTGAAAACCCCTGAGTACGAACACAGGCAATGGATTGTAGTCCATCGTTTGATGGAATAGATTTATTACCCCCTGCTGAGATGTCGCGACTACGGAAGCAAATCGCGGACCCGTCGCTCCCCCGATGGGTCGCACTTGAAAACGATGCGGACCCCGATGCTGGTGACATCGGGTCCGCGTGAGCCTCCGTAAAATGGGTACGGAAGCCATGTACGCAATCGCTACGCGGGGTCTTGAAAGCCCCGAACGACCGACGGAATCGTCCGCGAAACGAACGCCGACCGGAACCGAGGTGACCGCGGCATGAGCGACACTGCCGCGGTCGGGTTTCCCGAGTTCCATTCGTTCGAGCGTGACCTCCTGTTCGCGGTCCACGCGCTCGAACGCGACGGCGACGCCCCGCATGGTCTCGCCATCAAGTCCTACCTCGATGCCGAGTACGACGAGGAGATTAACCACTCGCGGCTCTACCAGAATCTCGATGCGCTGGTCGAGCGCGACCTCTTGACGAAGGGCAAGAAGGACGACCGGACGAATGAGTACGCTACCACTGACACTGCCGAGCAATTGCTCGTCCAGCATGCGAAGCGTCGCGCCAACGCAGTCGGGCTACACAGGGGTGACCCGAAATGACCCAAGCCACCGAAGGGTTCGGTCCGGACCTCGAAACTGCAATCCCCGAAACCTTCGATGTGTGCGACGACTGCGGGACACCGACGATTCAACTTTCCTCTCATACGTGCCCGGACCCGGACACCGTCCAAGAACCGACGCGCGAGGACCTCGACGCGCGTATCGAGAACGATCCCTACCCGGAGCAGGAGACGGTCCTCGTTATCGAGACGACGGGCCAGCGGTCGTACGCCTACCACGAAACCACTGATTCGGGAAAACCACTCTGTCCGGTCAACCATGACGGACTCAAGGAACTCCCGCGCACCGAGGCACAAGCACAGCGGTACGCGCCCTGCCAGTTCTGCCACCGCATCCGTGACGCCAACCGGGAGGTGACTGACCAATGAGTACGACGACTTTGGAGGACGGCGAGTGTCCGGCGTGCGGGTCACTAATTCATGCCATCGCCGCCAACAGCCCCACGGAGTGTATGGTCCAGCCGTGTGGCTGTACCATCCCCAAGGGTACCACTCCCGGTTCCGGAGGTGAGGGTCGATGATCGACCAAACAGCAGCCGACCTCACCAGCTACAAACGCGACCTCTTGCTGGCAGTCTATCGCGCAAACCAAGCCAACGAGATACCTGTAGGCGCGGACGTCAAGCGGGAACTGGAAGCGCTCGGCCAGACCAACACCGCGGGCGGGCAGTTTTACCCGCGATTGAACGAACTGGTCGAACAAGGGTTCCTCACCAAGAGCGACCATCCGGACGACGCCCGCGGATTCACCTGCAGTCTCACCGAGGAGGGCAACACCGTACTCACGCAGTTGTTCGTGCGGAACGCCATCTCGCTCGACATCGACGTGGCCGAGTTAGACCTACCAGCGGAGCCGCCACGGCCCGGATTACGTCTACACGGGCGAACACGCGGGTAGCCTAGACACCCCCTTAGTCGTCCGTTGCGCTGACGCGCACGCTTAGCAGACGGTATCGCCAGCCAACCACCCAACCCACACTCCCGAGAACTGATGACCACCGACACCCCCACCGTACAAGGACTCCCCGAACAGCTCGCCGAATTCGTCGAACACCGAATCCACGAAGCGACCGCGGACTTACGGGAACAGATCAGCGACCTCGAACGCGAAGCCAAGGACCTCCGCGATGAACTCGCCGAGGAACGCGACGCGCGCCGCGAGGCTGAAGCCCGACTTGCCGATCTCCAAGAGGCAGTCGAGAACGAACATGACGCCCGACTCAGCGCCCTCGAAGCGAAAGCGAACGGCACTCGGTCGATGATCGCCGAGCTACAGTCTCGAGAACTAGAGAAAGGCGCGCATCTCACTTACGACAACGTCGAGGCGAACATCATGGATGAGCTTCTCGATGTAGATGGTGACCGCATCGAACGCATCACCAAAGACGACGACAACCAGTACGCTCGCCTCCCCGGCGAAGAGGACGCGCTCGATCGGGGTGGTGCAGTTGCTCACTCGACCGCGGACTTACTTCCGATTCAACGTCTCGCCCGCTACGACGACGAAATGCTCGCCAATGTCACGAACCGGAAGCCGGACGAGCTTGCGGCGAAGGCGTGGCGAGAACGCGACGACCCCGGCCGCTACCAACTCTGGACGTCTGGCAGTAGCGGGTGGCGTGTCTACCTGAAGTCCTCAGACCTTGCTGATTGGATCCGCGCCCATGAGGAGGGCGTCTCGAAAAACTACGCCCAAGAACTCGCCCGGCGCACGCTCGACGCCATGCAGGAACTCAGCAAACATCGACTCATCACCACCCAGAAGAAACGCACAGCGGATGGTCTCACCTACAAGGAGAACGTCGTAGTCCTGAAAGACGACGTGGATCTACCGGGCGAGTCGTCGCTCGGTAAATCGGACGGTCCGGCAACAGACGAGGTGGCCGGATAACGGAGTGGCCGGACCTAAACACATCCCGAGAGGGACACGTCTCTCGCACAACCGACCGTAATCGGCCGTGGTCTGGAGCCGTCACGACGTGTAGACCACCCCCATGGGTGGGTCCTCGTGGCGGTGACACCCTATGGTTACCTGTCGGTCTCTCAGTTCCAGCGGTGTCCAGCGGTAGACACGGACGGGGTGAACTGGAGGAGGGACCGCCAACAGCGTTTGTGGCCGGAGAACGTACACGGAGAGGGTTACACTGGTGTATTCATGGTTTTCCGGGTGGGCATAGCTGCCGTTCCGAACACGAACATCACCGTTCTGGAGTTCGAACTCAAGTGCTTTGTACTGGGCGTGCTTCCGGACTCTACTCGTCGTCTCGAGTCTTGCAAGTGGCGTCGTCATTGTGGTCGTGAGACACCGAGAAGGCGAGTGCCCCGCACCCGCCAGGGGTAGAAAAACTAACCGACCGGCTCTATTGAAGCGGCTTATCTACAAATGAACAACCCGAGTGTCTTGGGGCTTGACTACGAGGTGATTTATTTCGGGTCGTACGGATTTGTCGCAGTATCGAGTCGGTAGACATCGTCAACTGCATCGAAGTCATCATCGAAGGCGTAGAGATACCCTAGCCCTTCTGTTTGCATGTAGGCGACGATACACGCATCGACGAGCGAGAGTGCTTTGTGTTGTCTGAATAGTGCTTTTCCCGTCGCAAAGGCATCGGTAGTTAGTGACCCGACATGGAAGCGGGCATTCTCTTCAATTCGGTCAAGAAGATCGACGGCCGCATCGTGACCGGCGTGGGTGGTGAGTCCGTTCATCGTCTCTGCCAGAACGTAATCGAGAATGACTGCCTCCGGCAATGATCCGTCGTCAACGCCACGGAGGATGGGGAGCGCAGTATCGTGTGCGTTATCTCGTCGATAGGTCGCTGCGAAGAGGACCGACGTGTCGAGTAAGGCCTGAGGCATTTATTCGATGTCGACGCCCCAAGTGTCGTGGTCGGTAGTTACGTCTGTTTCTGTGTCTCCGTCGTAGCCCTCGAAGTCACTAAATGTGCCTGTCCGTTGCTGAATGACGTGGACGCGGATACTGCCATCCTTTTCGATGTGCCAGCGCAGCTGGTCACCGTCGTCAATTCCGAGTTCTCGCCGGATTCGGGCAGGGATGTTCGCTTGGTTGCCCGAGACCTTGCTCTCGGCGTCGACACGGTCACTACTCATGGTCAATAGAGGGAACTCTATCGTTAAAAAGGTAGTGTGGAGACACACTATGTTCTGCTTGAGGCAGCAAGTATAGTAGGATTTTGATAACAAACACGTCTCCGGTGACCATCTCTCTTTCTGCGTGGAGAGAATCCCGCCGTTTACGGCGGGAGTGAATCCGACAATCGCTTGGAGACTCCACCTCGAAAAAGGAGTAACACCGCCCGATACAGCGTCGCGGCCGAACGTCCTGTCCGCCCGTGACTCATAGGTTCTCGCGGTCAACAAAATCGCGATTAACGAAAACGGGAAACGAATCGAGACAGAAACCAGTTCTCACGCAACAGAGTACTATTCAGAGGCGTGGTACTCACGACTCGTCGAGTAACGAGCGTACTCGCCGGACGTAGCTGTTCGTCTCCCAACTTCGAGCAGCGCTCATCTCGTCGAGGAGCGTGCGCGCTTCGTCGGGCGTCAATCGGTTTGTTCGAACGAACACCGAGAGTAGCGTGGACGTCGTCACGAGTCGTGTATCGGCGAGCAAGGCGTGAATCAGCCCCAGACTGTTGAACTCCTCGCAGAGGAAGAGCGCGGCGTCGATTTCGTTCGCGAGCGTAACTGCGGCGTTCTCACCGTCGTCGAGCAGAAACTCGGCGTCGAGGTCCAGTTCGGACTGCCAGTTCCGCAGTTCGGTCGAGGACCGCAGTCGCGGCCACTCCGTGTTCGTCGTCGTACGACGCGATCTCTTCCAGTTCTGCGATGACCTCGTCCGGGACGAACACGTCGTAGCGGTCGAGACAGAGCGCGAGTGGATTCAGAGTCGTGTTTGGGACGATACCGAGGCTCACGAGCGCCGACGTGTCTGCGACTAATCCGGGCATCTATAGGTCGGCGACCTCGTCGACGAAGCCCTCGTCCAGTTGCTGTTTCAACACGCGGAGGTTGGCCGCTTCCTCGGCCCCGACGAGCGCTTTGAGTTGGTCGTAGCTGATCTCGTCGTCGTAGTAGGCGGCGGCGATTTCTTGGGTGATGGTATCGTCATGTGCGGCGTCTTGGAGGTACTCACGAAGTGCGGTCACGAGTACGTCTGTCCGGTCTTCCCCGAGGACCGTGGCGAGTGCGTCGGCCCGGTCGATGAGGCGGTCGGGTGCCCGGAACTGCACACGCTTCTTATCGGTGTTCATCGTGTGTACATTATGAGCTAGCCTACTTGAGAGGTTTTCGCGCGTACGATGTGAGCCAATCCTCGGACGTCTCTACGTCTGTTCGACACCCCGTATTCCACCGCACTGGAGGTCGCCGAGATGCTATACGCGGACTGCTCGACCGCCTACCGGACCACCGATACGCTGCGGGAGGAGGGAATCATCGAAGAGGTATCGTCCGGTCACTGCGATGCGTATTCGTCTCGCTGAAGAGGGTGTGCCGTGACACCAAACGTATCGGATGCCTTTTCAGTGCGACGCTCTACTATAGAGTATGAGCGAAAACTCGGGCCGGCGGAATCTCCGCATGCCCAACGATGACGAGTTGTTCGGCGTTGTTACCGAACACAACGGCGGCAACCACGTGCGCGTCCAGTGCGAGGACGGGCAGAACCGGATGGGTCGAATCCCCGGACGGATGAAGTACCGAGTCTGGATCGAACAAGGCGACGTCGTCCTCGTGGAACCGTGGGACTGGCAAGACGAGAAGGCCAACGTCGAATGGCGCTACACCCAGCAGGACGCCGACCAGCTCCGCGCTGAAGGCCACATCGACTAAGCTCAGTTTTCTTCTACCCTGACCGATGGACCGATCCGGTTACTCGGACGGTCCGACGGGCCAACACGACCGGAGGCGGTTCACGACTCGTTCGAACGGCCTCCGTATCGAACGCGCGTCCCGGTAGCCTGCCGTCTCGGTCTGCGCCGAGGAAGCAGGTGATTCGGTCCCGCCGTCCGGGTCCGCTTCGGCTTCCGGCGAGATTGCGCTCGCCCGGTAGAAGGCCGCCTCGGGGTCGTCCTCGCGTCGCCAGTACCACCAGGTCCGTGCGACGAGACGGAAGTAGTCCCCGAGGCCGAGACTCGGCGTTCCGGAGAGGACGTCGTACTCACGCTCGCGGACGAGTCGGTGATACTCGGCGTACAGAACCGCCGAAAGCAACACCGGGAACTGGCAGTCTTCGGGCAGGTGCGCGATGCCCGCGACGCCCTCGCGGTAGCGTTCTTCGGTCCGACGCAGTTCGCTGCGAACCGCCGCGGCGACGCTCTCAGAGTGGCGCAGGTCGGCGATATCGTCGGTCGAGACCCCGTACTCTTCGAGGGTCGCCCGCGGGAGGTATATCCGGCCGTAGTCGGTGACGTCCTCCCGAACGTCACGGATGAAGTTCGTCAACTGGAACGCTTCGGCGAGTGCCTCCGCGTGGGGGCGGGCCGTCTCCTCATCCTCCGGACCCATTACGGCGAGCATCATGTAGGCGACGGCGACCGACGACCCTCGAAGGTAGTCGGTCAGGTCGTCGTAGGTGTCGTACACCTCCGGTTCCACGTCGGCCTCCATGGCGTCGATAAACACGTCGATCTCCTCGTCCGCGATGCCGTGACGCTCGCGCGTCTCGTCGAACGCCGAGAGTACCGGGTCGTCGGTCGGTCGCTCGCCGGTAGCCATCGCGCGCATCCGGGCGAGTTCGGCCCGGAGTTCCGCCGGGGGTCCCGGGTCGGGGTCGTCCACGACGTCGTCAGCCATCCGGAAGAACGCGTAGAGTACGTACGTCGGATGGCGCGCTCGCTCGGGGAGGAATTTGGTCGCCACGTGGAACGTCCGTCCGGTCCGTCGTTGTATCGCGCGACTCGTCTGGAGTTGTTCGTCAGTTACCATTCGTGTAGCCTCCATCTTCGACTATTCGTAACACTGAGACCGGCGTCGAACGACAGTGGCCAGCCTGTTCGCTGCCGAGTGGACGACGTGAGAATCAGGAGTCGGCCCTACTCAGCGTCACTTCGGCGATTCCCGCGTTCGCCGAACACTCGGGGCAGGCCCGTATCTGTCCGCTCTCGTCGGCGAAGACGCGCACGAACGCGTTCGAAACGTAGCTCCCGCAGTGATTACATGTCGGCATGGTTGGTCCCGGGAACCCCGTGTCGTCCGCGAGTCCACCGCTGGACCGGGGTTCGGTGTTACTCCTAACTGACGAGAGAGAAGCCAAAAAAGAAACTACCTTACTAGTCAGGCGTCGTCGAAGAACTCTCCGATGAGCTTCCGCTCGGCCGCCCGAAGGTGCTGGTGAAACGTGGCGCGCGAGACGCCCATCGACTCGGCCAGTTCGTCTCCCGTCGTCGAGCGGTTCGGATCGTAGTAGCCCCCGAGGTAGGCCTTCTGCAAGGCCGTAATCTGACGGTCGGTCAGGCGTTCTTCCAGACCGCCGACGAACTCCCGCTTCGTGTCGGCCGGGCGTTCCCGTTCTCGGAAGGCGACGAGTTCACTCCCCGTAACGCGGTCGCGGAACGCCTCGGTGACCGCTCGCGAGTCGATACTCGGGGCGAGTTCGAACGTGAGTCGGGCGCTCCCGTCCTCGGCCACGATAGAACGCGTTTTGACCCCTCGTTCGGCCAGTTCGGCGACGACCGAGCCCCCGCCGATTCGGAACTCGAAGAGGTTCGACTCGTCGTCGCCGCTGACCACCGCCGCGTCTTCGACTTCCGAGATGCGCTCGGCGATGTCTATAATCGTCGCCGGTGGGGCGTCCGTCGTGAAGAACATCGAGAGACCCGCACCGTCCGAGTTCACCGACCCCCGATATTCGAGTCGGCAGTCACACTCTGCGGAGAGTTCGACGAAGAACAGCGTGCGGTCGGCCACGTCGAACTCGAGTTCGACGACGTTGTCGGCCGTGAGGACTTCCCGGCTCTCGCGTGCGTTGAGCGCCGCCCCGACGGTGCGACCCAGCGCTTCGAGGACGACCGTCTCGCGTTCGTCGAACGCGTCCCCATCGTGCGAATAGACGGTCAGTACGCCGTAGACCGTATCTCGGTCGGCGATAGGGACCGCGGCCATCGACCGCGCACCCGGAATGCGGTCCGCACAGGCGGTGTCATCGACCGACGACGTCCGAACCGACCGCGTGTCGAACGCGCGGGCCGTCGTATCGTCGGCGTAGACGTCGATTTCGACTCCGTCGAGCGACTCCCCCTCGCCAGCCCACGACGACGGGACGATACGCTCCGAGACGAGGTCCAGTTCGCCGAACCAAGCGAGCGCGTACGGGTCGGCCGCGGCGAGACGCTCGGTCACCTCGCGCACGGCCTCCTCCTTCGAAGCCGACCGCATCAGCGACTCAGTGACGTCCTTCAGCAGTCCGTTTATCCTGCGGACGAGGTGTTCGAGGTCTCGCTTTCGTCGCTCGACCTCTAATTCCGCCTCCTTACGTGCGGTGACGTCGTCCTGAAATCCGACGAAGTTGGTGACCTCACCGTCCGCGTTTCGGAGTGGAGCGATGGTTATCTCGTTCCAGAACGGTTCGCCGTCCGCTCGGTAGTTCACGAGTTCGACCGACACCGGTTCCTCGGCGTCGATCGCTTCGGCCATCTCCGCGACGGCCTCCGGTGCAGTCTCCTCGCCCTGAAGGAACCGGCAGTTGTGTCCCACGACCGTCTCGCGCTCGTAGCCGGTCAGGCGCTCGAACGCCTCGTTGACGTAGATCAGCGGATTGTCCTCGCGGGACGGGTCGGAGATCGTGATTCCCACGGGCGCTTCGTCCATCGCGCGTTCCTTCAGTTCGAAATCGACCTCGCGCTCCCCCTCGGCGTCGGCCATGCGTCGGCTAGTCGGACGCCCGGTTTGTATGTTCCCCTCGACGCGACAGTCGCGTCGGACGTGACCGCTCCAGCTACGCCAGTAGACCAGTAGTTCGGAGCAGTATCCTCGGCAGTGTAGATTTACCGTCGGACGCGCGTCTCCCTCTGTCACGGGCACGTATACTCCTGTCTGGCGTCGGTTCTCTCCACGAAGCCGAAACTTCTACCGGAATGCCACAGCCAGCACAGAAGTTGAGACTGGAGCTCTCAATGCATACGCATTCAGCACACATAATCCCGAACGTGGATTTTACTTCAGACAGTTTCGTCGATGTACTCGTCTTTCTAGCGCACTGATTTGGGATTCAAATCGGTGGTGTTGAGGCTACACCGAGGGTCTAAGATGATTCTACAGTTGCGAATGGTTCCGTCGAGGAAAACATATTAGTATTTGCTTGTATAAGCTGAACCTGATATGGTAGAGGACGCGATCGTTGACGGAACCGCGGAAGGGACTGCTCCCTGCTGTGCACCGCCCGGTGATGTTGACTCAGATACGATGGCGACGGATCTCCAAGTGCTGACCGCGATGGGGAACGACACGCGATACGAGCTGCTTCGCCGAATCGCGAACGCCGACGACGGCGTCTGCGTCTGTGATCTCGAAGCCGCAGTCGGCGTCAGTCAAAGTGCCGTCAGCCAAGCACTCTCTCGCTTGTACACCGCACAATTGGTCACGCGCCGCAAGGAGGGGTCTTGGCGGTACTACGAAACGACTGAAACGACCTCAGCCCTCCTCGAAACGCTCGACGACCTGCGAGGAACCTATGAGTAACGATACTGAGACAGCGACCGGTGACCCCGATCCCGAGGAGACTCGTCAGATGGTGCGCGAACGCTACGGGACTATCGCTTCGGATGACCAAGACTGCTGTGGCGATGTCGGCATCGATGTCACCGACGACGGTGGGTGCTGTGACGGCGACACGGACGCGACCGGGAGCGAACGCCTCGGCTACGACGCGGACGACGTCGCGTCGGTCGCCGACGGTGCGGACCTCGGCCTCGGGTGTGGAAACCCGAAAACGTTCGCCGAGATGACGCCCGGCGAGATAGTGCTCGATCTTGGCTCCGGTGCGGGCTTCGACTGCTTCCTCGCTGCACAGGAGGTTGACCCGGACGGACACGTCATCGGTGTCGACATGACCCCGGAGATGGTCTCAAAAGCGAGAGAGAACGTGACGAAGAACGACGCCGACAACGTCGAGTTTCGTCTCGGCGAGATTAGTCATCTCCCCGTTGCTGACGCAACCGTCGACGTCGTCATCTCGAACTGCGTCGTCAATCTCGCCCCGGAAAAACAGCGCGTGTTTGATGACGCCTACCGGGTCCTCAAGCCCGGCGGCCGCCTCGCCATTTCAGACGTCGTCCAAACCGCGCCGTTCCCGGACGATGTTAAGATGGATCCGGACTCGCTGACTGGCTGCGTCGCTGGGGCCTCAACGGTCGACGCCCTCGGAGCGATGCTCGACAGTGCCGGCTTCGAAGCAATCGAGATAGAGCCCAAGGACGAGAGTACCGAGTTCATCAGTGACTGGGATGCGAACCGGGACCTCGGTGACTACCTCGTATCTGCAACCATCGAGGCCCGGAGACCACCTCGCGACGTCTGACTCACTTCGAGTACTGCTGGGTTCGACTACTCAAGCATTCTTGCAGGCGAATTAACCGAACCCCTACGAATCATCAAACCGATCGAGAACCGTCTGATCTCGATATTGAACTACTGAACTGTCGCACATTTCGACGACTCGTCCGTGGTTGCACACTCGCTTCCGTCGGAGCACTCCGCAAGACCAATCATTCCTTCCATCTCTTCGAGGAGTTCGACGAATGCGTCCCCATTCTCGGTCAGTTCGTACGTCGTCGAGGGCGGCGTCGTCGCTTCGACGTGCTTCTCGACGAAGCCGTGACACTGTAGCTCTTTCAGTCGTCGTGAGAGCATCGTCGCCGTCACGCCGTCGATGGAGCGCTGCATCTCGTTGAACCCGTATTGTCGATCCGAAAGCAACCGCAAGGCGTGAAACGCCCACTTCGAGCCGAGAATCTCTCGCAGTTGGTGCCACGACTGCTGCCAATCAGACACGTCGGTCGTCTTCATACCCGCTAATGGGCGTGCAAACACTCGAAAGTATCGTCAGTGGCCTCTGTCAGCTGTCGCGCTCACCCGTCGTGAATCTGTAGGCGAGGACACTCATCAGGAGCGAGATTCATTCCCTCCAGGTTCGCGAGTGGACAGCCACAATGTTCGCACTTGAATTGCTTGGCACCAGTCGCGGCTTCGAGTGCTTTCGTCTCGAGCCGAGCGAGTCTATCAACAACTGCACGACCCGTTCCGTCCTGGCCGGCCACGAGATGTGGGCACGCTGTCTCGACGTCCGGGTGGGTTCCTCGACAAATAGCTTGGTCGAAATCATCGACACGAGTCTTGCTCATCTGTATAGATCGAACTCAACAACACCCAGGACTGCAATCATTCGAATCGGGAACCTCGTCGACGAGTTCGCGGGGATCACAGTCACAGTCAGAGAGTTGCCCACACACACCCTCCATAATTGTCGTGAGGTCGTACTCGATCTCGTCGACGTCGAAGACGACAACGTCGTCGACTCGAACTTCGAAGATGCCGTCCTCGCCGGGGACCAGTTCGACGCCGTCCACTGTTTCGCCACACGACTCCAGAATCTGTGTCTGCGTTTCCGTTGCGCGGTCGATGAAGCCACACGGGTCACAGTATTCGACTTCGACGCTTGTCATCGGAGTATCACAGGAACCACTACGTGGACGGCCCCCATAAGATGCCAGTACCCTGGTACGAAGTACCTTTCAGCGCTGAAACCACCCGTCGAATGTGCTATCACGAAGAATATATATCCGCATACAAGCGCCGGACGAGTACCGGCCTCTACATGGGAATAGTCAGCAGCAGTCGTCGGTACTACAGACGCTCCCGTAGTTCAGGCCAGTCGCTTCGCTAATCGCGTCGTTGTACTCTTTGAGCATCGTCTCGAACTCAGATGACGCTCCGTCAGGCTGACTCTCTGCCAGTTCCTCGCCGAACGCTTCGGCAGCGGCCAGTACTTCCTCGTCGGTCGCGCTCAACAGCACCCACCTCCAGTTGACCGGGCGAACTTGCGGCCGATCTGCTCACTGATCGCGTCGTTCGTCTCCTGGAGCAGATCGACGAGCGTCTCCTGTGCGTCCTTGTGTCGCTGGATGGTCTCGTTGTCCGCCATCTCCGATTTGAGCTCTCGCAGCTCGCTCAGCAGCGACTGATCGTATCCATCGCGTTGCATCCGTTGCTGTTTTTCCCGGTACTCCTCGAGGAGTGCCGTCGCTTCCGAGTCGTTCTCGAGGGCTCGGCTGGCTGCCGTGAACTCCTGATAGGTTTCGGAATCGGTGAGCATTTCGACGAACGTCTGGAACGACGCTTCGACTGGCTCCTCGTCCGAGCGAACTTCACTCATGAGATCGTCACCTCCGGTTCCTTCTTCGGGAGAGCTGACAAGCCAGTGATCTCGTCGCCGAACGAGCTCAGTTCCTCGAATCCGACTGGCTCGTCCCGGCGCAGTGGTGCGAGCATCATTGGCGTCTCAAAGCGGTCCTTGATCTCATCGAGGTAGTTCTCCTGCTGTGCCCGCCGGTTCGCGAAGAACGCGTTGTCGCCGTATTCCTCGGGGAGCAGGTAGTTCGCGACGACGAACGCTGTCTCGATACCGACCTGGTCTTCGAGGTCCTCGGCCGCGCGGTACGCCTCCATCATGGGCGTGTACTCAGGATACATGACGAACGCGAACGAAGTCCGTTCAGGGTCTTGCATCGTCTCGATGACCTCGTCGTACTGGTCGCCCTTCGCTGGGGCGGCACCCTTCGTCAGCGAGCCGAGGTCCATAAATCCCTTCCAGTCGGAGGGCAACTCCAGCAGGCGGAGCGTGTGCCCCGTCGGCGCGGTGTCGAAGACCACCACGTCGTAGCCGTCTTCCTCGAAGTAGCTCACGAACTTCTCGAGCGCCGCCATCTCCTCGGCACAGGGTGACTCCAGTTCCTCCTCGACGTTCGCGATCGCGGCGTCGACATCGATCTGGGTGTCCTCCTTGTCCTCGTACATCTCAGTGACGTGGTCGAGGACCTGCGTGCGGTACTCTTCGAGGGCCTTCTCCTGGTCGATGCGGGCCGCGTCGAGGTTCGCCTGGCTCACCGACGTCGGTTCGTGGCCGACCGGCTCACCGAAGATGTCCTCGAGGTGGGCTGCCGGGTCCGTGGTCACGACGAGCGTCTCGTATCCCGCCTCCGCGAGCTTCGTCGCCGACGCCGCGGCGATGGTGCTCTTGCCGACGCCGCCCTTCCCGGTGAAGAACAGGTACCGCGTGTCGTCGCCCGGCGTCACTCGGTCGGCGACCGACTCTGGGTCGGCCAGCGCATCGACGTCGACCGACTGGTCGGTCTCGACGTCGGTCGCCGAGCCGACGTCGACGATAGCGTTCTCGCCGTCGTAGATGACGCCCGCGACGTCCGACAGCAGGTCGAGGCCGGCGATTTCGCCAGGCTGGAGGGGATAGGTTGCCATTGCGTCGGCGTTGAACTCGGTTTCCGCGCGTTCGATGGCCGCCTGTTCGTCCTCGCGTTTCCCCTCGAAGAAGGGGTCCTCACAGACCGACTCGGGGAGGTAGCCGTTGACGACGAGCATCTGGGACTCGATGCCGAGCTCACCGAGGTCGGCGGCACTGCGTTCGATCTCGTCGAGCGAGGAGTCTTCGGGCTTGCCGACGAACCCGAAGGTCGTCCGCTCAGTGTCCTGGAGCGTGTCGATGGCCCGCTCGTACTGGTCTTTCCTGTCCTCCATCGAGGCCGCGGGGCCGATACAGGTCGAGCCGCCCTTCTCGAGTTCAGCGTTCCAGTCGGAGGGCAGCTCCATAAGCCGGATGGTGTGGCCGGTCGGCGCGGTGTCGAAGACCACCACGTCGTATTCGGGGCTGTCCATGAAGTCGACGAAATTGTCGAAGGCTGCGATCTCGTCGACGCAAGGACTGTTGAGTTGCTCTTCGATAGTCTCGATCTCCTCGTCGTCGAGCAGCTGGCGCATCGGTTCGATGGTCTCCTGGCGGTACTCTTCGGCCGCCGTGTCCGGGTCGATCTCGATGGCAGAGAGGTTCTCGATGCCTTCGATTTCAGTCACCTCGTGGCCGATCTGCTGGCCGAAGATGTCCGAGAGGTTCGGTGCAGGGTCAGTCGTCACGAGCAGCGTCTCGTAGTCGTTATCGGCGAGCCACGTCGCAGTCGCACAACTGACGGTGCTCTTGCCGACGCCGCCCTTCCCGCTGAAGAAGACGAATTCTGTGTCGTCACTGCTCGGTTCGACGAGCTCTCGTGGCGTAGTGTCCGTACTCATCGGTTAAGCCTCCTGGGGCGTGTTCTGTTGCTCGCGGATCTCGCCCGCGAGCTCGTCGTAGGAGAGGTACGCCGATTTGGCGAGTATCTCGTCGTCGAGGACCGTAATGGGGAGGATCGAGGGGCCGTGTTCGTCGACGAGATCGGCGATCGCCTCGGTCTCGAGGAATCGGTCGATGTCGTGTTGCATATTCGCCCTCGACACCTCGAGATCGAATTCCTCTTCGAGTTGATCAAGTGCGGCACTGACCTCGACGAGTTCGTCGTCGGGATCGGGGCCACAGACGCCTGTGGAGCAGCACATCGCCTCTTCGTACAGTGTGAGTTCTATCATATGTGGTCTCCTCGGTTACCGTTCCGGCTGCCGGTAGAGTCGTGGTCACAAACCACCGCATCTAGTTTACCAACGATTCAATTAAAACTCTGTTCAGACATCAGCATAAACACTTTGGTTCGCTCACCCACGAGTACTCGCCCCACTAATGACCTCCATTAACGACTTAATAGAGTATGTGAGTTAATCTTCTGCTAGGAATATTCCGCAATGGTTAATTGAGAGAGTGATCAAGTGATTGCTGATGGCACAAGCGACCGAACGATTACAGCGGTATCTCGATGACGAACTCGGGGAGTGCCGCAGCGAGGATGTCGAGCGCCGTCTCGACGAACTCTCCACGCTTGAGGCCGGACTCGGGACGGCACAGGCGGAGGCCGAACTCGACGTCTTGTCGGCGCTGTCCAACGAGACGCGCTATACGCTCGTGCGCGTCCTCGTTGCAGCCCAAGAGGAACTCTGCGTCTGCGAGCTGAACGCCGTCGTTGACGTGACCGAGAGCGGTCTCAGCCATGCCCTCTCGGCACTCGTCGGCGCAGACCTTGTCGAGGGTTGGAAGGACGGGCGCTGGAAGAAGTATCGGGCTACCAATCGAGCTGTTGCGCTTGTTACCGTTCTTGAGGGAAGCGTGGCAGATGAGTAACGTCGAACACGACCACGGGCCCGACTGCGACTGTGAGAGCTGTGGCGACCCACGGTCGATGGACTTCCTCGACAAGTACCTCACTGTCTGGATCTTTGGTGCGATGGCGATCGGCGTCGGGCTGGGATTCGTCGCCCCATCAGTAACCCAACCGATTCAGGACTTCCACCTCGTCGAGATCGGACTTATCCTGATGATGTACCCGCCACTGGCGAAGGCCGATTACTCGCAACTTCGGACCGTCTTCAGCAACTGGCGGGTACTCGGGTTGAGTCTCATCCAGAACTGGCTGATCGGTCCGACGCTCATGTTCGGGCTCGCCGTATTCTTCTTCAGCGGCCTCGTTCCCGGTCTGCCGGCACGCCCCGAGTACTTCCTCGGGCTCGTGTTCATCGGGATGGCCCGGTGTATCGCGATGGTCCTGGTCTGGAACGAACTCGCAGAAGGATCGACCGAGTACGTCACCGGCCTCGTCGCGTTCAACAGCCTCTTCCAGATCGTCACCTACGGGGTGTACGTCTGGTTCTTCGCACTGTTCCTCCCGCCGCTGCTCGGCATGGAGTCACTCGTGGCCGGGATCACGACCTTCGACATCTCGCCGATGCAGGTGTTTGAGGCGATCGTCATCTTCCTGGGGATTCCGTTCGCGGGCGGCTTCCTGACCCGGTATGTCGGAACTCGCGTCAAGAGCGAAGCCTGGTACGATGATGAGTTCATCCCGAAGATCGATCCGCTGACGCTCGTTGCGTTGCTGTTCACCGTCATCGTGATGTTCGCCACGCAGGGCGGCGCCATCGTCGCCTCGCCGGGCGACGTCCTCTTGATCGCGGTACCGCTGACGATCTACTTCGTCGTGATGTTCCTGGTGAGCTTCGGGATGGGGCGGGGCATCGGCGCAGACTACTCGACGACGACGGCGATCGGCTTCACGGCGGCGTCGAACAACTTCGAGCTCGCCATCGCCGTCGCCGTGGCGGTGTTCGGTGTTGGCTCCGGCGTCGCGTTCGCCACCGTCGTCGGCCCACTCATCGAAGTTCCCGTCCTGCTCGCGCTGGTCAACGTCGCGCTGTACTTCCAGCGAAAGTTCGACTGGCGTGGCGCCACGACCGGACAGCTCACCCCAACTGGTTCAGAACCCACTCCTGAGGATGATTGAGCCCCAAACAATCCAATGATTCCCCAGACAAACTCCGTTGATCCCCTTCGCCTCGCGTTCGTCTGCGTGGAAAACGCGGGTCGAAGTCAGATCGCGGCCGCCATCGCTGAAACCCAAGTTCAGATCCAGGACCGAACGGATATCGAGATCCTCAGCGGTGGGACGGACCCAGCAGAGGAGATCTATCCGGCCGTAATCGACGTAATGCGGGAGAAAGGCTATGACCTGTCGACGCGGACACCGACACAGATCTCCCGCGAGACCCTCAAGGGGTGTGATGTCGTCGCCTTGATGGGGTGTTCGTTGTCGGTCGATGACCTTCCAGTGGGAGTGGTCGTTCGTGACTGGGGGTTCATCGATCCGGCGGATGCTGATACGGAGTCTGTATGGGCAATCAGTACAGAGATCGAACAGCGCGTTATCGAACTAATTGCCGACCTGCCGACCGAAGCGGAACGAAGAAACCACACACACCAGATACAATGACTGAACACAGCGACACCGATCCGATTCGAATCGCCTTTATGTGCGTCCAGAATGCTGGCCGCTCCCAAATGTCCACGGCATTTGCGGAGCGTGAACGGGAGCGACGTGGACTTGAAGACCGCGTCGAAATCCTCACCGGAGGGACGCATCCGGCCGACCACGTGCACGACGAAGTCGTCAACGTGATGGAAGAGGCGGGGTTCGATCTCTCCGAGCGGACGCCACGAGAGATCACGCTGGACGAACTGCGCTCCTGCGACTACGTTGCCACGATGGGCTGCTCGACACTCGACGTCGGCGATGTTGGTGAGGACGTCGATGTCCGTGATTGGGCGCTTGACGATCCGGATGGGCAGGATCTCGACCGAGTACGCGAGATTCGTGATGAAATCGAACAGCGAGTGATTAGTCTATTCCAGGAAATTGAAGACACCGAGACTTCACCGTAATAAATAGATTACGTAGACACTATGGGTTAGATTCTGAATTTGCTGAATGGACGATCGTATTCTCGAGAATGTTCTTTTCTCCATTCCGCAGTCGGGCTATCACTGCTTCCTGCGTAATACCTAATGACTCACCGAGTGCCTCTAGAGTTGTGTTCCGGGGTTTGTCGAAGTAGCCTTCAGTGTACGCTAGAGCTAATGCTTCGTGCTGTTTGTCTGTGAGATTGTACTCCCGTGAATTGAATATCTGGATTCATATGCGTTGTAACAGATGAATTCACCAACTTATAAGTCACGACGAGATGTCTTTCGACGAATTGCTCGGCAATCACATGTGGAGTGGCCGGTATACGACGCGACGCCCCTGTACGAGCGAAGCTCGCTTGACGGTCTAGAATCAGATATTCGGACAATCTCCCAGACCTGGTTCAAACACGACCGCCACGAGTCGGTTGAGAAGTTCGTCTGCGCACTCCCCTTAGCATATTTCAAATTCGACGCATACGACTGCTACGCGGGGCCGACTCGCTACGAGATGGACACTCTCTTTCGCGTGTTCGTCCTGAAGGAACTCCACGGGTGGGAGCACGAGACAGCACTCCTTGAGTACCTCGAAAACCAGCCCGAACTCTGTGAGAGTCTTGATCTAGAGACACTCCCCGACCAATCAACACTCTGGCGTAGTTGGCATATGCGTTTCACTGATGCCCTTCGCGAGACGGTCCAGAAAGCGGCTCGAACGATTCTCATCAAAGCGCAGAACGTGGATGTAGCCGTGCCACGCGAACCAGAACGAAATCTCCCGGATCGAAGCCACGACGCTACTGACTCGGACCCTTACGACCAAGCCATCCTCGACAAGACCGGCACGATTACCAAGCACGTCAGTCGCGTCGTGTTCCCCGCGTTCTCGCTCAATCGTGGCGAGGACTGTGAGATTCCCGAGAACGCCTACTGGGGCTTACAGACCTACTTGGGACTCCGTGAGAACTTGGCCGCCAACGAGGGCGCTCGGAGCTTCATTCACGAGTCGACACGGAAGCGAACACCACTCGGACACTGTCATCGCGACCAGATTCGTGATCTCTCTATCGATCAAATCCGCGAGATGTATCGACAAGCGGTTCGACAACTCACCGACGAGCTCGCAGAGACGGGGGAGTTCTTCCGCGCAGGCATCGTCGCCATCGACATCACCGAGAATGATCCCTTCACGGGCGACCGCACTGGCCACGAAGACGAAATAATCGGGACGAAAGAGAAGAACGATGAGTACGCCTATCAGTGGGCGACCGTCCAGCTGGTCGGTAACGCTGTCCCACTCGTCCTTGATGCCCGCCCGGTACGGAAAGGCGAGTCACGACAGGAGATCGTTGTGGACCTGCTCGACTCCGCTGAGGACCTGATTCACGTCGATAACGTGCTGATGGACCGGGAGTTCGATAGCCAGCACGTCTTGGAGATGATCAGCCAGCGCGGACTGTCGTACGTCGTCCCGAAGCGGATGCAGAACAGCGAGAAAGCCCAAGCCAAGCGGTTGCTCCAACGTGGTCAGGACCGACACGAAACCGACCGGAAGCTCCATCTCGGGAAGAACGAATGGCACGAGACGACGCTGATCTACCGTCGGAAAGAGGGCTCCGAGCACGATGACCATCGACAGTACTCGGTGTTCATGACGAATAGAGGGACTGGGCACCTCACGGAGTACGACTACCGGTGGGAAATCGAGAGTGGCTACAAGTCGATAAAGCGATTCATGGCGGCGACGACGTCGAAGGATTTCGGGCTGCGGTTCTTCTACTTCGCGTTCGCCTGTCTGCTATACTCGATTTGGCGAGCGGTGGACCTGCTGGTACAGGTTGAGTTGACCGATGAGTACGAGCACTCGCCAATTGTGACGGCCGATAACACGCTGACTCTGGTGAAGAAGGAAACGGGAATCGGATAGAGAGGTTTTACCCGTGTTAGCGCGGCGTCTGAGTGGCAACACTGTCGGAAGCCGCCGAAATTCGTGTATGTAGTTGTATTTCCAATATGAATGGCCGTTTGGAGAGCAATCTGAGCCAGTTCCCGATCACTGAACCAGCCAAAACCACGCATCACAGCCCCGCTAAACCCGCTGTAGTCTCAACTTCACAACCTCGGAGGATGGTTTTGATGCGTGCCTTCTATTCAGGAGTGTATGGGATGAATAGAAATTGGCAGCTGATCTCTCGCCTCTTTAGACGCGGCCTCGGAGGAAGACTGGGTCAGCGTCCTGTTTCGCGCGTTCATACTGATCTGTCGCCCAGTCGAGCGCTTCTGGAGTGTCGTTCACGAGGATTCCACACACGCCTTGATCCGTGAAGACGATGATGCCTGCCTCGGCCGAATCGACGATCCAGAGCCCGAAACTGAACGGGATCGATGTAGTGTGCAGGCTCACGTTCTCGTCATCCAGCAGTTCGTCCGTGAGTGTTGGAAACGCGGCACGGGTGCGTTCGAACACGTCTGGTGGGATGAGCAGTTCGAGCGAGTAGTTCTCACCCTGTCTCACACACTCATAGAAGTCTTCGGCGAAGCCAGTCACGACAACCGGTGTCGCAACGGAGACATTTTGTCTGCCTTCGACACTATCGAGGAGCCTATGCATGACCGCATCCGGCATCGATGAATCGGCCTCGTGGACATCTGCTCCGATAACGAATGCGCAGTCGACTGGACTCCCGGAAGAGAGTTCGTTGAACAGTGGTGCCGCCTCAGCAAGATTCTCTAAGCGGTCGAGATACGCGTTTCGTGTCCGGTAGCTGCATAGTCCGAGGGGTGTGGGTTTCCACACGCCGTCTTCGTACGTGGCGAGTTCGGCGTCGGCGAGGTCACGGAGCGCGCGGTCAAGCGTGGAGCGCGACCCGTCCAGGTCGTCTTCGAGGTCACACTTCGAGCGTGGTTGGTCGATGAGCGCGCGGAGGTACAAGTGACGCTCGGCGAGGACGGAATCGAGGCAGTCACCGAGTGGGCGGGGCATGTGAGGCAGTTACATACCGGATGGGCTTAATTTCTTGCATCTATTTAACAGGATAACTATCGGTCCCTCCACGACGGAAAAACTCATGTCGTGGGGGTGGGGGTCAGCCCGTGGGGGGAGGGGGATATGGACTGGGGTGGGGTCGCAACCAATGGGGGAGGCCCCCATCGCATGAATAATTCGTCAGTCGGTGAGATGAATACAATTGCTGGTTATGTGCCACTTGTGGTGTGTCCACATGCCAACCAATGACAGCAATCGGATTGTTAGTCGTCGAAATGCTTCAAAAACCAGTGCAGGACTATTTGCTGCTACAATCGCAGCTCCTACGGTAGAAGCGACTAGCGAGGAAAATTGGACGGACCTAAAGGCGAAATATGAGGTAAAATCGACTTCTACTTTGCCGACCGGTGAGCACTCTGCACGAACACAGATCGTCGAAACAAATGTAGTAGATAAAAATAAAAATATTTTGACTATTGAGAGTTCTGTTACTGAAAATGGAAAATTGGAAAAATCCACATATACTGTTCCTGTAAATGCGCTATTGGCGGAGAAACCCAAAAAGTACCAGAAAGGAGATAAAAAGCTGAGAGAAAGGATCAATGTAGAGGACGGTTGGGTAGATGAGTTCGATGGATTAATTTCAACTGACGAAATCGAATTCAGTCTGGAATTTTCACTTTTAGAGCGGAGTGGTAGTAGCAAGGTTGGTGGAAAAGGAAAACCGATCGTTGTCCTTCCTCAGATCGTCCCACCTGATGGGCGACAAGTCATTTCCTCCGGCTCGATGCCACGTACGACCTCTAAATCACACGAGACAGACGATAACATATCGACACAGGCCTCAGTGACGCGTTATGCCTATTCGCGGTTGACAACTAAAGATAACAGACCAGCAGATATTACGACTGCAAAAAGCGATTTTACTGCGTGGGGTAAAACAAATAGTACGGACACCGAATTTGTGTCTGCGGGCTATAATTGGACTCATCAAACGTCAATTAATTGGTTTATTCTCTATACAGACACAACCACTGCGCCATTCCCCGCACAGGCAGATGTTCATGGAACTGCTGCGTATCAGGGATACTTTCCATTAACTCCGTATACCGATCATTGGCGGGATTTCCATTACCATGAACACGGTATTAGAAAGAATGGCCATTACACCCAATTGGAGGGTACTATTAAGACCGCACCTGAAGCATTCGGGCCGTATGTAACATGGAAATCACAGACGTTCTACAACGGGAATACATTGTATAATACTGGAAGTCGACAATCAGCTCTCTGGTATATCATCGATTGACTCAGAAACAGTGGGTTCAACACTGACAAGCACCATTACTAATTTATGGTCAATAATACATATACCAAAGTCAGTCAAGGGGTCGCCATGCTTTTCGTAATTATTCTCACGGGGATCCTCCTATGGACGCTTCCCCGACCAGGTTATTCTCAGTCTCGGCTTATATTATTTTCAGCTATAATTGGAGGTGCATGGATCGGAATTATTGGAGTAGCTGTGATCAGTTTTAATTATAAAATAGGGTTGTCTATAACGGCTATCGGGACAGGTACATTATTCATTCTTGGTTTTTGGCAAGCTGCTATCGGATTTATCATAATGCCAACAGCTGCTCTGATTCTACTTGCAGCATATCTTTCTTATGAGAATGAATACTGATATATTCCCTCTATTTTGGGTAGGTATTATCTGTGAATAGTTTAGCCAAGCAATTTCAACCCCGCTACAAACAGAACCTTCTATCTCCTGTGTAATTTTGTAATTTATTACAGACCTCATATGAGTGACCTCAACAATCGTTCCAGTATCGACAATTATCGGATGCGCTATCTATGTGAGGCGTATCAGCTCGGTATCGCCATCCGAAACGACCTCTATGAGTCCGATCTCGTCACCGGGTTCGATAACCTCGACCACTCGATTGATTCAGTCGAAGACGGGTATCCTGCCTGGCATCCTGCTCCACTCCCCTTTCGCGCGATGATCCTCGCGTTCATCTTCATGGAGATTACAGGCGAGTCGTACGCCGCCTTTACCCGACGACTGACGCAACAACCGGAGGTAGCCGCTGTCTTTGGTTTCAGCCGAGTGCCGGATGAATCGGCGTTCTCTCGAGCGTGGCGGAATCGATTCGACGACGCTGTCCAGGAGTACGTGCAGACAGCCGCTCACTTCGTCATCAAAGAAGGCCACGATCTCGACATTTCCGCGCCCGAGGTCCGCCCCAAAGCAGAGATCGTTGACGACCCTCCAGTAGAGGAGGACTCAGTAGAAGAAGAGTCGTTCTCCCAGGACGAGATCGTCCAGACGACGCGCCTCGCCCGCGATCACGCGTTCGGCTACTTCGACTCTGGGCGTGGCCCGAACGCCTCGTACGAGGACACGCGATTCTTCGAGTTGCAGACCTTCATGGGGATGGTTCGGTGCGGTACCGCCCAGGGAGCCGCGCGCTTTCAGTATCGACGAGGCGAACAGTACGGCCCGCATGGCGACACCCACCTCCGCGCTGTCAAACAATTCGAACCCGACGAACTTGTGGATGGATTCAATGAGACGACGGATCGCTTACTCTCGGTCATCGCCTCGGAAACCTCGTTCCGCCGGCCAATCACCGCTGCGATCGATATCACGACCATTCCCTACTACGGGGATATCGAAGAGATGCCGATGGTCAGCGGGACAAAAGACGGCGAGGGCCGGGCGTTCAAGTTCGCGACCCTCTCAATCATCGGGCAGAACATCCCGCTCGTCCTGGCTGTTGAACCTGTGCGTGAGAGTTCGGCCTGGGACGAGAACTCGCCGAATCGAATCCACCGGGTCGTTCGACGATTAGTGCTTCGAGCGAAAGAACACGTGCCGATAGAGACCGTGCTGTGTGACCGGGAGTTCGACTCGATGCGCGTCTTCCAGGCCCTCTCGAATCTCGACGTGAACTACCTCATTCCCAAACGCATCACCAGCTCCGAACGCGAAGTAATCGAGCGGATGGAAGAAGACAACCAAGAGGTGGCCGTTGAATCGGCGTCAGTGCACGTTGAGGCCGGCTCGCATCCGATGCGGTTTCTGTACGTGCCGTCGACGAGCGACGAGGGCACGACTGTATTTGCGACGAATCTCCGAGTCGGGCCAGATGAGGCCGAGACGTTCTGTCGGCGCTACAGTCGTCGCTGGCAGATCGAGAACGAGTATAAGAGTATCAAAGGTGACTTTCTCGCGAAGACCTCTTCGAAGGACTACCGCGTCCGGTTGTTCTACTTCGTGTTCGCGGTACTCCTTTACAATATCTGGCGGCTCACCGACTTCCTGCTGAAAGCGGGTGTTGACGGCGAGATGGACTACGCGCCTGTGTTGACCGCGGGTGAGTGTGTGGAGCTGATCGCCTCAGCGTTGATTCCACCCGATTAACAGGCTGAGCCCTCGCTAAGTCCTCCTCTCTAGAGTGGCGACACTATTCAGCAGCGCCAGAATCCGCGCAATTTCACACGTCTATCCGATAGATGCGTCCTAGAGGGTTCGAATTCGATGCTCTATCGGAGAGAAGAACTACGGGTCGACGGAGATTCAGCCTAAAACTAGCCCATCCTCCGAAACTGTGCAACTTCCCGGCCCGACAGTAGTTGAGGTCGGTCGTCTCAATGCATAGAGCATAGTCTCATGGGGTGGTATGGTTTCGACCCTTATTGCAGTCTATTTCTTTTGTAACGGCTGATAGGAACATACTACGAATCGATTGTAGTCCCATCGATAGTCTCACTGATCAATCGAAATGGCTGAAGTTCACCCGTGTCGGGCTGGCTTGCACAACCTCGTCATCGACAAGACAGGGTGCATCAATCCCCTCCTCGAGCTGTCTATCAGTGTTGGTATCCTGATAAATGGCAGTTCTAATAACATTCGTCCTCAAAAAGGCCTGTGTTTCTAATACACCGCCATCGGCGTTGATACCGTTGTCATACGAGTTCTTCATGCACTGACGCCCTGAACTGTCCCGTTGACGTACGTGACCAACAGAATGGTCGTCCCAGTCGCTCCGAACAACGCACGAAACACCGACGATACGCTCGATATCGAGTACAGGGTCGAAGACTAAATCGAGGAACACAGCGAAGACATTCAGATGAAGCAATCGACGCTAGACGAGACGTACAATCGTCATACAGGAGTTGAAAGAGCTAACGAATCAATGAAGGACTGCGGCCTCGGGCGCACCCATGCCCGATGCCGCGTCCACGTACGAGCGCACGTGTTCCTCGCTCTGTGTCTTCGCCTCGTCGTTGCTATCACCAACTACCCACGGAGACAACCCGGGAAACACGACCATCACGGTGTGAGAAGAGCTTTATCGCACTCTCGTTTCATTACCAGTTATTAGACACTCGTTCAGCGTGGGTATTTATCCCAATAGCTGAATATATTTTACAATATTGCATCCATACAAAAGTATTCATGCAAAGGGTTTGATGTTGATTTGCAGCCAAAAATGACTCAAGAAACAAATTTGTCCACTGACGAATCAACACGACGTAGAGTTCTACAAGGCATCGGAGTTACTGGGCTTGGGTTTGCCGGTGTTAGCAACGCAAACGCTGCCACTACGACGATAGGCAATTCTGTGCAGTTCGTGGAGGCAGTGCTTGATTACACGGTGAACTCAGCTAGTCCGGATGTCGTACAACGGTCTGTAGTTGAGATTGACAATCCGAAAGGTTTCTCAGTGAACTTGGAGGAGCAGAAAATCGTTTTTAACCAATTTGCCCGCTCAGGTCTTGTATCAGAAGTAAAGGCAGCCGAAGAAGCTGTCGCAACAAGTAACCAACATTTGGAGGCCAACTTCGATGGCCATCAGAAAATGCAGTACTTGGTAACTGATCGGACTGAGGACCTTCGTCCACTCCGTGGTGTTCTGACGAAGCGACCGTTCACTCCTCCGCAGTTCAAAGCTCAGTTTGTCGGTGACACTGTTCGGTTTACTGGGCCTCAGTCTATCGAAGTTCCTGTTGGGAGGGAGACATCACGCAATCTTCCAGAACGCGAGGTTGTGGTAAAAATCCGCCCGGAGAGGAGCTCTGACACCTATCCAAAAAAGAGTATAGAACAGCACACTGTCACACCGGTTATTACAGTTCGCAACCACGGCTCGCTTGAGATTCACAAGGTGAAATAAAATGTCATACACAAAAACTGGAGGAAGTTCGCGGGGTGACACGAACAAAGATCACACAATGCGGATTAAGGTAATGAAGGCAAAGGTCCCCAGCACAAGTGAGCTTGATACGGTATATCAGGCGGTTCTCAACGCACTGGATCAAATTATGGACGAGACAGGAAGTGCCTATGGTATGGACATACCAGGTTATGTAATAGAAAAGTATGAAACTGACCACTCTTTAAATTGTTCCAATATGGAAAGTTCCGCGACGACGTGGTTGGATAATAATGGGTTCACCGATGGACAGTTCCTCTGGGTGACAAACTGTTCCGATGCCTTCGCTGATTCAGAAGGGGCATGGGAGGGTCGGACTGAGGCATTCGTCAGTACCGACTGGTACTCCGGTGACATGCTGGGAGCCGTGGCAATTCAAGAGGCATTACATTCCTTCCTGCTGGACAGTTGTCTCAAGCTTCCAGGGGATGATCACTCACTCGGCCAGGATGCTGATGAGGGTTCATATGATAATGCAACACCAATGGTCGCCTCATACGGTGATAGTAGCGAAAATTACGAGTCTAAGGGAGACTGCAACCGCGATAAGAATACTGATGGTGTGACTTACGATATTACCTACTGTACGGTTGAAGGAATGAACTATTCTAGAGAGCATGCCTACAATAACGGTGTACACTAACGTATAGAAAGTAATAATCTCTAATCTGTGTTCTATATTTGAGTTCGGTAGAGACAGACTGTCTGCGTTCCGCTTATGAGCACTCAATGATCTGCACAGTAAACTCAGTCGCCGCTCGTTCGTCGGGACGCTGGTAGACGATCTTAATGTCTGTTGGAAGATGATTTTGTGCCGTTAGTTCGACTTGATACTGATACGAGGCACCAGCGCAGTCAACACTCTCGGGGGGGTCTGAGTTGGTCCAACGGGGATACAAGACCAGTTCTGCGTACCGCTCGGTGCTGTTGTATTGGAGCGCCCGAATAGCCACTGTCCGACAACTACTCGTCGAGAACCACCCACTGAGCGTTGCGCTCTGAGCCGTGCAGTCGCCGGACTGAGACACACTCTCCTCATTTTCTCCGGCCGTCCCATCGTATGAGACACTCGTGACGGTCGCTGACAGACCATCTGTTTCCTTTTGTTTTGTCGCTGTTGGAGATCCAGCTGTAGGTGAATTGAGTGTCGAGAGACATCCTGCGACACTTGCAACGCTTATTGCACCAAAAGAAGAGAGGAGGGCACGGCGATTCATAGTGAGATTATTGAGTGCCGAGAGGTAAAATTATCCCTTAGGCTCAAAGAGTAGCTGAGTCAACAACACCATTATATCAGATACCGACTTGGTGGCTGTTTCAGTAGGAACAGTGTCGAGACAATAGGGTTTGCTTCGTCCCCGCGTACCCCGAGAGCAATCGGTGAAGCATCTCACACAACAACTCGACGGTGACAGTCTTACCTGCCGTTATCGCATCTCGGCTGTGTGTCAGGGCGTGCAAGTAGTTTATGATCTCCTGGGTACCCTGTCGTCTGTCCTCGTCGATGAACGTCTCCTGTCCTGCTTCATACGCGTAGATATCTGAGAGGGTCACATGAGTGCCTTCGATCTGGGACGCTTCCAGTGTCTCCTTCCGAATGAACGGTTCAATGAGGATCTCTCTTGACCCGATGCGAGGGCCAATGCCGTGGAGCCGGCTTAGCTTGCGTCGCCCTCGCTAACGGGCATCAGTTGGTCAGTGCTAGTTGTGGGCGGTAACGGATCCAGGTTTGAACGCCGAATACGTTCCCTTTGGGGTCGTAATCGGAACGATTTCACCGGGTGCCGTCTCTTCGAAGTCGTCTCGATCCATTACTGGTAGTAGCCGTACAAAACACGATCCATTATTGGCATTTTGATCCTAAATCAAAATAGCGCAGAGGCGGATTGCACCATTGCAACTACTACCAGAGAGTGGCGTTTTTGAGAGAGTCGTGTTCAACGTCCCGTAGTGGTTGCAATTCGTGAGTCGCGACGAACTGTCTTTCGACGGATTGCCCAACGAACGCACGTCGAGTGGCCAGTATACGATGCCACGCCAGTATACGATCGAAGCACGCTTGCCGGGTTGGAGTCCGATATCCGGACGGTCTCACAGACGTGGTTTAGGCACGACCGCCATGTATCGGTTGAGAACTTCGTCTGCTCACTCCCTCTGGCGTATTTCGTATTCGCCGCGCACGACCGCTATGTGGGGGCGACTCGCTACGAGATGGACACGCTCTTTCGCGTCTTCGTTCTGAAAGAATGCCACGGATGGGAGCACGAAACCGCACTAATTGAGTACCTTGAGCGTCGTCCAGCACTCTGCGACCAACTGGATCTGGAGACAGTACCGAACCAATCAACGCTGTGGCGCAGCTGGCACAACCGGTTCACTGCCGAGCTTCGCAGTACAGTCGAGACAGCTGCGCGGACCATCCTCATCAAAGCCCAGAACGCGGGTGTCACCGTTCCGCGCAAGCCAGAAAGACACCTTCCATCTCGAGGTGGCAAAGAGGACGAATCGGACCCAGACAATCGAACTGTCCTCGACGAAGCGGCACCGATCACGGACCACATCAGCCGCGTCGTATTCCCCGCGTTCTCACTGAATCGTGGCGACGGTTGTGAGATTCATGAGAACGCCTACTGGGACTTACAGACGTATCTCGGGCTTCGTGAGCGGCTGGCTGTCAATGAAGGCGCTCGCAGTTTCGTCTACGAGTCGATGCGTGAGCGGACACCGCTGGGGCACGTCCATCGCGAGCACATCCGTGACCTCTCAATCGAACAGACTCGCGAGATGTACCGACAGGCGGTAGATCGGTTGTTAGGAGAAGTCTCGGAGACAGAGCAGTTCTTCCGGGCCGGGATCATCGCGATCGACATCACCGAAGCGGATTCCTTCACCGGTGTTCGAACGGGACACGAAGACGAAATTATAGGGACGAAGGAGAAGACCGATGAGTACGCTTACCAGTGGGCCACTGTCCAGCTGGTCGGCAACGCCATCCCGATCGTGTTGGATGCTCGCCCTGTTCGACGAGGTGAGTCACGCAAGGAGATCGTCGAGGACCTTCTCAACTCCGCCGAGGAATTGGTCCATGTCGATAACGTGCTGATGGATAGGGAGTTCGATAGCCAGCATGTTTTGGAAATGATTAGCCAGCGCGGACTCTCATACGTCGTGCCGAAACGAATGCAGACGAGCGAGAGAGCTCAGGCGAAGCGACTCCTCCAGCGGGATGATGATCGATACGAAGCGGACCGCAAACTCCATCTCGGGAATAACGAGTGGCACGAGACGACGCTGATCTACCGGCGCAAAGAGAACGCTGAGCACGATGATCACCGGCAGTACTCAGTGTTTATGTCGAATCATGGCGGGAGTTTCCTCACCGAGTATGCGTATCGCTGGGAGATCGAGAGTGGGTATCGGTCGATCAAGCGATTCATGGCGGCGACGACCTCGAAGGATTTCGGACTCCGGTTCTTCTATTTCGCGTTCGCGTGTCTGCTGTATTCGATCTGGCGGGCAGTCGATGCGCTGGTGCAGGTCGAATTGACCGGTGAGTACGAACATTCGCCACTCGTGACGGCGGACAATACGCTAACGCTGTTGAAGAAGGAGACTGGAATCGGATAGACCGCGGCTATTTGCTGAGATAGTCGAGTCGTGAGTGGCGACACTATGGAGCAGAGAGGAAAATTCCTGAACTAGTTACAAATTCGATAAGGTGGTGTGGTTGAGAGCCGATCTGAAGCTGTCTTGTCTCACTGATCCGTCCGAAACCACGCATTACAGCCCCGCTAAACCCGCTGTAGTCTCAACTTCACAGCCAGCAATTTCGATATATCGTTAATTGATTTATAGATGGCAATATGCCGCGCCGTCTTGCGATTTTACGTCCAAAACACCGTCTCGGGTCCACTTTGCATTAGGACAGTAATACCGAGTGATTTTTGTCACCCCGGCGCCGTACCAACAGCACGAACCGTGGACAACCGAAAGGACAGCTCTTCCGCCCGGAGAACCAACTTCGACGACGCCCTCGGCGACTACGTTCGGAGCAAAGCCGTCGCGGACCCGGAGGGGACCGGCTCGGGAAACTACGTCTCGAACGCCGAGTCGGTCGTCCGACGCTGGGCCGACTGGCTCGACCGCGAGGAGAACGTCGAGTCGCTGGACGCGGTGGAACCGATACACCTCCGGCGGTACGCCCGCCACCTCAAGACGAAGGTCCGGCAAGACGAGTACGCCGCCAGCACCGCACAGACGTACTACGCCTACGTGCGAGCGTTCCTGACGTGGTGCGCGCGCGACCAACTGCTCGAATCGAATCCGGCGGAAGACGAAATCGCGCTCGAAGAGCTACCCGACGACCCCGGGACGAGAGAGACCCAGCAGTTCTGGAGTCCGGACGACCGACGGCAACTCGAATCGTACGTCCGCCAGCGAGCACTCGAAGCCATCGAGTCCGGCGACGACACCCAGAAACGCAAGCGACTCCGCCAGCACGCACTCGTCGCGCTGCTCGCGCACACGGGCGTCCGCGGCGCGGAGGTGTTCTCTCACCCCAAAGACGACCGGCGAAACGGCGCGACGTGGGCCGACGTCGATTGGGAGAACGGTGCACTCCGGGTCCTCGGGAAGAGCCAAGAGTACGAGTACGCACCGCTCCCCGACGTGGCACAGAAACCGCTCCGACGGTGGAAGGACGAACTCGACCCGCCGACGACCGAGTTTCCGCTGTTCCCGACCGAACACGCACCGTCGAAGTACAGCGCAGTCCGGTCGCAGGTGACGGATATCGACCTCGAAGCGGCGGATATCGACGCAGTAGTCCGGGAGAACGAGGTCGCCCTCCCCGCGATTTCGACGGAGGGCGCACGCTCCGTGATGAAGCGTCTCTGTGACGAGGCAGACCTCGACGTGGACGGCGAATATCTGAAACCCCACGGGGCGCGACGCGGTCTCGGCGACGAACTGTACCGATCGAACCCGACTGACGCTCAAGCCGCGCTTCGCCACTCCTCGATATCGGTTACGAACGAGAGTTACTCGCACATCGAAGCGGGAGAAATCGGCGACGTCATCGACAGCACTCGGGAGAGAGGCGAAAACGGAGGATAGCGATACTCACGTGGCCGATACCGTGAAGATTTCCCGACGGTGGTTGCGACACTGGGGACGAGCGGACGATACACCGTCGCCGAACCGCCATAAACCTCTTTTCGATATACCGAAATTCCCTGTCTCGTCTCGTGAACGCCTCCGAAACGAGGCGGGGCTACTCTACGGACGTATCGTCGGTCACTCGCTCCTCGAACGCTCCGAGAACGATATCGAGACACGGTGGTTTATATGGTGTGCCTTCATTGACGAGTTCGGTGACAGGAATTATCCCCGGTGTATCGTCGGTTCTACCGCCGCTCCAGTTCGGTACCTCTCTCCACGAAACCCTCGCGGTCGTCTCGGTCGCCGTGGTGGCCGGTGCGGTAATCTGGCGTCTGGGCGAGCGCTTGAAGGCCCGATTTCGAACCGAGAACGCGGAGATCGTGCGGGCGGGACTGCTGTTGGTGTTAGCGAGCGTCGTCGCGGCCGTCTTGGTGAGCGAGTGGAACGCGACGGGCGACATGCTCTCGGTCGTCGGCGCGATTCGACTCGGCGTCGACGCGGGGGTTCGCGTGCTGATTACGGTCGTCCTGTTCGTCGCCGCGCACACCGTCACCCGCATCCTGAAGCGACTGCTCCTCGGCGGCAGTCACGCCAAGAGTCGGGCCACGTCCGAGCACCAGCGCAGAGTCGTCTTCTACGTCAGTCAGGTTGTCATCTACATCGTCGCCGTCTTCGGAACGTTCTCGCTCTGGGGGATTCAAGTGAGCGACCTCCTCTTGGGAGCGGGCGTCCTCGGCGTCATCCTCGGTCTCGCGTTCCAGAACACGCTCGGGTCGATTCTCGCGGGGTTCGTCCTCATGCTCTCGCGTCCGTTCGACGTCGGCCACTGGGTCCGAATCGGTGATCACGAGGGGTTCATTTCGGAGATCACGATCGCCCACGTCCGACTTCGTAACCTCGACGGCGAACACGTAGTCCTCCCGAACGAAGCCGTCAGCAATCGAACTATCGTCAACCGGAGTTTAGAGGGGAAACTTCGCCACTGCGTGGAAGTCGGTGTGGACTATGGCGTGGACCCGGAGCACGCGGAGTCCGTCGCCCGAGAGGCGATAGCGGACCTCGACGAGATCATGACCCAGCCCGCGCCACAGGTACTCCCAGTGCGATTCGACGATTCGGCCGTGGTACTCGAACTGCGGTTCTGGATCGAGAACCCGACGCCACAGCGCAAGTGGCGGGCCGCTCAGGCCGTCATCTACAGTGTCAAGACCGCGTTCAACCGCGAAGGCATCAAAATACCGTTCCCGCAGCGAGAACTGACCCAGCGGAGAACGGATGCCAACGTTCGCGACGCCGAGAGTCGCTCGCGGGACTCCGTCGATACGAGCCGGTCGTAGTCCCGGACGCACCCGAGCGAACTCGACTGAACGCCGTTCCGATTGCCGCGTTCGACTGTCGCGTTTCGCTTGTTGCGTGCGGCCATTTGGGTTTAGACGTTCGTACCGAGCGTGGATTTTGTCGTCGGAAGTACCCACATCTATTTCAGTTTGGTCCGCGTAAGTATGGTATATCCAGTGCGGTACTTGTCTCGGTGATTTGAGGTGTCGGCAGTTTTCCGTTCGAGTACGGTCTGGACAGAGAGACAACATTCATGAAACTAATTGTCAAACCGCTCGACCGGAAGAGTGCTGGGAAGGGTATCGCGGCCATCGACAGCGAGGCGATGGAGGAACTCGGCGTTTCGAACGGTGACTTCGTCACTATCGAAGGCGAGGACGGTACTGCGGTCGCCCGCGTCCGGCCGGGACGGTCGGGCGAGCGACAGTGGGGCGTCGTCGGCATCGACGGCCAGACCCGGAAGACCACCGGCGCACGAATCGACCAACTCGTTCGGGTCGAACAGACCGACGTCGCCGCGGCCGACGAGCTAACGATAGCACTCCCCGGCGGGCTTCAGATTCGCGGCAACCTCGCCTCGTATCTGCGCGATAAACTCGCCAACCGCGCGGTTCGGGCGGGACAGACCGTCCCCGTCGCGCTCGGATTCGGTTCCCTGACGGGCCGGTCGAGTCGCCGGATTCCGGTCCGAATCGTGGATACTGAACCGAGCGGGACCGTGGTCGTCACGCAGTCGACGTCCATCGATGTCGCCGAGCAGTCCGCCGAGGAAGTGGACGTGGAACGCGGTGACGAGGCGTCCCGCGACTCCGAGTCCCCCGGCGTCACCTACGAGGACGTCGGCGGCCTCGACGACGAACTCGACCAAGTCCGGGAGATGATAGAGTTGCCGATGTCCCATCCCGAACTGTTCCAAGCGCTCGGCATCGAACCGCCGCAGGGCGTCCTGCTCCACGGCCCGCCCGGCACGGGCAAGACCCTCATCGCGAAGGCGGTCGCCAACGAGATAGACGCCAACTTCCAGACCATCTCCGGGCCGGAGATCATGTCGAAGTACCACGGCGAGAGCGAGGAGCGGTTGCGCGAGGTGTTCGACGAGGCCGGAGAGAACGAACCGGCGATCATCTTCATCGACGAGATAGACTCCATCGCGCCGAAGCGAGACGACACGCAGGGCGACGTGGAACGCCGCGTGGTCGCCCAACTGCTCTCGCTGATGGACGGACTGGAGGACCGCGGTCAGGTGACCGTCATCGGGACGACGAACCGCGTCGATTCCATCGACAACGCGCTGCGCCGCGGCGGCCGCTTCGACCGCGAGATAGAGATCGGCGCGCCGGACACGCGGGGCCGAGAGGAGATTCTCCAAGTCCACACCCGCGAGATGCCCATCGCCGAGTCGGTCGACATCGAACAGTACGCCGAGAACACCCACGGCTTCGTCGGCGCGGACTTGGAGAGCCTCGTCCGCGAGGCGGCGATGAACGCGCTCCGACGCGTTCGCCCCGACCTCGACCTCGAAGGCGACGAGATCGACGCCGAGACGCTCGAAGCGCTCGAAGTGACCGAGGCGGACTTCCGGGCGGCGCTCCGGGAGATCGACCCGAGCGCGCTCCGAGAGGTGTTCGTCGAGACACCCGACGTCACGTGGGACGACGTCGGCGGTCTCGCGGAGACCAAGGCCCGACTGCAGGAGGCCATCCAGTGGCCGATGGAGTACCCCGACGCCTACAGGCAGGTGGACCTCCAGTCGCCGAAGGGCATCATGCTCCACGGACCGCCGGGCACTGGCAAGACGCTGCTCGCGAAGGCCGTCGCCAACGAGGCTCAGTCGAACTTCATCTCGGTCAAGGGCCCCGAACTGTTCGACAAGTACGTCGGCGAGTCCGAGAAGGGCGTTAGGGAAATCTTCGAGAAGGCGCGGTCGAACGCGCCGACCGTCATCTTCTTCGACGAGATCGACTCCATCGCGACCAAGCGCGGGAGCGGTGGCAGCGATTCGAACGTCGGCGAGCGCGTCGTCTCCCAACTGCTGACCGAACTCGACGGGTTGGAGGAACTGGAGGACGTGGTCGTCATCGCGGCGACGAACCGACCCGACCTCATCGACGACGCCCTGACGCGCGCGGGCCGCATCGAGCGCAAGATAGAGGTCGGCGAACCCGACGAGGAGACCCGACGCGAAATCCTGAAGATTCACACCCGGAACCGGCCGCTCGCCGACGACGTGGACATCGACCACCTCGCGGCCGAGACGGAGGGCTTCGTGGGTGCGGACTTGGCGGCGCTGTGCCGCGAGGCGGCCACCGCGGCCGTTCGCGAGCACGTCCGGTCGCAGTCCGGTGAGGAACCGATGGCCGTCGAGGACATCGTGCTCACGCAGGCCCACTTCGATGCTGCACTCGCGGATATCAATCCGGAAGACGCCGACGACTCGTCAGAGACCGACGAGGTGTAATCGGCACTCGGGCGGTTCGTTCGACGGGACTGCTCCGTCACCGATACTATCCTCGACTGGGGACGCTGACGCTACTCCTCGCTGGAGAGTCCGGGGAGGAAGGCGAAGATTATCGCGACGACGGCGAGCAGGCCGCCGAGTATCAGGACCGCGCCGTCGAAGTACCCCTCGTCGGCGAGGACGCCGACGAAGACCGACCCCGTCGATGCGATCAGGAAGTACCCGGTCCGTAACAGTCCCCACGCGCCGTTCCGCTCCGCTGGCGGGAGCGCGTTGATGATGTAGGTGTTCGTGACCGGCGCGATGCCGAGTTGGACGCCCGCGAGGACGATGACGACGGTGATGGGTACGAGACCGGAGACGAACGGGAGCGCGAGCAGCGGGAGCACGCTGACGGCGGCCAGCGCCACCAGCACCAGTCGGTTCCCGAAGCGAGTGACCGCGCGTCCGCCGCCGACCTGTGCGGCCGCACCGCTCACGAAGAGCGTGGCGAAGAGGACGCTGGCGGTCACTTCGTCGATACCCTTGACGGTGATGAGATACGTCGGTAGGAACGCGGTGAGACCCTGAAAGACGAACACTCGTATCGTCTTGCCTCCGACCCCGAGGACGACGCGCCGACGATTGATCGCAGACAAGAGGCCGCGAAGGCGACGACGAGTGGACGCCTCGGTGGCATCGGGAATGGCGGTCGTCGGAACGACGCGCCACGCCAGCACCGTCGTGGCGAACAGAAGCGGGACGGCACCGGCAATCGTCGCGCGCCATCCGAGGCGACTCACGGCCGCTCCGGCGAGGATGGGGAGCGCCGCGGCACCGAGACTCCCGACCGCGAGCGTGAACCCGATGGCCGCGCTGTCGTTGTCGGGGTAGATGGACGAGAGCAGCGTCCCCCGCGTGGGTCCGTAGAGACCGTTTCCGACGCCGACGAGCGCCGCCGTGACGAGGAAGACGCCGAAGAGGGGTGCCGCCGCGAGCGCCGCGATGCTCAGCGTCATGACCGCGAGACTGGCGAGGAGCACCTTCCGGTCGCCGATGCGGTTGCTCAGGAGTCCGGCCGGGAACTGCGATAGGCCGTACACCGCCCAGATGACGGTGATAGTGAACCCGGCGGTCGCGTTGTCGATGTCGAACGTCGCCTTGATTCCGGGCAGTAACACGGGAATCGTGATGCGCGTCCCGAGAATCAGCAACCACCCGACCGCGATGGCGACCAGCGCCCAACCGCGGCCGTCGCCGCGGAGCGGTGCGATAGCGTGTTCGATTCGTTCCTTCAACCGGACGGCGATGGTCACCAGCATTCGACTGTCGAGTAGCGTACTATAGTCCCGACGGTTCTGTTATAGCTTCCGGCCTCGGCAACCGCGACTCGCTCGACCGCACCGGACCACCCACCGAGAAGAACTAACCGTCTCAAACACGTAGTCAGCCAGCACGTGGGAGCGTCGGAATAGATGTCGTACGACCTCGGGACGATATACCTGACTATCATGTTCCTCAACTTCCTCTACATGGTCGTCCTGCTGTACGGCGGAATCTGGTACACGAACCAGCAGACCGTCCAGTGTCCCCGATGCGGGGTCAAGTATCCGAAGTACCACGTGGGGAACCACGAGTGCCATCCCTCTCTCGTCGACGACGATTGACTCCGTTCGGCGGACGCGGTCGCGGGTACCGACCACCGTTAGTGTTTTGTCACCGTCCCACACCTTCGAAGTATGAGCGTGTATCGGGACTCGCTGGCCGAGACGGCCGCGCACGAAGTCGCGCTGAACTGCCTCGACGCGGGAATCGAGGGCGCGCACCCGGCCCGCGTCGTCGGCGAGAACGTCACCCTCCACGGGAACCAGTTGACGGTCGGCGACGCCACGTACGACCTCTCGGAGTACGAGGAGGTTATCGTCGTCGGGGGCGGGAACGCGGCGGGCGCTGTCGCCGCAGGTCTCGAAGACGAATTGGGCGACCGAATCGACCGGGGAGTCGTCGTCACCGACGTACTCCCGGAGACGACCGACGTCGAACTCGTCGAGGGCGACCACCCTGTCCCGAGCGAGCGCGGCGCGGCGGGTGCCGCGCGCGTCCGCGAACTCGCCGAGTCGGCGACCGACGAGACGCTCGTTCTCGGCGTCGTCACCGGCGGCGGGAGCGCGCTGTTGCCCGCCCCGGCGGGCGACCTCTCGCTCGCGGACCTCCGGCGAGTCACCGACGAACTGCTCGCCTCCGGGGCCGCGATAGACGAGATAAACGCCGTTCGGAAGCACCTCTCGGCGATAAAGGGCGGCCGCCTCGCCGAGGCCACGGCACCCGCGACGGTCGTTGGACTCGTCTTCAGCGACGTCGTGGGCAACGACCTCGACGTCGTGGCCAGCGGACCGCTCACGCCCGACCGCTCGACGTACGCGGAGGCGCTGGACGTGGTCGAACGGTACGACCTCGACGTCCCGGAGTCGGTGCGCGAGCGACTCTGGCGCGGCGTCTCGGGCGACCTCCCGGAGACGCCCGGTCCCGACGACCCGGCGTTCGAGGGCGTCGAGACGCACGTCCTCGCGGACGGGTTCACGGCGCTCGCCGCCGCCCGCGACGAGGCGGTCGAGCAGGGGTACGACGCGCATGTCCTCAGTTCTCGAATCCGGGGCGAAGCGCGCGAGGCCGCCAAGAGCCACGTCGGAATCGCGGAGGAGATGCGAGCGACCGGCAACCCGTTCGACACGCCCGCGGTCGTCCTCTCCGGGGGCGAGACGACGGTGACGCTGCGCGGTGACGGCGACGGCGGGCCGAATCAGGAGTTCGCGCTGAGCGCCGCGCTCGAACTGGACGACGGCGGCGTCGTGATTGCGAGCGTGGACACCGACGGCATCGACGGCGCGTCGGAGGCGGCCGGTGCCATCGTGGACACCGAGACGGTCGCCGACGACCGGGGCGAGGCCCGCACTGCGCTCGAAGAGAACGACGCGTTTCCGTTTCTGGACGCGAGAGACGCGCTCGTCGTGACCGGCCCGACCGGGACGAACGTCAACGACCTCCGGGTGATGGTCGTGGACTCGGACGCGACGTCGGCGCAGTAGAACCGCTTCGACCCCGGGAGCAATTCGGCGTGAGCGACGTTATCCGACCTCCATGGCGCGGTCCACGACGTCCTCGCCGTACGTCTCCCTGAGTTCGTCCCGCTGGTCCGGACGGGCCTCGTACACCTCCTGAAACAGCGTGATCGGCGTTTGTGCCGCCTGATACGTGGCCTCGTCCCACATTCGGTCTCTCGTGACTTCGACCTCGACGCCGTCGAGGACGAGCGTCGCCGTTCGCTCCATCGAGATGGCACCTCTCCCGGCCGCCTTGGCCTCCTCGAACTCCGCCATCGAATCGACGTAGTCGTCCATCGCAACGACGTACTGGGTCCGGTCGCGCAACGCCTCGGCGAGTCCGTCCTCGTCGAGTTCGCGCTGGTCGCGCGCGACTCGAAGTCGATACCGGCCGTCGTCCAGTTCGTCGAGTTCGACGTCGTCGCCCTCGTAGGCGTGCGCACCGCCGCCGGTCCGGTCGAGTTCGACGGTCTCCCCGCCGACTTCGAGCAGGTACGTTCCCTCCTTCGGCGGGAGGGGTCCGGTGTTGGCCTCCACCACTTGGCCGGGCGTCAGCGACCAGATGCCGAGCATCCCCTTCGCCCGGTTGTCGGTCATCCGCTCGTGGTACCCTTCCACGTCCCTGATGTCGTCGTACGGCCCGTCGACCGCGATTAGCCCGTTCGCGCTCGCCGCGCGCGAGGTGTTGTGTCGGAGTTCCGGCCACGGGGGGAGTTCCCCCGTCGGGGTCGTGGCGCGCATGTCCTTGGTGTAGTCCACTTCACCGTCGACGAGGAGGAACAGTCGCTCCAAGTTGTTCGAGCGCTTCCCGATTTCCCGGTCGATTCGAGCGAGCGCGAGTTCGGCTTCCCCGCTCTCGACGATGGGCGACATCGACAGCGACCCCTCCTCGAGACCGTTTTCGGCCTCGACGACGGTGATGAACTCGTCGGCCTTCTTCCAGTCGTCGATGGAACCGACCTCCGGGACGGCGAACCCGTCGATGTGTTCGACAGCGCCAGCGTCGGGGTCGGCGATGCGCATCATGTGTTCGAACCCCCGCCGCCTCGTCTCGGGGTCGTCTCTGTGCCAGACGATTCGGGGGTGAATCTCGCCCGGGAACTCCTCGCCGTGCTCCGAGACCACGTCGACGATGTTCTCGACTCCCTCGTCGCGCATGGTGGGTGCCGTCGCGTCCTCGTTGTCCGGCACCCAGACGTCGGGGGCTTGCATCCCCCGCAGTTGCGAGGCCTTCCGGAGCATCTCGGCGGTGTCGTCTCCCTCGACGGCGGTCGGTGACGTGAAGAAAGAGCGGACGAACGCTCGTTCGTTTCCGTGTGTCGCCATGTGCGGCCGTACCGTCGGTGGCTTGACTGTTAAAGACTAGCACGGGACGGGAGCCGGTCGGACCCCCGTCATCCGAGCGCGCTCGCCAACTTCTCGACGGGATGGGGCACGTCCTCGTCGTACTCGTCGCCGAGTTGCGTGCGGCAGGACGCGCCCGGCGCGGTCACGGCGTCGCCGTCGCTCTCCTCGATTTGGTCGAAGAGGATGCGACCGATGGCCTGCGACATCGAGTAGTGCTCGGCCTCGTAGCCGAACGTCCCGGCCATCCCGCAACAGCCAGAATCGAGCGGTTCGACGTCGTAACCCGCCCGGCGCAGGACGCCCACGGCGTGGTGGTCCTTCTTGACCGACTTCTGGTGGCAGTGGCCGTGGTAGGTGAGCGACTCCGCGGGCGCGGTCCACGTCACGCTCTCGCCGAGGCGGAACGTGTCGAGGTACTCGCAGACGCCGTAGGTGTTGCGTGCGAGGGCCTCCACGTCGTCATTCGTCACTCCCGAGGCCTGCCCGCCCGCCGATTCCGGAGCGCGCTCCGCCCCGCCCAGCAGGTCGAGGTAGTCCGACTGGAACATCACCGCGTCCGAGGGTTCGACCACGACGACGTCCCTGCCGTCGGCGACGTACTCCGAAAGCGCATCGACGTTCCGACTGGCGATGTCTCGGGCCTTCTCGACGAACCCCTTCGAGTGGGGCGGCCGCCCGCTCCCCGTCACGTCCGGCACCGTGACGTGGACCCCGGCGGCTTCGAGGACTCTCACGGCGGCCTTCCCCGTCTCGGGCTTGTTGTAGTTGGTGTAGGTGTCGGGGAAGAGGACGGCCCGTCGCTCGGCCTCGGCTTCGGACACCCGCGCGCCGCCGCGCTCCTCGAACCAGTCGCGGAACGTCTCGCTCTCGAACGCCGGGAGCGAGCGCTCGCGAGCGATTCCCACCGTCTTTTCGAGCAGCGTCCGGGCACCGGGGAGGTTCTGGCCCCAGTTGGCGACGGGCGCGAGCGCGCTGCCCACCTTCGAGAGCGCGTCGATGTTGGCGAACGCGCGGTCCCGGAGGGTCGCGCCGTGGCGCTCCTTGTACTCGCGTTCGACCTCGACCTTGAGTTTCGCCATGTCAACCTCGCTCGGGCAGTCCACGGAACAGCCCTTGCACCCGATGCACAGGTCCATCACCTCGTGCATGAACTCCACGTCGAACTGCTCGTCGCCTCCCGCTCCGGAAGCGGTCGGGGCCGAGTCGGTCTCCGCCGGGGTCGCGCCGTCGAGGTCGCCCGACATGGCCGACCGGAGGAGGTTCGCCCGGCCGCGCGTGGACTGAATCTCCTCTTCGGAGGCGCGGTAGGTCGGACACATCACGCCGCCGGTGGTGTTCTGCCCGCCGCGACAGCCGCCGCAACCGTGACAGAGTTCGGCCATCCCCTGAAAGCCGTTGTCGTTCTCCCAGTTCAGTTCCGGTTCGAACCCGGCGTCGAACTCGTACTCGGTGTCGAACCGGAGGTTCTCGGTCATGTCGTGGTCGCCGCAGACGTTCCCCGGATTCAGGAGCCAGTCGGGGTCCACCGCCGTCTTGAGGTCCCGGAACAGGTTCCAGACGTCCTCTCCGTAGAGTTTCTTGTTCCACTGGGTCCGGGCGCGGCCGTCGCCGTGTTCGCCCGAGACGCTTCCGCCGTACTTCACCGCGAGGTCGGTGGCGGCGTCGGCGATGGACTCCATCCGCTCGATTCCCTCGGCGTTCTTGGTGTTTATCAGCGGTCGGACGTGGATGCACCCGGGTCCGGCGTGGGCGTAGAAGCTACCGAACGTGTCGTGGTCGTCGAAGACGTCCTGAAAGTCCGCGATGTACTCGGGGAGGTGTTCGGGCGGGACCGCGATGTCCTCGATGAAGGCGATGTGCTTCTCGTCGGTGGTGCGCGAGAGCAGAATCGGCGTCGAGGCCTTCCGCATCTTCCAGAACTTCTCCTGTTCCTCGTCGGAGAACGCGGTCAGGCCGTCGAACGCGATATCGTCCACCCGGTCGTCGAGCAGGTCCCGGACCTTCCGCTCGGCCGCCTCGTCGGTGTCGGCGTAGAACTCCACGAGCAGGAAGGAGTCGGTCCGCTCGGGGAGGATGCTCACCACGTCCTTGAACTCCTCCAAGTCGCGGGCGAGGTCAACGAGCACGCCGTCCAACACCTCGACGGCGGCGGGGTCGTGTTCGAGAATCGGCCCGACGTCCTCCATCGCCTCGACGAGGCTGTCGTAGGTGAGCAGGCCGATAGCGGTCGTGTTCGGCACCGGTTCCAGCGAGAGCGTCGCTTCGGTCACGATGCAGAGGGTCCCCTCGCTGCCGACCATCAGGCGGGCGAGATTGACGGACCCCGTCTCGCTCACGGCTTCGCCGTTCGCGTCTTCCGAGGCGCGATGCGCCTCGCCCGCCTCCTCCACCAGCGCGTCCAGACTGTACCCCGAGACGTTGCGCTTGAGACTGGGATACGCCCCCTCGACGGTGTCGGACTCCTCGTCGATTATCCGGAGCGCCTCGGCGTAGAGGCGCTCTTCGAGCGTCCCGTCCGGGTCGGCACCCGCCCGTAGTTCGTCGAGCGACACCTCTCCGAGCGTCGTCACGGTGCCGTCGGCCAGCACGACCTCCAACTCCTCGACGTAGGCGTCGGTCTTGCCGTACTTCAGCGAGTGCGCGCCCGTGGTGTTGTTGCCGATAGCGCCGCCGATGGCGCTCCGGTTCGCCGTCGAGGGGTCCGGCGCGAACTTCAGGTCGTGGGGCGCGAGTCGCTCGTTCACCTCCGCGAGGACGGCCCCGGGTTCGACGCGCACCTCGCGGTCCTCGGGGCGGACGTCTAGCACGTCGCCCATCCCCCGAGTGAAGTCGAGGACGACGGCCTCGTTGACGGTCTGTCCGGCGAGACTGGTGCCGCCGCCGCGGGGAAGCACCGGAACCTCTCGGTCGGCGCAGTATTCGACCACAGCACTCACGTCTGCGGTCGAAGTGGGGAACACGACGCCGATTGGCGTCACCTCGTAGGCGCTGGCGTCGGTCGCGTACAACTGGCGCGTGTAGGTGTCGAATCTGACCTCGCCGTCCACGAGCGATTCGAGGTCGTCCACGAGACCGGGTCGTTCGACCGTGCCGTCGCGGTAGTCGTAGTTCGCTCGCTCGTCGCTAGCGGGGCCGGACTCCCCGGACAGGTCGCGCTTGGCCATAGGTTTACGTTATCACCTACCATTGGCCGGTGGCGTGTAAACCCTTCGCCGTAACAGGGTCGAATCCTGCGGAGTCGAGACTGTGACACGTCGAACCAGTAGGGACGCGCGGATTCACGCCTCGTCGCCGGACGACTACGCGACGCGGTTGCGGAGGTCCTCGCCCGCGAGGTACCGACCGACGTTCTCCGACACGAGGTCGGCGATGTCGAGGTGATACCGGTTGGTCGCCGACCCCTTGTGGGGGGAGATGATGACTTCCTCGAAGTCCCACAGCGGAGAGTCCTCCGGCAGGGGTTCGGTCTCGAAGACGTCCAACCCCGCGCCCGCGATGTCACCGGCGTCGAGCGCATCGACGAGGGCGTCCTCGTTCACGATGGGGCCGCGGGCGACGTTGAGGAGGTACGCGTCGTCGCGCATGCGCCGGAACTCCGGCGCGCCGAACATGCCTTCCGTCGCCGGGGTGTGGGGCACCGCGATGGCGACGAACCGAGCGTCCGCGATGGCCTCGTGGAGGTCCTCCGGGTCGTAGATTCGAGAGACGCCGGGGACCGACTCGTCGGACCGCCGGACGCCCACGACCTCCATTCCGAGGGCGTCGGCGCGTTCGGCGATGCCGCGCCCGAGCGTCCCGAGACCGACCACGCAGAGTCGCTCGCCGCCGACGGTGAACGGGCGCTCGTAGTCGGGGTCGTACCAGTCGGCGTCGTGCTGGTGGTCGCGGTAGACGTGGAGCAGGCGGGCGAACGAGAGCATGTAGTTGACCGCGAGTTCGCCGACGGTCTCGCCGTGGATGCCCGAGGAGTTCGTCAGCGGAACGCCCGCGGCCTCGTAGGCGTCGGTGTCGAACTCGTCGTATCCGGCGCGGGCGCAGTGGACCCACCCCGCGTCGAGGAACTCCGGTCGGGGTCTGAACGAGACGACGGCGTCGGACTCGGCGTAGCCCTCGCCGTCGCCGACGAGTTCGGCGGGCACGTCGAGGTCGTCGAACGCTTCGACGAACGCCTCCGTCGGGACGACGTTCTCGACCGATTCGTGGACGCAGAGCCGTTCGATGTCGGCGCGCTCTGACATACCTATCACTCACGCGGAACTGGTTTGAGGTTTTCGCCGCCCGCGGCCGCGTCGGCGAGATTTCCATAACTATAGAATGTTATAAATACATTTACAACACTGCACCGCGCCACACTCTGACATGGACGTGACAGAGGCGATTGCAGACGTGCTCGTCGCGGAAGGCGTCGATTACCTCTTCGGGTTCCCGTCGAATCCACTGTTCGACACGGGGGCCGTCGAGGAGGCGGGCATCGAGACGATAATCGTCCGACAGGAGCGGACGGGCGTACACATGGCCGACGCCGTGAGCCGAGTGACTTCGGGCGACGACGTCGGCGTGTTCGCCTGCCAGCACGGTCCCGGCACGGAGAACTCCTTCGGCGGCGTCGCGCAGGCGTACGCGGAGTCGGTCCCGCTGGTCGCGTTTCCGCGGGGCTACGACAGGTCGAAAACCGACGTGGACCCGAAGTTCAACTCCTTCCTCAACTACCAGCACGTCACCAAGTCCTGCGAGCAACTGACCGACCCGGAGGCGGTCGCCGACACCGTCCGCCGGGCGTTCAGCGCCGCGCGCAACGGTCGGCCGCGCCCGGCGCTCGTCGAGATTCCCATGGACGTCTGGGACGAGGAGGTCGGCGACATCGAGTACGAACCGACCGAGTCCCGGAAGACTGGTCCCGACCCGAGCGACGTCCCGCCGGCGGTGGACATGCTGCTCGACGCCGAGCGGCCCGTCATCTACGCCGGGCAAGGCGTCCACTACGCGGAGGGGTGGGAGCCGCTCCGCGAACTCGCCGAACTCGTGGAGGCCCCGGTCGCTACCAGCCTCAACGGGAAGAGCGCCTTCCCCGAGGACCACCCGCTGTCGCTCGGCGCGGGGTCCAAGAGCGAACCCGGACAGCTCGCGCACTTCCTCGACGAGTGCGACCTGCTGTTCGGCGTCGGCACCAGTTTCTCCACGTCGTCCTACGGCATCACCGTGCCCGAGGACAACGCCATCGTCCACGCCACGCTCGACCCCGCGGACATCGACAAGGAGGTCGACAGCGACCACGCCGTCGTCGGCGACGCGAAGCTGACGCTCGAAGCGATGGTAGCGGAGACCGAGGACCGCCTCGACGGGCCGCGCGGCCGCCGCGAGGACGTGGTCGAGGAGATTCGGGAGGTCGAAGAGGAGTGGCTGGCCGACTGGCGGCCCAAACTGGAGTCCGACGAGACGCCCATCAACCCGTATCGGGTCATCAACGAACTCACCGAGGTCGTGGACGCCGAGGACGCCATCGTCACCCACGACGCCGGGAACGCCCGCGACTTCCTCGCGCCGTTCTGGGAGTCCACGGAGCCGCTGGGCTACATCGGCTGGGGGAAGACGACCCAACTCGGCTACGGTCTCGGACTGGCGATGGGGGCCAAACTGGCCCACCCCGACAAGCTCTGCATCAACGTCTGGGGCGACGGGGCCATCGGCATGACGGGTCTCGACATCGAGACGGCGGCCCGCTACGACATCCCGATTCTCTCCATCCTCCTGAACAACGAGGAGATGGCGAGCTACGACACGCCGTTCGGCGGCGACTTCCGGACGGTGGCCGAGGGACTCGGCGCGTACGGCGAGCGCGTCGAGGACCCCGACGAAATCGCCGATGCCATCGAGCGCGGCATCGAGAAGACCGAGGAGGGGACGCCCGTCCTGCTGGAGTTCGTGACCGCGAGGGAGACCGAACTGTCGCGCCCCGACCTCGACTGAGGTCGAACCACCCCTTTTTCTCGCAGAACCGGCAGGGAGTCACGCGAGCGGTACTACGAAGTGGGCGGTCGCCGTCGTGGCGAACGCACACATGGACCACGTACGCGAAGGTGACCGAATCGTCGTCCGACTCGACCCCGGCGAGGAAGTCCTCGACTCGCTCGCCGAACTGCGCGACGAGTACGACATCGAGAACGGGTTCCTGACCGCCATCGGCGCGGTGGACCGGGTGACGCTCGGTCACTACGACACCGAGGCTCAGGAGTACAGCGAGGAGGAGTTCACCGGCCAGTTCGAGGTGACCAGTTTCCTCGGCAACATCGGGCCGGACAAGATACACACCCACATTCAGGTAGCGGACGACTCCTTCGAGTCGTTTGGCGGCCACTGCTCGGGCGCGCGGGTCTCGGGGACCTTCGAGGTCATCGTGAGCCTCGGCGAGACGCCGCTCACGCACCACCTCGACGAGCGGACCGGTCTCGACGTGTTCGACATCTAGTCGGCAGTCGAGAGTCCAGTATTCCAGCGATTCACCCTCCGAACGTGTCCGCGAGGGGCGGCGTTCCTCAGTTCTCCGACCGACCGCGCGACTCCGGGGCGAACCAAGAGACCAGCAGTCCGAGTCCCGTCAGTGCGGCCGCGTAGGCGAACGCCAACAGGTACGTCTCGGTGATTTCGATGAGCGCCCCCGCGACCAGCGGTGCCGTGAACGCGCCGGAGATTCCCGCTGTCGTCAGAAACGCCAGCGCGGTCCCCGTAATCTGCGGTTCGACGACCTCCTGAACGTAGCTGTACACGACGCCGAACGTGAGCTGGATGACGAACCCCGCGACGACCAGCGCCGCGACGATAACTGCGAGTTGCGTCGTCAGAGCGATGAGAACGACCAGCGGGAGCGAAACGAGGAACGCGACCCGGAGGACCGGCAGTCGCCGCCGGTTCAACAGTCGGTCCGAGATAGCGCCGCCGCCCGCCCGCGAGAGGACCCCCATCGCCGGGAACACCGCGGTCAGCAGACCGCTCAGCGCGGCCGAGAGGGCGAACTCCCGGGCGAGGTACGACGGTAGCCAGCTGTTCAGAAAGAGGTAACAGGAGTAGGCGGCGAACGCCATCGCGCAGCCGTACCACACCACCGGACGTCTCAGGATGGCGGCGAAGTTCGCCCGCATCGACGCGGTGTTGGTCGTCGGTTCGACCGTGAGACCGCGCATCCCCGCCGTGAGAAGCGCGAACGCGACGGCCGAGCCGAGAATCATCACGAGGAAGTTGGCGTGCCAGCCGAACCGCGCCGCGACGAGCGGTCCCGAGAGTTGCCCCATCGCGAACCCCGCGGGGGCGCTCGTGATGAACACGCCGATGGCCGTGCCGCGGTTCGCGGCCGAGACGGCTCCGCCGACCAGATTCGTGGACGCCGTCCAGATCACGCCCACGGCGACGCCCGCGACGAGACGCGCGGCCAGCAGCGACCCGAACGCGCCCTCGCGACCCGCCCACCAGCTCCAGCCGCCCGCGAGGACGACGACGGCGGTCCCGATGGCTATCATCCGGTAGTCGCCGAGCCTGTCTATCCAGACGCCGAGCGCGAAGTTCGTGACCGCCCACGAGGCCGGAACCGCACTCACCAGCCAGACCGCCCTCGCCGGAGCGACCCCGAGGTCGGCGGCGACGGTCGAGAGGACGCTCGCCGGAGCGATGATGTAGTGGTGGGTCGCCGCGGTCAACAGCCACGTGCCGACCAGACACGCGACGAATGTGCGTTCGTCGCGGAAGCCCCGACGGACTGCCCGGAGGCGATTCGTCATTCCGTCGAGAACGGACCGCGTTCGCTCGCTCATCGTACGGGTCTCACGGATTATTCGAGCCCGCGGAACGCCTCGACGTTGTAGTCGAGGGTCGCGCCGCTGGTGGCGACGTACGGGACGCGGCGCTCGTGGTGAGAACCGTGCGAGCGCAACTCGACCGACCCCCGGACGCCCTCCTCGACCGGGCCGAACACCGACGACTCGGTGCCGAGTACGAGCGTGTCGCCGATGGCGTCGGTCGGCAGTCGGAACCGCTCGGCCGCCTCCGCGGCCGGGAGGACCGCCTCCACGCCGTCGATGTCCGCCAACGGTTCGAGGGCGTCGGCCGACCCGTCTTCGAGGTAGACGTACGCGGCCCCGCCGAGGTTCTGGTGATGGTAGGTGTGTTCGTCGGTGATGAGTCGGACCACCTCGGCGGCCAACCCTTCGCGGGCGACTGCGGCTTCGAGGTCCACGCAGACCGACTTGCGGTTCATCCCGTGGTCGGCGGTGGCCACGAGCGCGTCGCTCCGCTCGGCGAGCGCGGCCACTCCGGCGTCGAGTTCGCGGACCCACTCCTCGGCCGGGGTTTCCTCGGGACCGTGCTTGTGGGGAATCACGTCCGTCGTGGAGACGTACAGCACGTCGGGGTCGCGCTCGTCGAGGACGTGGACCGCGGCGTCCAGCAGCCACGCGCTCGCCCCGCCTGAGTAGATGCCCGGGGGTTCGCCCACGGCGTCCGCCAGCCAGTCGGGCGGGTCCTCCGCGCTCGCCGCGAGGTCGCAGTCCTGCCCGACCATCCCGACGAGTTTGTCCTTGGCCACGAGGGCGGCGACACTTTCGCCGCGGTCGGCCCGGCGCTGGAGTTCGGTCCGACGCCGCAGGAGCGACGCGTCGTTCATGTAGGCCTGTTCGTCGCGTTCCGGGTCGTAGTAGGTGTTGCCAGTCACCCCGTTCTCCGCGGGGAAACTGGCGGTGACGATGCCGACGTTGTTGACGTTGGTGAGGCTCGGAACGAGTCCATCGCAGGTGCCCGCGTTCCCGCGGTCGGCGATGCGGTCCCATCCCGGCGTCTCGACGGCGTCGAGGTACTCGGGGTCGAGACCGTCGAGACAGGCGACGACGTGAGTCATGTGGTACCGCGTGTACCTGCCGCATCCAGACACATATACGTTCGCCACCGTCACTCCCCGGCCACCGCGGGTTCCTCCGGCCCGGGCGCGGACCGCCGGAGTCGCCGCGACAGCAACTGCAACGAGACGAGACCGAAGACCGCACCGAGCGCGAGCGTCGGGAAGGCCCACGCGTACCCGGCGGTGTCCACGACCGCGCCGAAGACGACCGGCGAGACCACCGTGGCGCTGAACCCGGTGAGCGTCTGGACCGAGAGCGCGGCACCCACGTGTTCGTCGTCCACAACCTCGGTGACGGTGGTCGAGGTCGGCGAACTGTCGGCGGTCAGGAGCGTGCCGTAGACGAGCAGGAGCGCGGTCAGCGCGGGGAGCGACAGCAGGTCGCCCACGCTGCCGAGGACCGCGCTGATGCACGCGCTCCCGCCCAGCACGACGAAGACGGTCGGAATCCGACCGACGGAGTCGCTCGCCCACCCGCCCAGCAGGTTGCCGACGCCGCCGAGCGACATCATCGCGCCGGTCAGCAGACCGGCCAGCACTGCTGGATTCGACGCCCCCGAGAGCGCCGGAGTGAGGACCAGAAACGCGGGGAGCCAGTTCCGCACGCCGAACAGTTCCCACGTGTGCCCGGCGTAGACGCCGACAGCGTAGAGGTACGCCCGATTGGAGAGGAAGCTCCGGTCGAACTGCAGGTCGCTCGTGGCCGCGTCCGGGTGGTCGCGGGCGAACGCCAGCATCACCGGTCCGGCGACCACCGCGCCCACGCTGGTCGCGCCGATGCCGACCCGCCAGTTGACCGCCGCGGCGACCGACGACGAGAGCAGGAACGAGAGGCCGGTACTCAGCGAGAACGCGCCGGTGTAGACGCCGAGCGCCCGTCCGCGGACCGACTCGGGGTACCACTCGCTGAGGAACCGCATGCCGGGCACGTACACCGCGGCCATGAACGCCCCGGCCACCAGTCGGAGCGCCGCGCCGACGAGGAACCCGTCGGCGAACGCCGCGAACCCGAGACTCGCCAGTCCCGTGCCCGTCGCGCCGACGGCGACCACGCGCCGGGTCGAGTACGTGTCGGCGACCATCCCGGCGGGGAGGATAGCGACGACGTATCCGGCTTGGAACGCCGCGAACAGCGCGCCCGCCTGAAGCCCCGACAGCGACCACGCCTCGACTATCCGGGGCAGCAGCGCGGAGTAGTTGAACCACACCAGCACCGACAGCAACAGGACGGTGCTGGCGACGGCGAGCGCCCGAGTTCGGTCTTGCATCGTCGGTGTGTCCTCCGGACCGTCGCCGCGCGACGAATTCGGACGGAAGGTCCGGGCGAGCGCACTTAACGTTATGGTACGTGATTACGAACCACGGACATGGCGAATTCGACAGCCGAGTTCCGGGAATCGGTCGAGAGCGACGGCATCGTCGTCGCGCCCGGCGCGTACGACGCCGCGAGCGCGAAACTCGTCGAACGGGCGGGCGCGGAGGTCGTCTACATGTCGGGGTCGAGCGTCTCGACGTCCGTCCACGGCTACCCGGACGTCGGCGTCACGACGCTCACGGAGATGACCGACCGCGCCCGACAGATGGCGAACGCGGTGGACGTGCCGGTGTTCGCCGACGCGGACACCGGGTACGGCAACCCCATCAACGCGCGCCGGACCGTCGAGGAGTTCGAGGCCGCGGACGTCGCGGGCGTCCACCTCGAAGACCAGACGTTCCCCAAGCAGTGCGGACACTTCGAGGGCAAGGACGTGGTGGCGACCGACGAGATGACGGCGAAGTTGCGCGCCGCGGCGGACGCCCGCGAGGACGAGGACTTCGTCCTCATCGCCCGGACCGACGCGCGGGCGGTCGAGGGGTTCGACGCCGCGGTCGAGCGCTCCCGGGCGTACTTGGAGGCGGGCGCGGACGTCATCTTCTTCGAGGCCCCCGAGTCGGTCGCCGAACTCGAAGAGGCGGCCGAGCGAATCGACGCACCGCTGCTGGCGAACATGACCGAGGGCGGAAAGACGCCGATGCTGTCGGCCGACGAACTCGACGACCTCGGGTACGACATCGCGCTGTTCCCCGCGACCGGGTTCAAGGCGGTCCTGAAGACGCTACAGGACGTGTACGCCGAAATCGTCGAGACGGGAAGCCAGCGGGAGGTCATGGACGAACTCGTCACGTGGGAGGGTCGCAACGAGATTACGGGACTCGACCGGATACGCGACCTCGAAGCGCGGTACGCCACCGACGGGGACTCGTAGTCGTCGCGGGAGTCGGTCGGCTTCGGGCCGACAGTCGGACAACGGTCGTCACCGCTCAGTTTTATGTGTCCGCCGGTCGCTCGAAGAGGCATGCACGACCGACCGCTCGTCGGAGAGGGCCGCATAGCGTTCGCGACGCCGGAGACCGAGTTCGGCGAGGGAGTGGCCGACCGCCTCCCGGAGACGCTCGACCGATTGGACGTGGACGCCCCGCTCGTGGTGACGGACCGCGGCGTCGAATCCGCGGGCGTCCTCGACGTCGCGCTCGACGGTCTCGACCTCGACCCGACCGTCCACTACGCGACGACCGAACCGAGCGTCGAGGACTTCACGGACCTGCCGGACGTCGAGGTGGACGGCGTCGTGGCCGTCGGCGGCGGGTCGTGTCTCGACACGGCGAAGGTGGTCGCCGCGCTGCTCGCTCACGGCGGGACCGCAAGCGACTACCTCGGCGTCGATAAGGTGCCCGGCCCAGTCGCGCCGACCGTCGCGATTCCGACCACGAGCGGAACCGGGTCGCAGGCGACCCAGACCGCGGTCGTCTCCTCCGACGGCGTGAAACGGGGGATGAGCGACGAACTGCTGCGCCCGGACGTCGCGCTCGTGGACCCGGCGCTGACCCACGACCTGCCGCGCGACGTGACCGCGCGGTCGGGGTTCGACGCGTTCGTCCACGCGCTGGAGTCGCTGACCGCCCGCGACCACACACGGGTCGAACCGCGACCCATCAACTATCAGGGTGCGAACCCGATAACCCGGCCGATATCGCGTCAGGCGCTCGAACTTGTCCACGGGTCGTACGAGCGCGTGGTCGCCGACGGCGACGACCGCGAGGCGAGGCGCGACCTGAGCCTCGGGTCCCACCTCGCGGGGACCGCGTTCTCGAACGCGGGACTCGGCGCGGTCCACGCGCTGGCGAGCAGCGTCGGCGGGATGACCGGCCGACCCCACGGGGAGTGTCTCGCCGCCTCGCTGACCGCCGGTCTACGCTACAACCTCCCGGTACGGCGCGAGCAGTACGCCGACGCCGCCCGGACCCTCGGCGTGGCGGCGACCGACGACGACACCGACGAAGCGGCCGAGGCGCTCCTCGCCGAATGCGAGCGACTTCGGGACAGCGTCGGTCTCCCGAGGTCGTTCGCCGACCTCGGACTGGGACCAGACGACGCCGACGAAATCGTCGAGAACACGCTGATTCAGGAGCGCCGAATCGTGACGAACCCGCGCGACGTGGGCGAGGACATCCGCGAGCCAGTGGTTCGGTCGCTGGAGTGAGTTCCAGTTACCGAACGAGCAGGTAGAGGCTGAGCAGACCGGCGAGCACCACGAGGGCCGCGAGCGCGACGAACAGCGCGCCGGATCCGGCGTAGGTGAGGACGGTCCCCGCCAGCGCGGCCCCGAGCGCGCCGACGCCGAACATCGCGAGGTAGGTGAACCCGTACGAGAGACCGTGGCTGTCGGCGGTGACGTAGTCGGCGATGGTGGCCTGATACACCGGCGCGGCCACGTAGACGAAGAAGCCCAGCAGCACGCAGACGCCGAGCAGCGGTACGACGCCCGCGTTCGACGCGGGGACGAACAGTAGCGCCGCGACGACCAGCGCCGCGAACGTCGCGACGAGCGCGTACTCGGTCTCTATCATGTCGGTCACCTTGCCGCCCGCGTACTGGCCCGCGACGCCGACCGACAGCAGGCCCGCGTACACGTATCTGCTGGGCGAGAACGTCCGCTCGAAGACGGTGACCGGTTCGAACATCGAGAGACCGCCGAGGATTTCGGGCAGGAACGTCAGCACGCCCCGGTAGTAGAGACCGTAGAGCATGATGATGGCGAACAGCACGACGAATCCTCTGGTGAACAGCAGTCGAGAGTCGCGGACCAACTCGCGGAGCGACCCGAGACCGCCGTCGGTCTCGGCGGTCCGCCCGGGGTCGCCGTCGGCCGCGACTTCGGTCTCCGCTTCCTCGACGGCCGCCCGCTCGTCGAACGAGAGTCGGAACGCGATAGCACCGGCGACGACGGCGGGAATCACGAACAGTCCGGCGACGAGTCGCCAGTCGAGGACCGCCAGCAGCACCGCCGCCGCCAGCGGGCCGACCACGGTTCCGACGTTCCCCGCCGCGCCGTGGTAGGCGAAGGCGGTGCCGCGGTTGTCGTCCTCGGTGCCCCGACTGAGAAGCGAGAGGCCCGCCGGATGGTAGAGGCTCGCGCCCGCGCCCCACAGCACCAGCGCAGCGCCCAGTACCCAGACGTTCGGGGCGACGCTGACGAGCAGGAACCCGCCGCCCATCCCGGCGGCGGAGCCGAGAACGAGTCGCTTGGACCCGTACGCGTCGGCGAGGATGCCGCTGGGGAGCGCGCCCAGACCGATGAGGGCGTAGCCCGCGCCGACGACGAGACCTAGCGTGGCCTCCGTCGCCGTGAAGGCGTCGAGCCACACCGTCACGAAGATGGGGATGGCGAGTTCGTAGGTGTGGAACATCGCGTGGGCGAGCATCGTGAACCCGACGATGGCCCGGTCGTTGGATTTCATCGTTCGAAGTCACCGCTGAATCGGGTGAATCGACTGGACCGATGGTTCGGAGTCGTATAAAATTTTGGTGAAGAACGGGCCGGGGGTCGGAATCGGGAGTACGATTATAATCACGGCGTCACGATAATTGCTCGCATGGGAGAGACGCACACGTTAGCGGAGTTCGCGGCGAACGCGACGTTCGAGGACGTTCCGGACGATATAGTGGCGGAGGCGAAACGGGCGATTAAGGACTACGTCGGGGTCGCGCTGTACGGGTCTCGGCACGGCGTCGGCGAGCGCATCTCGTCGTACGTAGACCGATGCATGGCGGGCGAGGAGGCGGCGATGCTCGGTCGCGGCGCGGCGAGTCCGCCCGGGGCGGCGCTGGCGAACGGCGCGTTCGGCCACGCCATCGACTACGACGACACCTTCGAGTCGATAGTCATCCACCCGACGTCGCCGGTGTTCCCCGCTGCCCTCGCCGGGGTACAGGTGGCGGAGGGCACCGGGCGCGACGCGTTGACGGCGTACGTCGTCGGCGTCGAGGCCGCCTTCCGGACCGGCCACGCCACCTACCCGAGTCACTACGACAACGGGTGGCACAGCACCGGCACGGTCGGGACGTTCGGCGCGACGGCGGCCGCGGCGTCGGCGCTCGGACTGAGTACCGAGGAGATAACCCACGCGTACGGCATCGCGGCGTCGTCCTCGTCGTCGCTGAAGAAGAACTTCGGGACCATGACGAAACCGCTCCACGCCGGGCACGCCGCCCAGATGGGCGTGCGCGCGGCGTTGCTCGCCGAATCGGGGTTCACCGCAGACGACGCGGTGTTCGAGGGCGACATCGGCTACGGCGAGGTGATGACTCCGGGCGGCGAGTACGACCCGACTCAGATTACCGAGGGGCTGGGCGAGGAGTGGGCCGTCGAAGACATCGGCTTCAAACCGTACCCCTCGGGCGTGATAACCCACGCGGCGATGGACGCCCTGCGCGCGGTGGTCGAGCGCGAGGACCTCGACCCGGCCGACGTCGAGACGGTCCGGGTCGCGCTCGACGAGGCCGCCTCCGAGATGCTCATCCACGCCGACCCCGACGACGCCCTGCAGGCGAAGTTCTCCATCGAGTTCTGCCTCGCCGCGATACTCCGCGAGGGGGACGCTGGCGTCCGAGAGTTCTCCGACGAGTACGTCGCCGACGCGCGCACGCGCGAGGTGATGGCGAAGGTCGAACGCGACTTCGAACCGAACCTCTTCGGCGGGAACTTCGCCGGGTACGGTGCCCGCGTGACGGTCACGACGAAGGACGGCGAAGAGTACGTCGAAGTCGAGAAGCACGCGCCGGGGAGTCCCAACAACCCCGTCTCCGACGAGCGCCTCGACGCGAAGTTCTTCGAGTGCGCCGAACCGACGGTGGGTCCCGAGCGCGCGGACGCCGTCGCGGCCGCCGTCGCCGACCTCGACTCCGAAGGCGCGCTCGACCGCCTGCTGGAGAACGCCACCGCCGCGGGCGAAGACGCATGACCGACGACTACGAACACCTGTCGCTCGACGACGTGGAGACGAATCCGGAGAAACCCGGCCGACGGTGGGAGCTATCGCCGCGACTCGGCATCGACGACTACAACGTCAACGTCGCGGTCCTCGAACCCGGCGAGCGACTGTCCCAGAACGCCTACCACTACCACCCGAATCAGGCCGAGTTCTACTACGTCGCCGACGGTCGGTGCCGCGTCGAAGTCGAGGACGGGTCGTTCGACGCCGAGACCGACGACGCCCTCCGGTTCGCGGCGGGCGTCCCCCACATGCTCCACAACCCGTACGACGACCGATGCAAAATCGTGGCCATCGGGAGTCCGCCCGAGGGGAGACGGCCGGTCCATCAGGTCCAGAGCTACGAGGAACTGCTGGCAGAGCGATACGGCGAAGACGAGACTGTGCGACACGACGGGGACGAGACCGAGCGACACGACGCCGAAGAGACAGCGGACGCCGAAGGCACGCGAGACGACGAAAACGCGGACGACGCTCCGCCGTAACCGTCGCCGTCCCTCCCCGTCAGCAGAACCGGCGGTAGTTTGATTGTGATCGTTCCGCATATTACTGGCGATGGGAATGAAAGATGGCAGCGAGCGGAACAGTCCGGAGCGACGTGAGTCCTACGACGTGGTCGTAATCGGCTGCGGGATGGCCGGGTTGGCCGCCGGGAACCGGGCGGCGCGACTCGGACTCGACGTGGCGATGCTGGAGAAGTCTCCCGAAGAGCGACGGGGCGGGCACACTCGGTTCACCGAGTCCTTCCGCGTTCCGTCGGCCGACACCGACCTCACCGAGTACGGCTACGAGTTCGACATCCCCGATTACACCGTCTCGGAGTTCTACGACGACATCATGGCCCAGACGAACGGCCGGGCCGACGAGGGCCTCGCGCGGACGCTGGTCGAGAACGCGGGCGAGACGATAGAGTGGTTGACCGAACTCGGCGTCGAGTGGGACATGACGCCGCTCAACTCCGGGTACACCGTCGGCCGGACGTGGTTCGACGGCGAGGAGTTGGTCGAGACGCTCGTCGAGGCGGCGACCGACGCGGGCGCGGACGTCTACTACGACGCCGAGGCCAGAGCGCTCCGACAGTCGGCAGACCGCCGGATGACGGCGCTCGATGCGGTCACCGACGAGGGGTTCGTCCGGTTCGACTGCGACGCCGCGATACTCGCCGCCGGGGGCTACGAGTCGAGTCCCGAGAAGCGCACGCGCTACTACGGCCCGGACTACGACGCGATGACCGTGCGCGGAAGCCGGTACAACACCGGGGAGGCGATAGACATGGTGCTGGACGCCGGAGCGAAGGCGGTGGGACAGTGGGGCGGGGCGCACATGGCGCTCATCGACGCCGCCGCGCCGGACGTGGAGGGCGGAACCAACCGCATCGACGGCTACCAGTACGGACTGCTGGTCAACCACGAGGGCGAACGCTTCGTGGACGAGGGCGAGGACGCCCGCGCCCACACCTACGCCAAGTTCGGGCAGAAGATATTCGAACAGCCGAACCGCGAGGCGTTCATCCTCGTGGACGACCAGACCATCGACGAGGTGGACGCGACCGGACCGTCCGACCCTGTCGTCGGCGACGACCTGCGCGACGTCCTCGAACGAGTGGGATGCGAGAACCCCGACGCCGCAGTCGCCACGGTCGAGGAGTACAACGCCGCCTGCGACCCGGACTCGTTCGACCCGCAGGTGCTCGACGGCAACGAGGCGACCGGCGTGACGCCCCGGAAGTCGAACTGGGCGCTGCCCCTCGACGACCCGCCGTTCTACGCCTACGCGGTGACGGGCGGCATCACGTTCGCCTTCGGCGGGGTTGCGACCACCGCCGACGCGGAGGTACTCGACACCCGCGACCGGGTGATACCGGGACTCTACGCCGCCGGAAACAGCGTCGGCGGCCTGTTCTACGACAACTACCCCGGCGGGACCGGACTGACGAACGCGGCGGTGTTCGGTCGAATCGCCGGCGAAAAAGCCGCAGAATACGTGGACTGACAGCCTGCTTCCGGTCGCGCAACCGAGTCGGTCGAACGCGGTTCAGGAGTTCTCTTGGAGGAGCTGATTGATCTCCTTTGCGGCCTGCGAGGTGGCCTGCTCGACGCTCATACCCTGCTGCATGATGCGCTGGTGCATCTTGCGCGGAACCTCGTAGGTGATGGCGTTCGCGCCGGGCACCGCCGGGATGACCGCCGGTTCGAAGTTCTGGAGCGTCTTCAGCGCCGCGCCGCGCCAGAACTCCTTGTGCAACTCCGTCTTGGCGAAGAAGTCCTCCTTCTGAATCTGGTCGGGAGACACCGGCACGAATCCGAGGTTCTTCGCGTTCTGGACCGCGCGGTCGCTGTCGCCGATCCACCACTCGAGGAACTTGACGGCGGCGTCCTTCTCCTGCTGGTTGCTGAACCCGTCGCCGATGAAGCCGAGCGACGGTAGCCACGCGAGCGCCGACTTGGTGCCCGCGTTCATCGGCAGCCCGAAGGTGTAGTCGCCGTTCTTCATGGCCTTGGGCTGTTCTTCGAGGTAGTCGCCCCAGAGGTCCGTCGAGTCCTGCAGGTGGTTGACCGCCTGCTTACCCGCCCAGTGACGGGTCGTGGACTCCTCGTCGCCGGTGTTGATGGAGTTCTGGTGGAAGTAGCCGTTATCCACGTAGTCCTTCTGCATCTTGATGGCCTTGCGGGCCTCTTTGGAGTCGATGGCGGCCTTGTCGCCGGTCAGGTTCACGACGCCGGACTTCGACCCGCCGTGCTGGGGGATGTACAGCGACATGTACTCCTCGTCGCTCTGCTTCATCCCGGTGGAGTCCGGGTAGAAGCCCTTCTTCTGGCCCATGTCGCTTTGCTTCAGTTTGTCGTAGATGCCCGGGACGTCGTCGTACCAGTGGAGGCTCCCGGCCTTGTGGTTGACTTCGCTCGGGTCGATGCCCGCCGAGTCGAGCCAGTCGGTCCGCCACGCCGTGAAGTACGGGCGGAACCCGAGCGGGAACGTCACGAGGTTCCCTTGCTTGCCGGTGGACTGGGACCCCCAGACCTTGTGACCGGCCATGACCTTGTCCGAGGTCTTGTCGGCGAGCGAGGAACTCTCCCAGAGGTCGTTGACGACCATGCCCGCGCCGCCCGCGAGGATGCCCGGCCGCGTCATCACTTCCACCATGTGCGGGACGTTGCCCGCCGCGCGCGCCGACCGGAACTTCGTCACCACGTCCGTGTACGGCACGCCCGTGATGTTGATCTGAATTCCGGTCTTGTTCTGGAACTGCTTGACGAGTTTATCGGTGTATTTCTTCTTGTTTTCGCCCTCGGTGTAGTACGAGAGCCAGATTTCGAGCGTCGGTTTGTCGGTGCTTCCGACGGTCGTCCCCTGGTCCTGTCCGCCGCTGGACTCGGTCGTCGTGGTAGCGTTACCTTCACCGCCGCCACCGCCACCACTACAACCGGCGAGACTGGTCGCCGCTGCGCCGGCACCCGCCGCCTTCAGGAACCGACGGCGATTGACGGAACTGTGCCCCGAGTTCGAGTCTGTCGACTGTTTCCTTGCCACGCTTTAACAACTCACTACCCTCTTTAATAGTGAAGGTCTTAAATCTTACCCAGATATACACTCCCTATACTGAAGTTTAATCGAGTATTGGTAAGTGGTAACGTCCCACATTGAAACGGACGCCACTCGGGAGCGTCCCGACGGACGGTGGCCTAACCGCTGATTACCGAGTCGAACTGAAGAAAAACGAGACCGGGAGAGCCGCTACTGGCTCTGCTGGAGTCGTTGGTTGATCGCGTCCGCGGCCTGCGCCGTCGCCTGATTGACGGCTTCGTCCAGTCCCGTCCCCCGTCCGAGCATCTGCGAGATGCGCTGGTGCATACTGCGCGGGATGTCGTAGGTGATGGCGTTCGCACCGGGCACCGCCGGGATGACCGCCGGTTCGAACTGGTTGAGCGTCTTCATCGCCGCGCCGCGCCAGAACTCCGTGTGCATCTCCGACTGGCCGAAGAAGTCCTCCTTCTGAATCTGGTCGGGAGACACCGGCACGAATCCGAGGTTCTTCGCGTTCTGGACCGCGCGGTCGCTGTCGCCGACCCACCACTCGATGAAGTTGACCGCGGCGTCCTGTTGCTGCTGGTTGTCGAACCCGTCAGCGATGAAGCCGAGCGACGGCAGCCACGCCAGCGCCGACTTGGTACCCGCGTTCATCGGCAGGCCCCACGTGTAGGCCCCGTTCTTCATCGCTTGGGGTTGTTCTTCGAGGTAGTCGCCCCAGAGGTCCGTCGAGTCCTGAATGTGGTTGACCGCGATTTGGCCCGACCAGTGGAGCGTCGTGGACTCCTCGTCGCCGTGGTTGATGGAGTTCTCGTGGAAGTAGCCCTGGTCGATGTAGTCGAACTGCATCTTGATGGCCTGCTTGGCCGCGTCGGAGTCGATGGTGGCCTCGTCGCCGGTGATGTTGACGACGCCGGACTTCGACCCGCCGTGCTGGGGGATGTACAGCGACATGTACTCCTCGTCGCTCTGCTTCATCCCGGTCGTGTCCGGGAACGCCCCCTGTTGCTGGCCGAGTTCGGTCTGCTTCAACTTGTCGTAGATGCCCGGCATGTCGTCGTCCCAGTGGAGGCTCCCGGCCTCGTGGTTGACTTCGCTCGGGTCGATGCCCGCCTGTTCGAGCCAGTCGGTCCGCCACGCCGTCAGGTACGGCCGGAACCCGAGCGGGAACGTCACGAGGTTGCCCTCTTCGCCCGTGGACTGGGACCCCCACACCCGGTGGCCTTGCATAATCTTGTCCGAGGTCTTGTCGGCGAGCGTGGAACTCTGCCAGAGGTCGTTGACGACCATGCCCGCACCGCCCGCGAGGATGCCCGGCCGCGTCATCACCTCGACGAGGTGCGGAACGTTACCGGCGGCCCGCGCCGACCGGAACTTCGTCACCACGTCCGTGTACGGCACGCCAGTGACGTTGATTTGCGTGCCAGTTTCGTTCTGGTACTGCTTGATGAGTTCGTCGGTGTACTGCTTCTTGGTCTCCCCCTCGGTGTAGTACGACAACCAGACTTCGAGCGTCACGTTGCCTTGGAACCCCACGTAGCCCGGAAGCCCGGTCGCCACCGCGCCCGCCCCGGCGGCTTTCAGGAAGTCTCGTCTCTGTACTGTGCTACTGTCAGTTGCCTTATCGGCAACGTCTTGCTTCTGTGCCATTTGGTAACTCCCCACCACACTGTTGGTCGGTAGCATCTATCATAAAGTTTTGCAGTATTTTTCCCGGCTCTCGCTACATCTTCCTACGATTCGATGCCTGTACTCGGCGGACGGTCGGCGGCGCAACGTTTATGAGTCGTTTGCGTGTATGTCACCGTATGTCAGGGCAGACCGTACGGTCAGGTGTCGGCACTCGGAGCAAGGCAGACTACCTCACGCTGGTTGCCAACGTCGTGTACGCGCTCGCAGGGGGCCTGTTCCTCCTCGGACTGTACTTCGATTGGCGCCACTCGGGCCAGATACTCATTAGGGAGTTCGCGCTCGCAGACGAACCGAACGCCAACAGCGGCCTGTTCATCCTCGCGATAATCGTCCTCGCGCTGGGGTACCTGCTGTCGGTGCTGGGGAACAAACTCGAAGAGTGGCAGACCGAGAAGGTCGACCAGACCCAAGAGTGGACGGTGGACGTGGGCGAGAACTGAACGACGCTCTTTTTCGAGACTTCGATTCGAGAAGCGACGACCGCTCAACGCGTCGAGCCTCGACGCCGATTCTGGAGTGCTGTCGGTGGTCGCCAGACGACTCGTCCTTACCACTACAGGAGAACCGAGAGGTCCCGTGGTCGCGTTCTGCACCCAATCGGGTCAGTTGGGTGGGCGGCAGTCGCGTTCGACGTAGCCCAGACAGCGGCGTCACTCGGGTCCTCCGGGAACGGGAGTCAGTTCGCTCGGCGGCCGAGTCCGCTCGAACAGGGGCCGCCGAGACGGTCCGACCAACGTGAGTTCGAGGCCGACTGAATTTCAGTATGGACTCCGGACCGACTGGCAGTCGGTGCAGAATCGACACGGCCGACGACGTAGCGTCCGACACGTAGCGGCGGACGGATACCTACCCATTCCGGATTGACCCAGACGAGAACGAGACGGTCGGCTACTGGGGCAAAGACGAACAGCGGAAACGAAGTCGCCGAAGTCGAAGCGACGTTAGCCCTTGACGCCGCCGCCCGACGAGAGGCCTTCGACCAGGTACTTCTGCAGGTACATGTACATCGTGATGGGGACGATCATCGAGAGGAACGTCCCGGCCATGATGTAGTGGAAGTTCCGGACGAAGAACGTCCCCTTCAGTTCGAGCAGCGCGGGCGCGAGCGTGGTGTGGAGCGCGTCCTGCCCGATGATGAACGCCATCAGGTAGTTGTGCCACGCCAGCAGGAACGCCAGCAGGAACACCGACGCCAGCGCCGGGCGCGACAGTGGCAGGATGACCCGGAAGAACGCGCCGATCTGCGTACACCCGTCCACGCGGGCCGACTCCTCCAAGTTGTCCGGGAGATCCTCGAAGAATCCCCGCAACAGCCAGATGTTGTACGGCAGGGTGAACGCCGTGAACGCCAGTATCATGCCGACGTAGGTGTTCAGCAGTCCGAGCTGCTGCATCAGCACGAAGATGGGGATGGCCAGCAGCACGATGGGGAACATGAACCCGGCGACGCTCAGCACGAACAGCGAGTTCTTGAACGGGTAGTCGAGTCGCGCGAACGAGTAGGCCGCGAACACCGCGGCGACCGTCGCGAGTCCGGCGGTGCCGACGCTGACGATGAACGTCGCCAGCGTGTACTCGACGAAGGGGAACGCGTCCCACATCGTCCGCCACGCGTTCCGGCCGCTGAACGCCACCGGGTCGAACGTGACGAACGGGATGCCCAGCGGTTGGGTGAAGATCATCTCCGGCGTCTTCAGCGAGTTGGCGAAGGTGTAGTACACCGGTAGCAGCATCCACACCATCAGGACGGCCAGTGAGACGTACTTCAGCACCGGCTTGTAGTGCGTCTCCCAGCTCCACCCTGATTGGTCCGTCTCGAACTCGAATCGTCTGTCGGTATCTGTACTCATTAGTAGTCCTCCGTTTCGGTGCGCACCCAGATGAGGATGAGCGGGATGATTCCGACCGCGAACAGCATGCCCAGCGCCGCGGCCTGACCCATGCTCCAGTTGAGGAACGCCGACTTGAAGATGGCGACTCCGAGGAACGTCGTGTAGTTGACGGGACCGCCCTTCGTGACTGCCCACGGAATGGCCACCTTACCGACCGTGAACACCGTCCGAATCATCACGACGGTGACGATGACGGTCCGTAGGTGAGGCAGGGTGATGTACCTGAACCGCTGGACAGGACCGGCACCGTCGACCTTCGCTATCTCGTACAACTCCGTCGGTATCGACTGGACGCCCGCCAGGAACACGACGTACATGAACCCGAAGTCGCGCCACACCTTGGCGATGACGACGCCCCAGAACGCCCACGGGGTGTTCGAGGTGATGCCCCCGGACGCCGGAATGTCGAAGAAGATGTTGAGCGTGTTGTAGACGAGACCGTAGGTGGCCGCCTGCTCCATCGTCCCCCACACCAGTCCGGCGGCGATCGCGGGGCTAGCGTACCCCGCGAGCATCAGACCGCGCCAGAACGGGCGGGCCGGGAGGCTCTCATTCATGACCAGCGCGGCCGCGAGCGCGACCACGAGGTCGAACGGAACCACGACCAGTTCGTACAGCAGCGTCATCTTGAGGCTGAACAGGAACAGGCTCTGTCCCTGACCGAACAGCCAGTACTCGTAGTTCTCCAGACCGACCCATGGGTCCACCGCGTCGGGGTTGAGCGTGAACTGTTTGAAGCTCAACAGAATCCCGTTGACGACCATCGGGTAGAAGACGATGCCCGTGAGGAGCACGAGGGTCGGCAGCAGGAACAGGATGCCCTGCAGGCCCCCGTACTCCTCGAGGAGTCGGTCCCTGAACGAACGGTCACGTTGCGCGATATCTTCGGAGACCGTCGACATCGCTCAGTTCCCCTCCTCGCGTGCGCCCGACGGCGACCCGTCCGCCCGGACCTCGTCGTCGGGTTGGCCGGGGACGCCGGGCACGGTTCCTTCGGTGGCGTGCATCCACTTGATGACCTTGGGACCGTCCGGGCGGAAGAAGTGGACGTTCGGCCACTCTACTTCGAGTCCGACCGTGTCGCCCTCCTGGACTCGGTCGGTCGACGCCACGACTGCGTTCACCCGTTGGCCGTCCAGGTCGAAGTAGAGTATCTTCGTGTCGCCCATCGGTTCCACGACCTCGACCTCGATATCCACGAGACCCGTCCCGGCGTCGGTAACGTTGATGTTCCCGGGTCGGATGCCGACGACCACGTCCTCGCCGGAGAGACCGTCTCGGAGTTCTTCGGCGACGGCCTCCGGCAGGTCCACGCCGAACTCGTCGCCGGTGACCGACGACCCGTCAAAGGTCATCTCGAAGAAGTTGATGGACGGGCTTCCGATGAAGTCGGCGACGAACAGGCTGTTGGGGTCGTGGTAAATCTCCTCCGGCGGTGCGATCTGCTCGATGCGACCGGCGTTCATCACCGCGATGCGGTCGCCCATGCTCATCGCCTCCTCCTGGTCGTGGGTGACGAACACGGACGCCACGTCGAGTTCCTGCTGGAGTTCCTGAATCTCGGTCCGCATCACCGCGCGGAGTTTCGCGTCGAGGTTACTGAGCGGTTCGTCGAGCAGGAACAGCGCGGGGTCGCGGACGATGGCCCGCCCCAGCGCAACACGCTGTTGCTGCCCGCCGGACAGTTGATTCGGGTATCGGTCGAGCAGGTCGCTGATCTCCATGATGCCGGCGGCCCAGCGGACCTGTTCGTCGATCTTCTCTTTGTCCGCGCCCCGCATCTTCAGGCCGAAGGCCATGTTCTCGTACACCGTCATCGACGGGTAGAGCGCGTAGTTCTGGAACACCATCGAGATGGCGCGGTCCTTCGGCGGCAGTTCCGTCACGTCGTGACCGCCGAACGTGATGGTTCCCGAGTCCGGTACCTCCAGACCGGCGATGCATCGAAGCGTCGTCGATTTGCCGCACCCGGACGGTCCGACGAGGACCAGGAACTCCCCCTCCTCGATGTGTAAGTCGATGTCGTCGACGGCGACGACCTGTCCGTCATTGAACGTCTTTCGGACGTTGTCGAGTTTTGCGTCAGCCATGGTTGAACAGTTCGTTTTCGGTAATCGTCGTAATGCGGTTCGATTTGGGTAGTCTGTACATCGTTCTGAGATCCTATTTTACGCCGGTGTGAACCCTGCTCGCACAGAACTTGCTGGTGAGTACCGATTTGATTACGGGCACGAACAGGATACTCCCGAGGATGAGCCCCGCAACGACCAGCGAGGCATCGACCGTTCCGGCGATTCCGACTGGCCCTTCCAGCCAGAGGTACACGGGGATGCTCAGTACGACGTACACGATGAGTGCCGCCGTCAGCGCGTGCTCCGTGATCCACTCGGAACCACCGTCGCGGTCGTGGGCCTGGTTAGTCTGCCCCATACAGGCTAACTCATAGCACATAGTTATATAAACTCTTGCATGGTCAATAATCACCTTTCTTATATAACCGACCCATTCGATGCAAAATCTTATCTGACCGGTCGGTCTTTCGTCACCCATGTCAAAGTCAACCGATGACACGGCCAGCGGGAAGTCGGGGATACTCGACGGCGTTCGCGTTCTCGACCTCTCGACGTTCGTGACCGGCGGGTTCGCCTCGTTGATGCTCGCGAATCAGGGGGCGGAGGTCATCAAGATCGAACGCCCGGAGGCTGGCGACGACAACCGCCACTCCGGGCCGCCCTTCGTGGACGTGGACGGGTACGATGGGCCGGGAAAGACGGCCGCCGAGCGCGGGGAATCGCCCTACTTCTGGACGGTCAACTACGACAAGAAGAGCGTCGAACTGAACCTGAAGACCGACGAGGGGTTGGAGGTGCTCTACGACTTGGTCTCGGAGGCAGACGTGTTCATCGAGAACTACCGACCGGGGACCGCCGAGCGACTCGGCGTCGGTTACGACGACTTGCGCGCGCGCAACGACCGACTCGTCTACTGCTCGATCTCCGCGTTCGGCGACTCCGGACCGTGGAGCGACCGGCCCGGTTACGACCTGCTCGTGCAGGGGATGAGCGGTATCATGGACGTGACGGGACCCGAGGGCGGCGGCCCGGTGAAGGTCGGACTCCCCCAGACCGACCTCATCACCGGGATGTGGGCCGCGTTCGGAATCATGGGGGCGCTGTACCGCCGGGAATCGACCGGCGAGGGCGAGCGCGTCGAACTCGGGATGCTGGACGCCGCGCTCCCGTGGTTGACCAAGCAGGCCGGGAAGACGTTCGCGGGCGAGAAACCCGAGCGCATGGGGACCAAGGACCCGGTACTCGCGCCGTATCAGGTGTACCCCACCGCCGACGGTCACCTCAGCGTCGCGTCGGCGAACCAGAAGCTCTGGACCGAACTGTGCGAGGCCATCGACCGGCCCGACCTGCTCGACGACCCTCGGTTCGCGTCCAACGCCGACAGGGTCGAGAACATGGACGAACTGGAGGTCGAACTCTCCGAGACCTTCCGGCAGCGACCCACCGACGAGTGGGTCGAACTCCTCGCGGACGAGCGGGGACTCCCCGTCGGGCCGGTGTACAACGTGGACGAGGCCCTCCACAACGAGCAGGTGGAGGCCCGGAACGTCCTCTCGACGGCCGACCATCCCGCCGCCGGGGAGATTCCGGTCGTCGAACACCCGCTGAACTTCGAGAACGCGGCGTCCGGGTTCGAGGAGGCACCGCCGCTGCTGGGCGAGGACACCGAACCGCTCCTCCGTGAGTTGGGGTACACCGACGAGGACATCGAGACGCTCAGGAGCGTCGGCGCGATTCCGGGCGAATGAGAGGGTTCACAGCATGACCGACGAGAACACCACGCCGGAGCGATACAGGGACGGGACCACCGCCGAAGCGGCCGGGACCGACGGAACCGTCGCCGGTGAGGAAGCGACCGACCAAGAGGCAGTCGAGGACCCGTCCGACCAGCACGTCCCGGAGGAGGACGACCGACTCCTCGCTCGGGTGCCGGAGTGGGTCGTCACGCTCGGTTCGGGGTCGCTGTTCACCGCGACGCTCATCACGTTCGTCGGGACGGTGTTCCTGTGGTACTCCGTCACACAGAGGCGGTTCTACGGCTTCGAACCGTACAAAGTCGTGCTGCTCGCCGTGCAGTTCACCGGCGTGACGCTGTTCCAAGCCCTCGGCGTCCGGTGGGGCCGCAGACGAATTCGGTGGATGTGGGTGATGCTGTCGGCCATCGCGGGCGCGCTGACGTTCGTCGCGCTCCCGTTCAGCGCTATCGCGCTCGTCTGCGTCGGTCTGGGCAAGTACCACTTCACCTTCGACACGCCGTCGAGCGTCATCCGCGGCGAGAGGTAACGCGACCCCCACGTTTATTCCTCCCAATCGCATCGCATTCGGTATGCCATCGATTGACGCGACCGCCAAGGTAGCGGCGCACTGCGCCGAGACGAGTTTCGCATCCCTCCCCACAGACGTTCGAGAGAAACTCAAGCGGCACTTGCTCGACTACCTCGGGGTCACGCTCGGCGCGCGCGAACACGCCGAGTCTACGCCCTCGATTCTCGCCGGACTCGGCGGCGGCGAGGGCGGCGAGGCGACAGCCATCGGGACGGGCGAGCGACGGGCGCCCGACCGGGCCGCCGCGGTCAACGGGGCGCTCGCCCACAGCCTCGACTTCGACGACACCCACCGCGAGTCGTCGCTCCACCCGGGCGCGCCGGTGATTCCGGCCGCGCTCGCGGTCGCCGAGCGCGAGGGGGCGACCACCGAACGGCTCCTCGCGGGCGTCTCGGCCGGGTTCGACGTGGCCTGCGTCCTCGGCCGCGCGGTCAACCCCGACGCCCACTACGACCGCGGGTTCCACGGCACGGCGACCTGCGGGACGTTCGGCGCTATCGCCGCCGCTGGCGTGGTGGCCGGTCTCTCGGCGGACGAGTTCGAGGCGGCCCTCGGCGTCGGCGGGAGTCAGGCCGCCGGGTCGCTCCAGTTCCTCTCGAACGGCGCGTGGAACAAGCGCCTCCACCCGGGACTCGCCGCCAGACGCGGCGTCACTGCCGTCTCGCTCGCCGCGGCCGGGTTCCGCGGCGCGGACGAGGCCATCGAGGGCGAGTACGGCTTCCTCAACGGGTACACCGGCGACCCGAACCCCGAAGCCTTCGACAGACTGGGCGACGGACACGCCGTGATGGAGACCGCGTTGAAGCCGTATCCGTGCTGTCGGTACATGCACGCGGCTATTGACGCGCTCACGGAAATCGGGGAGCAGGTCCACCCGAGCACAGTGAACTCGGTGGTCGTGGACCTCCCCGAACCGGGCGTGCGACTGACCGGCGACCCCATCGAGCGCAAGCGCCGACCGTCGAACTTCGTGGACTGCCAGTTCAGCATGCCGTTCTCGTCGGCGCTCGCGCTCTCGACCGGCGAGGCGGGACTGGAGGCGTTCCTCGACGCCCAGACGCGACTCGACGACCCGGCCCTCCGCGGACTGATGGACGCGACCGAAGTCGTGTCCACTGAGACGGTCCAGTCGCTGTTCCCCGACCAGTGGGCCGCGCGGGTCGTCGTCGAAACCGACGGCGGGACCCGCGAGCGGTTCGTGGAGACCGCGCTCGGCGAACCCGAGAGACCGCTAGGGTGGGACGGCGTGACCGAGAAGTTCGAGTCGCTGGCGCGGTCGTCGGGCGTCGGCGAGGACGCGCGACGGGAACTCGTCGGCGTCGTGCGCGAGTTCGAGGACCGCAGCGTCGCCGACCTGACCGATGCCGTCCGTCGGGCCGCGACCGCGGCCCCGTAACCCGCGATGGTACGCGACGTCGTCGGCCGAACCGCCGCGCGGTTCAGGAGCGGCGTGGACACCCTCCGCGGAGACGGTCGCGGGCGCATCCTGACCGTCGTGGCGGTCGGGTGGTTGCTGGTGCTGGGTATCCGCGTCGTCCTCCCGGCGCTCCTCCCGCAGGTCAAGACCGCGTTCGACATCGACAACGCGACCGCGGGGCTGCTCGTGTCGGTCATGTGGGCCGCCTACGCGGTGACCCAGTTCCCGGCGGGCATGATGGTGGACCGAATCGGCGAGCGGACGACGCTGGCCGCGAGCGCGGTCGTCACCGCCGCCGGGGCCGCCGCGCTGACGTTCGCTCCCACGTTCGCGGTGTTCGTCCTCGGCAGCGTACTGTTCGGTCTCGGGTCGGGCCTCTACGCGCCGCCGCGAGTCACGGTGCTGTCGCGCATCTACCCCGACCGCGACGGGACGGCGCTCGGGGTCACCTTCGCGGTCGGCAACCTCGGAGCGGCGGCGCTTCCGCTGGTCGCGGGGGCGCTGGCGGTGTGGGTCCACTGGCGTCTCGGCTTCGGGTTCGTCGTGATTCCGCTCGCGCTGGTCGCGGTCGGCCTCTGGGTGTACGTCCCGCCGCGTCCGAGCGGGCAGGTCCGCGCGGCCGAGCGGTTCAGCCGTCAGACCGCCGTGCGACTGCTCCGCGGCGTGACCGACCGCGACGTGGCGCTGGCGTGGGTGGCGATGACGCTGATACTGTTCGCCTATCAGGGCATCACCGCGTTCCTGCCGACCTACCTCATCGACGTCAAGGGGCTGACTCAGGGGACGGCGTCGGCGCTGTACGGACTGTTCTACGCGAGCGGGGCCGCCTCCCAGTGGGTCGCCGGGAACGCCGCCGACCGGTACGGCGAGCGCACCGTGCTGGCGGCGGTGGCCGGATTCGGCGTGTTCACGCTCGCCGCGCTCCCCTTCGTCGGCGGGACCGCCGCGCTGGCGGTGCTGCTCGCGCTCCTCGGGACCCGACTCGGCATCGGGCCGGTCGGCAACGGCTTCGTCGCCGCGCTGCTCCCCGAGGAGATTCAGGGCGCGGGCTACGGCCTCTTCCGGACGTTCTACCTCGCGGTCGGCGCGTCGGGGTCGCTGTTCGTCGGCGTCCTCGCCGAGTGGGGCTGGTTCGACGAGGCGTTCCTCGTCCTCGCGGGGGTCACGGCGGTCGCGTCGGTACTCTACCTGTTCCTCCCGGCCACCCCGGACGAACACACTCACGGTTCGGATTCGGACCGCGACGGACCGACCGACGACGAATCCGTCGCCGGAACGGGTGGAGGAACCGGCGGCGGATTGTCCAGCGCTGCGGAACCCGGGAGCGACGCGGACGGCGAGAACGACCGGACGACCGACTGAGCGCCCGCCGTCTCACTCCGCGAAGGCGTCGGGGACGCGGTCTGCGAGGCCCCGCGAGACGGCGAGTTCGCGGAGCGAGTCGGCGACCCTGTCCGGGAGCGGAATCCCCGCCTCGCGGCGCTCGGCCGCGGTCCGATACTCGGCCTCGCCGGGCAGGAGGGCGTCGTCTCCCGCTGCGCCAGCGCCCGCCGGAACCGACGGCGAGTAGTCGGCCGACCGGAGGTGGTCGGCCAGCGCCGCCACCCGGTCGCGGACGCCCGCTTCGGAGGTGAACCGCGTCGGGTCGAGGGCGACGAACAGCGCCGCGTTGTCGGCCCACTCGTGGCTCCGCTGACCGGCCACTGCGGCGTCGCCCGCGATACCGGCGAACAACTCGGCGACGACCGCGAGTCCGAACCCCTTGTACCCCGCGGTCCGGCCGCCGAGCGGGAGCAGCGCGCCCTCGCCGTCCTCGAACGCCCGCGCGTCGGTCTCGGGGTCGCCCGACGCCGTGACCGTCCAGTCGTCCGGGAGCGGTTCGTTGGCGTGGGCCAGTTCGCGTATCTTGCCGTGTGCGACCTGACTGGTCGCGATATCGAGGACGAGCGGGAAGTCGAGCGCGCCGAACGTCGGCATCCCGAACGCGACCGGGTTGGTCGCCAGTTTGCGGTCGGCGCTCCCGGGCGGCGCGACGGTCTGCGCGCCGCCCTGCACGTTGACGAACGCGGCGAACGCAACCCCCTCCTCCGTCGCGCGCTCGGCCCACTCGCCGATTCGGCCGAGGTGGGTGGCGTCTCGGACGCCGACGGCCGCGACGCCGCGGTCGAGCGACTTCGCGGTCGCGAGCGCCGTCGCCTCGGGACCCACTACCTGCCCGAAGGCGTCCCGACCGTCCACGGTCCCGGTCGTCTCGTCCTCGCGCTCGACCGCCGGAGTCGCCGTCGGGTCGAGTCGATCTGCCGCCACCATCTCGGCGTACAGCGGGAGTCTGAGCACGCCGTGGGAGGTGTGCCCGCGGAGGTCGGCCGCCACCAGCGACTCGGCGACTCGTTCGGCGGTCGCCTCCGGAGCGCCGAGACCGACGACGATGTCGCGGGCGAATCGTTCGAGGACGCGGTGCTCGACTCGGACCATCTACACCGAGAGTCTGTCCCGGAGGTCGGCGACCACGTCCTCGGTCGCGGCCTCTCCGCCGAGGTCGGGCGTCCGCGGCGCGTCGGGGTCGGCCACCTGCTCGGTGACCGCGTCCCACACGGCGTCGGCCGCGGCCTGCTCGCCGAGGTGTTCGAAGAGCATCGACCCCGAGAGCACGGTCGCGAGCGGGTTGGCGACGCCCTGTCCGACGATGTCGGGCGCGCTCCCGTGGACCGGTTCGAACATCGAGGGGTACTCGCCCTCCGGGTTGATGTTCGCGGAGGGCGCGAGTCCCATGCTCCCGGTGACGATGGCCCCGATGTCGGTCAGGATGTCGCCGAAGAGGTTCGAGGCCACCACCACGTCGAACTGCTCGGGCCGCCGGATGAAGTCCATGCTCGCGGCGTCAACCAGCAGGCGTTCCACCTCGACGCCGGGGTACTCGTCGCCGATTTCTTCGACGATGTCGTCCCAGAACACCATGCTGTGGGCCTGCGCGTTCGACTTCGTGATGCTGGTCACCTTCCCCTCGCGCTCGGTCGCGGCGTCGAACGCGGCGCGGACGATGCGCTCGGTCGCGTCGCGGGTGAACACGCCGCTCTGGACCGCCACGTCGTTGTCGAACCCGAGGTGTTCGCGGCCGCCGACGTCGGCGTACTCGCCCTCGGTGTTCTCGCGGTACACCACGAAGTCGATGTCGCCGCCCTCGTAGCCCCGGAGCGGACTCTCGATGCCGTCGAACAGCACCGAGGGGCGCTTACAGATGCCTTGGTCGAACCCCTTCCGGATGGGCAACAGCAGGCCGTGGAGCGTGACGTGGTCGGGTACCTCGGGGTGGCCGACCGCCCCCAGTAGAATCGAGTCGGAGGACTCCAGTCTGTCGAGACCGTCGTCGGGCATCATCGCGCCCTCTTCGACGTAGCGTTCGCTCCCCCAGTCGAAGCGTTCGGTCTCGAAGGAGAACCCCGCCGCGTCGGCGGCGTCCTCGAACAGCGGGAGCGCCGCATCGACGACTTCCGGACCGATACCGTCGCCTGGAATCGTGGCTATCTCGTATGCCATACACCACCAATCGGAGAAATACCGTAAAAAACCTCGGTCGGATGCGGCATTGGGTCGGCCGGGCCTCGCGCTCTCCGAGCGCCGGTTCTGTGAACGCAGTGCCGGTTCGTGAACGCCGTACTCGACTGCCGCGCTACGCGTCGGCCCGAAACTCCGCCAGCACGTCACGGTCGATTTCGACGCCGAGACCGGGCGCGTCCGGAATCGGCACCGCGTTCCCGTCGTTGGTGATGGGTTCGACCGCGAGGTCCTCCCGAATCGGATTCGGCGTGCGGTCGAACTCCAGCATCGGGTCGCCGGGAATCGTCGCCAGTATCTGGAGACTGGCCGCCAGCGCGACGGCGCTCCCGAACACGTGGGGCAGACACTGGACGTTCGCGGCGTCGGCCATCGTCGCCACGCGCCGGGTCGAGGTGATGCCGCCCGCGCTGGTGACGTCCGGTTGGACGTACCCCACCGCCCCCGCGTCGAGGACGCGGTCGAACTCGTGCTGGAACGCCCAGCATTCGCCGCCCGCGAGCGGGACCTCCACCTCTTCGTTTATCGCGGCGTAGTTCTCGACGTTGCGCGGCGGGACGGGTTCCTCGAAGAAGTGGACGTCGAGGTCCGCCAGTCCTTCGGCGACGCGCCGGGCGTCGGCGACGTCGTAGGCGTGGTTGGCGTCGGTCATCAGGCGCACGTCGTCGCCGACCGCGTCCCGGATGGCCCGGACGAGTTCCACGTCCTTCTCGGGACCCCACCCGAAGTGGCGCGCGAGACCGATCTTGTTCTTGAGCGCGTCGAACCCGGCCGCGACGTGGCCCTCGGCCTCCTCGACCACGTCGGCCCGGAGCGTCTCGAAGTCCTCGACGTCGCCCCAGAAGTGGCCGGTCGCGTACGCCCGCACCCGGTCGCGGCGGCGACCGCCGACGAGCGCGGAGACGGGTTGGCCGACCGCCTTCCCGTAGAGGTCCCACAGCGCGATGTCCACGCCGCTGACGACGCTGGCGGGGACGTAAGAGTGGTACGACGACCGGAGTCTGTACACGAGGTCGTCGTGAATCTGCTCGACGTTTCGGGGGTCCCGGCCGCTGAGCCACGGCGAGACGTACTCCTCGACGAGTTCGCGGTTGCCCGCGGTCGGTCCCCAGCACTCGCCCCACCCGACCGTCCCGTCGTCGGCCTCGACCCGGACGAGGCAGTACTCGCGGCTGTCGATCCACTTCTGGGCGTTGGCGAACCGTTCACCGAGGTCTCTGCGCAGCGGAATCGCTTCGACGCTTTCGACTTCCATGCTCTCCACGTCGGAAGCCACCGTCCTGAAACTTTCCCCGTGATAGCAAACCGCACAGCGATGGCGAGCGTCGTCGGCGAGTCTACCGAGACGCGCCGCGGGCCATCACTCCCCGTCGCTTTCGACCGCTTCGAGCGCGTCGTCGTCGAGGACCTCGCGGGTGTGTTCGCCGAGTCGCGGCGGTACTCGGTCGGTCCCGGTGCTGAGACCGGAGAAGCGTGCCGGGAACTGGACCAGCGGCATGTCGATACCGCCGAGCGAGAGGTTGGCGGTCACGTCGCTCTCGCGGAGTTGGGGGTCCTCGAACACCTCGGCGGTGTCCCGGACCGGTGCGCCGGGGACGCCGCGCTCGCGGAACAGGTCGAACCACGCCTCGGCCGACCGCTCGGCGAACAGCGGTTCGAGTTCCGCTGTCAACTCCTCGCGGTGTGCGACCCGGTCGGCGTTGGTCTCGAACCGCGGGTCGTCGGCGAGGTCCGGGCGGTCGATGGCGTCGCAGAGCGCGTCCCACGTCCCCTCGCTCCCCACGGCGACGGCGAACCACCCGTCGGCCGTCTCGAACGCGCGGTACGGCGCGAGCGAGGGGTGAGCGGTCCCCATCCGCGGGTACGGGTCGCCGGTAGCCAGCGTCCGACCGGCGCGCTCGGTCAGCCACGAGACGAGTCCCTCGAACATCGGGACTTCGACGCGCTGACCGCCGTGTTGGTCACGCACCGACAGCGCGGTCACGACCGAGAGCGCGGCGTACATCCCCGCGCAGATGTCGCCGATTGGAATTCCGGGGCGTGCCGGTGGACCGTCGGCCTGCCCCGTCACGCTCATGCTCCCGCTCAGCGCCTGCACGACCATGTCGAACGCGGCGAGGTCGCGGTTCGGACCCTCCAGAAAGCCCGATATCGAGCAGTAGACGAGGTCGTCGTTGACCTCTCGGAGGTCGTCGTAGCCGAGGCCCCACTCCGCCATGGTGCCGGGCCGGTAGTTCTCGACGACGACGTCGGCGTCGGCGGCGAGGCGCTCGAACGCCGCCGCGCCCGCCGGGGTCGAGAGGTCTAGTTCGACGCTGCGCTTGCCGCGGTTGAGCGACGCGAAGTAACTCGAAACGTCCGAGTCGCCCACCGTCGGCCCCACGGCCCTCGTGATGTCGCCGACGTCCGGGCGCTCGACTTTGACGACTTCGGCCCCGAGGTCCGCGAGCAACTGGGTCGCGAACGGTCCCGAGAGCATCTGGGTGCAGTCGAGGACTCGGACGCCGTCCAGCGGGCGGGCGGAGTCGGTCCCGGTCATCGCTGACTCCGCCTCCGCTTCCCGACCGGCGACGACTCCGCGACGGCCCGTAACCGCCCGCCGACTCGTGGACGTTGGTTCATACGACTACGATATCTCCGTACGTAGATATAAGGACCGGTCGCCTCGGGAACGCGTCTCTCAGTTCGCCGTCGCAGTTCGAGTACCGCCGCCGTCTGGGTCGAGACATCCGCCGCGCGGCGAGGATATAAATCCGCGGCGGATGCGTAACTGAAGCATGGCGGACTACGAGTACACGACCGAACTCGACGTTCGATTCCGGGACCTCGACGCGATGGGTCACGTCAACAACGCCGTCTACGCCACGTACTTGGAGCAGGCGCGCGCCGACTACTACGCCGATATCATCGACGTACCCCTCCCGGAGGCGGACACGGTGCTGGTGAACCTCTCGATAGCGTACCAGCGGCCCATCACGGCCGACGAGAGGGTCACGGTCGCGCTCGGCGTCGGCGACCTCGGCGAGTCGAGCATCCCGATGGAGTACGAGATTCGAACCGGGGAGGGCGTCGCCGCGACGGCCGAGACGGTACAGGTCGTGTTCGACCGCGAGACTGGCGACTCGCGCCCGATTCCGCAGGACTGGCGCGACCGAATCACGCGGTACGCCCAATCTGTCGAGTAGCGGGAAGACGCGACGCTGTGGCTGGTCCTCACAGCAACGCCTCGGCCAACTGCTCGGTGTCCTCGACTATCAGGTCCGGTCTCTGGGGCCACCCGCCGAAGGGGTTCTCGTGGCGGTTGAGGAACGCGCCGCGCATGCCCACCGCCTTCGCACCGACCAAATCGAAGGTGTGGGCGGTCACGAACGTCACTTCGTGCGGGGCGACGTCGAATCGGTCACAACACAGGTCGTAGGAGGCGCGGTGCGGTTTGTACGCGCCCGCCTCCGCGACCGAGACGACGCCGTCGAGGTCCGTCTCGAAGTTCGGGCGGACCGCCGCGAGCATGTCGGGGTCGCCGTTCGAGAGTCCGACCAGCGCGTACTCATCACCGAGAGCCTCGAGGGCGGCGTCCACGTCGGAGTACGGTTCGAGTTGCTTCCACTGCCTGATGACGTCCCGCACCGCCTCGTCCGGCACGTCGAGACCGAGTTGGTCGAGGCGGTAGGCGAGCGCGCGCCGACTGATCTCCTTGAACGGCGTGTGCGGGCCGGGAATCAGCGAATCTATCATCGAGTCGCGGAAGTGCATCGCCAGATAGCGCCGGAGCAGAATCTCGGGGTCGTAGTCGCTCCCGTGGGCGTCGAGGAGGTCCGCGAGCGCGGGGACGAGCGTCGATTCGCGGTCGAGCAGCGTGTCCCAGAGGTCGAACGCGAGGACCGCCGTCTCCTCGCGGAGCGTCTCCGTGGCGATTGGTGCCATACTCTCCAGTGGGGCGGACTTCACGATAAGGTTTCTGCGGATGGGGATAGAGACGGGGACGGCGAGAGCGTCGGGGCGCGAAACCGGAGAGTTCCGGACTCCGAGACCGGAGACGGCGAGAGTGAATCTCACCCAAAGTTCTTTCTCGGCCGATTCTGTATTCGTTCGGTGTATGAGCTTCTACAGCGCCTACGACAGTATCACGGTGGACGTCGCCGACGGCGTCGCCACCATCGAGTTCCACCGGCCCGAGAAGTACAACGCCCTCAACACCGAGGTGATGCTCGACCTCCAGCGGGCGTTCGCCGAACTCCAACTCGACCGCGACATCGACGCCGTGGTCGTCACCGGGGAGGGCGAGGACGCCTTCTCCGCCGGTGCCGACATCGAGCAGTACGCGGGACCGGCCGAGGAACACGACCCCCGACAGAAGGACCGGCAGGACCTATTCTACGACATCTACCGCGCGCCCCTCGACCTCCACGCGCCCGTCATCGCCAAGATAGACGGCTACTGCGCGGGCGGCGGCCTGATTCTCGCGATGTACTGCGACATGCGGGTCGCCGCCGAGGGGTCGCAGTTCGGCGTCCCCACCTGCAACATCGGCCAGATTCCGACCGGCGGGTCGAACTACCGCGCGGTCCAACTCGTCGGCGAAGCCAAGGCGAAGGAACTCGTCCTCACGGCCGGGTTCATCGACGACGAGGAGGCCCACCGCATCGGACTGGTCAATCACGTTGTCCCGTCGGAGGACCTCGACGAGAAGGTCGCCGGAATCGTGGACGCGATTCAGAGCACCGGCCGTAGCGCGGTCAAGAACTCGAAGAAGGCCATCAATCAGGCCGCCGACGCGCCCGACATCGACGCCGCGAGGGAGTACGAGGCCGACCTCTGGTGGGAGCAGTTCGCCACCGACGAGCGCCGGAATCTCGTGGACGAGTTCAACGAGGAGTAGCCCCGGCAAATCTTTTTGTCCTCGGGGTCGCGTTGCTACGCCATGACGAAGCAGGGACCGCTGTCGGACCTGACCGTCGTAGAGATGACTGCACACCGTGCCGGACCCTTCTGCGGGGCGCTACTGGCCGACCTCGGGGCGGAAGTCGTGAAAATCGAGCGCCCCGGCGTCGGCGACCCGGCCCGCGACCAAGGGCCGGGTCCGGCGGGCAAGTCGGGCTACTTCATGGCGAACAACCGGAACAAGAAGTCCGTCACGCTCGACCTGAAGGCCGACGCCGGACGGGAGGCGGCCCTCGACCTGCTCGCCGACGCGGACGTCTTCGTCGAGAACTTCGGCTACGGCGTCACCGACAAACTCGGCATCGGCTACGAGGACGTCCGGGAGGTGAACGAGGAGATAATCTACGCCTCCATCAAGGGGTACGGCGAGACGGGGCCCTCCAAGGAGAAGAAGGGCCTCGACCTCATCCTGCAGGCGGAGGGCGGCATCATGAGCGTGACGGGTCCCGAGGGCGGCGACCCGGTGAAGGTCGGGCAGGCCATCGGCGACCTGAGCGCGGGGATGTTCGCCGCCGTCGCCGTGCTGGCCCGACTCCACGAGCGCGACCGGCGGGCCGGAACCGAAGGAGACGACGACGGCGAGTTCGTCGGGAAGTTCGACGTCGGCCTCTTCGACGCCATCGTCAGCGTGATGAACGAGTATCTGACCTTCAACTCGATGACCGGCGAGGTGCCCGGCCCGCAGGGGACCTCCCACCAGTCGCTCGTGCCGTACCAACTGTTCGAGACGGCCGACGGCCACGTCGTGACCGGCGTCCCGAGCGACGAGCGGTGGGACGACTTCGTGGACGTGGTCGGCCGCGAGGAACTCCGGCAGTACCCGACCAACGACGAGCGCGCCGCGAACGCCGAGGCGGTCACCGCGATAATTCAGGAGGAGTTCGCGAAGCGCTCGACCGACCACTGGCTCTCGGCGCTGACCGAGCACGGGTTCCCGAACGGCCCGCTCAACGACGTCGGCGACGTGGTTGACCACCCGCAGGCGGAGGCGCGGGGCCTCGTCCGAGAACACGACGACCCCGACGGAGGCGAGGTCGTCCTCCCCGGCCACCCGGTCAACTTCCCCGACTTCGAGACCGAGATTCGGAGTCCCGCGCCGCGATTGGGCGAGCACACCGACGAGGTGTTCGCGGACGTGGCCGCCGACCAGACCACGCTGGACGAGTGGCGCGCGGACGGAGCGTTCGGGGGTGCTGTGGGGAATGACTGACCGAGCGAACCCCGAGCGCCCCGACCTCGACCCGCTGTTCGCGCCCGAGTCGGTGGCCGTCGTCGGGGCCAGTCCCGACTCGTGGTACTCCTCGCAGTTGATGGACAATCTCCTCGACTACGGCTACGACGGGACGGTGTATCCGGTCAATCCGAGTCGCGACGAGGCGTGGGACCGGACCTGCTACGACACCATCGCGGACGTGCCCGAAGTCGTGGACTTGGCGGTCGTCAGCGTCCCGCGGGAGTACGTCGTGGACGTGGTGACCGCGGCGGGCGAGATGGACGTCCCGGCCGCGCTCGTCATCACCGCGGGGTTCGCGGAGGCCGACGACGAGGGCGCTCGACTGCAGGCCGAACTGGCCGAGGCGGCCGCCGAACACGACGTTCGGGTGTGCGGTCCCAACTGCATCGGACTGGCGAACGCCCGCGAGGGGACGGTGTTGACCAGCACCTGCTCGCGAAAGCCGGAACCGGGCAACGTCGGACTGGTCAGCCACTCCGGGGCGCTGGCGTTCACGACCTTCTTCGAGCGCGCCGCCGACGAAGACCTCGCGTTCTCCCACATCGTCTCGACCGGCAACGAGGCCGACCAGACGCTCACGGACTACGTCGAGTACATGGCGGCCGACCCGGCGGTGGACGTCATCTGCGTGTACGTCGAGGGACTCGACCACCCCCGACGATTCATGGAAGCGGCCGAGGCCGCCGTCCGCGGGGGAACGCCGGTCCTCGCGGTCAAGATAGGCGGCTCGGCGGCGGCAGAGAGCGCGGCCATGTCCCACACGGGGTCGCTGGTCGGCACCGACGAGGCGTGGGACGCCGTCTGCGAGCAGGTCGGTGTCCAACAGGTGCCCGACATCCCCGACCTGCTGGGTCGCGCCAGCGCGCACGCGGCGTTCGACCCGCCGCAGTCGAACCGCGTCTGCGTCGCCTCCACGAGCGGCGGACTGGCGAGTCTGCTCGCGGACATGGCGAGCGAACGCGGCCTCGACGTGCCGCCGTTGGAGGGGGAGACCGAGCGCCGACTGCTCGACATGGAGGGACTGTTGACCTTCGGCGAACTCCACAACCCCGTGGACATCAGAGGCTACGGCGCAGACCACCTCCCGGAAATCGCCGACGCCCTGTTCGCGGACGACGCGTACGACGCCTACGTGTTCGCGGTCGGTCTCTCGGCGGTCGACGAACGCGCCGAGGACATCGCCGACGACCTGCTCGCGGTCGCCGACGCCGCGGACGACCCCGTCCTCTTCCTCTGGACCGGCCGCAAGGACCCCGACGAACTCGCCGACCCCCAGCCCTACGAGCGAGTTCGCGAAGAAGTGCCGCTGTTCTACGACCCCGGCCGGTGCATGGACGCGCTCGCCTCGCTGGTCGAGTTCGGGTCGAACCGGGACGACCTCGCGAACAGGCCGCCGCAGAACTACCGACTGTCCGAGAGCGACCGGCGCGACGTCGAGGTGCCCTCGGGACGGACCCTGACGTGGCGCGAGTCCGCCGACCTCCTCTCGGCGTTCGGCGTCGAGACCGCCGAGACGCGACTGGTCGAGGGACCGGACGAAGCGGCGACGGTCGCGTCTGACCTCGGTTTCCCGGTCGTCCTCAAGGTCGATTCGGCCGACGTCCCCCACCGGTCCACCGTCGGCGGCGTCCGGACCGACGTGCGCAGCGCGGCCGACGCCCGCGACGCCTACGAGGCGATACTGTCGAGCGTCCGCGAGGCGGTCCCCGACGCCGAGATAGAGGGCGTGCTGGTTCAGTCGCAGGTCGAAGACGGCGTAGAGGCGCTGGCGGGGGTCTCCACCGACCCCGAGTTCGGCCCCCTCGTCGCGGTGGGACCGGGCGGGACGCTCGTCGAGCAGTTCGACGAGCGGTCGCTGCTGGTTCCGCCGTTCACGGCGGCGGAGGCGGCGAACGCTATCGCCGAGACGCGCCTCGACGCGCTCTTGGAGCAGTCTGACGGTGACGCGAGTGCGCTGGCCGAACTCCTCGCTCGCGTCGGGGACCTCGCGGCGGAGTGCGAGTCGCTCGACGAACTCGACCTCAACCCGGTGCTGGTTCGCGAATCGGGGGTCGCGGTGGTGGACGCGCTGGTCCGGACTCGGTAACCCTCGGAATTATACTCCGGGCCGCCCCACATCCATGCGATGGCTCATCGCTTCAGGGACACCATCCCGCTCTCCGAGCAGCAGCGCCTCGTGCGTCGAAGCATCAGAGAGATATGCGACAACTTCGACCGCGCGTACTGGCGCGACCGGGCACAGGAGGGAACCTACCCCCGCGAGTTCGTGGACGAACTGATAGACAACGGGTGGATGGCGGCGCTCATTCCGGAGGAGTACGGCGGCGCGGGCATGGAGACGAGCGAGGTCGTGGTGATGATGGAGGAGATAGCGGCCAACGGCGGCGGGTTCAGCGCCGCGCAGGCGGTCCACGGCGGCATCTACAACACCGTCCCGCTGGTCGAGTACGGCAGCGAGGAACTGAAGTCGGAACTGCTGCCGAAGGTAGCCGACGGGGAGGCCTCGATACAGGCGTTCGGACTGACCGAACCCAACGCCGGTTCCGACTCGACGTCCATCGAAACCCGGGCGGAGAAGGACGGCGACGAGTACGTCGTGAACGGACAGAAGATATGGACCTCGCGGGTGGACCAGAGCGACTATCTCGTCCTCGTCGCCCGCACGACGCCCAAGTCCGAAGTCGAGAAGTCCACTCGCGGTATCTCGATGTTTCTCGTGGACCTCGACGACGCGCTGGCGCAGGGCGCGCTGGAGATGGAGGAGATATCGAAGTCGGTCAGCGAGTTCGTTCACTCCTACGAACTCTGGTTCGAGGACCTCCGCGTGCCCGAGGAGTACCTCATCGGAGAGGAAGGCGAGGGGTTCTATCAGGTGCTGGACGGTCTGAACGAGGAACGCCTCGTCATCGCCGCCGAGTGCGTCGGCCTCGGCGAGTTAGCCGTGGAGCGGGGGGTCGAGTACGCCAACGAGCGCGAGGTGTTCGGCCGACCCGTGGGGAAGAACCAGTCCATCCAGCATCCGCTGGCGGACGCTCACGCCCGCGTGCAGGCCGCCAAGCAGATGACCTACGACGCCGCCGACGCGACCGGCGGGTCGAGCGAGGAGATCGGCGCGCGCGCCAACATGTCGAAGTACCTCGCCGCGGAGGCCTGCTTCGAGGCCGCGGACGCCGCGGTGCAGACCCACGGCGGGTTCGGCGTGGCGACGGAGTACGACGTCGAGCGCTACTTCCGGGAGGCGCGGTTGACGCGGTTGGTCCCGATTACCCAGCAACTCGCGCTGAACTACATCGGCGAGAACGTCCTCGGACTCCCCCGTTCGTACTGACGGCCGCGCGAAAGTTTTAGTATCGCCTCGGCGAGTTCTATCCGTGATACGATGGTAGACACCGACGACTCCGACAGCGACGACCGAGGCGCAACGGAGCGAAGCGACGATGACTCACGACGACTCGTCTCGGGATGGCAAGGGCGCTTCTACGAGGACTTCGAGGTGGGCGACGTCTACAAGCATCCCTACGGGCGGACCGTGACCGAGACCGACAACGTCTGGTTCACGAACGTCAGCATGAACCTCAACCCGATGCACTTCAACGAGGCGTACGCCGCCGAGACGGAGTTCGGCGAGCGCCTCGTGGACGGGACGTTCGTCATCGCGCTGGCCGTCGGGATGAGCGTCATCGACGTCTCGCAGAACGCCACGGCGAACCTCGGCTACGACGACATCCGACACCACGCGCCGGTGTTCCACGGCGACACGATATTCGCCGAGAGCGAAGTTCTCGACAAACGCGAGAGCGATTCGCGAGACCACGTCGGAATCGTTACCACCGAACTGCGCGCGTACAACCAGAACGACGACCTCGTCCTGTCGCTCGAACGGACGCCGATGGTGCTGAAGCGCGAACACGCGCAACCGAGTGCCGCAAAGCCGCCGGGGTGGATCGAAGGGGTCGGAACCCAACCCGAAGACGTCGACTGAGACGGACCATTCGGCGACGCCGAATCGGACGGCGGTAGGTCTCGAAGCGGTCCCGCTCCGTCTTTTACGGTTTTTGGCCGATATAGCGCTCGTCGAGCGTGTGTTGTGATATCTATTGACAATATCGGTCCCGATTCGGTTTCGCAGTCAGCGAATCGAACACCTCGAGCCTAAATCGGGGTTCTACTGGCCATTAGCCGAACAGTAGCGCTATCGCGCCAATCACTATTTAACTGAAAGCGGCGTTCGGGACCGAACAGTGGTTCGCGAGGACCGAACTATAAGTAGCTCCGGCCAGAAAGTTGGTATAGGTATGATAGACCATGACGGGGGCGGTCGGACGGTCAAGACGACCGAGACGGCGTTCACTATCATCGAAGGTCTCGAAGAGTTGGACGGTGCGCGGGTGACGGAACTGGCCGACCACCTCGGACTGGCGAACAGCACGGTCCACAGTCACCTCTCGACGCTGTACGAGATGGGATACGTGGTCAAAGAGGGCGACGAGTATCTGGTCGGGTCCAAGTTCCTGAAGTTGGGCGAGGCCGTGAAGGAACGGAGGGAGGCCTTCAACCTGATAAAACCGAAGGTGAAACAACTGGCCGAGGAGACCGAGGAGCGCTGCCAGTTCATCATCGAGGAGTACGGCCGGGGCGTCTACCTCTATCGGGAGACGGGCGAACGCGCCGTCTGGACCGACTCCGGACTCGGGAATCGCATCTATCTCCACTCGACCGCGTCGGGGAAGTCCGTCCTCGCGAACCTGCCCGAGAGTCGAGTCGAGGAGATTCTCGACCAGTGGGGACTCCCGGCGCTCACGGAGAACACGATTACGGACCGGGACGAACTCTTCGAGGAACTGAGTACCATCCGTGAGCAGGGGTACGCCGTCAACAAGGAGGAGAGTACGGAAGGACTGCGCGCAGTCGGCGTTCCGGTCATGGACGGTGCCGACGAACTGGTGGGTGCGCTCAGCGTCTCCGGACCGACCCACCGGATGAAGGGCGAGTGGTTCGACCGCGAGATTCCGAACCTTCTGCTCGGGACGGCCAACGAACTCGAACTGAACCTGAAGTACTCGTGACCCGTCTCCGGACCCGATTACCGCTTTCCGCCGTCGTTCCGCAGACGCGGAAGTGCTGCTCCGGAACGCCGGGTCCCAGAGTCCGACAGATACGTCCCGAACACCACATTATTGCTAACGGTCGAGTTTTTAGTTGCCTGTTATCCTATCACAATCCTTTACGCGTATAACTCTGTAAAGGGAAGGGCGGACCGAGCGTCGTGAGGTTCTCGACGGGGCCGTAATACCACGGACGAGTACGGCGCAACGATGTCTACATCGGCTACTCACGATAGCGCTCGATGGGCGGGTTGAAGGCGTCTATCAACTGCGTCCGAGGAGCGACGCCTTCGATGCCGTGACGGACTCCGGGATGGACGACGAACGAATCACCGGCGGCCAACTGTCCTTCTCTGTCGCCGAAGAGTTCGACGCAACCCTCGACGACGAACACGGCTTGCACCGTCTCGTCGTGTTCGTGTTCCGGGAACACCGCGCCCTCCGCCACCGTGTAGTGGACGAGCATCAGTTCGTCCGTGTACGAGAGGACGCGTCGTTCGATTCCTTCGTACGGTCGGTCGATCTTGGCGGGGTTCGTCCAGTCCGTCTTGTCGAAGTCCGACATTGGAGTGGACAGATAACGCCCCCGAAGGTAAAGTTTCGGGAGGGACAGTTCGACAATTTCGCGGAAAAACACGTATCGAACCTCAGTTTCGTATCCGCACCTGCCACCGACACCGGGGTTCTCCAATACGCTACCGCTACGCGGTTTCGATGCGTCGGTAGAGAGCCGTCGAATCGTAACTGCGTACCTTTTTTATCTGGACGACGTAGAGTATCCAGAAATGGAATCCGACGAGGAGACCGAGCAAACGTCGAGCGGACAACGGAGTAAAGTTGCCCGTGTCATCAGGGAGTACGGATTGAACGGAACCGGCGACGAACTCGTCGCGTCGTGGACCGACCAGGGCGACGACCAGCGGAGTTTGCGCGAGCTGGCGGCCCACCTGAACCAGGCGTTGCTGCGGACGGCGATGGAGGACGCCGGGATGAGTCCCCTCGACGGCGAGGTCGAGAACTTTTACCGCCTCCTGACCGACGACGAGACGAGCGCGGGCAACAGAACGGAGGCCGAATCGACGCTCGAACGCGAGGGCGTGGCGGTCGAGGAACTGCAACGGAACTTCGTCTCCCATCAGGCGGTCCACACCTATCTCACGGAGTACCGCGACGCCGAATGGCAGTCCGAGACCGAAGAGCGCGAACGCGTGGACAAGACCCTCGACAGCGTGCAACGGTTACAGAGCCGGTTGACCGCCGTCTCGGAGCAGAGCCTACGGAAGCTCTCCGACAAGGGTCTGATATCGGTCGGCGACTTCGACGTCTTCGTCGACGTCAACGTCTTCTGCGAGGACTGCGGGACGCAACGCGGTATCGTCGATCTGCTAACCGAGCGCGGGTGCGAGTGTGAGAAGTAGTCAGTCGCCTTATAGATTCCGCATTCGTTCGGGGAGATGAAATGTACGGAGAGCGGAGTAATCTGTTTGCGAGAGGGTTCGTCCACCTCCGCGACAAACAGAAATAATTGTAAATACTGTGGTCGAAAAGCACACTTGTTTCATTCGTGTTATTACAGCCCTATTGCTACGAAACACGATAGAAATCGGACCACAATACGATATTGTACTTCACTCTCGCAGTATTATTTAGTATCTTCGCAAAATTCATCCGTAATTCTCAGGTCGAAGGGGGCGTGACTTGTTTGCTCTTATACTTAGCTTACAGTCGATAATGCCCGATAAACGAGTAATTGGTGTACTGGTCCGAACGATGACTGTATTCTAATTACTTCTATCTTCTTGGACTGATACATCGTTCCGATGCTCGCTTTCAGAACGAAACCTTTTGTCCGCACACCTCCTTGAGAGCATATGGCACCCCAAGGGAGTCCGCGCAACGAGGAGTCCGAGGAGGCGACCGATTGGACGGACACTCTCGCCTACGGCGGGGACTCCGAAGCGACCGTCGAGAAGTTCGACGCCCACTCCGAACACTGGAGTCGGTGGCACTACGGCGTCTATCTATCGGCATTCCTGCTGGTCGTCGGACTCTACAGAATGTCGCTCGCGTTTCTCGTCGCGGGATACCTCCTCGGCCCGGCTGCGATGTACCTCGACTCGCAGTATCTCGAAGACGTAACGACCGGGTGGCAACCCGACGTGGGCCTCTACCTCGTCGGGTCGCTGCTGTTCCCCGTCCTGATAATCCCCGCGTACCTGTACAAACGCCGGGAACTTCGGGGTCCGTAACGAGGTCCGAGACTCTCCGCGGTTTCGAACGACACCGACGGAGTTTGACATCCTCCCCGCGCTAAAGCGCGAGGATTCCTCCGTTGGAGGTTCGGCTACCGACCCACGGAGGCAACTTGCGGGTTTGTGCGCACTTCTTTGGGACTTTCGTGAGGGTGCGGTTTCCCCGACCAGTCGTGGTCGTCCCACTCGAATCGCACGGGCCGTGCCATCGGCCTGACTTCCGCATTGCTGTTTTCTCGAAGGAACGTCTCTGACGCCGTGAGGTCGGCGTGTCCCTCGAATCCGCACGGACACGTCAGCGTCTCCCTGTGGCGAACCGTCTCCTCGTGGTCGCCACACTCGGGACACATCTGACTCGTCCATGCTTCCGACTCGGCTTCGAGAGAGATGCCATACTCCTCACAGACACACGCAAGACGGTGGATGAACTTCTTGAACGCCCAGAAGTTGTGCGTCTTCTCGTTCACCCTGACCGACCAGTGCGTTTCCAGCACGTCGGTCAAGTCGCCCACGTACACCGTCGCCACGCCCTCGTCGTACAGCCGTTCAACGAGGTCGCGCACCAGCGCGTTTTGTGCGTGGTCACGGCGCTTCGTTCGCTGTCGGTATAGCCGTCGAATCCGCTTGGAACTGTAGCGTCCCTCTCGGAGTTTCGACTGTAGACGGGCGATTTCGTCTACCGTCTCGCGGAACCGTCCGAACAACTCCCGACCGTCGTAGAGGTACTGGTTCCCAGTAGTCGTGGAACAGGCGACGAGATTGTTCGCGCCAACGTCGAGGGCGGCTTCGTGAGAAGCCAGTGGTGAATCCAGTCGAGAATCAGGAACGGTGACTGGTTGAAAAGCCCTGAACGTGTCGCTAACCTCGTCGTACTCAAGTTCCAGACGACCCTGTTTGCCGTCCCACTTCGGGTTGCCTCGGACTTCGAGGCGGAGTCGTTCGTGGTATCCGAGCCCGTATTCGTCTTTCAGTTCTTGCCCGACAGGGATTTCAAGACGGCTACGCTTCCCCCACTGAATCGTGTACTGGTTGTTTCGGATGTAGGTACGGAGTTCGCGTCCGTCCTCCTCGTTGCCCCAGTACGACGGCGGGTTGGCGTCCTCTCCTTTCTCTTTGAGGGCGAAGAACGACCGCCACGCTTCGCTGTTCTTGCGCGTGACCTGTTGGACGGTTGCGCTACCGACGACGCCGTTGTAGCGTCCTCGGTACTCGGAAGTGTCCCACACGTCGCCGTCATCGAAGTAGTTTTGACGACGTTCGTAGGTCAGTTCGTTCCACAGAGAGGCGGAGGCGTCGAGTAGCTGTAGGAGGCACTCTTTGTCGTTCTCGGTCTGTGGAACGACCTCGAAGGTGTTGACGCGCTTCATTCGTCGTCACCTTCCTGTTCAGCGATGTACTGTTCGACAGCGCCCTTCGAGGCGCTTCCCGCTGTTCCGACGTAGTACGAACGAGTCCACTTCACGTGGTCGTCGTATCGCTGGTTGTACTTCCGCGCGGAGATGCCCTTGATCCAGTTGACGATGAGTGACGGGGCGTTCTTCGGTGGACTCCCGATGAACAGGTGTATGTGGTCGGGCATGACCTCGGATTCGGCCAGTTCGAGGTCTTTGTCTTCACAGATTTCCGCGAAGATGGCTTCGAGACGTTCCTTCGTCTTCCCCGTCAGGTGCGAACGCCGATATTTCGGCACGAACACTATGTGGTAGTAGAGTTCGTACTTCGCGTGACGGGTACTCTTTACCATCTATACATACTATCACGGTTAGACGGCTTATACATTGTGTTGGAATCCCGTCTATGCCATCGTTGGCGGTTGAATACTGTTGGTCGGCTTCATCCCCGCTCTGAAGGGCGAGGCTTTCGCCTCGAATTTTCCGTAACGTAGTCGGCGTGTCTCGAAGGTAACGTTGGGGTTCGGGTAGAAGAACTGGCAGTTCCCGCTAAATGTCGGTGATTCGTTCGTAATCGTCCGGGAGAGCGTCGGCGTCCTCGGGGAGGAGGGCGACGACCACGTAGTCCACGTAGGACTCGAAGTACTCGACGAGCGCTGCGATGCGCTCGGAGTCGATTGCCTCCAGCGAGTCCAACAGCATGAACGGGATTCGTTCGTGAACGTCGTGGACGAGGAATCCGGCGAGCGCGAACACGAGACCCGTCACCTCGCGCTCGCTCTCGCTCAGGTGGTCGATGGTGTCCTCGTAGGCGGTGCCCGACTCGGTGCTTCGCACGACGTGGAGGTCGAACGTCGTCTTCGAGACTTTCCGCCTGCCCTCGCGGACTTCGGTCTCGGTTCGTTCGAGCCAGATGCGGTCGAGGTTCGAGTAGTCGAGAACGTCGAGCAGTTCCGCCACGTGCTGGTTGAACGCTTCGACGGCGTCTCGTTCGATGCGCGAGACGCGGGTCCGCAACTCTTCGAGGTCCGCGTCGATGTCGTCTCGCTCCGCTTCGAGTGCCTCCCGGTCGTCGAGTTCGTCCTCGACCTGCGCTATCTCCTCGCGGACCTCCGATAGCTCGTCTCTCAGGCGGTCGCACTCGAATTCGAGTTGGTTCGCCTCGCGGTGGAGGTCCAGAATCTCGTCGTAGTCGTCGCTCCGCAGCGACTCCACCTCGTCGTTCAGCGTCGTGAGTTCCGCTTCGAGACCCTCGCGTTCGATTCGCAGTTCCTCGACTCGCTCTTCGCGGTCCGCGAGTTCGGACTCCGACTCTTCGATCTGTTCCTCCAGTCGTTCGCGCGTCTGCAGTCGGTCTTCGAGTTCGTCTCGCTCGGAGACCAGTTCCGAAATCCGGGTTTCGAGTTCGCGACGGTCGTCGCGTTTCGTCGATTGGAACTCCCGAATCTGCTCGGTCGTCGAGTCTATCTGATCACGTTCGACGCTACTCCCGCACGTCCAACAGGTCACTTCCTGTCGGTCGCCGAGCAGTTGGTCGGTCACTCCGTCGCCGCTCGCCGCTCCGGTATCACCGAGCGTTTCGAGAACGTCCGACTCGTAGTCGTCCAGCATATCCTGGTTGAACTGGATGATACTCTGCAGTTGGGTGATGTCGGATTCGAGGTCCCGTTTGCGTCGCCGAAGTCGGTCGATCTCCGCGTCGAGTTCGTCGATTCGCTCGGCCGGCGCGGCGGGGAGTTGCTCCTTGCGCTCTCGATACTCGCCGAGTTCCTCGCGGAGACGCTCGATGCTCTCCCGATTGGTCTCGATGTCGTAGCGGGTGTCTTCGAGCGACGACCGGACGGACTGTAACTCCTCCAGTTTCGATTCCAACTCGTCTTTCTCCGCGCGGGTCTCCTCGACGTCCGCGTTCGAGGCGTCGATTTCGGCCTTCTTCGCTTCGAGTTGCTCGCTGGTCTCTTCGAGTTCGCGCTCCAGACGCGTCTCCTCCTCGACGAGTTTGGGCAGTCGCCGTTCGAGGTCAGAGAGCGATTCGAGGTCGTCGGTGAGTCGGCGTTTCTCCCGTTCGAGCCTGTCGATTTCGGCCTGTATCTCGTCGGTGTCGACCGGGCGCATGATGACCTCCCGCAGGTCGTCGCCCCGCGCGACCGCCCGCCGCGACTCGTTGTTCTCCAGCAGGAACGCGTAGAGGTCCGCGAGGACGGAGGTGTCCGCCAGTGGTTCGCCCGTCATGACCACGTCGCCGTCGGTCCGCGTGAGCGTCCGCGTGTACGTGTCGTCGTCGATAGTGAGTTCCACGTGCCCGCGCTCGGCGTCGGCCTTCAGACTCGCCCTGTCGCTACCGAGAACGGCCATGAGCGCCTGAAGCGACGACGTACGGTTCGTCGCGTTACGGCCGGTGAGAACGTTTACCCCGCGACGGAAGGTGAGTTCCGTCTCCTCGATACCGCCGACGTTCTCGACCGAGAGAGTGGCCGTGTTCGTCAGTTCGCTCGTAGAATTCATACGTGATGTTATCCGCTACGCGGGTCATAAGTCCTTCCGTCGTCCGGTCCCGCGGTCGCTCGGCGGGTAGCGAACGTCGGAGAGAAGAGACCGCCGACTCGCGCTGACAGCGACCGCGATCGAGGGAGCGACCGCCCGGGTGAAACTTGGGAATATTGCACAACTTCCACAATAAGGTTCGGTGTGACGGTATCACTCGGCGATGTCCAGTTCGGGCGACAGGGAGACTAATTCGAGCGGCCGTTCTCTGATTTCTAACTCACAATTTCGTGTTGTGTTAATATATCCTAAGTCGCATCGGACTCTTTTTTGCGTCTCCAGTACGGGAGAGGGTGAATAATCACTTCAGATATCTCTCCGATTTCACACCGATGCTGTACGGACGTTTTCATCGCTTCGACCGGAACGAGTTCGCTCGTCGCGGACGGGAACCGGGCAAATAGCACGAGATATTATTGTGTATACTACCCATTTCCGTACAAGGTTCAGAGACTCGAACTCCCAACGGGTGTGACGGGAACTGTCGAGATGCAATCCCGCCGAACGATGGCTACGACAAACGTCACCGATATCTACAGAGGAAATTATATTACCTCACCACCGGAACGTGTTCAGAGAGAGGAAATGACTGGCGAGTCGAACACCCCCGTTCGGACGACAGCCCGGTCGTTCGACATCATCGAAACCCTGCACGGACTCGACGGGGCCTGCCTCACGGAGATATCCGCCCATCTCGATTTGCCCGACAGCACGGTCCACAACCACCTCCGAACGCTCGTCCAACGAGGGTACGTCGTCAGAAACGACAACACCTATCGCGTCAGCCTCAGGTTCCTCGAAATCGGAGAGTACGCCCGCTCCCGGCGGAAAATATGCGAGATGGCCGAGCCGGAAATCGACGAATTGGCCGCCGAGACGGACGAGTCTGCCAGCCTTCTCGTGGAAGAGGACGGACAGGGCGTGTACGTGTACGACGCGCAGGCCGACACCTCCATTCCGCTCGACACCTACCCCGGGAAGCACGTCTCGCTCCACGCCACGGCGCTCGGAAAGGCCATCCTCGCGTACCTCCCCGAGAGCCGAGTCGAAGAGATACTCGACCAGCGGGGGCTACCCGCCCAGACCGCGAAGACGATAACCGACCGCGAGGAACTCGCGAGAGAACTGGAGACCGTCCGAGAGACCGGGTACGCCGTCGATAGCGAAGAGCGGGTTCGCGGTGTCCGCTGCGTCGCCGTCGCCATCAAGAACGAGAACGGGCAGGTAATCGGCGCGATAAGCGTCTCGGGACCGTCGAGTCGCATCGACGCCGACCCGGACGAGCGACTGCTGGAGGAACTCCGGCGAGCGAAGAACATCATCGAGTTGAAACTGGCCCACGCGTAGAGTCCGCGGCGGGGTACTCGCGGCGCGAGAGAAGACGAGAACGGGTGCGTCCTCTCGCAGTGGCGACGTTCGACCGTCGCGTCGGAACGTCGAAGCGGGTCGTGCGATTCAGTGGAGTCGGTCGTGCATCGCGGCGACGAGGGTGTTGCTGGGGTCTTGGGAGAGCTCCCAGCACATCGCTCCGCCGAACCCGTTGTTCTTCACGAAGTCCACCTTGTTCGAGATGGAGTCGACGTTGTCGTAGCAGACGAACGTGTTCTCCGCCGCGGAGTAGAGCCACGGCACCTTCGCGTCCGGGTGCCAGTGGTACTCGTAGTCAGACTGCGGTTTGATGTTCTCCCGGACGTTGTAGAACGTCTCCGAGGACGCGGCGTCGAACGAGTTGAACAGGCCGTCGTTAGTGGACGAGACGCCGGTGTAGGAGCGGCCGTAGAACGGCATGCCCATGAGAAGTTTGTCGTTCGCTATCGGCTTCCCGGCCCAGTGTTGCATGTGGTTGGTGGTGTTCCAACTCGAACTGCTGGGGCCCTCGGGCGGCGAGTCGAACGGCGCGTTGAAGTTGGTGACGTCGCTCCAGTCGCCGTGGTAGTCGTAGGTCATGACGTTGACGTGGTCGAGGTAGTCGCTGATGGTCCCGACCTCGTACGCGTCGTCGGCGATGTTCGGATTGGGCGACGCCGCCATCGTCAGGTGCGCCCACGACCCGACCCGCGAATCGAGTTCGTTGCGACACGCCTCGAGCAGGAGCGTGAAGTTGTGCGGGTCATCGGCCCGCACCGACCCGTCGGGGTACTCCCAGTCCAAGTCGAGACCGTCGAAGTTGTACTTCAGCATGAGGTCGACGGCGGTCTCGGCGAACCGCTGGCGACGCTCGGCGGTCGACGCGGCGTCCGAGAACGTGCCGGAGTACCACCCGGAACTGATGGAGAGGAGGAAGACGGTGTCCGTGTCGTCGTACGTCGCTAACTCGCTGAGCGTGCTCTGCTTCGAGGAGTCGCTGACCGCGACAGTCCCGTCCGACTGGGGTTCGACGAAGGCGAAGTTGAGGTGCGTGAGTTTGTCGTAAGGCACGTCGGCGGGCGAGTAATCGCCAGCCCACGCCGGGTAGTAGCCGACGACGCGGTTGCCGTAACTGCCGTGGGCCTGTGCGCTGTTCGACGCGAGTGCGCCCGTCACCGCCATCGCCCCGGTCCCTCGGAGGAACTTCCGTCGCGACGCGTCCGGGGTCAGTTTCCGCCCGATGCTACTCGACGCTGATTTCTCTTCGTCTGGCATACGGCCTAGATAACAACATGCAAGTCAATAAATATTATTCTAGTTGTGTTCACATTTTATTTCTTCCCGAGGTGCGGTTTTACTATCCCGGAGTGCAGTCCTCGGGACGAGTCGAACGTGCCGCGAACCGTCCGTCCGGTCGGGACCACCACTCGCTCAGGGGTGGGAGATGTGTCGGTCTATCGTCTCCAGCAGGACGTTGTCGGGGTCTTGAGAGAGTTCCCAGCACATCATCCCGCCGAAGCCGTTGTCGACCGTGTACTTCGTCTTCTCCTTGACGGAGTGGCGGTCGTCGTAGGAGACGAACACGTCGTCCGCCTCGGAGTAGAGCCACGGCACGCGCGCCTCGGGGTGCCAGTGGTACTCGTAGTCGGTGCCGTGCCGGAGGTTTTCCGCGATGTCGCCGAACGAGCGGGCAGAACCGCCCTCGAACGACTGGAACAGGCCGTGGTCGTCGGCGTGTTCGTTCTGCACGCTCTCGAAGGTGCGACCGTAGAACGGGAGTCCGAAGGTGAGTTTCCGCTTGGCTATCGGTTTCCCCGCCCAGTAGCGCATGGCGTGGTCGGCGGTGAACGCCGGTTTCGCGTTGGGCGCGTCCGGCACGGGGTAGAGCGGCGCGTTGAAGTGGGTCCGGTCGTCCCACGTCCCGTGGAAGTCGTAGTTCATCACGTTGAGGTAGTCCACGTCGTCGCTGAACGCGCCCACCTCCTGCGTGTCGATTATCGACGGGTTGGCCGACGCCGCCATGCTCAACTCGTACCGTTGACCGTCCTTCTGCTCGGCGGCGTCGAGTTGGGTCCGGATTTCGCGCAGGAGGAGCGTCAGGTTGTGGGGGTCGCTCTCCCGAATCGTGCCGTCGGGGTACTCCCAGTCGATGTCGATGCCGTCGAAGTTGTACTGGCGCACGAGTTCGATGGCGGTCCGTGCGAATCGCTCGCGCCGTTCGGCCGTGAGCGCGGCGTCGGAGAAGCGACCGGAGTACCACCCGGCCTGTATCGAGAACACGAACGACGTGTCGGGTTGTTCGTGAGTCACTGCGCGGAACTCGTCGAGGAGTTCGGGCGCGGCATCGCCGTTGACAGCGAGTTTGACCTCCCCGTCGGACTTCGGTTCGAGGAAGGCGTAGTTGAGATGCGTGAGTTTGTCGTACGGGACGTCTCGGGGCGAGTAGTCGCCTGCCCACGAGGGGTAGTAGCCGACGACTCGCTTGTCCGACGAACGACCGCTTGCGCTCGTCCCACGATTCGCTCCGGCGACGCCGCCGACCATCGGCAGCGCTGCCAATGCGCCGGTGCGTTTCATGAATTTGCGCCGCTGACCGCTTACTTTTTGCTCGGGCATCGGATTAGCTAATAGCCTCTACCGTGATAAGCTTTGGTACGTTGTGACATCACATTTCTGCTCGACGCCCGCCTCGCCCGGTGAAGCCGGACGGAACCGCTCGGCCACTCCGGACGGAAATCCGGTCTCCGTCGGAACCCCAATAGATATACGGCCGACACGAGCAGTGGTACCCATGCTCCCAACAGGACGTTCCTCGTCCGTCGCGTGGGCGACGAAGACTCGACGGGAAATCCGGGAGACCGGAGGCGCCGACGGGTCGGTCGTCGTCGTACCGGTCGGAAGCATCGAACAGCACGGTCACCACCTCCCCGTCGCCACCGACACGCTACTGGCCGACGCGGTCGCTCACCGCGGCGCGGAACGCGCCGGAGACGACGTACCGGTGCTCGTGACGCCGCCGGTCTGGTCAGGGTTCTCGCCCCACCACACCTCGCTGGGCGGCACGTTGACGCTCGAACTGGAGGACCTCCTCGCGGTCTTGGAGGACGTGGCCGACAGCGCGCTCGAAAACGGGTTCGACGGTGTCTGTTTCGTCAACGGGCACGGGGGCAACGCCTCCGTCATCGACAACGTCGTGAGTACGGTGGGGAAGTCCCACCCCGACGCGGAAGTGACCGGCCTGACGTACTTCCAACTCGCGGAACCGTTCATAGACGAGATTCGAGAGAGCGACGTGGGCGGCATGGCCCACGGCGGCGAGTTCGAAACCTCGCTCGTGCTCCACCTCCACCCGGACCTCGTGACGATGGCGGAGGCGGACGCCGAGTACCTCGACGAACCGTACGAGCGCGGGACCCAGGACCTGCTCGTCGGCGGCGCGCTCTCGACCTACCGGGAGTTCGAGGAGTACTCCGCGTCGGGCGCTATCGGCGACCCGTCGCTGGCGAGCGCAGAGAAAGGCGAGGAGTTGTTCGACCGACTGGGCGACGAACTGGCCGACGTACTCCGGTCGGTCTCCGAGCAGGCGCGATAGGTCGGGACCGACTCACCGCTCGTCGGGCATCGTGACCGGGAGTCGGCCGGTCGGTTCCCTGTCGCCGACGAGCACCTCCGCGACGGCCGCGAGTGACGGGGGCGTGGCGTCGTACGTCGTCAGATACGTCTCGACGTCCGGGAACTCTGCGAGGTCGTAGGGGTTGCGGGTCGCGACGACCACCGCGCTCGGGTCGGCCACGAGGAGGTTCCGAACCGCGGCCGCCTGCTCGGGGTCCGCGGCGGCGTCGGACGTTCGCACGACCGTCGGGCCGTCGGACGCCGCGAACTCGGGGGTCTCGCCGGAGTCGAGAACCGTCGCGTCCACCGTCGCCCCCGCGTCCGAGAGCGCTGCCGCGAACGCGCCGCCGTCATCGCGGCGTTCCTCGGCGAGCGAACTCCGGGTCGCGTCGAACTCGTAAACCGAGACGGGGTCTCGGGAGAGCGGCAGGGCGTCGCCGTCGTCGCGGACGAGCGTGACGGCGCGCTCGGCGACGCTCTGCGCGACGGCGCGGCAGTCCGAGGCGGCGGTCTCCGACTCCGCTTCGTGGCCGACCGTGCCCGCGCCGTACGCCCGCTTCGCCCGGAGAACGCGCCGGACCGACTCGTCGATGCGCGACTCCGAGATGCGCCCGGATTCGACGGCCGCCACGACGGCGTCGATGGCCGCGCGCTGTTTCTCCGGCGTGTGCGAGACGCAGATCTGGTCACAGCCCGCTTTGACCGCCTGCACGCAGCCTTCGACCGTCCCGACGCCGTCGGCGATGGCGTCCATCTCCATGCAGTCGGTGAAGACGAGTCCGTCGAAGCCGAGTTCCTCGCGGAGGAGACCGGTGACGACTCGGGGCGAGAGCGTCGCCGGGCGCTCGGCGTCCGCCGCGACGGTCGGGAACGCGACGTGGGTCGTCATGACAGCGCCGATACCGGCGTCGATGGCCCGCCGAAACGGCCGGAGTTCGACGCGGTCGAGGCGGTCGCGGTCGTGGTCGATGACCGGCAGGTCGCGGTGGGAATCGGTCGCGGTGTCGCCGTGGCCCGGGAAGTGCTTCCCGCAGGCCACGACGCTCGCGTCCTGTAGCCCGTCGGCGAACGCGGTTCCGAGTTCCGCGACGGTCTCGGGGCGCTCGCCGAACGAGCGAACGCCGATGACCGGGTTGTCGGGGTTGTTGTTCACGTCGAGGACGGGCGCGAGGTCCACGTCGATGCCCAGCGACCGGAGTTCGCGCCCGACCGCTCGGCCTGCTCGCGCGGAGAGCGCGGGGTCGTCTGCCGCGCCGAACGCCATCGCGCTCGGCTGTTGGGTCCCCCACGAGAGCCGCGCGACCCGGCCGCCCTCTTGGTCGATGCTGACGAGGAGCGGCGGCCCGTCGTCCGGGACGAACCCCTGTAGCGTCCGGGAGAGGGTTCGGAGTTGGGCGGGCGACTCGACGTTGCGACTGAAGTAGATGACGCCGCCGAGGTGGCGCTCGGCGACGAGCGCCTCGATTTCGGCGGTCGGAGCCGTCCCGTTGAAACCGGCGACGAACAACTGTCCCACCTTCGCGTCGAGCGACAGCGACGAGACGGTCGATTCGACGTCGGGAGGGGTCGTGTCGGCGTCCATGCGTACTCAGTAGCGGAGGTACTTCCCGCGCACGTCGGCGAACTCGGCGAGGTCGTCCTCCCAGTGGGCGGTGACGTCCGCCGCGATTTCGCGGGGTTCGCTCGCGGAGTCGGCGGCGTCGATAGTCTCGCGCAGGTAGCTTCCGCCTGCGAGTTTGTCCACGAAGAACTCGTCGTCGTACTGTATCCACTCGCACTCGTCGTGAGAGGTGAACGCCGACGCGAGGACCGTGAGACCGACCATCACGGGGTCCACGGCGTCGCGGTCGAGGAGGTGGACCTGCACGCCGGTCACGTTCTGGTGTTCGTGCTTCGAGAAGGTCGGGGAGAAGTACGCCGGGCGGAACGCGACGCCGTCGAGGTTCTGGGCCGACAGTTCCGCCGCCCACTCGTCGGCGTCTATCCACGGCGCGCCGACGAGTTCGAAGGGCTTGGTCGTCCCGCGGCCCTCCGAGAGGTTCGTCCCCTCGAAGAAGCCCATGCCGGGGTACAGCGTCGCGGTTCCGGGCGTCGGCATGTTCGGCGAGGGGTACACCCACGGCAGGTCGGTGTCGGAGAACCAGTCCGAACGCGACCAGTCGCGCATCTCGACGACTTCGAGCGTCGCGCCGATGTCGAACTCCTCGTTGAAGTACGTCGCCAGTTCGCCGACCGTCAGGCCGTGAACGATGGGGAGTTCGTACGCGCCGACGAAGGAGGACGCCGACTCCTCGACCCGGTTGCCCGTGACCGACACCGGCGCGATGGGGTTCGGTCGGTCGAGGACGACCATGCGCTTTCCGGCCTCGGCGACGCCTTCGAGCGCGTACGCGAGCGTGTAGATGAGCGTGTAGAAGCGACACCCGACGTCCTGCATGTCGTAGATGACGGTGTCCACGTCCGACACCATCTCCGGGCGGAGTTGGCGCTGTTCGCCGTAGAGGCTCTTGACCGGGAGACCGGTTCGGTCGTCGGTGCTGTCGTCCACCTTCACGCCCGCCTGCGCGTCGCCCCGGATGCCGTGTTCGGGACCGAACAGTTTCCGGAGGTCGAACGCGTCGCGGTCGTCGAGCAGGTCGATGGTCGTGTTGAGGTCGCTGTCGGTCCCGGAGGGGTTCGTGATGAGTCCGAGTCGGTCGCCCTCGACCGCGCCGGAGCGGTCGTCTAGCAACCGTTCTACGCCGAGTTGCACCATACTTCCGGTAACGGACCGTCGGGTTAAAAAACGTTGTGTCCCCCCGTCCGTCGCGCCACGTTCGGGCGTCTCCCGCCGCGATTCGACGACAGCGTCACCGACTGCGCCGGTCGCGGGACGGTATCACTGTCCGAGGTGCGGGGCGGCCGCGTCGAACCAGTCGCGGTGGGCGTCGCTCATGAGCGCGTGGTTGTAGACGTGAACCTCGTCGGCGAGGTCGGAGACCCCGTCGACTATGCCCCGCCACTCGGTCTCGGTCTCGGCCACGTCGGGGTCGAGGGTCACCCCGGCGTCGACCGGCACGTCTACGGCCTCCCGGTACCGCCGAACGCGGCGGCGGGCGAGTTCCCGGTCGTCGGTGTAGCAGAGCGCGACGATTCGGTCCAAGTAGGGCCGAATCCGGTCGAGGACGACGCCCGCGGGCCACCCGTCGTTCGGGTCCCGGCCGAGACCGTCCGACGCCGAGTAGGTGAGGTCGACCCCGCCGCTGGCGGCCGCCACGCCCTCCACGAACGTCTCGATGACCGACGCCCGGAAGTCGAAGAGGTCCTCCAGCACGGGACGGTCCGCGACGAGGCGTTCGAGCGAACTCACCTGCGGCGTCGGTTCGCTCACGACGTCCCGGACTATCGACCGGACAGTCGTGCGGGCGCGGTCGAAATCGACGGGGTGGTCGGCCGCTCGCTCCCGGCAGGCCGAGCAAAAGCACTGCGAGACGAGTATCTCCTCGGCCGTCCCGCTGACGACTTGGTTCTTCGCGTGGCCGAACGTCGCACCGTGACCGTGGAAGGCGCTCGGGAACCCGAGCGATTCGAGGTTGATGGCCTCGATGTCGTACTCGGCGAGCGAGCGCGCGACGTCCTCGAAGTAGGCGCGAACCGCCGGTTGGGACGGGCAGAACGCGTGTTCGTGGTCGTCGCCGAACGCGCTCTGGACGCGAAGTACGGGGTTCTCCGCGCCGAGTTTCGAGTTGTGAAAGCAGACGAGCCACGCGTTCACGTCGATGCCGCTCTCGCGGAGCAGTTCGACGACGTCGCCGAACGGGTCCGCCCGCCCGTCCACCTCGTTCACCGGCGGGTCGACGGACGTGTCGGCGAACGCCCCTCGGTCGGGGTCGAAGTAGCAGCCGCCTTCGTACGATTCGAACAGACCGTTCTCCGCACGCGGGTCGAGCGTTCGGATAGAGTGGTAGTGTGCGGCGACGGTGACGCTCGTCACGCCCATCTCGGCGAACTCGCGTCTCGTCTCGGCGGGGTCCCGCGAGAGCAGTCGCCACGGATAGCTCCAGACTGCGACCATATCACTCAAGGCGTGCGATTTGTATTAAATATTGTGCGTCCGGAGCGGGAATTCGGGCGCGGTGGCGCGCGTTCGTCACTTTCGACTCGGTCTCGAAACCGCTCGCCGACTCAATCGAACCGGCCAGCGGCGACCATCGCGTGGAATCGCTCGCGGAACCGGACGAGACCCGTCTCCGTCCCGTCGTGGACCTGATTCGTGAGCAACACCGCGAACCGGTCGCGGTCGTGGTCGAGCCACAGCGACGTTCCGGTGTAGCCGGTGTGACCGAGTCCGCTCCGCGACCAGTTCGGCGCGGGGTATGTCCCGTCGGCGAGTCGCCACCCGAGGCTGTGACGCTCCTCGCAGTCCGGGAGCCAGTCGTCCCGGAGTCGGTCGACGGTCGCGGCCGAGAACAGCGTCCCGTCGGCGGCGAGGTAGGCCCGCGCGAACGCCGCGAGGTCGTCGGCGGTCGTGAACAGTCCGGCGTTGCCGCTGTGTCCGTCCATCGCCCACCCCAGCGGGTCGTGTACCTGCCCTCTGAGCGTGCGGTCCCGGTAGTCGCGGTCGTACGTCGCGGCGACGTTCTCCTCGTCGCTCACCGGACCGAGGCGCGATGCGTCCATTCCGGCGGGGTCGAAGACGCGGGTCTGGGCGAGTTCGTCCAGCGGCCGACTTGTCGCGCGCCGGAGCGCCTCGGCCAGATAGACGAAGTTGAGACAGCTGTACTCGTGTCGCTCGCCGGGGTCGGCGTCGAGCAGCGAGCGGTCTCGAAGGCCCGCGAACACCTCGGACGCCGAACTCCACGACTCCGAGAAGGCGTACGGTTGCAGGCCGGAACTGTGGGTGAGAAGCTGGTCCAGTCGAATCTCGCCGCGACGGTGCCCCGCCAACTCGGGAACGTGGCGGCGGAGTTCGTCCGAGAGCGCGATGTCGCCGGACTCGACGAGCGCGAGCGCGGTCGTGGCCGTCACGACCGGTTTGGTGAGCGAGGCGGCGTCGAACACCGTCGAGCGAGTCGTCGGCGCGTCGCGTTCGGGGTCGCGCCGTCCGGCGGTGGCGACTCGGTCGATGCCGTCGGCGGTGCCGACTACTGCGACGCCACCGGGATAGACGCCGTCGTCGAGACCGCGAGTCAGAAACGCTTCGAGTGAGTCGTCCGAGCGTGTCATCGTGCTGGTGTACGGACGACGACCGTGTTAACTGTTGCAGTACGGAAGAGTCGGCCGACGCGTCGAATCTCTCGTTGGGACGACCGACACGCTCGACGCTATCTGGGGAACGAGTCCGAAATACGTTGGGTCGAGAACGCTCGTACTGGCGTTCAGTACGAGTTGACGAAGTCGATGTAGTAGTCCCAGTCCCAGTTGGCACCGGGGTCGGTGTGCGTACTGCCGGGCACTTGGGAGTGAGCGATGATGCCGCCGTTGGCCGGGTTCTTCGCGTCGTACGGGACGCTTCCGGGGTGCTGCTTCGGAACGCCGTACTGGTCGCAGAGCCAACTGGCGAGTTTGGCCGACGCCCGGTACTGGGCGTCCTCGTAGTACTCGCTGACGTAGCCGCCGTGTTCGATGCCGACCGAGTACGTGTTGTAGTTCGAACCGCCAGCGTGCCACGCGATGTTGATGTCGCTGACGCTCTGGTACGTGTAGCCACCCTCCGAGATGGTGTAGTGGGCGCTCACGTCGGCGTCGGGGTTCTGGAACCAGTTGACCGCGCTGCTGGCCGAGCCTTGCACCGTGTGGATGACGATCCAGTCTATCTTGCCAGCGCCGCGGTCCGCGGCCGTGAAGTTGCTCGAATCTGCCGGTTCCCAGTCGACGGACGGCTTCGCCGCCGCGGTACCGCTCGCCAGTGCGGTGCCACCGAGACCGACGACACCGGCCGTGGCGGCGCGTTTCAGTACGTCTCGCCGAGTCGATTTCGCTTCGTTGTTTTCTTGCATCGCATCTTGATTATTAAGTTGTAGTTACTTTAATTTATTTCTTAGAACTATAACACTAGTTCAGGTGTCACCCGCGTGAATCTCGCCTCGGTTCGACCGTCTCGTCGAAAACCTATTTGTGTCGTCCGACTGAACAAAGTGGTAGATGACGTACGACGCGATTCTGTTCGACGTAGACGGAGTCTTGCTGGATTTACACGCGGACCACCCGACGGTCTATCGGGAGGCGGTGGCGACGACCTTCGACGAGTTCGGCGTCCCGCCCGAGGACGCCGACCTCGACGCGTTCGTGTCGGGGGCGACGGTCGAGAGCATGCGCCGGGCGTGTTCCGAACACGGCGTCGAGTTCGAGACGTTCTGGCCGCGACGCGAGACCAACGCGTCGGACCTCCAGTGCGAGATGATGGACGAGGGCGAACGCGTCCCCTACGGGGACTGCGCCGTCTTACACGAACTCGTCGAGGACCACAGCATGGGCGTCGTCAGCAGCAACCAGCACGCGACCGTCGAGTACATGCTGGCGCGTTTCGACCTCGAACACCTGTTCGACGCGGTGTACGGTCGAGAACCGACGGTCGAAGGGTTCCGACGGACCAAACCCGACACCCACTACGTCGAGCGAGCGAAGGCCGACCTCGACGTGGCGGAGGGACTATACGTCGGCGATAGCGACTGCGACGTGTCGGCCGCCCACCGCGCCGGTCTCGATTCGGCGTTCGTCCGCCGGTCCCACCGAGAGGACTACGCGCTCTCAGCGGAACCGACGTACGAGATTTCGTCGCTCGTCGGACTTCTCGACCTTCCCGGCGTCGCTCCGTCGTCGCCGTAAGGCCGAACTCGTTCCGTTCTCGGTTTCGCTTTCTCGACTTCGAGGATTCGCAGCGTCTCTTCGCCGTCTCCGGCCGTTCTGCGGCGTTACAGACCCCGTAGCATCGGTTCGATAGAGTCGAACTGTGCGTCGGGACACCGGCGTCGAAGATACGCAGTCGTGTTACTCGCTATCTATTTCGACTCCGTTCGAAGTCGTTTTCGCCTAGTCGAAATAGCAGGTAGAACGTTTCTTCCCCGGATATATCGCGTTTCCAGGGATTTTCTCCCGATATTGTGACTTTACAGCTCTAGTCGTGTAATGGCACGGTGAACGGAGTTTTTGACGGGTTTCGCACCGGTTTAATACGCTCGGCGGTGTTATACGGGAAAATCCGCCGTTTTCAGTCTGGTCGAAAGGGATGGCTGGCGGCGGACCGGCGGGTGTCTTCACCGACCAGTCGGTGTCAGTCAGCCCTCGAGAGGCGGAGAAGTAGTTCACCGGAGTCGAAACGGGCAGAATCGACGGCGAGAGTACCGCCGCTCTTACTGCGGCGGACAGCGCTTTCCCATTACCACGGGGCGGGACGCGCCGGTGGCCTCGGGAACGTTGTTCGGAACCCCGTCCATCGCCGCGGCGGCGAGCAGAGCGAAGGCGACGGCCTCTTTCTCGTCGGCACCGACGCCGTACTGGTCGATGGTGCGAACCTCTGCGTCCACCGCGTCGTCGAGCATTCCGACGAGTTCCGGGTTGTACGCGCCGCCGCCGGAGACGACCACCTCGTCCGGGGGTCGCGGGAGGAACCGGCGGTAGGCGTCCGCGACGGAGCGAGCGGTCAGCGCCGTGGCGGTGGCGACGGCGTCCTCGTCCGAGAGGTTTCGAGCGCGACACGCGTCGAGGAACTCCCGAGCGTACGCCCGACCGAACCGCTCGCGTCCGGTCGATTTCGGCGGTTCGGAGCGGAAGTAGTCGTCGTCCAGGCACTCCTCGACGAGCGCCTCGTCGACGGTTCCCGCGCGGGCGAGACGCCCGTCGCGGTCGTACGTCCGTTCGCCGTCGGTCAGTAACTCCACCACGCCGTCGACGACCATGTTCCCCGGCCCGGTGTCGAAGGCCGACACGTCGCCGCGGGTCGGGTCCGGCGGGAGCGCGGTGCAGTTGGCGATACCGCCGACGTTCTGGGCGACGCGGAAGCAGGTGTCGTCGGCCAGTAGGGCGATGTCGGCGAACGGAACGAGCGGCGCGCCGTGGCCGCCGACCGCGACGTCCGCGGTTCGGAAGTCCGCCACCGTGGGCACGCCGGTTCGCTCGGCGACGACGCTGCCGTCCCCGATTTGTAGCGTCGAGCGCAGTCGGTCGTCGCCGACCGGGAGCGACTGCGGTTCGGGAACGTGGCGAATCGTCTGGCCGTGCGACCCGACGGCGTCCACGTCCGCGAGCGAGAGACCGGCGGCGTCCGCGGCGTCTTCGGCCGCGCCAGCGAACACCGCGCCGAGCGCCACGTTCAACTCGCACGCGGTGGCGACGGTTCCCGCCTCGCCGCACGCCGTCGCGATTCGCTCGCGGAACGCGGCGTCGTACGGGCACGTGACGAACGATTCGACACTCACGTCGTAGCCGCGCGGCCCCTCGCCGTCCCGGCGAATCCGACAGCAGGCGGCGTCCACGCCGTCGAGGGAGGTGCCCGACATGAGACCGACGACGGTACGCTCGCCGACTTCCTCGGAGTCGCATCCCCGGCGTCGGCGCGCGTCGGATGTCGCGTCGCTCACGACGAGACCTCCTTCGCGAACGTCTCGTACGCCAGCCACGGCTCGAATCCGAGCTTCCGATAGTAGTCGAGCAGTCCCGTCCAGTCGATTACCGTCCGGTCGTACCCCGCGTCCCGGTACCGCTCAACGATGCTCGCTATCATCCACAGTCCCCAGCCACGACCCCGATACGACTCGTGGACGCCGAGCGGACCGAGACCGCAAACGGCACCGTCGAGGCGGTCGGCCCAGTTGACGTTCGCGCCGCGGTACGTCGAGTCCGGCGCGTTCGTCCGCGCGAACCTGACGGCCGTCCCGTCGTGTCGGAGGAGCCAGTAATCGGTGCCGCCGCCGGGAACGCGACAGACGTTTCGCGCCTCGTAGTACCAGCGTCCCGGGAACTGGTCGGCGAGGAACGAGCGGAGGTCGGCGTCGTCCGCGCCCGCGCGCTCGACGGTCAGGCCCGGCCACGACTCGCGGACGCGGGCGACGCGCTCACCGGGGTCGAACTCCGCGATGTCGCGTTGCAGGTCGTGGACGGTCTCACGCGATTCGAACCCCGCGTCGCGGAGCGTCTCGCGGAGGCTGTCGAACTCGGTCGGCGCTCCGGGGAGGACCTGTCCGGGGTCGCCGCCGAAGCGGAGACGAGACACGCCGCGGTCGGTCGCGGCGCGCTCGACCGTTCCGAGCAGTTCGTCGGCGATGGCGCGCCGGTCGGCGACCGACGGGTCCACGGCGAACAGGCTAATCCAGCCCTGTTCGGGACCGGCGTAGTCGGGAATCGTCTCCACGAGGCGTTTTCCGACCGCGACTGCGACGACGCTCCCGTCCGAGACCGCGCCCCACACCGTCACGTCGAGACCGTCGAAGGGGGCGAACACGCTCTGGGTCACTACTCGCTCGGGGAGCGAGAAATCGGGATGCGCGCGATTCCAGCACTCGATACCGTCGCGGACCGCGGTGTAGTCGGTGAGCCTGCGAACCTCGAACTCCATCACCGACCACCTTTCTCGCGGGAACACTTATAGGCCAGCGACGGTCGGACCAGTCACTCGGCGTCGCCGCCGCCCGTCGGCGGGTCGTCGATGTCGTACATCATCGTCTCCAGTCGCTGGTCGAGACCCGCGGTGAGACCGCCGTCGATTGCGAGTTCGGCGCCCGTAATGAACGACGCCTCGTCCGACGCGAGGAAGGCCACGGCGGCCGCGACGTCCTCCGGGCGGCCGAACCGATCGACCGGATACTGGTCGAGCCACTCCTCGCGGACCGGTCCCTCGCTGGTTAGCTTCTCGCTCGACGCGTCGGTGATGATGCTCCCCGGACAGACCGCGTTCGAGCGGACGCCGTGTCGCCCGTACTGCGTGGCGATAATCCGGGACAGCGCGAGGACGCCGTTCTTCGACGCGGAGTAGGCGGCGAGACCGACGCCGAGTCGGGCGTTGACCGAGGAAACGTGGACCATCGCGCCGCCGCCCGACTCGACCATCGCGGGAAGCGTCTCGCGCGCGCAGAGGAACTGCCCCTTGAGGTTCACGTCCACGATTCGGTCCCACGCCTCCTCCGTGACGCGGTCCGGATTCCCGTCGTCGAACGAACCGCCAGCGTTGTTCACGAGGACGTCCACGCTCCCGTGGGCGTCCATCGTCGCCTCGACCATGGTCGAGACGTCGGTCGCGTCGCTCACGTCGGTGCGGACGAACTCGGCGGTGCCGCCGTCGTCCTCGATAGCGGCGACCGTCTCCGCACCGCCTTCGGCGTCCACGTCGGCCACGACCACGGTGGCGTCCACGGCGGCGAGGCGTCTGGCGATGGCCCGGCCGATACCGTTGCTCGCTCCGGTGACGATAGCGACGTCTCCGCTTCGATTACGGTCGCTTCTGTCCATGTAGTCGCTGTTTCGACTCCGATTTGAACTGTCTTGCGGTCGGAGTCACAGGTTTCAGACTCGACACGTTTTGCCATCACCGACGGTGGTGTAAAAGACACTACCAAAGCTTTTTAGTATATTTTATCATTATTGTGAGTAAGTATGGTTAACGATAACCATGTCACCGGTGGCGACACCGACGGAAACAGGGTGACTCGGCGGCAATGGCTCGCGCTCGGCGGCGGCGCGGCGCTGACAGGATTGGCCGGTTGTAGCGGCGACAACCCGAACGAAACCGACGTGACGATGAGTTCGAAACCGGAGGAGACCGGCACCACCAGCGGGAGCGACACCGAGCAGAGCGGTGGGTCGCCCGTGACGACGACGCTCAACATGCGCGCGCCGGTCAGTTGGCAACCGAGTCAGTCGAACGTCAATCCGTTCACCGACACCAAGAACACCGAGTACTGGATGGACTACATGTGGTCGGAGTCGCCGGTGTACCCGAACGCTCGGGGCGAACCCATCTACTGGCTCGCCGACGAGATAACCCTCGAGGGCGGCGGTTGCGAGGTCCACATCAAACTCAGCGAGGACTACACGTGGTGGGACGGTACCCCCGTGACTGCGGAAGACGTTCGCACGACCCAACTCATCAGCGACTACAAGGAGTACATGGGTCCCGACCAGACCGAGGATAGCTGGGAGGTCGTGGACAAGTACACCGTCAAGAACGTCCTGCCCGGTCCGGCCAACCCCTCGCTGAAGAAGTCCCAGTACTACTCGGTCGTCGCCAAACACGACTACTTCAAGTCGTGGCTGGAGAAGTACGAGGACGCGAGCAACGAGAGCGCGGTGAAGCAGGTGACAAAGAACCTCCAAGAACACCGGATAACGCTGAACGACCTCACGGAGAAGGGACTGGGCTGTGGTCTCTGGAAGCCGACGCAGCTCTCGCCGACGAAAGCCGTCCACGAGAAGTATCAGGACCACCCGCGCGCCGACTGGACGAACTTGGAGACGTTCAACTGGCACCTCATCTCCGAGAAACAGAAGGCGATTCAGGCGCTCAAGACCGGAAAACTGGACATGGGCGACAAGACGGTCACGCAGGCTCAGTCCAGCGACAGGGTCGGCATCTTCAACCGGTTCGGTACCTCCAGCATCGTGAAGTTGGCGATGAACTGGAACAACGAGCACCTCGCCCGCCGACCGGTCCGCCGCGCCATCGCGTACCTCCTCGACCACGACGAACTGGTCAAGATAATCAAGACGACGCAGGGGCTGAAGTACAAGTCCCGAAGCACCGTCAACGGGTTGTCCTCGAAGCAGGCCCAGAAGTGGGGCGGCAAGAGCTTCCAGAACAAGCTCATCGGCTACGGTCGGAAAGCGCAACCGGAGAAGGCGAAGAAGGTCCTACAGGACGCCGGTTACTCGAAGGAAGGCGGCGTCTGGGTCGGGCCGGACGGGAGCAAGGTCAACGACCTCACCTACCTGACGCCGCCGTGGAACATCTACGAGACCATCGGGAACTACCTCAGCCCGAAACTCGACAAGTTCGGGTTCAAGAACAAACTCATCATCCCGTCGTCGAGCGGCTTCTGGAAGCGGTGGACCGACACCCACGACTTCGACATGGTCAACTGGTTCTCGAACACCTCGCATCCGGGGAACGCCTTCGCGACCAACAGCGTGGGCGGTCTGGGCAAGTACAACGAAGTCGCCACCGTCAAGCAACCGAAGGGCAAGTGCAAGGTCAATCGCACGACGCCCGAACTGAGCCAGCCGCGGAGCAAGAAACTCAACCACCCCATCCGACCGAAGTTCCCGAAGAAGGTGGGCACGATGGGAACCGGGGGCGAGCAACAGACGCTCTACCCCATCAAGTGGAACGACATCATCACGCAGACCCAGTCCGCGGACGAGGTCAAGAAGTACGCCAAGAAGTTCATGTGGTACATGAACTGGCAGGTGCCTCACATCGGCTTCTACGACGAGACGAGGGCGTACTGGGGCAACACCGACAAGTTCGATTTCCCCACCGGAAAGGTGGACGACCACCCGAACGCCAAGGAGACGAAGTCGGAACACTTCACGAACGCGATGGAGTTCCTCTCGAAGGGTCACATCAGCGCGAAGACGAAGTGACGGCCGGACGGGGGCGAACGTCCCGACCGACCGCGTTTTTACTCGCGCGGCGTCACCGCCGACCGGGTTTCGCTCGCGGCGTCACCGCCGATGGCACTTCAGCAGAATTCCGGCCGTCGGTACCGCGAGGACGACGGCACCGACGAGGTTGAGGATGCCGACGACGTGCGAGGCGGTTCCCGGTTCCGTGCCGAGCATGAACACGACCGAGAGTCCCCCCGCGAGACACTCGAAGGCGAACAGCATGGCGAACTTGTCGCTGTTCGAGCAGACGTAGTCGAAGAACGTCGGTGAGCGAGACATTTTCTCGTGAAGACGTTTTCCGACGGGAATTAAGTATCTTGCCCCGACGTTCCCGCGTCGGTCGTCCGGACGACCGCGTGGGGGACGCCGCACGCCGGACACTCGTAGTGTTCGCGCTCGAACGTCCGGCCGCATCTGATGCACTGATAGGGGTCGTGTTCGTCGTCGGAGTCGCCGACGAGTTCGAGGAGTCGAGAGAGCAGCGACATACGTGGACGTGAAGTGCGGGCGTAATGAGCCTTCCTCCCGTGCGAAGAACCACCATAGATTTATTGCGGTGGGTGAAATACAGCCACGATAGCACGATGTATTATGCGAAGCGAATCGGCCAATCAGTGCTGGTGTTTTTCATCGCACTGACGGTAACGTTCGCCCTCTACCGGATGTTACCGTTCGGCCCGGTCGAGATGGTCAAGGTTCGACTGATGAAACAACTGCTCGAACAGGGCCAAAGCCCGTCGGCGGCGCAGATGCAGACCATCAACTCGATGGTCAAAACGTACACCGGTATCGACCCGTCGGTGCCGTGGTACGTCTCCTACTACGAGTACCTGAAGAACATCGTCCTCTATCAGGACTTCGGGCGGTCGATATTCAAGAACAAGCCCGTGTTCGACATCCTCTTCCGAGCGATGCCGTGGTCGGTGTTCATCAGCATCTACGGTCTCGCGCTCGGGACGACCGTCAGTCTGCTGTTCGGTGCCGTCATGGCGTACAACGAAGGGAGCAAGTTCGACGCCGGGATGACGTTCGTCTCAATCGCCAACAGCACGGTTCCCTACTACGTCGTCGCCATCCTCACGCTCATCGTCTTCTCGTTCAACCTCGGGTGGTTCCCCAGTGGGGGGCGCATGAACCCCTCGACGACGCCCGGTCTCAACGTACCGTTCATCGTCGGCGTCGTCAAGCACGCGGCGCTCCCGGTCTTTTCGGCGTTCATCGCCAGTTTCGGCGGTGCGCTGGCGTTCCGCGGCAACTGCATCCGCGAGATGGGCGAGGGATACATCCGAGTCGCGCGACTCCGCGGCATCAGTCAGGGTCGAATCGCGATCCGCTACGTCGGCCGCAACGCGCTGTTACCCGTCTACACCAACATCATGATGGGCATCGCGAGCGTCTTCGGAAGCAGCATCATCCTCGAGACGATATTCAACTACCCGGCGATGGGGATGGTGACGTTCAACGCGCTCATGAACCGGGACTACCCGCTCATCATGGGGTCGTTCATCTTCTTCACGATAATCACGCTGCTGGGCATCCTCGTCGCCGATCTCACGTACGGCATCATCGACCCGCGCGTCAAAGGAGGGAAGGAACGTGAAACCTACTGACGACCTCACCGAATCGACCGACGACGCCGACAGTGGGACCGTTCGCACCGACGGCGGAACGGGTAGCCGCTCCGGCGGGACCGGCGGCGTGGACGAGACGCTGTTCACGCAAACGTCGAACGTGCCCGACCCGACGGTCCGCGAGAAGGTCGAACGGGCGTTCGAACGCCGCGTCTACGCACCCGCGGCGATACTCCTGAACGATTGGCGGGGACTCGTCGGGTCGGTCATCCTCGTCGGATTCGTTCTCATGGGGACGGTCGGCGTCTACGTCGTTCCCGAACCCACCGTGATGGAGGGTCCCATCTTCGTGCCGCCGTTCACCGACTGGGCGTACCCGCTCGGGACCGGCGTGATGGGCGAGTCCCTCTTCAAACAAGTCGTTCACGCGACGCCCGCGATGCTGCAGATGATAACCGCCGGGGCGCTGCTGTCGGTCGTCCTCGGGACGGGCATCGGAACCGTCGCGGGCTACCGCGGCGGCCGCACCGACAAGACCCTGATGACGCTGACCGACACCGTCCTCACGATCCCGGGGCTGGTCCTCATCATCGTACTGGCGACCATCTATCAGCCCGAGAACCCCTTCGTGGTGGGTCTCATCCTCGGCATCGACAACTGGCCGCGGCTGGCGCGGACCATCCGCTCGCAGGTGTTGAGCATCCGTGAGGAGGCGTTCACCGAGGCGTCGCGCATCATGGGGCTGTCGGACTTCCACATCCTCCGCCGGGACGTCATCTCGAACCTGATGCCGTACATCTCGGTGAACTTCGCCAACAGCGCGCGCCGCATCATCTTCGAGTCGGTCGCGCTCTACTTCCTCGGCATCCTCCCCCAATCGCAACTCAACTGGGGCGTGATGATGGACGACGCGTACACCGGCGCGAACCTGACGAACCCGAACCAGATTCACTGGTTGCTGGTTCCGATGGCGCTCATCGTCCTCATCTCGCTCGGGTTCATCCTGCTGGCGCAGGGACTCGACCGCGTCTTCAACGTCAAACTCCGGGCACGCCACGAGGGGTCGGCGAACGGCGGAGGTGACGCGTCGTGAGTACCGCATCGACCGGACGCGTGACCGCCGTCCTGCTGGCGATTCGACAGTCGTTCCTCGCCTTCGTCACGGCCATCGGCGTCGGTTGCTGTCTGCTCGCCGTCCTGCTCTCGGAGTACGTCCTCGCGGGACTGTCGTACGGCGTCCTCGCGGGGATGTTCGCCATCTGGGGCGTGAGCGCGTTCGTCTACGCCGTCGTCGGCCACCTCGGACTCCGACTCATCGGGTACCGCTAACCAGACCAATGACACGACAAACCACACGATTCATGTCCGCTTTCGACACCGCGACGCCGCCGCATCGCCGCGACGACCGAGACCGACCCGCGGAACCGACCGGCAGGGTCCGCGGAATCGCCGACCGGAGGTGACCCCCATGGCAACGGAACACCGACCCGCGAACGCGGACGACGACCGCGCCGACGAGGAGGTCATCTTGGAGGTACGGGACGCCAACGTCTCGTTCAGCACGGACGAGGAGGACTCTCGGGTCCTGCGCGACGTGAACCTCAGCGTTCGCGCCGGCGAAGCGCTCGGCGTCGTCGGGGAGAGCGGATCGGGCAAGTCGATGCTCGCCTCGGCGATGCTGGACGCCGTCGTCTCGCCGGGACAGGTGAGCGGCGAGGTCATCTATCACCCGCCGGATGGGACGCCCGTCGACGTCCTCTCGCTCTCGCGGGAGGAACTGATGGACCTCCGCTGGAACGAGATATCGTTCGTCATTCAGGGCGCTCAGAGCGCGTTCAACCCGACGATGGTCGTCGGCGACCACTTCGAGGAGACGCTCCGCGCGCACGACGCGGACGTGGACGAGGGCATGGAACGCGCCCGCGAACTGCTGGCCGACCTCTACCTGCCCGCCGACCAAGTGCTGAACTCCCACCCGCACGAACTCTCCGGCGGGATGAAACAGCGCGCGCTCATCGCGCTCGGACTCGTCCTCGACCCGAACGTCGTCGTGATGGACGAACCGACGGCCGCGCTCGACCTCCTGATGCAGCGGTCCATCGTCAGCATGCTGGAGAGCCTCCGGGAGAAGTACGACCTCACGCTGGTGTTCGTCACCCACGACCTGCCGCTGGTCGCGGACCTCGCCGACCGACTCGCCGTGATGTACGCCTTCGACCTCGTGGAACTCGGCCCGACCGACGAACTCATCGAGAACGCGGCCCACCCGTACACGCGCGCGCTTCTCAACGCGGTACCCAACATCTCCGACCGCGCGATGGACATCGAGGGCATCGAGGGGACCAGCCCCAACCCTGCCTCGCTGCCCGCTGGCTGTTCGTTCCATCCCCGGTGTCCGCTCGCGGACGAGACCTGCGAGCGGAACGACCCGGAGATGCGGGACGTGGACGCCGACCACGAGACCGCCTGTTTCCACTGGCAGGACGCCCGCGAGGAGGTCCCGCTGATGCTCGGCGATCCGGAGGACACCATCGACCGCGAGTACGGCGACGGGACCGCCGGAGGTGGGTCTCGATGAGCGACGCGGACGACGAACCGCTGCTGTCGCTCCGGAACGTGAGCGTCCACTTCGAGGACGAACAGCTGTTCGGTCTCGCGGGTTCGGAGACCGTTCACGCCGTCGACGACGTGAGCCTCGACGTCCACGAGAACGACGTGGTGGCGCTGGTCGGCGAGTCGGGGTGCGGCAAGACCACGCTCGGGAAGACCGCCATCGGCGTCCAGCGGCCCACCGACGGCGACGTGCGGTACCGCGGGCAGGACATTTGGGAGGCGAAGGACGCCAAGGGGTTCCTCGGCGGGGGAGACGTGACCCACTCGTGGGAGAAGATTCGACGGTCGCTCCAGATGATTCACCAAGACCCCGGAAGCTCGCTGAACTCGAACTTCACCATCGAGTCGATACTCTCCGCCCCGCTGAAGAAGTGGGAACCCGAGATGAGCGAGGCCGACCGCCGGGTCCGCATCTACGGGCTGCTCGAATACGTCGGCATGACGCCCGCGGAGGACTACGCCAGCCGATACCCCCACCAACTGTCCGGCGGCGAGCAACAGCGCGTCGCGCTCATCCGGGCGCTGTTGATGAACTCGGACCTCATCCTCGCCGACGAGGCCATCAGCGCGCTCGACGTGTCGCTGCGCGCGGAGATGATGGACCTCATGCTCGAACTACAGGAGGAGTTCGACACCTCCTACCTGTTCATCTCGCACAACCTCGCCAACGCGAAGCACCTCACCCAGCGGGCGGGCGGCCGCATCGGCATCATGTACCTCGGCGAACTCGTCGAGGTGGGAACTCCGGAGCAGATAATCCACGACCCACAGCACCCCTACACGAAGGTGTTGCTGTGGGCGACTTCGGACCTCCAGAACAGGTCGAAGGGCGTCTCGACGCCGCCGGTTCGGTCGCTCGACATCCCCGAACCGACCGACCCGCCCTCCGGATGTCGGTTCCACACGCGCTGTCTCGACGCGCGGGAGGTCTGCACGCGCGAGTGCCCGTCGCTCGAGGACCACGACGGCGACGGCCGACGGACCGCCTGCTTCCGCGCGGACCCGGACCACGAGTACTGGGAGAGCGAACCGCTCGACGGCGCGGAAACCGAAGAAAACGCGGCCGGTGACCGAGGCGAACGCGGCGCGGCCGGAGACGACTGAGACCGCCACGACCGACCGAACTCGGTCAGGTCTCCTCTCAATCGACGCGGTACTGCTCGACCTTCTGCTCGTCCACGTCGATGCCGAGTCCCGGCCCGTCGGGAACCGGGTACGCGCCGTCCTCGACCTCGAACGGGTCCTCGACGACGTAGTCGTCCCACCCGTAGTAGACGCTGTCCGGCGGCAGGTTGATGCCGGGCGTGCTGGCCACGGTGTGGAGCACCGCTGCGGTCTTGACCCCGAGGTCGAACCCGCAGTGGTGAGTGACCGAGACGCCCGCGTTGGCGGCCATCGCGACCTGTTCGCGGACGCGGAGGATGCCGCCTGCCGGGACGAGGTCCACGACGGCCACGTCGATGGCGTCGGCCTGCAGGAGGTATCGGAGGTTCCGCGGGAAGTAGGTGTCCTCGTTGACCGCGACGGGCGTCCGCACGCGGTCCCGGAGCGAGGCGTACGTGCCGTAGGTGTCGATGCGGACGGGTTGTTCGAGGTACTGGAGCAGGATGCCCTCCTCTTCGAGTCGGGTGGCGACCCGGACCGCGTCCTCGAACGACCACCCCTGATTGGGGTCGAGGCGGAACTCCAGTCGGCCGTCCACCTCGTCGTGCATCGCTCGGATTCGCGCCACGTCCTCGCGCCAGTCGGGGCCCGCCTTCGTCTTCAGCGTCGAGAAGCCGTGTTCGACCGCGCGTCTGGCGTACGTGCGCGACTCCTCGGGACCGAGAATTCCGAGGCACGTGGCGACGGGCACTCGGTCGCGGGTCTTCCCGCCGAGGAGTCGGTGGACGGGTTGGCCGACCGACTTGCCGAACGCGTCCCAGAGCGCGGTCTCGACCGCCCCGAGGAACGGCCGGACCTTCACGTACGGGAAGTAAAACGAGTCCACGAAGTCGCGTATCTCGCCGACCTCGCGGCCGACGAGTTCGGGGGCGACGACGTCGTCCATCACGGCCTTCGTCACTGCCGCGGACTTCATCCCGACGAGCATCTCGCCCCACCCGGTCACGTCGTCGTCGGTGTCCACCCTGACGAGCATGCGCGTGACGGACTCGACTTCGTCGTGATTGCTCACGTAGGGCGCGAGGCCGAGGTCGGATTCGAGCGGCGCTACGTCCATCTCCACCGGGATGGCGGTGACGTTCGTAATCGGCATACGTGTCCCTCGTAGCCCACCTACAAATAACTGTTACCGGACCGGAACCGACGGGCAACGAGCGACGACCGCGAGCCATTCGGGGCACAGCGTTTATACCGTCGCCGAACGAGGCGAAAACGATGCCAACCGAGACCGTTCGCGTTCTCGTCGTGGGCGCACACCCCGACGACTGCGACCTCAAAGCTGGCGGTGTCGCCTGCAAGTACGCCGACCGCGGCGACGAAGTACTGTTCGTCTCGATGACGAACGGCGAGGCGGGCCACCACGAACTCGCGGGCCGGGAACTGGTCGAGCGCCGCCGCGCGGAGGCCGAAGCCTCGGCGGCGGTCGCGGGTGCCGAGTTCGAGATGTTCGACGTTCCCGACGGGCGACTCGAACCGTCGCTGGAGAACCGCGACCGACTCGTTCGGACGATTCGAGAGTTCGGGCCCGACCTCGTCCTCACCCACCGACCGAACGACTACCACCCGGACCACCGGTACACGGCCCAACTCGTGCGGGACGCCGCCTACCTCGTCGCGGTGCCGAACGTCTGTCCGGCGACGCCCGCGCTCGACCGGAACCCCGTCTTCGCGTACCTGAGCGACGCGTTCGACCGACCGTACCCCTTCTCGCCGGACGTGGTCGTGGACGTGGACGACGTGGCCGACCGGAAGTTCGAGATGCTCGACTGCCACGAGTCCCAGATGTACGAGTGGCTTCCCCACGTCGAGGACGCGTTAGCGGAGGTCCCCGACGACCCCGACGCGCGGTTCGAGTGGCTTCGGGACGGCGGTCTGCCCCACGTCGAAGCGCTCGCGGACGTGTCGGACCGGTTCCGCGACGCGCTGGTCGAGCGCTACGGCGAAGACGGCGACGACGTTCGCTACGCGGAGGCGTTCGAGGTGAGCGAGTACGGCCGACCGCTGACCGACGACGCGGCCGAGCGTCTGTTCCCGTTCTGAAGAGTCGGCACCAGCGGTGTACTTATGCCGAGGGCGTTCGAGACGACGGACGATGACGAACGTCCTCCTCGCCGGAGAGTCGTGGGTGACCGTACAGTTCGAAATCAAGGGCCGAAACGTGCTGCAGGACAGTCAGTACGGCGAGGCCGCCGACCGGTTCGTCTCGACGCTGGAGGAGGTCGGCGCGTCGGTGACGTACCAGCCGTGTCACGTCGCGGCCGAGTCGTTCCCCCGAACGACGGCGGAACTCGACGAGTACGACCTCGTAATTCTCAGCGACGTCGGCGCGGACACCCTCCAGATTACGGACCGAGTCGCCGACGGCGACACCGACGTCGACCGGTGTGCGCTGCTCGCGGAGTGGGTCAGGGAGGGCGGTGCGCTCGGCATGGTCGGCGGCTACATGAGTTTCGCGGGGAAAGGCGGCCAAGCCCGGTACGGGCGGACGCCGGTCGCGGACGTGTTACCGGTCGAAGTGTCCGCGGGCGACGACCGGGTCGAGACGCCCGACGGGGCGGTTCCCCGGAACGAGGGCGTGCCGTGCGAAGACCTCCCCGCGGAGTGGCCCCACGTCCTCGGCTACAACCGGACCGTGGCGAAGTCGGACGCGGACGTCTGGGCCACGGTCCGAGGCGACCCGTTCCTCGCGGTCGGCGACTACGGCGACGGGAGTTCGTTCGCGTACGCGACCGACTGCGCGCCCCACTGGGCGCCCGAGGGACTGCTCTCATGGGACCATCTCCCGACGCTCTGGAGTCGCGTCCTCGACCGCGTGACGTAGCGGGTCGGTCGCGGTCAGGGGAGTTCGTCGAGGTAGGCGTTCCACACGGCCATCGGTTCCTCGCAGGCTATCTCCGAGATGGTCCGACAGCCGTCGTAGCCCCACACGAACACGCTGTCCGCGCCGCAGTCGAGCGCGGTCCGGGTCGCGGTCCGAACGTCGTCGGCGGCCGACTCGCCCGACAGGCCGAAGCCCTGAATCCAGAGTTGGCTCCGGAGACCGTGGTCGTCGGCGACCTCGACCAGTTCCTCGCCGAACCGCGCGACGTACTCGCCGGGGTCGGCGTCCTCGGTGAACGCCGCCCAGTAGGGGTCGGTCGCCAGCACGTCGATGTGGTCGCTCTCGGCCATCTGCGCCCAATCGCGCGGCCCGTGGTCGGCCGACTGGGTGGGCATGAGACAGACCGCGTTCTCCGCGCCCTCCGCGTCGGCAAGCGCCATCATCTCGTCGAGGAAGTCGAGCATCGAGTCCTCGCGGAACCGGGAGACGCGCTCGGTCTCGGTCGCCGGCATCGGTTCGTCGTACCGCTCGCGGTACTTCTCCCTGCAGTGGTCGCACCGACAGCACCACACGTCGTCGGGGTAGCCGTCCTCGTACCAGTGGACGTCGTGCCAGTGGGGTTCGTCCCAGAAGAGCACGTCCGCGCCGAGTCCGGCGGCGTCCTCAGTCCATCCGCGCACGAACTCCCGGAACGCCGGGTCGTTGAAGCAGGCGGCCGGAACCCGCTCGCCCGTGCTGAGTACCTGCCGGGAGTCGGAGTTGTGAGCCACGAACCGGGAGAACTCCTCGCCGCCGAAGACGCCGCCGACCGCCCACGGGTTGACGTACGTCGTCAGCCCTCGGTCGCGACTCGCCGCGACGATGTCGGCCATCGTCTCGCGGTAGAACGCCCGGTCGCGCTCGCTGAACGTGTGGAGGACGGCGTCGAGTCCGGCCTCGCGAAAGCGGTCCAAGTCCGCCGCCGCGTGTTCTGGGTCCTGTACGCCGAAGTAGCTCGTACCGGCTTCTGTGTCGGGCATGGAACGCGTCGTGCTACTGATGTACATCCGACAACAATGAACGTACCGGTGGGCGAGGGGAGGAGAGGGTCGGCGAACGCCGAACCTATTTAACGCAGGCCGCGCCAGACGTTCGTATGCCACCCGAGACCATCTACGAGGAGTTGGGCGTCCCGCACGTGGTCAACGCGACGGGGACGAAGACCCGCATCGGCGGGAGCCGAATCCGGCCGGAGGCCGTCGACGCGATGGCCCGCGCGTCGGAGGCGTTCGTGCGCCTCTCGGACCTGCAGGCCAGAGCGAGCGAACTGATAGCGGACGTGACCGGAGCCGACGCGGGCTACGTCGCGTCGGGCGCGGCGAGCGCGCTCGCGCTCGGCGCGGCGGCCTGCATCGCGGGCGACGACCTCGGGACGATGGCCCGCCTCCCCGACACCGAGGGCGTCGCCGACGAAATCGTGATGCCCCGGACCCACCGGACCGGCTACGACCACGCGCTCCGGGCCGCGGGCGCGACAGTCGTGGACGTCGGGACCAACGACAAGCACCTCGGCACCGGGTCCCGGAACGTCGAACCGTGGGAGATAGCCGACGCCATCGGCGAGGACACCGCGGCGGTCGCCTACGTCGAGAAGTCCTACACGGAGCCGCCGCTCGACGTGGTGTGCGACGTCGCCCACGACAACGGCGTCCCCGTAATCGTGGACGCGGCCGCCGAACTCCCGCCGACGAGTAACCTCTCGGCGTTCGTGGACGCGGGCGCTGACCTCGTCGCGTTCAGCGGCGGGAAGGCCGTCCGCGGCCCGCAGACGACCGGCATCCTCGCCGGGCGGGACGACCTCGTCGAGTCGGTCGCGGCCCAGCACCTCGACATGCACGCCGCCGAGCAGGTGTGGGAACCGGCGCGCGAACTCGTGGACCCCGAGGAACTGGGCGGCGTCCCCCGACAGGGTATCGGTCGGCCGATGAAGGTCGGCAAGGAGGAACTCGTCGGCCTGATTCGCGCGCTCGAACTGTTCGTCGAGGAGGACCACGACGCCCTCGCCGAAGAGTGGCGCGAACGCGCGGAGCGAATCGCCGCCGACCTCGGTTCTGTCGCCGGGTTCGCCACGTCGCTCACGGCAGACGACAAGACCGCCGTCGCGCCCGAAGTCGTCGTCTCGGTGGACCCGGACGCCGCCGGCGTCTCGGCGGCCGACGTGGTGGGCGGACTCCGCAGCGAGGAACCCCGCGTGTTCGTCGGCGCGGACGCGCTCCCGGCGGGCGAGTTCACGGTCAACCCGATGTGTCTCACCGACGCGGAGGCCGACTACGCCGTCGAACGCATCGCCGCGCAAGTCGAAGAGTGAGGCAGTCGAAGTCCGCGACGGAGGCTACAGCGCGTCGAACTCCACGACGGTCTTTATCACGTCGTCACCCGTCTCGAACGCTCGCTCGACCTCGTCGGGACCGTAGACGCCGGTGACGAGTTCGTCGGTGAACCACTCGGGGAACGCAGCGAGCGACTCCTCGGCCGCCTCGTACTGCTCGACGTTGGAGTTGACGCTCCCGAGCAGCGTCTTGTTCTGCAACACCATCTCGCGGTGGATACGGCCGCCGTCGAGTTCGACGGTCCCGTCCGAGGGGATGCCGAGCAGTGCCCCGACGCCGTTCGGCGCGAGCGCAGTCACCGTCTCGAACGCGTGGGGCGCGTGGCCGGTTGCCTCGTAGACGAAGTCCATCGCCTCGTGGGCGTCCGGGACCTCGGGAAGCGGCGTCTCGCGCGAATCGACGTACGTCGCGCCGAGGCGCTCGATTATCTCTATCGTCGGGTCGGGACGGTCGCGCCGACCCAGACAGTAGCACCGCTCGAAGTCGTCGCGTTCGACCAGCATCGCCAGCGTCAGGAGACCGAGCGGTCCGTTGCCGAGAACGAGCGCGGACTCGGGGTCCCACTCGAACGCCGACCGACTGGCGTAGGCGTGTTCGAGCGCCTTCTCGGTGTTACTGACCGGTTCGACGAGGAACCCGGTGGTCGCGAAGTCGTCGGGGACGCCGACGAGGAACCGCTCGCTGCTGGTGAAGTAGTCGGCCATGTAACCGTGTGCGCCGACGATGCCCCGTTCGAGGTACGCCCCGTCGGGAGCCATGTCGGGTTCGCCACGCTCGAAGTAGTCGTTTTCTTCCCCCGGCGGCCGCCGGACCGTCGGGACGACGAGGTCGCCCGCGTCGAATCGGGTCCCGTTCGGGTCCTCCACGACCCCGACCGCCTCGTGGCCGAGGATCTGGTAGTCCGCGCCATCGGGAAAGCCGCCGTGGCTCCCGCCGACGACTTCGTGGTCGGTGCCGTCGATGCCGACTCGAAGCGTCCGAACCAGCGCTTCGCCGGGGTCGGGAGTCGGTTTCGGCACGTCGATGACTCGGGGCGTCGATTCGCCGCGCCGAACTGCGATGGCTCTCATCGGTCGGTCACTCCTCACTCCTCCGTCCCGCGGGCGCTGGCGACGACTTCGATTTCCACCCCGATGTCGATGGGGAGGTCTTCGACTTGGACCGCGCTCCGGGCGGGATACGGCGGCGACATGTACTCGGCGTACACCTCGTTGATTGCGTCGTAGTCGTCCATGTCCTGCACGAAGACGGTCGCTTTCACCACGTCGTCGAGCGAGCGGTCGGCCGCCGCGAGGACCGCATCGACGTTTTCCAGCGTTCGCTCGGTCTGTTCCTCGATGGTGTCGCCGACGATGTCGCCGGACTCGGGGTCGACCGGTCCCTGCCCCGAGACGTATATCCGGTCCCCGTCGCGGACGCCCTGCGAGAACGGGCCGATGCTCGGCGGCGCGGCGTCGGTGCTAATTTCCTCCATCGGTTCCCTCCGGTCGGGTGCGGGGAGTCGGTGTCGTCGTTCGTGCGTCGCTGCGGCGGCGGGCGAACGACGGACTAACTGCTCGTGCGGTCTCCAGTCTGCGTACCGTCATCAACCGTGTCATCAGACCGCGGAATTATAAAACCAATCCACGATTTGTAACACGGATTTCGGATTTGCAGCCGGGTCAGCGAAAGATAGTATTGGCCATAAAACACAATCCTATAAAATCGTCCCTTTTAATTTATGATATCGTATTTTAGCGCCCAAGAGCACATAATACCTATCCCTTTTCTGGCTCTGGATTGCAATATAGAAGTGATTCACGCGTTTTTGGTGAGAAAGCAAATTCTAGCTACCAGAGTTCGCGTATAATTGGGGGAGTAGTAATAAATCTCTTGTAGGGCTAAGCAGAGTTCACACACTCTAATAAGAAGTATTACCAAGCAGATGGTTATTTTATCACGAGTGGCCAGCTTACCGAAAAGTGGCAGAGTATTGTTTTATTTTCCCATTATTAATGCGTTGGAGGACCGCGCCGAACGACCGACCCGTAGACCACCTGTTGACAGTCGGCCGCCAAGTCACTCCAGTTTTCGCGGCCCAGCAAATGTCACGAACAATCTCGAACGAGTGTCGAGAGTCCGTCTCGTGATAAACAGCCGAGCCTATTCAGACCGTACTTATTAAACGGACGAGAACCTGTACTAGAATACGATTAAATGGTTCGCCTGAATCGCCAACAAGAGAGCGAGGAAGAACACACCTCCGAAGAGGAGGGTGAAACGGAAACGCAGTCCTGTCCGGAGTGTGACTCGGAGAGTCTCGTAACGAGCGGGGATGGCAACGAAATCGTCTGCGAGGACTGTGGGCTGGTCCTCGAGGAACAGACCATCGACCGCGGGCCGGAGTGGCGCGCGTTCAATCACAGCGAACGCCAGAGCAAGAGTCGGGTCGGTGCGCCCACGACCAACACGATGCACGACAAGGGCCTGACGACCCAAATCGACTGGAAGAACAAGGACGCCTACGGTCGCTCGCTCTCGTCCGAAAAGCGAAGCCAGATGAGTCGCCTGCGAAAGTGGCAGGAGCGAATTCGGACGAAGGACGCGGGCGAACGTAATCTGCAGTTCGCACTGAGCGAAATCGACCGCATGGCTTCGGCGCTCGGCGTCCCGCGGTCGGTTCGAGAGGTGGCGTCTGTCATCTATCGGCGGGCGCTGAACGAGGACTTGATTCGGGGGCGCTCCATCGAGGGGGTCGCCACGAGTTGCCTCTACGCTGCGTGCCGCCAAGAGGGTATCCCGCGGAGTCTGGAGGAGGTATCGGAGGTTTCCCGGGTCGAGCAGAAGGAAATCGGGCGAACGTATCGGTACGTCTCGAAGGAACTCAGCCTCAAGATGGAACCGGTCGATCCCAAGGAGTACGTGCCACGGTTCACCTCCGAACTCGGCGTCAGCGAGGAGGTCAAGATGAAGGCGAACGAAATCATCGACGAGACCGCCGAACAGGGCTTGCTCTCGGGGAAGTCGCCGACAGGGTTCGCGGCCGCCGCGATCTACGCCGCGTCGCTGCTCTGTAACGAGAAACAGACCCAACGCGAGGTCGCCGACGTGGCCCAAGTCACCGAGGTCACGATACGGAACCGGTATCAGGAACAGATCGAAGCGATGGGCATCCACTAAACCACGAGAGCACGCATCGTGTAGCAAATCAGGCCGAATCCCGGTTTCCGGGAGTTTAGACGAGTTATTCGGGCGGACGGCGGGAATATTCTCGCGGGAGAGAGTACGTTTCGAGTGTTCCGGCGTGTCGCGACGCGGGTCGAACTGGTCAGTCGAACTCGACGTCGGTCGGGTCCGAGACACGGACAGACAGTACGTTTCGAGTGTTCAGGTCGTGGTGGGATGGTAGCTCTGCAGGCAGAGGGGGACAGGGAGTACATTTCGAATGTTCCACGACAGATGGTTCCCGACTTACAGAGATTCCATTCGTACAGATTCTCCTAGGGAAGAGACAGAGAGTACGTTTCGAGTGTTCAGAGACGACCACTCAGCGGCTAGTCCATCACTCGAAGAGAGACAGTACGTTTCGAGTGTTCAGATAGTTCGTTGTCCGACCCAGCGAAGAGGGAAAAGGAGAGAAAAGACCGAGAAAGAAAAAGGGAGAGGGAGAGAGTACATTTCGAGTGTTCCATTCTACTGGAGGAGTGGAGGTTAGCGGTGAAGTGAGGATTTCACCGGTAGGAAAGAGAGTACGTTTCGAATGTCTACGCCGCAACAACCCTTTGATATATGTTTTAAATCTTTCGGTAGCGGCAAACCGGTTTTAGAGCCTCCTCACCCACGTAATCTACGACGGAACACTCGAAATGTACTCTCTCTATCCGGTTTATAGAAAACGAACACTCGAAACACTCGAACCGTACCTTTATGTGGGAGGAAAGAAATGTCCATCTATACTCATGGCCGGGCTGTTCGACGAGGTAACTGAAACCCTCTTCGCAAACAAAACCGTACTGGAAGAGGAGTACGAACCAGACACCATCCTCGAACGAGAAGACGAAATCGAGGAGTACAAAGACGCACTGAAAGACGTCCTCTTCGGTCGAAACCCATCGAACGTGATGCTCTACGGGAAAGCGGGCGTCGGCAAGACCGCAGTCACGACGTACGTCCTCGACGAACTCCAACAAGCAACCCGCGAACGCGAACAGGCCGACACCCTCTACGTCCATCGACACAACTGCAACGACGACACCGTGTTCTCCGCAGTCCGAGCACTCGTCAACCAACTGCTTCCCGAAGACGAGAAGCAGTTTCCGAAGAAGGGGCTATCGACGGCCGACGCTCGCGAAGAACTGTACGCGCAGTTAGAACGCGTCGGCGGTACTCACCTCGTCGTCCTCGACGAAATCGACCACCTCGCCGAAGCCGACGACCTGTTGTACGAACTCCCGCGAGCGCGAGCGAACGGACACCTCGACGCCGCCAGAATCGGCGTCATCGGTATCAGTAACAACTACACCTTTCGAAATCAGCTCTCCTCGAAGGTCAAAGACACCCTCCGCGAGGAGGAGATCTCGTTCTCGACGTACGACGCGACCGAACTCCGGACGATTCTCTACGACCGCGCCGAGAAGGCGCTCGTCGACGACGGCTACACCGACGGCGCCGTCGGGAAAGCCGCCGCACTCGCCGCCCAAGACACGGGGAGCGCCCGGCAGGCCATCGACCTGCTCCGGAAGGGCGGGGAGATAGCCGAGCGTGAAGACGCGGCGACTATCGAAGACGACCACATCGACCGCGCTCGCGAGGAAGTGAAACGCGGCCGTCTCCGCGACAAAATCGCCGACCAGTCGTTACACGCTCGACACGTCCTCGAAGCCGTGGCGCACATCGAACACAACGGCGACACGCCCGTTCGGACCAAAGACGTGATGAAGACCTACCAGCGTATCGCCGACGAACGCGGTGACGACCCCCTCACGACGCTGAAGAGCATCCAGAACCACCTCTCGGATCTGCAGATGCTCGGCTTCCTCATCCGCCACGAAGTGAACAAAGGCCAGAGCGGAGGCTACTACTACACTCACGAACTCGACATGGAACCGGACGTCGTCTTCGAGGCGTGCAACGAACTCGACAAGGAAGACGCGGTCTAACCGACTCCCGAGGACCTCTCTAATCCTTCTAGAACTGAAACCTAACTACTCAACCTAGTACGAAAATCCCCATTGTCTGTAACAGATGTCTGTTATCATTCTCCGTAGCTATTATCTAATGTCCACCCGTGTCGTATCGGCGAGAACGAGCGCGGCGACAGCTTTCATCACTCCCGCGCGTCTCGTTAGCGAACATGGTGGAGAACATGGAGGAGTTCGACTTTCTCGTCATCGGTTCGGGGTCGGGTCTCGACGTGGCGAACGTGGCGGCGAATCAGGGGCAGTCCGTGGCCGTCGTGGAAAAAGGCCGACTCGGCGGGACGTGTCTCAATCGCGGCTGTATCCCCTCGAAGATGTTGCTCTACCACGCGGATATCGTCGAAACTATCGAGCGCGCCGAGGAGTTCGGCATCTCGGGAGAGGTGACCGACGTCGCGTTCGAGGACATCGTCCGGCAGGTCAACGACGAGGTACACGGCAATGCGGCGTCTATCCGTGACGGGTTGGAGTCGTCGCCCCAACATCACTTGTTCGAGGGCGAGGCTCGCTTCGTGGACGAGCGTACGGTCGAGGTGACTAGCGGCGAGGACGACGGCGCTCGCCTCCGCGCGGATACCGTTCTTATCGCCGCGGGGTCCCGCCCGTGGATACCCGGCGTCGAGGGTATCGAAGACGTCGATTACCTCACCAGCAAGCAAGCGCTCCAGTTGGTGGAGCCACCGGACCACTTGGTCGTCGTCGGGGGCGGATACATCGCGGCGGAACTCGGTCACTTCTTCGGGACGTTCGGCAGCGACGTGACCATCATCGGCCGCCGACCGAACCTGCTTCCGTCCGCCGACGAGGAAGTTGCGGAGGCGTTCACCGAGGGCTACGCCGAGCGGTTCGACGTGTACACCGGTCACGAAGTGATTGCCGCGTCCGAGTCCGACGGGGACATCACCGTGAACGCGCGAACGTATCCGCGCAAGCAGGGCGAGGACCCCGACGAGACCCTGAGCGTCACGGGCGACGAACTGTTGGTCGCGACCGGTCGGACGCCGAACTCCGACACGCTGAACCTCGACGCGGCGGGTGTCGAGACCGACGCCGACGGGTTCGTCGAGACCGACGAGTACCTGCGGACCACCGCCGACGGCGTGTGGGCGCTGGGAGACATCGTGGGCGAGTACCTGCTGAAGCACAACGCCAACCACGAGGCCCAGACCGTCGCGCGGAACGTCTTCGGCGACGAACGCCGACCGATAGATTACACCGCGATACCGTTCGCGGTCTTCGGGTCGCCCGAGGTCGCCGGAGTCGGTGCGCACGAGGAGGCGTTACGGGCGGCCGACCGCGAGTACGCGACCAACACGTATCGGTACGAGGACACCGCCCGGGGCGACGCGATGCACGCCGAGGGGTTCGTGAAGGTACTGGTCGATTTGGAGGGCGAGATTCTCGGGTGTCACATCATCGGGCCGGACGCCTCGTCGCTGATTCAGGAGGTCGTCGTGGCGATGAAAGCCGGGACGGGGACCGTGCAGGACGTTCGGGAATCGGTCCACGTCCATCCCGCGCTGCCGGAGGTCGTCCAGCGGGCGTTCACCGGGCGGTTCTCACCCGGCGGCGGTAGCCAGCACGAGCACCACCACGATTAGCGACCGTCTGAGTGTGACCGACCACCTCGGCGAATCGGTAGCGACTGCCGGTTCCGAGACGTCGCGGTCAGAGGGGCACGACTACACCGACGGTCGGCAGGCGGCCTCCGAGTAGCTTTCGTGTCCGCCGTCCGAGTAGCAATCGGGTCCGCCGTCAAGAACTTACCTGCGTACTCGAACCGAACGTATGGAGTCGCCGACTGTCCTCGTCATCGGTGGCGGTGCGACCGGGGCCGGAATCGCTCGCGACCTCGCGTTCCGTGGCGTAACCGTCACGCTCGTCGACCGCGGCGGACTCGCCAGCGGGACGTCCGGTCGTTCGCACGGCCTGTTACACAGCGGGGCGCGTTACGCCGATTCCGACCCCGTCGGCGCCGAGGAGTGCATCCGAGAGAACCGCGTTCTCAAGCGAATCGCGGGAGACTGTCTCCGCGACACGGGCGGGTTGTTCGTGCAACTCGCTGGCGACGACCCCGAGTACTTCGAGACCAAACGAGACGCCTGCGAGGCGGTCGGTATCCCGACGACTGTTCTGGACGGCGACGCCGCCAGAGATGTCGTCCCGGACCTGTCGCCCGACGTGGAGCGTGTAATGCGAGTGCCAGACGCCGTGGTCTATCCCTCGCGACTGGTCGCCGCCAACGCGGCCGACGCCCGCGACCACGGGGCGACGATTCGCACTCACGCCCCGGTCGAAGGAATGACCGTCGCCGACGGGCGCATCGCTGCGGTCGACGTCGGCGGGGCCATCGACGACCGAATCGAACCGGAGTACGTCGTCAACGCGACCGGTGCGTGGGCCGAACGAATCGCTGCGATGGCAGGCGTCACCGTCGAGATGCGACCGACGCGGGGCGTGATGGTCTCGGTCGAGTACGACCGCCTCGGCCCGGTGTTGAACCGCTGTCGGCGACCCGACGACGGAGACATCATCGTACCCCACGACTCGGAGGTGGTCCTCGGGACGACTAGCGTCAGCGTGGAGGACCCCGACGACTACTCGACCGAAGCGTGGGAGGTCTCGGACACGGTTGCAGAGTGTGCCGCCATGCTTCCGCCGGTCGCCGACGCGCCGACGCTCAGAACGTGGTGGGGCGTGCGCCCGCTGTACGGCCCAGACGAGAAAGCACGCGGCGGCCGCGGTATCTCCCGCGGGTTCTTCCAGTTGGACCACGCCGCCGACGGCGTCGAGAACCTCGTGAGCGTCGTCGGCGGGAAACTGACTACGTACCGCCGGATGGCGGAATCGACCGCCGACCACGTTTGCGACCGGTTGAACCTCGACGCCGACTGCCTGACGGCGGACCGCCGCCTTCCCGGCGCGGACGACCCGGATCGACTCGACGCGTTCGTCGCGGAGTTCGACGGAGGAGGCGTGACCGACGCCGACGTGATCGATACACCGGAACTGTAGCGGAGGGCGTGACACCGTGATGGGCCACGCGGTTCTTCCGTCTCCGTCGCCTACTCCCGACGCCGTGAACGGACCAAACTCCGCTAGTGGCACGTTCCGACCGCCTAGCACCGAGACCAACGACTGGCCTTGGGTGTCCGACGATGCCGACAACCGTCACACCGAGTGCGAGTTGTGCCAGTCGAACACGACGACCAGCATGGCGTACGGTATGCGCGTCTGTCGGACCTGCGAGCGGACGTACCTCCCGTGACGCGCCGGTGATTCGCGACGCACGGCTATCCTCTCTCGGGTCGAACGATCTCTCTCGGTCGGCCAACTCGACTCGTCGGTTTCGACTTCCCCGAGCGAAGGCGATAGCGCGGCGCAAAGCGCCGCATGAAAAGTCCGTTGAGAGTCGTCCCATATTTAAAATTCACCCTCACGTTCAGAATGGCATAGGACATCTAGTTTTAATTCGACCAACATTTAATACGGCGGGAGAGTTGATACAGTAATATCCGTGATTCGCTTGGAACTGCGGAAACTGCTCGAAGAAAAGACCGGGGCTCTCCTTTTGATTGCGGGAGGACTCCTAATAGTCCATGTTGTGGGGCCGAGTTTTCCGGATTTCGTCGGGTTCACTGACCCGGAGAGACTACCGGGATGGACTAGCTTTGTTTTTTCCGCCGCGTCGGTTGGACTCATCGGGCGTGCACTCCCATTCGTCGCTTTGGTCGGCCTGTATCACCGTCTGACTGCCGAGACTCCTCGGTTAGCAGTTGTGGGTGGCGCTCTGATGGCACTCACACCAATTTTATATCTGGTCGGCCTCCTAACTATTCTGATTGGTCCAGTTCCCAAATTGCTGTATCTCCTCTGGCTCAGTCCGCTGCCGTACGTAGTAGGGACTGCGTTTTTCGGGCTAGCTTTCTTCTGGAAAGACGGTTCCGTCCGGTTCGTCGGTGTTCCATTACTTCTTTTCTCGGGGAGGTGGACGCTGCTATACGCTATCGGTCTGAAAACCGGAGACGTGCCGGGATGGTTTCCGTCCGGCGAATTGCTCGCCGTATCTTTGGTTACGATGGGTTACCTCCTCTACACTAGTTCGACTACCCGCGACAGCGGTGCTCCCGCCGGTAGCTAACCGGCCACGTATCCGTGCTTCACCAGTCCTCTAATCCGGGACAGCATCATGTAATATCTGGTCGTCGATGCTCGGAATGGCGTCCCGTGGAACGACTTGTCGGACGTTCATCGGAGAGGATTCGGAAGTGAGACTGAAAACCTTACCTGTCCCAGTAGATACTGGTCGATTCGTTGTCGTCGGAATCGGCTCGGGCTAACGCGGCTACCTTCTCGCGGTTGATGTCCTCCACGAGTTCGAGTGCCTCGTTCATCCACACGTGGAGACCGACGGTCAGTCGCTGGCGGACCTCCTCGACGTCCACCGGCGAGTAGACGTGGACGTAGCCGCCGTCCGAGAGCAGGCGCTGGCGTTTCTCCAGTAGACCGATGTCGGTCAGGTGATTCAGTTGCCTGCTGACGGTGCTTCGGTCTAGGTCGAGGCGGTCGGCGAGTTCTCCCGCGGTCGATTCTCCGTCCTCCATGAGGAAGACGCAGATGTGTATTCCCGTCTCGGAGATGCCGAAGACTTCGCGCAGAACCACCGCTAACTCCGGACGCTCGATTGCGGATGCGTCCGTGGACGGTCGTTGCTCCTCGCCGGAATCGGACGCTGCGCTTCCGAACGAGACGCTCCCGCAGTGCTGGCATTTATGCACCTCTCGCTCTTTGTCAGTTGTTCCCATGGGCGAGCGTTAGCTACGGAGAACCAAGTTCGTTTGGTGAGTTCGAGGTAAGTGGGGTCGTCCTACCCGCCACCGAATTCCGCAATACGCGATTCGTTACAGTCGATGGCCGCAGGCGCAGTTCCCGATGCAGTAGGTCGTCCCGGCCTCGGATAGCTCGACGCCGAGCGTCGCCATCGTCCCCAAGAGATTCCCGACGGCGTCTTCTTCGGGACGAACGGTCGCAGCCGTCGCACCGTAGGGTTTCGACCCGACCGGAATCGTCGCGGTGACATCGCCGCTCGGGTGGTCGATGACCTTCACCTCGTCGCTCGTCTGTACGGGCACGTAGAGCTGTTCGCGGTCCGGTCCCCACGTCCCGACGAACGCCGACCCGCCGAGGTCGATGCGGTTCGTCACCGTACCGGCGTCGATATCGAGTACGGTGACGTCGTTCGAACCGGGGGTGAACACGTACCCCGTCCGTGAATCGGGACCGATTTCGCTCGTGAGTGGACGCTTGCCGAGTCCGTCGTCGCTCGTCAATCGCACCCTCTCCGTGGGGGACGCCGGGTCGCTGACGTCCCAGATGCTCTCGGTACCGGTCGCGCCCTCGTCGTGCTCTACGAGCATCACGTCGCCGTTCCACGCCGCCGTCCCCATCCACGGCCGGGCGGCGTCCGCCTCGCCGGTCGGCGCGACCGATACCTGCGTCGCGAGTTCGAACGCTTCGACGTCGATGACCGAGAGGGTGTCCCCGAAGATGTCCGGCACGTAGGCGTACTCGCCGTCGGGGTGGATAGTGACGTCGCAGGGTCCCGGCCCGTCTCTGTCCCCGCGACCCCCTTCGTCGGTGCGGTCGAGTTCGCCAGTGACCTCGCCGAACGACTCGGACGCCGGGTCGGCGTCGATTCGATACTGGGTGTGGGCGGGTTCGCGGGCGCTCACGACGAGGTGGCTCCCGTCGGGCGTGAGTTCCTGCCAGTTCGCGCCCGACCCGGTCTCGACGGCCGCGACTTCCGACAGCGATCCGACTTCCACCGCCCGCACGCCGCGGTCCACGTTGAGCCACAGCGGGTCGGTCGGAGCGTCGGTCAGCGTCGGTGCGAACTGGTTGGACGGGAACGACGCCGTCACACCGACGTGCGGCGTGGCGACGACTTCGTTGTTGGCAGTGTCGATGATACCGACCGTCTTCTCGCCCGTGTTGAACACGAAGACCGTTCCGTCGCGGGTGTCCGTCTCGGCCGGACCGGACGACGAACCGGCACATCCGGCGGTCACGGCGGTGCCAGCGGCCACCGAACCGGACAGTAGACGACGACGAGAGACGCCCGTCTCCCGGGACTGTCGGTCCCGATTCGGGTACAGGTGGGCGCGCTCGGAGTTGTCGGTCATCTTGTTCGCTGTACCACGCCGTCCGTTCACATCAGGGTGCCGTTCCCGTCAACCGACGCCGCGGCTATCGCCAACGTCCGTGATTTCGATGGTTCGCTCTCTGTCTGTGCAGACGGACAGACGACTCGATAGTCGCGAGACGCCGCGAATCGCTTTGTCGGTCTCCCGAACCATCTGCACGACCGTACGGATACATCAGCTCGTAGACGAACTGATTCTGAGAGGTCACGTATCTGGCTGTGATTGGGACGGACACACCCGTAGTAGTGTTAACATCACTCGCGACCGAGTACCGGTATGGTTCGCACCTCACGGCGGACGTTCCTGCTGGGAACAGGCGCTTCGCTCGCGGCCACGGTCGGAACCCGTAGCCGACCTGCGTCAGCACGACAGCGAGACGATGGAGCGGTACCGCTCGCGAACGAGCAACTTCTGGTCGAGTACCCGCTGAAGAGACTCCGGAACGAGGTCGTGTCGGGCGGCCCGCCCAAGGACGGTATCCCGTCGATAGACGACCCGAAGTTCACCGGCGTCGCCGACGCCGACGAGCGACTCCAACCCGGCGACATCGTCTTCGGCGTCGCGAAGGGAGACGACGTCAAGGCATATCCCCAGTACATCCTCGTCTGGCACGAGATTACGAACGACACGCTCGACGGGACTCCCGTGAGCGTCACCTACTGCCCGCTCACGGGAACCGCGCTGGGGTTCGAACGCGGCGAGACGACGTTCGGCGTCTCGGGGGACCTCCTCAACAACAATCTCGTGATGTACGACCGGGCCACCGATAGCCGATGGCCGCAGATGCTGGGCACCGCCATCGAAGGCGCGCACGAAGGCGAGTCGCTCCGGGAATTTCGGCTGGTCTGGACCACTTGGGAGCAGTGGAAGCGACGCCATCCGGAGACGGAGGTCCTCTCCGAGGACACCGGCTACATCCGGGATTACGGCGGCGACACCTACGGCACGTACAATCCGCGCGGGGGCTACTACACGAGCAGTAACACGTTGTTCGACCGGCTTCAGAACGACGACCGATATCCACTGAAGAAGGTGGTCCTCGGGGCGCGAACGCCCACCGACGCGACGGCGTTCGTCGAAGACGCCCTGCGAAAACGGGGTCTCGTCGAAGGGCAACTCGGCGACTCGCCGGTCGTCGCGGTGTACGACTCCGCGCTCGATACCGCGTACATCTACCGTACACCGGACAGTGCGTCGATAAACCGAAAGAACGGGGCGGTCGCGGTGAACGGGTCCACCTACTCGCCCGCCGACCTCCCCCTCGACCGCGTGTACGGGTACGATGCGATGTGGTTCGCTTGGGTGGGAATGTACCCGAATACGGGAGTTCATGACTAGACAGAAACCCACGGTCGAGGACCGAACGACTCTCCACGGGCGAATCGGGATGACGGTCTCGCGTACTCGCTTCGCGATTCAGACGGCCCTTCGGCGGCGCGACTCGATGGCAGTGTTCGCGGGTTCGTCGGTCGTCTACCTCGCCGCCTATCTGACTGCGGTTGGACACCTGTCGCTCGGTGGTAGCGGCATCGACCTGCTCGTCGTGGACGACCCTCTGTCGCGGGCCTTCGAACCCATCGGCTACGGGCAGTTCGAACCCATCGCCCGACTCGAACTCCCCGTCGCCACCGTCCTGTTCTCACCGGTGAACACGCTCGTCGGTCTCGGACTCGCGGGGTTGGTCGGGGTGAACCTCGCGCTCACGTACCTCGCGTGGCGGCAACCGCAGGCCTGCGGGTTCGCGTCGTCCTCGACTGGGGCCTTGGCAGGACTGCCGGCGTTACTGTCCGGGGCAGCGTGCTGCGGACCGGTAGTGCTCATCGTTCTCGGTGTACAGGCGTCCGGGGTGCTGTTGACCGCGTTCGACGTCTTGCTCCCCGTCGCCGCGGTCCTCCTCGTCGGAAGCCTCCTGTGGGTCGGCCGGAAGATAGACCCGTCGTCGGTGTAGCAGCGTCCGCGCGACAAGTGCTGCCACCATCTATCCGCTCTCGACGCTGCCTTCGAGGTTCTCCCGGGACGACCCCAACCGAATCACCTGACGGGGGGTACGTCCGGTCGTGCGTCTCGGGGACACAGGCGAGGGTGACTTATTCGCGCGAAGGTCGTCCCGTGTACACTGTCCGAACGGTCGCACTGTCGGCGGTCGGACCGTTCGACGCGACAGCTATCCACTCACGAGAGACCATGAACCACGAACACTCATCGGACGGGGAAGGGGGAGCTATTCGGCGGCGAGCGATGCTGAAACTCGCGGCGGGAATCGCAGGGGCCGGTGTCCTCGGCGACGCCGCTACCGCACAGTCCACGACGTACCGACTCGGAGCGAAGATATCTGGGTGGCAGGGCCGCGAACCGGCGGCCATCCGGGGCCAGACCAACCCGACACTGACGCTGGAACCGGGAACCGAGTACGAAGTCGTCTGGGAGAACCTCGACGGCGCGCCCCACAACTTCACCATCACTGACCGGGACGGCAACAGCGTCGTGAGCACGGAAACGATGTCGAATCAGGGGGAGACGCGGTCAGTCACGTTCACCGCGTCGGAAGCGATGTCCCAGTACGTCTGCACGGTCCATCCCTCGACTATGGTCGGCGATATTCGAACCGGGGACGGGACGACACAAACCACGCAGGACGCACAACAAGCGGCGTACGACTGGCGGGAAGCGACGTGGGACTCCTACTGGTACTCGCTGTACAACATGAACACCACTATCGCGGTGAGCGGCGTGGGGGTGCTGTTCCCGCACAACGAACAGCAGCAGAAGCTGTTCACGCAGCGACTGGAGGGCATCTTGAAGAACTCGGACGTAGACCGCCCCCCAATCAAGAATCCGAACCTGAACGTCGCTCCGTTCACCGAAGGCGACCCGCACTTCACTCAGAAGCCGGTCGCACCGTTCAGCGCCGACGTCGAACGCATCCACGCCGACACGATGGCGTGGGACCGGTCGGAGATGTCCGGCGTCGTGAGTCCGGCGTCGGTCGCGTGGACCCACCTCAAGGGCGTGACGTGGGCGAAGAACTTTCAGGCACACTTCGACGTGCTGCCCTCCGACATGGCACCGAAGTTCCGCACGCAACTGCTCGCGACGGTGGCACAACTCGCCATCAAGACCACGCTCGTCGACGGCGGTCCGGACGGTAACGGTGCGCTCACGAAAGGCGACGACAGCCTCCTGCTCGTCTCGGGGTTCAACCCGAAGCAAGGCGAGGTCGTCGACGAAACGGCTCGACCGACCCACCACGCCGCGATGCTGTGGTTCCTCTCGGACATGACCAGCCTCGCCAACGGCGGCTGGTACGGGTACGTCAACCCCGAACCGCTCATCCCGGCACGGAAAATACAGCAACTCACCGATGGGGTGGCGAAGGCGACGATGGAGGCGTTCCCGCCCGAAACGATTCTAGAGATGGGAACGACACGGGACCTCGGCGTGATGCTCGGTGCGGTCGGCTGGTACGGAACACACGCCGGGAGCGAACGACTCCGGTCGCGTGCGGTCGAGTACGCGAACGCGCTGGCGAGCGCAGTCGAGGAGCGAACCGCGAGTAGCGGGAAGGTTCGGTCCGAGTCGAAGAACCAGGCCGCGACGCAGGGCGTCGTCGGACAGGGCCTGCTCTGGGCGTCACAGCTACCGAACGTAACTCACGAGGAGACGGCCCGCTCCGTCCTGACGTACCTGCTCAAGGACCTCTGGGACGACGACGCCGGGACGTTCGCGGACGGCACCGGTGACGGAGCCTACACCATCACCGCGCGGGACGCAGGTGATATCACCGGCGGTGTCAACGCTGCGGACGCCGTGCTCGGCATCGAGGGTGCACAGGAGAAGTACGCGAGCTTCTACAATCAGACGTTCAACCGCGGGCGACTCCAGCGCGCCGAGCGCCCGCCGTCCCGGAACGAGGACGCCGAGTTCACCCTCCCGCTCCCGCAGAACGCAGGCGGGGAGTTCGGGCAGGCCGCGGTGTACAACACCGAGGTCACCTACGACACCGGTGCCGACGAGTGGTCGGTGTCGAACGACCGATTCACCACGGCTCAAGCACTCTATACGGCGAATCAGGACATCTGGATCGGCCAGTGGGCCGGAGATTTCTTCGAGGGCCGCGGCGTCCCGGGGACGAACGACTCCCCGCCGGGCCAGCAACAGACGACCACCAGGTAACGAGGTCCAACTGGAACGTCTCGTTCCGTCACCCCGTTCTTCTTTTAGCCCCACTCGAATCAGGGGACGTATGGAGAAAGTCCGCATCGAGGACGTCGAGAACGCGGTCCAACCGGCCGCCGTGATGCGCCACCTGACGGAACCGCTGGGAGCGACCGACTTCGCGATGAACTACTACGAACTCGAACCCGGGGATAGCTTCGCGTTCGCGTATCACCGACACGAAGTACAGGAAGAGGTGTTCTACGTTCAGTCGGGGGACCGCGACCTTCGAGACGGAAGGGGGCGACGTCGAGGTCGGCTCCGGCGAAATCGTTCGGTTTCCGCCCGGGGAGTTCCAACGCGGTTGGAACCGCGGAGACGAGCGGGTGATAGCGTTCGCCTTCGGTGCTCCGTTGGAGTACGGTGAGCAGGTGAAACTCCGCGACTGCCCCGACTGCGGTGAGGCTACAGATCAGGAACTAGAGCGACGTTCGGACGCCGATGCGTCGAACGGAGATATCGTCGTCGCGGTGTGCAAGGAGTGCGGGACCGAGACGGGCGAGTGGTCCGAAGGGTCGATACCGGGGCAGGTTCCGTAAGGGTCCACTTCCTCGTCTGTCACTCTGACGGCCCGTTCAGTTCGATACCTACGGACCGTATTCGACGACGACAGCAACCGTTCGACTCTCGCTGCGAGAGTCGGTGCCCGTTACGTGTACGTCTCCGTCACTCCGTATTCCCGAGCGAGATACCGTCTCCCAGTCTCATCCCCATCGGCTTCGTCGTCGATTCTCCGCCGTCCTTCGCGTGAGCCAAGTACAGGGCGCTGTTGATGAGACCGATGTGGGAGAACCCCTGGGGGAAATTACCGAGATGGGCACCGCTTTCGGGGTCGATCTCCTCGGCGAGTAGTCCGACGTGGTTGACGACCCCCGAAAGCGAGGTGAACAGGTCCTCGGCCTCCCGAATACGACCGGAAAGGGCTAGCGCGTTGACCAACCAGAACGAACACCAGAGGAACGCACCCTCCTCGCCCGGGAGTCCATCGTCACCGTCGTACCGTCTGACGAGTCCGTCCTCGGAGGTCAACTGAGCCTGTATCGCGTCGATGGTGTTCCGGACCCGCTCGTCGTCGACCGGGAGAAATCCGACGACGGGGACGAGAAGCCCGGTCGCGTCGAGGGTGTCGTCGTCTCCGAACGCTTGGAGAAAGTACCCGTTCCCTTCGTCGTACCCCTCTTCGAGGACTGTCGATTTGATTCGGTCACGGACGTCACGCCATCGGTCCGTCGGCGCGTCGAAGACGTTCTCCTCGGCCATCGCGATGCCGCGGTCGAGCGCGACCCAGCACATCACTTTCGAGAAGACGAAGTGTTTCGGACCGCCACGGACCTCCCAGATACCGGCGTCTCTCTCGTCCCAAACGTCGCAGACGTACTCGACGATACCGCGAAGGGCGTCCCAGTCGTCTTCGGAAACGATATCTGCGAACCGGGCGGTCTCGGAGACCGCGAGTATCAGTTCGCCGTAGGTATCGAGTTGGCGCTGGTCGGCGGCCCCGTTCCCTATCCGGACCGGCTTCGACCCCCGGTAGCCGTCGAGGTGGTCGAGTTCCTCCTCGGTCAGGCCGGTCTCGCCGTGGAGACCGTACAGCGGTTGTATCTCGGCAGGGTCTCCGGCGTGACACCGTTCCAGAAACCAATTGACGTAGCGCATCGCCTCGTAGGTGTGGCCGAGGTTGGCCAGCGCTTGCACCGTGAACGCCGCGTCCCGAATCCAGTTGTACCGGTAGTCCCAGTTCCGGACGCCGCCGACGTCCTCCGGAAGCGAGGTCGTCGGTGCGGCACAGATGGAACCGGTCTCCTCGTGGGTGAGGAGTTTGAGCGCCAGTCCCGACCGAACTGCGAGGTCGTGCCACGCTCCTTCGAAGATACACTCCTCGATGTCGCAGGTGTGGACCCAGTCGTGCCAGAACTCGACCGTGTTCTCCAAAACTTGGTCGGGAAGGGCGTCGCTCACCTCCGCGTCCGGGTCGTACCGCGCGACGAACCAGTAGGCGTCCGCCGGGGTGAGAGACGCCGTTGCAGTGGCCTCGGCGTCTTCCACCTCGAAGTCCAGCGACGACGAGAGCGTTACTCGGTCGTCGGTCTCGTCAGCAGACGCGACGACAGTTCCGTCGCGGGCGGTCGTCGCCGTTTCCGCCCGGCCGTAATCGAACCGAGGTCGAAACGTTGCCTCGATAGGGACCGTCCCGTCGCGGCCCTCTACCTTCCGGTAGAAGGCGCGCTCGCCGTCCCCGCCGATGTCACCTTTGGTCGGGACCATGAAGTCCGTGAGTCGAATCTCGCCTTGCTCGGTCGAGAACGTCGTCTGCAAGACGTTCGTCCGGTCGACGTAGGACTGTTCGGCCTCGAACGCCGTCTCGGGTGCGACCGTGAAATGACCACCTCGTTCAGTGTCGAGAATGCTGGCGAAGACGGACGGCGATTCGATGTCCGGGAACGGACACCAGTCGACGGTTCCGTCGCGACTGACGAGCGCACACGTCTGGAGATCGCCGACGAGACCGTGTGCCTCGATGGGAGGATACTCGTTCATACGCTTACTCCGAGACGTTTTCGAACGCACCCTCGACGACCTCGCTCAGTGCGGGATGGATGTGGATCGTATCCTCGACGTCAGCCACGGTTCCGTCACCGGCGGTCATAGCTACTGCGACCTCGTGGATGAGCGTCGACGCGTCGGAGCCGAGGACGTGACATCCGAGTATCTCGCCGTCGTCCGGGTCGGCCAGCACCTTCACGAAGCCGTCCTCGTCCTTCAGCGCCGTCCCCATTGCGACCTCGGTGAACTCCTTGCGACCGGTCGCGTAGTCGCGGTCGTTCGCTTCGAGTTCCTGCTCCGTCTGGCCCAGACTCGCGACTTCGGGAGCACTGAAAATGGCGTGGCTGTTACCGGTATAATCAACGGCGTCCCGCCGGTCGCGGACCGCGTTCCGGAAGACGACCTGCGACTCGTGGTTCGCAGTGTGGCGAAACTGTGGGCCGCCGATGGCGTCGCCGAACGCCCAGACGTTCTCGGCCGACGTTTCGAGGTACTCGTTCGTCTCGACGAACCCTCGGTCGTCGACGAACTGCCCCTCCGCCTTGTACAGCGTAAAGCCGTCGAGATCGCGCAGGTTCTCCTCGATGCGTCGGGCCTTCTCGTCCCACGGCCGGTTGCTCTCGTCGATGATGCGTTCGAAGTTCGCGTCCCGTACGTCGGTGTCGATACCGAACTCGCTGGAGCGCCGTATCTGTTCGACGATGTCGGCCCGGTGGAGCAGCGTCTTCGACGGATCGCAACCGCGAGTCAGACACGTCCCGCCTAACGGCCCCTTCTCGACGAGGGCCACGTCCAGCCCGCGACGTGACGCGGCCATTGGGAGATTATTCCCGGTACCACCACCGATGACTAACAGGTCGTGAGTCGTCATATTCTCCCCACGGCTTACGGTAAATCCCGATAAAAGGGTGCGCCGTATGTTCGACCGGCTTGCACACCCGCACCAGTATTTTACGGAATTGTGTGGTACACGGTTTCGCATGGCAGACGAATACGAGTGTGACATGTGCGGTGCAACGTTCGACGATCAAGAGGAACTCGAAGAACATGCACGTGAAGAACACGGAAAGGAGATGTGAACCAGTCGTAGAACAGGGATGACAAAGCAGTTTCAGACATGCGGTTCTCTGAACACGGACATCACCACTTTCTTCGAACCTGTTTGAGAAGACGGCTACTTCATCGTATAGACGACTGAAACATCTCTACTATCACAGTAGAAGCCCCGCCCGAAACCGTCGACTCGAACCCACGACCATCCCGGAACTCCCTTTCCCCATAGTCAGTACCTCAATTTCTAGCCATTAGTGGTTGGTTGCCGATCTCGAACGACGACCGATCAGGTGAAGCTAGCAAATATTGTCGGTGCCTATGGCGGCACGCTGTGTACGACGAACTGGTCACGCCCTAAAATCTCGGAAGTAGCACGCCCTCGTCTGAATCAGAGAGAGAGACGACCGTCATAGCCGTCGGCAGTACCGGTAGACAGAGTGATCGACTAAAGGCTGAAGTACGTCCGTCGGAACGAATGGTATCGCAACTACTCATCGCAGCCGTCGTCGGTATCGGTCTCGGGGTGTTCCTCCAGAAGGGCCGATTCTGCTTCGTCCACGCGTTCCGCGACCTGTTCGCGTTCAAGGACTCGCGTGTGACGAAGGGAGTCCTCGCTGCGACGACGCTCACGATGCTGTTCTGGAGCATCGCGTACGAACTTGGTTACTATCAGGGGTTCTGGACCCCTGGCTGGGGGCTGACCGGCCTCGTCGGCGGGTTCGTCTTCGGCATCGGGATGACCTACGCCGGCGGCTGTGCCAGCGGCACGCTCTACCGGGCCGGGCAGGGCTACCTCCACTTCTGGCTCACCTTGGCCGCTATGGGCGTCGGATACGTCGTCTTCACGCTGCTGTTCCCGACGCTCCAGACCGTGTACTTCGAGCCGCTCACGTTCGGTGAGGGCGTGTCGCTGTTCACGGTTTCGCCGGTCCCGGCACCGGTGCTCGCACTGCTCGTCACGGTCGGCGTCGTCGTCGTGTATGCGACGGTCGTCGGCCGCGAACGGCAGCAGGGCGCGGCCGACCAAGCCGTCGCCGCCGACGGTGGGCACCGGACGTCCGCGCCGGTAGCGGGCTTCCAGTCGCTCGTCCACGGGAGCAAACAGTACATCCACGGGTTCCGGGAGATCGACGACTGGGTCGCCGCGTCGAAGCGGCCGTGGAACCCGATTACCGCTGCACTCGGCATCACCGCAATCGCCGTCCTCTGGTTCACACAGGTCTCCATCGTCGGCGTCACCGGCCCCGAGGCCCGCTGGACCGGGTACCTGCTGGAACGGGTGGGTTTCGATAGCGGCTCGTACACGTACTGGGGTTCGGTGCTGTTCAAGGGTGAGGGGGTTCGACTCACCGTCGACATGGTGATGATCACGGCGGTTATCGCCGGGGCGTTCATCGCCGCGTTCTGGAGCGGCGACTTCTCGATCCGAGTCCCCAAGCGCAGGCGCATCCCCAACGCCGTCGGCGGCGGGTTCCTGATGGGTGCCGGGTCGCGACTTGCTCCCGGCTGTAACATCGGAAACATCTACTCCGGCCTCGCGGAACTGTCGGTCCACTCGTTCATCGCGACGATCGGCATCGTCGCCGGCGTCTACGTGATGACCCACTGGATCTACCGCGACGTCGGCTGTGCAGTATAGCGAATCGAACGACAACCAACCAATCTACACACAACGACAATCATGAGCGGACCATCGCTAGACGACGTGACGGACAGCCCGGACGAACTGGACGACGAAACGGCCGAGGAACTAGTCGAGGAGGCTTCGGAGGTACAGGACATGACCGGCGAGGTCTGTCCGTATCCGCAGGTCGAGGCGAAAAAGGCGATACAACAGTTGGACGAGGGGGAATTACTCGTCCAAGAGACCGACCACGTCCCGTCAACTGAGAACGTTCCGCGAGCGGTCGACGACGCGGCCGACGCGAAGGTGTGGCGCAGTGGAAACGGCCTCTATCGAATCTACCTCTGGAAGCAATGACTGTCACGGAAATCGACCCCGAAGATGTCGACCCGGAAACCGCCGACGTTATCGACATCAGGGACGCGGACGACTACGAAGAGGGGCACATCCCCGCTGCGGAGAACATTCCGTTAGACGACCTCGAGGACGTCGTCGATGAGCGAGAGTGGGGTGACGAGGTCGTTGTCGCCTGTTACGTCGGTCAGACGTCTCAGCAGGCGGCGCGCCTCATTGATGCCTACGCCGACGATGCGACGGTCGCGAGCATGGCCGGCGGGTACGAGAGTTGGGACGGGTCACTACAGCAACCTGAGAGCCGACCGCAGACCCCCGCTGACGACGATTGATCGAGGAGTGAGCGAACCTCGATAGCGCCGTCCGCCAGAAGTGTATAGTCGAACGACGTGGGGGAGTACATATGGGGCTTAGCGAACGGGACGTGGAGGCATACGAGTGCCCGTCTTGTGGGAGTCTTGACCGTCATGCGGAGGGGACGGGAGCCGCGGATTCTCGAGGAGGGAGGACAAATTAACCTGTCCTCTCCGGTTCCAGTCAAAGAAATCCACCGTACGTTTCAGTTCGGCCGATACGCTTGGCTCGATGATGCAGAGGACGTACCGGACGGATTGCACCGAGAACGGCTCGAACGGATGGTCAAGGAAGCGGAGGTAGATGAAGCCGACAGAATAGGTTCAGATTCGGATACTGAGAGCGGCTCTTTTATTTCTCGTTTCATATTCCGGGGATAACTCTACTGGGGCGACGGTGGCTATGGTGACTGAGTAATCGTTGGAACCCAAGGTCTCCGCGAATACCTTGACCTTCCATATCGGCGGCTCCTCGATGTTCTCCACGAGATGCACGGGATCGTTGAGGAACTGAACCTTGAACCGACCGAATTACAGGAGTCCGTGTTTGGCGTCTTAACAAGGCCGACATCACTGTTCTACGCCAGAGACTAGTTGTACCATCAGAGAACGACTTCCAGAGTTCTACGTGTTTCCACTGGTATTGCCAGTAGAACATCGAAAATTGCCAGTAGAACACCGAAATGGGGATAGAGAAACGACGAACTATTCCGTACGGTCGATGTGTTCTCGGACGGAATCGTGGACGCCGACAAGGTCGATAACGTCTGATAGTGCGTCAACGACGACGGAGAGGTCTTGGGCGAGGTCGTGTTCACGATATTGACCACCATCCAGTCCCTCGTTTTTCTTCTCGACGCTGACCAAGCCAAGCATTGCGAGGTCGTCCATTTGGTCGCGCATCCAGCGACTGGTGAACGAGTCGTCTTTCGCACGTTCGGAGAGGAGTTTGTACCGCTCGTAATGCTTGCGTGATCGGATCGGCGTTTCGCCTTCCGCGTGAAGTGTTGCGAGCGCGTAGAGTGCAATCTGTTCGTTCTCGCTAAGGTCCATTATACCCCGGTGGACTTCCTCTCGTTCGAGCATCTTCCGTCCCTCTTTGACGTGTTTCTCAGTGACCGTATCAGGGTGGTCGTTGTTAGAACCTTGTTCGCGTTCCTCTCGAGCCTTATCTCCAGCTTTGAGTAGCAGATCGAGGGCTTTGCGAGCGTCGCCAGACTCCTGTGCCCCATATGCTGCACAGAGTGGGATGACGTCATCAGAGAGAGCACCGTCTTGGAAGGCGACTTCGTGGCGTTGGTTGAGAACGTCTTGGAGTTCATTCGCATCGTAGGTCGAGAACGAGATCTGGCGTTCACAGAGTGATGACCGGACCTTTGGAGAGAGTGAATCGCGAAACGTGAGGTCGTTGCTAATGCCAATGACGGCGATACGGGCAGTCTCGATGTTGTCGTTTTCGCGAGCGCGGGAGAGCTGGTAGAGGATGGAGTCGTCGTTGAGATGGTCTACTTCGTCAAGGACGATAATGTGGAGGCCACCGCGTTTGTCGAGTTCCTCCCAGAGCATGTCGTACACTTGGGACCGGGGATAACCGGATTCGCTAATCTGTTCGTCGGCAGAGCGATAATTGTTGACGAGTTCGACGCCGACGCGGTAGGAGGTGTTGAGTCCGTCGCAGTTGAGGAACTCGGTGTGGATTGAGACGTCGTGTCTGTCGGCGTCGCTGGTAAGACGGTCGAGGAGGAATTTAGTGCTGGCAGTTTTCCCGACACCGGCCTTACCGTAGAGGAAGATATTATCGGGTTGTTCACCGTTGATGGCGGGAAGGAGGGCAGCGTGGTACTCCTCAAGTTCGCTATCGCGGCCAACAAGGGTGTCAGGGGTGTAGTCGTCCAGTAACGCTTCACGGTTTTCGTACGGAAACGCTTGTGGACTGAATTCGTACGCGGTCATGAACCAGTCGTTGCTGAGTACGTCTTCTTCGGGAAGTATAAAATCATCGGACCACCCTTTCCAGTGCTTCCAGTGCTACGCGTTCTTTAAAATACCCCCACACCCCAGCGTTCCAGTGCTATCCCAATACGGTAAACCGTCAAAATAACTGCCGTATTAGAACCGATGGTTTTATTACAAGATGTTTTAAACCATACCCGTATTAGAACTTATCCAGATATAGAGAGCTTTCTTTGGCAGGTATTGCACGAGTTACGTCCGCTATCTCGTTCTTACAGCAAAAAGCACTGGAACGTTGGGGTTGGAATGTTGGCAAACGGACTACGGCACCGAATCGACTCCCACAGAAGCACTGGAACGACGGGGTCTCCCCCTCATTACCCACGTAGCAAAAGAAGCGAGACTGCGGGTTTTCCCGTCAACCACCTTCTTTCCATCCCACGATAATAGAGAAAGCACTGGAACAATCGGGTGTCTCTCCGAACGAGTTTACAGTTCAACGAATAGCACTGGAACAACGGGGTCTCCCTCGAATGAACTAGTCTCTGATGATAGCACTGGAACAGTGGAGTAGTTCTCGACCTCCGTTCTCGTTACCGAGAAGGACAAAGCACTGGAAAAGCGGGGTGGTTCTCGACTCTACGTTCTATCGCTCCATAGGCAGAGCACTGGAACAACGGGGTCTGTATTCTTCACCGGCCGGACTCCGTAGACTAGCCTCGACGCTGCTCCTAACCCGTCCTGACGGGCAAAATATTTCCTGATTACCATCGAAGAGATACAGAATCGGCTCTCTGAATAACCGAACGACGTTGTTGCACTGAGGGGTGATATATTCCGTTTACCCCGTGTTTCCTATCTCTGGAGGACGCGAAATCGACTTCGATGTTTTCTCATCTTCGATATCGACGCCACGACCTTCGAGACTGACTTTGGCGAGTTCTTCGAGATTGCTTTTCGCTACCTGTATCGTAGCATCCTGAATCTCCCGTCCGGTCTCATTCGGGACGCCGTGTTCACGAAGGAACGGCTTCGCCTCGAAATCCACCGCGTCCTCGAACTCTGTCACCGTCTCGTCGCGGACGTACAAGTTCTCCCGGAGGTCATCGGAGGACGGGAACGCAGGCTCTACACGGGTGTCAGTCTTCAAGGCCTCCGGAACTGGCTTCCGAGGCAGGATGGCGTTCGGCGCTGCAACGACTGCGTTGTTCAAATACGCCGGAGTAGTAGTTCTGAGTAGAGCGAACGAACCTAAGTTCCCGCGAATAGAAACAGAGAGTCTGCCTACTGTCTCGTGTCGGAACTGTAATACTCAGCAGGAGGTCGAATTAAGCGAGTACAATAACTTCGAGTGCAATTGTGATCATCGTAACAGCCTATCGAAGGGGGGATACACCAAGACTACGAGTTAGGTTACCTAGCGATGGACCCGACCAACTAGTGGATCCACCTGATTCACAACTGCAGGTGATTTCTCAATACTTATCCCTCGTCAGAAGAACGATGAAGTAGCGGGATAGGATAGCCCGGAGATTCCACCAGGCTCATAACCTGGAGATCGGTGATTCAAATTCACCTCCCGCTATTCTCCAAGCCAAAATCTCTCTACCAGCGATTCCGTCTCTTTTCTATCGCTACTCGTAGACTTCGTTAGGGTCGAAGATTTTCTCACCGACTGTCTCACCATTGAGCGTTCGATAGAAACACGATTCGTATCCCGTGTGACACGCTCCCCCTTCCTGTTCGACACGGTAGAGCAGTGCGTCTCCATCACAGTCAACGCGAATCTCCTCGACACGCTGTCTGTGGCCGCTAGAGCCACCTTTCTGCCACAACTCGTCGCGACTACGCGAGTAGTAGTGTGCGAGACCTGTGTTCCGAGTTTCTTCGAGTGCATCCGGTGAGACGTACGCGAGCATCAGAATCTCGTCCGTCTCGACGTCTTGGGCAATCGCGGGAATCAGTCCATCGTCACCGAAGTCCAATTCGACAGCTACGGAGTCGTCCGTCATATCTAGACTGCAGACGGGATAAGAGATACCAGTTCTCTTTTGAGCGCCTCCTCGAATCTGCTCAAACCAACTGAATGGTGTTCCCGTTCGAAGTCACGTGCAAATCACGGCCAAGCTTGTAGCCTTGACTCTCTGCAAGGTCGACATAGCCGGAAAAGCCACTCATATTCTGATGCGCGGGAATCACGTGTTGGGGTTGAAGCGTGTCGAGCATCTCGTAATGACCCTCTTGGGAGATATGGCCGGAGACGTGGACGTCGTCGTAGATGCGTGCGCCCTGCATCTTCAGGAGGCGCTCGGATTGGTATCGCTGCCCTTCGTTCGTCGGTTCCGGAATAATTCCTGCCGAGAAGATGACCTTGTCACCATCTGTAAGATCGTACGGTGTTTCACCGCGACCCATTCGAGTGAGCATCGCTCGTGGTTCGCCTTGATGGCCCGTGACGACCGGCAGGAAGTTCTCCTTGCCCTCATTCATAATTCGCTTGAACGCACGATCCACGGACTTGCGATGGCCGAACATCCCGAGGTCGTCGGGGAAGGTCGTAGCACCGAGACGTTCAGCTGTCCCGGAGTACTTCTCCATCGACCGGCCGAGCAGTATCGGTTCGCGCCCGATTTCCTTCGCGAATTCGACGAGACTCGTGACCCGGGCGATGTGACTGGAGAACGTCGTCGCAACGATGCCGCCGTCGAAGTCCTCGAGGCTCATCATCACGTCTCGTAGCTGACTTCGGGCAACGGCTTCGCTCGGAGTGCGCCCCTTCTTGTTTGCGTTCGTACAATCTTCGATGTAACAGAGTACTCCGTTTCCCTCGCGACCGAGTTCCCGAAACCGCTTCATGTCGATCGGGTCGCCAATCACTGGCGTGTGGTCCATCCGCTTGTCGAGACCGTAGACGATTGCACCCTCGGGCGTGTGCAGAACTGGATTGATGGCGTCGATGATGGAGTGGGTGACGTTGACGAACTCGAGCTCGCAGTGGTCGCCGATGCCCATCGTCTCGCCAGCTTCCATCTTTATCAGGTCGTTTTCGACGTTGAACTTCCCCTCGTCTCGGATTTCCTCTCTGACGAGTTCGAGCGTGAATGGAGTCGCTACAATCGGTGCGTTGTAACGATGGGCGAGTTTGCTGATCGCACCGATGTGGTCGAGGTGACCATGAGTAGGAACGATGGCTTGCACGTCGCCTTCGAGATCACTCATGACGCGGTCGTCTGGAATCGCGTCCATGTCGATGAGATCGAGCGAGTGCATCTGCTCGGTCTGGACGTTGTCGTGAATCAGTACGTTAGAGAGGTTGAGACCCATGTCGAAGACGACGATGTCGTCTCCGGCACGGACTGCTGTCATCTGGCGGCCGACTTCCTCGTAGCCGCCGATAGTTGCGATTTCGATTTCCATGGTTACTGCCGATCATAGCAGTCCACGAGTACGGTACCAGATTTGGACTCCGTGAGAACGATATGGCATAGGGGTGGCGTCGAGTGAGGAACGGAGAATTGCCATCCTCCGATTATCTATCGAACGTCACTTCCCGCGACCGTACACGGGACAGCGCATCTTTCGGTTATCTAACTATCTGTGTGCCAACTATAAATACTCCCGGAAGTGGTTCTCTCGGCTCCCATTTTCTCGGCACCTTTCTTGCCAGAATAGCCGTTCGGAAGGTATACAGATCAGTCAACACGAGCAGTTGCCCGCAACCCGCGACGGAGCAGAAGTTAACACATATATCCGACGGCCGTGTAGACGTGTTTTATATGCGATTCTGTGACGAGTGCGGTTCGATGATGCACACGGAGGGCGACACGTGGGTGTGTCGCTCCTGTGAGAACGAGGAGTCGCGGGACTCGCAAGCAGAAGCGGCGATGACGACCCAAGATGGACAGCGGGACGACGGGGCACCTGACGTGGCCGACGCGACCCAGGGCTCCACCGAGACGATGCAGGAGTCTTGTCCGACGGACGACTGCGACAGCGACCGGGCCTACTACGAGATGATGCCGAAGCCGGGCGGCTCCTACGAGGTTCGGCTGTTCACCTGTGTCGAGTGCGGCCACAAGTGGCGCGAGACCTGACGGCGCATCTCGCGAACCCCGCCGCTTGAATGTGCACAGACCGCCACATCAGACTCTCAACTCCCGGTGTTACCCGGTCTCAAGTGGAGTTACACATCGACTCAAAACCGACTCCCACAACGTCACTTCGAGGGTGGAACTACCGCGTCTGGCGTTCGTAGGGGAGAGGCTGTTCTCCCGAGTAGAGTCCTTTCAATCGTTCGCGTGGAGAACGGGATCGTCCGAAGTCGGCCGCGGGAAGTTGTCGATGGTGTCTGCCCGGAACGCCTCCTCGTCGAACTCGTAATCTCCGTCGAAGAATTCCATTAGCGTTTGCGTGTCCCGCAAGGCGTTCTTCAGACTCGTCGAGGCACCCGGCGATGGCGTGATGTTGAAGATGATGTCGTCGCCGACGATCTTGGCTTCACCCATATCGAGGGACTTCTCCGCTGTGTCCACGATCTGCGGACGAACGCCGCCGTAACCTTCTGCACGTTCGATATCGTCGAGTCCGGCGCTCGGGACGACTTTCTGCACGTGGGGAAGGAACGCTCGCGGGCCAACCTCCGGTAAATCGTAGACGAGGTTCCGGAGGACGTACGGAAGCAGAATACGGTCTGCGAGGATACTGGCATAGCTCTGGAACGCCTCGACGTTCAGTCCGAACACGTCGAGGAAGTCCTCGACGGTGGAGAGTCGACCTCGTTCGAGAGTCGGCACGAGCTTCGCGGTCGGTCCGAACCGCGTGATGGAGGGGTCGTGGACGTCGGCGTCCCCGTGAACTGCGGCGAACGGGAGCTTCTTCATTTGAAGCGTGTACACTTTTCCGTTCAGGAAGTCGTTCGCGAGGAAGAAACTGCCCGCGATGGGGAGCAGAACCTTGTCCTTACCGTACCCGAGCTCCTTCGCTATTTGGAGGCTGTGGGACCCGGCAGCGACGACGGCGACGTCACAGTCGAACGTTCCCTCGGTCGTACCGAGGGTGTAGCCGTCGACGGTCTCGGTAATGTCGGTGACTTCCGTGGACGTGTAGACGTCGACGTTCGACTCGTCGGTCGCTTGCTCGACGAAGGATCTCGCAGTCGCGCCGTAGTCGACGACGTACCCGTCGGGCGTCTGGAGCGCGAGGAGGTCCTTGGACGGGTCGCGGCCCTCTACGACCTTCGGTTCGAGTTCCGCGATTTCGTCGCGTTCGATCGCTCGGAGTTTCGGATACAGATCGCCGAATCCCTCCTCGTGGTAGCGGTGTTCGAGTTCCGCGACCTCTTCGTCGCCGACCGCGAGAACCATCTTGCTACGCCTCGCGTGGCTCTCCCGGTTCGGATCGTGGTTCTCGAGGTAACCTGCGAGCATTTCTGCGCCCTCTTTCACCTTCTTTGCCTTCTCGAACGTGTAGTTGGTCTCTATATCTCCGAAGTGGAGGGTCTGCGAATTATTCGTGTAGTCTGAGTTGATCGCGGCAATCTCCGATTCCTTTTCGACGAGCGCGATCGAGTCGATGTCGGTGAAGTTCGCGGTCGTGTACAGAAGTGCTGCGCCGCTGATGCCACCGCCGACAATCACGAGGTCGTATTTCCCGGACATGCTATTAAGTAGTAACCCTGTTTCGATGACTGTGCTTCAACGGTTTAACTCATGTCTTATCGATGAATATTCGAGTCAAACGGGTTTCATTTCTACCACGGTAACCTTACTCCGACAGCGGCTTCGTCGGTCTTATTCTCATAGAACCAAGATCCCCCGTTGTTGGGTGGCTGGTCTGGATTTCCCGACTTCCAGATACAGTAGCCGCTGTAGGGAGATCCTTCGTGTCGCGATTTTTGGAACCACTCACGCTCGTCGGAAGTGTGGTGACAAGATTCATAACGAGTCTGATGTCTCGTTCATGTAGGCGGTCACGGATTCCCTCCCAATCGTCCGTCGTGCCGTACACTTATTCTCACGAAGTCACCTACCGTTCTCCGTTGCGGAGTACATCACCCCCTCGGGAGGACTTGATGGTTCTCGGGACTGCTGGGGTCGGAGAAATGCCTCCTATTACAGTGCGTCCTTAATTGCGGTGGCTTGCGTTAGACCATCGAACTTCGAAACCACTTCTCCATCACCGTCAAGAACAATTGTTGATGGTACAGACCGAACCCCGTACTTGTTCGCTCGGTCTGTCGCTTCAGTTGCGTCGATCTTCTCAAACTCGATATTCGGTCGAGTCGCAGTGAGCGACTGGAGAATTTCGGCTTGTTGCGGACACTGGCTACACGAGGGCGTTGAAAACTGGAGAATCTTCGTCATCGGTGTACATCTGACAGTCTTTACCTCATCAACTTCAATGGTTCTCTCGAAGTTGCTAAGGAGTTCGCCGAGACGGATGGCGACGAACTCGAACTCGTCTTCGACGGCGCTGGGACTCCATGGATGTTCGAAGACGAGGACCACAACTACCACGACCTCTATGCGGCGGCCAGTGAGAGCGCATTCGCCTGTGATTACTGTGTCGGTGTGAGCGCTAACGATACGATTCAGAACGCCGCCGTCGTGACGCTCAACGAGAGCGAGGGCCATCCCAGTAGTCGGCGCCCGTCGACGACTACGAAATCATCACGTTCTAACTCGTCGTTATAGAGTAGACGCAGTCGAATCGTGGTCGCCCTGCCACGTGGCAACTGTTTCGCGGGTACTTCCTTGAGAGAGGGTTGTTCTCCCTAGGGTCACCCATGTCCCTGTCCGATGGGTTCTGTTGGCCTCGTACGTCCCATTATTGGTCTGTTCGAACTCGTGGTCACTGTTCCAAAACGCGTAGGTGCCGTCCTCGGACGCGATTACGACGATATGAGCTCCATCGACGATGGTCGTCACGCCCCCTCTGCTCTCTCCGAAGGGGGAGAGCGTAAACCTTCCACGCTGGTGGTTCCGTGGCGGCGCATGGTATTTCTATATCGTCCTCGTTGTCCACTATCGCCAATTGTGTGAGTGTGAATATGTCGAAAGTACGGACGTAACTTATATAGGGCGGCCTCTTTGATATTAGAGGGCACGAAAGATTCCGTCCCGTCCTTTCTTCGTTCGCCTATCGGTTCGCCGCCAGCAGGAGGCTTCCGATGGCACTGCTCTGAGATGCGCCGTGCCGGATGCTCCTACCGCCCACTCGGCGGTCAGCCGCGGGCTAACCTCTTGACGGGGCCGGGTAGCTATCCACAACCATGACCACTGAAACTGACCTCCCCTGCGCGGACTGTGGCACCGACCTCAGCGAACGAACCTTGCCAGCCCACACGCTCTTATATCCTATAGAGGGCCGTCAGTACCTCACCGTTGCTGATTGCCCTGGGTGTGGTGCCCAATATTATCCTGACGAGACAGTAGCGGTACTTGCCGAAGTGATGAGAGCACAGGGAACGGAAAGAAGAAATTGATGCCCGCAGACGCCCACCGCCGTCGTCCCGTCAACTACGAGAGATAGATTAGCGACGCTTCACACGCGATTTCAGCACCGACTACGATACTCGTCGCGGGTACGATTCTAGCGTTCGAATAGTTAACAGCCGAGCCGTAACCCTTGATGATGTTCTCATCTTTAATTACCATTCTGCGAGCGCACGTCGCCCGTGGGCAGACGAGAGGATGACGAAGAACGTTAGAACACCACTTACGGCGGCGGCACCTCCAAGGAAGAACACCCACTCCATCCCTACGGCGCTCATCAGATACCCGCCGACCATCGGTGCGACAATTGCTCCTGGACGCCAGACCAGCGACCGAATTCCGAAGCTGCTCGCAATCCCCTCGTCTTCTCCTTCATCGGCGAACAGTGCCATACTCGCTGGTTCCCGTAGACTATCGGCGATACCAAGTAGGCCGTTTAGGAGTAAAATCGCCGGATACGCCGGAGAGACATCTCCGAGGACGGGAAGTGTCGCAGGCAGTCCGAGCGTCGAGCCAATGGGGCCAGCAAACGGAATTGCGAGTGCTACGACTCCGTAGATGCCACCGCCAGCGAACACGAACAGGGCCCGTCCATACTGATCCGAGAGACGGCCCATGTACGGTTGGGAGACCATGTTCATGAACTTCTCTGAAGCGATAACGGTGCCGACAATGAATGGGCTCAGTGCGAGACCGCCACGTGCAGCAGAGACGCCGACGTAGATTGGCACCCACTTCCGAACGAGTGTCACTGCCACTGCGTACTGTGCACGGAAACTCGTGAGCGTGAGGATGCGTCGGTTGAGCGCGAGATCGAACAACGCGAACTCAGAAACTGATGTATCGTCCGGATCGATGAACAGCCATACACCGAACAGTGCTGTCGTGAGGAGCAGTGCGAGAATCGCGAAAATAGGTGTGAAGCCAAACTGCTGGTAGAGGAGTCCGGCACCGAGCGTACCGATAATGCCAGCAGCCATCCGCCACGAATTGTACTTGCCGATGACGTTCGCGCGGTCGCCAGGAGGAGCGAGTTCACTGATTAACGCGAGGCTGATGAGTCCGGTGCCGACGATGCCGAGGCCTTGTAACGTCCGTGCGGCAATGAACCCAATACTACTCGAAATCGCCGCAAACAAGAGATACGCACTGACACTTGTCGCGAGAGCGATGAGGAGGATGGTCCGTTTATCGTAGCGGTCGCCAGCCCAACTGAGAGGGACGATAGCGACCGTGCGTCCAACCCCCAATGCGGTAATGAATAGCCCGACTGCAACGCCCGAGGGGTCGAGGACATCAATGTATGTCGGAAGAAGTGTAAGGATGGTAATAAAGCCGAGACTGCCAGCAAACCGCGTCAAATACAGGGAATAGAACTCTGATCGCGTCGAGCCCATGTTCTCCTCGGTGCTATTCTGCACACGGGAAAAGGGCTTCTGATTTTACTTACTGGCCTCCCTATCGCGTCTGAACTCTACGAGCAAAGTTACAGCACGGGTTGCATCGCCACGTTGTTGCGTGTACGGGAGAAGAGTGCTCGGGGATTCAGTAAGTACTTCGCCACTTGGTCAGAACTCACATATTCTCTCTCTCCGGGGATTGACGTGTTCGAGTTCTAAGCGGGAAAGATTAATTTAGCCAGTTTTAGTGGATCACGAGGTTTCTGTTGCGCTCGGTATAGCGTGATGTCTCTGAAACCACTATTCCCTTCCTATCTCTCTCCTTGAGAGACAAAAATATCAAGCGTCATAGTCCGAACCCGATATTCGTCTTGTCGAATCGGGCGCAGTCTATTCGATGTGGCCTTCTGCGCGGAGTTGGTCGGCGTCCTGTTGCGTGTAGCGCCATTCGACGTTGGCTTTCTCGTCCTGCCAATCCCACGGTTCGACGAGGACGACATCGTCCTCTTCGATCCAAGTGCGGTACTTCATTCGTCCGGGAATACGACCCATCCGACTCTTTCCGTCCTCGCACTGGACGCGCACGTGGTTACCGCCGTTGTGTTCGGTTACAACGCCGAATAACTCGTTGTCGTCCGGCATTCGAAGATTTCGTTGTCCTGAATCTTCACTCATACCGTATGGTTTTCTTAGCCACGGAAAAACTATCCGGATACTTGCTTCGTGTTATCTGATCAAGGACAATATCCGGAGTAGAAGGAATAGAGATGTCAGAGGCTCAGATAGCTAAATTGTGTTGCGGATGGCAAAAGAGCAGAAGGTCCCATATCGAGCGCGCCGGTCGTTTATGGGGGCCTCCTGCGTCCGGTCCTCAGCCGAGTGGCCTCATCGGACGTCCCATCCCTACAGTATAAGCGTCTGCGAACGGTGACGATTTATCTTCGGTACCGCAGCAAGTTAACAGTTCTGTCTTGAGAATCGCGACGATTGATCCCACTACCAACACCGGACCGTCCGGATATCTTGTCCAAATATTTACTTACGAAAACCGTATCTGTTTCACAATCTCGTTAGATAATGCGATCACACAGATGATTCCGTCTTCACCAAATCTTGGTATGTGTATTCAATAGTCTCCCGGGAACCGAAAGTATTTACGACATCTCGAACGTTGTTGAAACACCTCGGGTAGGGGTACACGAGGTATATTTTTACGATAGAATACTGGAAAGACAGATGTGGCGTCTACAGAAATAGGAGGCCGAGTGCCTCGGGGCTTGACCCCGAGGGTGAAGGCCGTAAGCTCGATTACACGTGCTCCGTTCGCTCAATATACCGTTCAATCGTCCCGCTCGATACTTCGCCTGCCGTCCCGACGTAGTACGATTCCTCCCAGAACCCGCCGCCCCAGAGATATTCCTCCAGGTACGCTTCGTGCTGTTGCCACATCTCGCGGGCAGTGATACTCTTAACCGTGCGTACAATCTCAGTCGGCGAATGCTTCGGATACGCCGACAGAAAGAGGTGTACGTGGTCGGGCGAAATATGCAGTGACAGTATCTCGTAGTCGTACCGGTCGCACACGTTGTGGAAACTCGCTTCAAGCGAGTCCCCGATGTGGGCGAGAATCGAATGCCGGTACTTTGGACACCACACAAAATGGTAGTTGACGTTGTACACCGTGTGGTTCGACCGCTTCTCGCCCATATTGAGGCCAAGTCTCCGACACAGTTAAGTATATACATTGTATATACGAGGGTATGGCGAATCGCTTTGAAATCGACGGCGAGGAAGTTCTCGACGGCGAGGTTAAACCGTTCGGGAACAGCGCCCACGTCACCGTCCCGAAACGTTGGTGTGGGGCCGACGTGAAAGTCGTCCGAACCTCAGAACCCACCGAACAAGACGAAGAATGACCGACGCACAGGCGTTGGTGAAGACGCTGGATTTCCAACTCGCCATCCAGAGCGACAACAAGCGCCTGCTCCATGACGCTACCCGTGAAGCCCGCGACGTGTACAACGAGACTATCCGCCTCGCCAAGCAGGACGTGGACTGGGACGACATTTCGACGCGGATAGCCGACGACGCCGACCTCGTGAAGAACACGACTCAGCGCGTCGTGGCGAAGGCCTTGGACGCGATGGAGAACTACTACGAGTACGACGACTATGACCAACCAAGCCACACCACGACCGGGCCGTACCCGCTTCGGGCGAACTACGAGGAAGGCTACAACCTCACACTCGGCGACGACAACTGTGTCGAGTTCCGGATTAGCGCGAAACCCTATAAGCACGTCACAGGCGTTCTCCGAGGTAACGACGCCCATCTTGACATTCTCCGAACGGCACTCGAAAGCGACGAATGGCGAATCGGGACGGCCGAAGCCCTCTGGCGTGGCGGTACGCCGGAGTTGCACGTAAACGTCACCAACACCGAGCAGACGGTTCGGGACAAGCAGGACTCACAGACCGTCGTCGGTGTAGACGTGAACGAGGACAACGTGGCGCTCACCGCGCTCTCCGAACAGGGCGTCGAAGACTCGCTCGTCATCGAGTTCCCCGAAATCAAGTTCGAGCGCCACCGCTACTTTACGATGCGTAAGCGCGTGCAGAACGCGGGGAAAGACAGCGTTCACGACGTGCTGGAAGGCCGGGAAGAACGATACGTCCGAGACCGACTTCACAAGGTGAGTCGACATATCGTGGAGTGGTGCCAACAGTTCGAGCGGGCGTGCATCGTCTTTGAAGACCTCAAAGAGATGCGCGACTCGATTGACTACGGAACCCGAATGAACCGGCGACTCCACCACTTGCCGTTCCGCGCCCTCCAGTACTACACGTCGTACAAAGCGACGTTCGAGGGCATTCCAACCGCGTGGATTAACCCTGAATACACCAGTCAGATGTGCGCACTCACTAACTGTGAGCATACCGAGAAGTGTAACCGGCAGAAGAAGCGGTTCAAATGCCTGGAGTGCGGCCGCCAAGACCACGCCGACCGGAACGCGAGTGTGAACGTCGCCAAGAAAGGCGCGAAGCAACTCAATTGGACTGTGCCTGCTCTCAACAGCCTTCCCACTGTGCGGACGGTGCGACGGCAGGCATCGGGGGCCGTGGACGCCCCGACCGTGACCCACCCGACCGCTCGAAGCCACTATACTGATGGCCGGATGGGTGTGTCCGAGTAATCCACGGGAAGCCTCGGGGCTTGTCCCCGAGGCGGTTCACGTTAGTAGTCGGAATAAAGTGGGAACGACAACGAATTCGATACTCCACTCGCGGGAGCGCCTGTTACTCCTCTTCGGGATTGTCTTTGATATCTTGGAGTTTGTTGACGAGATCGTCGGTCGAGGCATCAGTTTCGAACGTCAGTTCCCCTTCGTGGTCGTCCTCGTGAACGCTCACGCCTTCACTGTCATCGTCTGTATTCATTTCCTGATTCTGTTGCTCGGATTCGTCGTAACTCCCAAAACCCATATGCGATGGCTGTGTTCTTGCGGGCTAAAAACGTTCGATTGGTATTTGTTACTCATAGTCATCTATTATGAGCTGTTTTATCCCAAGGTTGAACCGTGGGAATCAGTTACTTCTGAATCTGCTTTTGTTACGAACTGAGACGTCGCACCTGCGGTCATCACGATGGGGTCGCATTTACCGGCAAGACGTAATGACTGAAAATCCGGTCGCGTTTCGCGCGGACGCGGAGAGATCGCGTTTCGCGCGGACGCGGAGAGAATTAGAATATCGCACGTTTGACGGACGCGACGCACGTCGCATCCTTGCCGTTGGCGAAAAGGATACTCTCACCGGGATTGTCACGCTCGACGATTTAGTTGCCACGATTGGCGAACAACGAATAACGTCACAGAGACAATCGAAGTCTAACCGCTGGAGTGTCGCCCGTCATTCCCTTCCTCGTAAAAACCTAATCATAATATAGAAATTGCTCTCCCGGAACTTGGCGAAATATACTAGGATCTTATTACACTACAGACTACCCAAAATTGGGTATTCATGTCCGGTCTTCAGTAATTCGTAACTGGCCGTTCACTTCGTAGAGGTAGCCGTGTTGGAGAAGGTGCTCTAACGCAACATCAACAGTTGCCTGTTCAAACTCGTCGGAAAGGCGTTTCTTTGCCTCGTCAATGGATAGTCGGCCATCTGCTGCCGTAATATGTGGTTTGAGCGTTTCCAATACCTCCTTTGCATAGGACGGGAGGGGTTGTTGCATCTGGAAGAACTCCGTGTCATCGATAGGTATGAACTCAATGTATATGAACGTCGGCCTCTGTGCAACTGCCCTACTTCCGACAGTACATCACCTAGATCATCGGAGGCTCATTTGTAGTAGATGAGATCCTATTTTTGGTTTGTGGTGTACGAAAACGATTCACAATACGGTATCGATTCGACGTATTTAAATTGGTACGGCAGATACAGAGTATTGGATGCGGCGTCCCGTGGTTCACGCCTCTTGGGTCGCCCAAGATTCCGGAGTGTGAAACGGTATTCTCACTCCGGAATCTGAAGTGCGCAATAGTGTGCTCGGGACAATCGATCTGTTCCGATGGCACAGATTACCTTTCAGGTATACCAGGGATCCCCTGGTTGCCGATGAGAAGGTGTCGCCAATGAGGATTCCACCCCTGCGGTCCGCCGTACACGATGGGATCTGATGTTAGCCCTGGTAGTTCGGTGATACTCGGTCGCTTCCGCGATCAGTGTCGTCGAACTAACGGACCTAGAAGATAGACACGATAGATGTGTCTCCGCCAGAAACCCACCGAGCCATCATGCGCTCGGCAACCATTCCGGTTGATCCTGCCGGAGGCCATTGCTATCGGAGTCCGATTTAGCCATGCTAGTCGCACGGGTTGAGACCCGTGGCAGATAGCTCAGTAACACGTGGCCAAACTACCCTGTAGATCAATACAACCTCGGGAAACTGAGGCTAATGTTGGATACGGCTCTCAGACTGGAGTGTCGAGAGCCACAAACGCTCCGGCGCTATAGGATGTGGCTGCGGCCGATTAGGTAGACGGTGGGGTAACGGCCCACCGTGCCGATAATCGGTACAGGTTGTGAGAGCAAGAGCCTGGAGACGGAATCTGAGACAAGATTCCGGGCCCTACGGGGCGCAGCAGGCGCGAAAACTTTACACTGCACGACAGTGCGATAAGGGGACTCCGAGTGCGAGGGCATATAGTCCTCGCTTTTGTACACCGTAGGGAGGTGTACGAATAAGGACTGGGCAAGACCGGTGCCAGCCGCCGCGGTAATACCGGCAGTCCAAGTGATGGCCGCTATTATTGGGCCTAAAGCGTCCGTAGCCAGCCAGACAGGTCCGTCGGGAAATCCACGCGCTCAACGCGTGGGCGTCCGGCGGAAACCAGCTGGCTTGGGGCCGGAAGACTCGAGGGGTACGTCCGGGGTAGGAGTGAAATCCCGTAATCCTGGACGGACCACCGGTGGCGAAAGCGCCTCGAGAAGACGGACCCGACGGTGAGGGACGAAAGCTAGGGTCACGAACCGGATTAGATACCCGGGTAGTCCTAGCTGTAAACGATGCTCGCTAAGTATGGCACACACTACGAGTGTGTGCTGTGCTGTAGTGAAGACGAGAAGCGAGCCGCCTGGGAAGTACGTCCGCAAGGATGAAACTTAAAGGAATTGGCGGGGGAGCACTACAACCGGAGGAGCCTGCGGTTTAATTGGACTCAACGCCGGACATCTCACCAGCTCCGACAGCAGGAGTGACGGTCAGTGTGATGAGCTTACCTGACCTGCTGAGAGGAGGTGCATGGCCGCCGTCAGCTCGTACCGTGAGGCATCCTGTTAAGTCAGGCAACGAGCGAGACCCGCATCCCTAATTGCCAGCAGCACCCTCGTGGTGGCTGGGTACATTACGGAGACTGCCACTGCTAAAGTGGAGGAAGGAACGGGCAACGGTAGGTCAGCATGCCCCGAATGAGCTGGGCTACACGCGGGCTACAATGGCCAGGACAACGGGTTCCAACCCCGAAAGAGGACGGTAATCTCTTAAACCTGGTCGTAGTTCGGATTGAGGGCTGAAACTCGCCCTCATGAAGCTGGATTCGGTAGTAATCGCGCTTCAGAAGAGCGCGGTGAATACGTCCCTGCTCCTTGCACACACCGCCCGTCAAAGCACCCGAGTGAGGTCCGGATGAGGCCCGGTTCCCGGGTCGAATCTGGGCTTCGCAAGGGGGCTTAAGTCGTAACAAGGTAGCCGTAGGGGAATCTGCGGCTGGATCACCTCCTAACACACGGGACCAGGTCGACACGACCTGGCCCACACCGTTCGTCCTCACACGACGAACCACTGACGAGGGTTCCTCGACGACCCTGTCGTGAAATCGACCGAGCACCTTAGAACTACCAGGGCTAACGAACACACCCTCCCCGTCGAGGGGACGGGCCCATAGCTCAGTGGCAGAGCGTCTCCTTTGCAAGGAGGAAGCCCTAGGTTCGACTCCTAGTGGGTCCATGTCGTGGGGCGAATCGAACCGTGTCCCTTAAGTGGGAGACGGCGCAACGATTCAATCCACACTAACCGATGCACTACTCCGTGAAAGCGTGAGTAGGAAGGGTTCGACGTACGCTCCTGATACTACCAGGACGTGACGATGACAACCGTATGTACGTGCAATCCAGGCGTCCACTGGATCCGAGTTGAACCGGGTCACAGTGCGATTCCAACAGCGTGGCTACTGTGCCAGCTGGTGGATGGCTCGGCTCGAGCGCCGATGAAGGACGTGCCAAGCTGCGATAAGCCTGAGGGAGCCGCACGGAGGCTAAGAACTCAGGATTTCCGAATGGGAATCCCCACCGCAATTGCTTCGCGCAATGGGGAACGTCGAGAATTGAAACATCTTAGTATCGACAGGAAGAGAAACCGCAAGAGATGTCGTCAGTAACCGCGAGTGAACGCGACACAGTCCAAACCGAAGCCCTCACGGGCAATGTGGTGTTCGGACTGACTCTCAGCGCTCGAACGATCATGTGAAGTCTCCTGAAACGGAGCGCGACACAGGGTGAAAGCCCCGTAACATGACCAAGTAAAGCGTGCGTCAGTTCCAGAGTATCGGGGGTTGGATATCCCTCGTGAATATCGCGGGCATCGACCGCGAAGACTAAACACGTCTCGAGACCGATAGCGAACAAGTAGCGTGAGCGAACGCTGAAAAGCATCCCACAAAGGGAGATGCAATAGAGCCTGAAATCAGTTGGCGATAGAGCGACAGAGCACACAAGGTCCTCTAACAAACGACACAGATGCGAATCTGCAGTAGGACTTAGAGGAAGCCGGTGTTCTGTCGTACGTTTTGAAAAACGAACCAGGGAGTGCATTTGATTGGCAAGCCTAACCCGTGCATCGGGGAAGGCACAGCGAAAGCGACATGGCCGCAGCCCTTACGGGCGAGGGCCGCCGTCTTCAAGGGCGGGGAGTCAATCGGATGCGACCCGAAACCAGATGATCTATGCGTGGACAAGGCGAAGCGTGCCGAAAGGCACGTGGAGGCCTGTTAGAGTTGGTGTCCTACAATACCCTCTCGTGATCTACGTATAGGGGTGAAAGGCCCATCGAATCTGGCAACAGCTGGTTCCGACCGAAACATGTCGAAGCATGACCTCTGCCGAGGTCGTCCGTGAGGTAGAGCGACCGATTAGGGGCGCCGACTTCGAGAGAAGTCGGCCCCCTTGTCAAACTCCAAACTTACGGACACCATCGACGCAGGGAATCCGGTGTGCGGGGTAAGCCTGTGCACCGTGAGGGAGACAACCCAGAGCTGGGTTAAGGTCCCAAAGTGTAGACTAAGTGCGATCGAAGGTGGTCTCAAGCCCTAGACAGCCGGGAGGTGAGCTTAGAAGCAGCTACCCTCTAAGAAAAGCGTAACAGCTTACCGGCCGAGGTTTGAGGCGCCCAAAATGATCGGGGCTCAAGTCTACCACCGAGACCTGGCCGCACCCGTAACACGGTGATCGAGTAGGTCGGCATTCCGTTCGGATGGAAGCATGGATGAGAATTCACGTGGACCGAATGGGAACGAAAATCCTGGTCATAGTAGCAGCGTTAGTCGGGTTAGACCCCCGACGGCCTTACGAGCAAGGGTTCCTCGGCAATGCTGAACAGCCGAGGGTTAGCCGGTCCTAAGTCTCACCGCAACTCGAATGAGACAAAAGGGAAACAGGTTAATATTCCTGTGCCGCTATGCAACAAAACCGACGCCTTGGGAACCATCAAGCCGGGCACTCGCCCGGTCAAATCTGGGAACTTCGTGGAAGCCGTAATGGCACGAAGCGAACGAAGCCGGAGATAGCGCAAGTTGATGTTACCTAGGGCCCGTGAAAAGGGAGCATAGCGTCCGTACCGAGATCCGACACAGGTGCTCTGGCGGTGAAAGCCAAGGCCTGTCGGGAGCAACCGACGTTAGGGAATTCGGCAAGTTAGTCCCGTAAGTTCGCGATAAGGGATGCCTGCCCCGGATAGGGGCAGGTCGCAGTGACTCGGACGCTCCGACTGTCTAGTAACAACATAGGTGACCGCAAATCCGCAAGGACTCGTACGGTCACTGAATCCTGCCCAGTGCGGGTATCTGAACACCCAGTACAATGGGGCGAAGGACCCGTTAACGGCGGGGGTAACTATGACCCTCTTAAGGTAGCGTAGTACCTTGCCGCTTCAGTAGCGGCTTGCATGAATGGATCAACGAGAGCGTCACTGTCCCAACGTTGGGCCCGGTGAACTGTACGTTCCAGTGCGGAGTCTGGAGACCCCCAAGGGGAAGCGAAGACCCTATAGAGCTTTACTGCAGGCTGTCGCTGAGACACGGTCGCTAATGTGCAGCATAGGTAGGAGCCATTACACAGGTACCCGCGCCAGCGGGCCACCGAGGCAGCATTGAAATACTACCCGTTAGTGACTGTGACTCTCACTCCGGGAGGAGGACACCGGTAGCCGGGCAGTTTGACTGGGGCGGTACACGCTCGAAAAGATATCGAGCGTGCCCCAAGATTTCCTCATCCGTGTCGGAAACGCGGAATAGAGCGCAAGAGCAAAAGGAAGTCTGACAGTGTCCTGCACAACAAGGGACGCTGACGCGAAAGCGTGGTCAGCGAACCTATCAGCCTGCTTGATGCGGGCGATAGATGACAGAAAAGCTACCTTAGGGATAACAGAGTCGTCACTCGCAAGAGCACATATCGACCGAGTGGCTTGCTACCTCGATGTCGGTTCCTCCATCCTGCCCGTGCAGAAGCGGGCAAGGGTGAGGTTGTTCGCCTATTAAAGGAGGTCGTGAGCTGGGTTTAGACCGTCGTGAGACAGGTCGGCTGCTATCTATTGGGGGTGTTACGGTATCTGACGGGAACGATCGTATAGTACGAGAGGAACTACGATTGGTCACCACTGGTGTACCGGTCGTCCGAAAGGGCGCGTGCCGGGCAGCCACGTGACACGGGGTAAGAGCTGAACGCATCTAAGCTCGAAACCCACCTGGAAAAGAGATACCACCGAGACCACTCGTAGAAGACGAGTTCGATAGACTCGGGATGTACGCGCCGAGGCAACGAGGCGTTCAGTCCGCGAGCACTAACAGGTCAATGCCACACACTCATACCGCACTGCGCCCGTTCAACACGGGTCCAGGCGCAAACTGGATTGCACGAAATCATACGGTTGTCACAGTTGAACCACCGACGTTGGACACACTGTTCGCGGTTCGATTCCGCGAGTCGGCGTTAAGGCGGCCATAGCGGCGGGGAACCACCCGTACCCATCCCGAACACGGTAGTTAAGCCCGCCTGCGTTCCGGCAAGTACTGGAGTGCGCGAGCCTCTGGAAACCCCGGTTCGCCGCCACCCACTCATACCACACCCGCTTCAGGCACCGCGCCCAAAGCGGGTTTCTTCATTTCGAACCAAACGTAAGGGTCGGCCTCTGCTTTGATACGATATCCAAACTACTCGTGGTCACGCTCTGAGAATGTATATCGAATCGTACGAATATTGGTGACTCCACGACAGGTGCAATTTACAGAGAGTTCTTGGAGTGCTCACTTCTCTATCTTCAAGAAGGAATCTTCCAGGCTCTGTTTGTGTCTTTACATAGCGTAAACTATGTGTCAATCTGGGCTGAGAATGGCGGCTCAGTTGCTATCGTCCTTACTAGAGGCTCAGTGGGGGAACTATTCGTCATTACCGCGAACAACGAGTATGCGGTTCACAGTGAACGAAGGTGCGTTTTTGTCTTGCCAAGATGGCGTGACGGAGAGAGGGTTTCGGAAAGGACAGGTCTCACTGAGAATTGATGCCGAAGTCGGTATGATGGGGGAGTCGCTAGTATACGTATGGAAGTTACCTTTCTCGGAACGAGTGGGGCTATCCCCACGATAGAACGGAATCCGAGTGCAATTTTGCTTCGGCGGGACGGTGAACGGTTTCTCTTCGATGTCGGTGAAGGAACACAGCGTCAAATGATGCGCTATTCTACTGGTTTCGACATTACTGCTATCTTCCTCACTCACCTTCACGGAGACCATATTCTCGGCCTACCAGGATTACTTCAAACGTTGGAATCAATCGAACGAGAAGCACCACTCACAATCTACACCCCAATAGGAACTGGAGAAAATATCACACAGTTGCTTACGGCTACGGAAACTGATCCAAAGTACCCTGTTTCGATTCAAGAAGTTAATCCCGATGAGGTTGCTGTTGACCATGATGAGTACCGGATTCAGGCGTTCGAGACAAACCATCGAACGCAGTCCGTAGGGTACGCCTTCATCGAGACAGAGCGAAAGGGCCGTTTCGACCGCGAACGGGCCGAAGAACTCGGTGTCCCTGTTGGACCAAAATTCCAGCAACTCCACGAAGGACGGTCTATCGAACTCGATGACGGAACAGTGGTCCATCCAGATCAAGTTGTCGGTGATCCCCGTCCTGGGAGACGGGTTGTGTATACTGGTGATACTCGACCCTCGGACACCACGGTTTCCGTAGCTACGGATGCCGATCTCCTCGTCCACGAGGCGATGTTCACTCAGGAGTCCACAGATCGAGCACGACAGACGGGTCATTCAACGAGTCGGGAGGCCGCCGAGATCGCCCGTCGTGCCGATGTTGATCGTCTTGCATTAACTCATGTTTCATCCAGATACGGAAATGATACTAGCGAGATAGAAGCCGAAGCGCGCGAACGTACTGATGTGGAAGTCTTTGTTCCTGATGATGGAACCACCCTTACTATTCCATATCCGGACCAAGACTGAGAAGATAACTGTCTACCACTTCTCAGAATATATTCCGTGAAAGAGAGCGAAAACGGGGAAAAAGACCATCACTGCTAAAATCCGCTATAAGAGAACGTATTGTACTCGGTTTCGGCGCTTCCTTCGAGAGTGTCTCATTCTCAAGATGGGTAGAAACGTGGTGAAGGAACGCGATTGCGTTCTTCCGAGCCTTCTCACGAGTTTCATACTGTGCAATAGGATAGTCGTGACGCGTCACACGTCCGTTTGGACTAATTGTCGAGAGGCGGAGCTTGAACAATGGTGCGTCCGACGCAGGTATGAGAACGGAGACCAGAAACGTCGTTTCAGAGTCAGTTTGATGTCGATACTCGAATACGACTGACTCTCGTTGCTCTGCAGGCGGGACTTCAGACCAGTCCGCTGGTAGTTCAGTATCCGGATTAGTCATGTCGATAGCCACTTAATACTGGTTGAGATGTGCACGCGTTGATCGAAGTTCAAATTCGATCCGATCATCGGGCCGTTTCGTCATCCAGAGTATACCATCGACGCACGTCGCGAGCTCTCTCATTGTCTCTTCGTCGTGTGCCGTGTAATCGAGACCAAAGAGACCGAGTCCACCCGGTGTTCGAATTCCAGAGATGCGACTGAGGACTGTCGAAACACGCTCGACAGGAGTTGATGCCAAAATAGGTGAGAGTGAACGAATAACGAGATGGCGCTGACCGGTTATCGGACCGCCTATTCCGGCTAACTCGGAAATAGCGAGAACGAGGCGTTCAAGGTCATCCGGTGCCGGGATTGATATCGTCGGAGTATCCTCATAGGGTGCCGAAATGTACTGTTCGGAAGTCATGTCGACGAGACGGAGTTGCGAAGGGTCTGCGGTCGGACAGACACGTTCGTATCGGCCAATTGTCTCAGATGCATTTTCAGTTGTCGTGACGACAACTGACGTATCAGCATTACTGCTATAATGGCAGAGGGCTCGGAGACAAAGAGCGTACGTTGTTGGATCGATTGTCCCAGCTACGAGAACGGTTGTGCCGTCCGCTAAAGCTTCGGGGAAATTCTCAACAGTGTGTTCAACTCCGTCCGTAGGTTGTTGTGATGAGTTCTCCATAATTGTTAGCCTCCCTCTTGAGATAGTGTTCGCCGTGAGGACCCCGACAATTTGGTGAGTGCGTGTTCGGGATAGTACCTCGCGCCGCACAGTGGACACTCTGCAACTTGAACGGTACCACGCCACTCCGTGGAGATTGAGAGGTCACGCACGTGGACTACTCGTTCGTTGAGGGCGGTCCCACAGTCCGCGCAGGGGAGATCTGTTTCGTTGGTCATAGGTGCGGTGTCTCTACCGGGTCCTGCTCAGCCCCGTCAAGGGACACCCAACGACCGCCGGGGACGGACCGCCGCCGGCACGGCGCATCTCAGAGCAGTGCCATCGGAGGACGCCCCTGTGATGGTGGCGAACCGATGGGCGAGTGGAAAAAGGACGGGACGGAGTTCGGGATACGATTGCTACTTTTGTCGTGACCGATAAATAGATTTCGCCCCAGTAGTCGGCGATTCCTCGGTCAGTACGTCGGTAACGCGAACACAGTGCTACTAATCGAGTCGGAACGTCTCTGTGTTCTTCGGAGCGTACGTTCGGAGATTGAATTTCTGATACAGTGCAGAGGAAAACTGGTCTGTCGCTGATTCGTCACCGTGAACGCAAAGCACTTCCTGTGGACGGGGCTCCATCGTCCGGACGAAGTCCTCGAGTCCGTTTCGATCTGCGTGTCCCGAGAATCCACTTACCGACTCAACGCGGAACTGAAGCGTCAGCTCCTTTCCACGGCGTCGGTCACTGAACGGAATCTTGCGTTCGCCGCGTTGGATTCTTCGACCGAGTGTCCCCTGAGCCTGATACCCCACGAAGAGGAGGGTATTTTCAGGATCTCCGCCGAGCAGTTCGAGCCACGACATGATTGGGCCACCCGTTACCATTCCGGAGGTCGAGAGTATAATGCAGGGGTCACCGGACGCTATCTCCTCGCGCATCTGGTCGCCGCCGTCCACCTGCTGGAACTGGTCGGCGAGGAACGGATTCTCGTCCTCGTGGAGGATCCGCTGGCGCAGTCCATCGCGCAGGAACTCGGGATACGCCGTGTGAATCGCCGTCGCCTCCCGAATCATCCCATCGAGGTAGACCGGCATCGTCGGAATCTTCCCTTTTCGCATCGCCTCCTCAAGGACTAACATAAGCTCTTGGGACCGACCGACAGCGAACGCTGGGATAACGACCGTTCCGTCTCTCTCAGACGTTTCGTTAATCAGTTCGATAAGACGACGCTCGCTGTCCTCTTGATCCGTCTGATAGTCGTTTCGTCGGCCGTACGTCGACTCTAGTACGAGCGTCTCGACGCGCGGGAAATCGTTCGATGCCCCGTTGAACAATCGTGTATCTGTATAATGAATATCCCCTGAGAAAACGAGATTGTGGAATCCACTTCCGATATGGAAATGTGCAACTGCACTCCCTAGAATATGTCCTGCGTTGTGGAGCGTCAGTTTGATACCCGGTGCTATATCGGTGACGTCGCCATAGTCGAGTGTAATCGTGTGTTTGAGTTCCTCTCGAACCATCTCGCTCTCGTATGGCGGTGTACGCCCTTCCTTTGCGGCGACGTCGAGATAATCGAGTTGCAGTAAACCCATCAAGTCTCGCGTCGCTTCTGTCGTGTATACCGGGCCGTCATACCCATATTTGAAGAGGAGTGGGAGAAGCGCACTGTGGTCTAGATGTGCGTGCGTCAATACGACAGCGTCGAGATCAGCGATGGGATTCGCCTCCGGAAGTTGCAGGTACGGTACTTCACCCTCGGCCCCCGGCTTATCACCACAGTCGATGAGAACGCGTGACTCTGGAGTACTCAGTACAAAACTAGCTCGGCCAACCTCACGGCAACAACCGAGCGTAGTTACACGCACCCACTCTGGGTCCTGACTAGATTCACGGTGAATCTCCTCCCCCACTTGCTCCAAAAATTGCCGGCGTTCGCCGCGTTCCTGCTTGAGGAAGTTCCGGACGTTGTCGACCGTCGACGATTCCATCGGTGGTGTTCGGAGGACTTCCGGCGTCCAACCGACTTCTTTGGTTATCTCTCGAAGTGTACTGGCCCGACTCCCGATAACGAGTCCCGGTTTCTCGGCCTCAATCAGCACCTCTCCAGTTTCGGGATAGAATTCTAGGTTCGTGATCCCTGCTTTATCGGGAATGAGATTGCGGATTCTTGGTTCTGCGTCGGCCGGACTCGTCTGCGTTCCCGGTGCGGGTCGGACGGTAATTCGCTTGCGTACCGTACTTGCGAGTCGGCGGACAAGCCCATCCTGTTCAGCAAACTTCCGTGGCGTATCAGTATAGATGATGAGTTCCGGGCCTTCGTACGTGACTCTCGAGATGGAGAGATCGTCCGGAATCTCGTTGGTAAGTTTCTCTCGTACCGAATCAAGTGCGGTCGTGTTATCGTTTGTAGTCATATGTTACTGGAGGTGAACCGGGAGAGTGACCGACTGACGGAAGCGGACAAAGTTTCCAGTAGGCAGGCTCCCAGCACGGTCCGTGTACATTTCTTGAACCAGCGGAACACTGTCGCCGATTTTCGCGGGTAGTAACACCGACTATCGACCAATGATATCGAGACAGTGAGTCCACCAGCATACGAACGGATGAAATCGTTCAATTAGGAATTCCCGACGAACCGTATAAATCTTTTCTGCTGTCTACAACTACCGTGAACCGCCTCGGGGTCAAGCCCCGAGGCACTCGGCCTCCTATTTCTGTAGAAGTAGATAATCCGACTTAACGCGGTGACCCGAGAACCAGACGAGAATTACTCCCCTCGAGTATCTGCTTTCTCAACTTGCTTAAGTACTGGGTCTGTACTGCCGTAGAACGTGTAAGACGGGAATTGCTCCCGTATCGGGTTAGTGACTCGCCTGATTCTGTTCGTTACTCACGGTAGACAAGCCACCGTGTTTTCAATCGCTATCGACCGTACAGTCAGACGTCCAGAATATGGGTTGGAGCGTTATTCGAACAGAAACGTATTTACCCTGTTGACTGGACTTCAGAAATCAGCACCGATTTATTGGACATTCCGTTCCAGGTTTGGCCTTCACGTGACACCGAAACAACTGAATGAATGCGTTTCAGACGTGCTGCCGAACGATTTCCCGTTCACCGTCTCTATCGGCGTAGCGGACGACCTCTGGACGTCCGCGAGTCGGTCTCCGACTCCACGTCATCTCGTCGTCACGCCGGTTCAACTCCACCGACGAAACGTCCAGCGACGACTTCGGGAAACTGCTCGGCCTCGAAGCGAGTTCACGTTCGCACGGCTAATCGACGTCGCTCGCGACCTCACCGGGGCCGCGCGAGAAGTGACGTCAGACGACCCACCAACCGAGACGCTCGACCGTATCGACCGACTCGCCCTTACACGACGGATTCTCCGCGATGACGCTGTTCCTAGTGAGACGCTTGCTCGGGCCGTCGGTTCTCCTGCTGTCGACCACGCCGAGCGAATCGAGCGGGCCCGGACCAGTCTCGGCATGGTGACCGGGTTCCATCCGGAGCGCTTAGAATCGTTACGCAGCATCGTCGACGAGATGAGTGGGGCCGCGGCCGACGACGCGGCGGACCTCTTGGAGGGATTGGTCGCCTTACAGGCGACGCTCGTAAATCGTACCGAGGTGGCTGTTTCCGATACTGACCTCCTGCGTTTCGCAACCCGACGACTAGCTGGCACGCCAACGGTTTGGAAACGCGCGTACCCCGATATCGACCGCGTCTCGGTTGCGGGCGTGAGCATGCTCACTGCGACGTTAGAAGACTTCCTCCGAACGGTCGGCAGACAAACGTCGGTTGACGTGTCGCTGTACCTCCGAAACGGAACTGGACCCGCTATCGTCGACCAACTCAGCCGACAGTCCGTCACGTTCGAACCGGGGGTGGACGTGTCGTGACCTCCGGAGAACTGCTCCCGCTCGATTCCGTCGTGCCGACGTTCTCGATGACTGTTCGAACGAGAACCGTGGAGGCTCGGATAGTGATGGCGACCGTGGCTGGACTCACCGCGCGCGGCGTCTCACCGAGTGACGTGACGGTCGTCGTCCGCGATGCCGACCAGTACGAAGACCCGCTGAGACGGGCCGCAAACCGATACGGTGTCACACTGAACTTCTGGATTCAACTTCGTCTCAAACGAACACTTCCGTATCGGCTGGCCGTCGCCGTCGTCAATCTTCTCGTCGCGCGTGAGGAGTCAGATCTACTGCCCGCTGACGCGCTCCTTGCACCGTTGCGGTTTCAGTGGACACCACCTGAAGCCACATCACCCGAAGCCGAGGCTCCTGATACCGCTGGCGACTGGCCGCTGTCGGCCGAGACGGTCGAGGCGCTGTCTCGACGTGTCGCCGGTGAACGCCACCGAGTCGCGGCTTGGCGGAACCGGATCGGAGACGTCACCGGCGGTGACTCGCGGTTCGACGCCTACGTCGAGTGGCTCGATGGTTGTCCGTCGTCGCCGGACCCCGATGACGTGCGAGAGACGCTCGTACCGTTGTTCGACGCCTACCGGAAGCGCGTCCTCCCGATGCGGCAGGCAGACGACGCCACGCTCACGGAGACGGCCCGGACCGCCAGAGCACTCGCGCGACTCGTCGAAGACGGTGATGGACTCGTCGGCGAACTCGCCGTCAAGTACAGGTCGTGGCTCGACGACGACTACGGTGAGCAGTCGTGGGCGACGGTTCGAGAACTCTGCGATGCACTTGCGACGACCGTCCCGGGTCGCCGAGAGTATCCGACTGCACGTGCCGTCGACGTGATGGAGGCCAACGACGTGTGGGGCCTCAGTATCCCGTACGTCATCGTCGCGGGTCTCGTGGACGGAGAGTGGCCGCGTCCGCCTGACAGCGAATTCCCGGCAGGCTTCCGGGAGCGAGTGAGTGATACCGAAGGAGTCGGGGAGAACGTTCGGCCGCGGTCGGGGTGGACGGAAGGCCGGGAGTTCGATCAGTTCGCCGACGCGGTTGTGGCGGCCAGTGAGGCGCTCGTCGTGACGCGACACGAGTACGACTTCGACGGCGTCGAACGTCCTCCGTCGCCGTACGTCCGGCTATTGGACCCGACACCTGTCGACGACCCGGAGGTCGATACCCTCCTCGCCGAGCGTCAGCTACCGCCTCGACTGGCCGCAATCTCGGAGGAGGCCTCGAACTGATGACCCCTCGACAGAGCGAGCGTGACGGTGCGACTGTACCGAAACCTGACCTTCCGCGGCTCGACGCAACCCAACGGCGTATCGTCGACGAGTTCTGTGCTGGCGACGCTGGTCTCTTCACGATGGACAGCCATCCCGGTGCGGGGAAGTCGACCGTGACGGGAAAAGCGCTCGCCCGCCTTCTGTACGACCGCTATCTACGCGGTGATCCGACGCCCGAACGCCGGATTCTCGCCGCGTCGTTCAGCAGGGAGGACGCCGCGGACATCGCCCCCGACGTTGTCGATTGGCTGTGGGAACTGTATCATCGCGGCGAGACGCCCACGGACGAGTCGGTGACCGTCGAAGACGTTCGCACGCTCGAACGACACCTCCGACAGGACGGCACCGTCGGTACCATCGACGGCGTACTCCTCTCGGTGTTCGAGGAATTCGCCGCGGAGACGGGGTTCGATGGGATGCCGGTAGTCGGCAACGAAGCACTTCTCGCCCGGCTTCGACGTGACTGCTACGAGGAACTCGCCGCTCACCCCGACCACGGTGACGTCGTCGCGGCCCTCGAAGACGCCTATCCGGAGGGAACGTACGACGATGGCCTCCGCGAACTTCTCCGGGACGCGCTCGATACCTCTCGCCAGCGGTGTCTCTCTACCGAGGAGTTCTGCGACCAACTCCGCACCGCGGTCGCGGACATCTACGAGGGTGGCGACTCCGACTCCGTCGAGGCGATTCGAGACGCGGTACGACGCTTCCGCGGCCCCGACGCCGCCGGGCAGTTCGACGAACTGTCCGACGATGACCTCGAAGAACTGACCGCGGCCGACCGCGAACTCCACGCCGCGTGGGTCGAGTGCGTCGAGAACTTCCGTCAGCTCTTGACGGCGTACCGCGACCGCTACGACGACTACTGTCGAGAGCGCGGCGTCCTCTCTCACACCGACTGCGCCTACTGGGTCGACCGATACTTCACGGAGAGTGACGGTGAGACCTGCGAGCGCGTCCGGGACCGCTTCCGAACGACTGTCGAGAGCGTCGTCGTCGACGAGGCACAGGACGTCTCGACAGTTCAGCACGCCGCGCTCTCGCACGTCGTCACGTCCGATATGCGCGTCCTGCTCGTCGGCGACCGAAAGCAGAGCATCTACGTCTGGCGGAGCGCCCGTCCAAGCTTGTTCGAAACGGCGGTCCGTGACGGCGAGTACTTCGGCATCGACTGGAACGACCATCTCGCCGAGCGAGCGACCCGGAACTATCGCTCTCGGCCCGACATCGTCCACGCGATCAACGCCGTGGCGCGTGAAACGCTCCCCGACGAGACTCGCGGAAACGTCGGCACCCTCGACGTGGAGTACCCGCCGCTTCGGCCGACGCTCGCGAACGTCGAAGCGGCGAGCGTCCACGTCGCGCAGTTTCGGCACGGCGGCGTCCCCGGAAGCGAACCGTGGGTGACCGACGACGGCGGGGAAGCCGACGCGGTCGCCACGCTCCTCGCCGGCGGATTCGAAGACGGGACGTTCGAGACCCCCGGCGACGACTCGTCTAGTGTCACGCTCCTGTTCCGCCGCAAGAAGCACATGGACGACTATCGGGAAGCGCTCGAAGCCCGCGGTATCAGCGTCGGCCACGGTCGCGTTCCGCTGTTCGACTCCCCGGCCGTCCAGTCGGCTGTCGCCGTCCTCCGGTGGTTGGAGGACCCGACCGACCCCGATCGGACCGAGGACCTCGTCACCGCCTCACCGCTAGCCGACGGTCTCGAAGCGTGGACCGACCGGTTCCGTGAGGCCGACTGGTGTGTCGAAACCGTCGCGGCTGACCTCGCCAGTAACCGACCGGCTGCCGACACGTCACGTGAAAACCCCGGCGTGATTCGAGTCGTCCGTGGTCTCGTCGCACTGGCGAGCGACCTCCCCAGACGACGTGCCGAACCGGCCGCTGTCGTCGCCCGGCAGGTCGTCGACGTGCTATCGCTGGCCCGCGATCCGTTAGGTATCGACGTCGAGACGGACCACGCTCAGCGACTCGCAACGCTCGATATGTTCGTCCACACGGTCGCGGAGTGGGAGGGCGACGACCGTTTCGACCTCGACCGTCTTACCACTCTTCTCGACCCGTTCGTCGCGTCACCGCAAGATGGTCCTGACCGCCCGCTCGTGGACGACGACGCCGACGTCGTGCTCAAGACGATCCACCAGATGAAAGGCGACCAAGACGAAGTGATCGTTCTCGCAGACCCGGCGGCGTCGATAGGACCGCATCCGCGACAGAGCGACCGACTCGTGACGACCGGCGAGACAGTCGGCCTCGCTCCGCCGACGAACGTCGACACGAGCGATCGACCGTCGATTCCGGGATTCGACAACGGTCTGTACGACCCTGATTCCAACGACGGTGGCGACGTGGGGCTTCGCTGGACGGCCGAACACTGGCGCGGCGACGACCTCGTCAACTATCCCGTCCTCCGCGATGCGGCCGCCGAGCGCCGTGCGGAAGCGTGGCGGCTTCTGTTCGTCGCCATGAGTCGCGCACAGCACCACTTCGTCGTCCCGCTTCCGGCGTCCCGCCCGCGATGGACGCCGCGGGATAACTGGGCTGGCGTTCTCTACGACGCACTCGAACTCGACCGTAGTGCGCCGCGAGCGACTCACACCGTGACGCCCGACGCCCCGGTCCGAGCAGGCGACCGAGGTGGAGACCCGTCGTTCCGTGTCGCCGTCAACGACGTGGCGTTTACCGACCGAGTTGGCACAGACAACCTCGAACGCCCGATTCCCCCGACTTCGAGACTCGGCGGCGACTCGACCGCGTGGATTCCGCGGTTCGTCCAACCGAGTACGTTCCGACCGCTCGCCAACGACGCAAGCGAACACGCTATCGACCACTTCATGGGTCGGGCACTTCACACCGAAACGGACGCCCCTGAAGTCGGCCTCCCGTTCGACACGCTCGGTCCGGACACCATCGGTCAACTCGCCCACGACGTTGTCGGTGAGCTAGCGACGACACGGTTCACGGGAGAGATTCGTCCGGACGAGGACCCGGTCGCTACCGTCGTTCGGCGGAACCTCGACTATCACGCTGCCGATGCCTCGCCCGTAGAGCGAACCGCCGTTCGAGAGTTCCTCGAAACGACTGTCGTCCCGCAGTTCGCAGCGTCCGGACTCCGCGAGCGCGCTCACTCGGCCGCCACCGTCTATCTCGAAGAACCGCTAGAGGGACTCGCCACCGTCGATGGCGTCGAAGTCGAAATACAGGGGCAGGCAGATTTCCTCATGCGGTTTCCCGACGGGTCGTGGTCCGTCGAGGACGTTAAAATCGCACTTACCGACGACGACGCGGCCGAAGGCCGCTACCAGCTACAACTGGCGACGTACGAGTGGGCGCTCTCCAGACAGGTCGGGACGGACGCGGAGATCACCAGTTACCTGTCGACGTTCGGGACCGTTACCGAAGAAACTCGCTGTTCGCTAAATCCGTCGGCTGTTGAACACTGTCTCGGCCGGTTCGTACGTTGAGTTCGGTTTCTTGCGCCTTTCGAGGGAATCCTCTCACTACCACAGGGTGATTCCGCCGACCCCAGTCGCCGCCCGGAGTGACAGTTAGACGTTACTGGTAGCGTCTCGCAATGGCGTGTCGTCACCGTTCGACTCGGTGTCAACCTACTAGGATGATAACGCATATGTGGCCGATGTGTTCCTATCTTACCAATGCCCTCCACCCGTCGAACATTCCTCGCAGCGTGTACGAGCACTCTCACTACGCTCACAGGCTGTCTCTCGTTCGATACTCCAAGCGCACGCGGACGCTGGCCGCGTCGAACAGTCGATAACGCCCGTACGGGGTTCGCCTCGACTGACGGCCCGACAGTGTCGCTTCACGTAGAGTGGCAACGGTCACGGGAGAGCCGAGGCGTTGTGACGGTCTCACCCGTCGTTAGCGATGGAACGCTCTATTTTGGGTACTCTCGTGAGGCGACAAGCGACGAACGGGGAGGGGCGTGGCTAGAAGCGTTCGACGCCGCAACCGGCGAATCGCTCTGGACGACAGAACTCTGGCGAAGTGACGAGTTCTACTACTTTTATCTCTCTGATTCGCTCGTCCTCACCGACGACCGGTTGTTCGTCCAGACAAAACCGGGATTGAAAGCGGTCGACGTGGACGGCGACGAGCAATGGGTGTTCGATAATCTCTATCAAGGGCAACAGACGCCCGATGCTATCCCACCGGTTGTGACGGACGACATTGTCGTGACGGGAACGTACAGTACGTCCGTTGCGGAGACGGAGCAACCAGAAACAGTATTCGGACTTGACCCAGACAATGGTACCGAACGGTGGCGAGTCACGCTTCCCGACTTATCCGGGATGTGGCAGTTAGCGGCGGCGGACGGTACCGTTTACGTCCCGATGGTCGAGTCCGAGCGTCTCATCGCTCTCGACATCGTCACCGGCGAGAAGCAATGGCAGTTGGAAGTGCCGGTCGCCGGAACGCCAACAATCGTTGACGACACGCTCTTGATTCCCCTTCGTGAACACGATAACCAGCAGTCTATCGCTGCGGTCGATCTCCCCACGAAAACGGTTCGCTGGCGGACACCCGTCGGTGCTCGATGGGGAGACGCGGGCCTAACGGTCGCGGATGATTTAGTGTACTATGTGGCCGAGTTCGGTGTCGAAGCACGCCACACTGAGACAGGTGAGCGCGTCTGGCGGTTCGGTGGCCGTACTGAAGGACAGCCTGAGATGGATCTCGTTTCGACGCCCGTCGTTGCGAGTGACTCCATCTACGTTCCGGGTTGGATTCAGCGCGACACTATGTACGGTCACTTATTCGTCCTCGACGCACAGACGGGAACAGAACAGACGCGCGTCGAATTAGGGCGGAATCGGGAAATGGGGCGGAGTATCCCAGCGGTAACGTCTGATCTCGTATTCGCAGCGACGAATACTGGCAATCTGTATGCGTTTGGCGAATGTGGAACGTCCATACTAGACTTCTGTCTCACCGATTAGATCACCTCGGTTCCCAAATTCGGTGAATCCAGTCGGAAGTAGATGTCGCTGTATTATCGAACCGTATGCTCTCCCCGGATGGTTCACCACGTCTTGAGAGAACAGCCTTTCCCTTCCTGTTGCCTCGTGGCAATCGGTTGAGGTAGGTAGCCAACGGACGAGTAGTCATTGGTCAGGACCGCATTCGAGACGTGTTCGATGCGATTGTCGCTGGCGACCTCCCCATATCGTCCGCTCTACATTTCTCGTGGTCGTAGACGACGTCGGCACCGTCCAGTAATTCCGCGTAATCAAGTTGGACTCTTACTGGGGTCTTTAGTCGCGGCCGGAATGGCCGCCGTCATCCGATACTTACGCATCACGGCTCAATCGTGAGTCGTCATGGCGAAAGCAGCTGTCGTGATTCTGGCCGGTACCGAATCGCACGCAGACAACGGTCGCGTCGTCAACGGTCTCGAAGCCGCGAAAGAGTTCGCCGAGAACGACGGCGACGAACTCGAACTCATCTTCGACGGCGCAGGGACCCAGTGGATTCCAGAACTCGAAGACGAGGACCACGACTACCACGACCTCTACGCGTCGGTCAGCGAGAACGCGTCCGCCTGCGATTACTGCGCTGGCGCGTTCGGCGTCGACGATGCGATACAGGACGCTGGCGTCGTGACGCTGGACGAGCACGAGGGCCACCCCAGCATCCGGTCGCTCGTCGACGACGACTACGAGATCATCACGTTCTGACGGGCGACCGTTCGGCCGTCCCCGATTTCGTTATTTTTCTGCTGACCACCACGTGCTCACTTCGAGTTGGCGGTGACCGTGAGTCTCTACTCCTCCTTACGCTGAGTAGAACGCGTCGGGACCGTGGTCGTCCTGCCACGCGAACGCGAACAGCCGTTTCGCGGGTACCTCTTCGAGGGACCGTCCGTCCGCTGACTCGCCCGTCGCTTCGTCCCACGTGGTTCCGTCGGCCTCGTACGCCCCGTATTCTGTCTGTTCGAACTCGTAGCCGGGGTTCCGAAACGCGTAAATTCCGTTCTCGGACGCGAACACGACGACATCAGATCCACCGATGGTGGTCGTCACGACCCCTCCGTTCTCTTTGACCCATGGGAGTGGGAATCCGACCGCGTTGTCGCCGGTTTTGATACCGAGGACGACCGTTTTCGCGTCGAGGTCGTCTCTGTCCCACGACCGGCCCTCGGAGCCACGGTGTGCGCCTAATCCGAACCCTTCGCTCTGGAAGTAGCGTTCGTACGGCCGCGCGTCGTAGTCGATGGATTCTGGCTCGTCGGTCTCACTCGCTGCTTCGCTCTTCGCGTCGGTCCGTTGGAGGACGACCCCGTTCGGATAGCGGTCCCGGAAGGTCGTCCACGGCATCATCGATGCGGGGGAGACACTCAGCGTCGTCCCTTCGAGTTCGCCTGCGATGCACTCACCGAGTGACTGCTTCCACTCCGACTCGGTCTCCCGGTCGTACATGACGAGCGCGTCGTCGGCGAGCTTCCCGGACACACCGAATGTGAGGTCCCGTGTACCGACTGTCCGCTCGTACACCACCGCACTCCCGCAGAGCGGACACCACGTTACCGCAATCGGTTCGTCTCTGAATTCGTCGTTGACGATTTCGTGGTAGTTCAGAATTCGGACGGGGTACGCACGAGCGTCACCGTCCCGTTCTACTACGATCATCTCGTCGTCCGGTTCACCAAAATACTCCGTGCCGAACACAGGGTCGTCGATGCTCGGAATGGCGTCCCGTGGAACGACTTGTCGGACGTTCATCGGAGAGGATTCGGAAGTGAGACTGAAAACCTTACCTGTCCCAGTAGATATCGGTCGATTCGCTGTCGTCGGGATTGGCTCGGGCCAACGCCGCTACCTTCTCGCGGTTGATGTCCTCGACCAGTTCGAGTGCCTCGTCCATCCACGCGTGGAGTCCGACGGTCAGTCGCTGGCGGACCTCCTCGACGTCCACCGGCGTGTAGACGTGGACGTAGCCGCCCTCCGAGAGCAGGCGCTGGCGTTTCTCCAGCAGGCCGATGTCGGTCAGGTGATTCAGCTGTCTGCTGACGGTGCTTCGGTCTAACTCGAGGTGGTCGGCGAGTTCTCCGGCGGTCGATTCTCCGTCCTCCATGAGGAAGACGCAGATGCGTATCCCCGTCTCGGAGATGCCAAATACCTCTCGCAGAACGACGGCTAGCTCCGGGAGCTCTACTGCGGACGGTCGTTCTTCCTCGTCGGAGTCGGACCCTGAGCGTCCGAACGAGACGTTTCCGCAGTGTTGGCATTTGTGCACCTCTCGCTCTTTGTCGGTTGTTCCCATGGAGGGGGTTAGCTACGGAGAACCAAGTTCGTTTGGTGAGTTCGAAGTAAGCGGGACTGTCCAGAAAGTCACCGCCGCAGGTCCCTGCTTAGCTACCTACTCGATTGACCGTGCGAGAGTACCGGCATCGATTCACTGAATCAAGTCTCGACTCGCGAGAAACGGCTTGCCACCACGCAAAATCAATTTCGACAAAGAACGAGGTTACGACGAGGAGGTACGGGAGGTCCCGTTAAGTCTCGCCGGGACGCTCTTGACCGTACGTGTAGTTACTACGGATAGTGAACGTATAGATGGAGGGAACTGCATTCCAGACGGCGGACGGCACGCTAATTCCTGCAGTTACCGCAGATGAAATGCGCGAGATAGACCGCGTCGCCGTCGACGATGTCGGTTTAACGCTGCTCCAGATGATGGAGAACGCCGGACGAAATCTCGCAGGTCGTGTTCTCGAACGCGACCCGGAGCGCGTGGCTGTACTCGCAGGGAACGGGGGAAACGGTGGCGGGGGACTCGCCTGTGGACGCCACCTCGCCAATCGGGACGTGTCCGTGTCTGTCGTCCTCGACCGCTCTCCGGATGCCTTAGACGGTGCCGTATCGACCCAGTATCGCATTCTCGAGGGGATGAACGTCTCCGTCACCACCTCGGACGCTTCTGACGTGTGTAGCGAGGCGGACACCGTCGTCGATTCGCTCATCGGCTACGGTCTGCAGGGTGCTCCTCGTGGACGGACTCAGGACCTCATCGACCTCTGTAACGATACCGAGACGCCTACCGTTTCCCTCGACGTGCCATCTGGACTCGACGCGACGACTGGCGAGCGTCCCGGACTGCTCGTCGAATCGGACGAGATACTCACGCTGGCACTTCCGAAGACCGGCCTTCGCGAAACCGAGAGTCGGCTCTACCTCGGAGATGTCAGTATCCCGCGTATCGTGTACGAACGAGTGGGTATCGAGTACGAAACACCGTTCAGAGAGTCCTACTGCGTGGCGGTAGAACGGTAAGCGTTGTCCTCCATCGCATTTCGTAACCTGCGATACGTTACAGCTGTCGACCGTGACTCACGAGGAGATGACGTGTTCCGTCCAGACGTATCTAGTACAGAACCTCTGGGACGACGACGTGGGAACGTTCGCGGACGGCACCGATGACGGAGCCTATACCATCACCCCGCGCGACACAGGTGATATCACCGGCGGTGTCAACGCTGTCGACGCCGTCCTCGGTCTCGACGGTGTGAAGCAGACGTTCGCGACCCACTTCAACGACACCTTCAATCGCGGGCGACTACAGCGCGCGACCCGGTGGCAGGCGTCCCGGCCGCGGTGTTCCGGGACAGACGGACCGACTCGAACGGTGGCAACTGACTCGCGAGGAGGGGTACACTCCTCCTTTCGGGGAGTAATGCATTCTGAGTGTGAGACCGCACGACCGAATTCGGTATCACCCTCTCCCGACGAGTGACTTCTTCACGGGGGAGTCGGAGCGATAGCGCTGGAGCGACGTTCTCGCGAGGAAAGGGCGGACGGCGCTGGGAACTAACTTTCCCGTGCGGGCACGTCGCCGAGTGCCGCGAGACTGTCCATGTTACTGGCTGTAAAGAACACGGCTCCGTCGACCAGTACCGGCGGTACGACCACGTTGGGGGACCGGTCGAACACGTGGTGCCAGCGCATCTTTCCTGATTCGCGATTGAATGCGCTGATTGTCTTCTTGCCGGGTGAGTATTCGGGGTCGTCGATCGGGAACACGACCGTTTCGGTTCCGACACAGATTCCCGGGTCGTACACCGGAGCGTCGCGGCGCCATCGTTCCGTTCCGGTTTCGCTGTCGACTGCGACGGCACCGGACGCGCTAGTGACGAACACGGTACCGTCGTCGGCCGCAACCGTCTGAGCGATTGCATCTTCGCCCTCGCCGAACGAGTGGAGTTCGCGGTGGCGGTCGCCGGTTTCCCTGTCGTAGGCGACGAGCGTTCGGTCGTCGGCGACGACCACTCCTTCTTGGGTCGCGACGGGCGCGGCGGACTCGGGTCCGGAGGTGAGTTCGCTCCGCCAGCGCTCCGCGCCGTCCTCCAGCGAGAGGGCAACGAGGGACGGCGCTCCATCGACGTTTCCTACCGCGAACACGCGCCCGTCGTACACTGCAGGCGCATGGACGAGTGGGCGTATCGTGTCGGTTTCCCAGCGTTTCTTCCCGTTCGCTGCTCCGAACGCCTCGATACCGCTTTCGGACGCGACCAGTACGGTCCCGGTGGCTTCGTCTGCGACGAGCAGTTCCGATAATTCGAGACCGTTCGTCGTTTCGGTCCAGATTCGCTCGCCCGTTTCGGGATCGAGCGCGACGAGTTCCGTGTCGTATGCCACGATACATCTCTCGTCGACGACGACAGTCCCGTTGGCCCCGCTGGCGTCGAGGGTGGTTCGCCACTGTTCGGTGCCGTCCTGTGCGTCGAGTGCGATTGCACTCCCGTCGTGGCTGGGGTCGAAGTTCGTCGTGTACACTGTTCCGTCGGAAACCGCAGGCTGCCAGCGTGTGAAGGTCTCCGACGTCCATGCCAGGTTCCCCTGCGATGGAGCGGATACGTCTGTTGCGAACGTGTTCGCCGCGTCGGCTCCGTACTGTGTCCACGCTCCCGTGGGAACGTCCGGCAGGGGGGTGTCCGAGTCTGACGACGGGAGCATCGACAGACACCCCGAGAGTGTACTTGCGCCGACGGCCGCTGTCGACAGGAACGTTCTCCGCTTCATATCCGAGATTAGAATGTTAATTTCATAACTCTTTCTTCCGAGATGACGGTCGTCCGGCGACCTGAGCCGTCGCCGCATCGGGTCGTTCACCAAGAAATAGTGCGGGCGGCCACTGTCCGTTACCGATATGCCGGTCGTGGTTACAGCTGGTTGATCGCTCCGCGAGAGTACGCCCCGATGAACCACATGCACGCGTACGCCGAATTTTCGACGAACTCGTCCCAGTCGTCTCGGTTGTTGGGGCCGTTGTTCACGATCGTCTCGTAGACCTGATCGGAGTAGTTCGTCGAATCACTTGCTATTGTCTTGCAAGCCTCTTTCATCGAACCATCCCACTGCGGGCTGCTCGCTCCCCGCTCGAACTCTTCGACGAGGTCCTTCGAGGTATCGTTGGCGTTGTCCCAGTTGTCCTCTATGAACGACTTGTACGCGTGATGAATCGTACCCTGTCTGCCCTCTGCGCTGCCGACCCCTGCAGCACTCGCGAAGGCCGCAGTACCGCCAATCGTCTTCAACACGCTTCGCCTCGAGGTCCTGTAGTTCCGAATAGCCGCTAATTTCCACGTCAGTTAGACATGTTTTTACAGTAACGAAAAAAGATACCCGTATGAACGACGCGTCACGGTTTGCCCTGTCCGTACTTATCGGTGCCCTCGCCTTTGTGTACACAATCGTAACTACTGGAACACTACTATTTTCTATCGGGGTGGGAGTCATAATCATAAATGGGTCTATCGTAATATTGCGCCCAGAGGTTTGGAATTGGCTACTTTACGGAGGAACAGCCAGAAACGAAGGCCAATTTGTCATCACTACTATGACATCTGTCTTCCTGATACTCGAATTCACTAACAATAGCGCTGAGTTCGGAACAATACACATCCTCACAGTAGTCGTCGCCCTCACCGTCGGCGTCTCATCAGGACTACACAACCAACAACACAAAGAGTAAGCCCAAGACTATCTCCAACGAACACGCCGAACACCAATCTCATACCCCACCAATTAATCCATCCCCTCCTCTGTATTCAGCACGGAGCGTCCGTGTATTTCCGGAATTCTTCCCTGGAAGGGCTGGTACAAGCATGCCTAAATAGCGGCAAAACACCAACTCTAATGGCGATGACACGCCGGGAAGTTGCGAATTGTTAAGGGTTTAGAGTATGATTCAGCAGACGATGACTCGTCTTCTCCGCGGAAGTATCATTCTCCTGTTGGCGGGACTCTGTTTTAGCGGACTATTTTTAGCGGGGGCGCTACCAGGCACTTCCGATACGTCGACCCCACAAGACCGTCCAGTGTTCATCAATTTTACTAATAGCGCGGATACGAGCCACACGCTCGAACTTTGGGTCGGTGAAGGGACAGAGATCAATGACATCCAAGTACATCGCAGTACTGGTGGTGACTACAACACGACCGAGGGGACTGCTGGTATCAGTTCGAGTCATCCCGGCGACTATCACACGGTGATGTCCCTTTCGTTTCCTAGTGAGGTCCAACTCTACGGACGGTACACGTTGGACCCCGGTACGACACGCACTTGGACGATGGCCGAGCCGTACGGCCAGACCGTCTTCGTAATCGTCGTCTACACTGACGACCACGTCAAGATCTGGAAGAGTGTCTCCTGTGACAACGGCCTCCTCTACGGTTTCAAAACCGAAGTAACGTCCTACGGAGCGCCCGGCGCGTACACCTGCCTGTAGACTATGTATTCACGACGAACACTCGTTGCATCCGGCCTCGCGCTCTTGGGTGCGGGCTGTAGTTCACTTCCATTCGGGGATTCGAGGGATGAACAGGACCTCTGTGAGTACGAGGCCGTCGCCGAACCCTTTGACCCCGTGACGGACCTTCCGCCCACGTACAATCGATTTCAGCGGACACTCGCTCACCGAGCAAGTCGCCATGGGAGTACGACTGCTTCCTACGGGCCTCGCCCACTCAAACAAGCCTCGTACGTAGAGTTCGATGACTCGTATCATTACGTCGAACTTGCCAACAGCTACACCGCTGAACTACCTGCACTCGTGCTTAGCGTTACGTGGAATCCCCGCCAAACGCCATCACCGAACGCTACGGTGTTATCGTTCCCGGACCTCCCTAAATCGGACCAAGTAGCATTGCGGTCCACCGTCTACGGCGGTCTCTACAAACCCCAAGTACATCCGGAGACGATACTCGATTTTTCCGCGTCTCCAGTTCCATACCCGGACGGGACTGCTGAATCAACGTTCGTGGACGAGGGCGAGTTGTGGGTTCGTTGGGAGGGGAGGGCCTACCAAGTGACGGCCCACCGAACAACCGCGATGGAGAAGCTCGTACACGAATACACGGCTGAACGGGTAGCAGAGAGTGCCGAGTCATTTCGCGAGTTGATTTCCGACCGACACATCATCCGAATTGAGTCCCCCACACCCGAAGAGCAAGCCATTCTGGACGCGGCGGTGACCGACGGCTATCACGAAACTACCCAGTCTCCTTCCCGCGCATGGCACCGGCTCCTAGAGCGACTTCGGGAGACCGCCTTTCCTGAAGCCCACTACACGTGGTACATCGACTACGACGGGGAGTGGTATACCCTCTCTCTCAGTTCGGACGAATCGTGTACAAATTAAGATGGTTCAGAACTCTACACCGTCGTCACTCTGGTACGATAATTGGCTCATAAGTGCTTGCAGAAGGCGTCTGTAGTCTTGCCTTTCACCGTACACGGGGAACTTCTCGGCGTCGTCCCACGGCATTACCAGCCCCTGCTCCTCGTCCTGTGGGCGTGCTTTCCGTGCAGCTCGGAGTAGTCACCGAGGTCCTCGGTCGTCCACGAGAGCCTGGCCGCATCGTGTTCGGTGACCGCGTCCATGAGCAGACTCAGCACTTGTTGCTCGCTAGTCGATTCCCGTCGCAGTACGATTCTGTCGTCAATACTGGTGTCTATGTTCATGATTCGAGGTCGGATTCCACGGTTCCGCCTACGGAATCCCCCGGTTCATCTGAGGGAACGAACGCGCTAAGAGGTTCGTAAAACAAGACCTGCAGTGTAGTGAAACCACGGTTTTAGCGGTCTTAGAATCAAGTACAACTACACCGACCATGCCATTCCACTGACCACGAGCAGAACGACCGCACGGACACCAACAGGACAGACGAACGTACCACTTCTATCCAGGTCCGAAGGCCGCGATATCGGCTCCTACTGTGGCCAGTGCGTCGGCGGGGTTCGGGTCGCTGTCGGCTAGATGCGTGTACTCGTGTTCCGGGATGCTCGCCAATGCGGTCGTGACGGCCTCGCTATAGGCTTCGACGCCCGGTTCTGTCGGGTCGTTACCTCCCCAGACGTCTCGGATGACCGTCATCGAATCGATACGCACCTCCAGCCGACGTGGCTCGTAGCGAGCCAACAGTTCGGAGAGGCCGAGCTGGAGGGCGACGTACTCGGCGGTGTTGTTGCCCGTCCGGGAGCCGACGGGGCGGCCGAGACGAGCGAGTTCGTCCTCCGTTGTGTCCATGATGACCGCGCCCGCACCTGCGGGACCGGGGTTGCCACGCGAGCTACCGTCGACGTAGAGGACGAAGGTGTCGCTCGTCGACTCGGCGACGGGAGGCCGGGTGACCCCCGACGCCAGCAGGTCTTCGAGCGCCTGACGCAACTCGTCCGAGGTGGTCGTGGGGTCGAAGAGACCGCCGTAGCCGGGGACGGCGTCGTCGATGGCGTCGGTGGCGGCCGCCATCTCGTAACCGACGCTCGCGAGTACCTCGTCGACGAGCGTAGCGAGCGGCGAGAGGTGTTCGGCCGGAAGCGGGTCGTCGGTCACGCCACGTCCTCCTTCGGGATTCGGCTCCGGGCGCTCACACCGTCGCTCGCGGATGTCCTCTTTGGCTGGTCGCACCACTGCATACGGGTTCTCGGTGGTCGAGCGGCATAATCCCTTCCGGTGGTATCGGTGGTCGGTCGCTTCGAATCGGTCGGCCCCGTGGGGTCCTCAGTGGCTGATACACTGGCCGATCTATGGGTTTCGGTCTGGCTGTCGTCAGCGACGGTTCGGGTCTCCGATGTCGTTGTTCGAGTCTTCGCCGACCGTCTCTTGGACCTTCTCGAGTCCTCGTTTGGCCTTCTCTTCGCTCACGCTAGTTCGCTTACTGACCTGCTTCGCTATCTTGTCCTCGTGACCCTCGACGAGTCCGAGTAGCCGCCGAAGCTTCTGCATCAGGCCCATCATCTCAGCGTTTTCGCCCGGGTACCCGAAAATGTGGTGGCCGTCGGTCAAGGGAACGCTTACACACTCTGCGGAGGCGCTACTCCGAGGGTTTGTGAGGAACGTCCGGATGGCGTCGTTGAAGAATTCGGGGTTATCCCACGGCGAAGCATGGCCAGCATTTGGGACTTCCTGCAGGGTCGAGTTGGGGATTTGGCCAGCTAGCGTCGGAGCGTGGCGGCTGATTATCGACGTTTCGTGTTCACCGTAGAGGACGAGCGTCGGGGCAGCGATAGAGGAGAGGTCGATGTCGGTGGTGGAGAAGGATCTGACCGCCCGGAGGGCGTTCACGGCGTCCGCGGTATCCATGTCGGGGAAGGCGTCGGCCCGGAGACTCGTGGTCTTCTCTCGCTCCAGTTTCCGTCCGAACCACAGCACGAGGCCCTTTGCGCGGTTGTATCCGACAAGGCGAACGAGTCCTGCCATGGCGTTCACTAGCGTGGTGCGCTCGATGCGGTCGCGGCGACCGAGGAACGCGGGGGCGAACGTATCGGCGAGCACGAGGCCGCCGAGTTGCTCGGAGTAGCGACTCGCATAGGTTTGGGCGATCATCCCGCCCATCGAGACGCCACACAGTACCGGACGCTCGAGGCCGACCGCGGTGACGAACGCGCGGAGATCCTCCGCCAGCAAGTCGATCGAGTACGGTCGGTGCTGGGGATTCGTCGTTCTACCGTGTCCCCGGAGATCGTATGCAATGGCGGTGTACGCGTCGCTGAACGCCTCTAGTTGCTGTGCTGCCGCCGTGTGATCTGACAGTGCGCCGTGGATGAAGACGATAGGCGGGCCCTCTCCTCGCACCACGTAGTAGGACTCGATGTCGTTCGTCTGAACGGTAGGCATCTCCCCACTACGGCGTTACTCGAGATGAAGTTGCCGTAGAAAGTCATCAACGGAGACTGAGCTGTGGTCTGTAGAAATCGACGACCACTGTCGCGCAGTGCGAGCCGAGAAACACGATCAGGTATCCGAAGATGCTTCCGGTCCGTGCGCGACCGAGCATAATCGGCAGAAGGAGGTCGACTGCGAGCGGTTGAGAGGAGAGTATCCACAGCGGTGCTATCGACGCGCTCGAGTGGAGTCCGATTCCCACGACGGAGGAGATTAGTGCAGCGCTGACGCTCTCCCTGAGGTCGTCCGCGATAACGTGGGTGTAGACTCCCGCCGCACCGATGATGAAGGGTCCCAAGTTCTCCCCGAGTTCGAGTGGGACGAGTTCGGAGTTGAATTCGTACAGTCAGAAACTACTAGTAGACGCACCGTTGGCGAAAATCGATAGAGTGCAGCCTTCTTGAGGATTATAGTTATCGATATTCGACGAGAATTCGGACCGTTGCTGAATACAAAGCGCGAATCGGTCACTGGAACTCTCCCTATTCGGGTAAATTGCAGTTTCACTGAATAAAAACTACACATAAAATAAAAAGAATAAAGTACTGTTCCCTCAGTAGCGCAGTAGTCTGTCTGTTTATTATTGTTGTCAATAAAGGCGACTAAACCGCGAAAGTAGCATCAAGAAAACAAATTCTGAACATTAAAAGAAGCAACCAGTCGATAAAACCTGTTCACGGCGGCTGTTGATCGGTTCTCGACTCGCTCTTCCCGGAAGCGATTTACGCTCCGCCAACACGCCGTCCTGTCTGTCTAAAAGTGGAAAAGATGACCACGTATCGTAACCTTGTTGATGAACTCCTTGAGATGCCTCCCCATTCGTGACGCCCTCGCTCTCGATCCTCGTTGACTGCAGTTCAGGTGCAATTCTAGATATACATTGTTCAATGAAACGACCACACGACACCCAGATCGATGAGCAGGTACTGCACTGGAATCTCGAACGGGTCGAAACGATCACCGCTGACAAGAGTTACGACTGGGACAAATCACGCCGAAATCTCAAGGAGAACGGCGTGAGGCCAGTGACTAAGCATCGCGAATTTTCGCCGCTGGACGCCGCGCACAACGCGCGACTCGACGAAACCTATCACCACAGATCCGTCGTCGAGTCGGTTATTCGTTTGGTGAAACACCGATTGGGCGACACGCTCTGAGTGCGAACCTAGTTCGGCCAGTTCCGCGAACTCCCCCTCAAAGCTGCCGTCAAAAATATCGAAGCATCGCTCAGCCGCTAGACCCCATGATTTCGACCCTCTAAACACGCCCGATTCTTTCTATACTGGCTGTGTTTTCATCAGCGTCTTCTTTAGTTATTGGTTATTCACTATACGTTGATGCATTGGGCCGAGAGTTTACCTCAGTTCCCAATACAAAAAACTGGTAGCTGGTGAACGGAATCCAGCGGATTCCGACTACTTCGGTTCGTCTTCGATGTTAGTGTATTGCGCTTCCATGGGCTCAAAGTCGGTTTCTTCACTGTGCGTCTCGTCGAAGGCGCTGTCTTGTAGCATTGACATGCCGTCTCACAGTATGGGCTCCTTTCTAATAAATCCCTATATTAATTAATCTTTTATATTATTAATAACTTTCATGATGGGGTCAAGAGTGACCGTGACCGATCGGTCAGCTGTTGAAGTCGATCGAGGAGACGTCACCGACTTCGTCGTGGTATCCGTTGAATCGGACGACCTCTTCTTTCCAGTAATCGTCGGTGTTGTACTCGCCGATGCACCAACTGTTCTTGACGTGGGCGAGACCGTGATACCCGGACCAATAGGTGGGTTCGGTGAGAAACTCGTAGGCGGCTTCCGCGGCCTCATCCCTTCCGATCTCCCGGAATAGCCGCCCGGTTTCACTGGCGAACTCGCGTGCACGATCACACTCGAATGAACACGGGTAGAAGTCGACGAAACTCCATCCCTGGTAGGCCCAAATCGGGTTGAGGATCGGGTGAGGATCTTCGACGACGAGTTCGCCGCCACGTTCCTCCGTACTCGGCGTATTCCGGGCGATCGCTACGATGGGATCATGCTGTCCGTTTGCCCGGTGTTGTGTGAGGGCAGTCGCACAGCAGTCCGGAACGCCCCGGTATTTCATCTGGTCGATGGGACTGACGTCCCAGTCCAGGAGCGTCTCTGGGTCGGCGGGGCAATCTGGAGACGTCAACATGAGGGTCGTCTTGTCGTCGTCCACCGCTCGTGCGACGTCGATCTCTTCGCTCATGTCCGCGACGATGTCCGACGCTCGTTCCGTCGGAACGAGTCGACGAAGGGTTTTCCGTGGGTGGTCTTCGTCCAGGAGCGCCCGTTGGGCGACCTCGCGTCGGCCCTCAACGAACGATTCGAGCGGATCGTCCCAGGCATCACGGATCTCCAGTTCCTTCCAGTTATGTTTCGAGACCTCCGGGAGGTCAAGCGAAACGTCCGGTTCGTCTCGGGAGGGATCGAGCATCATTGTGAACGATTAGAACCTCGGATTCGGGTACAGTCGCTGGTGATCGACGTCATTTCTCTCCGTTCTCCCGGTAGGCGATCTCCTCGACGCTGGGAGCGTCGTGAGAGCCGCCAACCACGTTCGGATCTTCCGCCTGGCTGTGGTGCATCCCGGCGAACGGCATGATGTCGACGTCGTTGGTGATGGTCAAGTCGGCCAGGGGGGCGTCCCACGGGGCGTCCGTGATCAACCTGATACCGGGGAACATCGCGCGCACGTCCTCTTCGATCTGCTTATAGAGGGCGTACTTCGCCTTACAATCTCTCGTCCGGTTCCGGTAGTCGTAATCCATTCCCGCCGCCGGACAGCCACCGGTACAGACGTTCCAGTACCGACAGCCCTTGCACCCTCCCTGGTCTTCTTCTCCCTCGGTGTGGGCACCCGGGACCTGTTTGAGCATCTCGTAGCGCTCTTCGGTGTTGTTGTACTCGTTGCCGATCGAATCGCCCTGCAGGAACGCGCTCCCGTCACCGACACTCGCCCACGTCTTCCCGCAACCGCTCGTGGCTCCGTCCCCTTTGATGACCTTCGCACCGGCCGCGTTGAACGGGTCGCATTTGTCGTTTATGCAGTATTTGAGGTGGTTGCCGAGCAGATTGTTCAGGTAATTGGTCATTGGACTCCACTGGTGGTAGGGCTCATCCTTGAACCACTCCCAGCTCTGGAGGAACACCTCCTTGAGTCGCTCGGGACTCAGCGACTGGTCCTCCTGGATGTCCTCGTAGGGGATTGCAGGATTGAAGTGGCCGTAGATGCCGTGCTGTGTGAGGTCGTCCATCCAGTCGAGGAGCTGTTCGAGCTTCTCGTCGGTACCGGCGTTTTGCGTGGTGAGAACGGTAATAATGCCGACGGATACGTCGGTCTTCTTGAGACGATCGATCGCGTCGAGGGTCCGCTCAGTCATCGTCTCAGTGACGTCACGCATTTCGCCGTCCACCTCGGAACGCGCCAGGCGAAGATCGTTGAGGGCGGGAGGCCCGTCACAGGAGATCCCGACGTTGACCCTGTACTTCTCGAACATCTCGATGTGTTCGTCTTCGATGAGGGTCCCGTTGGTCTGGATCCGAGTGTATCGGCTGGTCCCCTCGAGGTCGTACTCCTCATAGATCCACTCGAAGATCCGCTCGATGTGCTCGTTCCGCATCAGCAGCGGCTCGCCACCGAACAGCGACGGGACCTCAGAGTACTTCTCACTGAACTGTTCCAGACGGTCCATTATCTTCTCAATGTCGTACTCCGCGTCGATGTCCGCCTGGGAGTGTTGTCGATCCGGTTCCTCGTAACAGTACGTACAACCGAGGTTACACCCGGTATTTGGCTCGACGAGAATCGTCATGCTGTCACCGTTCGACGATCGACAGTATCGCTGGTTCGAGACCGGATCCCGGTCACGTAACTACCTCGGAGCGATCGGTTCGCTCCTACGTCGAATGTTTCGTTGGCCTCCGTCCCTGGCTGGCGAGACAGGACTCTGTCCGTTCGCTCCAAGAGCGTCGTTTTGACCGTTTTCATAGGGGCTCGAATTGTCAATTGGTAGCATGCATCTTAAATATTATGTATACTAAAATAATCCATAATGTAGTAGGTTTATAACATAGAAGAAAAATATTTATGCACTGTATACAAGTTCGGATTTATGCCAGGTCAGCTTGTCGAGAACGGTGAGCGAATCTCGTTGCGGACAGTCGAGCGTGAAGATGCCGAGTTCCTCCAACTGGCCCACGCCAATCCGGAACTTCGCTATCCACTCGGCATCTCCATGCACCGCAATCGCCACCAGATGGAAGAGGTGCTCGAAGGGCACATCGAAAACCAGAACAACGCTAACTTCCTCGTCTGTCTCGATCACGACGACGCGGAGTCCGGTTATCCTTCGGCGGACGAGGTGACGCCCATCGGCGCAGTCGACGTGGTAAACGTCAACGCGACTCGCCCGGAACTCCAGGGGTGGTTCCTGCCCGAGCACCACAACCAGGGCTACGCCAAAGAATGCCTGGAACTACTGATCGATTACGTTTTCCGGACGTTCAATTCACACGGAGTATACATGGAAACCTACGACCACAACGTCCCGATCCAGCGTCTCGCCGAAATATTCGGATTCACCGAAGAAGGACGGAAACGCGAAGCGGAGTTCGTCGACGGCGAGTATCGAGACGAGATTCAGTACGGGTTACTTCGCCGAGAGTGGGAGGAAGAATCGTAGCAGCAACCGACGATACTGTCCTCCGTGGTAGCTTCGGTCCGGGAGTGGTGCCTCGAAATGGTCGTTTTGGAACGTTCCCCTGAACCCCAACCGGGTCGACGAACGTCTGACCGACTCGCTTCTGAAAATTTCGACCGTCTTCGGAGCCAGCCGTACGAGGACCGCACCTCGGGCGACATCACGAGTCTCTTCTACGACACGGCTGGAAGCTAATCGGGTTGTTTCAGCCCGAGTTGCGCCTCGTTAATTTCGGTGACTGGCGAGAGGTCGTTGAGCTGTGGATGAAGGAGATAGTAGATGCCGATGAGTCCAATGGTGATGCTGACTCCATACAGTGCCGTCACGCTGCCGACCGCGCTACCGAGGGCTCCACCGAGCAATCCACCAGCAGGTGCCATCATCGAAAGAGTACCACTGACGAGTGACGTGACGCGACCGAGTAGCGTATTGTCGACTGTCGACTGGACCATCGAAAAGAACAGCACGTTGCACATGCCTGTGGGAATCGTGGCGATAAATACCAGTAGTGCGGTAGCCCACACCCCGGGCACAGCGATCGCCACGAAGATCAACGCTCCTGATGAGACGTGTGCTACGGCCGCTACCCAGCCGAACGGGAAATCCTCGACGAGAAACGCACTGGCCGCCCCGACAAGGCCCCCGGCACCTATCGCCGCGACCAACAGGCCATACACCGCCGGTCCGCCGATCGAATCGGCAAACGCTGGCAGAATTGCGGTCACTGCGACAGCGGCCAGGTTGTTTACCATCATCCCGAAGAGCACCGCTGGAAGTGCCGACCCACGAACGTAATCAATCCCCTCCCTGAGTTCGACGAGATATCCACCCTCGTCTGCATCTCCATTGTCCGTCGCGTCTTCGGTTTCGACGTCGTCTTTTCCGTTCGTCTTCGGAACAGTGACGCCGACGAACATGATCGCCGCAACGGCGAACGTGACCGAGTTGACGACGAAGAGAGCGACTGCGCCGATGATCGCGATAAGTGCGCCAGCGATCGCGTTGGCGATCATATCGACCGTTCGCAGGGACGTCGAAAAGAGCGAGTTCGCCCGCGTGAGTTCGTCCTCTTCAACGAGCCGAGGGAGGGCCGCGTTCTGAGCAGGATAGACGAATCCGTTGATGAACTTCAGCAGCGGGATGAGAAACAGGACTAGCCACACCGAGAGGTGGCCCGTTAGCGCTGCAAGCGGAACGAGCAGTACGACGACACCGTTGATGAGTTGCGTGCTCAGCAGGATCCGGCGCAACCGCCAGCGATCCACGAGCGGCCCGATGAATACGGTGAAGATGTCCGGTATCCGCATTAGCGCGGCGGCCACTCCCGTGTAGAACGGCGAACCTGTCAGTTCCAACACGATCCACATTGACCCGATGAAATACAAACTATCCCCGACGTCCGTAACGACCCGGCCGAAGAACAACCGCATGAAGACTCCGTTCTTGAAGAGTCCACCAAAATCGGAGTTAACAAACTTCTGTAACATCCGTATCAAGTGTGCTATTATTTCATATAAAAATCTAACGGATATAAAATGGTGGGTAGTTTCTGGTGATGGTCCCCGGATTCGGCGTGGACGTTCACAGTTCGAGGAGTGTTCACTCGGAGGCGCAGAGACGTGCGAACGTAGCAGGCAGAACCTCCGGTTCGAGCAGCCTGATGTTGGCCGTGCTGAAGGCGGAGAGCGGATCGACCAGCGCGTTACCGGCAGATGATTCGGTAAACTTGGCCGACGAATTATCGAACGGGCGCCGGGCCGTCCGTAGAGAGGACGTCTGGAAGATCACCGAACGTCGAAAGCCGAACGTCGGGTTCTCTATACGGCGTCTCCTCGTCGCTTTCGATCCACACTGACGTCATCCCGAGAGTTTCGCCCATCATGAGGTCCTCGTTGTACTCGTCGCTGACGAAGGCGACTGATTCGTCGCCCTCGGGGAGGCACTCGAAGTACCCTTTTGGATGGGGTTTCGGCCGCCGCAAGTCCGAGGAGACGACGAGATCGTCGAAGCACTCCCGGACCCCGTACTCCGAGAGCACCGTCTCGACCCACGGGCGCGCCATGTTGCTGAAGAGGACGAGCGTGTGGTCGTCTGCGAGGTCTCGGAGGACGTCTACGTGTTCCTCGGGAAACTCGGGGTCGAGCCACGTCTTCTCGAGATACTCACGACACGCGTCGTGGGATGCCCCGGTGAGCGTCGAGAGGAGTTCGACGTATTCCGCTGTGCGCTGGACGAAGCCGTCACGGAATGCGAAGTAGGCGAGCCATCCAGGATAGGGTTCGGTTTCGGAATCGACGCCGAGGATGTGGGCCTGTTCGCGTTCGTCGCCGTGCTCGACGATGACACCGCCGTAATCGAGGACGAGATGCATCGGAATCTTTTGAACCTTCTGAGCAATATTCAATCTGACGAACTGGCTGCCATTCCTTCCCTAGCGTAACGACCAACTCGCAATCACTCAGAACCGAGAGGACGACCACGACAGAGAGTTACCCGACGTATTCCGGGACTCGTTCCGCGACGACTAGCCCCGCGCTTGGCGACGACCGCGGGACAGTTCAGCGCTCGCTTTCGACTACCTTCGCAGCGGTCAGGACGGGGTCCCACGTCGTATTGAACGGTGGTGCGTACGCGAGGTCGTAGTTCGAGAGTTCGTCGACGGTGATGCCTTCGGTCACTGCACCGACGAGCGCGTGGCTCCGGTAGACAGCACCCTCACCGTACTCGGAGACGAGACTGCCGCCGAGTACGCGACCGGACGGCCGATCGACGGTGAGCGTTACTTGCACGGTCCCGCCTTCGGGATAGTAGCCAGCGCGAGATTTCGCCTCGATGGTCTCGGTCATCGGTTCGAAGCCGACCGCACGGGCCTCCTCGTGATTCAGAACCCCGGTCCGAGCGGCCTCCATCTCGAACGCCTTGACTGCCGCTGTCCCTGCGGTACCGCCGCCCTCCGTCGGTTCTCCTGCGACAGTCTGTCCGATTGCCCGGCCGTGGCGGTTGGCGGTCAACGCCAAGGGCACGTACGCTGGCTCGCCCGTGACGACGTGTTCGGTCTCCGCACAGTCGCCCGCCGCGTACACGTCCGGGAGGTTCGTCTCTCGGTACGCGTCGGTCGCGATGGCCCCCGTTTCGCCTAATTGAACGCCCGCGTCCTCGGCGAGGGCTGTTCGCGGACGGACGCCGGTCCCGACGAGTACCATTTCGACCGGGACGCGTACGTCGTCGGTGACGACCGCTTCGACCCTGTCGTCGCCCGCGAGCGTTTCTACTTCCGCCCCGAGGTAGACCGCAACGTCTCGGTCGGCGAGGTGGTCGAGGACAGTCTCACTCGTGGCCTCGCTGAACTGCTTCAGAATACGGTCGCCGCGCTGGAAGAGGTGGACCTCGAATCCGTTGGCCGCGAGCGCTTCCGCCATCTCGATACCGATGTATCCACCACCGACGATGCCGACAGGTCCGGTACACGTTTCGAGGAACTGGCACGCAGGTCCCCTGTCGGGTTGCTGCAGATTGCCGTCGGCACGCGCCCGCCCCACGTAGTCACGGAGGTCTTTCCCGTCTGACATCGACCCGAGCGTGTAGACGCCCGTGTGGTCTACCCCGTCGATCGGCGGCGTTATTGCCTCTGCGCCCGTCGCAACGAGTAGGTGATCGTACTCCTGTCTCACCGCTCCATCGTCACTCCGTGCTGTGACGACCCGATTCGAGGGGTCGATATCGACGACTTCGTGTCCGGTTCGGAGATCGATGTCCCGTTCCTGACGAAACTCCTCGGGCGTGACTGAGACGAGATCTTCGAGGGAGTCGATCTCACCTTTGATATAATACGGGAGTCCGCAGGCGCCGTACGAAACCCACTCCCCCTGTTCGAAGACGACGACGTCGAGATCCGGGTCGTCCCGTTTCGCTTTACTGGCCGCTGACATTCCGGCGGCATCGCCGCCGCCGACGACGAACGTTGGCACAGAACATGCATCGGGCGGCCGAATCATAAAGATGGGTCGGGCGTGCAGTTCGACTTCATACGGACCGGCGCGCGTCACCGCGATGAACCGTTCACGTAGCAGGACGCTCGTGGAGTGAACGCATTTTACACCTCGCGAACGTATTTTCAGGAGATTCCGGCGCGGACGGATACCGACAGCGTTCATCGCGCTCCGACTTTCTTACTCCACGTTCGACAGAGCTTCTGTCACAGCCTTCCGTGGTATATGTCTGTATCTAGTGGATGTGGCGAGCGTCTATAACAGATACCCGTTACAGACATCTGTTACAGGTATAAGTGGCGGATTTCAATGACGATGTTCCGTGACAGGGTTCTATACCAGGTGACCTGCGCCAGCTCAGTGTACACTCACCGAATACAGCACTGTGTCACAGCCTTCTGTGATCTATGTCTGTATTTACTACATGTGGCGGACGTCTATAACAGACGTCCGTTACAGGTGTCTGTTACAGGTTTGAGTGGCGGATTTCAATGACGATGTTCCGTGACAGTGTTCTCTACCAGACGACGTGCGTCAGTTCAGTGTACACCTACCGAATACAGAACTGTGTCACAGACTTCTGTAATAGGTGTCTGTAATAGATGTCTGTACTAGATGGTTTTAATTCCGCGAGGGCTACTACAACCGCCATACGTGGCGGGTTACAGAGGTCTATTACAGGCAGATAGAACAGAAGGCTATTACAGATATCTGCCCCGGCCGTCTGACACAGATTTATAGTACAGTGGGAGAAATCCGGCGGCATATGATAACGACTGTAATCTACTCCGAGTCGGGCGGGACGTACAAGACGACGATGACGGCTAACCTCGCCGTCGCGTTGGAGCGAATGGGTCAAAATACCCTCGTGATAGATCTCGACCCCCAAGAGGGGAACCTGACGAGTCTGTTCGACGCTGGCGAACACCGAAGTAAACCGGATGCGGACAATCTTGTCAAACACATCCTCGACATGCCGGACGGTGACTTCGACGACTTGATCGAGACGACGGCCGAAGGCGTCGATATCGTCCCGAGCCACGACATGCTCGGAGACTTCACCTCGAATTTGGAGCAGAAGATATCCTACGAAACCGGCATGCAGAACATGAGTCGCGACGAGTACCCGCGGTTCGAACTCCTCCACGAGTTACTCTGGGAGAAACAGGAACTCCATCAGGAGTACGACGCGGTTCTCATCGACCCCAACGCGCGGGCGGAAGACCTGCTCTACAACGCGATTTTTGCACTGCGGACGCTCGTCGCGCCCGTCAAGCCCGCCGGAAAAGGCAACCTGAGTCTGGAAGGGCTCGAAGAACTCGTCGGCAACATGGAGACCCAACTGGACATCGAAATCGGACTCTCCTGCGTCGTCCCCTCTGGCGTCGGCCAAACGAACGCTCACCGCCAGTACCAGCAGCAGTTCGAGGACACGGAGGCGTTCGCCACGCCAGTTACCATCGGGAACCGGGAGAGCCTCATGGACGCGATGTGGGAGGCGAGGGGGTCGGCGTTCAAAGTCGTCGAAGAGCGTTGGAAGACCTTCGAGCGAGACGGCGAGATGGTGAGTGAACCGGGCCAACGGCGAGTACGCGATAGAGAGATCGAGACGCTGGAGAGACTGTACGAACTCGCCCGATTCGTCGCAGTGGACACGTTCGACACCGACGTCGATCCGGTGTTAGAACTCGACATTCAGGAGTTCGAGAACCGAACCATCGACCTCCGAGAAGACGAGGAAACGGAGGCGACCGCATGAGCAACTTCAAATCCGGCTCCGGGAACCTCGATTTCGGCGGTGACGACGACGAAGACGGCGACGAAGACGACAACACTGCGGAAACGGCAGAGACGCGTGAAGAGGAAGACAGCGAGTCCAAATCAACTCCGACCGAACAGTCCACGTCGACATCGTCGGGCAGGTCCTCGACAACGTCGCCGAGTGGAACGTCGTCGGAGAGCGAGAACCAGTCAGAGCAATCGACGACCGGGCGAGTTTCAGCGCGGGAATCCGGCCAGTCTCCTCCCCCGGCGGACGAGTATCCGTACTTCGTCCGGCGGAGTAACGTCGGCGACGAACGAGACACGCGTCTCGAAATCCACGTCCGGGACAAGGTCGCCGACCGGGAGGCGGAGTTCCGGAGTAAACTCGCCGACCAGCTCGGAACGAGCGAAGTCTCGAAGACGGACGCACGGGAGTTCGCGCTTCTCGCGGCGTTCCAGAACCCCGAGCGCATCGCCGAGTTGATGGAAGACGAAGGATACGGCACCCTCGAGTGACCTCCGCGAAGAGGGGAGGGCCAATACGACGAGAGCCAGCGCCTCGAACACTACCGCTTTCTCCACCGACCGACGCCGGAGCAGTCAGATGCTGGCGGGTCTGAGACTGCCACCAGCGACGATAAAGAATGTGAAGGCCTTCTCGCCCACTGACGGCGCACCACCGCCAGAACTCCGTCGTCACGATAGGAGAACCGCCGTGACGGACGGGGTGATATCAGTACAGTCGTCTGCGAACCTGTTCGTGACAAGAGTTTCGTGACGAGCGTGTCCAGTTCCGTCCACATGACGGGAGAGACACTCGACCTCCGCGACGTGCCGCCGCCGGAACGCCACCCGAAGGTCTTCGACGCGTTCGACGAACTCGACAGCGGTGAGGCCCTCACGCTCGTCAACGATCACGACCCGAAACCGCTGTACTACCAGATGCAGACCGAAGTCGAGTCGTTCGACGCAGACGAATACGTCGTCGATAAGATCGGACCTGACCAGTTCATCGCCACGCTGCGCAAAGAGTGACAGCGGCCCGGTGCGGCGACACGGCGCCGTCTGGGACTCTCGCGGACAGAATCCCATTCCTATTTCGGCCGCACCCGTGACGTAGTGGAGTCGTCCGAGGTACCTCCGTGCGTTGGTGCCGACCTGCGCGATACCGAATGTGTCTGCGGGCTTGACCACATCGAGAGACGTAACGTGGACCGATTCGCTCGCCTTGACGACGGCAGGCGCCGTCACCCCCCGGGTCGAAGTGTCGCGGGAATCGGCGTCGGCTAGCCGCTCCCACTGTATTCGCTCGGTGTTCTGTGTACTGTCGGTGCGTTCTGGGGTCGGCTGTCGGTCACTCGTGGTGGATTTCGAGGTACGTCGTGTACTCCTTTCGGAGGAGACCGCTCCGGTTCGTCTCGATTGCCAGAAGTTCGTGACCGGTCTGTGACGCCAGTTGAGGGTACTCCTGTTTCGCCCGCTTGTCCGTACTTTGAATTCGTAGTATCGCACCGTCTTCGAGGTCCTCCAGCGCGCGCTGGACGCGAGCAATTCCGCTCGCACAGCCGCGTCCCCGATTGTCGACAGTCGTGTCAGGTTCGACGTCCGGACCCGTCTCGGAGACTTCGGAGTCAGTCATCGGCTTCGCCCTCCGCTGAACCGCCCGACGGTCGTCCGTTCCCGAGGTCTTCGAGTTCGCAGACGCCGTCGATAGGCGAGCAGGCCCGCCACATCGGGCAGAGCTTGAAGATGACGACCAGTAGACCGATGCACCCGATCTTGGCGAGGACGGCAAGCCCCACCGGATTGCCGAGGTAGTTTCCCACGGAGACACCGAACGCGTCGACGGCCTGATACAGGCCCGTCAGGAACAGCGTCGGGATGATGAACCGAACCGCCCACCGGAAACGTTCGAGTTGCTCGCCCGCGGCCTGAACGACGTCCGTCGTCGGATGGCGCTGTCCCGTCGGGACGGCGACGAAGATGTTCCAGACCGCGCCACCGATCCACGCGGCGAACGCGAGGAGGTGCAACACCCGAACGGCCGCCGCCATCGGGTCGAATCCCCGAAGACTCACCTCCGCGAGCGCCGTCACGACGACGACTGCCAAAGCCAGAGCCATCGTGAGGAGGCCGCTCTGACTCCGAAACTGTTCGTCGACAGACGTCGAACGGCGAACCGTCACGACCGTCGTTCCGACCCAGAGCGAAGACAGCACGCCGAGAGTGACTACGAGTAGGCTGGTTCCGAGAGACGAGGCGTACTTGGCGAGGACGAACGGTCCGCTCGACGCGAGTACGACGACGGCGACGGTAGCCACGCTGTCGAATCGCGAGTACATCTCCGCACAGTACTCGCTCGCGTCCGTCCCGAGGTCCTGCGGGCGAACGAAGAGGTGCTTCCAGACGAGTCCGCCGGTGAGAACGCCGAGGGAAACCAAGTACGACCACTTAGCCAGCGTGACGACGACCGCCGTCTGGTCGGCGAGACGACCGGTCACCCACGTCCCGACGAGTGAGGCGGTCAGGATAACCGCGAGCGCAACTTTCGGAAGGACGTACTTGTCGAAGAGGTCGTTCGCGACGGTCGCACCAACCTCCGTCGGTGGGTCGGTCATTACGGAATCACCGTATGCGTGAATTAGGCTCACCGAAACTAAGTCTCCTCACGGATATGTTCGCGTCAATCTACGTCCTTCGTTCGAGTAGCTGGAGGTAACTCGTGTCAATCCGTGTCGGGGGCGGCGTGGCGCGATGGAATGAATCGATTAGCCAGTGAAATTCAACTCCGGGTAGCGGTCGATAGCTCCTGCTCGGCTCTGGAGAACAATATGTTATTCTCTCGATGGACGTGCATGTGGGTGTCTCGTTCGAGTTCTTCGAGACGGGCGAGCATGTTGCGGTAACTCGGACAGGCGTCGTCCGGGACCGCGTATCCGTCGGTCAACGCCTTGATTTGCTCGAGACGTGCCGCGGTCTCCTCGTGGTCGTCCTCGAAGTTATCTATCTCCTCCCGGAGCGTCGCCACTTCCGACTCTGTGAGTGGCTCGCCGCGGTCGAGTTTCTCGACGAGCAAAAACGCCTCGTCTTCTTCCTCGGAGATGTGCGTCTGCATCGCCTCGGCGAGGTCGGAGAACTCCTCGCCGACTCGCTGCAGTTCCGGGTGATTCTCCCCGTGGACGCTCACGACCTTCTGAACGAGGTCCTCCAGTGCTGGAAGCTCCTCACGGAGATACTCGTGGTGTTCGGAGACGATGTGGTCGACGAGGTCCGACATCGTTTCCCAGTCCTGTGTGCCGTCGCTGTCCGTCACTGCCGCCAGTTCGTCACGAACCGTGGATAGTTTGAGTCCCGCTTCTGCACACGCGGTTTCGAGGGAGGCGTCTCCCCCACAACAGAAATCGATGCCGTAGGACTCGAAAACGCGGGCGAATTCCGGGTTCTCTTCGACGAGGTCGGCGAGACTCCGTTCCGCATCAATTGTTGTCGTAGTCATTCGAATCACCTCTCGTGTACTCGTACTGTTCTCTCGGGGTGACATAGGAATTCACCCGAACAACTCCGAGACCGTCACGTCTCGCTCCGAATCCGTGGCTGGGGCATCCGGACCCGAACGTTCAAAACGGCGCTTTCGTGGTCTCGGATGCCGAGGAGTCGTTCTCGATACCGTCAGCCTTCCCGATCAGGACTCTGAATTCGTCGGGTTCTCGCTGCCGGTACTCCCATCGGAACTCGCTCCCGGTTTCCGCTTCGAACTGGTGATAGAGCGGTTTCGGGTCGTGGTCGTTCACTAGGACGAACGCCTCACCCGACTGAAGTTGCTCGTACGCCTCGAAAATCTGTTGGTGGCGCTGGGCGGGCGGCAGGTCCCGAACGTCCAGTTCCTCCGTCACGTCCATCGACTCGTCGGTTGACTGCGACGGAACTTCGTCGTCGGTACTCGACTGGCCGCCTTTCGTGATACGGACGCGACAGCGGCCCGGTTCTTTGTCTCGGACCTCCCACGAGAACGACTGTCCGTATCGCTGTCGGAACTCCCTGTGGAGCGGACGGGGTTCGTGCGGGGCGGTTATCTCCATCGCGTTGCCGTCTTCGAGGTTCCCGTACCGGTGATGAATCGTCGGATGTCGCTCCTGTTTCGGGATTTCACGAACGTCGAATTTCGCCTGTACCTCGTCGTCGTCTTCCGCCTCACCTTCGTCGGTCTTGCGTATCTCGACCTTCCACTCTTGGGAGTCGCGGTTCGTGTACTGCCACTCGAAGATGTCGCCACGGGTAGAGTGAAGTTCGTGGTAGAGCGGCTTCGGGTCGTGGTCGTTCACCAGGACGAACCCTTCTTCCGGGTCGAGTAGCTCGAAGGTTTCGAGGAGTACCGAGTGGCGCTTTCGCGGCGGCATCTCCCGCACGTCGAACTCGGTCAGGGCAGTTCCTCCCCCAGCGCGCTCCGATTTACTCACGCGAATCTCCCAGACCTCCGGTCCTGCATTCTCGTACTGCCAATCTAGCGTCTCGCCACGTTTGATTTGGTACTGGTACAGTGCCGCCTCGACATCGTGGTTGGCCACGATAGTCACCGTCTCACCGGTGGGGATGTCACGCAGGTCCTCCCGGATTTGCTCACGGCACTCGTCGGCCGTCCGCTCGCGAACGTCGATTTCGGATACCATCGTCTCTACTGAGGAGGTCGAACCGTCCGCCAATAGGTTCTCTCCCGAATGAATTCGGCCGATAGTCCAAGTATTCGCACCAATCACTCCGAAACGCATCCGGACCCTCGCTCGAACATATATGCGGATAGGGTTTCGTATCCGTAGTCCCATCTCCGACTTAATGGACGACACGGGGACAGAGGACGGTACGACCGAAATCAGCTGGGTACAATCGCCACGTGCCGATTTGTCGACTCCGATGGTCGAGTCGCTGCCGTACGTCGAACTCAAACTCGAACATCCGAATCTCGCTCCGACCAGTTACGGCGAGTCGTTTTTTCCGGACGCGGTTCCCTACGAGTTCGACGGTGACTATCGGGTCTTCTACTGGCGTCCGACTCTCGATACGGGGACGAGCGAGCAACCGGATTGGCAGGGCGTCTGTGCGACGACGGACACGCTATCGGTCGTCGAGAAAGGTCGTCCGTACACGCCCGAGTTCGTCTCCCGTCGTGCGGAGACGGAGGTCGTCGTGGAAGGGACCATCGGCGGAGACTCGACGACGGCGGTCGTCCGGTCGTACTCCGCTCCCGACGTTCGAATCCGGGAGGTGACGGCATCACGGCTCGAACTGCTGGCCGACGGGACCGAGTACACCGTTTCCAGCGGAACCCGACGGCGTATTTCGCTCTCGGAGCAGACGGTGGAACGCGCGGACGGCGACGGAACGATGGCTGTCACTCCCGAACTGGTCGTTCGATTCCCCGGAGAGCGAGAACTCCACCATCCCGCCCCCGGCGCGGAGTACCGGTTGTTCCCCTCGTTCGGTCTCGAACTCGACACCGTCTCGAATCCCGCTCCGGTTCCGACGACGAACGGCGAACTCGACCACGCCGCATTTGCAACGTCTCTGGGGGTCGACCTGTCCGACCGGCCCTATCCCGAGCGCGTCCTCTGGCAGGCGTTCGCCTATACAGCGTTCGACCCCCACACTGAGACTGTTCCCCGTCTTACGCAGTTCCGGACGGGTCACCTCGCACTCCTGAATAGTCCGCCAGAGTCGTGATGGCGTTCGACCGACGTGGCGGAATCGACACGAAAAATCACGGCACAGATTGAATAAAGAAACCGCATTTGCAACAACTGCTACGTCGACGTACCGCTGTTCTCACTTCCGCCAGCGGTTCGAAGGTCGAACTGTGTCCGCGGCCCACGTACCGAGTTGCTCCCGTTCTGCTGCTGTGAGATATAGGTAATCGGAGCGAGGGCCGTCCCGAAGTACCAGGGGGTCACCTCGCTCGTCACGACAACGGACGTAGTGTATGCCGTCTCCCCACGCGGCTTGCAACGCCTGGAGTATGTCCTGTGAGGCAGTGACCTCTCCGGAGACAACGATATCGTCTCGCGTCGCTCCTGCTAACTGTATCGCTTCCAGTGCATCGGGAGCCGTCTGTCGGAGTACCGCAGTAAGTCCACACAGTGAGACCGAGGACGGCGATCGATCCAGTCGCAAGAGATCGCCCCACAGCGAGGCGTCCGCCGAGACTTGGTCTGATTCCTTCCCATAGACAGCGTATTCCGTCAGCCCCGTCTCAGCTGCCGGGTTCGTCCCGTTCTCCGCACGAATCGTATCGCACTCACTACTGGCCGGGAACAGTCGGGCGAGCTGGTCGGGCGACACAGCGTCAGCGAGGTGTTGATACTCCGGGACGTCAAGGTAAACCGAGTCGGCGTCGCTGTCCGCTCGTGCAAACACTGGGTTCCCTTTTTTGTCTCGGAACTCCGCGACCAGCAACGAGTCAGACAATAGTGCCACAACGGCATCCTGCACCGCTGGCGTCGCAGTGAGTTCACCTTGGAGCGTGTCATCGTCAACCGTTGCGCCCGCTTCGACGAGGACGTCTACCGCCTCAGCGTCGACGTACTCAGAGAGCAGCGAGTAGATCCCCATAACCTCTACCGTTTCTACCTCGCGCTGTGTCGTCCTCAGTACATTCTGCACGACTATTCTAACGTCGCAATGGGGTTCGGTGCCGTAGTGGCGGATCGTGAACTGTCGCATGTTATGTTGAAAAAGTTAAAGGAACAGTCTCTTTAGACGGTTTTGTGATTGTGGGTCTATATTTTAAGCTATTGATGTATATAATCTGGGTCACGTGTTCCAGATACACCCGAGTCGGGTGGAAGTGAGAAAGGCCACGAGAAGGGCATGACGGCCGACGGAGAAACCTACTACCGGACAAAAAGGGATTGGTGGGTGAATCCTTGGCCGAGTCCGAGACGTACTCTCGGCAATCTTCTAACTCCTGCCAGAACCCCTGTTCGGGGAACGTGGAGAAGCTGGATCCCCAATAGACGCCGCTACTTTGGTCGATATACCACCACCCGGAGTCGGTGTTTACGCCCGGAGGATCGGCGAGACTTTCGATTACCTTGTCATTGAGGTTGTGCGGGAAGAAGTACATCACTGAGATCCTGGTTAGGACCTTCGCAGTTAGGCCATCCCGTGTAAACGGTTCCGGAGCAGAACCCCGCTGTTCCAGTGCTTTCGATGGATGCAGAAAGGAGGGTGCTTGGAAGGAGGGCGCAGGTCCGTACCAGCTAGCGGGAGGCTGACAGAGAGGATTAGCCTTCGGACAGGTCCGTTACTGCCATTCCGATTCCGTATGTCAGTGAGACTAACGCGACACCGAACATGAGAAGCCACAAGATAAGGATGAGGTTAAACGGAACGGTCCTCACTCCCTCGGGGAGGACGCGCTTTACTGCGATCTTATCTGTGACGATCGGGTGGTAGACCAACTGTGCGACCATCATAACGAGTCCGGTGGTGGCACCGAAGGCAATGGTCCACCAACTCCCGCCATCGTAGGGGGTCTGTCGGAGGATACTGACGTAGTCGATCATGAGCGTAACCCCGATGAAGTACAGGAGACAGATGGTGATAGAGACTACAGAATAATCCAGTATCAGAAAATGCGAACAGAGACCGAGACATATCCCGACAACCCCACCAACGAGTGCTGCTCGCTTCGTTGGCGGATTTCGAGTTGCCTTCTTGGATGCTGAAGACGGAGTGGAGTGGTTTGATTGATCGGGGGTCATCTGATACTCACCAGCTATTGTCGCGGAAATCGGTTCGGGAGACACCGTTCAATATGTAGAAAAATAAATGTGATTGTGATAAAAGAACCGATCTTCTATAGCGTCACGAGAGACTACATCTCTCGAACGACTACATCTTGGGAGGATTAACTATTAAGCCCCCGGTCGGCCTTCCTGTCTACTAGATATCTTGACCCAGTACCAACCCACTCACACTCTCGTCGTGAGCTATCCAATAGAGGGTACACCACGTCATGAGGAGGTACTGTTCGAGGTCATCCAAGCAGCGTCGTCCTTCGCGGACCGAATCGTCCTATCGATCGAGACGGGAACAGTAGCCGACGACTACCCTTCGATTATCCAGGAGTTGGACGACACCTTCACACAAACCGGTGGCAGTGATGCTGTACGGTACGACGCTCACGTGTCTGAGAGGTCACTAGAAATGATCAAATCACTTCTGGAGATGACTGGGGGTGCCCGCATCTTTGGCATACGGAAAATTGAACTCGTACGCGACTCCGAACCGTGTCTTCGGTATGTTCCTGATCACGAAGCTTTCACGATGAATGGCGATTCGTCCGATGAAATCATTGATGCAGTCCAAAATGCGATTGACGTCGAACCGGCAGTGGTTCTCCCAAACCACCTACTGGTGGAATGGGAAGTCACCGGTACGGAATATAGTATTTCTCCACCATCTCTCTGTGTTGGGAACGTCTGCTATGGCCTCTCTCGACTCGCATCGGTCGAAGCGCGTCCAGAGCAGTTGGAAATCGAACTCCGATGGTACGAGCCAGAACAAGGCCAACTCGGGCAGGCAATCAGTTGGGCCGCTTCAAAGATCGGTTTGACACGACCAGACACGCTCCGCTTTGAATCGACAGCGGAACTCTCTGACGCTGTAGAGATACTGCAAACAGTGACAGCAGCAACCGGGAAAGACGTACTCTAACTGGAATCCCTTCTCGGATACGATGCACATGGTCTGCTTGGACGAAGCGATTTCCTCGCGGCGCGGAAAACCGTGTACAATCATGAGTGCGGACCGCGACGAAGATTCGCCTCGACAAGTACCAGTACGGCGAACTCGTGGACATCATTCGCGGCCACGTCGAGGCGGGACTGCGGCATGGCGCGGCCGACGACACGACGATAGCGCGCATCGCGGACCTCGCGGCCGGGGACGCGCGGTTCGCCATCGCGTTGCTTCACCGGGCCGCCGAGCGCGGAGATTGAGGTTCGTGACCCATTGAGTCCGAAGTTGGTCGAGGATATAGCCGACGACACCGAGACAGAGGTCCACGAGCGCAACGTCTATCGGTTGTCCACCAATCAGCGGATTCTGCTCGAAATCGTCCGGGAGTCGGGGGAGATTGCGGCGGGCGAGTTGTACGACGAGTACGAGCAGCGTGTGGGGAATCCGAAGTCGAAGCCCACGCGACGGCGGTATCTCCAGTCGTTAGAGCGGTACGAGTTGGTCGAGCAGTTCGGGCGGACGCGAGGGACGTGCTATCGGTACCCATCGCTTCAAGGACGAGATATTAGTATTGCTGGTACCACGCCTAAGTTATGATAAAAAACAGACGATGGACTTTGCTTATCGTCGGCTCTATCGTGATTATCGGACTTTCTCTCGCAATATATCTTTCTTACGAGCAATTCGGGAGAGCAGGTTTGGAGGCGAGTTCTATTTTGACGTCTTCACTCCTCACAATTGCTTTAGTTGTATTATACCGAGAGCAGCATCTTGCTTTACGGTATCAACAAGAACCGCACCTTGAGATTAGTGACATAGAAATCAAGGAAGATCTCCAGGTAATTAGATTGAGAGTTTCCAACTTCGGCGGAGGTCCCGCAACTTCGATGAAGCTAAGGATTGGATTGTACGAATTAAGTGGAGAAGGTCCAATAGAGACAGTACAAGGTTCTTTACGGAGAATCGAGTCTATCGGAGATGCAGAGGAGGAAAAGACCCGAGCATCGTCAATAAGACCATCTGAATTAAATATCTGTTTTGAGGCTACGTCTCGGTCAGTGATATCGCTGGGAGGGACAGGACCAAATCAGGACTCTCTTGCTCGGATACTGGATTCCGAGTTTGAAGGGAATCGAGACGTAATTTATGGAAAGGTCTCAGTCTACTACAGTACAAAATTCTCAAAGGACAACAGACATATCTCCGACTTTTCGCTTCAGTTCAACAATCATGATGATATCGACTACATACCTATGGATTTCCTACCGTGGGAAGATGAGAATATGAGAAGAGAACTTGGAAGTTAGAAATCGCAGGACGTTACTGGAATTCGTTCACTTTCGCTCATCGCTTCTACCGACCACTCACAGACCATTCTGTGACTCTACCGCCAGAATCAGGATTTATTCGTTCACGCTCGCCAGACACTCTTTTAGTCGGTATATCTCGCACCGAGTATGCCACCGAATCGTGGCCCGAACGCGGGCAGATCGAGCCAGAACCGAACCACGCGACGACCGACGAGATTACGCTACACCAGTGAGGTCATCCAGATCACGAAGCCGTCGCTCGCGGCGATGAAACCGACGAGGGACATGAGCAAAAGTCGCGTTCAGTGATGGACTGACGGACCAACTATCAAGCTACTCTTCGTTGTTTTCCAGTTCTTCTGCGTCGAGATCGCCCGCGAGATACGCGCGACCCTTGTCGGTGATTTGGTAGTATCCTTGTTGGCCGAGTATTCGCTCGACGTAGCCGTGGTCTTCAAGTAATTTGAGTCGGCGTTTTACGGTTCGCTGTGAGAAGGTTGCTCCCTCAAGCCGCAGATTTTCATAGAGTGGCGTTGGAGGGAGTGCAATCTCTTTCTCCGCGAGAAATTTGAGAATAGCCTCATCACGGAGATTCGGTTCCATCAGGCGATTTTTTCACACCAATGCACATAACCACACCGAAAAATCCAGTATTTCACCAATTGATTCCGTAGGTCCCTAAATAGTGCCGTCTGTCGCTATATAGCGACAATATTTATTACCAGTGGGTAATACGTTCAAGCTAAGGACAACCGGAGGTGCTAGCTCAGGAAAACTGGGCCGGTGTCGCCGCACCGGCCTTCGGTGGTCCTCCACAGGAGAACCATGCACGCATTCGCCCAGACGGGACTTGAATGTCCCGCACGACCAGCGGATAGTCTATCAATCGCCCAGACGACGGGAGGTGCCCAGCGATGAGCGCGGATTCCTCTCGGTCGGTCGAGAACCTCCGAGCGTTCGAGCGCGACCTGTTATACGCAGTCCGCGCGCTCGAACGCGACAGCGACAACCCGCCGAAGGGTCTTGTGGTCAAGGCGTATCTCGATGAACGGTACGGCGATGACATCAATCATTCTCGGCTATACCAGAATCTGGACCGGTTAGCCGAGCGCGGCCTGCTAGAGAAGGCCGAGAGGGATGGCAGGACCAACGAGTACGCCACCACCGACACTGCCGAGCAACTGCTCGTCCAGCACGCCAAGCGCCGCGCCGACGCAGTCGGCCTGAACGGAGGTGACTCGAAGTGACCCAAGCCATCGAGGAGTTCGGACCGGACCTCACTGAGGCAATCCCCGAAACCTTCGATGTGTGCGACGACTGCGGAACACCGACGATTCAACTCTCGTCACATACGTGTCCGGACCCAGACACTGTAGACGACCCGACGCGCGCCGACCTTGATGCCCGGATCAACAATGACCCGTACCCGGCACAGGAGACGGTCCTCGTCATCCAGACCACCGGCCAACGGTCGTACGCCTACCACGAGACCGACCACGACGAGAACCCGCTCTGCCCGGTTGACCACGACGGACTTACGCAACTCGCCCGTACGGAAGCACAATCACAGCGGTACGCGCCCTGCCAGTTCTGTCACCGTATCCGCCGCGCGAACGAGGAGGTGACCGGCCAATGAGTGCGTGTTGGGCGCTGGAGGATGGCGAGTGTCCGGCGTGCAAGACACCGATTCATGCCATCGCCGCCAACAGTCCCACCGAGTGTACGGTCCAGCCGTGTGGCTGTACCATCCCCAAGGGTATCACTTCTAGTTACGGAGGTGGGGGTCGATGAAGCAGTCTCGCTCGGTCAATCAGACGGCGGCCGACCTCACCAGCTATAAGCGCGATCTCTTGCTGGCGGTGTACCGCGCAAACCAAGCCACCGAGACACCTGTCGGCGCGGATGTCAAGCGAGAACTGGAAGCGCTCGGCCAGACCAACACCGCGGGCGGCCAGTTCTACCCCCGCCTCAATGAACTAGTCGAGCGAGGATTCCTCACCAAGAGCGACCACCCTGACGACGCACGCGGATTCACCTGCGACCTCACCGGCGAAGGCAAAACCGTACTCACGCAGTTGTTCGTGCGGAACGCCATCTCGCTCGACATCGACGTTCCCGAGTCCGATCTGCCTGCGGACCCGCCGCGGCCCGGCCGCCGACTCTGCGGGCGACCTCGCGGATAGCCCGGACACCTTTCGTTCGTCCGTTTCGCGCCCACGAACGCCTAGCAGACGGTATCGCTCACCAGCCACTCCTGCCGACAACCCAGAGAACTGATGACCACCGACACCCCCACCGACGACGAACTCCTTCCCGAACCGCTCGCCGAACTCGTCGAACAGCGAATCCAACAAGCAACCGCCGACCTCCGAGACCAAATCGGCGACCTCGAAGCCGAGGTAGACACGCTCCGCGACGAACTCGTCGAGGAACGCGACGCCCGCCGCGAGGCTGAAGCCCGACTTGCAGAGTTAGAGGAGACGGTCGAAGGCGAACACGATGCCAGACTCAGCGCCCTCGAAGCAAAAGCGAACGGCACCCGATCAATGATCGCCGAACTGCAATCACGAGAACTCGAAAAAGGCGCGCATTTCGCCTACGAGAACGTCGAGGCGAACATCATGGATGAACTGCTGGACGTGGATGGTGACCGCGTCGAACGCATCACCAAAGACGACGGCAACCAGTACGCCCGGCTTCCCGGCGAAGAAGACGCCCTCGAACGCGGCGGCACCGTCGCTCACTCAACTGCGGATCTCCTACCTATCCAGCGACTCGCTCGCTACGACGACGAAATGCTCGCAAGTGTCACCAACCGCAAGCCGGACGAACTCGCGGCGAAGGCGTGGCGGGAACGCGACAACCCCGGCCGCTACCAGTTGTGGACCAGCGGGAGCAGTAGATGGCGCGTCTACCTGAAGTCGTCAGACCTCGCCGATTGGATTCGCGCTCACGAAGAAGGCGTCTCGAAAAACTACGCCCAAGAACTCGCCCGGCGGACGCTCGACGCGATGCGTGAACTCAGCAAGCATCGACTCATCACCACCCAGAAAGAACGCACCGCGGACGGTCTCTCCTACAAGGAGAACGTCGTGGTCCTGAAAGACGACGTGGATTTACCGGGTGACCCGTCTCTCAGTAACTCGGACGGTCCGGCAACAAACGAGGTGGCCGGATAGCAAGGTTGCCGGACCAGATTAGGCTCCGAGAGGACTACGTCTCTCCCACGAACAACCGTAATCGACCGCGGTCGTGAAAACGCCACGACGTGTAGACCGCCATGATGGCGGCTCCTCGTGGTGTGGATGCCGGACGACTACCTGTCGGTTTGTCTCGTTCATCGGCTATCATCGGCGTCACCGAGACCCCTCTCCCGGAGAGTTCACGGACAACAGCATCTGTGGTCGGACTGCGTTTCGACCGTCGGCGTTCTCTTCGGGTTCGTGAGGAGCCGGATGGTGGGTTCGGTTACTCTGAGGGTGGTTGAAACTGATATTCTTGCTGGTTGGCAGGTGCGTCTTCTGGGACCTCGTGGTGGTTGAGGAGCTGGGTAGGGTAGGTTTCGTAGGCTAACCCAATCAACAGTCCCTCCACTTCGGCTAGATACGCTGGGTAGCCGTACGGACCTGTATATTTTTCTGGGTCCCAGGCTCGTATCCAGAGGTATGTTTGTTCTTTGAGTTGGTGGGTTCCTTGTTTGAATAGCTCGCTGGCCCAGCTGCGTTTCTTTGAATCTTCACCGAACACGGTGTCGGATAGCTCTCCGACGTGCCAGTAGCTTCCATCACCCCAGCGAGCGAAGCTCCGCGTTCCAGTTCGATTCTTTGCGATTTCCTTGAAGTTCGCACTCAATTCGTTCTTTTTCCCGTATGCTTCTGCTTTGCCGATATATCGTGGGATGATCTCGGCAGGTGATGGATTATCGGACGTAAGCTGGTACATGACGTATAACAGCCCGTTCGGGCCGTCTTTCACCCCGTTGCTGTGAACACAGCGTTTTCCTTCTTCGCGGATCCGAGTATCAATTGCGTCACTCCGTTTCAGTACCGTTGACGAGCCGACATCCGTGAGTTCTACGACGAGGTTTTCGTCTGTCTCGAAGAGCGGAATCGGATCCGCCTCTTCGGGGTCATGAATCTCTTTATGGATTGTCTGTTCCACCCAGTTGTGCCAGAGATTTGCTTTGTGTTTGCCGTTTAGGTCGTGGCCTGTATTGCCAGCGGCCGTCCTTGCTTCTTCATTCGGGGTCTCGTTCTCTAGGTCAACCCATTCGGGACCCACCTTCCCCATCTCGTGTGGAACCCTGTTTGGAACGAAATCTCGGTTTGCGAAAACCCGATTAAATTGCCGATTAGAGTGGACGAGACCGACAGTCTTTGCTTCGAGTTCTTGTCGATACGTGGGATACCCATATGGGCCAGTCTCAACCTCGCTCACATCAACTAGCCATGCGTAAAGCGGTGAATCTGCACGCTCGTAGACCGTTGCAATGTGATCATATTTCCCGTAACTACCCCACGACCCATCGTCTTCCCATTCCGAGATTGGGAGGGCATCGCGCACCTTCCTGAAATGGTTCATAAGTCGGCTTGCAATATTGCTGGTCTCGCCAATGTAGACAGGGATGATATCAGACGGCCCCTGAACAGGGTCGTCAAGGAGATACAACAGATACAGATAATCGCCAGACCCCCGTCCTAGACGGTACGAGTCGTATGCAGCAGTCATCTCCAACGCTGTCCCGGAATCGTCAATCATTGGGACAGGGTCCGGCGTATCAGCTGTATTGATATCTTTGAGTACGGTCTGTGACACCCACTGGTCCCACAACTCGCTTTTTGTCTGATTTTTCACCATCGGTCAGTTAACAGAGTGTGAAAAGAACGGCTACCTCAAAGCATCGGTTTCACCGACTGCTACGGATACTCGCTGTCTCTAATACGTGGTTTGGAGGCGGGAGTTACGTCGACCGTCGAGTCCCCATTTGAACGACGAGACGTGCATCAGTCGCCGTTCATACTGCACAGGTCGGTGGCAAAACGGCGGGGTTCGCGCTCCTCACCATTTAAGATAGCTTCCCAGGTACACTGTGGCAAGACATGCGTGACGCGACTCTCTGTTACGTCTTTGATGGCAACGACGTCCTGTTCATAGAGAAGAAACGTGGCCATGGAGAAGGCCGATACGTTGGTCCTGGAGGAAAGGTTGAGAACGGCGAATCCATCGCGGAAGGCGCAATTCGTGAGACACGCGAGGAGACATCTATCATTGTGGATTCTGTTGAGAAGAAGGGTGAGTTAGAGTTCTACTTTGCCGAGGAGCCATTCATGCAGGTGCATGTTTTCCGGTCGGACTCATACTCCGGTAAACCAGCTGAATCCGAGGAGGCAATACCAGTCTGGCTTGATGCTACTGACCTTCCGTACGACGAGATGTGGAAAGCCGACAAGCATTGGCTTCCCCACCTCATCGAGGGAACCACCTTCACGGGCACATTCTGGTATGACGAAGACGGCGACGACCTCCACGAATACTCACTCGAAACGGACAGTAAACTGTAGTTCAACCGCGAGAGGCGTAGTCTCTCGTGTTCGCAAACCGAAGAGAGGCGGAATGAAAGGAACCTGCTGTTACTGTAAGTGCGATTTGTATGTCGGGCATCGTGGTACCGGGGATGCGTATCGAACCGCTGGCCACGACGCGTGGAACCTCCTGTGGGTGTACGTCGAGACTGTAACGGTGGTGAGATCGAGACGCCCACGCTCGGCACAACCGAGGTCGTCGCGGCCGCCTTGCACGTCGTCATGCAAGTGGCCGCTTCGCAGACGAGCCGGTTGGCATTGACGAGGGTTAAGTTGGAAGCGTGAGGTTCTGCCGACGAAAGGTGATTTGATGCTCTCGTCTCTAGAATTTGGTCCGGAGGTACTGTGGTGACAGAAGAGAGTTCTGAGTCTCGCGGATATGTTCGAGCGTATCGTAATCCTGTGTGAATCCGAATTCGTGAAAGTTTATATCGTAACACTACTCGGATCAATTTGCTCATGGATGCCGTCGAAATCGTCGTCGAAGCTCGCAATTGACTATGTGCGATTGTTGTGGCGTCCGTGAAGCTGAGTTTGTGGTCGTCGTACGTGGTGAAGCACTCGAACGCGGCTTCGAAGATATCAGGGGTGACGTGGTCGAAGGTGTTCACGTCCGGGTAGGGGTTGTTTCCGAGAATCCGGTCGGCAATCGTGGTCGCTGCGGTGACGTCGTTTGTCCGTCTCCGCGTGAGTGTTACCGCCTCGTCGAGAATATAGTCGTTCGTGTACGGTTGACCGAATTCACCGTCAAGGACGCGGTCGAAGAAAGACTGCGCTGTCTCGTGTCTCGCGGCATCTTCGTCATGATAGGCTTAGTACACACCCGTATCGATGAAGATGCTCATTCGTAGATGATGTCGCCGATATCAGTAGTTAGTAATACAGCTTCTTTATTCAGTTTATATGGTGTAAGTTATTCGGTGTTGCTTGGTTCGTTGTGCGAACTCATCACTGGTTCCATCGGCTAGCTCCACCGCTGATTGGTGACGGATATGCCTCCAAAAATGTTTCACCAACAGGCCATCTATCATCAACTGAATGTCCTCGTTGATGCGTCGAGAAATCCTTCAGCTTGGTGGAGTAGCCCTCGCTGGCGGACTAGCCGGGTGCAACGCACTCGGCCAACAATCCTCAAAAACACCACGACTCGGCAAACTCACGGTCACAAATTACCACCCTCGTCCGCACACTGTTCACGTTCTCCTTCTTGATGATGGGACTCCGGTCTATTGGGACTCAAAAGAGGTGACCCCTGCCGAAGAAGACGGTACGCCCGGAGGAGCTATCTTTGAGGGTTTTCCGACTGAGTCAAGAAATTACGTACTTCATGTTCGCGTCGATAACCAGCCGAAGTCCAAGTGGGAACGTTTCGATTTTAGCAAGTATTCCGTTTCGTGTCTCGGTATCAATATTGCTATCGGCGATGTTGACCGTTCTAAAACTGATGACGTGTCCATCTGGAAAACTAACAATTCCCACGTGTGCGAGGAAGAGAGGGAGAGAACCACGAGTTAATAGACTTTCGCTCTAGATTCCGCGACAGGTACACCGACAATTCTGAATAAAGAAACCGTGCTACCAACTACTGATATCGTCTTTTGTCGTTTCCGGACCGGATGCAACGGTCCCCTCGTGGAAGGCCTTGTGAGCGTTATCGTCGACGGGAACCCGCGAGTCGCGGAACGAATCAATGACCTCATCTTTTGACTCGGCCGCATCGTTGACGAGTCGCTCTAGAATCTCTTGCTGAGTAACCTGTTTTCCAGTTTTTAGGCGGATTTCAGCTTGTAACTGTTCGAGACGAGACTTCGTTTCCTCGTCCATCTTTACTGAGGTCGCTATACTACTAGTAGCATCCTCTACTGAATAACTGTTTCTACCAAAGCGACGATTCGCTGCTGGAGGCGTATCCCCGGCTTCTTACGGCTAATGCTGCTCGTGCTGTACTGGTCATTCCCTTTTCCCGGAGCGTGGCCGCCAGAATGGTCGGCACGGCAATCATGACGTGGCGGCAAGGTGCTTTTCTGTGATTTAACTTTCACGATACTTATTTCCCTCCCCTAACATTAGGTGAGTATCAGGACGATGTCCGGATCTGTTATTCTCCGGCGGCCATCGGACCTTGACACTGACACGGTGGTGAGCGACGACGGTGTGACGATCGTCGTCGGAGCACCACACATCGGCAAGACCGAACGGTTCGATCATCTCGCCGACGAGACCGAGCTTACTTGCGTCGACTCACTGTCTGCCGCCGACGAACCCACTGGACCTGTGGTTGTCGACGACTTCTATACTGCCTACCAACACGCCACTCTTGATGACCGCCGGGAGTTCCTCGATACGCTTGCGGACGCCAGTCACCTCTGTCTATCCACTCGACCACGTGACCTCGACTGGCTCTGTACCACCGATCTTGATACCGACGCTAACGGTGAGACGGACGCCGACTCTACTACTGATTCCAGCTCTACAGCCGATCCTAATATCGACGTTGCTGCTGAAGCGAGTGCCGACCGTGACCTCGCTGGGGTACTCCGCGAAGCGCTCGATGCTGTCGTCGTTCTCAGTTACGCGCTCGACGATCCGCAGGACTGGGAGGGGGTCGACGGGTCAGTTTCTGCCGACACGCTCGAAACGTATGCTGACCGTCTTTCCTACGATTACGCCCTTGACGCCGACGGTGTACTCGCTAACCACCTCGGCGACGCGACGTACGGTCCGACGCTCGTCCCATCGGTCACACTCACACTCGCGGCCGACACCGACACGGCCACACAGGGATGGCTCACAGAGTCACTCCGTGAGTACGTCGGCGCAACTGGCCTGTCGATGGCGACCACGCCGTTCAAAACGCTCGGCAAGAAAGCCGCTGAGTACGGGCAGGCGATCACGTCCGGCGAGGTCGCGCTCGACGCAGATATCGACCGTGAGACAGTCGCTGCCCTCGCTGGAAGCGCAGCGCCAACTGCCATATCCGCACTCTCCGGGTCGCTGCCGTTCGTCGTCGCATTCGGCCTCCTATTGTGGCGTGCCAACCCCGGCAACGACATGGCCGATCTCGCCGACGACCTCTTCGACCACTTGCTCGACGACCGCCTCACACCTCTCGACAAAGCCCGGCTCGAAACCGGTCTTGGCCTTCCCCCGCGAACGCTTGACGCGCTCGACAGCATCGACGACCACGTCGAAAGCCAGTTCATCGACGCGTTCGCCAGCCTGCCCGCACTCCAGTCCGACGTTGAAGCGATGCAGGCAGAGCTTCGAGACCACCGTGACCGACTCGAAGCTGTCGAGGATGGACTCGCCAACCTCGCTGAGGAAATATACAGAGGCCGCGAGAAAGCGACTGAGGGTCTTGCCCATCTCGAAACTCGCCTCCAGAACGAAGAGGAGGTCCTGCTCGGTGAGCGCGTCCACCCCGACGATGTCGAGTATTTGCCCGACGAAGACGGCAACAAAGTCGATCAACTCCGCGACCGACTCGAAGACGATACAACGGATGTCGTGGTTCTCCGCGGCCCGCACGGGTCGGGCAAGACTACCGCCGCCTACAAAGCCTGCCGGGACCTCACAGACGGCGACGATAATAACTACGAAGTACGACTTCCCCGGTTCGGTGAAGCGACCTCAGTTGAGCAAGTTATCGAGTCGAGTGACAAGCACACGATTCTGTACGCGAACTTTCAGACAGAGGTCGGTCTCGGCGCGGCCGGTGACAACGAGCGACAAGTCGAAGTCGGAACGGTAGCGAGTGGGCAACAACTCCGCGAACTCCAAAGTTGGTCGTGTGACCACGGCACCGTCATCATCGAGTGCCGCGACGAACTCCATAACTCGTTCACCGACAAAGCCCCGAAAAAATTCGCCCAAGCGGAGCGCGATACCCGTGAAGACGCGACGAGCATCACGTTCGAACGATTCGACAAAAAAGCCGACGCCGTCCGCGAAACCACTCGATGGGCGTTGGACGTTCTCGATTACGAGGGCGAGTACGAGACGGTCGTTGACGAGGTAGTCGACCTCGCTAACGGGAACATCGAGATAGCGAAACTCGCCGCTCGCTACGCCGCCACAGAAGGCGAGCAACTGTCGGCGTTCGGCTCCGCGATGGAACTCGTCCACCACGACGTTCAGCCTGTTCTCGACGCTGACGCCGACCATGGCGACGTCGGCGAGATATACGAACAGGTGTGTGTCACGCCCGGCGTTCAGACACGTGAACTCGTGGACCTGTTCGAGGGGAATATCACGAAGTGTGCGAAGACGCTCGCGGGCTACCTCGGTGGTGACATCACCGACGCCGAAAACACGACCGACGATGTGGGCGACGGTGAGACCGCCGCAGGGTGGCACGATTACGGACCGTCGGATACCACCATGTCTGTGAACCCGGATGACTCGTGGCGGCCGCGACCGATTATCTACGGCCGGGCCGTCGTCGAATACGAAGTCTTCCGAACGACTGCTGGCAATGTCCAACCAGACCCCAATGAAATTCGGGAAGACCTCGACAAGTATCTCGGACGGTACGAAGCAACAGACGACCCCGAGTTTGCGCTTGTCAGACTAGCCCGGAGTCTCGGTGGTCTCTACGGGAGGGCGCGAAAACGCGACGACGACGACCTCGCCAGTGCCATCTACAAGGTTGGCGTCAAATGGCTCCTCACAGACGGCGTAAACGACCAGCTCGCCATCTCGGACGAGATGGATGACGACGAAGTCGCCCGCCGGACTGATTTGTTCGTTCGCACGATACGGACGCTCCTGTCTCACGACGTTCCCGTTCCGGCGACCATTTTCGAGCAAAACACTGCGCAATTCCTTCACGGTGCCCAAATTGAAGCCGACCGAGCAGAGACAACCCCGGTTACTGTCATCGAGAACTTGTTCGCGTACGCGCTAACGAACAGTCGAGACATAGGTCCCGAACAGTTAACGGCACTCCAGTCACTACTCCCGGAACTCGCCGCCGCGTGCAACAAGGGGTTTGACGCAAACCTCGGCCAGTTTCTGGAGAACGTGTATGCGATGGCGCTCTCGAAGCTTGCGAACAAGTCGGTGAATCCGAACGGGGAGGCGGTCGCAGAGTGGGTGGACGAACTGGAGGAGCGAGCGGAAGCGATGGCGGGCCACGATGACGCCCACAACGACCCGGCGGGGCAGTTTCTGGAGAACGTGTATGCGATGGCGCTCTCGAATCTCGTAGATAAGTCAGCGACCCCGGACGGGGAAGCGGTCACAGAGTGGGTGGACGAACTGGAGGAGCGAGCGGAAGCGATGGCGGGCCGCGACGACGCCCACAACGACCCGGCGGGGCAATTTCTGGCGAACCTGTACGCGATGGCACTCTCGAAGCTCGCGGACAAGTCGGCGAATCCGAACGAGGAGGCGGTCACAGAGTGGGTGGACGAACTGGAGGAGCGAGCGGAAGCGATGGCGGGCCGCGATGACGCCCACGACCTCCCGGCAAGGCAGCTTTTGGAAAACCTGTACGCGATGGCACTCTCGAAGCTCGCGGACAAGTCGGCGACCCCGGACGGGGAGGCTGTTACCGAGTGGGTGGACCACATCGCGGAACAGGTGGGCGAGGTGGCGGCCAGCGACACCCATTCCAAGCCGCAGGCAGAGTTCGTCGCGTGGACCTACGGGTTCGGTGTGGCACGAGTTCTCCCGGGCGATAGCGAGAGGCCGACGGTGTGGGGGCAGACACTCGCCGACCATACAGTCAATATACTACCCGACTCGGAACTCGACACCTTCTATGACGCGGCACGCATCGGACTGATGCAGGAACCAAACTTCGACGGGCTACCGTGGCTAGTTGGCGACGTTCTCGACCGGACGGTTGCGGCGGAGTCGCCGGTTGGTGAGTCCCGCGACCAGCGAGTAGAACTGGTCGGTGGACTTGTCGCGGACATCGCTGAAGGATTCTGGTCGTTGGGACAACACGACAGTTTCGAGTCGGACGTGTTCCGCGCTCTGACAGCGCGTGTCGGCGCGGTGGCGAGTACGAACGTCGAGTTTTTCCACGATTTGGCGAGTCGAGTGGCTGACAGTCTCGCAGACACCGATACCGACGACGCTGACACGGGTGTCGGGGCGTCTGGGGCGTGGCTGGCGCGAATCTACCCCGCGGCGCTCGTGGCCGTCGCCGACGCCGACTCGGCTACGTCAGATGACCTCAACACCGTCTACGAACAAGGCCGAGATGCACTCGCAGACGCGAGCAGGAAGGTAGTGGCGGAGTACCACGCGCGGGCACTTGGCAGGGTTCCACGGGATGCCGTGGCGGATTGGCACGACCGAGCGGCCACCCGTGCGTGCGACGACCTCGGCGCTGACGCGCCTACGGCTCTTTACCGAGTTGGTCTCCAGCACGTCCGCAACGGAAACGGCAGGACAGCGATGGCGTGTCTCGCGGGCGTCTGGCGTGCCCGAGACGCACTCGGCAACGAATCGGCCGTCACTGAGAGAATAGGCGTCGGCTATGCTGCACACCTCGCACTCGATATCAGTGACGCTGATGTGGACGAAGCCGTTCTCGACGCGCTTCCGGACGAGACGAACGACCACCCTGCGGCAGTTCAGGCGGTCGCCGCCGTTCTCGACGACCGCGACCCAGTTGTAACGCCCGACGAACTACGCGCGGACATCAACCCCGATGCCGACAGTCATTCGCTCGCTGACCTCGAAACGCTCGCCTACAGCGACCTGCTGGAAGCACTTACCCGGACGCCGCGCGACGACTACGAAACCGCCCTTGAACTTATCGCCCACGACGGTGACGCTGAGACCGTTGTTTCGAGACTCCGTAGCGTTTGGGAGGCACGCGATGAGGTTGAGGAGGACAGTGACGACTATGTGGCGGTTCTCTCGGGTGGTGTCTTGCTCGCCGCTCATGCGCTGGTTGTTGGCCCGGACGTAATCGACGCTGACCCAGACGTTATTCGCGAGACTGTCGCTCCGCACCGTGACCGGCTCTCGAACTCGGTTCGGACGCTCTTCGCGTACCTTGCTGACGACGCGCCGGACGCCGACCCTGAAGCGATGGCAGAGCGAGCCGATACCGACAACCCCGAGGTCGAGGATCTCGAAACATTCGCTGTCGCGGCTGTGCTCGGTTTGGCGATGCGTCACGATGAGGAAGCGCAGGGCGACGAAACAGAAGGCTCGGACGCGACCGCCGAGACGGATTCGACCGTCCGCGACGATTCTAGGGATTGACGTTGCCGATTGTCCGGAATGCGGTGGCGAGACGAGTGGGGAGGGCGTCGTCTGTTGGCGGTGCCACTAAATGGCGTTCGCCGACCCCGACGCGGAGACCGTGCGCGTCAAGACTGACGTGGAGCAGGCCCTCACGGGCCTGTAGGTTGGTCTCGCTGGTTCGAGAGGCACCTGCTGTTGGCGTGGTCGGGAGTTGCACGACAGCCATTGTGTCACCGTCTACACGCATCGCACCGCCGGGTACGACCAGTGGAACCTCCCACGGGTCTACTGTCGAGACTCTAACGGTGGTGAGATCGAGACGCCCACGCTCGGGACGGTTGAGGTTGTCGTGACTGCCTTCCTTGGGGTGATGCAAATGGCGACTTCCCAGACGACTCGGTTGGCATTGACGGGTGTCGAACTAGAGGAGTACAGCGGTTCGGACGACGGAAGCGAGAGGTAGTGGACGAAGGCTCAGAACTGCTACTCTATCGCTGTTCTTTTTCGTTCGGTATTTAACCTCGGTGGAACCGGCCGAGATATCTCGCTAACCAATGAATCGAGTACTTTTATATCGTACACAAGCGACCGTCATAGACCCCGCCTTTCTGCTTCAGTTGCTCAATTCTGATGTCGACTTCTGAAGCAGCCATCCAGAGCTTCGTCGCATAGCCTCGGACCAGTTTGACCGGAACACCATCCTCGTTCTTCTGCTCAAACTTGGACATACGCTTCTTGAGCTTCAACCCCACAAGGGTACGTCTGGAACCCCTGACATAAAGCGTCCCACATCTCGGGGAGTTCGCTTCAACCACATAAGGGTACATCTGGAACTCGGGTCCTGGGCGCTGATACGCACGATATTCGGCTTGCTTCAACCCCATAAGGGTGCATCTGGAACACGCGTCCGTTCGAGGCTGACGAGGACACGCTCCGCGGCGGGCTTCAACCCCACAAGGGTGCATCTGGAACGGCGGAGGTCCTCGAACACGTCGAGGAACTGGAGCTTCAACCCCACAAGGGTGCATCTGGAACTCCCCGAGTCGATTTCGACCTGAAGGCCGATGCTGCTTCAACCCCACAAGGGTGCATCTGGAACCGCGTCAGAACCGAGGGCAAAGGAACTCGTCGGCGCTTCAACCCCACAAGGGTGCATCTGGAACCCGGGAGGACGCCGAGAATGGACCCGAGCGCCGCGCTTCAACCCCACAAGGGTGCATCTGGAACGGGTTGACGGTGCTGCCGTCGTTCGGGTTCTCTATCTGCTTCAACCCCACAAGGGTGCATCTGGAACGCTCGTCCGCCGCGTCGTGATCGAGGCTCACGCGCTCGCTTCAACCCCACAAGGGTGCATCTGGAACCGTTCTTCCTCCTGATAGCATTAAGTACTGGCGTGTGCTTCAACCCCACAAGGGTGCATCTGGAACACAGTGTTTATAAACGGGAGTGCGACGGACCCGACGCTTCAACCCCACAAGGGTGCATCTGGAACGGTGTGGGTCCACGCAGAGACGCCAGCAGTCAGCGCTTCAACCCCACAAGGGTGCATCTGGAACCCCGCAACTCGTCGGCGTCACAACGCTACTCATGCTTCAACCCCACAAGGGTGCATCTGGAACCGTGAAACGCGACGGAAGTCAGTACGCGCTCGACGCTTCAACCCTACAAGGGTGCATCTGGAACCAAGCTGCTCACTTGTTTGCCCCGGTTTGTTCACGGCGCTTCAACCCCACAAGGGTGCATCTGGAACCAGACTCCTCGTAGGCGGCGTCGATTCGGGATTGCTTCAACCCCACAAGGGTGCATCTGGAACAGCAAGGTCGAACTCGCGTCGTGGCACTCGGATTCGCTTCAACCCCACAAGGGTGCATCTGGAACAGCAAGGTCGAACTCGCGTCGTGGCACTCGGATTCGCTTCAACCCCACAAGGGTGCATCTGGAACGGTGATAATCTGGGTGATTCCGTGGCTATGATAGATGCTTCAACCCCACAAGGGTGCATCTGGAACCGCGGTCCGGTTCACCGTGGCATTGAGAGCCTGAGCTTCAACCCCACAAGGGTGTATCTGGAACGACACCACTCAGGGTTTCGGGGTTCAGGACCAGCTGGACGCTTCAACCCCACAAGGGTGCATCTGGAACCGACTGGATAATCGACCTATGAGCGGGGCGATGTGGCTTCAACCCCACAAGGGTGCATCTGGAACTCGGCTTCGCGGCTTCCGTCTCACGTTCGCCGACGCCGCTTCAACCCCACAAGGGTGCATCTGGAACCGGGCCTCAGCCACCATGTCGCGGTTCTCGGCTTCGCTTCAACCCCACAAGGGTGCATCTGGAACCGGGCCTCAGCCACCATGTCGCGGTTCTCGGCTTCGCTTCAACCCCACAAGGGTGCATCTGGAACCGGTTCACCTCGGTATGAAGTGGCACGTTCCATGAAGCTTCAACCCCACAAGGGTGCATCTGGAACACCGTCACCGATCAAGATACCGTCGTCCGTTATCTCGCTTCAACCCCACAAGGGTGCATCTGGAACAATTAGAAAACGGTGAGCGAAAACCGTGTGAGCAATGCTTCAACCCCACAAGGGTGCGTCTGGAACGACGCCGCTTTCTGGCCAACCCGTTCGCCGTCCATGCTTCAACCCCACAAGGGTGCGTCTGGAACGCGAACCCCGCACCGGAGACAAAGCCGAGTTATTCCGCTTCAACCCCACAAGGGTGCGTCTGGAACCGGAGATAATCGCCCCGTTCACCGGGCTGGCCGCTGCTTCAACCCCACAAGGGTGCGTCTGGAACAAGATGTAGTTCGGGGACCAGAGCAAATTCACGATGCTTCAACCCCACAAGGGTGCGTCTGGAACGAAACACCAACGACACTCCCTCCGGTTCTCCCCGGAGCTTCAACCCCACAAGGGTGCGTCTGGAACGAAACACCAACGACACTCCCTCCGGTTCTCCCCGGAGCTTCAACCCCACAAGGGTGCGTCTGGAACTACCTGACGTTGGTTGGCCTTGGTGCGTTCCTCATGCTTCAACCCCACAAGGGTGCGTCTGGAACCTTCGGTGCTGATGGGTCGTTCCCGACTCAAATTCTGCTTCAACCCCACAAGGGTGCGTCTGGAACACGTCCGTGATCTCGTAGCCCCACCACTCGCCCGTGCTTCAACCCCACAAGGGTGCGTCTGGAACTCCCCGAGGACGAAATCGTGGACGCTGCCGAGAAGCTTCAACCCCACAAGGGTGCGTCTGGAACCGGAGTGACGGTAACACCCCGGCGAAAGTGAAAGGGGCTTCAACCCCACAAGGGTGCGTCTGGAACTCCACCTCTGTCTCGAACCCCTCGATGGCCTGTTCGCTTCAACCCCACAAGGGTGCGTCTGGAACGGGATTCCTCCCACTTGGGTAGATGCACTACCCACGCTTCAACCCCACAAGGGTGCGTCTGGAACGAGGCCGTCGTTCGGGTCGACGCCGTCGACGCGCAGGCTTCAACCCCACAAGGGTGCGTCTGGAACACGTTGATAGAAGACTACTCAGTCGTCCTGCGCGCTTCAACCCCACAAGGGTGCGTCTGGAACCCGGCAGACCGACGAGGTGGTCGCGGTGGTCGAGGCTTCAACCCCACAAGGGTGCGTCTGGAACCGTAGGTCTGCTCCTGCTCGTAGAGCGTCTGTTCGCTTCAACCCCACAAGGGTGCGTCTGGAACGGCCAGGAACGGCGTCGCGCTGGCCCAGGAATCGAAGCTTCAACCCCACAAGGGTGCGTCTGGAACACGGTGACCGGCGTGACCTTCGGGGACCTCGGAATTGCTTCAACCCCACAAGGGTGCGTCTGGAACGAGCGGGCGGACGGCGAACGAATCGAGGTGCTATCGCTTCAACCCCACAAGGGTGCGTCTGGAACCCCACCTCGACGCCGGGTGTCGCCGAAGGCTTGGAGCTTCAACCCCACAAGGGTGCGTCTGGAACACGGGGTAACGCCTAACCCCTCGCGGCCGGAACTCCGCTTCAACCCCACAAGGGTGCGTCTGGAACCGAGCGCGTTCACGGGTTCCTGCGCGGCGTCGTAGTCGCTTCAACCCCACAAGGGTGCGTCTGGAACCGCGCGTAGAAGTCCGAGGGAGCGAACGCGACCACGCTTCAACCCCACAAGGGTGCGTCTGGAACCATGCCGGAATCACCGGCTACACGTGTTCTCGTTGGCGAACCCATACAAGTGTTTCCGTCGACCTCCAATTCCCCCTGAACCCCCAGGGGGTCGACGGAGTGACAGCCGGATAGTTATCGATGGATTCGACTCGATGGGCCACCGCCATCGTCAGCGACGAATCCGCCGCCGTCGAGTTTGTACGCGCCGTATCCTTCCGTTCCGTAGTGAACGAATACGTCGATACCGTCACTATCGGTCCGTGCGGAACGGTCGGCAGTAACGTGAGTCGGCAGGGACTCTTCGAGATCTCGAACCGGAATGGACACGCGAAGATCCGCGAGGTCAGCGAGTTGACTGAAGCCCTCGCTTGCGTGCTGTTGGAATGCATCGCCGAGGTCGTCTAGACGCTGTTCGTCTGTTTCGGTGACTGCGACGAGAAGGTCGACGGTTTCGTAGCTGTCGTCGATGAGCGACCGTCGGCCGAGTTCTTCCGCGTTGCTCGCGTCAATGCATTCGACTAGTTTCTCGGTTGATAACGAGTGGCTTTCGATGGCTTCGAAGTAGCGCGGAATCGCCTCGTGTTCGAGCGTTACGCTGGAGAGCGTCACGCCCTCGCTTTCGCGGCAGTCAAAGAGTATCTCGGCGGCGTCCTGTAGAAGATTTCCGTCGTAGACGTATTCGGACGGCGGCTTCCGGTCTTGTGCATCGTCTTCGGACTCGTCGTCCTCGACGGGATCGAGCATCCAGACTGTTACTTTGCCGTTCTCTGGCCCCCACTCGAATGACCGATTGCATCGACCGGCGGTCTGGACGACGCTGTCGAGCGGTGCGATGTCTCGGTACGCTCGCGCGAAACTGATGTCCACGCCTGCTTCGATGGCTTGCGTCGAGACGAACGCGAACGGGACGTTAGCGGTCGAGAGTACGTCGGCGACCGCGATGAGGACGCGTCGGTCAAGCGGGCGGTATCGGGAGTTGAATGTCGCAACGTATCGCCTTCCCGAACAATCGCTGGTGGAGTACCACTCGTCGCTATCGATGTTCCTCTCGAAGCCGAGTTCGCGGAGCGTCCGAGCGGCGAGTGCCTCGTGGTCGGGGAGTTCGTCCGTATCCATATCCACCTCGCGGAGAACGTTCTCGTAGGTCTCGCCGACGTGGGTCGCAGGATGACCGTTCGACAAGAATTCGTTTTCGATGCAGTCGGTTAGTTCCCGCGAGCTGCCGATGGTGTTGCAGACCGCGAGAACCGAACGTCCGTTGGCTGGCTCGCCAGAAGACGACCGTGTCGCGTCCACGATTTCTGACGCCGCCGCTTCGTGAGAGAGTGGCGTTCCACCGGAGTTCGATGTGGCTGTCTCGACGGACTCATGGATATCGTAGCGGACGCGTGCGACGGCCTCCGACGCCTGCCGCTCAAACGACCTCCCATCGCCGAGGGCGTGCGCGGACGGTGCTGTCTCGGACTTGTCCGCATTCGATGCTAACAATGACCGTGTATCGAAGTCTCCTTCGGTGAACAGGGTCGGTTGAGTCGCGGTCATCGAGATGACGCGAGCGTCGTATTCGTCGATGAGTAGCCGAGTAAGTCGGCGGATCGCATCCCACCAGCGCTTCGGAAGTGCCTGTGGTTCGTCAAGGACGATAACGGCGTCGCGGAGCGCAGGAAGTTTCAGTCCTTGTCCGTTCGTCGGTCCGGCGAGACTCTCGAAAAGTTGGACGAACGTCGTGAGAACGACGCCCGACCGCCAACTCTCGCCGAGCAGTTCGGCCTTCGACCAGTTCACGTCCTTCTCGCCGTTGCCGGACTCCGGGTCCGTTTCGGCGTCGGTGTACGTCACTGTCTCTACGAGGTAGTGGTGGACGGTGAACGCGTTGCTCCGCGGGTCGGCGTCGAAGATGTCTTCATCCTCGAAGATATCGCGTGTTTGTTCGATAATGGACGTGTAGGGGAGTGCGTACACGACCGTCGGTTTCGTGTCTCGGTCGTGCTGGTCTGCGAGCGTGTCGCGGAGTTCAGAATGCGCCCGTGATTCCGGTGAACGTCTTGCCGAGTCCGGTGGGGAGCGTGAGCGTTCCGACTTCGCTATCAGCTAACTCCGGCGCGTTCGCTCGGACGCGCTGCCGGGCCGCCTCACGGAGGACGTTGAGCGACGCCTCGTCAGTCGGGTCGATGTCGCCCACGTCGATATCGCGGTTGTCATCGCCCTCGTCCTCGTAGTCCGAGCCGTCCTGAAGCGATTCGATATGGCTCTCCAATCGGTCGAGTTCCAACGTCCGCGGTTCAAGTTTCGCTCGCTCGACCTCGCCCGCGGCAGTCTTGTCGGCGAACGTCAGCGAACTCCAGAGCCGGGTAATTCGGTCGTAGAGGTCGGTAGGGGCTGTTCGGAACCGGGTTTCAACGCCTTCGATCCTGTGCTGACTTCCCGGCGGAGTTCTTCGAGTAGTGTTCCGCTCTCGAACGCGTCGACGAACCCGTCCCACGAGACGATTCCGCCGGACGCCTTCTCAAGGAGCGTCGCCGCCACGTCACGACTCGGACCGTACGCTTGGACCTGCTCGATTTGCGGTCCGGCCCAATGCCCCTCTTGGTTCTGCTCGCCGTTCACCGCTTGGAACGTCGCCTCGGCGAAGTCGGGGAGCCGACCGTGGTGGCGGAGAATCGCACCCCACGCGGCGAGTCGGTCGCGCTCGCTAGCCCCCATCTTGCCGAGGGCGTAGTACGCCGCGAACGCGCCGAGTCGGGCGTGGTAAGTGTAACGCTGTCGGCCATTCTGCGGATACTCGTCTCGCACATACAACTGGAACGCAGGTGCGACCTTACCGAAGTCGTGCAACCAGCCCACACACCGCGCGATGTCGGCTTGAAAAAGCTCTTTATTTTCTCCAGTACTGTTTTTATTACCATTCGATATCTCCGCATTTCTTCCAGAGTTGGCTCGCTGGCTCGCCCCTGTCTCGAACCGACCGAGCCAGACCGTTCGGTCGGCAACCTCCACGGCGTGGTCTACCAGCAGTTCGTCACCGCGATCCTCGTCCTCGCGCCGCCGAGAGATTATTTCGTCGGAAAGACGGTCAGCGTTCATCAGTAGTCAGTAGAACGCTATTGTACGCCCATCAACTTCGCCGAGTGAGAGACCGTCGCCCGAGGTTTTCAGCGCGTCGCCGTCGGTGAACGCGTAGTCGGTGAACTCGGTCGTCCGGCGGTTTCGCCCGTCTGCTTCCATCGCGGCGGGAAGCCGCTCGACGTGGTGTGACGCCCCCGCGCTCGGGATGATGGTCTCGTCAGCCTCCGGAATCGCGGAATCGACCGTGACGGTCGCATCGTCCGTGGAAACAGCAGTTACGTCGTGTTCGACACCGGACTCGGGTGTCTCGACGCGAGCGAGTAGTTCCGAGAGTCCGAGTGACGGCGGATAGTGCGACGTCCCGCGTTCGAGATGGTGCTTGAGCGCGGTGTGAAACGCCTCGTCCTCGACCGCAATGTAGAGTCGGTACGCTGGGTCTACGACGTACTCGTAGCTGTGAATCTGACGGTTGTCGGTAGTGTCCGGGAACGACACTTTGACCGTCTTCTTCCCACTACCGCCAGCGCTGTCAAAGGTCTCTCCGGGATTCGTTCCAACGCCGAGACTCGGCTGGGTCATCGTACGGAGGTCGCCGACCGCTTCGATGCCGACCGCCGAGACCGCCGGGTCAAACACGTCGTAGTACTCGTCGCGGCCGACACCGACGATAGCAGCGAGCAGTCCCGCGACGGTCGTTCGCGGTGGAAGGCGATACGTCTGCTTAGTGACCGTCCGGTCGATGCGGCGGAAGTGCGCCCAGTCCCCGCGCACCGTGCAGACGAGACACGAGTCTGGGACGCCGTCGGTGAGTTCCGGCGGCGTCTCGCTCCGGTCCGGGGCCGGGTCCATCGCCCCGGCGTTCGCGTTAGTCACGTTCGATCCTCACTCATCCGCAGGGAGCGTCTGCTCGAATTCATCGTACACCTCGATTTCGCGCGTCGGAACGCCGTGGTCTTCGAGAAGCGTGTCGAGGTCGGCCGCCGTGCCGTACTGTTCGCCGTTATAGCTCACGTCGAGGTACTCGTCGCCGACGAAGTGAACCGTCTCGACATGATCGTTTACGGACGCGAGCCGGTTCACGAACTTCGTCACGTCGAGCGTCGCGTCGGTGACGTTCCGGAGTTCCGGCTCGGGCTTCGACCGTTCGGCATCGAGGTCGAATCCGTTGTGGAGGTCGCCGACGTGGTAGCCGTCGGTCGCGTACTCGACACGGACATAGAGCCGTGGCTCCTGTCCCATCTTGCTTCGCGAGATGGTCTGATTCTTCATCGCTCGCCAACAGAGCGTGTCGAGACGCTCCACGTCAGTTCGGGTGAGCTTCGTGTCGCTCGCACCGTTCTCGTCCACCAGTCCGTGGAACGGGAAGATAGCGTACTTCAGTCGGTTGTCGTCAAGGTCGAAGCCACCCGTCTTCTTGTCGTCCTGCGTGGCGATGACGCTGGTAAGCGTGTTCGACTCTTCGTTCTCTTCGACCGCGTTGAGCGACCGCGCGGGCGAGAACTGGACTGGCCCGGTGTAGTTACCGCCGTCGAAGGCGTCAGCCACGGCGTCGAGCAGGTCGTTGTCGGTATCGGCGTTGAAACTCAGGGTCGCGCCGAAGTACCGCACGTCAGTCGCCGCGTCGAGAAAGTCGTCGCGGATGTCCTCGATTTCTTCGATGGCATCCGCATCGTCGATGTCGCCGAGTACGTCAAGCGCGAGTCGTGCACGAACCTCGCTCTCGTCGCCGGTTTTCTTGATGAATACGCCGTGATCGTCGGCGTCGAGTTGGTCGCGGAGGTAGCGTTTCAGTCGCACGTCGGTCACGACTGCTTGGTCCGTGATAGGGTCCTTCCGCGGTCGATTCTCGCCGAGCGGGTTACCGTTCGGGTTGCAGTCCTGTGCGTCGGTGATGAAGACGATTTCGGAGCGGTTTTCGACGGTGTTGTCAGTCATGGTTGGAGTCGAAGTGTTGGAGTCGGTCAGTCGTCAGTCGATTCCTCGTCGTCGTCGCGGACGCCGAGAGCGTCCATGAGGTTGAATGCTTGATTCCGGGCGTCCGAACCGTACGCGAGACCGAGAGCGTAGAAGAACCGCAGGTCCTCAACCGGAAGGTTCCACGTCTTCGGTGGCGCGTCAGCGAACGCGTCCGTTAGCAACCGCTCGGTCTCCGGAAACAGTTGTCCGGACATCCCGAGTTCGCCTGCGTAGACCCCTGAGCGTTGTGTGAGGTCAGAGTACACTCGCTGTATCCGGTCAGTTGTCAGCCGGTCGGCAGGATGCTGGTTTCGAAGCGTCCGACTCATGTCTCGCTCTCGCGACTGATGGTCGGCCAACTGACTGAGAAGAACGCCAAAGAGGAACGCTCCACGTCGTTCGTCGTTGTCCTGAAGCGCGTCCCGTTCTTCGAGAAACCGCTCTAGCCGGTACTTTCGCGCGTGATGGTGTTTCACGTTCCCGTCCGGCGCGAGGTCGGTCGGGTCCGGAAGCGAGTCGCCGAAGTCCAATGCGTCGGGTGTCTCGTTCATCGTCGTTCGTGGTGTAGCTTCGAGTTCGGGTCGGTCGGCGGGTGCGGAGAGCAGGTCTGCGCGAGCAAGTGCTTCGAGTTGGGCGTACTGGGTGAGAACCAGATACGTCGGAAAGTTCTCTTCGTCGGGATCCATGACAGACCCGATTCGCTCGACGTACTGCGAGAGCAGTTTATCCACGGGGACCGACTCACCGGTCAACAGCGCCGTCACGAGCCACTCACGGGGGTCGTTGCTCGTCGGATCGTCAGCGTCGGAGAACGCCAGCGTGTCCCGGGCGTAACTTCCGCTGGTAATCGCTTTGACTACGTCCTCCGTCTGAGTCGCCTCGGCGATGTGCCGCCAACCGTCGGGATCAGGTCGGCGGAATCCCGCGGCCGAACCGAACAGACTACTTTCCAGTACGTCGAGATGGGCTTTCCCAACCTCGCGCGGCCAGTAGATATCGACGTTCGGCACCTCGTGGAGGACGTTGATGTCGCCGCTGTCGTTACGGACGCCGATGACGTAGAACCGAAGCGCCTCGGCGAACGATTCGTCGACGTTTTCAGCGTGTTGCTGAATTCGGTGGATGCTCGTCTCGTCGGCGTCCTCGATAGCGCCGTAGAGCCACTCGGCGGACTCGTGATCGCAATCGACGACGTACGGGAGCGTATACACCCGGAGACCATCGCGAGTGCGACTGCAGTTCTCGACCAGCGAGGTACCGGACTGAAGCAGTAATGCGGCCTCCGAAGAAACCGGGTGGGACCGCCACGACTCGACCTTCTTGAGGTTCGCAAACTTCTCGGAGTGCTGGACGGTGAAGAACGCAAGCGGGTCCTCGGCGGTCCCGAACACCTCGCCGCGTTCGCCAGTCACCATGCAAGTCCCCTCGCCTTTCGAAGGCGAAGGGACGTTCTTCGTGGCGAGTTTGTGGTTTTTACGCGCAACCATCCCGTCGTTCAGGATGGGGAGTTGACCGGGGTAGTAGTAGCCGTTCTCGGGCGTTCCCTCCGGCGGCGCTTCGAGCGAATCGGGGTCGAGCTTGATTGCGACGGTCGCTACGACCCTCGGGGAGTCGGCGCTCGGGAACGCCGGGCGCAGGTGTTGTTCGATTTCGTCCGCAATGTCGTCGCGGGAGCTAAGCGTCTGGAGGTCGCGGATAACCCAGCCGTCCGGGTTCTCGTCGGCGACGCGACCAACCGCTTCTTCCTTTCCGCTGGCATTCGACCACTTTTCGAGTTTCTCACTACTGTACCGGACCGTCTTATCGAGGTCCCAACCGCCTTTCGCGCCGCGCTCGGTGAGACTGTGGTCGATTCCCCGCCCCCACGGATACCGCGCATATCCGAGTTTGTCTACGTCGCTCGGCTGAAGCGGGTCGGCGCTAATTCCGTTGAGTTCCGGGCTATCGCCAGTCACGTCTACTTCGAGCGTGACGAGATACCGATCCTCGTCGTCCTGTACTACGAACTCGTCCAGTTCGCCGGGCGTGTAGTACAGGTCGTATTTGCTGTCGATTTTACCCTCAGCGGCTTCCGTTATCGCACCGTACAAGACTTCGAGCCGTCGGAGCGACGAGATTGGCCCGCCTGGATGGTACTCCTCGAACGTCTCGGGGTGCAGGTCCGTCATCGCTGGCCACCATCCGTCGCCGCACTCGATGACGCACCCGGCAGTTGCTTCGAGTCTTTCTCGATGTTCAGGAAGCCGAGACCGAGGGCGTTCCGCTCGCCGATTCCCGCGTCGAGTGCAAGGTTGAGGTGGCGACGGTGATGGTCGTCGCGGACTCGATAGCCGAATCGCCACTTGCTCAAAACGTAGGTCATCTCGACACCCTGCGTCACCTCGACCGGGACGGCGAAGGTCTTAATGAGATTGTACTCGTCGAAGAGGTCGCCGTCTCGCTCGCTTGGACCGGGGAGATGGTCGTCACAGAACAGCCTGTGCTTCTTGTCGAGATTATTCTCGATTTGGGTCTTGAATGGCTCCAGCGAGTGTTCCGGTTGCCAGAACGTTGCCTCGTCGCCCTCATTTTCGATACCGTACTCGTCGGCCTGCCACGGCGGAATGCGGACAAGGACGCCCGTCCCGGTTTCGAGAGTGCCCCGCGTTCCGGGTTCTCCGACGTCCGGAGCGACGGTCGTCACCTCTTCAACGCGAAACGGCATCTCGCCGACGTTGAACTCTCGGTCGGTAATAACGCTCTCTGCGATAGCCTGAAGGACATCTTGGTCTGTCGCGGCGACAAGTACCGTTCGTTCGTCGCCCTCCTCGATGTCGCCCCACGGAAAGACGTTCGAGAACGAGAGACCAACCGGTCGCTCAGCGTCGTGCAACTCGTCGTACTCGGTTCCGCAAAGTCCTTTCCACAGCCGCCCACGCAGTTCGTGGAAGTGGGAATTATCGTACGCCGCGTCGGCCTGCGCATGGAGGCGAATTAGGAGCCGCACTCTCTCCACCTCCGAGGACGTTCATTCAACCTAACCATTGCATACGACCACCCCTCTGAAGGGACACCAAATGAATGTTGTGCTCGAGGAACAGATCACCGGGGTAATAGTACACTCCCAGCGAGGGAAACTGCTCGACAAAATCGTATTCCACTGGCCGTGATTCTCCGTCGACCCCCCAGGGGTTTGGGGTGAATTGAGGGTCGACGGAAACACTTGTATGCGTTCGCCCACGACAACACGTGTAGCCGGTGATTCCGGCATGGTTCCAGACGCACCCTTGTGGGGTTGAAGCCCAGACTGCGTTGGTCGGGGTCTCCTCGGCGGCGGTTCCAGACGCACCCTTGTGGGGTTGAAGCACCGCCGTCATCGAACATGTGACGCCGTCGCCGGTGTTCCAGACGCACCCTTGTGGGGTTGAAGCTCTGACGCAGGCCGGTGTCGAAGCGGTTGTTCCGCGGTTCCAGACGCACCCTTGTGGGGTTGAAGCGGAGGGACGGGCGATGTCTGACGCCGACCTGAAAGTGTTCCAGACGCACCCTTGTGGGGTTGAAGCACTCATTCGTTGACCTTCTGTCGAGCGCGCCGGGTTCCAGACGCACCCTTGTGGGGTTGAAGCACTACGGTAGTAGGCCCGCTATGAAAAGTATGCCGGTTCCAGACGCACCCTTGTGGGGTTGAAGCGATAGCGTCCGAGCGGTCGCGGGTCATAGTCCGTCAAGTTCCAGACGCACCCTTGTGGGGTTGAAGCACTACGGTAGTAGGCCCGCTATGAAAAGTATGCCGGTTCCAGACGCACCCTTGTGGGGTTGAAGCGATAGCGTCCGAGCGGTCGCGGGTCATAGTCCGTCAAGTTCCAGACGCACCCTTGTGGGGTTGAAGCGTCAAACCCGTGTACGAACTCTCGAAAGAGGAGTGTTCCAGACGCACCCTTGTGGGGTTGAAGCGCGCGGCCCAGCGTCGACGCCGACAGACACGTCCGAGTTCCAGACGCACCCTTGTGGGGTTGAAGCTCATATATCTTCCCCGGCGCGAAGAAAGGGCCAGGGGTTCCAGACGCACCCTTGTGGGGTTGAAGCTCATATATCTTCCCCGGCGCGAAGAAAGGGCCAGGGGTTCCAGACGCACCCTTGTGGGGTTGAAGCGACCTCGGGGACGCTTCGAGCGCCAGCGACCCGGGTTCCAGACGCACCCTTGTGGGGTTGAAGCGTCGGGGCCCGGCTTGCCAACCGTTCGCCCGACGCGTTCCAGACGCACCCTTGTGGGGTTGAAGCGTGCTGTCGCTGGCGGGCAAGGACGTCGGCGACTCGCGTTCCAGACGCACCCTTGTGGGGTTGAAGCGACGTCGTCATCTGTGATCCGCCCGCGACGAGCGGCGTTCCAGACGCACCCTTGTGGGGTTGAAGCGTCGAACGGTACGCCGACGAGTTGAGCGTCCAACGTTCCAGACGCACCCTTGTGGGGTTGAAGCGCGCCTGAGGGCGAGACGCTGCGACTCCCCGGAGTTGTTCCAGACGCACCCTTGTGGGGTTGAAGCACGAGTTTCGGATATCTGGCGGCGTTGGCGATTGTGTTCCAGACGCACCCTTGTGGGGTTGAAGCTGGAACTTCAGGACGATTCCGCCTAGGATGAAGGTTCCAGACGCACCCTTGTGGGGTTGAAGCGTGAGACTCGCCGCCGTTGATACCGTCAAAAAACTGTTCCAGACGCACCCTTGTGGGGTTGAAGCTCAGCGCGCTGAACTTTCCGGCGATGGTCCTGATGTGTTCCAGACGCACCCTTGTGGGGTTGAAGCTCCGGCAAGCGCGTGGTCGGCCCGGACGCTGGCGAGTTCCAGACGCACCCTTGTGGGGTTGAAGCGTCGGTGGCCTCCGTCCGGGCGGAGCGTTAGCGTCCCGTTCCAGACGCACCCTTGTGGGGTTGAAGCAACCCGATTATCCGGTAAAAGCGTTTCCGGCTTATGTTCCAGACGCACCCTTGTGGGGTTGAAGCGGCCGTTTACCATCCCGGCCGCGGACCTCAACCGTGTTCCAGACGCACCCTTGTGGGGTTGAAGCGTCGGTGGCCTCCGTCCGGGCGGAGCGTTAGCGTCCCGTTCCAGACGCACCCTTGTGGGGTTGAAGCAACCCGATTATCCGGTAAAAGCGTTTCCGGCTTATGTTCCAGACGCACCCTTGTGGGGTTGAAGCGGCCGTTTACCATCCCGGCCGCGGACCTCAACCGTGTTCCAGACGCACCCTTGTGGGGTTGAAGCTCGACCCTCTGAGCGACGAGGTCATCGAGCGGCCGAGTTCCAGACGCACCCTTGTGGGGTTGAAGCCAGCGTCTCGACATCTCAGACGGCCGAACGGAGGTGTTCCAGACGCACCCTTGTGGGGTTGAAGCGACGGCTCGATCTCCTACAACCTGAAGGCAAACGGCGTTCCAGACGCACCCTTGTGGGGTTAAAGCATCACCGCCGACACCATGTCGCTGTTGTCGTAGAGCGGTTCCAGACGCACCCTTGTGGGGTTGAAGCGTCGCGGGCGTCACTACGGCCCAGTTCGCGCTCGGGGTTCCAGACGCACCCTTGTGGGGTTGAAGCGCGGAGATTTGCCGCGTGACCATGAAGCTCTGGTTCCAGACGCACCCTTGTGGGGTTGAAGCGTCGGATAATCGCTCCGAGCGCGAGCTTCACGAGTGCGTTGGTTCCAGACGCACCCTTGTGGGGTTGAAGCAGCCAGCGACTCCTGCGCGCCGTAGGAGAGGCGACCGTTCCAGACGCACCCTTGTGGGGTTGAAGCTGGGACACCAAAGCCGGTACGGCGGCCATGCTCAGTTCCAGACGTACCCTTGTGGGGTTGAAGCGTGTTTCCCTCGTATTCCCTCGAAGGAACAAGGTTGTTCCAGATGTAGTATCTCACGAAAGAACTTTAACTGAACAACATTTCTTCCAGATCTAATGGCTGAGGATGACAAAAGTAGCGTAGACCGTTATCTCGCCGCTGAGCGCGACCCCCACCGTGAACCGAAGATCCGGATAACAGGTCTGATGGTTCAGTACTATCACGTTTGTGAGCGCGAACTCTGGTTCATGTCTCGTGGGTTAGACATCGACCGTGGAACCACGAACATTCAGCGAGGAAGCTACGTCGACGAAAACAGTTACGACGACCGCCGGAAGTCGTACCAGATTAACGGCCGGATTCAACTCGACGTGCTCGACTCCGGCGACGTAATGGAGGTGAAGGTCTCTTCGACGCTGGAGAAGCCCGCTCGGATGCAACTGCTGTACTACCTCTGGTATCTCGAAGAAGTTCTCGAAATCGAGAAAGACGGCGTTCTCGCATATCCGAAGGAACGGAAACGCGAAAGCGTCGAACTAAACGACGAAACACGGTCAGAAATCGAAGACACCATCCGCGGGATCATCAGGGTGGTCGAACGCGACGCACCGCCAGCGTTAGAGAAGAAACCATACTGCGACGCTTGTCTCTACCAGGACATCTGTTGGGTATAACGATGCCAAAGGACAATCACCACATCTTCGCCGACGGCGAGTTGTCTCGAAACGAAGGCACCCTCCGAATTGATACCTTGGATGGTGAGACGAAATATCTCCCGGTCGAGAGCGTGGATACGCTGTATCTCCACGGCCAAATCGACTTCAACACGCGGGCACTCGGCCTGCTCAACGAACACGGCGTTCCGGTTCACGTGTTCGGGTGGAAAGACTACTACCGGGGGTCGTACCTTCCGAAGCGCGAGCAAGTCTCCGGAAACACGGTCGTCGAACAAGTTCGGGCGTACGACGACCACGACCGCCGACTCCGTATCGCTCACGACATCATCGCCGCTAGCATTCACAACATGCGGGCGAACATCCAGTACTACGACGGACGGAAAGAAGACTTCACAAGCGCAGTAGACCGCCTCAAAGAGCAGAAAGCGCGTGTCGAAGACACAACCGAAATCGACGAACTTCACGGTCTCGAAGCGACCGCACGGAAGATTTATTATCGGTGTTTCGACCGTATTCTCCGAGACCCCTTCGAGTTGACGAAGCGAGAATACAATCCGCCGACGAACGAAGCGAACGCCTTAATCTCGTTTCTGAACTCCATGGTGTACACAACGTGCGTGTCGGCGATTCGGAAGACGGCTCTCGACCCGACGATTGGGTTCGTCCATGAACCGGGCGAGCGTCGGTTCACGCTCTCGCTCGACATCGCGGATATCTTCAAGCCGATTCTCGCAGATAGGGTTTTGTTCCGACTCGTCAATCGCCAGCAGATTAGTATCGAAGACTTCGAAAGCGAGCTTGAAGGGTGTCTGCTTACTGAGGATGGCCGCGTGGCGGTTCTTGAGGCGTTCGAGGAAACGCTCGACCGGACGGTTGAACATCCACGACTTGAACGGAACGTGAGTTACAAGACGCTCGTTCGAACTGACGTGTATAGCTTGAAGAAACACATCCTGACGGGTGAACCGTATCGGCCAACGGAGCGGTGGTGGTAACGTGATGGTGATCGTCGTCTACGACGTTCCGGCAGAGCGAACTCGGATTTACCGAAAACTCCTGCGTCGGCGACTCGAACACCTCCAGCAATCCGTCTTCTATGGTGATCTCACCCAAGGACAAATAACCGAGATGAAAAACGAAATCCGAACAAAGTTAGATTCAGATGATTCGGTTATCGTGTTTGAAGCGGGGTCGTCAGCAATCGTCGATTACACGACGTTCGGAGACACCGACGAACCCGGAAGTCGGTTTACCTAATCTCCGTCGACCCCCCGGGGGTTTGGGGTGAATTGAGGGTCGACGGAAACACTTGTATGTGTTCGCCCACGAGAGCCTATCAAGCCGGGAAATCCGGCATGGTTCCAGATGCACCCTTGTGGGGTTGAAGCTCGCGCAGTTCGCGGAACGACGCGACCACGTCGTCGTGTTCCAGATGCACCCTTGTGGGGTTGAAGCCCGGATGGCGCAGTTCACATGCAGTGGCGGAATGCGGGTTCCAGATGCACCCTTGTGGGGTTGAAGCCACTTCACGAGGACACGGTCGAGAAGTATCTTCGTCGTTCCAGATGCACCCTTGTGGGGTTGAAGCATATCGTCCGTGGACTGGCCGCCGTCGGCGCGGGCGTTCCAGATGCACCCTTGTGGGGTTGAAGCGCGAACGCGAGCCCGGACGACCCGGGCGCGGTCGTGTTCCAGATGCACCCTTGTGGGGTTGAAGCGTTTGACTGGTGGTGTTCGCCCCGGGCGTCGTGTCGGTTCCAGATGCACCCTTGTGGGGTTGAAGCGACTTGATGTCGGTCCACGTCCCGCCGTCCCGACTGAGTTCCAGATGCACCCTTGTGGGGTTGAAGCAGATACCATCAGGCACGCACCTCCGTTCGGTCAAGTTCCAGATGCACCCTTGTGGGGTTGAAGCGCTGGTTCTATCCCTCACTGAAACTGAAAAGAAGTAGTTCCAGATGCACCCTTGTGGGGTTGAAGCTAATGGTATTCAGTCCCACAGCAATCGTCCCTGAAGTTCCAGATGCACCCTTGTGGGGTTGAAGCATCGTCGAGAAGTCGCGGGGGCGCTCGCCGTTGTTCCAGATGCACCCTTGTGGGGTTGAAGCTTGGGTTGAGAGAGGCGACGACAGTGTCGCCGCCGTGTTCCAGATGCACCCTTGTGGGGTTGAAGCACGTGGTCCCGCGTCACGACCGTCCGACGCGGATCGGTTCCAGATGCACCCTTGTGGGGTTGAAGCGACGGAAGGCCTCGCCGAACCAGTCGTCCACGAACTGTTCCAGATGCACCCTTGTGGGGTTGAAGCCTCCAGTGTCTCGCCCATAACGAAAAAGCACGCGAGAGTTCCAGATGCACCCTTGTGGGGTTGAAGCTGAATCAGGTAGCCGGAGAACAGTAACGTGATAACGGTTCCAGATGCACCCTTGTGGGGTTGAAGCCCGGATAGGCTTTCACACCCGTCAGACTCCCAACTTGTTCCAGATGCACCCTTGTGGGGTTGAAGCGTCACGAGGTCGAACCCCTCGCGGTCGTAGTACTCGCGTTCCAGATGCACCCTTGTGGGGTTGAAGCGAGGTAGACGACCGTTCCCTCAAGTCGGTGTTCCGAGTTCCAGATGCACCCTTGTGGGGTTGAAGCGTCGTTCCGGTTAGCGCAGGTGGCGACGAAGAATTTGTTCCAGATGCACCCTTGTGGGGTTGAAGCTTCTGGTAGACGAGACGGCCGCCACACTCCGGGCGTTCCAGATGCACCCTTGTGGGGTTGAAGCAACCGCTCACCCACTCCGAGCATAGCAAACTACACGCGGTTCCAGATGCACCCTTGTGGGGTTGAAGCGTGGCGCTTCGCCCGAATCACTCCGCTCGCCGTCTTGTTCCAGATGCACCCTTGTGGGGTTGAAGCCAGTTCCAAATTCCGCGAGACGACTGGAACTCATGGGTTCCAGATGCACCCTTGTGGGGTTGAAGCCCGGAGTCTGGTCGCCTGGCAAGGGCTGGACGGTGTTCCAGATGCACCCTTGTGGGGTTGAAGCTCAGGACCGCGTCGACTTCTGGGAAGAACATTTGACGGTTCCAGATGCACCCTTGTGGGGTTGAAGCGTTCGTAATCGACCCGATTACGCGGGCCAGACGGGAGACAGAGTTCCAGATGCACCCTTGTGGGGTTGAAGCGCCCCGCTGCTGGTGCTAACCACCACCATCGCGGGCGTTCCAGATGCACCCTTGTGGGGTTGAAGCGCCGGTCGTTCGTCGATGTGTCGTGTCATGAGTCTGCGTTCCAGATGCACCCTTGTGGGGTTGAAGCTACTCAGGGGTCCTCGGCGTCGTCCGGTTCATCAACGGTTCCAGATGCACCCTTGTGGGGTTGAAGCAACAGCCGGTCCTGGTCACGGTCCAGCACGTCCAGGTTCCAGATGCACCCTTGTGGGGTTGAAGCGGTGGTGGTTTCGTCGCTCATCTCGGATTCGTCGGGTTCCAGATGCACCCTTGTGGGGTTGAAGCACTCCGTCGGACCTCAACGACGGCGAACTGACCGCGGTTCCAGATGCACCCTTGTGGGGTTGAAGCCGACGTGGAACTGCTCACGTCGGTCTCGGCCTCGGGTTCCAGATGCACCCTTGTGGGGTTGAAGCCCGAGCGAGACCTTGCCCGCCGGACCGAGCGAATCGGTTCCAGATGCACCCTTGTGGGGTTGAAGCGCGCTGTCGCTCGACGGCGTCGCGGTGATGCTGGTGTTCCAGATGCACCCTTGTGGGGTTGAAGCTGGGCGGGGGCGCGAGGGCGGCCATGCGTGCGCAGGTTCCAGATGCACCCTTGTGGGGTTGAAGCATCTACGAGTGCGATGGCTTCTGCGACGAGGGCCCGGTTCCAGATGCACCCTTGTGGGGTTGAAGCTTTCTCCGCGAGTCCCTCGGCTACCCGAGCGGCGTTGTTCCAGATGCACCCTTGTGGGGTTGAAGCGACTCCACGGGCCTGCAAGACGTCGAGTAGATGTGGTTCCAGATGCACCCTTGTGGGGTTGAAGCCGATTCGGAGAGTCTATTTGTCGACTAGAGTACCCGGTTCCAGATGCACCCTTGTGGGGTTGAAGCGCCCCAGATGGGTCTCTCTGTCGAGATAGGTATTAGTTCCAGATGCACCCTTGTGGGGTTGAAGCGCGCTCCAAGACTTATTTTCACTCGCTACAGACTGCCGTTCCAGATGCACCCTTGTGGGGTTGAAGCGACTTCGCGCACCGCGCCGAGGTCGTTCACACGTTGTTCCAGATGCACCCTTGTGGGGTTGAAGCATGTGCGCGACACCGGTCGGAAGCTCTTCGAGGCCGTGTTCCAGATGCACCCTTGTGGGGTTGAAGCGGTCCACATCGAGAGCGAAGGCGCATCGACCACCGCGTTCCAGATGCACCCTTGTGGGGTTGAAGCGGCGCACGCACTCGCGCACGGCCTCACTCCACGAGTTCCAGATGCACCCTTGTGGGGTTGAAGCGACGAAGGCGACCCGCGGCGGGAGCGCGTGACTCGTGGTTCCAGATGCACCCTTGTGGGGTTGAAGCAGTTTGTTCTCGCGGGGGTCGTACCCAGCGGCCTCGTTCCAGATGCACCCTTGTGGGGTTGAAGCATAAAATGCCTATTCACTAATCCTCAATTCTATTCTGTTCCAGATGCACCCTTGTGGGGTTGAAGCAGTTGCCAGCAGCGACGAAGCCGACGACGAGGGAGTTCCAGACGCACCCTTGTGGGGTTGAAGCCCCGACGACACGCCGCCCTCAGAAGCCCTCGACCAGTTCCAGACGCACCCTTGTGGGGTTGAAGCTCGTGATCGGCCTGCTCGTCGTCGGCGCGAACCGCGGTTCCAGACGCACCCTTGTGGGGTTGAAGCACGTTCCGGTGGGAGGACCCGAACGGCGACGGTGCCGAACCGACGAAGTTCCAGACGCACCCTTGTGGGGTTGAAGCAAGATATCAAGTAGGATGGCTCAGAAAAACGACTCGTTCCAGACGCACCCTTGTGGGGTTGAAGCTGATGTAGAACGCGAGGCCGACACTCCCGGCGTAGTTCCAGACGCACCCTTGTGGGGTTGAAGCACCTTGCTGTCCGTGAATCGCCGGAGCCCGAGCGCCGTTCCAGACGCACCCTTGTGGGGTTGAAGCGCGAACCGCTACTCCGACATGAGCTGTCGGACGCTCGTTCCAGACGCACCTTGTGGGGTTGAAGCAAAAATGGTGGCTATCAGAACGCAGAGACCTACCAGAGTTCCAGACGCACCCATGTGGGGTTGAAGCGCGAAGGGCGTGCCTGCGTAGTCGTAGGCGGTTGGTTCCAGACGCACCCTTGTGGGGTTGAAGCACGCCATCGTTCGGGAAGTCGATGCCGATGCCGGTCGTTCCAGACGCACCCTTGTGGGGTTGAAGCTCGCCAGCATCCTGATTTATGTTGAGGATAGTGCCCTGTTCCAGACGCACCCTTGTGGGGTTGAAGCAGTGTCCCGCCGATCCAGTAGTCCTTGATCAGTGCGTTCCAGACGCACCCTTGTGGGGTTGAAGCTCTGGTCGTAGTGGTGGCGTTCTCGGGTCGCAACTAGTTCCAGATGCACCCTTGTGAGGTTGAAGCGGCGTCGACGTGATCTTCACTCTCCTAGAGTCCGCGGAGTTCCGGATGCACGGTGACCTACGTGACCTCGCCCTTGATTAGGGAGACGAGGCATAACTGCCCCGGCCTTGGATTCTCCTCGCGGATGCGACTTGGAGACTGAACTGGTCTGGCCGCCGACCGAACACGATGGCTTCTGGTGAGTCATCCGCGGACTCCATCGTGGTTTCAGCAGTTGCTATTTGGAGTGTCGAGAGCCACTTATCGAGGACCGGCCATGCGTCCTGTAACTCGTCGATATCGACCGGGTGCTGGAGCGCCGCTGAAACTGTTTGGATTGTCTCGCTATCCGGCGCGAGTTCATCCAGTAGTTCGAGAACAACCCCTCCGACAGACGCTATCCGGACGTCGTCGCGACACGTATCGCGGCGGGTGAACCACGGCCGGACGTCGGACTCTCCACTCTCCCGGAACGGAAGCGCAAGCCGAACTCCAGCACTGGTTTTCCGGACGAGGTCGAGTGCAACGAGACGGTCGCGGTGGTCGTACCAGGTTGCTCGGTCGACGCTTGCTCGGTCAGTCATCTCGGTCACGGACAGCGGGTCCTCAGCAGTCAGGAGCGTCGTGACGAGGGCTTGGACGCCCGGTGTTTCCCACGGGAGTATTCGGGCGTCATCGACGACTGCGAGTCCGTACCGGATTTCGTCGAGTCGGATATCGCGTTGGCGACTCTCGGGTTCGAGTCCGCAGATTGCGGCCGCGGCGTCGAACGGCGTGGCAGTAAAGAGTCGCAGGACTGAGACTGCACTCCGCGTCGGGGAGAGGTTTTTCGCTACACACATCCGTTCGACCGCCGCTGCGAATGCCGTCCGGTCAAGGTCGTCCGTCGCGACAACCGGCACTCGCACTTGGATTTCGGGCGCATCCTCGTGGAGTTCCTGTGGTGCCCGCAGACGGTTGCGGAGGTCCTCGACGAGTGCGACTTCTTTGTCGCCGAGGTTGCCGACGATGCAGACCGACCCAATCAGTTCGCCGAATGGGTCGTCGTAGTCGACGGACGGAGTAATCGCCGCGTCACGTTTCTTGTCGCGGGTTTCGGAACAGTTGGCGGTAGATGGCAGCGTGACCGTATTTCGACTGGATAGCGATGCCGGTCGCGAGCGATTGGACGAGTATTTGACGCCGGTCGTCTCGGAGGATGTCGTTTCGGCCGGAGTTCTGGGTGGGGAGACGGACCTGCCGGACGACCTCAACGTCAACGAGGTCAAGGAGATGGACCATGGTGCTAGCGAGGCCGAGTGCTTCGCGGGTGATCGTCGAACGGAACTCGGCTTCGGAGCCTTCGAAGTCGCCGAGGGCGAGGGTGCGCGTCAACTCGCAGAGCTGCTCTTCTGCGGTTTGGAGTTCATCGAGATAGTCTGCGCCGTCCTCGACCGCGTCGGGGAGATGTGCGAGGCACCGCGAATCACGGAGAATATGGCGGTGGTCCGTAAGGAACGTTGAGAAGGTGTCGTGTTCGTCGAGGCGGTCGCCATCATCGAGGACGGCGGCGAACGTCCGCGGACTTGCTAACGCTCGGGCAATACACACCCAGTACTGGAGTGGCCCGTCGAATTCTGCACCGACAGTGAGGCGGTCCTGTTGGTAGTCGTAGTACCACCGGGGACTGCCGCGGTCGGCTTGTGGTTCAAGAGGGTAGTCCACGATGGCAACGCCGTTTTCGGGGGTTGAGGCGGCAGATGCGGTGGCGTTCCAACGGGGGAGCGGTTGGACGGTGTGGAGATGGGGCAGGCGGGTTCGGTCGGCGGTCTCCTCCGTCCCCCCGTCGTGTGTGCGCGGGGTTACACGGCTATCGTCGGAGGAATCCAACACGTTGCTAACGGACTCTTCGAGGGTTTGCTGGCGTGCGAGTTGCTCGTCCCTCCAGTCGAGATACGTGCGGCCCGCGGGCAGGAGTTCGACGTGTTTGTTGGTTCGTGGACCGAAGGTATCAACGAGGCCAAGGTCGCGGAGATGGCCCACGAGTTGGCGTCGGCGACTATCCGAGACGGTCAGCTTGCTATCTAGCGCAGAGTAGCTAAGCGTCTCGCTATCGTGGTTCGCTAGCCAGCGTAGGACTTGTTCTTCCGGACTGTCCCGGCCGAGGGTTTGTCGTGCCGCCTCGATGGTTTCGGTCCGGTGGCTACCAGCGGATGTGATGTCTTCTCGGCTAACGGGGAGGCGTGCGCCTTGGTCATCGTGCAGGTTGCGGAGTGTGAGTCGGGGACCGACAAGAACGAGGTCCGTGCCAGCGGACAGGGCGGTGAGGTAGTCCGCGACAGTCCGGCGCTGGCTTGCCCGCAGTTCCCAGAAATCGTCGGTGACCGTCGCCGCGATAGTTGGTGTCTCGTTGCTGAGCGCGAGCAGTCGGGGGATGATATGAGCGTCGTCGGTACTGGACCGCCCGGTCGCGACGTGCTGGAGTCGGTCGATAATCGTGAGTGCGGCGCGCTCACTCCCCTTGTGGAGTTGGGTGGCGAGCGCGGCAAGGTCGGTCTCGGAGAGGTCGAGGTCGTTCTCCTCCAGGACGGTCCGGAGTTCGTGGGATGGGTAGTCTGCGGCAAGGTCCTCAAGGACGGTGAGGATAGCCTGCTGAATACAGTCGTTGTCTATGACGACTCGCGAAAGCCGAGAGATTGGTTTATCTACTGTGACTGGGACGGCGTCAACTGGCGGCGTCTCCTGTTTGACCTGTATCGACCCGTCGGTTCCACGGTCCAACTCTGTGTCCACATCGGAGTCCTCGGAGAGAACGCGCTCAACTTCGGCAGCGTACCGGTCGTGATAGTCGGCGAAAGCATCTCTGGCTTCGTCGGCGTACAGGTCGTGATATCCGGCGAAAACCTCTGTGGCTTCGTCGGCGTACCGGTTGTGGTACTCGGCGAAAATTTCTGTGGCTTCGCCGGCGAACAGGTTGTAATACTTGGCTAAGACATTCTCTGCTTTGTCGGAGAGGAAGTCGGTGCGCCACTCTACGAGGTCGAATCGGGATTCGACTTCTTGTTCTTGCTCGGCGTACGGGCCGTGGGTGTCCTTGAAGTCTTGGTAGGCGTCGTTGTGGTCGGCGGCTCGTGCAACCAGTTGTGCGCGGGCTTCCGCGGCGACCGCGCGGTCGTCGCCTTCGTACTTGCTGTCTAACTTTGCTGTCTCGTGAGTCGTTCCGCAGTACGGGCAGTCGGCGGTGGCCTGCCCGCGGATATTTTCGGCGAGCCAGTAGTCGGTGCAGGTGCTACAGCCGACGACATGATAGGTCATCGACCCACCTCCCTGCAGCTAGAGCCAGTCACGCCGTCCGCTGACGTGTCCCCGGAGAGACGCGGTCGGTCTCGATGGCCGCCGGACTCTCGGACCCTCGGGACGACGTGTGGACGGCCGATGGACGTAGAGTGGACTCTGCGCGTGGGGGTGAGCTTGTCGCTGGGCATGGGGTGTGCGAGTGACGGCCTACGCGCTGCTGGACGTCGTGCCGTCGTCGATACCCCCGAGAAGTCGCCGTGGCGTGGCCCACAGCGCTCTCGTCGCAAGCATCAGGTCTCACCTCGCGTTCGTGGACGCACGTCGGAGCTAGGGAGCGCACACTCAGGAACGTCCATGTCGAGCGACTCGGCAGTCCGCAGGACCAACTCACTCAAAATGGCCTTCCCGTCCTCGGTCAACTCCACGGTGAAGCCGCGAGCGTCGTTCGGATGGTCGTCCTTCGTGGCGAGACCACTATCGACGAGTTCGTTGAGACGGGGATAGAACTGGCCGCCCTCAGTATTCGTTTGGCCGAGCGCTTCGAGTTCTCGTTTGACGTCTGCCCCGACGGGAGTTTCCTCTTCTTCGGTGTGGTTCGCCCGGTGGACAGCCCAGAGGAGGTCGCGTTTGTAACTCGTCAGGTCGCTCGCAATCCGTCTCCGGCGGCTCAACATCACTGGCCACCTCCGTTGTCCGCGTTGGCACGGCGGATGCGGTGACAGAACTGGCAGGGCGCGTACCGCTTGTTTTGGGCTTCGATTCGGGTGAGTTGCTGAAGTCCGTTGTCGGTGGTCGCCGGACAGAGCGGTTGGTTGTTCGCGTCGGTTTCGTGGTAGGCGTAACTCGTCGCTCGACGCGCCTGCTGGATGAGGACGGTCTCGGAGTCCGGGAAGGGGTCTTGTTCGGTGCGCCGGTCGAGTTCCTCCCGTGACGGGTCCGCGACTGTGTCCGGGTCAGGACAGGTGTGCGAGGAGAGTTGGACGGTGGGCGTGCCACAGTCCTCGCAGACATCGAACGTCTCCGGAATGGCCTCGTCTAAGTCCGGACCGAACCCAATGGGTTGTGTCATTCGGAGTCACCTCCGGTTAGCCCGACAGCGTTGGCGCGGCGTTTGGCGTGTTCGACGAGAAGCTGTCGGGCGTGGTCGGTCGTCGCGTACTCGTTGGTCCGGTCGTCCTTCCGGCCTTTCGTGATGAGGTTGCGCTCGACCAGTCGGTCGAGATTCTGATAGAGCCGACTATGGTTGAGGTCCTCGCCGTACACGCTGTCGAGACGCGCTTTGATAGTGAGACCTTTCGGCGGCTCACCGTCTTCGAGCGCGCAGACAGCGTACAGCAGGTCGCGCTCGAACGCCCGCAAGTCAGTGAGCGAGACTGTCTCGGCCGTCACGCCGCCACACCTCCCTGACCGCCGGTGAGTGCGATTGACGGACTATCCGCTCGTCGTGCGGGGGATTCAAGTCCCGCGTCGGTGAATGCGTACATGCTTCCGTAGTCTGGGTACGGGAGCGAACCGCGGACCCCGATGGTTCCAGCATCGGGTCCGCATCGTTTCTGCGATGCGTCAAACCGAGAGCGTCGAATCCGCGTCTCGTTCCCGTTGTTTCTCAGTTCATAACTAACGCAACTTAAATCTATACACTCATCTAAATGCCTAGGAACCCAAGTAAGTGTCTGAAGAATTGAATCACGCAAATTAAATTCTGGGCTTAAGAATGTCTCTCCATGGCTTTGGAAGAGAATGGGCCGACTGACGCACATCGAGCCATTCTCGAACTCTTGGCGCTTGACACCCCGCCTTCTTCGCGCTCCGATAAAATGCGGCTCTCTCCGAAATGTCTCACCCAGAGTGCTGGATACAAAGACTCTGCCACATCGGCGTTACCTGCCGAGAGTTGCACGATGCGGAGTTGGTCGAGCGGGAGGACCCCGGCTACTATTCGATTACGTGGCGTGGCCGGGCGTACCTTGAGGGTGAGTTGACGCTCGACTGATTGGGAAGCGATACGCTCTTGCGGTGGAACTGGGGAGTGTTGCATGGTCCTGTGGCGATAGCTGTTGCTAGTCGGTGCTGGACTACTCGCGGAGCCTGTGCCAACGAAGGCCCGCGAACTCGGCCGCGATGCTGGACCCATCGCGATTCGTCTTCCTGCGAACCGTTACATCAGAAATGGAGCTGCTTGGTATTTTTAACTGTTCTGACTCTGTAATTTTGCCTTGTATTGAACCGAGGGGTATCTTGGATTGAGACAAGACAAATGCTATACCTTATGTATGCTGATCAACGTTGACCTAATTTGGTGGTCAATAAAACCTGTGATGGAAACTGTGCGGTTTAGAAGGAATATTATTAGTGGAATACCTGATTATGATAGTCACCCTAAGAATACCAATTTTACAGTTGACTTTTGTTTTTCATTTCCTCATATTACCATTGTTCTATAACAAACTCCCAGCCACAAGTGAAGGAATTAATATAGAATGATTAATTGTTATGGCTAGTGTTTAGGTGTCTTGTTATGGAAGGGGAAGTATACCTCATAGAGGAGGCTGTTGAAAAATTAGAACAAGAACACGAGTTTGGAGGCGTGAGGATTCATTGGTATTGGGAGGTCAAAGAGGACCCAGATGTATTCAAGCACGCCTCTTCTTTCATTAGCGAATCCCTTGACGAAGAATATGGTGAACTTGTTTTTACTACTAAGGAAAATCCTTGTCATGAGTCTTGTATATCTCCCGATCAGGGAAGTAGGACCGACGAAGTCCCTTTTGAGCCGATAGAAAAGGTCGAACTCCCGGTAAATGATCTCAAAGCGGCGATTGATGGTCGGAGGGAAGGTGCGATTTTGCGTGATCATCTCTTAGCGGACGGCGGGAATAATAATGATTTTATACCTAATAATACTTGGAGCAAAACTGAAGAGCATATTGAATCATATGAAGAAGCAAAGATTTTACCAGTGAGTTAGTACAGGATCTTTTGTCAGGAGATCTACAATCTCTTTGGATAGCCTCCCTTACTGATCGATCTACTTTTGGTACCGTAGAAGAGTTCTGGGAAATTGAGGATATAATACATTCAGCAGAGTTGTCTGACAATCCAAAAGACAATGCGTATAGCGGACCTCTATTTGTATACAGTAGAAAAAGTCCCTCGTTGTTTGATGTGGAGGAATGGAGAAAAAGATTAGAGCCAAAGCAGGAGTCTGAAAATAGGGAAGAGCTTGTCCACCTTCGGTCCGAGATTAATGCGTTTTGGTCATATGATCGTCAGCTACGAAAGGCAGACGATGTGGTTGAGAAGATGAATGGAAATGGGTGGGAGAAAACGTGGCCCTCAAATTCGAGATACATTATAGCCCATGATGATGGAGGGATGGGGCCCCGTAAAGACAAAAAAGATACTGCAGTCCCTCATCCAAAGGCAGTCGCGCCTGCTGCTCACTTAACTACTGACCAGTGGCACATCCGAGTATTCAAAATCGGAAATTCTGTGGATAGTGGTTTTAGTGCAGCTGGTCAAATTCATTTTGACCCGTGGCACCATGGATACATTAACCCCAACAATACAAATTGGCAAATCAGTACCGGTAGAGATTTCATTAAACAGGAATGGACTGGGTATAATTTCAACACTCAGCTAGTTAAGGTTGGTAATTCAAGAGGGCCGAGCTATTTTGATGGGATGCCCGTTATGATTGAAAATTAATGTGGCCTTCAACGGACTTCATCAAAATGTGATTTACTACCCGTTTTTGGCCGGTTTAATCCACCTGCTACTTATATTATTATTATTTATTTTATTTGAGTATGATTCCAATGTCAGTACTAAAGTTAAGATTTGGATTGGTATTGGAATGATAGCTACTGGGATAGTTCCCACATTCTTATTCTCCTTATTCGGCCTTATTTCGCCTGTTATTTTCCTCCTGTTAGCTTTCTTACTAATGTTACGTGCAGAACTTGGTTCCGGTCTCGGTGAACCTTTAGGAGCAGTATATATCGGCCTATGGCCATTATTTTTATTAGTTTACATTTTAGTTGGTGTTATAGAGTATATTATATAATATATATTATAATATAAATAATTACAATTTATTTTTATAAGGTAGACGGTTGTGAAAGAAGTTTTTTGGAAGATCAAAATGGCGTCTTACGCTTGGATTAGCCAACGAAGTCCTCGCGAGTGTCAGCTATGAGGCGACCGCTACCGACGCTATCAACGACGCTGTCCCCGCCTCCGGTGGTCTCTTCGACTGTTAGTGGGAGAACTCAAGGTTTAGTCGCGGTGAGTGAAACAGACATGATTGGCGACGTTGGACCGCTCACGAAGGCCTACGGCCATCTAGCACGACTCAAAATGTGTACAATTCTGGGATTGATTCCTGTGGTTTTACGACCCGTGTTGGTGAATCAATCAGATATAATTAACTGCCGTAGAACGAGATCATACAGAGTCGTTTTCACTCAGTGAGTGAATACCTAAGCGAATTCAAGGAAGGAATGAGATAGCTCTTTACTGGTGCTGATATAGGTCATAAAGTCTGATATGTGATTGGTTATATTATAGCGGATATGGATGTACCAGACGGAGGGAGTTCACGGCGGAATGTCCTCAAACTCACGGTTTCCCTTGGTACTAGTGGGCTTACGGCCCTCGCGGGTTGTTCTTCGCTTCAGTCAAGTATCGACTCTGGTTCGATGACAACGGCGCAATCGAATACACAGATAGACTCAACGACCGCCGGTGATTCGTCGAGTCAATCTCAACCCCCCTTCTCCCACCAATTTCTCCAGTCTATTCAGAATCTAAGCTCTGAAGACGGTAGTGGATTTGGAACGAGTATCGTTTCTGTAGATTTATCAGATATACGCGAGTATGAAGAGAAAGTTGGCGGTACAGTCCTCATACCGTCCAAAAGAGGCTGGGACGAAGGTGCGGTTAACTTCGACATTGAGAACATCAAGGCATACGGCAGTAGCTTCCCCAAAGCGGAGGTCGCTGTTATTCGCTTCAAGCAACAAGCTTTCCGTGAAGCACTTGCAACCCGTGCCGCAAAGCAAGAAGAATACAAGAATTGGGAAATTTGGTCTGCTACAGAGGCAAAGGATGTCTACGCCGTTCAGGAGGACACGGTTATTCGAATAGTAGGTGATGAATCCGTGAAACCTATACAGCGTGTAAAACGCCTACTTGTGGAGTATTCTGATGACAGCGATCAATTGTATACGAAAAATGTTGCATATGCAGACGTGGCTGACGCTGTTGCGGCCCCCTGGTCGATGGTAACCTCGGCCGTTCTCGACGACTTGTACCCGAAGGCTTCGTTCCTCGGCTCATCGTACCATTTTCCTGAACCGGGACGCATCAAAGTCGTGAGGGCACTTGGTTATCCGTCTGGCCAGAAGCCGGATAAAGAGAAAATCCGTAAAACGATGGCGGAGAACTCAGAACCCCTCAATGATCCCGTTGTGAAAGAAATGGGCGCGGCATTGGTAGCTTCCCAGACATTCGATGTGGAAGACCTCTTCAACGTAGATCGCTAATCAGACATCAAATATCCATAATCCGCCGAAATCGCATAACGGTATTCTCGACCATCAAGCGCACAGCGTAGATTGCCAGTTTCGTATCGGTCAAGGTAGGCGAGTATCTCATCGGTCGTCTCGGGTTAGACAGCAACTCCTTCCCGTGACCGTCGTTCAGCCACGCGATTTTTGCCTCGGCGAACTGCATGCGGTGGGACTCCCCGTGAGTGTCGGCTACGAAGTGGCGGCCACCACCGACACGATTAACGACGCTATCCCCGACTCCGCTAGTCGCTTCGACCACTAATAGGAGAACCCAAGGGTTAGTCCTGAAGAGTGACCAGAAACGGACCTGACTGGCGACGTTGGCCCGCTGACGAAGACCTACGGCCATCCAGCACGACTCAGAATCGTTGAGACGGCGCTCGCCCATCCCGACCAAGCTTTCAACGTCCGTGAACTCGCCACTGAGTCCGACCTCGCTGTCTTAGATGCTCCCGCACTCTGGATGCGGGCAAGCGTATTCTCCGCAACTGCAAGCGAATCTACAGCTTCCATTTCGGGTCGCTCGCCTCAGGAAGGGAACAGTCTGCTTGAGATAAGAGAGCATCCGTTTCTATAGTCCCGTCCAATGCAGTCAGTGAAACCATGGTTCGGTGTAACCACTTGGTCAGGCGTCAACGCCAGCGCTTGCCGAGAATTGCACACGTCTTGCGAACCCCTGTGTGTACAATGGTCTCGACTGAGTGCGAACTGACCCGCCGACCGGCCTGATTGAGTCGGATCTTCGACCCTTCTTTAAATACTCATCCTGTTCCAGCAGGTCGAAAAGAACTAGGATTCCGAGTGGGCGTGTGTACAAATATGCGGCTTAGGATGAACGACCGACGCGACCGGCGGGCGGTGATTTTTCACTCAGGCGACCGTCGGCTCATTCGTGGAGACCCATCGAATCCCACCGAAGAGCGGGAGTGCGTTCGGGGTCACCGCCGGGGAGACGTTTGAGGTCGTCACGCCGGAATCGCGACAGGTCGCCGACCTCGTGGCGTTCGTCCGCGACGACCCCGCGGAGAGGTTCGCCCAGTCGTACACCCGCGACTGCAACGGTAAACTCCGCATCTCGACCGGAGACGCGCTCTACACGACGGCGGGCGAGAAGTTGCTTACCATCACCGAAGACGACTGCGGCGTCCACGACATCATGTTCGGCCCCTGCACCGACTGGATGCTCACCGACCGCCCGACCAGCGAGGGGTATCAGAACGAACCCGGCGGCTGTCGGGAAAACCTCTCGCTGGCGCTCGACGCCTACGGCCTCGACACATCGGTCCCCGATACGATGAACCTCTTCCAGCACTCGACGGTCACCGATCAAGTGTATTTCGACGTGCGCGAGAGTCCCGCCGAGGCTGGCGACGCGGTGACGTTCCAAGCAGAGCGGGACGCGATAGTCGCGGTCTCGGCGTGTTCGGCGAAGGGCGTCGCCAGCGGAACCACGCTCACGCCCATCGACCTACGAACCCCCGACGGAACCGTTGTCGACCTCGCTTCCGTCCACGACGACCGGCCGTAAGCCATCGTCCTCGCGGCCCGGTTCGACGGGCAGGAGTTTAATCAGTCGCCTACTCTAGTACGGTTGTGAGCAGTCTTCAGACGAAATTTCAGATCGAGTCCGCCATCGACGACGGACTCGCGGAGTGGAAGACCCACCGCTACCGCGCGTTTCACGAGACGATGACCGACGAGGAGATGCCGTATCCCTGCTACTTCGCAGTCGACGCCCACCAAGAAGGCGACCTCCGGTACCTGTTCGCGCCCGCCGCGACCACGGAGGCCGGGAAGAAAACGGTCGCCGACGGACTCGCGGACTACCTCGACGAAGCGCCGGACATCGCCGACGTCACCGCGCTAGCCATCTTCTTCGAACCGCAGGAGGAAGAACACTCGGTCGCGGAGTACCGAGACGAGGTTTGGGAGCTTCTCGCGTACCTCCACCGTCACGACCCGGAGCCGTGGCCCGAGGACGTACCGAGCGACCCCACCGACACCAAATGGGAGTTCTGTTACGCTGGCGAACCGATGTTCGTGGTGGCCCGCACGCCAGCCTACGAGCGTCGTCACAGCAGGTACACGCCCCACGGTCTCGAACTCACGGTGCAGCCGAGGTGGGTGTTCGACGGACTCGGGGGTGACACCGAGGCGGGTCAACGCGCCCGCCGAATCATCCGCGAGCAACTCGCCGACTACGACGACGTTCCTCGACACCCGGACATCGGCGACTACGGCGACCCGGACGTCCACGAGTGGGAGCAGTACGTGCTTCCGGACTCGAACGACGAGCGGTTTGACGAGTTTCCCGTCTCCGACTGGACCGCCTGACGTGCCTTTGGATGAGGGATTTGTATGCCCGTCCACTTTTGGTAGTGAACAATGGCTCTCGCCTGTACTCGTCCCCGAGGTGGCCGCTACCGACGCTATCTCCAACTCCAGCAGTCTCTTCGACCCTCGGTAGGAGAACCCAAGGTTTAGTCGCGGTGAGTGACCAGAAACGGATATGACTGGTGACGCTGGCCCGCTAACGAAGACCTACGGCCATCCAGCACGACTCAGAATCGTTGAGACCGCGCTCGCCCATCCCGACCAAGCGTTCAACGTCCGAGAACTCGCCACTGAGTCCGACCTCGACGAGTCAACCGTCCATCAACACAAAGACTTCCTCGTTGATCTCGGCATCCTTGACCGCGTTTCCCTCGGCCGCATCGACGGCTACCAATTAGCCGACTCGGAGCTTGCTCGGGTCGGTCAAGAATGGCGAAACCTCCATCACGACCGACTCAACGCCCTCGAGAACGACACCGAAACCGCCATCGAAGACTTCTACGGCGTTGCAAAACCATAGCGCGCAGTCCCTCCACTCAGTAAGGAAACACCCCAACCGAACAAGTACACCCAATACATCGTTCCAGACGTACCCGAGTAGGGTTGAAGCACGCGCCGGACGACGAACTGGTAGGTACTGTCGAGTTCCAGACGCACCCGAGTAGGGCTGAGGCCACATCATCGGCACGTGCCCGTGGGTTCTGGGCGGTCCCATCCAGTTTATACACGGTTCTGAGCCAACGGACTCGGTGTCGTTGGTTCCTGTATCGCTTATTTTTTCAAATTTGGGTTCAGAGCGTGTTTCGTCGAGCGCGCGGCCCATCCAACTGCTGGATGGGGGTCGCTTCTGTCGTGCCTTCTCTAATGGTCGACGGTGGAAAAGCAGAAAATCAATCGGCGATTGAGATTGAATAGTAATGTTGGAACTCTTTGAAGGAAGCTATCTCCGCTTGGAAGGTTTTTATATACAAGGGTGTGAAAAGCCATCAAATGCCCGACGACTATGCAGGACTGGTCATTGAACGCCTTTCCGATACAGAGCTTCTCGTAGTAAGGCGGATGGGTAGCGAAGTGCGAGTGGCGAATTTCGTCCCTCACGAATCAGAATACGACTCGGTTCAACTGGGCGATGTCGTTGAGATAGAAGCGCAACAAACCGGTGATGACCGCGCTATCGATATAGATTCTCGAAACGGATTTTCTTCTGGTAACATCGCAGCTGTCGTTGAGGATACATTTGATGGAATAGCTATCGTTCGACATAATCAAGGCCTCTCAACGGTAACCCGTGTTCCTGAAGACGTCAACGAGGGCGAAACGATAGCCGTCACTGGCGCATGGACGTATCATGACACCCTTTCACCCAGCCCACCTAATATAGACGATCTTACTTCTGAATCAGATACTGACACTGACGACTATGAATGGCGATATGACGGTGACATTACCGTTACGTTAGACGATCTCGGTGGTCTTGACCATGTCAAGCGTACACTCAGAGAACAGGTTATTCGGCCGCTTTCCGACGAAAACGACGGGCTACGGAATACTCTTAATATCACGCTCTCTCAAGGGCTACTCTTTCATGGACCTGCGGGAACGGGGAAAACTCGAACTGCAAAGGCGGTAACTAACCATGTTGACGGTGATCTCTTTATCGTTGACGGTCCAGAACTTGTTAGTAAGTACTACGGTGAGACCGAACGCCAAATCCGGGATGTGTTTCAGGAAGCCGAGCAAGCTGCAGACGATACTGGGAACGTGAGTATTATTTTCTTTGATGAACTTGATAGCATGGCTCCATCCCGCGGACAGGCGGACGAGACTGAGCGTCGAATAGTCGCCCAATTGCTCTCCGAACTAGACGGATTCGACGAACGCGGTGATATCATTGTTATCGGTGCAACCAATCTCGTCGATGAGATTGACCAAGCAATACTTCGCCCTGGACGGTTCGATACTCGCTGAAGTTCTCTAAACCTGAATTGGAAGCCCGTAAAGATATCCTCCAGATTAGCCTCAATGAGACACCTATCTCTGATGACGTAAATATCTCTGATATCGCTAAGAAAACTGATGACTTCTCGGGTGCTGATTTGGCTGCTGTCGTCAAGCAAGCAAAATATCTAGCACTTCGAGACGGAACAGATACCGTCCGAATGGAACACTTTAGCATAAGTGTAGCCCGCCGAGCGGAGGCACAAACATGAATCTCTCTGGACTCCGGAACTATTGGCGACAATGGTGGTTCGGACAAGCATCGGGCGACCCTTCAAGCGAAGATGGCCATCAGTTCCCGCAACTTCGTGAATTCGTCTATATTGATCAACGAAGTGTTCAGAGCCTCCTGGCGTCGACGGATTCTGGGCGAGTTGCAGCCGAACAGACAAACCGTGAGAGCAACGTCAACACGAGCAAACACAATGCAAACGCTGGCGCAGGTGCTGGCCTGTAAACGTTAGTGCAGGGACGAAACGCATCTCAAAGGAGAGTACTGAGACAGAGAACGTGTACTCGTTTGATTTAATTCAGTCGAAGTTCACACGTCTCTACGAACATGAGAAGATTGTGCCAAAGATTTCGCTTGCTCAAGACAATACATATGACTTACAGAATAGCCTTGGGCTATCGGAGTTAAATCGTGGGGCTGTTCTAGAAATTCGCGGGATTATCCGACTTCACCCCTTGTACAGAGTGTACCGAGCTATCGAGTACATCAACACTGCTGCTCCCGAGGAAAGTATCATAGCTCAGGAAGACTTACAAGTCATTGAAGAAAGCCTTGGTGACAAGATTCCTGTTGAGATTGAAGTTGATGGCCTCTCGTTGGACGACGGTGGAAATATTCGCAGGGATTCTGAGGGAGATACATTCAATATTGTGACGTTACTTGATGAAACAGAGTTATGGACTGAGCCCATCCAGACATTGGCATCCAGTAAGCAGTTCCGGGTATTCTGTCGCGTTGAAGCTGTCCAGTCCAATTGGTATCCGATGAAGCTGGTTCGGGTGTTAGAGAGTATTTCGGACGATCTTGCTGAAGAATACAATACAGAACTTGAAGGTCGGTTGCAGGCGGCAATAGATGCCTTTGAAGCAAGTGTTGAGGCGTCGAGTAAGACATCGGAAGTTGACGAGCAGAAAGTTCAGAATTTCGTGGAGTTCCTTGTTGAGAAAGCCAATACCTCTGTCAATGATGACCAAGTAGATGAAGTCGTAGATAGGGCAATCAATGCGTACTCACCAGAAGCGATAGTCGCATTTGAGCAGGAGGTTGAACTCCTGAAAGAGACGTATAAAGCATTTACGGAGGTTTTGTCTGAGAATTTTTCTCGGATAATCCTTCTTCTCTACGGTCGGAATTCCATCAAAACCAAACCTCTCAGCCACAGTCTACTGACTATTCAGAACGGGACTTCACGGCGCACTTAGAAGTGAACGTTATCGGAATCTATTGGTGAATAGTATTCTGTTTTTCTTCAGCGTCTGATTTTTGAGCGGAGCGATGGGAGCGTGATTCGAGACTTCTGTACAAATGTTTGTTTGCTATGCTCTCGCCGACACCTTTAGTAATACTGGAAACCCTATGTACAACTAAGAATGACAAGTAACACTCGGAACCCTGAAATCGTACGTGTCTCCCAGAAGGGCCAAGCGACGATTCCGAAAGCCCTCCGGGAGAAGTTCGGTATCGAGACGCCCGGTGAGGTGTTCGTCTACGAGGAAGGCGACTGCATCGTCATTGAGCCTATCCCCTCGCTTGATGAACTCCACGGTATCCACGCTGGCGACCACGAAGCGGGCGAGGTGCTAGAGAAGGTGCGCGAGTTGAAGGACGATGAGCAACGTCGCGAGGAGGAGCGCGCGGAGCGCCTCCGACCGTCTGCTGACGAGAACGGTGACGAATGACCGACGCGTACGTCTTCGACACCGAAGCCCTCATCGCATTTCTCTATGACGAACCCGGCCACGAGATCGTCGCTGACCTGCTGGCCGACGTCTTCGAGACCGCCGCCGAGGGCTATCTCGCCGAGGCGAACGCCAGTGAAGTATTCTATCTCGTCGCCCGTTTCGAGGGAACTGACGACGATACGCCGACTGACGCATCGCTCCTTGCGGCCGACCGAGACCTCCGTGCCCTCGAGCGTCGTGGCCTGGGGCATCGAGCGGGCGGACTGGCGGCTCGCTGGCGAACTGAAGGCCGATGGTCATATCTCGCTCGCCGACGCTCACGCGGTTGCGCTGGCCCACGAACGGGATGCAACGCTCGTCGCTGGAGCAGACGATGATTTCGAGGACCTTCCAATAGATATCGAACTACTCCGCTTCCGAGATCAGGGTGTTTGAGAATCGATTCCCTCGTTCCAAACTCAGAGACAGAGATTTTACGTCGTCCTCAACAATCCGTCTGTATGCCCTTACTGCAATTCTCCCCTTCTCCGTCTTTTTAGATAGCTCCGCTGTAACTACGCAGTCTTCTCACATCATCACGCTCTCGCTCAACTCGATAATCTCCTGCCGCAACTGTCTCGGCTATGGTCCAAGGTCAACGGAGACCGTCACGTTGAGACCGTCAGTATATGCGAGGCGACCGCGTCCAGCCAATCGAAGACTCCTCGGACGCTATCGACGTCGACGACTACAACTCAGAAGGAAAGCGGATTCACCTCGTTCCAGACGCACCCGAGTAGGGTTGAAGCGGTCTGCGA